>JBDVOA010000030.1:0-90000 GCA_039969355.1 Paracoccaceae bacterium
GATGGCCATCTTCGAATACATAAACGGCTTCTACAATCCGCGTCGTCGCCATTCAGCACTGGGCTGGAAAAGCCCCGTCGCTTTCGAAAGGAAAGTGGCCTAAACGAGCACTTGGGGCGGCACGAAAGCGCGACAGGTCCAGGCCTTGTCCAAAACGACGAAAGCGCCCCGGAGGGCGCTTCGCAAGTATCGTTGGTTGCGGGAGTTCGCAACCAACGATACTTGCGTTTGTTGGAGAGCGCGGTCCCGAGGCTTGTAGCGTAATAGAGGGTTAGCGCTTCAGGCGACGGCGTATTTCGCACTTATCTTTGCTTTCTCGCCCGCCCCGCTATCTGAAGTGACTCCGCCGCAGTCCGCAGTTCAATCGCTGCAGCCAGAATTTTCTCGTCACCTGTCCGCGCCCGCGAAGACCGTTCCCATCGCCCGACGAGAAGCGGTATCGTGGTAGCGACTGCTGCGTCCAACTTGCTGACTGCATCCCATAGTTGCCGGCTGTCTTGATCAGCTGTTTGAAATTCGTCCTGCAGCCCATTTTCCAGAATCGTCGTGGTAGGCGAGATCAAGACGGCGACTTAGGCGCTGCAGGCACGTCCGATCCGGTTCGAGGCGGGCGACCTGACCTTGAGAGGGGCTTTCGTTAGCATCGACGGTTCCGGGCGGCTTCGCATCGAGCGCGGCTATGTCCGGTCTGAGGACGAGCCAGTAGAAGAGGCGGATGACGTAGGGGACGTTGCGCCCGAAGATGCAACCGTCCACGATGCGGAAGACACCGTCGCACTCGCCACCGAAGACGAAGAGGAAGACGACGGCCTCAAACTACTCTCGGACCGCCTCGTTATGGAACTGACGGCCCATCGTAAGCTGGCGCTGCGCAACGCGCTGGCGCAAGACCTACAAGGTCGCTTTCCTCGCGGCCCTGCACGCCATGATCCTACGGCTCTTTTACCGCTAGCCTGCAAAAATACACTCATATTGACGTGAAAGCCTTCAGCCATTTAGGCCAAGGCCTTTGCCCAAAACGCCGATTGCGGTCGCCGCCAGAAGCATACCGAAGATGCCGTGCACGACAAAATAAACCCTCGTCCATCTTTTTGCGCGGAACACGATTTTCTTGTGCTCGTCGTTGAGAGAAATGATCGGTATCAAACGATCGAAACTGAGAAAAAACGCATCGAAAAAAATCCACGCACGACGTTCGCACTGAGCCGACGGGCGTGCTGGCGGGGAGGCGTTCTGACGGGCCAGAAAAGCCCGCGCTTCTGGCGCTTGCAGTGCGACGATCATTCCGACAAATGACGCGACCAGAAGTGCAAACAACGTGCGTTCCGGGCGAAGACCGTGACCGCTCAGCGCGTTGGCCACCCACCTGAACGGTTTTGCCCAGACCGGCCGCGCTTCGGTAATCGCATGCTCGCGAAAATGGGCGACGTCACGCGCAGCCAGCAAGTCACCAGAATTTGCGAAGGCCCGCTCAAAGGCCAGATATCCAACTGTGCGTACGGCTATAGTTGTCTTGGACATTGCTGCCTTGATGGTTTCCGGGCCTTCGGGGCTATCGATGCGTTCAAGGGTGATGTCGGCCAAATCGGTCATTTCCGGGAACCGCAGATTAGACCCAAGGACGAGCGTCCGTGCAGCTGCGTCTTTCAGATCAAGGTGCCGAACGGTTAAGGCGCCGCTTTCGGAAGTCTCCAGCTTAAGAGATTGCCCGATCTGTGTGGCACGAAAAGACAATGCGCCAGCATCAATGCCCGAAATGTCAACATGACCGGCCACTTGCATACGCGCCATACATGTCGGTGCTTTCAGTTGTGTGCGTTTGTGGGACCCATTCGCGGTAGCCTGCCAGGCTTCCAGCTTCAGATCACGGCCTATGTGGGCACCAGAAAAATCGACGAAATCTATTGCAAACAGCATTACTTCGCGAGGTGCACAGCCGATCTCACCAGCCAATGAAGAAAGCCCATCCCCTAAAGTTGCACCCATCATGCGGACATCCGTCGAAACATGCACTCCACGCATATCCAAAGCACCGAAATGCGATTGCCGAAACCGGACTTCCTCTACCTTTGCATCGTTCAGAATGGTCACACCTTCGGACCGAAAGCCCTCGCCATTCAGCTGCCCGTTCACTTGCAAGTCAGACAAGCGCGCGACACCTCTAAGGAAAATCGGTGGATGATCTCCCAGCCAGTCGCGGGTATTGAGAACATCCGGAGGACGCTGCAAGACCCGTGCCAACTCGAGGGCTATCGCGTTTGACTGAAACGCAGCAGTAATTGTGAGCGTGCCGACCTCTCCGCCGTGCAGATCAACGGCTCCGAACTCGGCCCCTTCAAGGTCGACCCGTCCTTCGATTTTGGCACCCTTCATTAAAATGGCGCCCGTGCGCACGTCCGTGAAATCCATGTCCGCTGCCGATCTCATCCCGTGCGCTACAATAACCCCTGAACGGGGATCGTCAGGACCAGTCAAGACCGTTGTACCTTTGAATGTCGCGCCACGCTTAAAAACAGTGCGAGGCCACATGACAAGGCGCCCACACAGCGTTGCGTCTTCGATCTGCAAGGGACGCCTGAATTCAATCTCGCTTAGATCGAGATCACCCAGTATTTGTATGCCAGACAGGTCAATGGCAGATTCGGGCTCCAGATTGTTCTCCTTCAAGATCGTTAGGCGCAAGGCACTGGCTTGAACACTGTCGTCCGTCGCAGCACATGTATCTTTGGGGACAAATGTCGGTACGGCGCCATCGTCGGAGCCTAAGGTCTCGAGGCTTTGCCGAAATTCATACAGCGACAATGCTGGCGGTGCAGTTAGATCCAATGCCACAACCGGCCCGAACGACAAGGCAATTGTTGCGCCCAAAAGGGCAGTCAGACCCCAAGTCCTGACGCGACCCAGCCACACCGAAGGCAAGGTCAGTTCCTCAGATCAAAAGTCTGCAAACGCAACTCTGGTGCAATTTCGGGATACCAGTCATCGCTGGTGTCACATTTATTTGCCATCACATAGGCCGCCGTCGCTTCCATATCTGTCTGGATGCCATCCTCCAGAAAGCGCGTGTCACGCAAGCCGGACGCGGCAAAGGTGCCTGGTGATATGTTGCCTTTGTCGACGTCAAACTTTTTCAGCAAGTCGTTTTGTGCTGTTTCGCTCGCACCAGAGCTGACAAACCACGGATCAAGAACCCCAAGACGTGAGATATGTCCGAAATTGTCTTGCGCCTGGCCCATAATCACGGTCCGCATTGCGGCAGATGCGATGTCGTCAAGATCGTATTCAACGCCCGCGCCATCATAGGTCACTTGCGCCGTCTCATAGAGCGTTTGCACTTCCATGGTGTCACGCGATCGGACTGCGACGGCTGTCCAGACATTGTCCGGCACGGTGATCGGGTCCAGCCAGCTAAAACCATCGGCCTCTTCGATGATCAGAATATTAACCGAGTAGTCCCCGTTCCGCTCCAACTGATCCATCGTGTCCTGGATGGTGCTCACATCCGGCGTTTCCATGAAATGCAGAACGATGTTGGGTGACGTGCTGAAGGCAAGCCCATCGGTGGATGTCGCAAACTTAACCGAGTCCGGCAGTTTGCGCCCGATCTCAGCCCGGACGGTGTCGTCAGCGTCGCCCAGAACGGTCACTGTCATCTGAGCACTTGCGGGAGTCGACCAAAGCAAAAGGCTCAAGGCTAGGGCGGCCTGCGAGTTCATAGTCTCCATCAAACTAGTCCTTTCCAATAGGTTCTCAAAAAGTGTCGGTAATGTGTGATCTTGGATTCAATGGGTTGTATCGGTCAATTTCCTAGGCCTCACTGTTTTGCCGTCAAAAAACCGGTTTTTTGAATTGTTCATTGATTGGCTGTTCTCAATATAATAAGCGAACAATCGCTAGTGTGATACTCTGTCGCTACAGAATACTATCTATCAACGCTTCAGGGATCACATCAGAAACACGCTCCATCGTATTAATTGATACGTGTGGCCATCGAGCTCGACCTGGGTGACCGTCCGGGCGGCCGATAAAGTCTAAAATCACGTTCTGCGCATACTGCAAAAAATATCGATTCTGACCCGTCTCCGAATCCTCTATTTCGTAGATTAAAAAGGTCGAATTCATTGCAGCTGCATCAGCTTGCCGAACCACAAACGGTGTATTTATTATCCCTGTATGAGTGAATCTATTGACTGCTGCATGGTCTAGAGTTGAGTCCACTCTTAGGCGAAATACTCTCTTTATTCTACCGATAGGTATAAGAACCTCTTTAAGAGCAAGTCTCAAGAGCTCTGTTGAGTGTACTGGGTCAAATCCGCCAAAACCGGCAATCGGGATTTTTCCTTTGTACGGGTTCTCATGAAAGTGTCGGTATGGCTCAAAGTAGTCAATTAGCACTTCGCCTGTGTTTGGGTCGAGAATTGGCTCTAGATCGATTTCGTCAGGATTCTCACCTCCCCCAACCACCACGCCATTGATGTCAGGAATGAGCGCGTTGGGTAGCTGCTCAAGTTGCTCATCATTAGGATTCTCAAGCAAGCCAAAGTTGTCTTCGTCTTCTTCATTTTCTTTTCGGTTTGGAGCGCGACCTACAGCAAGAAAACTGTTTCCGTGTGGTATGGTTCCCAAGCGAGCTATGTTTATGTCATCTGTGTTATGGTCAACCATATGGAGCCAGAGTCCTGGCTCCTTGTGGATACGTTGCCCATCAAACCGTTGATGAAGCCCGGATTCGGCGAACTCACCCGAGTCAATTTGAGTGATCTTCTGAAAATAGTCCAGAGCTACAATCGTTTGATCAGGGCTGCCCGTAGTTGGGTCGCGGGTGAGCCCGCGGTTTGGTACACCCTTGTCCGCAACCGAAAATGTTAGGTCCTCATCATATTGATTCATCAAGATTTTGAAACCGTTGCTTCCGCCCACAAATGGCAAAGCCATCAAGTTAAAACCAAATCCTTTCAGAGGTTCAGTGTTTTTCCAAACCCCCGGCAAAAGCCTTAAGGGTCCAAGTACAGGATCGTCAAACTCAGCGATCGCACTGCTGCGACCAGTAGCGATCATTCCGTCAATAAGCTCTTTTCTGTTCGTCATCCTTTTTCCTTCTTCGTTTTGGCTTGCAAAAAACTTGCTAACAACTCAAGGGTTCAGATCCTTGCGGGCGCAGCGCCTGCATCGATTAATCCGGCTCCAGTGGCTTCATCGCGCCCAGGTCTTGCGCTTGCCTCCTTGGTTTTCGTTGCTTCCCGGGCTTGCACTGCCCTGCACAACATCGCGTGTCGTCGCTGGCCCTCCACGAATGGCAGCCGGTGCCGTGAAAGGGTCGTCCCGAAGGTCTTTTCATATTGATTTCGCGAAAAGCGTGCACTGATCGTATACTTACCCTGCCCAGTTACCGTGACCTGGTCAGAACACTTGACGGGGCCGGCCTTCGTTTTTGCACCGGGCAAAGTAACTGCGACCCGGACAGTGTCTGACGCCTTCCTGCGGGTGTGTTCAGCTTCTGCTGTTTTGGTCATCGGTATCCTCCTTCTGTCCCTGCCGTTGCGGTGTTGCCGGAATGGCTGTTGCTTACAGCGCTTGCTTTCCCTTGGTTTGGAGCTTGACGCTTGCATCCCGCAGGAATCAAAAACGCTGGGCGGGTGAGGCGACCGAGATGAACTTGACCAGATCCTCCAATTCGGCAGGTACCGAGATGTTCGTGTCTGCAAAGACCCCGCTCGCCCCACGATATCGGTCCTGCGAACCACAGTTCGCAGACTCTCCGGGTCGGCACTGGTAAACAGCGTACAGAAAACTTCCGGTGAGGCCGCGAACGATAACGTGGCTTCCCCTCCACCGGTAAACTCGATTCCGTGCTCGGCCAGAAAATCGATTATCTGCTGCTGGCCTTTCTGTAATAAGCCAAGCTCGCTCAACGCGGTTGAGAACCTTAGTATTGCAATTCCGACACAGCCCCTCTTGCTCATCGTTGTCGAGAGACCATCTCCGAAGTGGCCGCGCCACATCCGACAAACAAATTCAGCCACTCTCATGCGCCCGGCCCAATAATCCGACGGACCAGCGATAGAGCCCAAGACGTAACGAATGCTAGAAAGGCCGCTGCCACCTGAGCGAGTTCCGCTGTCAATTCGCGCGTCTCCTCCACATCTCCGACTCCTTCGAGGAAGAGACCAGGCACGGCTAAAGCCCAAGGTACGAAGGCAATAGCGGAGGCGATCATATCGAATACAGGTATCGAGAACGCTGTGTCTGCCGGTATCGTGCCTTTGCGCTGGGCCTCTACAAAAGTCGCAAAAGCAGCGGCCAAAAGAATCAACGGTGTTATGAGGGTGAACAGGGCAATGAGCCCAAATGGCATAAGCGCCGCAATCCAACTCACGTGATCGAACGCGTTAGCAAAGGAGACGGCCGCGAGAAACAACGTCACTGTTTCCGTCGGTAAATATCGGATCAGTTGTTCGAGCGCTTTTTCAGTTTCTGTGTCGGTCTCGTTGCGAATGGCTGCGGTCGCCATTGTAACTCCACCTCTCGTAAGCTCGGAAACCCCCGCTAAAGCAACCTCGCCCTCACGTTGTCTTTTTTCTCCTTGAGAAAACTGGCGGCGCGTTGCGGCACTTCCTAGTTGGATCAAACTCATAGACTACCTCCTACGCGAGTTGGACTGGTAAAAAATCAGCACAAGTCCTGGTCGCAATAAAGTCAGTGTTTCGCTCGTCTTCACTCAAAATGACACCACGAGCGTGATGCGGCCGTGATCCGGACCAGCTTCGGTGCGTTACAGTCAACCGAGATTTCAAGAATTTTATTTACTGTATCGATGTTGTGACGGGGCCGAGTGGTCGGCGTTGTTGGCCTGAGCATGTGAAAGCGTTGATTGTTCTGGAGAGTTTTCGGGACGGCATTTCGGTTGCGGATGTGGCTCGGAGGCAGGGCAAGGATCATCGCGCCGTGTTGTCTGTCCGGCATGCCACCATGACGGTCCGCCCGCCGATCGGGAAGCAGCGGAAATACCGGCATCAGGACCTCCAGATCATCCACGCCGAGGAACTCGACCCGCCGCAGGGCCAAGCGCCCGTTTTCTGGAAGCTGATCACAAACCCGCATCGCAACCTCACCGCCAGACACTTATGGGTAATTGCAAGCCTCGCCGGATGCTTACACTGAAAGCACACCTTCGGAGGATCAGTGCCAGGACATTCGATCAGATGTTCAATGCATTGGCCGAAGTCTGCGACCTGTTCACACCGCAAGAATGCTGGAACTACTTTTGCGAGGCAGGCTATGGATCAGGTCAAAGGCGCGAAGCTTTAGTGGGCAGGTAAGACTTACAGGATGATGTCCCGTGCCAGCCCAGGGGCATAGCGTTTCATGTCGGCGGCGAACGGCCTTGTCATCTCGAAGTTCATAGAAGCAGGAGCCAAGAGGTGGCCCTTAAAGACTTCAATCGCTTTCACAGCATCAATGCGTTTGCGGGAAACTTCATGTTCGTGAAGCACATGTACGAGGCCCTCACCCAATCCGGCCCTGGCAATAATTTCAGGCCATTGGCGTTGGGTGAAATGCAGCGCACGTGCCGCATGTGTCAGTTTGTCGATCTGATTTGTTTCGAATTTGCTGGTCAAGCGGGATAGGGTGGCTTCAATATCCACCATCGCAATTGACAACGGCCGCCAGCTTAATGCTTCGGGCGCGTGCGCAACTGCGACATCTGCATCGCAGACACGGCGCAGCTCTTTGTACTCCTCAAAGATGCCTCCGACGCCCACCATCCCGAAAGCCGCGCATTCGGCGGCCCTCAGCGCGCCGAGGCTGGCGGATCCCATTACAAAAACCCCGCGCGACAAAGCAAAAAGGATCTCCTTGTGCCCTACACTCGGGCGATCCCCAAAAAACCCATCAATGATAAGGATAGCTTTCGCGCCCAGTTCGACAAGACGCAACAGATCACCGCGTGCGAGAGGTGGATGAAAAAGAAGGCCGTCCCGCGGCTCGATGGAGAGACCATGTAGTGTTGGGCCGACACAAACAACGCGGTTCATAAAAATTCGGCCAGAATTGCGCGCAAGTTAAAGCGGATGCCTCGGCGTGGTTTGCGGTCCGCCTCAGCTAAGCACTCAAGGCCCGGCACGATTGCCCTGACACAAACCACTTCTTTTGATGGCGGGCTGAGGTCAAACCAAACTACCTGCGCCAACCCTACTCGCGCTAGAGCCGCGCATAGCGCCTCCGATGTTTCACCAATCGATTTCGACTCGGGTAGGGTTACTGCGGAACGCGGCTGTGGGCTCGGCGCGGTTCTATACGTGTAGCATTCCAATGAAAGATCGTCGCGCGCGCCCGCTATGTCCGTGACACTGGTTTGAATGGCTTCAAAAAACGCGTTCGCTGCGGCTTCGGTGTGTGTCGGTGCGCAAGCGCAGCCCCCGGCGCGGGAAAAGCGGGCATTTGTCATGTCGCCCCGTTCGTGCAGGACGGCCAGAACCACAGGCACACCGATATCTGTGGTCGCGTCGATCAACTCTGCTGATATTCCTAGCGCGTCGAGGCGTTCAAGCACGGCCATGCATGGATCTGGAAGCACCGCCCTTGGATCAAATCGGCGCCGTTTGCGCGCATACCCTGGGATCGTCGTCAAAAAAAGCCGTGCCTCTTGTTCAATCAGTTCGCGAAGTGCGTGGAGGCGCGCGCCGTCGATACTGACATGTGCTGCGAGCCCACCAGAGCCCATGATGAAGGAGTCGTGATCCCAGGTTTCGAAACCAACACGATAATCCAGGCCGACCAGCTCGAATGGCGCGTAAATGTCTTCGCGGTCTGGCCAGCTTGTGCCCTTGACCCAGCCTCTGGATCTGTGGGGATCGAAGGATTGTCCGACGAACCGTGCGCATGTAGCAAGTTCAATCACTTGCGCCCCAGCAAGTTGAAGCTCCGCCAAGCTTCCCCAAAAAGTCACGACATGTTCGACGTTTTCAGCACAGGCGCATTCTGCTGCCTCCATGGCGGCCGTGAGCCGAGCACCTTCATCTGTTAAACCTTTGCCATTTGTCACAACGAACGATCGCGCGTTAGGACGTATGGCGCTCCAGACTGGCAAGCCGAACTGTGAAAGTCCGCCCTGGCTTGCCAAACGGGAAATCCCAAATACCTCCGGTTCGAAGGGAAGTGGCGTCAACGAGAGCCCCGAATTGCAATTGGCGGCAGTTCATCCCCAGCTGCTGTCTTAAAGCCTATAACGACGTCTACGCCAAGCACCGTAAGCGCGCGTGCTGCGTCCGCGAGGATCTGTAATTGCGCTCTGATTGCGTTCTCATTCGCGGTGCCGCTCCGGCTAATAATGGCCTCATTAAGCACCTTATCGAAGTCGTCAATACCCAAGGCCCCCAAGGTAGTGTCGGTGCCAGTTATGGAGGGGCCGTCTGGGTCGAAAATTAGACTCTGAGCGGCAGCTAGCTCGTTTTCTGTAGCAACGTAAGAGTCTCCGCCAGCCCTTACGACCGAGTCTGGATATAAGATATACATCGACGTAGCCGGGTTTGAAGACCCATCGTACTCAAACAACGTGAAAGTGTGCGGAACTTCATCAGACATTTGTAATTCTCCTTCAGTCGTTATAGGCCAGCGATTCGGAGGCCTTCCTTGTAATTTTCTTGCAAAGCACTATCGGCAGGACCTGGCATTAACCCTGCGAGATCTTCAACCGAAATCCCAGGCAGCACTTCACGCAGACGGTTTGCCCACAACCCAGCCTTTTCGATTTGGCCGCTCAAAGCGTAGCACGCTGTGCGCGTTCCCACCGCGACCTCGTCGGAGTCGATCAAATCGCATCGGTCCGCAGCAACCCCAAAGTCGCCGCGAGACAATGCGATGCTTGCGCCAAACCACCAATATCGGTTTGGCGGCGTTGGATTAAGATCTAGTGATCTTCGAAAAAGTACTTCGGAGCGATCCAATTCCCCTAGAAGCGACATTGCGTCGGCATGGTTCAAAACAAGATCGGCAGAATGGGGCGCCAGCATTTCGGCTGTTTCAAAGTGGCGCGCCACAGGCTCGTATTCCCGCCGATACAACTGCGCCGATCCCAGTATCCAATGCGCTTCGGCGGCGCTCGGGTCATGCTCGCGGGCCAGGATGGCCTGATCATAGGCCTTGTTCAACAGCATTCCGTCGGTGCCGCCACGCAAAATCCACTCGACCACTAGGGTTTCGGCGATCCGTGCCCGCGCAACAGCAAACCGTGGTTCCACTCGAATAGCAGCTTGGAAGCTATTCCTAGCACGGCGCATCGCTGGAAGGTCGCCTCGCAATTGTTGCCCGCGCCCGTTCAAGTAGTGGAGATACGCGCTCGGCTCGCTGTTGGATTGTGCCTTCAGTGCAAGATCAGCTTCCACTTGCTCCGCTAGGGTCGCGGCACAGGTTTGTGCAAATCGACAGGCATCCCACTGGAGCATATCCGACCTCAACGGTATCTCAGTCGCCCAGACGATGCTTGAGTCGTTCATGCGCACCAACCTTACAGCGAGGTATGGATCCCTCATACCGTCTACAGCACGCGTCTCAACGATGAAGGATACGTTTCGGCGGCGCGCGCTTGCCTCTATATCCTTGCGGCTGATCGCAAAACTTGAATATGTCGCAAGCGTTGCGAAGGTGCGGAACCGCGATAGCCGGTCCGCCACATCCTCCACAAAGCGCTCGATAGGGATAGGTCCCACAGCCCCGCCTGATGGTTTGAGAAACGCCAAACGCGGCACTTGCGCTGGCTCTACCCGAGAGAGTGGCTCTGTCGCTCGCGCAGCGATCAGGTTGATGCCGCCCGCCACAGTTCGCATAGCACCTTCGATTGTGGCTTCGACTTGCCCGTTACCATCATCAAAAACGCGAAGTTGGTTCGCAAGCTTTTCCAATTGACTTATTTCGCATCGACCGTAGCGCAGCGCCTGGCTAATAGCAGCACGCGCCTGTTGGCGGCGTCTATCGAAAAGTTCAACACGAGCGTTGCGGAGCCAATCTTCAAAAGCATTGCTTGGTGCGGTAACACCGTCCAGAAATTCGCCAAGGGGTATGTCAACGCGTGGCGAAAGGCTCGGATCCTGAAGGACGTCGATTTCACAAGCGTCTGTGTCCAAACGAAGGTGCGTACCGTCTACGACCAGAATACCAGCCACAATGCTCGGTCCATTCTTTATTCTTTTCAGCGTCTGTCGCAAATTAACCAAGCCCGATTGCACATCTCCCCAAAGTGTTTCGGCCACTTTTGAACGACGCAATATCCCCTCATCACAGAGCGCAAGCAGACCGATCAGCTGCGCGGCGCGATCGAAAATGGGGATGGAACCTGTTTCGGTTACGAGTTGTGGAGGGCCGTAGAGGCGTAACTCTGGACGAAGAACTGATTCAAAATGCTTCTGAGTTGCCATTCAGGCAATCCCCGTAGGCGCGGGAAACTCTGTCCCACCTCTTCGCGCGACGTCACGCACGACGCAATGCACCGCACCGCGCAACGTCGCCAAAACGGTCATGTCAGGTATATCCTGAACGCGGGCGCCAAGTTTCTCGTAAACCCCACGACATCTGTTATCGAATGTGTGGCCGTAGGTTGGCATCAGGATTTTTAGGCTATCCCAGCCGATGTTCTCGACCATAACATTGTTCCAAGACAGGATGTGATGCTCGCGGATGCCAATGAATTCGTTCATCCCGGCACCAGCCTTCATCGCCGCGTCCCGGATCCTGCGGTGGTTGGGATTCCTGTCAGAAAGCCAGCGCACGCGCTGCCGCCACGGTCGCATCCCAAGGGTCTTTGTGGTGATCGGGATGCGCGCCACGAGATAATCCTGTCTAACAAACTCATCCACGATCTCTTGAAACGGAAGGCTAGACAAAAGATCGATTTGTCCACCCCATTGCGGGGAGGCTTCTGGCTCCGCGACGACAACCATTTGTCGACCATTCAGCTTGCCCAGCGGCGTCACGAACATATCGATGTGAAACAATGGCTGCGACCTCCCGACTGCCTGTTCGTCCAGGTAGTGAAATGTCAATTCGCCATCTTCCGGTAGATTGACCGGCTCCGGTACACTTGTATCCTCACAGCGAAGTTGCATGGCGTCACGCGTTTCATCGAGAGAGTTGCGGAAGGTTTGCAGGGTGGAGACTGTGATTTGTGCAGCCGATAAACCTTCAGTGGTTGGCTGGTTTTCCTGGAAATGATCCGAGCCGATGAGGATGTCAGTATCGGAACATAGCATATTGCCGCCATGAAAACGCAGGTGAGATAGTAGCACGGTTTGCGTAATCGTATCGGCGACGGCGTCGCAAATATTCCTATCATCTAAACGGAAGAATTCTGTGGGTTCCAGGAAGAAAAACGTACCTGTCCCACTCGACTGGCTGCGTTCGAGGCAGACACAAATGTCTTGAGCAAAGGGTGTGACCTCGCCAGAATAAAGCGTCACCCGGGTAATCCGTTCAGCAGGAAAACCCACTTGACCAATGATTTTGTCGAGAACTGCCGCAATATCTGCAACATCCCATTCCGCGCATAGAATGACCGCTGCGCGGTTCGAGAACTCCAACAGGATGGCGCTCAAGATTTCGCGATAGGCAATATCATTGATGAAGTCTCTCGGACACACAAGCATGAGTGTTGAAATCTCTCCCATCACTCCTGACACCATACGTTGGACGTCGCCGGTTACCTGGCTCGTGACATCGGAGGCGAGCGTTTTTGCTTTGCGACTTTCCAGCGCAATCGACCCGTAGCGCTGAATTCTTGTGATCCCGCGCCCCGCACTACTTTTGCGGCGGTACTCAATTAGTCGCAAATTATCGTTCCCCGAATATTGTAACACCAAGTTTAGTTGCTGAAGAAAGCGCCTAAGATTACGCGGATTAATCTTTCTTCGATTACTGTTCCGATAAAACGGAGCATCCGAAATAGTTAGGCAGCATACACAGCTTGCATGATTATGTCTCCAGTATTGGCGATGATCCACTTCATGTCACCTTCTTTAATTCGGGCTTTCTTTGTCACGTCACGCTCAAGTCACGCTTGGGGTGCGAGCTTAACTCTTGAGAGTCTCGGATAGTTTTCGGCCGAGATGTGAAGGCATTGGGCGAAAGACTCGCGACTTCCAACGTCCTGAGCGCAAGGGTCAGACAAGACATTTGTGCGTGGAAAATAAAGCTTGGACAAGGGGCTCAAATCCCCGCGTAGCGCCTCGACTGTGCGAGGCGCAACGGTACAGATGAAGAGGATTGACACAATGAAGAAACTCCGGATTTCCGCGCCGACGCTCGCGGACCTTAGAGCTTTCCTCGCCGGGACCGATCTGGATCTTGGCTGCCGTCCAGCCGCGCGGAAAACAAATGAGCGCTTCGAGACCTTTGCCTTTGGTGAGCGCGAAGAGCTTGGTCGGCTTAGGGCGCGCAGAAGTGGGGGCATAGAGGTCGATGATCTTGGTGATCTCGCGCCGCAAGCCACCAGAATCCAAATGGTTGCCACTGGTAATCGCTTTGCCGATGGGCAATTGCCGCGCGGTTTCGGCCGAAAGGAATAAAGCCATGGCATACTTGAACATTGAAGAGATCGACACTGGCGTTCGCGCCTTGGCGCAGGCTTATCCAAGCGACACTACCCTGATCGACTTGCCCCAGCGCTCCGTTGAAGGTCGAAACATTCGCGCTTTGTCGCTTGGGGCAGACGATGCAACCGAGCGGCCCACCCTGGTCTTGGTAGGTGGTCTTCACGCCCGCGAATGGGTGCCGCCTGACGCCCTTCTATACTTAGCGGCTGATCTTCTAGAGGCTCGCGATAACGGCACCGGCTTAAGTTACGGCGATTGCGCTTTCTCACACGAGGTCATAGGCCGCATATGTCGCACGATACGGTTGGTGGTGCTTCCGTGCGCCAATCCTGACGGTCGCCACTTCAGTCAAACGCAAGAAGCGCTATGGCGAAAGAACCGATCTTTCAACGACGGCGCAGGCCATACTTGCCGTGGGGTCGACCTGAACAGGAACTTCGATGTGGCTTGGGACTTCAAACGTAAATTCGCTGATGGCTTTGTCAGCGCATCGGACGATCCCTGTCACCCATCGGTATATGTCGGACGGGCACCAGCATCCGAACCCGAGACACAGAACGTCGTTTGGCTCTTGGACGAAAATCCAGAAACGCGTTGGTACATTGACGTTCACAGCGCCATCCCATCCGTATTTCACGGTTGGGGGCTTGATGAAAACCAATCCGACACCCCTGAGATGCACTTTTTGAATCCAGCCTTCGACGGGGCTCGTGGCGCATCTGGTGACAGCTATGGGGAATTTATCGAAGCGGCTGACGCACATGAACTTGATCGGCTTGCTCGGGTTATGGCCACTGAAATCGAGCGAGTTCACGGGGATCGCTATGACGTGAGCCAGGCGTTCACGCTTTATGCCACATCCGGCGCAAGCGACGACTATGCCTATAGCCGTCACCTACAACAAGAGAATTTGGGCAAGATCCTTGGCTTCACGATGGAGTGTGGCCACGAGTTCCAGCCAGATTTCGAAACCGCCATCAGAGTCATGGAAGAGGTTGCCGCAGCGATCTTGGCCTTTGCCGATGACGTCTCACAACTGGCTGACGCCACGGGTTAAACCGAGTGGATCGGTGATGAAATCCTAACGCAGCACACAACAATTCATTAGGAGGAAGACATGTTCAGTAAATCCAAAATCCGGGAACGTTTGGAGACCCTACGGGAGCTTCCTGGGGTATTGCCGACACGGGCCGAACGCTCGGACGGTACAGCCCGCTTATCGCAGAGTCTGCGAAGTGAGGACATCGAGACCGCGCTCAGCGCATCCCGCGAACAGCTGCTAGGGATGTCGATTGAGGCGACCTCGCAAGACACGGCGCAGGAACTCTACAGCGACCCGTTGCTGCGCGACCAGATGATCGGGTTTGCGGATGCTGGGATGAACTTCTTTCATGGCGACGAAGAGTATTGGCGCTTGCGCGGAGACGAACGCGCGGCGCGCGGCGGCAATGGGGCGGTGAACCGCGTCTTTGTACAACACCAGCGGCTGCTGCTGGAAACCTCGCGTGTCGTCCTACGCATGGCGGATGACGCGTCTGAAAATGCACGCGATGACGTCTTGACGCGTCATGAGGTGATTTTAGTGGACGGCAAGGGTCTTCCCCCTAATGTGCTTCGCGGGCATTGCAACACAGTCAACGTGGTCGACGCGTGCCTCGCCCTTATGGAGGAGGACGCGGTGGATTATGCCGAGCCGGACTTCATCGAACATGTCGGTCAACGGTTCACGCCGAACGACCCCTTGTTCGGGCAGCAATGGCATCACATCAATATTCAGTCCGAAGCGGCGTGGGATTTAACCCTTGGAGAAGGGGTCAACATCGCAGTAATCGACAATGGGTTTCATACGAGTCATACCGATCTTCGGTTTGGCCCGGCATCTGGGTGGTACCGAACGACACCAGACCTGCAAGATGCGGATTTTGTCTTGGGTACGGCCGGGATGCCTTCTGAAAGTCATGGCACAGCTTGTGCGGGTATGATCTCTGCCTCTGCCGATAATGGGGTTGGCGGATGCGGTGTGGCCCCGGGCGCAGACATACGAATGATCGCGTGCCTATCGGATCAAGTTGGGACGCAATCCACTTTGGCCCGTGCCGTCGGCTATGCGGCTGCGCCGTCAAGCGAAGGCGGTACTGCTGCGGGAGCAGACATAATCGCCTGCTCACTTGGACCAAACGGCGCGAATTGGGAGATGCGAGCTGTCCTTAACGAAGCGATTGATGTCGCCGCGACGCAAGGTCGAGACGGAAAGGGATGCCCTATTCTCTGGGCCTGTACCAATGGCAATTACGAGATTGTACATGATGAGGTTTGCTCGCACCCCGAGGTGATGGCTGTGGGGCGTTCAACGCGAGACGATGCAGATGATGGCTCTGGCTATGGCCCACAGCTAGAGTTTCTAGCGCCTGGTCGAAATGTGTTTCTTCCAGGAAGTGGAGACGGGCATCAGCCTGTTACCGGGACCAGTTTCGCCGCGCCCTGCGCTGCAGGAATCGGTGCGCTGGCTCTTTCGAAGAAGCCTGATTTGACGGCGTCGGAACTGCGTACATTGATGCGTGATACATGTGACAAGGTCGGCTCACTTCCTTACATTGGCGGTCGCAACACCCGGTTTGGTCATGGGAGAGCAAACGCAGCGAACGCGGTCGCAGAAGCAATCAGGCTAAGCACCGGCGTTTAAGTGAGAACGGCACCATGGACAAAACGACAATCTTGCGCCGTTTGGCCAAACTCCAGAGGGTCGACACTCTCCGCGCACTTCCTCCCGGTGTCGCGGCCGTCAAGGTCAGCGCGAACGTTCTTGGACAAAGCATGCGAGACGTGTCGGACAACGCTAGATCCGATCTGGAGTCGTTTCTTGGTGCCGGTTGGACCTTCAACGTGCCGGAAGAAACAAATCTCGACCAAGCGCTGGAGGTTTTCTTGGGTGGAGATGGGCATATAAAGCTATTGGGCCGCACGCTCGTTGTGAAGATCAGCGAGGATCTCGACGGAGTCGCCGTTAACGCGTGGTTGAAGGGAAACGGGCTGACACTTCGGCGGAAGCTCGGCTTCGCGGCCAACACCTTTCTTGTCGATACATCGGGAATGTCCGCATTGAACGTAGCACAAACGCTCAACGAATTGCCGGAGGTTCTCTATGCCGAGCCAAATTTCATTGAACCAATTCAGTCAAGATAATGGCTATCAGAACAAACAATCGGCTTGTGAACGACTGCGAAACACTTTTCTTTGAAATGTTCTTCGGCGTAAAATCCAAACTTCGAAACTATTGGATTCGACGACTTGATTGACGCATTTGAACATTGATTGAGGACTATGTCGGGAAAGTCGACATTGGTCTGACGGCAATCATGCCAGTTGTGCGCACCTCAGAGGCCGACGCTAGCACCGCAGGCGGTTAAACAGGGTTGAGAGCAAAAAATTCATTTGTGTCGGTTCCCACCAATACCTGATTATGGAGTGATGGCCTTGAACGCCGGTGAACGGGAATTTCAGGCAATGGCTTTTGACGAGGCCCCAGTTGGCCTAATCTGTTTACAAATTGGCCTCAATTTTGGAGTGATTGATGAAAAATGTTATTCAGGCCTTTGTTTCTTCCATGCTGTTCGCGGGCTTCGCTGACGCTGACACATATAGAGATGATTTTTCGAGCGGCGAAATTGATGCATCGCAGTGGTGTGAGTGCCAAATCGATCCCGAATATCCAGTCCGCAGCGGAAATACCTCGGTGGGCGCAGCGGGGACAGTCCTCATTGACGTGGACTCGCGCGATGTCGGTGGCAACAACTGCCGATTTACTCCGGTAAGCGAATGCGTCCAGCCGGGAATTGCGGTATTGGCGACGGATGGGGATGAGGACGATGCAGACGACCTAACGGCAAGCATTTTCGCAGAATTCACGCGTTCGAGGTCGGACGGGATCCTTAAGAAAGTACTCCGCCCGAACGGAACTACCTATTGCAGCGACCTCGTACAAGATGCCGCCAATAAGGCATACGATGCAGAAGAAGCGATAAAAGGCCAGCCAATCCCGAAACTCTGCATTCAACGCCAAGAACTTAGACTGTTTAGCGGTCTTAGGGCCAGTGCAACCCGCACGAGCAGTTACATCATGAAATTTCGGATGCCCGAAAAAGATGAAATCCAAGATCGCGTGAATTCGATGCGTTGGGTTCTCGCGCAGTGGAAACACACCAAGTTGAGCGCAAACTATGAAAATGCACCGTATACGTTCAACGGCCAAAGCCCTTTTGTTGCCGTTCGGTTTGACGATGCAGTTTTGCATGTGACCGTACAAGACGAATTCTGGCGCTGTCTCGTCGCGGCGGCCAAACATGACATTTGGCCAGACATGGAAACTATCAACGGACGAATCCCGGACAGGTACTGCTTTTGGACAGGTCCAGACGATTACTTCGGTCCCAAGCCAAAGCACTCGTTGACTCTGATACACCATACCAGTCCGGTTTTGGAAAATGCGACAGGCCAGTATACGACCCTTCGCATCGATATTGAGGCAGGCCCCTCTGGACAAGTCGTTCTCTGGCAAGATGACACCAAGGTGGCGACCGTTATCGGACGTCTCGGATACAATATGGACCAAGGTTGGAAGTCGAAGATCAAGTTTAAATTCGGGCAATACCGAGACTATCTGCCAGACAATCATTCAATGGAAATCGACTTCGTCGAGATCAAAGACTGACACCGACCTGCCTTATGGTTGATAGGTGTTCAGTCCCGGCATCTGGTGGATCGGATTTAGGATGAATCGTTCCGGTTCTGATGTCCAGATTTTGCAGATGTATTCATAGGACGTAAGTCCGGCGAACGTCTTCAATCGTCGGGCAAAGTTATAGGCGTTAAGAAAGTCGGCGAGATGGCTGCGGAGCTGTTCGTGGTTTTCGTAGTGATAGCGTTTCACCGTCGCATCCTTGATGGTTCGGTTCATGCATTCGACCTGACCATTTGTCTGGGGATGGTTCCGCTTCGTCAGGCGGTGTTCGATCGCGTAAGCGTTACAGATCATGTCAAAAGCGCATTAGGGTCGCTCTTTGAATACGTCGCCACCAGACAGTGTGAGGTTCAAGTTTTTGCATCGCAGTACCTAGCAAAAATTAAGATCCAGCTTTCTTCAGGTGTTCCTCCCAGTGTGCGAGCGAGCGCGTGTAAGGGTATTTTGAAGAAATCAGACGGTCAAAATTGCGCCCAACATTTTGTTTTATTTCGTTTTTAGTTGAGAGAAGGCACAACAGAAGATCTCTGCGCGTTGTAACCCAAAACGCAAAAACCTCCATGGCGATGCCAGCGGAGGATTCTCAATTATCGTTGGTTGCGGGGGCTCGCAACTTACGATTTCTGCGATTGACGGAAAGGGTGGTCCCGCGGATGGCAGCGTGAAATGAGACAATTTTTCATATAGTTACGCACTATGTGTAGCATTGGCGTTCTCGGTTGACTTGCGCAACTCATAGTTCTCCATTGCGCAGGCAGGTCGCATTCGTAACTTCAACTTGGCCAAAGATAGCAAAGGACCACGTAGCAGGCGCAGAAATGGGAATGATCTCCAAAAAAGCCGTTTCGTGTCAACTTAGCCTGCGAGCTTCAAATAATCGATCACCTTTCCGATCTGTGAAGCAATCGCTCAGTACGCTCCATAAGTTCACGCCTCGGCGCTCCCACTCCGAAAGGATGCGGCAAAGCCCCATAATCTCATTCTCAAAGCCGACTTTTTGAGGCAATTGCGCATCGGTCTTGACTTCGTATTCGAAGGCAATTCGGCAGCCGAACCTTTGAACCACCGTCAGAAGGGCGGCTGCGTCCTGTTCCAACGTCTGAGGCGCTACCTTGGCTGCGGCCCAAGATGGGAGATTCTTTGGTTCAACACCGATGAAAAGGCTGCTGAATCGGGCTCTTTTTTCAAGACGTCGCAGAATAAACCCCGGCCGGTCAGAAAGAGGCATCGCTAGCGCGGACAAAACATCCTCCAAGCCTAGGGTCAGTTCACTTACTTCCTGGATTTCGTGCGTCACGCTGGGATCAATGAGCAACCCTCTCCAATCCTTGCCGCCCTTATAAACGACTACCGGCGGAGGATCGTCCGCGATGTTCTGCCGGCACATAATCGATGGGCGTTGTGCGAGCCCAAATTCTTGTTGGATGGCCTTGGACATCTCTGCGCAAGAATCACTGCCGACCTGGTCAAACCAAGCTGCTACCATGTTGGTGAAGCCTGCGGCGACTTCTTCGGTTATGCCGTAGCTTGCTTCCAAGACCTCGCAGAGCGCTTGCGTCCGTTTGCCGTGACGGATGGAACCGCTTTCCATCTTCAGATGGATTTCCAGAGCTGCAACGCTGTCTCTGTGCCTTGCCCTCTCGCCGAATAGGAGCTTGGTAAACTCTGTTTGGTGATGACTCACGGGCCATTGCCGGTCGTCTGGCCAATCTAACCGGGCCGCCATGCGGGCGCTACGAAGATCGCCCATCGTTAGAAGAGTGTTCGCCGCCTTGTACACGTCGCCTTTCAGTTTCTGGATTTCGAAATTCAACGAGTCAGTCAGCGCCGTTCGCCGCGCATCCGCGTCCTTTTGGATTTCAAGAAAGTAGATACTGGCAAGCTCGACACTATCAGCATCGGCGGACTCATCCTTGAGATTTTCTATGATCTGCCGCTTTTCGGCCTGTGCATCTGATAGGACCTCACCCAAATCAGAGAGCGTGCGTTCGAGCCCGCCAATCTTGTCGAGAAGCCTGCGCGCCTCGCCGTCCAGGAACTGATCAAAACGTGCCGTCAAATTGTCACGTAACCCTTTGAGGTCAGGCTCATTCAGCTGCAATAGCATACGTTTGCAGCGTCCAAGCCAAGATTGCGATGTGATTATTTCCGCCGCGTCAAGCTGGCACTCAAAATTCGGGATCAGAAACTCTTGGCTCGTACGCCACTCCTGCTCGAGGATCGCGTTTTGGAAGTCGAGCCAGTTCGTGCCCTCTTCCGGGTGAAGTTCGACGTCGAACGCCGTAGGGTATCGAAAAAAGACCCTCATGTCCTCAGGTTCCGGGCCTTCCTGAACTATGGCCTTTAGTCGGGTGTGTAGAAGAATTTGCAATTGCCTGTTTTCGCAGTCTTTGTGCTTATTGAACTCGTCGAGCCATGTTCGGATGGCAGCAAAGAGGTCCTTATCAAGCGGAGTACTTAGGCCAGATTGTTGCAGCATTTGGCCAGCAGAAACCCATGCCTGACAATCGGCCAACAGCCTTGCCCAGTCGTTGGCCAGAGCTGCCCGGCGTGCGCCAACTAGTTCCCCATCTAGCTGGGCGTTGAAGTCTGCCACCCGCTCAAGTGCGTAGCGCTGTGCAGTCTCTTTGCTGCGAAACGTTCGTGCGGGGTCTGATGTGCACGTCTTAAGTTCCGAGCGAATGGAATTCGATATCTTTTCCAGCGAAAGCTCGGTATTGTGCAACAACGAAAAGAGCCGCGAGAATTCAGTCGGCTTCTCCTCGTCCCAAAAAGCAAGTGAACGAATTTTTCGGGCGGTCGAGGTACCGTAATCCTTACGGCTGTATAGGTCAAAGTTCTCGCAAAGCGTCTCAAATTGCTCTTCCCACTCCTGTATTGCGGCGTCCTGAGAGGGGCTGTTCATCCTGGTCAGATCCGGCAGTTGCCCGTGGCCCTGACTGGCGCGGCGGGCCAGATTTGTCAGTATCGGCGCCAGGTCCGAACTGAACTCTGTGTTGCTGTCGTTTAAGGCCTGGATCAACAGATCATCAGTATTCGACAGGTTCTCAAGTGAACTCAGAACTAAAAGGGCGGCGCCCTCAGGTTCTTTCACCAGATCATGGGGTGCTGCAGCGAAAGGCGCTTGCGTCAGAAATGTGATGATCCTGCTGCGCAAACTGTTTTGTCTAAGCGCGTGGTCCTCTGGAGCCCAGTCGGCGAAGGCCGCCATGGCCGCAAGGTCGCCCTCGTCTTCGGCCATGCAAAACAGCCGCGTCCTTGCGCGGTCACCGATGTCGGTGCCCGGATCGTGTGTCAAAGCTGCTTTCTTAAGCCTTACCCGCTGGAAGAGCGGGTTGGCGAATTCGTTGATTGCATCAATTTCAACGTCATCGAGAACCGAAAGCCCAAGATCTTTGCATGACAGCTTACGGATTTCTTGCATCCAAGCCAAGTAGGTGCGGCGCGCTGGGGCCACAGCGTCTGTTTCCGTGACCTTCCGATTGAGTGTAACCTTCAATTTGGGAACTAGGTCATCCAATTGCTGGCGAGCTGCGTGGGCGTGGCCTCGCCCACGTAACAGAAAACCTATATGGGTGCGAATGCCGCTGTTCCGCGTGCGGATCTGAGCGCCAAGCACGCCACCACTTGCGATGAGGGTGGCGTCTTCGGTCAGCACGCAAGACAACCCCGTATTGGCATTGAATCCATTGCTATCAGCAGAAGGAAAGATAACGTTTAGCCGGTTCGGAAACGCCTTGGAGATGTTTTCAATCTGACGCAGAAATCTCTTGTATCCGTCATCGCCGCTGCCTGCAGATGCCATAATGACAAAGTTGGCTCGAGCGTACTCCGACTGCTCCAGAAAGCGCCGGAGGGGGTCGAGGAAAACCGCATCAATCTCGGGAAAAGGTTCATGGTCGAGCGGCTTACGGCGGAGCATCTCAGCAGCCGGGCACACGCAAATGGTAATTTCACTGTTCGCATGTGCTGACAGAATAAGGTCGCGTGCACCAAAAAAAATGTCAGCTTCAAACAAAGTCTTGGCCACGAGCGGCCCCTCTGCTCGGAATTCCAGAATTTGGTCCAAGGCGCTTTGCAAAGCTTCTGCGCAAAGCAGCCAGTAGTGTTTGAGCGCATCCGGATCGAGTGGTCCGACATATGCCGTATCTGGCTTGTTGGTGCCGTCTGAACTCTGGCTATCGTTTGGCCACACCGATGCCGCGTCTGGGATCCTGTCAAGCAATCCCTTGGCAATTCCCTGCAGCGCTCCGAAGCGCTGCGAGTCCGTTGGCTCTCCTTCACGATCCGGTGGTGTCGCGGTAAAAAGTGACCCCATAGAAAAAATCGATGTAAGTCGGTTACCAATTGCAAGCGCCACCGGGTGGAAGCCGATCCGCCGCCCGGTGACCGCGCCGTGTATCGGTTCGATATGCAACCCAGTCGCGCGATCGAGCGTATCGCCCACGAGCGCGCTGCTAGACAAGAGAATTTGCCGGTCATCGAGCAAGGCGAGAGAGGCCGCCATATGGTTGCCTTGGCGGCTTGCGCCCAAAAATCGGAACCTGTGCTGCGCAGTCGATTTCTCAACGTCTTGGATCCGATCGGTGATTTCAAGGTCAAGTCGCATCGAGCGGGTCCTACGATCGTTGTCCTCATTGAAGGTCCGCCAATGAAGATAGGCACGGTCTATGCGGGGAACTTTTCCTCCAAGCGCATCACGAAGCATTTCCTTGACCGCATTATCCTCTCCCGTATCGATGTGATGCGTGGAACGTGAGGCTAACAAAAATCGCGCACCGGGTTCTTTCAATAGATTGACTAACTTGGCCTCAACATTCCCTTTAGGTACATACTGGACACTTACACGGGTAGATTCCGCCAAACGTTCTTCTTCGATGAGATAATCGAAGTTGATGAGAACCGATTGCCAAACACTCTCGAATTCGGAGCTGTGGTTTTTTGGGTTTTGGGCAATGACCTTCAGCCGTTCCTGGCTGCGCCGAAGTTGTGCCATCAATCCCGAGGCCCGATCGGTCCTTGGTGGCGCCGTGCTGGCCTTTTCGCGCAACGTAGCGTAAAGTGCCGTCCCTGGGGCGGCGGCATTAAGCGGAAGTTTTGCTGCTATCTCGGTCAGGACCGGATCAAGAGACCCAATCTGTTCCAGATTCTGAAAAACAAGAAGTTCGTCGATAGTCTTTTCGACCCGGAAATGTGCCTTGTAGTACCGCACGTGATCATGGGTAATTTGATAGTCTGGCAAACGCGGCTCAAGTGTCATTTCGCTGGTTTCGCGATTGGTCCTGAATTCGCGGTTGCTAAGAAGGACACGCAGAATTTCTGGAATAGAAAGATTTTTAAAGCCATCCAACGGCATATCATATTCGCCACCATCGCCGGCCGGAACAACAAACCTGAAATCTGGCTCTTCATTGACAAGCCGGTATGGATTGAACACTTTTCCAGTAATCAGGTCGTAACCCAATTCATAGCTGATTGGATCGACAGAAGTTCCGAGGCCCCGGAAGTCATCCTTTGCCAGCCCCGCGCTACGGCGCTCGAGTCGGATGCGCGAGTCGCCGTGGCTGATTGTCACGAACGCACGGCGCCACATGGCGTTGAGAAGTTCGTTTGTTGCGCGTCGACCCAGTGGGATGGCCTTGTGGAAATCCGAAATGGTGAGGCCATCGTCCCCATGGGCATGGATAAGCGACAAAATAGCCGTTTCGATGCCGCTGGGGTTTTCTTCCCCAAAAAGGCGAACATCTACCAAAAAGGGAACAAAAGGCAGATTGAGGAAGATGGGCCTGATCATGCCTTCAAGACCTTCTCGGCCGAGATGATCGTACCGTTGACTTTGAACTCTTGGATCAGCTTGCCCCAGAAGCCGTGGATTTCCGAGATCTCTTTGTTACGCCTAATGTATTCGCCACCTAAATCTGGGCGAAGGCAGCTGTCTGCCCAGTGTTGAACCCACTCACTCAAGGTCTCAAAGTTTTCAAGATTGCCAATGACTACCACCTGCGATCTCGCACGGGAAAGCATAACATTTATTCGCCGTGGATCAGAAATAAAGCCGAAATTTCGCCGGATTGCCCATTCCCAATCGGCTGGTGCTGCCGAACCAATTGTCGGCACTCTCTCATAGTCATATCTTGACCTCGCAAAGCTGATCACCACTAAGTCTGATTCTGAACCCTGCGAAGCGTCCACTGTGCTTGTAATCGACTTAATCCTTCGCTCGAAGGTATTCGCCATGGTCTTACCACTTTGATCGGCACCACTTCCCAAAAGCATTTTTCGGCCGCTATTTCTGAGTTGCTCCTCGATCAGGCCAATTTGCCCCTTGTAGGGTGACATGAACAACACCTGGCTTCGAAGCGGTTTTGCCGTTTGTTGTAGATCTAGATCGAAATTGAATTTTCTGATCAGGTCGCCAAGAACTCTGGCTTCGCCAACATTGTGTATTTTGCCCGCGTCCTCTATTCGCTCGATGAACTCCCCTTCGACCATGCTGGTCGTGTCGATCCACGTCAGTGGTTTGGTTTCATGATTGATCTTGTCAAATTGCAAACGTGGGGGCCACTCATCCTTGTCTTTCGAGTTCTCCACTTTGCCCTTGTAAAATGTCCGACTGATCATGTTTCCGATGTCAGGATGCGATCGAAACTGCATGTCAAGAGTATCGATCACCCGGTTGGAGAAAGCTGCAGAGGCGGGGATTGCGCTATCGTTGGAACAATTGAGTGCTGTTTTTCTCGCTTCATTTTCGGCTTTTTCGCGCAGTTCAAACATGCGTCGGAACGGGTTGAGCCAACTTTTCACCGCATCGAAATCAGTGCCGATATCTGCGAAAACATGCTCCGAAGCGCCGGAGCGATAGGTTTGTGTCTGGAAAGTTTCCGATGCGGTCTCCAGCAGCGCAGTTAGTCGTTGTTCTGAGAAAGCGGGAAGCTGCCTGTGATCTCCAACAACCATTTGCCGCGGGGCCTGTACAAGCGGCACCAAGAGTTCCGATGCATCGGCACGACCAGCTTCCTCTACCACCGCTACGTCGAACTTGTACTCGCCATCATCCGATGATTGCCGATTAGCGATTTGATGTCGCGATGCAGATGTGGTGCAGAAAAGAAGCGAAACACCATTCCGAATGCGTCTGTCCATTTCTTCAAAAGGCAAGGAGTATATCCGAGCCCATGCCACCTGTTGTCGCTCGTCGCTTGCCATCAGTGATCGTGTCTTTGCCTGGTCCCTGATACGCTTGACGCGATCTCCGACAATCTGGTCTAGGCTATGGCTCAACGCTTTGCGCGTCAGCCGCCCCGGATTTATGTTCGGCACAACGCGAGCAATCACTGGTGGATTTTCGTCGCCTTGTCGCTCCACCAGTTCCGTTACCTTTTCCAGAAGTACGTCGACGGCGACATGGCTTTGAGAGGTCAGCAACATGCGGGTTAGTGGAGAATTGTCGAGCACGGCGTGAACATATTCGGCAAGCGCTGTCGACTTGCCGGTGCCCGGCGGCCCTTGCAACGCAAAAAACGGCTCTGAGTTAACCATTCGCTCCACAATTTTGGCAGAGCGACCTTTAGTCAGCCGCTCCCTCAATTCACCTTGCAGCTCTCGTTCCACCAACATGCGGGGGTGCGGACTGTCCAACTGATCAAACAATTGGCCGCCGACAAGTACGTCTTGAATTATCCTCGATTTCGTCAAAATCTCAGAAACTGGAGAAAAACGCTGCTGAAAGACAAGCTGACCGCTTCCCCTCAAACGCGAGTGTTCATTAACAATCAACCGCCCGTAACCGACAACCAGGTCATTCCCCAATGGTATACGGTCACCGGACTTGTCGCTTGGTTCTATTGTGGGATCGCGCTCCGGAAGAAAAAACAGCTGGCCACCGGAATCTGCGTTTTCGTCCAGCCAGTTCGAAATGAACTGGGAAAAGAACTCTTCCGGGTTGTTGGAGCCCGCGCTACGGAACAACAGGTCTATGAATTCGTCTTGCTGCTGCAGTTTCCGGAAAGCGACGGCATCTAAGATGATAGCAGATTTGCGCCCTCCCATATCATCCGAGACCACGCCCGGCAGCCTGAATGTTGCTAGTTTCTCCTGAACCTTGTTGGCGAACTCCCACGCTGTAAAGGCAGCCTTGCGGCGGTCGTCGACCTCCGATAAGTTCCTAGCCGCTTCGACGTGATTATTCCAAGACAACCATCCAAGCGGGTCACCGTCAGCAACGAGCGACTCGAAGGCCTCCGAGTTTTCGTCAAGGACCTCAACCATCTTTTTAGGAAACGGGATCGGGACGCTTTCCTTCAATACCGCACCGAATTGCCGCCGGTCAACTACACGACGGAGCGACAGCGCCCAATTCAATACTTCCTTGGTCGAGCTGCGCACATCCTTGATAAACAGCTTGCAATAGGCCACGTGCGATTGGCCGATCACTACGATGTGTGCGTCTTTTTCGAATCCTGTTGGTTCAGAAACAAATCGCGTATATCCAGATCTATCAAAACGGATTGAGTGCGCATTTCTGAAAAAACTTCGGACAAAATCGTCGGCCAGCATGATAGCATCATGCTCGTCGACGGTTTTTGGAATATTCCCGCCGTTTTGTAACTCTTTTGCGCTCTGCGCTTTATTATAAACCACCAGCATCCAATCTTTTGAGCCAACTTCGTCCGGACGGGGCGTATCAGCCTTAATATCGTTCAATGCCGATGAGAAGGTGCTTGCATTCGGGCGCTTGTCGACTTCGGTGGAAAGCCCCCGGATCAAAAGGCGCCGCAGATCTTCGGGAAGGCCCTCATTTTCATAGACAGACTGTCTGTAGCTTTCCAAGAATTCTATGAAGACTTCTATTTTGCCATTGTCTGGTGCATCGCGCACGGCCTCGACATGCTTTCGATCCGGAACGCCATGCAGCAGCATAGATGCGATCATCGCCATTCCGAAGACATCCGATTGTGCGATCAAATCTTGAAGGGGAACGCCGGGCGCAGTTGTAGCGTCGGACATGAATTCGGGAGGGCAACACAAGATATCGTAAGGGCTAGTCATCGTCGCCTGCATCCCTTGGCTTTGGTCCAAAGGATCAATGCCCGAATAAACTGGGTTGACATATTGTGCAAATTCGAAGCCCGTGAGTACGAAACGCATAGCGCTCTCGGTATTGAGAGGGTTTGCTACTACGCTTTTTCTCAGGATGTTCGATAGGATCACGCGTCGGTGAAAAATACCCTTTCTGTGCAGGCGCGTCAGGGCCTCAGCAAGAAGTGTCACAGCCTCCAGACGATCGCCAAATTCTTCTGTCGCCATCTCGGGAGGTTCGCGGAGTGGAACCCCATCGACGTGTGCTAGGAGATATGAAAAGCCCAGATCTGGTGAATCTATTTTGCCTAATCGGCCACCGCCGTAAAACCTTGGAAGCGCATCGTGGCGCTCGTCAGACAGCTGTCGTAGCATGAGCATTTCGATGTCGAGAAGGTCCGCACCATCGGCGCTGAGGTTCGGGAAAACCTTAAGTATATAGCTTTGCTCCGGGGCTATGTCGTCCGCTTTCATTGAAAAGGAATAGTGTCGATCACGTAGAATGCAGCGGCTCCGACCCGAAATAAGTTCGGCCTTTCGCGAAAGGCCAATATCGCTTCGGCAGAACTTTTCTTTCACGATGTTTTCAAGACGTACCATTAACAGATCAGCATTATATTCCTCCTGCCTTTCTTTTTCCTTCAGATCATCGGCACGGTTTTTCAACTCGTTAGATTTCTTGACTAGATCAATTTTCGTGAAAGCGGCTTTCAAAAACAACGGCAGCATGATCTGGCTCTGCCCGGGAGATAACCAGCCGAAATCCTCAGCGATAGGAGTCCAATCATTTTTTTCAACTTGCGAAGATCCCAGTAGTACGCTGAGGAACTGGGTCATCTTCGACAGCATATAGGTGTATTCTGCGCCACTGTTTGGGGGCTCGATTGGAATCGGCGCAGTTAGAGCGTTCCTAACATTGGGCGCTTCGTTTGTGACCAGTGAAACGGAAAGAAAATCTACCGCTTCACTAAGGCTCTTACCAGTCTCAACAGTCGATATTGCTTCGCATACAGGACGTAGACGCCCACCCGTGCCTTCAAGCAATGTGGTGAGGGCGCTTTGCTTGCGGTCCTTCGAAACGGACAGCCCGTAATAAAATTTCGCGTCGCTTTGTGCATCCAAAAGGCGCAGTTTTAGCTCTTTCGCCTCTGCCAATCCCGTGACGCTTAGCGTGGTCTTGAGGCTTTGGAGAGAAAGCACCGATGTCGTCAGCACATCAAAGGCCTCGCGAGCGCTCCAAGTCTTAAGGTGTCTCATAAGCGCTCGGCGCGCGAGTGAATTCCAAAAGATCCTGTCTAGCCCGTCCAGCACGACAACCGGGCGCTTGCCACTCGTTTCGGCCCAAGAGGCGCCGACCTCTGCAAGTACAGCCCAACCGGTTTCGATCTGGCTTTCCGCTGAGCGGTCCTGTTCCCGCAGCAACTTATCGCGTAAAGTCGGCGGTAAACCGGCCGCCACCAAAGCGTCTCCCAAACAGATCTGGAAAGCAATCCCAAACGGTACGCCCGCCGTGCTGGTCGGTTCAGCGAGATCTAACACAATAAACCTGCGATCATTATCGAGCTGCTGAAGCCAGCGCACGAGGCTTGTCTTGCCCTGTCCCGGAGGGCCGGACAGGTGAATCCACCCGAACGGTTCAGAAAGAACGGCGCCGAATTCAATCCAATCGGGATGAATGACTTCTTGGGCTGGGATTTTCATTCGTACTATGTCCCCCGAGGTTGGTCGGGGAAAATGCGGACGACACGCAGTCCCCAATCCCGGCCCTTGTCCTGATTGATCGTGCTCCACCACCTTTTTGCGCGGTACGATCCATCATGGGAACCGCCGACCAACCGGAAATCGTCATCGCCAGCGGTGGTAATCTGGCGCAGGTTCCCTATTAGGTCCAGAAAGCCCGACTTTGAGCAACGACCCGCCCCAGGAATGGATGTTTCCGGGTACGGGGCAGGTTCTCTTTGGTCAAAGATATAGTCACTGTCAGGGACCGCACCTTGGCCGACGTCCTCGACTTGGCACAGAGTTTCGTAGATCTCAGAGTCCATGATCTCATACCGGCCACCGGTCGCACTCGACAACCAAGCAGTATAATTCTCTGCGTCCACTAGGCGTTCGATGATTTTGGCGTGATTCTCGGTGCCTCGGTCGGGGACAGCGGCGCCTGGACGGTAGGTCATCCAAGACCATTCATCCTGCCGCACGCAGCTCGCGGCAATTGCAAGACATCCTGCGCGCCACGCCCGCAGCTGTGCGTTGTCGCCAGAACCAATATCGGGTGACAGCGGCTCCGGCATGATCAATTGTGGCGCATATGCCCGTTCCGCCATGAGCCGGCCAGGCTCAGGAACTGGCAGAAAATCCGGGGATAGTGGCACGCGTTCAAGTTCCAACGCAACGTGTCCAGGCCAGTCTCTGGCCGCGCGCAATTGAACGCGGTCTACAATCGCGAAATCGAAACGTGCATTTCGAATGGAGGCGCCTTCAAATGAGCTTTTTGCCAGATCGGACCCAGTGAAATCCGTCCCCGACCACGTTTGATTGTCGAAACGAACACTTGCAAGCCAAGCGTGCCGGAAAAGGTAAGAAAGGACGTCACGTTGGTCACCGAGAACCGAGACGACATCCGTGCTCTCGGTAAGCCCGATTGCATCCGACAGGTCCCTTCGCTCGGCTGCACTCAACGGTTTACGACGGTCCCAGTCGTCCCCATCAGAACTCATTGTTCGTCCGGGCTCCAGTGGAAGCGGCCTATGTAAACCGGCACTTTCGTTTCATCTTCCAAATCCCAATGTACGCCTAGGTCTGCCCTCCGAGCGTGATTGTCCAAAAGCCATTTGATACGATCCATCGCTTCGACCTTTAAGTCTGGCTCCGCGCTAGGTGAAACAATTTGCCGACTTAGCGCCTCGGCTACGATCTTGATAGAAAAAGGAGCACTTACTTCTTTGTGGCCCATAACTTCATAGCCCAAGTCGCCAAAAATCGAATGTGGTGGAAGCTTGCTACCCAGCGCCGTCAACATAACAGTCGTGGATAGTTTTTCGGTTCCCTTACCAGCACGCCGATTTATTTTGCAGAATTGCCCCTCAATAGTTTCATCCTCAACCTCTGCAAGCGCCAGATGGTATTCCGATTTTAGTCGGACGATGAGCCCCTTGAATGCATAGCCTTCGGATGGGTCATGAGCTTCCACGTTCATATCAATACTGCCGTTGTCGGAGCGCTTCAACCACACCTTCGTTGTATCATAATCATCAAGTTCAAAGATGTGTTCGGCCCCGTGGCTTATGGTACCTGTTTCTTGAGCTGCATCTGTCGTGTCACGACCACTTATAATGGCGCCAGACTGCAAATGCTGGCGTCCATCGACAAACCCCAAAATTGCCGCTTCATCGTGGTCTTGGAAGACGAGGCTCGACAGCTGACGGGTCATCGCAGCAACTGCTTCGGCGCTTGGGTTCTCGACACCTTCGTTTTCTAACTTTCGCTTGGCAAGAAGCTTAACAATTTCGCGTTGAACTATTTTTGTATTTCTTTGGCGGCGACCCCGCAAAACCTGATAAACTGAATCAGTCTTTATACCTATTGGTATAAGGTGTTCGATTGTGTTTAAGACAAAGCCTTCAGCAGTAGCGATCTTTTTGATCGCCTGTCCCTGCTGTTCGAGAACGGGGTCGTACTCGTCTTTTTTGACATTCTTCGTCAACAATCTTCCCTCGTACAGTTTCCGTACAAATTTCGTCCACCACCGTCCAGATACCGGACTCACGGCCACATAAGTATCTTGTGCAATGTCTTCGTACATTAACCATGTTCGGAGGCTAAGGTGAACAAAGTACTTTGGGATATCTCTACGCCAAATGCCGCAAGTAGCTTCGACGCGGCATCACTGCTTTGCGCCGAAATTGAGTGGATGGCTAAGAACGCGCCGCACCTCAACTTCAAACCGACACTTGAGAAAGCCGAGATTGGCCAGCAAGTTCGTGACCTTCTTTTGCAGTGCCAAAAAAAGGCCGCGGGAGGTGCGTCGTGAGCGCCCGTCGCCGCCACCGTGAGATCGTGCGCGCCGCGAAGAAATTCGGCGCCAGCGATGTTGCGATCCGTTTCAAAGGGAAGCACCCGGCCATCGTTGGACAGACCAGCCAGGGCGATACGTTCTGTCTGAAGTTCTCAGACACGCCCGGCCGCGGCTACCTCGACCGGCTCTTCATGCTCAAGCTTGAACGCGCCCTACAGGGGGCAGCATGATGTTAGAGGCGCTTTCTCCCCTCTTGGACCATTTGTTTGATCAGGCTGACGCGTTCGTCGGCCGTGCCGACTGGGCCTACGGCACGGTTGCGGGTGCGGTTGCTATAGTCATCAACGCTCGCATCGCTCTGCTCGCACCACTTTTGGTCGCAGCGTTGGAGGTCGCCCGTCGCCATGAGGTGGACCTTAATCCTGCGCTGGTCGAAGCAGTTCCTTTACTCGCCGTCATTTTCCTCATCTTGGGCGCACTTCAGGCACTGGTCACCGCATTCGCTGGGCGCGACGCTGCTGCAGCGCTCATTGGGGTGGTTGTCGGTGGGCTTGTCTTGTTCGCCCTGTGGCGTGGTCCGATCCGTGTCCTGCGGCTGCTTTCGCGAGGGCGTCTCTGATGACAGAGCATGCCATTACCTTCGCAGGCGCTGATTTCGCCGCTGGTGCGATTGTCGCCCTAGTTCTCGGACTTCTCATCCGCGTCCGTATCGTCGCGATCACGGTCGCGACGATCCTCGCACTCGGTGTGCTGAGTGTCCTCCTTGATGCCCGTGGTCCTGGCGCAGCCTTGGATGACTTTGCCCAGATGATCGGCCGCCTTGCTGCGGCTGGCGCCCTAACCGGCGCGATGCTGGCGACGACCACAGCGGCGTTCCTTCGCTCGCTGGTCAAAGGCCTGACTGGCCCATCCCGGTCCCCCTCGAGAAAGAAGGGGACGCGCTGATGACTCGTTTCCATCACGCTTTCTCTGATGATGAAGAGGTTCTGGACGCCGATACCCTCGACGATCCTTATTCTGCCGGTCGCTATCGTAGGGATCGCGAGAATGCCTTTGATCGGGCGGTAAGAAAAGGCGGCCGTCATCCACTTGATGCCTATAGAGAAGGCTATCGTTCCCGCGCGCGGCAGGCGCGGCGAATTTGGGTCGCAAATTCCCTGTCCAGAGGATTTACGTCCTTGGCTTCCGCAGCGGCATCATTGTTGAGCAGCACTTCGTCATCTGCGATTTCTGCGGTTGGCTATGCAAGCGCGAATCTCGTGCCAGCAATTAAGTTGATGCTCGTCGCTACGGCAACTTCAATCCTTGTCGGCATAACCGCTATCGGCGCGTTTGTTGGCAGCAATTGGGACCAGATCGAGGCGCAGATCGCGCTGGTCCAGCAAAATGTCGAATGCGCGGACACCATTGCTCTTCGCGGCGATTCGGGTTCGTTGGTCCACGTCATCCCGCGTCTGCCGGATAGCGCTTGCCCGCAGCCCCTAGACCAAAACGGCCATGAGCTAGCGCGCCCCGTTCTGACAGTTCCCTTCGAGCCGACAGCAGCGCTGGCGCATGCCGAGGCGTATCGGTCAATTGAAGGTGCTTTGTGGGTCGGTGAGACTTTCTGGGGGCACGATTGGCGTGGTCCACTCCGCCGGATTCGAGGCGTCTTCCGCGAAGTTCTAACCGGTCAAGAAGACCGGAGCGGTGTCACTGGGCCAATCGCTTCGGTTTTCGAGCTTCTGGCGCACGTTCATAACCCATCTTTCGGCGACAAGATCCTGTCAATGGTGGCGGCCTCGGTCTATGCCACCCGGCATCTCCCAACGGATGCTGATCGCATTGCGTTCGTGGGCCTTGCTCCGTCAGTGGAAAACGCTGTTCCTCATCGCGCGGGGGAATTGGGATCGATGGCGTTGCTTGGAACGGCGGAGCCTACGTCTCTCGCCGATCAATGCCGTTTCGCTCGCGCTGCTGGATTGCCTGTCCCGATGGTTGGTGCAAGGGGCGTCACAGATCATCTTGCGCGGCGGTGGACTGGCCATGTTGGTCCCGGCGCAGCACTTTGTGTTCGAAACCTTGCGGAATCTGTGGAGGAGGCGGAGCGGGCGCTTGCCGAGCTACGCTCTTATTGTGGTGACCGTGATTTCTGCCTTGAGGGCGAACCGCATTGGCATCTTTTGCGCGACTTGGAGCGCGATGCAGCCGAACTGGAATGGAGGGCAACCCGCCGGTCTCTCGTTGCTGGTGAAGTCATTTCCTACTTGCACCTTCCAAATGCCTTCCCCGGCACGACGACGTCCTTACGCGAAACCGTCGCTCTTGGCGGAGATGTTGATGGAGCAACGTCGCTTGTGCCCACAGTCCAAAGTGAAGTCCTTGAGGCTGTTCGAGATGCCTATGCCGATTGGGATGCGCGTGGTTGGGACGGGGTAGAAGCAGCTGTTGCTGTTTTCAACATCACCAACACCGAAGTGCTGCCGATTGCGCTCTATGGCGAGCGAAATGGCGCGATCTACCCGCCGATCAGCCACGATGCGCAAGCTGATCGTGCCGCGGGCCTTCCGCCATGGCACGGTGCATCGTTGAACAAGATCGCAATCATGATGGTTGCGGTCAGGGAGGGTATCACCGAAGTCTGCTTGCCCGGCGGCGACTGTATCGCCCTTACAGATGCGTTTGCGCTAAGCGACAACGATGTGTTCCTCGCTCTTGCTGGGCGGCTTGACGCCCAGCTGCAGGAATTCCGGGAAGCCGTAGGCTATATCGGACAGGCACCCGACGATCTAGCATTGAGAGCTCGGGACGCTGTTTACGGCTTCGATACGCGGCTTTCGCCTTATCGTTTTGCCGTCATGCTTGGCGCGCTTCTGCACGGCGACGCACAAGGCGTTCATCCGGCGGGAGATGCAGAGTTCGGTGCCGCGCTCGATCTCGAAGGACTAGGTTTCACTTCCGAAATCCGTCTGACCATTTTGGATGTCCTGTCGGCCCCGCTGAATCCGGGGGGGACGCTGTCGCCGATGGTCCAAGCTATGAGCCTGCCGACCGATTGCGCGGTCATTGGTGGGAAAACCGGGACGCATTCGTCGAACGGAGCAAACCTCCAGCGTGGAAGCGTTCTCTTGATCCGTTGCGCGGATCGTCACTTCGTAACGTTCGGGCTCGCAGCCCATTCTGATCGCCTTAATCTCGATCACCGCGCCCTTGGTCCAATCCATGAGGCAGCCGCCGCGGCGGCTGCGTCCATAGACTAGATCCCTAGATAAGGAGACAGACATGCCCCTCCCTGTAATTGTCATTAGCGTCGTCTCGGCCTGGCTGGCCAGCGGCGGAATCTCAGTTCTGCTTGTGCGGTTCTCCGGTCCGGTAAGTGCGGTTCAGGCCCTTGCGGAAGCCCTCTTCGATGCAGACCCCGAGGTGACCTTGGGGATCTTGGCATGGTGTGTAGCCCTTCTCCTGCAATTGTTGGTCGTTTCTGCCTGGCGTCGGGTTTTCGCCAATATGGGCGGGATCATCGCGTCCGCGCTCGTCGGCGCGGTGTTTTCGTTTGCGTCTATGGCCCTGAGTTCCGGCATGGCGGTGTTCCAGCTGGAGACCATGACCTTGCAGACGAGAGCAGCAGATGAAGCCCGCGCCCCGGTTCTGGCTTCCGCTGATGCCGCGCGGGCCGCAGCGCTGGAGCTTGTTCGAACAACAGCGGCGCTCTCGCTGGCCGCAGCGCGCAAGGCGGAGATTGAGATTTCCCAGGGCGGGACCTGCGCAGAGTCCAGCATCGCTGGCGAAGGTCCTATCCAGCGCCGCAGCATCTTGCATGCTGGGCAAGCGCAAGAGATTGGCGTGATGGTGCAGTACTGGGCATATGCTGTTGAGGACGCGGCAGACGCTTTGAGCATCGCCGAACCGCGCCAGAGCGCCGTCAATTTGCGGGTCGATACGCTTCGTGGCTTGTTCCGAGATCAGGCTCTGTTGGATGCTCGGTCGATGCTGTCGGCAATGGCAATAGACATGGATCCGACTGCTGGGTGGACGGATAATGGTCGCACCTATACTTGCACGGACCCGGACTACGCGGCAGCGATCGCTGCCACTGTCACCGTGGTCGAAGACCTAGTCGGCACCTCGATCTCGACGCCTCGCCTTACCGAACTCACCCCGGCTGCTGGATTTGAAAGTGTTTGGGAAGCCGTTGGAGCGCGCATTGAGGGGCGGGAAACCGATGCTGTTGGTGAAACAGGCCTTGTGATTGCGTTCGTTGTTGAGCTCATCCAGATCGTCTTGATTCACATCGCCGCCGCCGTGAAGACCCGAAGAGGTCAATCGCCCCATCGGCTGGATGCCTTTGCAGACGGCAAGTCGCCGAATCGCCCATCGCATCGCAAGGAAAAGGAAGCGGCGATCGCAGACACGCTGCGTGATCGAACCATTCGCTACAAAGGCAAGACCTGGTTTGTGTCTGCTGTGCCTCCCTCTTCGGAAGAAGATGCTGTGATCAAGAGGCTCGATCTCCCACATCCGCCGTCACTTTTTTCTGCAATCCCGAAGGGCGTCATGATGTGGTTGCCCGAGTTTGATGCAATGCGCGGTTACATGACGGCATCGGCCTTTGACCTCCGCAAGATCCCATCCGATGTGACGGTTTGGCTTCGCCGGGTGGAGCGTGATCGTCCGTAGATACCTAAGGGCCGCGCTGCAAACCTCGTCGACAAACAAGTGCGAAATAAGCTCTACTTTGAGATGAGCTCTCTGGGAGCTTCAACAAGGCTTTTCAGATCAGAATTCCTGCTGACGGATGCTTGGAATGCTATTTTAATTTGCGACGGTATCAATTGTTGTCGGCCGCCCTGGTACGCTCCCGCCGCGCTTGCGCGAATCCGCGGTCCGTGGCCATGAAGCGCTCAAGCATGGGCGCAATCAATCTTTCAGCTTTGACAGGCTCTTGCCCGCTCGATCGCCCCAGTACCTCACCGTAAACAACAAGATCACGATGAAGGGTCGCTGGCAGATCGACGGTCAGTTTCACCGGCTTGTCGTCCGCTATTGGCCCGAGCTTCAACTTGGTCATTTCAGCCTCCAGAAGGCGCGAAGACAAGATCGCGCGTGACGATCACACGGACGGGGAAGCCCGGACGGATCGTGAGGGTCGGCGGGACTTCCAGCTGGCGTGAAACGATCCGCTGGCCGGCCTCATTGATCGTGTCGAGGGCCCCGTCGCGGAGCGCGCGGGCGAGGCGGTCTTCCTCGTCGAGGGAAAGCTCCGCCCCGACAGCCAGCAAGGTAGCCAACCCCGCGGCGCGCAGGATGCTGGCCCAGTGATTGTCGATACGGTCCTCGAGACCGGCATAGCCCGCCGTGTCTGCCCCGGGCTGGCGTTCGAGCACGAGGGATCGTCCGTCGGGGAAGATCAGCCGCGTCCAGTCCAACAGCACGCGGCGCTGACCGACGGTAACGCCATCGTCGTATTCGCCGATCAAGCGCGTGCCTTGCGGAATCAGGAGCAAGCTGCCGGTTGGGCTGTCATAGACGCTTTGCGTTACTTGAGCCACAATTTGCCCGGGCAAGTCCGAGCGAATGCCAGTGATCAGAGCCGCCGGAATGACGGAGCCCGCCTGCAGGAGCCAGGGCGAGGCCGGCGGTTGGATGCGGTCGGGTGCGACGGTACGGCGGTCTGTCGGAGCATTCAGGAAGGCTTGCCGTGGATCTGTCTCCGGGCTGGCAGCCAACCCGGCCCCTGGTGCTGCAGGCGGCGTCTGGAACCCCATGGACTCAGGCGCTGACCCGGGCCGCGTCTGGAAGAAGATGTCGCTGACCCGGGCCGCCTCCAGCTCCGCAAGTCGCTGCTGTTCCGCAGGTTCCATGGTTGGCGGCGCAAGGCTCGGGGCAGCAATGGGCTGGCCCCGTTGCTGCACGTCGAGGATGCCGCCACCCAGATCGCCCGGCAGGGGCGGTCCAAGCCGCGGGATCGCGTCATAGCTGCCGGGCAGATCGCGCAAGCCATCAGCGGGCTGCCGACGGTCGGTGGTAATCAGCTCGTCCGGTGCAGCGGCGCGGTCCGGGCGTTGGAGCCCATAGATCAGCGCCGCGCCGATCCCAAGGCCAGCAACAACACCGAGGCCGATGATCACCTTGCGCGAAATCCGCGTGACCCGAGGCGGATCGGCGCGCAACCGCATGGCCGACGCGGTATCTTCAGGTGTCTCAGTCATGTCGGCTGCTCCGCAGTTCCTTGGATGACTGAAGCTTCGGTTTCCGGTTCGATCCGCAGGATGCGCACCACCTCCTGTCGAGGACCGCGCCCGAGGCGGAATTCAGCCGCGCCGAACAGGCGGTCGATGATCAGCACATTGCCATGGACGCGGCTATTGACGATCTCCAACTCGCCATCCGATCCTAGAACAAAGAGTGGCGGCATCTCGCCCTGGCCGATCCCGGGCGGGAAAACGACATAGACTCGGCGTCCATCGTCAAAGACCGAGACCGGACGCCAAGGCGGACTGTCGCCTTGTACCTGTAGCCCGTATCGGTGGTTGCGCGCGTGGGGTGGCGGGATCCTTGGTGTGGCGGCGGCGATGCGCGGTGTCTCTGATGATGGCGGATAGGCCCAAGAAATGGCAGGCATCCAGGTCTCTTCGCTGGCATTGAGCTCAATCATATAAGTCCGCCTGTCGGTCGAGATCACGAGGTTCGTGCTAATGTCGGGCCAGGTGGGTTTGACGAGGACGAGGACGCGGGTGTCGCGACCCGCGCCGCTTTCGGTGTCGCCGATGATCCAGCGGGCGGTGTCACCGGCCGCGATCGGGCCGGTGCCGGTCAATCTCTCTCCCGGTTCGAGTGCGATAGTCGTGATCTGCCCTGGGACTGCGTAGACCTGATAGAGTGCGCCTTCGGACCAGGGATAGATCTGGATCGCGTTGTAATACCCCGCGCGCCGGGGCTCGACTCGGGCCGCTTCATTGGCATTGCCGACCTGGGCGACAGGTGTTGGTGCCGTCTCTCCACCCCGGCTCGGGGTCCATGCAGGCGGGACATGGAACGGCCGCGGACGGTCGTCCGGCACGGTCACTGGTGGCGTCGGCAAGGGCGGGACGGCGTCATCATAAGCAAATTGCGGCGGGCGGTCGCTGGCACATCCGGTGAGGATTGTGGCCGCGAGCAAGGCGACGGAAAGGATAGGTCGTGTGCAGGTCATTGGCTCATCTCCCGTGACCAGTTGATTGCGTTGACATAGATTCCGAGAGGATTGGCGCGCAGGCGTTCTGCCGTGCGCGGCGGATCGATCACGAGGGTCAGGATCGCGGTCCAGCGTTCGGTCCGGGCAAGTTGGCCGTTGTCATAATGCCGCTCCGTCCAGGCGATCCGGAAACTGTCCGGCGAGGCGCGGATGACGCTCGAGACCTCGACGGAAACCTGTTCCTCCCCCACCCGGTTGAAGAGATCATCGGCGCGGGCGTGGTCGTTGAGGGCGATCGCCCCGCGGTCGGTCGTGAACTCATAGGCGCGCAGCCAGTTCTGGCGGACCACCACCGGGTCGGCCGGCAGTCCCCGCACCTCTTCGATGAAGCGGGCCAAATGCCAAGCGATCTGCGGATCGGTCGGGCTATACCCGGCGGTTGCCGCCTCGACGGCACGGGCCTCACCATGGCCGTCGATTTCGACGACGTAGGGCACAACGGTGCCGCGCGCCGATTGCCAGACCAGCGCCGTCGCGAACCCGGAAGACAGGATCAGGCAGCCAAACGCCATGAGGCGCCAGTTCTTTGCCTGCACCCGAGCCGAACCCATGCGTTCGTCCCAGACCTGGGCGGCCTTCTGATAGGGGGTCTCGGGTTCGGGGGTCTTGCCGTAATGGGTGGAGGCGCGCTTGAAAAAAGTCATGTGCGATCACTTTCGGACAGGGGGACAGAGGCACCGCCGCCCGGGCTGTCGCCCGAGCGGAGCGCATGGGTGGCGGCAGAAACGCCGTGGCTCATCGCCTGATTGCGGCGCATGGATTGGGCCCAGGCGGGCGGGCCGCCTGCAGGTCCGGCGGCAGCTGGATTGGTAGCACTGGCAATCGAACCCGAGGATGAGGTGCCGCCTGTGGCGGCGAACCCGGCACGCGCGCCTTCGGCATGGCTTGTGCGCAGGCTTTCCGTGGCTGACGCAGCGGCCTTGCGAAGGGGAGAGACTGCAGCCAAGCCTGCAGAGCGGGCGACACCGCCCAAACCGGAGGCGACTCCTGCCGCACCGGTCTGGCCCATGGACCCGAGGCTGTAGGCGGTTGAGGCGGATCCCGCCGCATGGGCCGCGCCGCGCGTGGCTGCGGTGCCACCGGAGGCCAAAGCGCCTGCCCCGCGCGCCGCGAGCATCGCCCCGCCGCCGGTCGCGACCGCGGCACCGCCCACGGCGAGGCCGGTGCCCACGGCAGCGCCTGCGCCCAGCTGCGGACCGCCCGAGACGAGGCCGGTGGCAATGCCGGGGCCGAAAATGCCCAGACCCAGAAGCGAAAGCGCGGCCAGCACGATCGCCATGGCCTCGTCGATGGTGGGGGTCACGCCGCCGAACCCAGCGGTGAACTGCCCGAACAGCGTCGAACCGATGCCGATGATCACGGCGAGCACCAGCACCTTGATGCCGGAGGAGACGACATTGCCCAGCACCCGCTCGGCCATAAAGGCGGTTTTGCCGAACAGGCCGAAGGGGATCAGCACGAAGCCCGCGAGCGTCGTCAGCTTGAACTCGATCAGCGTCACGAAGAGCTGAACCGCAAGGAGGAAGAAGGCTAGGAGGACCAGGGCCCAAGCGAAGAGCAGGCAGGCGATCTGGATGAAGTTCTCGAAGAAAGCGACAAAGCCCATGAGATCCGCTGTGGATTCCAGAAGCGGACGCCCGGCGTCGAGCCCGGTTTGCGCCACCCGGCCAGGGCGCAACAGATCGGCAGGCGAAAACCCGGTGCCGGAAGCAAGCAATCCCAGCCCCGCGAAACTGTCGAAAACGATCGCGGCGAGGCTGTTCCAGTTGGAGATGAGCCAGGCGAAAACGCCGACGAAGAGGGTCTTTTTCACGAGGCGGGTAATGATGTCGTCATCAGCGCCCCAGGCCCAGAACAGAGCTGCAAGCGTCACATCGATCACAATCAACGTGCTGGCGATGAAGGCGACCTCGCCGCCCAGGAGTCCGAAGCCGGAATCGATGTAGGAGGTGAAGACCCCGAGGAAGGTATCGATGACGCCGGTGCCGCCCATGGTTCACTCACCCCCGGCTTGGTCTGCACCGGTGTCGCGCCCGAGGAACCGGTCGCGGGTCTCGGCCCAGACGGCGAGGCAGTCGGGATTGGAGGCCGCAGCCTCCCCGAGTTCCTGGCAACGCCGTTGTTCGGCACGCAGCGGATCAGCCGCGGGGGCCGCGAGCGGTCCCGGGCCCACTACCGGCCCCTCCTCCTCCCGGCTCATCTGCACCACCGCCGCTGTGATGGCGACGGCGACAAAGATAATGGCGGCGATGCGGGCAAGGGCCGATCCGTCCATGGGTCTGCTCCTTGCCGGTCAGTTGTTGAACATCTGGGCATTGCCAGGCTGATAGCCTGCACCCGGGGTGAGGAATCGCTCGCGCTGGACGCGACCCTGTTCGGCGGCTGCTGCGCGTTCTGCTTCCACAAGCGCCGTGGCACGGCCATTGGCGGCGGTGACCGCGACGAGATCGGCGATTTGCTGGGACTGGAGTGCCAGAAGCTGGTTCCCCGCCTGGGTCGCCTGGAGGGCCCCGACCGCAGATTGGCTTTCGCCAACGAGCGCGGAGAGTTCCGCCCGCTGGCCGTCAAGATTACCGACGACGCCCGCCTGAACCCGGAGCGCGTCCTGCAACCCGCCCACGGTGTTTTCCCAACGGGAGCGCGCATCGGCCAGAAGCTGCGCCTCGGGTGCGGCCATCGGGATATTGGCGTAGTCCTGCTGGAAGATCTGGTCAATCTGGTTCACGTCAAAGGCGATATTCTGCGCTTGAGAGAGAAGTTGGCGTGTCTGGTCGACATTTTGCTGCAGCGTCTGGAGCGCGGAATACGGCAGGCTCGCAAGGTTGCTGGCCTGGTTGATCAACATCCGCGCCTCGTTCTGAAGCTGAGTGATCTGGTTGTTGATCTGCTCCATCGCACGGGCGGCCGAGAGAATGTTCTCGGCGTGATTGCGCGGATCGTAGACAATACGACCGAAGCCGCCGAAGAAGGCATGGGCCGGATTTGCGAAAATCGGTGCAAGGCCGAGAGGCGCGGCCAGCGCCAAAGCGAGGGCGGAGGCGCCGGCGAATTTGCCGAAGCGATGGGGTGTGCGGGTCATGGTGTTGTCTCCTGTTCGGGTTGGGGGTCTTGGGGGATTTCGGGGTCATCCGCGTCCCTGTCGGGCGCGAGATTGGTAAGGTCCGGGATCAGGTCAGCGGCCCAGCCGAGACCCCGGGCATTCAGCCAGGCGGCGAGGAACCCGTCGCGGCCGTGCTCCGCAAGAATTTCGGTGATAAGCGACTGATCGGATTTGGACGAGGCGGCGCAGAGCGCGAGGCCCACCTCGGACAGGCCCAGCTCAAAGAGCCGGTTTCCGCGCCGCGACTGGCAGTAATAGTCCCGCTTCGGCGTGGCGCGGGCGAGGATCTCGATCTGCCGGTCATTCAGGCCGAAACGGCGGTAGATCGCAGTGATCTGCGGTTCGATGGCGCGCTCGTTGGGCAGAAGAAGCCGCGTCGGGCAGCTTTCGATGATCGCAGGCGCGATGGCGGACGCGTCGATATCCGAGAGCGACTGGGTCGCGAAGATCACCGAGGCGTTTTTCTTGCGCAGGGTTTTCAGCCATTCGCGCAATTGGCCTGCGAAGCCCTCGTCATCAAGCGCAAGCCAGCCCTCGTCAATGATAAGCAATGTCGGCATCCCGTCGAGCCGGTCGCCGATGCGATGGAAGAGATAGGAGAGCACCGCCGGTGCCGCAGACGTGCCCACCAACCCTTCGATCTCAAAGGCCTGGACGGACGCCATGCCTAAATCTTCGATCTCGGCATCAAGCAGCCGCCCATGGGCCCCGCCCAGGCAATAGGGCCGCAGGGCCTGTTTCAGATCGGTCGATTGCAGCAGGACCGCGAGGCCGGTGATCGTGCGCTCCCCGATCGGGGCCGAGGCAAGGGAGGTCAGGGCGGTCCAGAGATGCTCCTTCACGTCGGGCGTGATCGCGATGCCTTCGCGGGCAAGGATCGCACCGATCCAGCCTGCGGCCCAGGCCCGCTCGGCGGGTTGGTCGATGCGGGCGAGTGGTTGCAGATAGACGTCGGCCTCGGTCCCGTCGGTCAGCTCGCCGCCCAGATCATGCCAGTCGCCGCCCATGGCGAGGATTGCGGCGCGGATCGAGCCCCCGAAATCGAAGGCGAAGACTTGGCTTCGCCCGTATCGACGGAACTGCAGCGCCATTAGCGCCAGCAGCACGGATTTGCCCGCACCGGTCGGGCCGACGACCAACGAATGACCGACGTCGCCGACATGGAGCGACAGCCGGAACGGGGTCGCACCCTCGGTCTTGCCGTAGAGCAGTGGCGGTGCATCAAAATGCGTGTCCCGCTCTTCACCCGCCCAGACTGCCGAGAGCGGGATGATATGGGCGAGATTCAGGGTCGAGATCGGCGGTTGGCGGACATTGGCGTAGGGATGCCCCGGCAAAGAGCCGAACCAGGCATCGACGGCATTGACCGTCTCGACCATCGCGGTGAAGTCGCGGCCCTGCACGACCTTTTCGACGAGGCGCAGCTTTTCGTCGGCGCGACGGGGATCCTCATCCCAGACAACCAGGCTCGCGGTGACATAGGCCTCGCCAGCGAGATCGGCGCCAAGCTCCTGCAGGGCCATATCGGCATCGGCGGCCTTGTTGGCGGCATCCGTGTCGACCAATGTCGATTGCTCGTTGGTCATCACCTCCTTCAGGATGGCTGCGATGGATTTGCGCTTGGCAAACCATTGGCGCCGGATGCGGGTCACCATCCGGGTCGCCTCGGTCTTGTCCATCAGGATTGCGCGCGTCGCCCAGCGATAGGGAAAGGCCAGCCGATTGAGCTCATCGAGGATCCCGGGCGTGGTGGCCGTCGGGAACCCCGAGAGGGTCAGAACGCGCAAATATGCCGCGCCCAGTTGGGGTTCAAGCCCGCCGGTGAGCGGCTGATCGGCCAGAAGCGCATCGAGATAGACCCGGGTCTCCGGCACGCGGAGCCGGTGGCGGTGGGTCGAGACGGTCGAATGCAGATAGCTCAGCGTCTCGCTATCATCGAGCCAGCGGCATTCCGGCATGAACCCGTCGAAAAGGGCCAACACCCGGTCGGTCCGATCGATGAAACCGCGCAGCACCTCGCCCGTGTCGATCCCGGTCTTCTCGCGGCCCTCGTAGAGCCAGGTCTCGGCACGCGCGGCTTCTTCGGCTGGCGGCAGGTAGAGGAAGGTCAGGAAGTATTCCGACTGGAAATGCACACCCTGCTCGGCGAAGGCGGCGCGGCGTTCGGCATCCACGAGCGCCGAGGCGGGATCGGGGAAGCGGCTGTCGGGATAGTCGGCGGCCGCGATGCGCTGCGCTTCGACGAAGATCGCCCAGCCCGACCCAAGGCGGCGGAAAGCGTTGTTGAGCCGCCCTGCCACGGCGACAAGTTCCGCTGCGACAGCACTGTCGAGATCGGGACCGCGAAAACGCGCCGTGCGCTGAAAGCTGCCATCCTTGTTCAACACCACGCCCGCGGCCACCAGCGCCGCCCAAGGCAGGTAATCTGCAAGCCGCGTTCCCTTCCGGCGATATTCTGCAAGGTTCATCATCGCTCTGCCCTCAAACCTCGAAATGACCGGGCAGCCGCAGATGTCTGCGCCCCACCTCGACGAAGAGCGGATCGCGCCGCGCGGCCCAGACGGCCAGGGCATGCCCGAGCACCCCAATGGCGATCCCGGCGGCCCAGAGTTGCAGGCCGAGGCCGATGGCCCCGGCGAGTGTGCCGTTCAGGATCGCGAAGGCCCGGGGCGCACCTGCCAGCAGGATCGGCTCGGTCAGGGCCCGGTGGACGGGAATGCTGAAGCCAGGGACCTCATTGAGGTGTTCAAGGTCGACTGTCATCAGATCAGCGCCCCGCCGCCGAAGCTGAAGAAACTCAGGAAGAACGAACTGGCCGCAAAAGCGATGGAGATGCCGAAGACAATCTGGATCAGGCGGCGAAAGCCCCCGGAGCTGTCCCCGAAGGCCAACGTCAGGCCAGTAACGATAATGATAATCACTGCGATGATCTTGGCAACTGGCCCTTCAATCGACTCGAGGATCGATTGCAGCGGCGCTTCCCAGGGCATGGACGAGCCTGCGGCCCAAGCGGGACTGGCCAGCATCAGGCTGACGCAAACGAAGGTGGCGGTATGGCTGGCCTGCGCGCGCAGGCGGTGAACGTGTCGGATCATGGGGTTTCTCCTGTGACAAGGGGGCCGTCCGGCAGCGGTTCCGCCGAGAAAATACGGTAGTCGCCGTCGGGCCCGAGCCCATCGACGCGGGCCAGCTCGACCAAGCGGCGACTGGCTCCGCGCCCCGACAGGACAGCGATCAGATTGATGGTTTCGGCGATGAGGGCGCGCGGCACGGTCACCACCGCCTCCTGAATGAGTTGCTCCATCCGGCGCAGCGCCCCGAGGGCGGAGCCTGCATGGATGGTGCCGATGCCGCCCGGATGGCCGGTGCCCCAAGCCTTGAGCAGATCAAGTGCCTCGGCCCCGCGCACCTCGCCGATGGGGATGCGGTCGGGCCGCAAACGCAGCGAGGAGCGGACCAGATCGGCCAGCGACGCCACCCCGTCCTTGGTGCGCAGGGCCACGAGATTGGGTGCGGCACATTGCAGCTCGCGCGTATCCTCGATGAGCACGACGCGGTCGTCGGTGTTCGCGACCTCAGCCAGCAAGGCATTGGTGAGTGTCGTCTTGCCGGTTGAGGTTCCACCGGCAACAAGGATATTGGCCCGCGTGGTCACACCTGAACGCAACGCCTCAGCCTGCGCCTCGGTCATGATCCCAGCCGCGACATAGTCGGCCAGCGTGAAGACGGCCACAGCGGGCTTCCGGATGGCAAAGCACGGGGCGGTGACGACCGGCGGCAGAAGTCCTTCGAAGCGTTCACCGGTCTCTGGCAGTTCCGCGGAGACTCGTGGGCGCATGGCATGCACCTCGGCGCCTACGTGGTGGGCAACAAGCCGCACGATCCGCTCGCCGTCGGCAGGCGACAGCGTGGCACCCGTGTCGGAGAGGCCTTCTGACAGTCGGTCGATCCAAAGCCGCCCGTCGGGGTTGAGCATGACCTCAACGGTCATGGGGTCTCCCAGAAATCCTGCGATGGCGGGCCCGAGCGCAGTGCGCAGCATCCGCGCACCCCGCTCAATCGCCTCCGGTCTCTGAACTGCCTCTGCCATTCTGTCCTCGTTCCGTGGTTTGGCTGCCGAAAGGCGGCCCTGGATCGGGTTCATCAAGAAGACCGGAAACCGGCTTCGCTCAACAGCTATTCAAGAGGCGTAGGGTTCTGGCGTGCAAAGACAGGTAAATGTCGGTGTTGCGTCGGGGGCGGAACCCTGAGACTTGCAACTCTCCATGCCTCGTGGCCGAAACCAATCTACCGGCCATTCGAAGGGCATGCCGTTCGTGCTTTGTGCTGTGTCAGCCTCGTGCTACAATCCCGAAAAAGCATGAGGCGAGCAGTTGGCCCAGAAGTCACAGATAGAGTGGACGGACGCGACGTGGAACCCGGTCACGGGCTGCACCAAAGTCGGTCCGGGGTGTGACAACTGCTACGCGGAGCGTTTCGCGGAGCGTTGGCGCGGCATACCAGATCATCCTTATGAACAAGGTTTCGACCTGAAACTCTGGCCATCAAGGCTACGACAACCAGCGCTCTGGAAAAAACCGCGGATGATCTTCGTGAACTCGATGAGCGACCTGTTCCACAAGGAAATAGATCGCGCATACATCGACCTGGTGTTCGACGCCATGGAGCACGCGGATTGGCATGTCTATCAGGTTCTGACCAAGCGCAGTTCGCTCATGCGGAACTATATCCGGAAGCGGTATGACGGCGGGCCGGTCCCACGCCATATCTGGCTGGGCGTGTCGGTAGAGGACTCAGCGCATGTAAGTCGCATTGAGCATTTGAAGCAAATCAACTCCGAAGCCCGCTTCATTTCGTTTGAGCCCTTGCTGGGGGCCATCGGGGAAGTGGATCTGCGAGGCATTGCCTGGGCTATTGTGGGTGGCGAAAGCGGCCCCCGCGCACGCGCCATGGACGAGAGCTGGGCACGCCAGCTTCGCGAAATTTGCGCGCGCGACAATGTGGCGTTTTTCTTCAAGCAATGGGGTGGTCCACGGCCAAAGTCTGGCGGTCGCCTTCTTGATGGCGAGGAGTGGAACGGCTTCCCGTGGCAGATTGTGCCGAAGCCAATCTTGGACCAGATTTCAGCATGAACCATTTTACCGGGAGTACGAGTTTCTTTGAAGAAATCGCATGTTGAAAACACGGTAGGGCCTTGGGCCAGGCAAAAGCTGGATGGGCTCGAAGCCTATCTTCACGCCTACACGATGGCTCTCAAGAAGCAGTCATTTGACCTGATCTACATCGATGCGTTCGCCGGTGCCGGGCGTTCCAGAATTCGCACTGCATGGACTGATGCTGACGAAGAGGACATCCAACTCATCGACGATGAGTTCATGAGGTCAGAGGAGGAGTTCATCGAAGGGTCGCCGCGACGCGCGCTCGGCCTCCAGAACCCCTTTTCCCAGTACTATTTCTTCGATGCCGACGCTGGGCGGGCCGCACTGCTAGAGGGACTGCAATCGGACTTTCCAGAACGCAAGATCAATGTGCAGGTGGGCGACGCCAATGGCCTGATTCAGAAATTGGTCCCGAGGCTCAGCGGCCGAAACACCAAAGGGGTCGCCTTTCTGGATCCCTATGGTCCGCACTTGGACTGGCAAACGGTCGCGGCGCTCGGTGCCACCAAGAATTTTGAGGTCATCATCAATTTCCCGCTGGGTATGGCAATCAACCGGCTGATCACGCGCTCGGGCGATATCCCCGACAATTGGCGCAACGGATTGAATGGCTGTTTTGGCAGCTCGGATTGGGAAAACCTTGTCTACGCCAACCAGAAGGACCTGTTTGGAGACACGACGCGCCACAAGGTGGACGACGCAGCGCAGAGGCTACTCAATTACTATGTCGGCCGTCTGAAGGATTTGTTCGGGCATGCCGCGTCGCCCAGCGTGGTCCGAAACACCCGCGGCGTCCCCATTTACTACATGCTGTGGGCTGGGCCCCATCCGCTTGGCTACAAGATAGCCGATTACATCCTGTCGAAGGGCGACCGGATCAGTCCGCCGAAAAAGCGGTCGGGACGCTGAGGAACACTATTCAGCCTGACTTAGAGCTTCGGGCCTACCTCTGAAGACCTCGTGAAGCATTGCTTGAATCATCGCGTTCAGATCCGCCTCAACCGTTTGATTCAGATTGCGAAGTGAAGCGAGAATATCGAGCCTATCCAAGATTTCCTTCTGCTCGTCTAGGGTTGGGACCGGCACTCGCATGTCTAGGAATTTTTCTTCTTTGAGGCGAACTCTGTTTGTTGACCCTTCGCTGGCGCGTCGGCAGAGATCGACAAATCCCTCAGTTCTGGTGATCCACTCAAAGAAATGTGGTAGGACAACTGACGTATCAATATTGAATGCGGGAAAGTCGTTGCTGACGAGGGCCTCGTTCAGATCTTCGGGGACGATCCCAAATGCGCCGTGGCGCGCGTCAATTCGTGACATCAAGAATTGCCCCACGGATACTTTCACCTGTTTGGCTGCAGCGATTTCGGAACCTGACTTCAACCCTCGAAGAATAAGCCCTTTGCCCCACAAACGAACTGTAACTTGTTTGTAGATTACATCTGGCTCTGTGGTTACCCAATCGTCCGACTTAGTAAGAAATTCGCCGAGGTGTGTCGGTTTACCATCAAGGACGGAAACCCTATCAATGCCATTCTGGATGTCGACAAGTTGCTTAAGAACGTCGCGCTCTGTATCCACAATCGTTTTAATGATTTCCTTCGGAGTCCGTTGGTCCTCGAGTTCAGCGATGTGAGGATTTTTTATGTCTAGGTTGCAGGATGTTACACGATCTTGGTCATCGCGCTGGACCAAATCCGCGGCAGAAACCTTCCACGCTCGCTCATTCTCCCTACGATCATTCCACCATTCAAGGCAGCCCCCGAACTCCTCATATGCCATCGGAGCGGTTTTTGAGTATTTCTTGCGACCCTCCGGCAGTGGCAGCTCATAGTACCAGATATCCTTGGTCGGTCCGCTGGTGTCGAAGAAGATCAGGTTTGCCGGAATGTCGGTATAGGGCGCGAACACGCCTTCGCGCAGGCGCACGACTGTGTGCAGATTGAATTTCTCCAGCAAGTCGGCTTTGATCCGGGCCGATATTCCATCTCCAAACAGAGTACCTTGCGGGACAACAACAGCTGCCCGCCCGCGCCCGGCACGCTTCAGACGTCGCATGATCAGCTGGAGAAACAGAAGCGCCGTTTCCGCCGTGCGCCGATCCTCGGGAAAGTTGTTGAGGATGCCCGTCTCTTCTTCGCCGCCAAAGGGCGGGTTGGTCAGGATGACGTTGACCCGCTGATCCTCGCCGATTTCCGCCAGACGGAAGCGCAGCGCATTGCCGGGATCAATACGCGGGGCATGAAGACCGTGCAGCAACAGGTTGAGCTGGGACAACAGGAACGGCAGCGATTTGGCTTCGCCACCGAAGAAGCTGTCTTCCTGAAGGATCCGGCGCTTCTCGACTGTGTCGGCCTGTCGTTCGAGGTGTTGGTAGGATTCAGTCAGGAAGCCACCCGTCCCACAGGCGGGATCGAGGATGGTCTCACCGAGTTTCGGGTCTGTCACCTCAACCATGAAGCGCACCACCGGCCGGGGCGTGTAAAACTCGCCCGAGTCCCCTGCAGCGTCGCGCATTTCGCGCAGCAGCGTTTCGTATAGGCGTCCGAGCGTGTGGACCTCTTCGGAGGAGTCGAAGTGGATGCCGTCGATCAGGTTCACTACGTCACGGAGAAGGTAGCCGCTTTCCATTCGGTTGGCGAAGCCCTGAAAAACGGTCGCGATCACGTCGCGCCGCTCTCGTCGGCCATTGTCACCGCGTAAACCGCGCAGATAGGCAAACAGGCCGGGGCCACGGATCCCGCCCGGTCGTTCAGCTTCGTCGGCGACAAGGAACGACAGTAGGTCAGGGCCTGTGATGCCGTCGGCGTCTGCAGCCCAATCGCGCCAGCGATAGGGTGCCTCGATGATTGAACGATAGTCCTTGCCCGCCAGATCCGCGCGCCCTTCCTCAATCCGCTCCATGTCGTCAAGGAACTTCAGGAACATGATCCAGGTGAGCATTGGCAGGCGGTCGAGATCGCCGTTCAGTCCCTTGTCCTTGCGCATGATCTTGCGCGCAGACTTGATGATGCTGTCGAGACGCTGGGCAGTGGTCAGTTGCTTCGGCGCAGCCTTCTTGCGGGCAGTTTTTGCCAATTTGGCACTCCTTCGATTTAAGCGGTGTAGAGCAGACGCTGCAATTCGGTGACGGCGCCGCGCAACTCCTTGCCGCCGCCGAAGCGGGCGGCAATTTCAATTACATTACCCCATTCGTTGAATGGAGGGATTTCGAGCAAGTCGGGCAGCTTGAACTGGGCACTGCCGTGTTCGGCATATTTCTCGAGCACGGCATCTAGAACTTCGCGGGCATCAGGCTCGAAGCGGGCCAGAAAATCGTCTTGTTCGCGCAGCAGGCGGTCCGCGCGCTCACGGCGGGTACGCAAGGGAGCGTTGTAGGCGAGATGGCAAAGAAGGTCGAACGGGTCGGACTCCGGCTTTCCAACCGCATCGGCAAGGGAGTCGAGCCCGATACCCTTCTCCTCCAGCCGTTCGACGATCTCGGCCCTGCGCTCGGGGTCAAGCCAGTCTCTCCGCAGTTCCGACGCATTGGGGTACAGGGTGCGGACCTTGTCGCCGGTATAGTCGGTCAGCTGGCGGCAGGCGATCTGCCGTCCATCGGAGTCAAGATCGTATACGAGGTGTCGGACAATCGAAACCTCACCGCCATCGACATAGAATTTGCGAGGGCCAGCCTCTGGATCGACGTCGAGAACGGCCGGTCCATCTGGAATATCCGGAAAATCGTCGGGATCCAGCGCCACTTCCTCGATCTCGCGTACTTCAACGACATCACCGTCTGCATTGATCACCGCTTCGTCTTCGCGGACCGGATCGCCGTCGAAGGCCGGGTCAGCGAACATTCGTGTTGCAGTGCCGGTGTAGTCGATGATGTTGAAGGCGAGCTTCCCATAATCGGCCCTGAGGCGCGTGCCACGTCCGATAATTTGCTTGAACTCCGGCATGGAGCCCACGACCCGGGCAAGCACTACGTTCTTGCAGGTCGGGGCGTCGACGCCGGTGGTTAGAAGTTGCGACGTGGTGAGGATGACCGGCGTCTGAGTTTCGACATCCTGAAACTTGGCACGGTGCGCACTGCCAACGTCGCCCTCGTCGGACGTGACGCGGCAAACATAGTCGGGGTGATCCTTCACCAGATCGGTGTTTAAGGCAGCGAGCGCCTGACGCATTTCGAGCGCGTGTTCCTGATCAACGCAGAAGACGATGGTTTTAGCGAAGCGATCGGTCTCCGCCATGAAGCCCGCTAGGTGTTTCGCGATGGCCTGCGTCCTCGCGCGAAGCGCCACGACCCGCTCAAAGTCTCGCGTGGAATATTCTGTATCAGGTATTTCGCGTCCGTAACGGTCAAGTTCGCCCCGCGTCGGGCGCCATCCAGCGGCGTCGTAGTCCGAGATGACACGGTGAACGCGGTACGGAGCGAGGAAGCCGTCTGCGATTCCCTGCGCAAGACTGTATTCGTAAAGTGGATCGCCGAAGTAGTTGTAGGTGTCGAGGTTTTCCTCGCGCCTCGGCGTCGCCGTCATTCCAATCTGGGTTGCTGGCGCGAACCATTCGAGAATCTCGCGCCAATTACTGTCGTCACGCGCGCTGCCCCGGTGGCATTCATCGATTATTATGAGGTCGAAAAAATCCCGCGCATATTCGCGGTAGAGGCCGGGGCGATTCTCATCTCGCGCGATGGACTGGTAGATTGCGAAATATATATCGCGGCTTTTGACAGCGACGCCGCCCGCGATTTTATGTCGGGCATCGCCGAATGGGCTGAAATCCTTCGCCATCGGATCATCGACCAGAACATTTCGGTCGGCGAGAAACAGGATCTTCGGGTTGCGGTTGACGCCCTTCGAGTTCCAACGTGCCGACCAGAGCTTCCAGCAAATTTGGAAGGCGACAGCGGTCTTGCCCGCCCCCGTACATAAGGTCAGAAGCGCCCGCTTCCTGCCCTGAAGCGCCGCCTGAACGGCACGGTTGACGGCGATTTCCTGATAGTAGCGGAGCGGCTTCGACCTGTCAGGAAACGTGGGCGAGAGCAGCCGTTCCGCCACCTCGTCGTCAACGATGCCCTCTGCACGACGCAGCCGCGCCCAGAGATCATCGGGCGCTGGAAAATCCCTGATTGTCCGCTCAATTCCGGTTGTATAGTCGAATTCAACGATTTCGATGCCATTGGTGGAGTAAGCAAACCGAAGGCCGAGAATTTCGGCATACTCCTTGGCTTGCTGAAGCCCTTCCGCTGCATGGCTATAACGGGACTTGGCCTCCACAACCGCTATCGGGAAATCAGGATTGTATCGGAGCAGGTAGTCGGAGCGCTTCTGCTTCCCACGGCGCGCCTTGCCGCCGATGAATACCACTCGGCCGTCTGTAAAAGTTCTCTGCTCGTTTATTGCGTGCGGGCGATCATCCCAGCCGGCTGCCTGCAGCTTGGGGACGACGAATTTCCTGCAGGTATCGGCCTCATTCATAGGCAAACAACTTCATCCAATTTTTTCTTTCCATTGCGTATTTTCTGAGGGTTCCAATCAATTACTTCAATTCATTGGTCTAGCATTGCTTTTGCGCGACTGTGTCGATGGATGCTACTGCTTCTGCTTGTTATGCTGCAAGCCCTATCAATTTAGATCTATAAGCAGGTCAGGCCCAGCAATCCAGTTGGTGGAACATTGTTCTTGAAGGGCCTTCTGGGTCCTTGCCTGGCTAGATGCCCCGTTCGGCCTCTGTATCGCTCTGCAGCAGTTTCGCTTTGCGAGGCGGAACGTAATGTGCACTGTTACTGGCTTGGAGGTTGCCTTTGCGAGGTTCTTATATCTCCGAAATCCACCGCCGTATTCGAGGTAGGTTCGGTCAATCCGCCCTTGCGAAGGCCAAATCAGACCCTCGGCACTGATATCGGTTCGTTCGATGTAACACGGCTCCTTTTTTGCACCTGCTTGGTCGGTGCTTGTTCGTCCGAAAAACTTCATTGAAATTGAACATGATTAAGTCCCAGTCTGACCGTGAAGCGCTCATTCAGCCGGTCATTGATTTCGCCGATCGCGTGAGTGTCTTCCTCTTGCAGCGAAATCACCGCTCGAACTTGGGTCTCAACGTCTTTCGCCAGCTGATCGAGTGGCTTCAAGATGGGATTGCCCGGGCCAGTTGATCGAGCGCCAGCAACGGCAATCAGCGCCGCATACCTCGTGAAGGCTAGGTATTCTAAGACGCGGTGGTGTTCGCTTTCGTCCGCTTCGACGTCGAGGGAATGAAGAGCACGCATTGCCTTGAAATGCTGGTTGAGCAGACGCCCAATCAAACGCGGCCAGTCGCCGTTTTTTCCACTGATTGGCAGGACGTGAAGATCGCTGTCGTTACCTCCTGCAGGCTGAGCATATGCCAGAATGATTTGCAGCAAGGTTCTCAACCGCACAAGCTCTGTGGTGGTGATGCGTTGTCCGGCCAAGTCTTTGCTACGCGCCTCAAAGGCTTTTACAGCTTCTTCGATCTTCTTTGCAGTCGCCTTCACGCGCTGTCTCGCTGCTTTTTTTTCGGCGGCCTTTGCAAGCTGAGCAGTTTCCGGTTCGTCGTCGCCTTCGGATGAAGGCTCGGTATTTCGGAGGTCAATTTCTGACTGTCGCCGAAGATCATCCTCATCCTCGCTCGACAAATCACTCACCATGAGGCCGATTAGTCTGTTCAGGCACATGCTAACAAGATCGGCGGCCCCATCCTGGCGCTTTGCCAAAACGAAGGCATTGCGGCTGTCCTCGGCCTTTGCTCGGCTACGAGCCCGGACAAAAGCTTCATAGGACAGCACCCGGAGTTCGGGTTGCTCATCGCTTCCACTGGCTTCGACCACTGCTCTGCCGACATGCTCCGCAGAGACCGGTTGTTCTCCAATATCAAGCATTTCCAACTCGTTGATGGCCTGGAGCAGGAACAGGTCCTCGTAGGTCGTCTCCGAAAGGAAATCTGCGATCTTACGCTTCTTGCCCCGGTGCGGAGGCAAGGTTCGGATCAGAAGCGCGTCAAGATCGACAATGATGGTCGGTACTGAAAGCCCGCCCTCAAACTGAACCCTTGCCGTTCGAGGGCGCAGGTCTGGATTGGGAAGGGCCCATTCAAATCGAGACGATGCGTCGATCTGAATTGGGTCACCTAACTCAACGCCGTCTCGATCGTATAGCTGCAGTGACAAGGCGCGATCCGAGGCTGGAGCAGGCGGGGTCCAGTTCAGTCGATGTCCCTGCAAGGTGAACGCGCCGCCATCCCGTGCCTGTAAGCCATCATTGATGTTGGTTGTAATCAGCCGCGGGAGAATTTCGTCCCGATCCAGTGGGGTCTGCCGATATCCGTCGAGTTTCAAAGCGCGAAGGGCCATGCCGGGCTGTACGCGTTTGTATAGGCCCAGTTCAGCATTTCCCCTTGGGATAGTCGGTCCCAGCAGAGCCGGAAGGGAGCAGTTCATGCTGCCTGAAATCACGTGGTCGCATTCTTTGCCGCAGGCGATGAAGGCTTTGGCATGGACGAACCGAGAGGACCGTTCGTCCCTCAGATCAAAGAGTTCCACTGTAGCGCCATCCAACACCGACGCGGGAAACTGCGCGGCCAGCGGGTCGATCAATATATCCGTGGGCGGCATTCCAAGGACTTCACGCAGGCGCGTAAGGCCTTCGAGCTTAGCATCCCAATAAGGCGATAGCACAACTAGCTGCTCAATTTCATCACCGGCTACTGCGGCCTGTATCTGGTCGAGGAACGTCTGGTCCGATTTGTCGGCGAGAAGGCGGATATCCGATTGATCGCCGGGGGTTTCGATTTCCGCAGCCTCTCGAAGCCATGGCGAATACCGAAAGGCGCGACTCAGAGCGTCGCCAAACCAAGGATCCTCCGATGGAATGTGGCTTCGAAGGTAGTTGAGCACCTCGCCGAAGAGAGGTGCGTTGTCCGTGTCATCGGCTGTGTACCTGACATCTGCAACCAGCTCTTTGTTTCCTGCCAGCCCGAGAGCGGTCAGGTTTGCGGATCCAATCAGCAGCCGTCCTTTCTCAGGACCGACCAGCAGGGTCATCTTGGGATGAAAAGCGCCACCTACTGACACCTTAGCGAGATGATACAGCGCTCCGGCGTATCTCGGCGCTCCATATTCGGCAAAGCTCATATTCAGCATCGCTTTGTCCGCTAATATAGCGATGTTCCGGCAGCCAGCGCCTCTCAGTTTCGGGAAAGGCACATCCTCGAAGGCTTGCGCGGAAAACGCATAGGTTGTCATGAACGCCGAATGGAACCCCGCCTCGCCAAAGACATCGTAATACTTCATCCGTGCTCAAGCTCCTCGAGGCCAAGCCAAGTCACGCCGCGATCATCGAGGAGTTTGACATCGCGGAGGAACTGTACAGCCTGGTCGATCCGAGGACTACTCGGTGAGACCCGAAAAAAGTCACGGAAACGAAGCGCACCGTCGTCCGGCTCGAAGAGGAAAGTATAAGCCTTCTGATTGCGGAATTTTCGAGAAGCGACCCAAAGATGCCGGCGAAAAATACGTTCCCTCAGAAGTTCGGCGAGAGCTGTCTGGACGGGCAAATCATGCCGCAATTCTATGAATTTCATCTCGCTGACCAGAGATTGAAAATGCTCTGCACTGCCTACCCACTCAAGAACGGAACGGTCGAGCTGTTTACCTTTCAAGGACAGCGCCGCGATCAATGACCACGCCGACTTAACTGCTTGCTCATCATCTGCGGCGGTCAGCGTTTCCTGCATCGCGTGTGCTGCGGTCTTCGCGTGATTTTCAAGATCGGAAAAATCGATCTGCTCATGGATCCACTCTTGCAAAGATTGGTTGCCTGGGAGGCCTGCCATATCCGTCACACCCTCAATCACGCCGTCGAGGGACATGCTGTTGGGCGGGGCAATGGTCAGGATGCGTAGACCCGCAAAAAGCAACGTTTCGTACGCCAACCGAAGAAGGTCACTGGCCTGGTACAGCGCCCATACGGGTTGAAGTTCGGACGAATCCATCCCTTCATCCACTCCGGTAGTGACGCCAAACCAGTCCCACTTGGATTCCTCGGATTTTGGGGGCCGTCCACGCTGGGCGGCTAGGCGCAGCAACATCTTGAGGGTTTGACTTCTGGTCTGGTCGCTTTCTGCCGCTGATGCGTGCCGCCCGAAGAGGATAGCTGCAAGTTCACGCTGTTCCGGGCTTCCAGGACTGATGTTGGTCGGCTTGATTGGTGCGAGGCGGTCGAGTGTGGAGAGCGTTACTACTCCGGCCGCAACCGTTTTTAGAAATACATCGGCCAGATCTCCGATTGCTTGTTGGAAGGCATCAGCCAGAGGCAGTGCGGCGTCCTTGCAAAACGGAACAGGCAGGTTAGGATCGTCCATCTTCACGAGCCCCATCTCACGCATCTGGCTGGCGTAGATACCACCAAAAGCGCCGCCCTTGTTGCGAAGATAGCGAAGGTTCGCGTCCGTTTCCGGGTCAGCGCCGGTTCTGAAATCGACCAGTGCATCCGCGTTCTCTGGATCCACCAAGCCAAGCTGTCGGTTCGCCCAATCGATACCAGCTACGCCGAGCTCGGTGTCACCACGCGCGCAAGTCAGAGCAAAGAGAGCCTCCGCTCGGCGCTGAAAGCGTCGGAATGCCTCATATTCATTCGTAACGCCCGACGTCTTTGCGTAAGCCTCCAATAGCCACGCGAAAAAGGAATAGTATCTGAGGCGCAACGTGATTGTGCTGATGCCGGGTAGCAACGACTGATAAACGAGTTCGATGGGCCTCTGCATCCCCAAAGGGTCGAGGCCGGTTTCCTGCCCGAGTTCGGTCCATTCTGGAAAGCCGGGGCCTAAATCAATTTCGTCCAACATTTTCTGACGCTTCCAACATTCAGGTACGCGATAAGAGTAGTTGGGAAGCCGTTACATTGGGAAGCGAAACCTATTGGCTATTTGTCATTAGGAATTTCGTCCAAAAATCCCCTGCCTTTCTGCAGCCGTTTGCCCAACGTCTCGACGAACCCATCGAACCGCTCGCGGCCTTTGGCTTGGGCGGACGCCTGTTCTTCAGCCGATATGGGCGGCGTGATAGTGAGCCAGAACCGCACGAACAGTGCCAGCGTCTCGGTTGTGATCCGCTGGTCTCTTTCGAGCCGCGCAATCTGGCGCGATAGGCGGTCCAGCCTTCTGCCAAGCGCGGCCTCCTGCATATCGGCGTGATCCGGAGATAGAAAAGACTCGACCGCCGCCTCGACGACCGCAGACCGAGTCAACCGTTTCCGGTCGGCCAAATCGTTGATGCGTCCGATCAGGGCGGCTGGCAGAGACAGGTTGAGACGGTCACGCATAGGTCAGCCCTCAAAGATCGATGCCATCATTACGGTCGAGCGAAGCTTGTCGGGCCACCTGTCCCATTTGTCGGCGTAGTGCCTGTCGTTGTCGGACTGCTTCCTCAGGCTCATCGTCCAGCATCATTTCGAACTCGCGTGCTGGCTCTAGCGGGGCCTCTGGCGCAATCGCAACATGATCAGGCAATTCCGGCTCGCGGCGCAGTCCCGCATTGGCTTCGTCATCATCGGGCTTTGTGTCAGTAGCCAACTCCGGATCTCCAGAAGCTGCAGGTGCCAATGAAGACCAAGGATCATTTCTCGGAATAGGTTCAGTTTTCTCCGACTCTGGTGGCCTCAGCACGCGCTCCGCGAACCGTCGATCCTCGAAATACCGCGCCTTTTTCGCCCGGATCGGTGGTGAGCCTGCCACCATGACGATCTCATCGTCGGGCGGAAGTTGCATAATCTCACCAGGGGTCAAGAGCTGGCGGGCGGTCTCGGAGCGGGACACCATCAAATGGCCGAGCCAAGGTGCCAATCGGTGGCCAGCATAATTCCGCATTGCTTTCATCTCGGTCGCCGTGCCGAGAGCGTCTGAAACCCGCTTGGCGGTGCGTTCGTCATTGGTCGCAAAGCTCACCCGGACATGGCAGTTGTCGAGGATGGCATTGTTCTGGCCATAGGCCTTCTCAATCTGGTTCAGAGATTGAGCAATCAGGAAACTTTTGATTCCGTAGCCCGCCATGAAGGCCAATGCGCTTTCGAAGAAGTCGAGCCGCCCAAGGGCCGGGAACTCATCGAGCATCATCAGAATGCGGTGACGTCGTTTTGTATTATTCAAATCCTCCATCAGGCGGCGGCCGATCTGGTTCAACACCAGTCGGATCAGCGGCTTGGTGCGTGAGATGTCCGAGGGTGGCACTACGAGGTAAAGCGTCGAGGGTTGATCGCCGCCGATCAGGTCGGAAATCCGCCAGTCGCAGCGGTGGGTCACATGGGCGACGACCGGGTCGCGATAGAGCCCAAGAAAGGACATGGCTGTCGAAAGCACGCCCGAGCGTTCGTTATCAGACTTGTTCAACAGTTCCCTTGCAGTCGAGGCGATGACCGGATGCGGCCCAGACTCGCCTAGATGGCGGGTCACCATCATCGCTTCCAGCGTCTCCTCGATCGGGCGGAGAGGATCTGAGAGGAAGGCGGCCACCCCAGCTAGTGTCTTGTCCCGCTCCGCGTAAAGCACATGAAGGATCGCGCCCACTAGGAGCGAATGCGAGGTCTTTTCCCAGTGGTTGCGTTTCTCCAGCGATCCCTCCGGATCAACCAAGACGTCGGCCACGTTCTGCACGTCGCGCACCTCCCATTCGCCGCGACGCACTTCGAGCAACGGATTGTAGGCGGCGGAGGTCATGCTGGTCGGGTCAAAACGAAGCACTCGGCCATGTTTCGCGCGGAAGCCCGCCGTCAGGTCCCAGTTCTCGCCCTTGATGTCGTGGACGATGGCGGAGCCCGGCCAAGTCAGAAGCGTCGGGATCACCAGCCCGACACCTTTGCCAGATCGGGTAGGTGCAAAGCAAAGGACATGTTCCGGGCCGTCATGGCGAAGATAGACCTGGTCCATCTTGCCTAGAACGACGCCATCGGAACCGAGCAGCCCAGCGGCCTCGACCTCCGTGCGTGTCGCCCAGCGGGCTGAGCCGTAGGTGTCGACATCGGCGGCCTCCCGGGCGCGCAAGACCGACATGGTGATGGCGACAGCGATGGAGATGAAACCACCGGACGCTGCGATGGCTCCGCCCTCCCAGAACACGGTGCGGGCATAGGCGTCGTAGAAGTACCACCACCAGAAGAAAGCAGGCGGCGGATAGATCGGCACGCTGAAGGCCTCAAACCATGGGTTACCAAGTTGAGCCTGAAACCCCAATCGCCACGCCACCCATTGGGTCGCGCTCCACGTTGTCGTGAGCACGATCAGGAAGACGACCAGAATCTGGCCCCAGAGGATTTTCGTGGCGGTCATGATCAGGGTCCTTTCATCATATGTTGAGCCCGCGTTTTCGACCCAGGCTCCAGTCGATGCCGCCTCCACTGCGCGCGACCCCCGCGACCCGCTGGCCAAATCGCGGTTCGATCTCGCGGGACCAGGGGACAAGTTGGAAACTGCGGCCACCGTCGGGGCTGATCCCTTCGATCATTGCGTAGCGACCAGAGGACAGGCGCAGCTGGCGGCTGTAGGTGCCGGAGACATGTTCGCCCGCCGCCGAGGGTCGGTGCGGCAAACCGGTCTCGGTCGAGAGCTTCTCACCCACTTTATTGAGCTCGCGCTGCCGGAGGGTGGCGAGCAGATTGCGCTGCAGGAGAATTCGTTGCCCCTGTCGGTCGGCTAGACCCTCGCGGGCCAAGTGTTCGGTGCGGGCCTCAAGCGCGTTACGGATTTCGCTCCCAAAACCACCCTTGGCGAGCGGCATCTGAGCCCGCTCGACCAGCCGATGGTCAAGCCAGGTCGCGCCGGGCGCGGCGATCTGGCTTTGCAGATCGAGATCTGACCGTGTGGCGAGAACAAGAGTGGGCCGTGGGTCGTCTGGTCCACCGAAGCGGCGGATTTCGACGATGCCACCCAGATGCGGCGCATGCTCGAAAGCATCCAGCCCGCGGAAACGGACATGATGGGCGCGCCCATCGGTGCCGTCGATTACGGCATAGGCCCTACCAGTCTGCTCGTCATGCAGCCCGGTGGCGACCAGCCGCCCGATGATCGGGTCACCCGCCCCGCCGTGGTCGACGACGAAATCTGCGAAGCCACGGTCCTGTCCCTTCGCAGCGAAGATGCGGTGCAGGGTCTTTATGATGTCGCCGCGCTCGCCGAGATCGCGCAGGGTGCGCTCTGCCTCGAGACCAAGTACCCATTCGCCGGGGCGGCCCTCCGAGGCGAGGCCAAGCTTTTTCAGGTGCTGCAAGCGGCCGATCATCAATCGCCTGATCTGGGGATCCGCGGGGCCGCGCGTCTCGGGGCGCAGGTCGATCAGTCCGAGGTCGTCGGCGCGATAACGGATTTCGCGGTCGAGGCTGGTCCAGCGTTCCGCAGTGACCTCTTGTTCGAGCGCATGTCGGATCTCGTGTTCAGGCTTGGGGCCGAGTTCGAGCGCGACCAGATCCTCGGCGCGGGACCGTAGTCCGCTGCTGATGTAGTCACGCGCGATGACCAGATCGCCACCGCGATCATCGACGCCCCGGACGATCAGATGCACGTGCGGATTGTCGGTATTCCAGTGATCCACCGCGACCCAATCCAGCCGCGTACCGAGATCGGTTTCCATCCGTCGTGCGACATCCCGGGTGAAACCGCGCAGGTCTTCCATCTCGGCTGCATCCTCGGGCGAAATGATGAACCGGAAATGGTGGCGGTCCTCTTCGCAGCGCTCTGCAAAGTCTGACCCCTCGAGATTGTCGGTCTCGGCATCGAAGAGCAGTCCCTTCTCGCCCTCGCGACTGACGCCCTCGCGACGCAGATAAGCAAGATGGGTTTTGAGCGGGGCGGCGCGATAAGCACGGCCCTTGTTACGCGCAATCCTTGCCTTCACGACCACGCGGCGGGTTGGCGAAAAAAGTCGGCTGCGCCCAAATCGGTTTTGTCCGCGTCCGAAGGTCGAGCGGCCAGGCCCACGGCTCGTGCGAGATGGCGACGTGTGGCCCGCCTTCTGAGCAGCGCGCAGCACCTGACCAATGAAGCCTTTCGTGCGGGGCACACGAGTGTTTCGAGGCTTGCCTGGTCGGATCCGGAAGTCGCGTTCGATCTCGCTCACAACACGCTTCCTTCGAAAGACAAATCAACACTGTGCATGCTGGACCATTGAAATCGCTTCAGAAAACTAGAATTCCTGCACACGACCGACCCGTATGCACGCGAAAACGCCAGTTCCTTCAGGGACTTGCGGCATTCGTGGCATGCGCTTTTATCTCGCCCTTTTCTCTTCCCGCCCTTCCTCCAGGCACGCCCTTCCGCCCAGATCATCCGGAAGCACGCCAGAACACGCATGGGAGCGATAAATCTCATGGCTGACTGCCCTCGCCTTGCCGCGCGACGAAAAGCTCTGATGCGGGCGTTGGCGCAGGATCGTCGAGAGTCGGGCGCGCTGTCGTCGGTTCGCTCTCAGACTGCAGTTCGCTTGCAGCTGATCTGTCCGTAAAGAGTGCAGCTTCGCGCCAATCGTTAGCAACCGATGGGTGCGGAAGTGCCCCGTCACGGTCAAGAAGTGGCGCCAGGGTCGCGACATAGGCGCGGGTTTCGGCAGGCAGTGGACGTCCTGTTGACAGGAAATCGTCATATCGCCCCGGTCCCGCGTTGTAGGCGGCAAGCATGGCACCAACCGTGCCGTAGCGATCAAGCATGACGCGCAGATAGGCGGTGCCTGCAAGGATGTTGTCGCGCGGCTCGAGGGGATCGGATCCCAGACCGTGGTGCTGTCGCAACTCCGCCCAGGTCCCCGGCATCACCTGCATGAGCCCCATGGCCCCCGCCCGCGATATGGCCAGCGGATTGCCAGCGCTTTCGACGCGCATCACGGCGCGGATCCAGTGTTCCGGAATGGCGAAGCGTACCGAGGCTTCAGCGACGGCAGCGGCATGGGAATCGTGTACTACAGCGAGTGCCGGAAGCGCGGTTTCTGCGAACACGACTCCGTTCGGAGGAAGCATAGCGGCGAAGCCAGAGAGAAGGAGAATGGCAACGCGACGTGTTGCGCCCGGCATCAGCACCGTCACCAGAATGTCACTGCGGGATCGGGACCGGCGCATGGGTTAATCCTTCCCGTTGCGCTTTGGCGGACGGCTCCACTGCAATGCCCAGACCGATGCCTCGCCATTCCGGAAGAGGTTGGCGCGGATCGGCTGCGCGAGCATAGGGTCGTCGATCAGAACCGAAAGGTATTCACCGGCCTTCTCGCCCGTGCGCGTCCAGGCCGCGCCGATTTCGCGCGCCATCTCACCGTCACCGTGAAACAGGCGGTAGTCCGGTCCGTTCTCCACTTTGGTCTTGTCGGCTTGGCTTAGGGTGACGTCGAGGTCGAGCGTCAGCGTTCGAATATGTCCGGCAAAGCCGGATTTTGTGCGGGTGAATTCACCGATCTGGGGCATGGAATGACTCCTTGCTGTTGTGGTGGTTTGGGAAATTGGCGGTCATGGCTCTGCTCTGGGCGGTGCCGGGATGAACCCAGAGGGGCACCAGCCGTGCGGTGATCGCGGTGCTCGGCAAGGGACCAAAATACCGCCCGTCGAGGCTGTCAGGCGCTTCCGGGTTCATGAGAAAGATCTCGCCGTCGGTGAGGTGTCGGCATCCCTCCCAGCGCGGAAGACGACGGCCGAGACTGTCCAGAAAATGGGCAAACCCAACGATGCTTTGATCGACGATGATAGTGTTTCCAGCACGGCAGATTATGGAACCTGGGAGCGCCTCGACATGCTTGAGCAGCGGCACATACCTCGGCAGGTAGCCGCGCTCGTCCAGGAAATCAGAAAGCTCCGATGGTGGCTGAACGGCAACCAAGTCGCCGACGGCGACCTGGTCGGCCGGACGCAGAAGGTAGAGCCCGATCGGCACGCTCGCGCTGGCATTCCAAAGGAGCCGCGGCGGCCAAGGAACGAACGACGGCACGACAACCAGTGCAGCGGCGACGGCCATGGCCCAGACGATTTTGCCCCGCCTGTTCATTGCCCGAGGCTCCGCCGCTTAAGCCAGGCCCGATGCTGCAGCCGCGTATAGACGTGAGCCTCTTGTCTCGCGGCCAGACGATTGTGGACATGTCGCCAATAGTCGGGGGCAACATCGGCAGGGTCGATTCCAAGGGCTTCGATGGCGTCGATTGTTTGGAGCACGCGCTCGACCTTAGGCCAGCCATGGGTTGAGAGCAGAAGCGCACCGCCGGGACGCAGAAAGGGCAGCGTCTGGATGGTCTCTCCGGCACGGGCCGCGCACAGAATGTCAAACCGCGACAGGACCGTCCCGAAGTCATTCGAGGCCCAGCGATTGACCCCGAAGACCGAGCCTGGCGCGAAGCCAAACCGGCGGCGATGCTGATCAATCCGGTGTTCACAGGTCGGCTTGCCGAAGCGGACCCATTGCTCGACCCGGCCCTCCTTCCAGGTCAGTTCAACGGACGTCAGATCGGTGTCGAACCCATCGGGTCGCGTATTCGCTGCGCGTTTTGAGGAACCCTGCACGGTCATGGCGTGGCCTCGCCAGTCGGACCGATCGGCAGATCCTGCGTGCTCCCATCTCGCCCGGTATTCGGAGGCCTGGAACGAGCCAGATTTGGGTTTTCCCCAGCGTGCCGGGCACTACAAGAGTTAGAATCTTTGTTGGATTCTAAGTTAAGGGCGCAATTTCTGTCGCTGCCAGAAGAAGTTAAGGCTCGTTCGGGTTCCCGATAGCACGAGGGTCCGGTTCCTGATGGCACGATACCGTAGGTTCCCGATAGCACGAGGCCATTCACAGGTTGTCCACAGGGCTCAAACGCGAGCAAGTGGCGCCCTTGCGGTTCAATCTCAAGCGCAAGGCGATATCCTGGCAAAGGCTGGCGGCGGATGATCTCGCGCAGATCAAAAGCAAACCGCTTGAACGGCGAGAGGCTGCCGGATTTGAGGTGCAAATGGTGAAATTCGAACCGCCATCCTGCGCGCTGGCGACCGCCGTGCTTACGCACGAGGCGATAGAGCCAACGATCCAAGCCACCAGTCAGGTCGAAATAGTCAGGGTCGATGGTGAGGATCAGCGTGTCGTCCAGCACCGCTTGATAGAACCAGTCTGGGACGATGAGTTCGATTCCATCGGGTCGGCCCAGTGCATCGGAGCGCTCTTGCCATTCGTTGATCCAAGAAAACCGGTGCCGCCGCCCCTCAACGGGTTGGCGGATCGATGTACAGATTGTCGTGGATTGCAACCGGTCAAGTGCAGCCTTCAGCCGGTGATAATCGCGCACGGAGGTGCCGCGACCGATGAAAGTGAGGATTTGGTAAGGCGTCGCTGCCATCAGGCGTGATGTTCTGAGACCGGCGTCGCGAGCCTCGACGATCTGGCTCGCGGCCCAGATCAGGATATCGGCATCCCAGATCGTGGCCATGCCATGGTCTGGCACCGCCTCGACACGGATTTCGACATTTCCAGAGGCAAATTCGATGGGTCGGATGCGACGGCTCTTTGCGAGCGAAAAGAACGGATAGGCCATGAGGTCTTGCGCGTCACGCGGTGCGAATTCACCCGGCAACGCATGGAAAAGATCGAGCTGGCCGCGTTCGGTAGGGGTTTTTGACATCGGACGCGCCTCGACCAGTTCAGCGAAAGGCCCGGCCCGCAGGCGGGACTGCGGTGAACACATGGCGCTTGGCTGGCAAGACCTGACCACCGCGTGGGTCGGTCGTCGAGGTGACGGAACCGAGTTTCACCCAAGCCTCCAGGTCTTCGATTGAATAGACAACGCGCCCACCGAGCTTGTGATAGGCAGGGCCGGTGCCGTAGGTGCGGTGTTTCTCAAGAGTCCGGGCGGACAGGCTGAGGAACTGCGCGGCTTCTTTGGTGCGCAGATAGCGGGGTGGAAGGGGGGCGTGATCGTGTTGCATGAAGGGCCTCCGTGGGGTCTGCGAGGCCGCCGGATATTGGCGGCTGATTGGGGCCACGATGGCGAAGAATGCTGGGCGGGGTTGAGTGCGAAAATCGGCGAGCGGAAAACGCACACCGTGACGCTTCAATGACGGTTTCAGGTCACGTAGAAAGAGCGAAGTCCCTTGTAGTGCCCATGCTTCGTGATGGCGAAGGCCTTAGTGTAATCAATGAGGACGGGAAGCGAACTTGCGGCCCCGTAGTTCGGTGCTTACGAGTTCGCAATCGATGAACCATGCATTGGCTGATGCTGCCCAACAAATGGGGAGCAGCTTACGTGCAATTTGCCAATGAGCGGCACTGTTTGCCGACGCTGCAACGTCGACCGAGGCGTTTTGAGGACAATTCTGTTTCCAATTGATCGACAGGACTGACAGACTGATCGAAATTTCTTGACTGAAGCTGTAATGAGTCCAATGAACACCACCAAGCAAAACAAGCCAAAGCTGAAGATCACAGCTCAGAGCATCGGCCCGATAATGAGTATCGATGCGGCGCTTTCGGAAGAAAAACGTAATCTCATTTTTGCACGAAATGGTACTGGAAAGTCCTTTATTGCAAGGTCTCTGAGGATGCTTGACAAGGCCGCACTGTCTGAAATGGACACAGTGGAGATACCCGATTTGCTGGTGTCAGAGGAGTCAGATGGGGTCGGTTCGTTTGCACTTTACGAGGACGAAAATTGCATCGGAAGAATTGAGCTGAACACCTCGACAAAAACGACTTCTATTTTAGAACCTTCCTATATCTTTCATGTGTTTTCCGAAGACTATGTTGACGAGAATCTTAGAAACAAACTTGAGAGTTTGGACGGCAACATTACCCACGAAATCGTCGTCGGCAAAGACAACGCCGAACTTGATGAAAAGCAAAAACTTCTGGACGAAACGGCGGCGAAGCTGAAAGAAGCGCGATCAGATCTAGATGCAGAGTATGTCATCGGAAAGAACTTGCACCAGAAGAAATTCGGTATTCGGGCATCGCTCGGCGCCTTCAAAGCGCTGACGACAGACATCTACTTCCAGGATCAAACTTACGCGCCTGATGGTTCGGCAGAGACTTTGGACAAACTGCTGAAGCAGTACGAATTATTCAAATCCATTCCTCAGGAGACAGATCAACCCGTCCCCTTTGCAGCGCCGGAATTCGTTATTGATATGAACTCAATAGCCTCAGCCCTGCAAGCTGTCACTTCACCTTCCAGCGTTGCCAGAACATTCCGGGACAAGATTGCGTCCGACCCCAGTTTCTTTGAGGCTGGCTTACATAAGCATCGTGCTGCACCAGACAATTGCCCTTTTTGTACCCAAGACATGGGCGATGTGGCCATGACTGCTGTCGATGCCTACGCCAAGTACTTTGACGATAAAGAGGCGCAGGAAATCAAGCGCATCAACCGCATGATTTCAAACTTAGACAGTGTTGTTCTCGGTCTGGATACTTGGTTATCGCGGTATCTTCAGAACGCACGCCGATATGATGTGCTCAAGACATATTTTCCTTCTTGTTCCAGCTCCGTGGTGCCCGATCCATCAAAAATTGTTCAGGGCCTGAAAAGTGACGTTGCTTCGCTTCAATCGTCACTGCGCGAAAAACTGAATTCCTTGTCCAGCGTTCTGCCGATGCCGGACATAGCCTGGAATAAGACCCAGGCCTCGATATCCAGCCTCGTCTTCGAGGCCAATGAACTGATCGACGCACTCAATAAATTGGTGGAGAACTCTGACGAAGAACGGAAATCGATCCAGAACAAGTCCTGCAAGGCTTTTGAGATAACGTTCTTCGGCGACAATAAGGACAAGATCGACGAAATTCGAGCTTTTACGGCTGACATTGCTCGGCTTTCTGCTGAAGTCGCAGAAATCAGAAAGAGCCATGGCGATAGGGCGCAAGCACGTGACCGGGTCGTTGAGACCTTTTCCCTTCTGCTCGGGAGGTTTTTTGGGGATCGATACACCTTTGATGCCGAGAGCTTTAAAGTGCACCGAAAAGACATGGAAATACGCCGAGGCAGCGACCGAACACTCAGCGACGGGGAAAAGGCGGCTTTGGCCTTTTGCTACTTCATTGCACAGACGCATTTGCGCGTAGCATCGAACGAAGACTATGAGAAAGTGTACTTTGTTTTTGATGATCCAGTAACATCGATGTCGTTCGACTTCGTCTACTCGATCATTCAGGCGTTGAAGTTGCTTCGTATCAACAAGGATGGCGAAATTCAGTTCAATCTGAATTCAGACGTTCATCGCCCAAAAATGTTGATCCTCACCCACAACAACTACTTTTTCAACGTGGTCAGCACGAACAATGTTGTGAGCAAGTCAGGGCTATTCCAGCTGGTAGCGGGAGCAACAGCGCACCGCCTTGTTAGCCAGAAATCCTTCGCCACGCCTCACCTGTTACAACTGAAACATGTTGCGGAAGTCGCGAATAAGACGATTGCACCTGACCACACAACTCCCAACGCTATCCGTTCCGTAGTCGAGGGAATGTGGAAGTTTTGTCGCCCAGATCTGACGGACTTTGACGGATTTCTGCGGTATTTGATCGAACAATATGAGATTGAAATAAAAAGCGTGCTGATCAACCACTTTAGCCATCATACAGGTTTCGATATGTTGCCAGACAGCGAAGATATCAGTCTCGCTGCTAGCGAGGCGCTGCGAGTGGTGGAAATTCTCGCTTCGGGGCAGCTGAAGAACGTTCAGTCTTGATCGAAACATCATACACATCATCAATTAACAGGGACATTGAAGAGCGTTACTGCCAAATTACAATTCTGAATTAAACAACCGCGGCATTCGCGGGATACGGACGGAACAAAATGCGTCTACTCGTTTCAGCTGACACTCATCTCGGATCACCTATCCGATCTGTAGCACTGCGCAATCCTGACCTGGGGGATCGCTTGAAGCAGGCCAGCCGAGACACCTTTGCCAATATCGTCGATATGGCGATTTCGGAACAGGTTGATGCATTGGTTCTGGCGGGCGACATCTTTGACAACGGTTACCCGGACCTGAAATCCCGGGCCTTCCTGGTTGCCCAGTTGGCGCGCGCTTCAGAGGCGGGTGTGCCTACTGTGCTTATCCGGGGAAACCACGATGCGCTGTTGGATCACAAGGCGCATGGAGACTTGGGGCCGAACATCCACCTGCTGCACAAAGGCGCACCCACGGTCGAAATCGGCGATACTGCTTTCCATGGTCTGTCATTCGATGCGGCGCATGTGGCAAAGAGCTTCCTGCCCGACTATCCGCAGCCGGTGCAGGACAAGCGCAACGTCGGGCTGATGCATACATCGCTCGACGGCGCGCCCGGTCATGATCCTTATGCGCCATGCTCCGAACGAGACCTGATGGCGCATGGCTTCGACCTCTGGTGTCTCGGGCACATTCATGCACCATTTGAGCGGCTCGACGGACCGGTCTTGGCGATCATGCCCGGCATACCCCAGCCGCGTCACTTTGGTGAGCGCAAGGGTGGCACCGTCACCTTGGTGTCCTTTGGCGATGGCACCTCGGAATTCGAACGCCGCCCCATTGGCCGCCTTGGCTTCTCAGAATGTTCGTTGGACTTGAGCGACTGTTCTGATCAACAGGAGGTTCTGCGAAATCTGCGCGACGCATTTTTGTCCGTGCAAGTGCCGGACCGCGACACGGCGGTGCGCCTTTTCGCGACCTCAGATCAACACGGCGCGGACCTTGTGACGGAACTGGCGTCAGAAGTGCTGGACAGCATTGACGGCGTGTTCCTCGACAAGGTCAAATGCGCCCCGCCGCCCGGTAAAACCGCGGCCGGGACCGATGATCTGGTTCGTCTGATGCGCGATGAATTGGCCGAAGAAGGCTTTCGACAGGCCGCCCTGCAAGAGCTTGAAGAACTGCGTCTTGCTATGCCGCCGGAAATCATGGACGAGTTGGATGATGACAGTCTGGATGCGCTACTTGAGGAAGCGATTGCCGAGGTCTCACTGACATTGCACGCGGGGGCCTCGAAATGAGGCTGAACCGGTTGGACTTGATCCGCTACGGGCGTTTTAAAGACGCAGGCATTGCTTTCCCGAAACCAGCCAAAGGCGTGCCCGACGTGACGGTGATCTTTGGCCGGAACGAGGCGGGAAAATCCACCACGTTCAACGGATTTCTGGAGTTGCTCTTCGGTTTCAAGGGCGGTGCGCATCCCTATGCCTTCCGGTTTGACCGAAGTGATCTTGTCGTAGGGGCAGAACTTGATCTGCCCGGGCGTGGGCCTGTGGTCTTGCGCCGCAACAGCAAGAGGACCCAATCGCTTTTGGACGCAGATGACCGCCCGATAAACGAGGCAATCCTTTCAGGTGCATTGCACGGCCTGACGCGAGATACCTATGAGGAGCGGTTCTCGCTCAACGAGAAGGGTCTGCGCGAAGGCGGCGAACGGATTGCCGGAGCGCAGGGGGACCTTGGCCAACTCCTGCATGCGGGCCTCTCCGGGCTGACAGGCATGGCTCAAACGCTGGACTCACTGGCAGATCGGGCCGACCAATTCTATAAGAAACGTGGCCGGGGCACAGCGTTGAAGGCCGGCGGCGATCGCCTGAAAGAGATTGGCCGCGAATTGCGGGCTGATCGTCTGACAACCGATCGGGAACGCACCCTTCGTCATGATCGCGACCGGACATCAGCCGAGTTCAAAACTGCCGATGCCGAGCTTAGACTGGCCTATCAAAGACAAGCGGCGTCCAAGGCTGCGGCGGTCTGGTACGACCGGACCGGGAAGATAACGCAGGTGACAGAGGCCCTGGCCAATTTCCCGGACGGCCCTGATCTCACTCCCGATGCGGCAGAGCGTGTTGCAGGCCTTGTCGAGAAAATCGCAGCGCGGGCAATCCGGATCAAGGAAGCGGAAGAAGAGATCGCCAAACAAGAACAGATCATCGCAGACCATCCGGCCGACACGCTGGCCCAGCCTTTGGCGGCAGAGTTGAAGCGGCTTGATCAACTGACCATCGACGGCGCGCCGATGATGGGACGGGCTAGCACTGCGCGAGCTGATCTGGACCGTCGCCGCGAAGAGCGGGAGAAACTCGCTGAAAAGATCTCCGAGGCTCTGGGGCTTCTCCAGATACCAGATGCGCCGGCATCCACAATCGCATTGGGGCAAAGCGATCTTGAGGCGCTGGAGACTGCAGTGCAGGACTGCCTGACCGCCTGTCTTTCAGCCGACGCCGCACACAAGGCCGTCCAAGCAGCCCGCGCCCAACACGGCGAAGCGCCCGCCAAACCGCAAGATTTGACAGCGCTGCGCGCCGCCTTCGATGTCTGGAAGACTGTGGCAGATGTCTCCGCCGCCGAGGCAAGCCAGGGACAGGCATTGGCGCGCCTGACCAAGGTCACCGCTGACCTGCCAAGTACTTGGAACGACCGTGTTGCCGCAGGTCTGCCTGCGCCGGAAACGCTTGGTGAAGTCAGTCGCGAATGGGCGACCTTGACCGCAGATCTTGCATCGGCACGCACAGACCTTGAGGCCCGAACAGCAGAATTGGCCGAGGCGCGGGCAGATCTCTCCGCGCAGGAGGACGCACCCGACGCTGTTGATATCGTCAAGACCGAAGAGACCCGGCGTCAGCGTGACCTCGTATGGCAGCAGCATCGGGGCAAACTGACAACCGACACAGCCGAACATTTCGAAGCGGCAATGTACGCCGATGACGGCGCCCGTGCACATTATCTGACGGGGGCCGAGGCCCGGCAACGGCTGCTGGCAGCACAAGGGCAAGTGCGCAGCGCCCAAGCCCGGCATGAAACCGCAAAGACCCGTCACGACGATTTGGTTGCGCAGCGTGACCGCCTGACGGAGCGCTGTTCCGGATTGGCACATGCACTGGGATTGGAAGACGGCGCGCCCCCCTCCGCCTTCAGCCCGCGCCAACAGGCTCTTCGGACAGCGGCAGACGCTGCTGCCGATCTGTCCAACGCTGAAACAGCGCTGCAAGATCGTCTTGCCCGAAGGGACACGGCTCGCACTGCGCTGGCTGATGCGGCGCGGCCCCTCCGGCTTCAACCTGCACAGGGCGACCTGCCCAATGAGGTACAACGCGCATTGACGCTGGAGGAGAGCGATCGCAAGGCGTGGGCCAAATGGCAGGATGGCGAGAAGACCGTTGCCGAACTGGACAAGAAAGCAGAAAAATGCCGCAGCGACTTCGAAATGGCGCAGGGAAAGCTCGACCAGTTGACAGCGGCGCTTCCTTTGCCGGATCGCTCGATCCCGGCAATCCGTTCGGCCTTACCGCACCTGCGCCGCTTGTATCGGCACCATGGCGATCATCAAGGGCTCTCGGAGCGGATCGAGGCCTTGGAGCAAGCGATTGCCGCCCTTGCAGATGGCGCGCAGCGTTTGGCTCAAATCATGGATGGTCCCGAGGACGACACACATATCGACGCTATCCAACTTGTCGACCGTGCACGAACGCGCGTAGCGCAGGCAGCGCGGGCAGACGAAAAACGTGCCGAAGCCGCCACGAGACTGGACGAAACCGAAAAGTTAAAACGCCGCACAGAGACCGAGCGTCAGGATGCCAAAGATGAGTTGGCCGTCTGTTTCGAGGGGCAAGGCGGGCAAGACCACGCACCGCGCGACCGTGTCGCAAAGCTGGCGGAACGTGATCGTCTCCGGGCGGAAAAGGTAACAACGGAACATGAGCGTCAGAAGGCCCGTGATGGCGTCGATGATGATCTCTTTGTCCAGGAACTGGCCCAAATGCCTGATGCTACACGCGGGCCAGAGCTGGAACAGGCGCTGCAAGACGCACAGCTCGCCCGCGACGCCGCTCGCGACGCGCAAACCGAAGCTCAACGTTTGTACCGTGAAGCCTTTGAGGCCGCCGACCGCAGCGACCTCGCGACAGAACAGGCAACATTGCTCGAAGAATTGCGGAGCGGCGCACGTCAGGCTGCGGTGGCTCGGCTCGGAGTGCTTGCGGCACGTGGAGCGTTGCGTCGGCTTGCGGCAGAGCGGCGCAGCAGCATGTTGCGTGACGTCGAAGAGGCCTTTGTAACCATGACCGCCCCCGCTTGGACAGGCGTCGACGTCTGGACCCAGGCCGAAGGCGAAAAGCTCGTCGGTATCCGGCCTGACGGCGGAACCGTGCCTGTGGAACAGATGTCAACGGGCACGATGGGACAATTGTACTTTGCGCTGCGCCTCGCTGGATATCGCAGCTTTGCGCGCGAACCCGGCCCGCTGCCGATGATCCTGGATGACATCATGGAAACATTCGACGATACGCGCGCCAGGGCGGCTCTGAAGCTTTGCGCGGAGATCGGCGGGAACGGACAGGCAATTCTCTTCACGCATCACGCCCATCTGGTCGAATTGGCACGAGACAGCATCAAGGGCGTAGCTGTTGTGAACATGCCGGACTGACGTGCGTCAATGCGCCGGTCATGCGCTCCTATCGCCGAAATGGAACGACGTTTTCGTTACCCCTGACAAATGCGACGGGGCCTTCCTTCTTGATAGTCACCAGTGCTTCCTCAAATGCAGCCCTGTCATCGTCGAACAGATCGTCCCATACGATGGATGTTCCGTCTTCAGTCACCACTTCGAGGGACCACCCATCGCCGCCTTCAAGCCTGTAGATGTCCACCTTGAAGGGGACGCCTTCCACGACAACCTGCTGTGAAGCGCTCGAATTGACCAGATTTGGTTCGGGTTCCATTGGCAGGCCTCGTCTTGTTTAAATGCATCCTAAACGTCTCGTGGATTGTTGCCAACGCTGCCATTGAGCATCATGCGCTGTCGCAATTTTTGCGAGGGAACGGTGCAACCAGGGTCGACTGCATCAAACAGATTGCGAGGTCTGACTGCTTAGCGCTTCAAGGGCTGGGTCGCCACGGGTGCCGCAGGCCGGGATATCACGCAAGCTTTTTGGGCCGCAGCAGTGTGAGATACCCACCATCGATCATCTTCCGCGCGTCCCGAAGCAGCGCCATGACTGCGAAGCGCTCCGAAGCGCTTTGCCACTCGTCCCGGCTGACCCGTGGCATCTGAAAGATCGCCTCGGCGATCTCGCGCTGGGAGGCTCCCTCAATCCACCCATCATGGGCTTGGAGCATGCGCCTGGCGCGCCTGCGCTTCTGGCGCGTAAGGCGTTTGTCGGGAGGCACTGCTCGGCCATGCAGGCGGGCAAGCAACTGATAGACAGCCTCCAGCCGGGCGAAACCGTCCCGATCCAGCGGTATGATCGCGGCCAGCGCGGTGTCGTTGGGGTCTGACTGCAAGATCTGCATGCGCTGCTTGCGCCCGACATCAAGGAGCTGATGGAGGCCGTCTGCGGCAGAAATACTGGTTCCCTTGGGCAACGTCGTCGTCGTGGTCGCGTCCCCCAGCGTCTCTGGCACTTTCTGCAGCAGTACGACCGCCGGATCGATCCCAGGATCCCAAAAAACGCAGGCCTTTGGGGCCGGCAGAGTGGGATCAACTGCGAAATCGTAACCTCCATTTGTCGAGAAGCGCCGCTTTCAAGGCCGCAGAATCCGTGGCGGCCTTGGACAAGGTCGCGTATTCTTTTGAATAGCGCTTGTTTCGGCGCAACCATTCCCAGGCCAGATCGGACGCACTCAGGTCTTCGACGTAGTCGTACTCTGCCGTGGAACGCCAGCCGGACCGGTCCGATGGCATGACAAATCCTGTTCGAAAACATCTCTCAAGCTTCAGGGTTTTACACGCATTGATTGATTTTCGGGAGTCTGGCCCCGTTCACTTCAGCAGGTTTCGGCGTGACTCAGCCGCTTGGGCCGTCGCCGCCTCCCTGGAGGAGCTCACGATACCCGTGTTCGGTCATCCAGCGTGCCCGCGCAAGGTGACTATCATAGACGCTTCGGCTGCGCTCGGGTGCCTTCACCGGATCGAGGCCAAACAGGATCTCGACCACCTCGCGCCAGTCAGCGCCTTCCTCTGCGGCGTCGAATAGGCGGAGGTAGAGGACCATATGCGCGTGGTCGTATTCGGTAAGTGTCTCGCTTGCCGGAGGCGCGTCGAGAAATGCTGTGTCGGTCTGTGCCATGTACGTGCAGGATCGCAGAAAGGACCCCCCTCCCATAGTTGTCGTTTTGTACAGACCCTAGGCTGGGGGTCTTCTCAACTCTTTACGACGACTTGGCCTTTTTCACCTGCTGCGACGTAAGCAATACGCCCTCACCGTCGTCCGTTCGCAACAAAACAATGCCGGCGGCCTCAAACGTCCGACGCACCTGATCGTCTGTCGTCTCGTAGACCCGAAGTCCTTTTTGAGACTCGAGCCTTTTGAGAGCGGTCAGTGATACCAGGGCCTTATCGGCAAGCGTTTGCTGCGTCCATCCCAGCAAAGCGCGCGCGGCCCGTGATTGTCGGGCGGTGATCATGTTGATCACCTCCCACCCAGCCAGTCACTCATGCCAGAACTACGCCTATTTTAGTCGTAGTTCCCTTGACTTACCAGAGATCACCAATGTCGCGGCACGGTATTGCGGTGATCCGCCACTATGACCTGTCAGGTCCGAATCGCATCAGCTATCGATTGCGCGCGCGGCAGGTTTTCGCCGAATGATACCAAATGTAATCGGAATAGAATGGCCAACGACGCGAAACCCGGCGACTTGCGCCGCCGGGTTCGAGGTCTTGCCTTTTCAGGACTGGACGTCCTCGTCGTCGATGAAGGTCACGTCTTCGTCGTCGGTCGTCTTTGCCCGGTTCAGGAAGTCGACAGTTTCGGCGATGATCTCGCAGCCGTAGCGGTCGACCCCGGCGGCATCGGTCCACTTGGTGTAGTGGATGCGGCCGCGCACGAGAAGCTTCATCCCTTTCTCGCAATACTGCTGAACCGTCTTGCCGAGGCCGTTGAAGCAGGTGATGCGGTGCCATTCGGTGTCCTGAACGCGAAAGCCGTTCTCGTCGCGGAGGACCCGACCTTCGGCATAGCGCGGGCGGGAGGTGGCGAGGGTGAAGTTCGTGATCGAGGTGCCGCCTTGTGTGGTGCGGGTCTCGGGGGTCTGGCCGATGTTGCCAGCGAGGATGACGATGTTTTGCATGATTTGGTCTCCGTTGCTTCATCCGAAGGGACCGTCCCTCCGATGAGGCCCGTCAAAGACCGCTGGACGAGGCCTGCACTGACGCCATCGGCGTCTGCTTGACCCCCAAAGGCGGGACGTGGTGCGGGCAGGCGCGGAACGCGCCAACACGGGTCCCACCGCGCGGGGTTGCTGGCCTCGGACGGACGGGATTAGGGAATCAATCAGGAGGAGGGACAGGTCTTTCTGAAGAAGCGCCAGCGGAGACGCGGCGCAGAACCAGCATCCGAACGCAGGTTTAACGTCGGACATCCCCAAGACCCAATATCGCCTTGGCACCTCTTATCATCCTCGCCACCTCGTGCAGCATGGCCGCCACAAATTCGAAGCGGGACAGAATTCGCATGAACGGCAAAACGCTCAAGGCAGCAAACATCATATCGACGGCCATAGCCTCGGCGGGACGTTTGTTCAGCGGCGGGAAAGGGAAGCTGCATTCACGCGGCCTTACGCGCAACAGGCAGACCGAGAACAGCGGGTGGAGTTTTTTGCACTTGAGACAATCCGCCTTTGTCAGACTGCTGTGAGGGACCGGCAGGCGATGTCGTCGAGGCATTCTAGGACCACGATCAAGTTCCCCAGTGAGGCACCCCGCGGCCTTGCGGCCAAGGCGACCGGAATGTGCTCAAACGAAGCCGAGCTCAGACCATGCCGATTGCGTCACTGCTCGAGGACGCCGTCGCCAAACGCGTTCAGATTGATGATTGCCGCTATCGCGACCACGGCACCACAGGTTCCACTCAGAAGCGTCAGCATAACGCCCGGATCGAGGGCGTGTTTTGCGATACCATGAGCCAGCGCATACCCCGCCACCCCAGCAGGCACAGCGAACAGGCCGAGCGCTGCAAGGCGAAGGAAAGGGTTCCGCGCAAATCCCAGAATGGCGATGACCAGCCCGATGGAAACGACTGCCCCGACCATCCCTGCAAGGAGGGCCAACCCGAAACCGGAACCGCCATCCTGAACCTCTATGAAAGCGGCAATACCGGCCATAACCGGAAGCGCGAAGACCGCGAAACGGAAAGCCAGGACGCCAAGGGCGAAGGATAGCGAGATGGCAAGAAGAACGAGTGACATGGGAGCCTCCATTAGTCAGTGATGATCGTGATCACGTCAGGCTGCCCAAATTTGCGCTCCGCCTGCGACTGTGCTGCTACGCCGGTTCTGCTGTTCCGATTATGGCCCAAACCTGCTTTTGGCCGAAGAAAAATGTGACGATGCGGCGAACCTTCGCGCATTGTGCTTCGTTCGCCCCCATCGCAGACAAAGCGACAGCAATACGGTCGTGGGTGCTGACTTGAATTCCGGACGTATACGGTATATATCTTCCCCAACTAGGAAAGGATTTAACTATGGCCGCTGAGCTGACGATCAACGAAGTTGCGCACATCGCCGATGTCCCGCCACGCAGTGTGGAGAAGGCAATCGAGACCGGTATAATGACGCCGGTAAAGCGCCGTGGGATGTTCACCAAGACCCGCGCCCGGTTCCTCAATGTGGATGCCGTCTGCTACTTCGCAACCGTCGGACATATGAGGTTTCTCAAGGAAATTCCGGTGAGCCGCAAAAAGATCCTGATGAAGGCAATCCGGGGGATGGCCGGTACAAACCTTGCGCCGCTCGATCTCGAACCCGGCCTCCACCTCGATCTGCCGATGATCGCGGGGACAAAACTCGAAGCCGCGCGCGCCTACATGGTCAACAAGAAGCGTCACATCACCAGCGATCCGGAGATATTCGGCGGCGTTCCGATCATCAAGGGCACGAGAATTCCAGTCTATGCGGTAAGCGGGCGGCTGGCTGACGGCGATACGATCGATGATCTGTTGGAGGACTACCCCGAAATCCCGCGAGAAGCCTTCGTCGCGGCCGACATCTACGCGCGCACCCATCCGGAACGCGGACGCCCCGTGGCGGCTGGCCGTCCCTGGGAGGCGGCCGCGTAGTTCTCGCATGAACCTTTTCTTCGACGAATGTGTCTCTCCAGGTGCAGCGGTTCATTTTCGCGATACGACCGCCCATGCGACCTGTCACACGCGCGATATCAACATGTCGGGTGCGACGGACAAGGATGTGTTGGCCTATTGCATCGCGTTCGATCACACGCTGATCACTGTAAACGGCAAGGATTTTCGGAAGCTCTGCGGAAAACCAGACCAAATGCATCCGGGTCTGATCATAATTCCATCGGTCTCAAAGGCGCGTCAGATCCTGTCCATCGAGGCCGCACTCGCGTTGATCAATGAAGAAGCACCGCCAGAGACACCGCAGGATTGGATGGTCAACCGCGTCGTGGAGGTCAATTTCCAAGGTCTTGTAACGCATGCGGAATTGCCAAAGGACGGTACGTAGCGGTCTCTTGGACTGCTTGCGCTGCGTCGGCGAAGCCTCATCATACCGACGCTTTTGGACGTTGCGGCAGTTTTTCAGTTGAGACGTCTACAGTGGGTTCAGGCGGCGCTCACGCGCCGCCCTCATGTTTCAGGACGGGGATGCCCAACTTGCGGGATTTGTCGGCGAGGTTTTCCTGAATGCCAGTGCCGGGGAAGACCAGGACACCAATCGGTAGAACATCCAGCATCGCGTCATTGCGCTTGAACGGGGCTGAGCGGCCATGTTTCGCCCAGTCGGGGCGAAAGGCGACCTGCGGCACCTTTCGGTGATCAGCCCAGCGTGAGGCAATGAGTTCTGTGCCCTTGGGCGAGCCGCCATGCAACAGCACCATGTCCGGGTGCTTGGCATGGACCCGGTCGAGGCGTGCCCAGATCAGATGGTGATCGTTGAAGTCAGCACCGCCTGTGACGGCCACCTTGGGCCCCTCGGGCAGAAGCAGCTGCGCCTCGGCCCGGCGGCGCGCGGCAAGGAAATCCCGGCTGTCGATCATCGCCGCAGTCAGGTTGCGATGGCTGACGCGCGAGCCGCTCCGGGGATGCCAGGGCTTGGCGAGGTGATGCTCGAAACCTTCGGCTGCGAGGTCGCGGAAAAGCTCCAGTGCTGCGCGGCGTTCGAGCATGCTTTGCCCCTCGGCCAAAAGGCGCTCGAGTTCGAGGGACTTCACCTCGGAACCGTCCTGTTCCCGCTGCAGGCGGGGCTGCGCCTGCTCGTTGTCGTCGAGTTGCCGCTCGGTTCGGGCCAGCGCGCGATGGAACAGGTTGACCGTGCCCCAAAGCAGTTCGTCGAGTTCGGGTTCAAGTCGGGTATCGCCCAGCGTGGCGACCAAGGCATCGACGATATCTGTGACGGCGGCGGCGACCTGGTTGCCCTCAGGCAGCGGGCGGGGATCGGGTTCATCCTCATATGGACGCCAGCCATAAAGCTGGAGTTCGGTGAGGACGTGGTCGGTTGGTGAAGAACTGTGATGCGGCTCAACGGCTGCGCTTTCGTGCTCTAAGGTCATCTCGGGGCTCCTTTCTCGGGTGAGCCGCGCGACACACGCGGCCTTCGTGGCAGGAACGCGCCCACGGGCGGGAGGGGCGGGCAGCCAGAGCTCTTTGCGAGGGCCTTGATGGCCAAGCCCGGCTATTTTGTTTCGCGATGCAAAGCGCCCCATCGGGGCGCGGCGGAAAATAACCGGAGCGCGGCCATTGCCGGACCGTCCCGTTTGTGGGTCCCCTGCCCTCTGAGAAGGCCGTGCGCGCCGGCCATTCCACGAGGAAGGAGCCGCAGGGAACGAGCACGAAAGGTCATGCGATGAGCCGTACAGCGATTACCGACCCGTTCTTCCTCTGACCGCCAGAAAACGTGCAGCGTCCTCGGGATGCAGATGAAGCCGTAAACGGTCTTGCAGGGCGGCCACGCCGTAGCGTCGCAGATCATCGTTGAAGTCACCCAGCCGCGGGGTGAGTGTCAGCGCTTCGATCCCGGCGTCTTCTGCGCGAGAGCATAGCGTGTCCCTCGCAGCCGCACCGGCCGGATCGCGATCTCGCAGAACATAGAGCCGCCTGAGGCCTTCGGGGAACTGGATGGCAGCGAGGTGCGCCGCCGACAGCCCCGCGAGTGTGGCCATTGCAGGCAGGGCCGAGTGAACGGACAGAACGGTTTCGATGCCCTCGCCCGCGACGAGGACATCATCAACCGAGCCGAACCGCACCCCGTGGCCGAGTAGCGCGCCCATAGCCCGCCTCGGTGTCTCGACATCCGCCTTGTCGGTCCCATCCGGTCGCAGCCATGTGCGATGTGTCGCGGTCTGATGGCCGTCCAGATCGGTGATCGCAGCGAGCATCGCCGGAAGCCGGAGCGCTGGCCCACCGTTCTCGCACCGATAGTAGCACGTTGGATGGAACCGCAAGTTCGGCACCGGATTGAACAGACTGATCCTGCGGCTACGCAGATAGGACTCGGCTGGAGTGCCGCAGATCGGACTGCCCATCGCGAACAAGCGTCGTGCAGCTTCCGTTGATCCGACGGGCACCGGTGTCTGCAATCGGGCTGCAGTCGGCAATGACGGCTCCGGTGGTGGCAGGCTCAAAAACCGCCGCGCTTCTGCAGCGACATCCTTGAAGTCGTACAAGCCGCAGCTTTCGCGGATGATGTCCAGCAGATCCCCGTGCAGGCCGGATTGCGCATCGGTCCACTTGCCTGCAGCTCCTTTGCCATTCGCAGGTCCGGAAAGAAGGACATACATGGACCGCCCTGGAGCATTCTGAACATCACCGACAATCCAGTAGTGCCCCTGCCTCCTGCCGTTTGAAAGGTAATGGCGGCACACGGCCTCGGCGTTCTCGGCAAGGCGACGGGACAGTTCTGCGGCGGGGCTGTGCATATGGACCTCCTTCAGCAATAGACAAAAGAAGGGGCCCGCCATTGCTGGCGGACCCCTGTGGCCAGACCTCTTGGATGGGCCTCGACCTGCTCGAATGTCACTCGGCGGCTGTCTTGGCGAAGGCGTCCGCAGCGACGGGATCATCTTCGCCTGACACATCGAAATCTCCGATAGCCGGTTCGCCGCCGTCTTCCGCCCTTTGCCCTTCGCCTGCGTCAGTATCATCATCCGAAGTCGGTTCATCGAGGTTGTCGACCAGTTCGAACGCCGGGACATCCTCCTCGGGCAGAGGCGGCGTGCGCAGTGGTTCTGGCAACCAGCCGGTGCCCGCAAGCAGGTCCTCTGCGGCAGTGACCATCTCCGGTTTCTTGAGGCCTGAGATGCGGTCGGCGGCGTCCTCGCCCTTCGCCTCGTGAACGGCTTCAAGAATGCGGGCCTTGGTCACGCGACCGAGATAGCTATCGCCGGTTATCACCCAGCCTGCCTTGGCCATGTTGAGCCCGACGGTCCCAGCCAGTACATCCGCATGCGCGATCGCACGGGGGCGGCGCTGGTAGGGATCGTGGACGGCATTCACGCTCATCGCCACGCAATGGGCGAACAGCGCCTCGCGGCTGCAGCTGTCGAACTCGGTCAGGGTCTCCCAAAGGTCTTCCGACGCTTTGGGCAGGTTACGCGCCCAGGTCTCGTGCCGTTGGTCGATGGCCTGCGCATAGGCCGTGTCGCCAAGGCCCGGCACCTGCGACCCGAAGGCCGCGTTGCGCGGTTCGATCTCGACGCAGCTGTCGAGGCCGTAGTGGTAGAACAGCCGAAGCGTCATCGCATGGAGCGCCGCGAGGTAAGCGACCTGCGGTTCCTGCGCGAGTGCATTGCGGAGCGCCACCGTGCGATGGGCCGTCAGTTCCATGACGAGACGGTCGGAGAGCGGCTTGAGGCCGTCTTCTTCCTCCTCGTCTTCGGTGGCGGGTGAGACAAAGTCATCCGCATGTTCGACAATCGGCGCTTCAGCATCGACATCAGCGGACTCGTCCTGTTCCTCGACTGGTTCGTCCTCAGCGCGTACATGGCCGCGCTCAACGCGAAGCCGGCCAGAGCTGTCGATACTGACAAAGGCACCTGCCAAAGCCAGGTCTTCCGCCTCGAACCGGATCGGGCGGTCCTGCAGCGCTTCCATCGCCGTTTCGATCTCGCCGAGGCGTGCTTCGACGTCCTCGGGCAATTCATCCGCTTCGGCATGTTCCGCTTCGAGCGCGTCGTATTCGGCCTTCAGCGCCTGATAGTCGGCGGCCTCAGCGTCGCTCATCGGTTCTGCCTCGCCATGAATGCGCCGCATGCCAAAGGTGTGCCCATAGGGAAAGTCGGTGTCGACCTCGACCCACTTCCAGCCCTCGGCCTGGATCACTTCGGCCTCATCTGCCAGCTTCTCGGTCACCATGACGTCGAGCAGGCTGGCGTCCTGCAGCCAGCCGCCGTCGTCCTGCTGGAACAGGTCGCGCAGGATGTCGCCCCCTGCCTCGACGTAATTGTCGAGCCCAACGAACTGCGCCCGCTTGTCCGAGGCCCGCACGGCGCCTTCCGTCAGCATCCGGCGGATCTCGTAGGGCTGCTTGGAATAATGCCGCTGCAGCGCCTCCCAAACCTGCTCCTGCCGCGCGTGATCGGGATTGACCGTGAAGGCCATCAGCTGGTCGAGCGTCATTTCTTCGTCGGCGTAGACGTCATGCAACGCGGGTGCGACGGCGGCGAGCTTCAGCCGCTGCTTGACCACGCTGGCCGAGACAAAGAACGCGGCTGCAATCTCTTCCTCGGTGCGGCCCTTCTCGCGCATCGCATGAAAGGCGCGGAACTGATCCAGCGGATGTAGCGGCGCACGCTGGATGTTCTCGGCCAGGCTGTCTTCTTCCGCGAGGCCGTCCATGCGCACGACGCAGGGCACGAGGGCGGTCTTGTTCAAGCGCTTCTGCTTCACGAGCAGTTCCAGCGCCCGGAACCGCCGTCCCCCGGCCGGGATCGTGAACATCCCGGTCTCGGCACCGTTGTCGTCCAGCACGGGCCGAACCGTGATCGATGCCAGCAGCGTCCGCCGCGCGATGTCTTCGGCCAGTTCCTCGATCGACACGCCCGCCTTGACGTGGCGCACGTTCGACTGGCTGAGCATCAGCTTGTTGAAGGGGATGTCGCGGGAGGCGCTGAGGGTGATTTTCTGTTGCTTGGTCATCGGGATATCTCCGCGACGGGCCAGCCGGGAGCCACTCTCCCGACCTCCAAACCCGTCACGGAAAACCCGGCCCACCTCTCACTCTTAGGCGGCCCCGGACAGGATTGCAGTGTTTCCGCTGAAAAGAAATCGCCTTAGAGTGGAGCTAGAAACGGCGCGCTCTTGGCCCGCCTGCGCAATTTCAGGAATTGAAACCATGCTTTATTATCCGCATTACACACCAAGCCAAGAAAGGCTGCGTTCGCTACTTCTATTCAGTGACAAAGTTTCTCTGATTGTTCCGAATGTTGATCAATTCGGGGTAAAGCGTCGCCAACGTATCGACGAGGTTCTTTCGCAAGACGACAGCTTGATCGAAATGAAAGATCCTACATACCGTTACTCAGGGTGGATGGACAAAGATGGGGTAGCGCAGGCGACAGAGAACCTTATTGCCAAGCTGGTTGAAGAAACTGAACAAGAGGGAGACCTGACCCCAATTCACTTCGACCAGTACGGCCACGTAAGTCCTGGTCAAGACGATGAGATAGCTGTGCGTTGGTCGCAAAAGGGCTGGAAGTATGTTGCCGAGGAAAAATTCCCGCCGAATTTCCGCGACATTTTCTTCACTGACGGAATGGCCTTGCGCGTAGGGCATTTTAGAAACCCAGAAACCGGTGACGTAATCGAGCACAACGGTGTTTTGTGTCATCCTGTTCTGGCGGATTTCGTGCTGGCAAGAATGGCACGGGAGGCGTCAATCGTTGATGGTCTCCCAAGCATAACGTTTGGCGGCATCAACTATGTAAATCACCTCTTCGATGGTGATCAGACACATCGCGCAGATCGGTTTAAGCTCCTGCAGAGCTCTATGGATTTGTTTGTTCCAAACAATATCAGAAGCAGCAATATTCATGACTTCTTTTCGATCCGTCAGGAGTATGAGGGTGTTCGGCGGTTGGTCTGGCGATATCTTGAAGACATCTCTAGAGAACAGAATTTGGACTTAGAGATGAAAGATCAAGAGACCCTTCTCGAACGCCTAGAAGACGCACGAAATAGCATCGACGATGAGCTAACCAGTATCAAGAAACAAATTGGCCGCGACCGTTTCACTGCGGGTACTCTTTTCGCATTTGAAGCGGCGTCTACTATCGGTCTGGCAGCACTAGGGGCGCACTTGGGTGGGCCACTGGCGGCGGCCGGAACAACTAGCCTCGGAATTGCTGTCTTAGGAGGCGCTAGAAAAATGAGCACCCTTGGGAAAAAGCAGGACGGGACGGCGAAATCCATTGCCATGTCGATTGCCAAAATTGAAAGGCGGGGTGTGCCAGCAAGGCGAGCAGTCCCGAACTATTGGCTTTGATGGATCTTAAAACGGTCGGCTGCGCGCGAGTTGGAAAAGAAGACGCGCGCAGGCTCTATCCCTAGCGGGCCTTCTCCAACAGCGCCTTCGCCTTCCCCTCCATCACCAACCGCGCATCTTGCTGCTGCTTCGACCGAGCTACCGCGGTGATACCCTGCACGAAGTCGAAGACGCTTTCGGGCGGGCGGCCTTCCTCGGCCAACACCGTCTCGACGATGTGCCCCGATTCCGCCTTCGAGAACCCGCGCTTGCGGAGGAAGTCCTGACGATCCTCGTCTGTCCGCGCGACGATCTTCTCGCGTGATGCCCGGATGCCGTCGATGAATGGGGCTGGCGAAGACTCGGCAAAGCGGGTGAGCGCTGGGGCCGCCTCATGCGCGAAGCGGGACGCGGCATATTTGGAGTGGCGGATCTTGATCTCTTGAAAATCCTCCACGCCCCAGAGATTGCGGTTCTGGCAGACCGCGCGCAGGTAGAAGCTGGCGATGCCGAGGGTTTTGGCTCCGACCTCCGAATTCCAGCAATAGAACCCTCGGAAATAGAGGTCTGGCGAGCCGTCAGGCAGCAGCCCCGCCTCAATGGGGTTCAGATCATCGACCAGAAAGAGGAAGACGTCGCGGTCTGAAGCATAAAGTGTGGTGGTGTCTTTGGTGATATCGACCCGGGGATTGTAGATGCCGGTCGACCAGTCAAGTACGCCGGGCACCTTCCAACGCGTGTCGCCAGTGCCATTGCCCGCGATACGCTGGACGGCAGAGACCAGCTCGTGATCGTAGATGCGGCCATAGTCGGGCCCGGTCACGGCACGCAGTTCGGTGCGCCCGTCGCCGGTTTCCAGCGTCTTGATTTGTTCGGCGCGGTGGTTGGTCAGGCCGTATTGTAAGTTGATGCCTGCGAGTGGTGCGGGCAACTGGCGCAAATAGGCGGCAGGCGCGCCGACGAGGCTGGACAGTTGACCAAAGCTCCAATGCGTTGGCGCAATCGGCTCATCTGCTCCGGGCAAGACCAGCCCCAACTTCTCAGGATTGTCGCGATGCGCCTCGACCCGGATCGCAGCGCTCTCCACCGTGCGCGTCCGACTGCGCTCTGCGCGACCTTTGACTGAGGCGAAAAGGTCGTCGAGTGACAGGTAGCGCTCATCGTCGGGCCGCGAAAACCATTCGGACGACACGCGGTCCACGTTCGAGCCGCGAGACACATCCACCTTGTAGCCGCCGCTCGCATCGGGGCGCGCATTGAAATTCTGTTCCTGAATCATGGGAAAACCTCCACGACAGGCGCCGGAGGCCACTCCTCCAGCCCTAGCCCGTCACGGCTCCCCAAACCCATCTCTCACTCTCCCGCCGGAGTAGCCGCGCGTGCAAACGGCGAAATCTCGCAACCCCAATTCAATGCCGTTTTGCGATTCGGGCGGGTTGTGGCATTCTTTATGAATGGGGCGATTGCGCTGGCAATTCGTCCGCCGAGGACCTCGCCATGGACAGAATTCGGACTGACACGCATTCGAACTACGGCCTTTACGGTGCCTATATGTGCGACGCCAAGCTTTCCCATACTGCGACAGCCTACGCCAAAGCACGCCAGCGCATGCGGCAACTCGCTGTTTTCCCACATGGTTTTTTCTTGAAGGTCAGCGACCGTCTGTCATGCTTGGCCCTATGGAACCCACCGATCAAAGAAAGCACGGCGGCCAGACGGCACGCGATACCTCGACGGGGCGTTGCTCAATTAGGGCCGAAAATGCAGATCGTGATGTCGGGCGCGTGGGACGTGCAAGCGATGACCCGCGTCTGGTCAACTTGGTTCGCCTGCTGGCACGGCAAGCTGCAAGAAATTTTGTCGAAGCGGAAACCGCGCGTCATGGACAGACTCGCCCCCGCGATTAGGGAGGTGAGCATATGAAAGCAGCACTTTACGCACGGTATTCATCGGACAATCAACGCGATGCGTCCATTGAGGATCAGCTGCGCATCTGTCGTGCGCGTGCGGAACGCGAAGGCTGGACGATTATCGACAGCTATACGGATCGCGCGATCTCCGGTGCCTCGCTCCTCCGTCCAGGCGTTCAGGAACTGATCGCCGACGGACTCAAGCGACGTTTCGACGTAATCCTCACGGAATCGCTAGATCGGCTTTCGCGTGACCAAGAAGATATCGCCGGGCTCTACAAACGGATGCGTTTCGCGGATGTGAGCATCGTGACACTGTCTGAAGGCGAGGTCAGCGAACTGCATATCGGCCTGAAAGGGACGATGGGCGCGCTCTTTCTGAAGGACCTCGCGGACAAGACCCGGCGCGGCCTGCGCGGTCGGGTGGAAATGGGGAGGTCCGGCGGCGGTCTCTGCTTTGGCTATGACGTGGTTCGGACCGCGGACCCGGATGACCGAGGGGAACGCGAGATCAATCCGATCGAAGCGGCTGTCGTGCGGCGGATCTTCCGCGACTACCTTGCTGGGCAATCGTCGCGCACCATTGCAATGACCTTGAACGAGGAAGACATTGCAGGCCCGCAGGGCAAGGAATGGGGGCCTTCGACGATCCACGGCAACCCCAAGCGCGGCACAGGTATTCTCAACAACGAACTCTACATCGGGCGGCTGGTCTGGAACCGGCTGCGCTACATGAAGGATCCTGACACCGGCAGGCGAGTGTCTCGCCCGAACCCGGAAAGCGAATGGGTTGTGCACGAAGTGCCTGACCTGCGGATTGTCGATCAGTCGATATGGGATGACGTCAAGGCGCGACAAGCCAGCCTGGCGTTCGATACAACCGGGGACAGCGGCAATCCAATGAATGATCGCAGGCGGCCCAAGCACCTGTTGGGGGGCCTCATCAAATGCGGATGCTGTGGCGGTGGCTATTCGCTGATCTCAAAAGACCTGCTGGGTTGTTCGACGGCCCGGAACAAAGGGACATGCAGCAATCGGATGAATATCCGGCGTGATGCTTTGGAAGCTTCGATACTGAACGGATTGCGCAATCATCTAATGGTGCCGGAGCTCTTCAAGGAGTTTTGCGCGGAATTCACGCGCGAGGTGAACCGTCTTAGGATCGAGCGCGGCGCGGATTTGGTTGGATGGCAAAAGGAGTTTGAACGGGCTGATCGCGAGCTGGACAAGATGGTCGACGCCATCCTTCGAGGCTTCCCACCTGAGAAGCTGAAGGACAAGGCCGAGAAGCTGGAAGCACGCAAGGTCGAACTGGCCGAGCTGCTGGCGAATGCCGATGAACCACCGCCCTTGCTGCATCCGAACATGGCGCATGTCTATCAGGATCGGGTTGGCAAGCTGTGCGAGAACCTGCAGCGCGATGAGGACCGCGGACCAGCGGTCGAGGTTCTGCGGTCGCTGATCGAGCAAGTAACGCTCATGCCTGACAACGGAGAATTGGCGATCATCTTGCGCGGCGATCTAGGCGCAATCCTGCGGTTTGCGGCAGGAAAGAAAAACCCCGACTTCCTTTCGGAGGCCGAGGCGCTAGACAACTTGCTATCGCAAGGATCGTTGGTTGCGGGAGTAGGATTTGAACCTACGACCTTCAGGTTATGAGCCTGACGAGCTACCGGGCTGCTCCATCCCGCGTTAAAAGCTTTACCTTTTGACGCTGCGTCGCCAGTTAACTTTGCGTAGCAAAGATAACGAGAGACATATTATCGCCAGCTATGTTTGCATTTGCAAACACGCGTCGCACAAACAGACAATTTGCGTTAGCAGATGTCGAGTTGTGCAAGAATACCTAGCGCCACATCTACTATATAGATGTGTTTTTCGTCTCGCACCAAAGTTTTGGGACAAGATTGTCTTATATTCTTTGGATTGAGTAATTTTTGATATTTTTGAGAATATTATATGCGTTTTGCAGACCTGGCAGCGACCTACTCTCCCGTGCCTTAAGACAAAGTACCATCGGCGCTAAGGCGTTTCACGGCCGTGTTCGGAATGGGAACGGGTGCAGCCACCTTGCCATGACCACCAGGTCGGCAAAAAGCATATAATGTTAAGAAACTGGTCGTTATTTTTTTATGGTTTAAGTCTTGCGCTTCGCCCTTTGGGCTCAACGTGCGACATTAAACTGGTATCACTGATATTTCAGTGTTTTCGGCGTTACTGCTAATGTGTTTGTTTTCATAATTTAAAGCATACGTGTCGTCATAGACGTCGCGCACGCTTTAAATCACTAAAATGGACACAAGCAATGAGAACAATCAAGCCAATCGAGCTATTAGTACTGGTAAGCTTCGCACATTACTGCACTTCCACACCCAGCCTATCAACGTGGTAGTCTTCCACGGCTCTCAGGGAATACTCGTCTTTGGGTTAGTTTCCCGCTTAGATGCCTTCAGCGGTTATCTATTCCGTATATAGCTACCCTGCTATGCTGCTGGCGCAACAACAGGTCCACCAGAGATACGTCCACCCCGGTCCTCTCGTACTAGGGGCAGATCCCATCAATATTCCTACGCCCACGGCAGATAGGGACCGAACTGTCTCGCGACGTTCTGAACCCAACTCACGTACCACTTTAATTGGCGAACAGCCAAACCCTTGGGACCTGCTCCAGCCCCAGGATGTGATGAGTCGACATCGAGGTGCCAAACAATGCCGTCGATATGGACTCTTGGGCATCATCAGCCTGTTATCCCCGGCGTACCTTTTATCCGTTGAGCGATGGCCCTTCCACGAGGGACCACCGGATCACTATGGCCGACTTTCGTCTCTGCTCGACTTGTCAGTCTCGCAGTCAGGCAGGCTTATGCCATTGCACTCAACGAGCGATTTCCGACCGCTCTGAGCCCACCTTCGCGCGCCTCCGTTACCATTTGGGAGGCGCCCGCCCCAGTCAAACTACCCGCCACACACGGTCCCGGATATTGTAGTACCGCGGTTAGATATCCATAACGACAAGGGTGGTATTTCAAGGGTGACTCCACAAGAGCTGGCGCTCCTGCTTCAACGTCTACCACCTATCCTACACATGTCGTGACGAATACCAGTGTGAAGCTGTAGTAAAGGTGCACGGGGTCTTTCCGTCTGACCGCAGGAACCCCGCATCTTCACGGGGAATTCAATTTCACTGAGTCTGTGCTGGAGACAGCGGGGAAGTCGTTACGCCATTCGTGCAGGTCGGAACTTACCCGACAAGGAATTTCGCTACCTTAGGACCGTTATAGTTACGGCCGCCGTTTACCGGGGCTTCAATTCGGTGCTTGCACACCTCCTCTTAACCTTCCGGCACCGGGCAGGCGTCAGACCCTATACGTCGTCTTGCGACTTCGCAGAGCCCTGTGTTTTTGATAAACAGTCGCCACCCCCTGGTCTGTGCCACCCACACCTGGTTGCCCAAGCATGGGTCTCCCTTCTCGCGAACTTACGGGAGCAATTTGCCGAGTTCCTTCAGCACAGTTCTCTCAAGCGCCTTGGTATGCTCTACCAGTCCACCTGTGTCGGTTTCGGGTACGGTTTATACGTGGGAGCTATTTCCTGGAACACCTTCGCCGCATCCCCAATCCAATAAGGAGATACGACACACGGCATCCGTCACTACCCACAAGTACAGGAATATTAACCTGTTTCCCATCGACTACGCCTTTCGGCCTCGCCTTAGGGGCCGACTAACCCTGCTCCGATTAGCGTTGAGCAGGAACCCTTGGACTTTCGGCGAGGGTGTCTCTCACACCCTTTATCGTTACTCATGTCAGCATTCGCACTTCTGATATCTCCAGGTGCCCTCGCGGGTCACCCTTCGCAGACTTACAGAACGCTCCGCTACCGCGCACTTACGTGCACCCGCAGTTTCGGTGTATGGCTTGAGCCCCGGTACATTTTCGGCGCGGAACCCCTTATTTAGACCAGTGAGCTGTTACGCTTTCTTTAAATGATGGCTGCTTCTAAGCCAACATCCTGGTTGTTTTGGGAGTTCTACATCCTTTCCCACTTAGCCATAACTTAGGGACCTTAACTGGCGGTCAGGGTTGTTTCCCTCTCCACAATGGACGTTAGCACCCACTGTGTGTCTGCCAGATAGTACTTCTCGGTATTCGGAGTTTGGTTAGGATCAGTAAGGCGGTAAGCCCCCATAGCCCATCCAGTGCTCTACCCCCGAGAGTATTCATCTGACGCTCTACCTAAATAGATTTCGCGGAGAACCAGCTATTTCCGAGTTTGATTGGCCTTTCACCCCTAGCCACAAGTCATCCCCGTCTTTTTCAACAGACGTGGGTTCGGTCCTCCAGTGCGTGTTACCGCACCTTCAACCTGCTCATGGCTAGATCACTCGGTTTCGGGTCTAATCCAACGAACTAAGACGCCCTATTAAGACTCGGTTTCCCTACGCCTACACCTATCGGCTTAAGCTTGCTCGCTAAATTAAGTCGCTGACCCATTATACAAAAGGTACGCTGTCACCCTTTCGGGCTCCAACTGTTTGTAGGCATCCGGTTTCAGGATCTGTTTCACTCCCCTCGTCGGGGTGCTTTTCACCTTTCCCTCACGGTACTTGTTCACTATCGGTCGACAAGGAGTACTTAGGCTTGGAGGGTGGTCCCCCCATGTTCAGACAGGATTTCACGTGTCCCGCCCTACTCAAGGACTATAAGATTTTCTACCCGTAAGGGGCTATCACCCACTAAGGCCGCACTTTCCAGAGCGTTCCGGTTCTTATCTCATAGCCACTGGCCTGGTCCGCGTTCGCTCGCCACTACTAGCGGAGTCTCGGTTGATGTCCTTTCCTCCGGGTACTTAGAT
>JBDVOA010000031.1:0-254034 GCA_039969355.1 Paracoccaceae bacterium
GCGAGCGTTTGCCTGGTATGGACGAGGCGTAGCTCGCTGGCGGCAAAAGGACGATCTTGTCTGCATCACGGTCAAAAACCCTGTGACAGAACCTCAGTGCCAAAAACGGCCGTTTCTTGCCCTAAGCTACGTGGCAACCTAAGAATCCGCCATTCGTCCATCATGCAGCATCGGTCAAAGTGGGTTCAAGGCGGTCATCCGACTGTCTTAATCAGATGACGGCTTTGCTGCGTTAAGCAGCCCTCTAAAAATGGAAATTAGAAGCTTTGGACCTGTATGAACGCCATCATCTGAAGCGGACGTTCGCTGCTTCATAACTGGTGAGCCGCGTGAAATCTGGGTTACGTTATATGTTTTAATTAAAGACGCGCGAAAAAGCTCATGGGCAAAGGAGCTTGCCAATTCAGAAGTAATGTATTGGTACAGTTATTCACTTTTAGACTTGCGATGCAGCGCGCGATACTTGGACGGCGATTTTCCAACGGCTTTTACAAATGCGCGTGAAAAGTTGGATGGGTCCGAATATCCCAGATCATGTGCGATGTCCTCTGCACTTCGATCTGATTTTTTCAAGACGTTTTGAGCATATTCAATTTTGGCTGCCAGTACTTCCTTTGCCGTGGTCGTTCCAAATTTTGCAAGTCGGCGGGAAAGCGTTCTGGTGTTCAAATGAACCAATCCAGCCGCATTTTCTGCGCTCATACCGCCCATCGGAACATGCTGGTGCAAAAGCATACGAAAGCTCGTCAAGAAACCGGTATCAGAAACCTCGGCCTGATTGGTCGCCGATTTTTCGATGTTCGCATGTGCAGAGAGCGGGGTATTCAACCACTCCGACGGAAACTGGATTTTTGAGCCCATTTCGTCGCCTTTTAACACCTTAAGACGTTTCTTCGTCTTCGGTAAGACTCTCGGGTCGCTCACAACAAGCGAAACTCGGGTGTCATCCAACTGCTCTCCCACGGCTCTTTCAATCAGTGAAAGCTTCAGACTGATCATAAACCCATCGTTTTGTGCCGGTATGATCAATGGCTTGAACTTCCGGCGCTCCCCAAACACAGCCACATCGCCTCTGATATCAAGGAACGCTGTAATGGATGATGCCACCTGAGAGGAGAGCGTGACATAGATGGTAAGAAACTCGCCAAGAGTTCTGGCGTCGGATATCGCTTTTTGAATCATCGGCCAGCCAGTTATATCGAGGCTGGCACCGACCTTGGCACAGAAGGTTTTGTCATTGGTTATTTCAGCACAGGTTTGAAGGAACTGGTGGATGACCATCACATGAACCGTTGATCCCGGCTGCTGCACCGCAGAGAGCGTCAGGCCGACGCTTTCGAGGACGATCTCTGGGTCGATGCCCCGCACTTTCAAAGCGGACAAAAGTGGCACAATGAGTTGCAATTGAACCAATGGAAGCGAGTCGGTCACTTGGTGCGGATCTCCTTTATTGGACAATCTCAGCAGCCGTTATATCTGTAGGTCAATGAAAATTATCCATTACCGATCATTTGACGTCATATAATTTAACGCTTGTCCGAAAATGACCAGAGGTTCTAAAATTTCTGTGATTATATAAGGCAGCCGTCCTGAGGGACCAAAGACGAACAGGGAGTATCACATGAAAAACTGCAACTTTCTCGCTGGCGCAGTTGCCAGCTTCGTACTGACGTTTGCGCCCAGTGTTGGTGTGGCGCAAGGGGAGAAACCTGTACAAATCCTGTTCGAAAATGCGAATGTTTTTGATGGGTTCAGCCCGGATTTGATAGAAGGCGCCAATGTTCTGGTTGAGGGCAACGTTATCACACAGGTCTCGACCGATGCGATTCAGGCGCCTGACGCATTCGTCGTAGACGCGTCGGGCAAGACGATGACTCCCGGGCTGATCGACATGCATACGCACAGCGTCTTCTTTACGCCCGAGGGCACCAATACCTATTCAGACAAATGGGACGGGCCGGGCGGTGGCGCCATGGCGGCGCAAGGGCTTCGTGATGATTTCCTTATGAAGGGGTATACGACGGTTCGCGAAATCGCCGGGAACTCCCGCGGCATCGCCATGGCCTCTAAACGCGGTCTGCTCATCGCGCCCCGCATCTATACGTCGGGTGCCGTGCTGAGCCACACTGGCGGTCATGGTGACTGGGGGGCCGGCAACGATCTGGATGTGACCGATTACGGCGCGATCATCCAGCATTCCATGATCGTGGACAGCCCGGACGACGTGATCAAGGCGTCGCGCCGCAACTATCGCAACGGCGCACACTTTACCAAGATCATGGCCGGCGGCGGTGTTGCCAGCATCTTCGACCCGCTGGAAATCCTCGGCGCCACGAAGGAAGAAATGGAAGCGGCTGTCGATATTGCCGAGAATTACGGGACCTATGTGGCGATTCACGCCTATCATGACCGGTCCTATCAGCAAGCGCTTGACGCCGGTGTGCGAAGCTTTGAGCACGGTTTTCTGGTGAGCGAAGACATCGTCAGGCAGATGGCGGACAAAGGCGAAGAAATCGTCTGGAGTTTCCAGTGCTATATGAGTGTTAAGTCGTTCGGATCCTATGAATCCATGCCCGATTTCTTTACCCATGAGCAAAAGCTGAAAGGTGTTGCCGTTGGCGAAGGGGCTCGCAAAGCTGCCAAGATGATGAGGGAGAACGGCGTTTTCATAACCGGCGGAGCTGACATGTTTGGCCCGGGTCTTCAGGAGATCGCAAAGGAAGACATCGTTTGCGAAGTGGAGGAGGCTGGTTTTTCGCCCGCCGAAGCCCTGAAACATTACACTGGAAATGCGGGCAAAGTCCTGAAATGGTCCGGGCCACTGGACCCATATCCGACCTACGCTCTGGGCACGATCACGCCGGACAGCTATGCCGACATTCTATTGTGGGATGGCAATCCGTTGGAGGATATCCGCCTCATTTTGGACGAGAGCAAACTGCAGTTGATTATGAAGGACGGCAGAGCCTTTAAGAACACGTTGGTTAGTACGGATGACATCATGTATCGCCCAGGACCGGTGAAACCATCGATCACGTCTTTCCAATGAATGTCTCGCCAACATAGCAATGGGTCGAGATGAAGAGGCGGGACGGGTTTAATACTTCGTACTGCGCTGCTCACAAAACTAAAGGAAACCTCATGAAACACTTCGCGATTTCTGTAGCACTTTTCTCGTTTGCTACAGCGGGATACGCACAAGATGAACCAGTTCAAACGCTCTTCACGAATGTGCACGTCTTTGACGGCATAAATGAGGCCCGGATCGAGAACGCCAACGTTCTGGTTGAGGGTAATCTGATCAAAACGGTTTCAACAGAGGCCATTGACGCAGGCGCTGCAACGGTCATCGACGGCGGTGGTCGCACTCTGACACCCGGATTTATCGACAACCACGTCCACTTGATGTTGCCCGGGCCGACTATTCCGTCGATGGAGGCGAATAGCACCTGGGAAGACCTAGCGATTTCGGGTGTAGCCCAGGCGGAAATGTATCTGATGCAGGGATTTACAACTGTTCGCGATGCTGGCGGCCAGAACGGTGGCCTGCAACGGGCCATCAACGCCGGAACAATCATTGGGCCGCGCGTCTACCCATCAGCGGCGTTTCTCGGCAGCCGGGGCGGGCATGCCGACTTTGCGAACTTCACTGCACCAGTCGGCGCAACCTCCAACTTTAACCGTTTGAACATGGCCCAGGAAGTCGACAACGTTGCTGATGTTCAAAAGTTCGGGCGCAATAATTTTCGTATGGGAGCCAGCCAGCTCAAGTTCATGCAGTCGGGCGGCGTCGTTTCGGCCTTTGATCCGTGGCAGCTCTTGGCGGGGTCGCCAGCAGAACTCGAAGCTGTGGTACAGGTTGCAAATGAGTATGGCAGCTATGTCATGGCACATTCATATCGGAAGGAGGCGATCCTGAGCGCCCTGAATGCCGGTGTCCGCTCGATTGAGCACGGCTTCCAATTCGACTGCGAAATCTCTGCCCTGATGGAGGAAAAAGGCGCCTACATCACGACAAATCTAACTGCGTTTGATCCCGGATTGCTGGACATACCAGCCGTAAATTCTGTCCCCGCAAGCTTGCGCAAAGCAAAATCGGCCACCGCAGCATTTACTGACTACCTCGATAATATGCGAAAATGCCCGGCAAAGCGCGGGCATCACACAGACTGTGTTGGCGGCGTCGACGCCTGCAATATCCAGATTGCCTATGAGAAGAAACTGGCAAATGATTTCTTCGGGGCGCACACGTCACTCGTTGCGATGACGTCGGTTGGTGGCGAAATCGCGGCCATGACCGGGGATTTTATGAACCCATATCCTGAGGGCAAGCTCGGAGTGATCGAAGAGGGTGCTTACGCCGATATCTTGTTGCTTGACGGCAATCCGCTTGAGGACTTTTCGGTTGTCGGCACCGGTGACCAATGGTTCGGCGCTGATCCGCGACCGGATAGTCCCGAGACCATCCATCTGATCATGAAGGATGGCGTTATTTACAAGAACACTCTGAACTGAGTGATGCGCGGGGCGTTTGATTTACCTCGTCGTCCCGCGCTAATCCAAACAAATTAAAAGAGAAACAGCAATGAAATCGCTGATAGTACTTGCAGTCCTTGCGGCACTTGGAAGTGCGGCCTCAGCTTCCGAGATCGTCGAATGGCCTGATCTAATCGATCAGTCAGCCCAAGTATTTGACGATCCGTATCGAGATTTGTCTTATGACGATATTGAGAGTCTGAAGACGATTGTCCTTGCGCGAGAAGCCCTTGTTCAGGGTGGGCAGACCGAAAAGCAAAAAACAGAACTGGAACAGAAAGCACATATTGCAGAACGTCAACTTCTTGACGGTGGAGTGGATGTAGATTGGCTGATTGAACAAAGGTGGGTCGTAGCCGAGCGACGGGAGAAAGCAGCAACAGCGGCCAATCAGAACCTTGATGGCCAGATCGTGACGCTGACGGGGTTTGCCATTGCAGCCCCAGCCGACAATGACGGAACCACGGTAGTCTACCTAGTTCCCGAACGTGGGATGTGCAGTCATATGCCGCCGCCCAATGCCAATCAGATGATCCGTGCACGCGTCAGCAGCGATTGGCGCCCCCGATTGATGCACGAACCCGTGCGCCTGACCGGAATACTTTCGGTTGAAGAGACAAAACATTCGTTCCGCATTGTAGATGGCAACGTACCAATGCGGGCCAGCTATGTTCTTCAAGTATCAAAGACCGAGCTGTTTAAAGGCTCGACAGAAAGCATCCCAAAAACGAACGAGTGGGCGGCATCAATTGCGGAACGTCTTCGTGCGTCCGGTCAACTGCCGGGCCAGCAAAAGTTGTCAACCGATTGAGATATTTGATTGCTCTCTTGATGACTTGCGGGCTCGCCAGCGCGGCACATGCGCAGGTTGGGCCGAATATTGATGAACTGGCCAAGGAACTGTCCAACCCCGGTGCTGCTAATGCCACCTTGAATTTTAAGCTCGAATACCGAACCTTTGACGGTGACTTGCCGGGTGCAGATGATCAGGACAGCCTGACAGCCATTTTCCAACCTGTATTTCCTTTCGTATTGAAAAACGGAAACAACCTTATCTTTCGACCCGCCTTTTCCTATGTCGTGGATCAACCCGTTGCCTCGGCGTCTGGCTTTTCGGATTTGAGCCAGTTCGGGGACATTCCTTATGATCTGCTGTATTCCTGGAACAACAGTGGCTGGACGTTCGGCGCGGGCGTTGTTGGCGCGATCCCAACAGGGAGCGGCATATCCTCTGAAAACTGGTTGCTAGGCCCAAGCTTTCTGGCTGTTAGACCAACAGACTGGGGCATCTGGGGGCTCTTCCCGTTTCACAATGAAAAGATTGGCGGCAGCGGTAACGATGCGTCGATCACGTCTTTGCAGTACTTCTTGTTCTTCAGTCTCAAGGACGGTTGGCAGATCGGGACAGGCCCCACGATCACCTACGACTGGAACGCGGACAGCGACAACGACTGGACCGTGCCATTCGGCCTTCAGGTCGCCAAAACTACATCAATCGGTAATCAGATCATCAAGCTGAATGCGGGCATTGAGAAGAATGTAGTCGCGCCCAATGATTTTGCATCCGATTGGAAATTCACCCTGCAATTTAGTCCGGTCGTAAAAAACCCGTTCCAGCCTAACCCGCCGTCAATGCCGGTCGATGCGGCTACACGCGCCGCGGTGTTGGCGCCCATCCGATAGGGATCACATGCTAAGCAAAGCACTCTCCGCAGCTTCTTTTTTTGGTCTGCCTAGCTGGCTCTGCCATTGCACAAGGCCTCGGCGGACCATCTTCGGTTCAAGCTGAATTGCAACCGGGCGATGGGCTCACCGATCCGCTGTTCCGATCATATTTTCCCGTAAACATCGCGCCCGGCTATTTCCAGTGGAAAGAAAGGTTGGCGGAAAAGGGTTTCAGATTCAATTTTGACTATTTGGCGCTCGGTCAGACGTCAAATTCCGATTTGGGCGAAGGCGAGGCTTCAAGCGGGATCTTCCGCTTCTACGGTAATTGGAAGGCGACCGAAAACGAAAGCCTGACGTTCAAGATCGAGGATCGACATGCGTACGGCACCGTAGCACCGCAGAACTTCGGGTTCGACAGCGGTGCTTTTGTCCATCACCGGCACGGCCTTCAATGACAACGGAACACTTCTGACAAACCTGTTTTGGACACAGCGCGCGGAGGATGGGCCATGGACGTTTCAAGTCGGCCAATGCGGACCTTTGCAGCGAAGTTAGTCGGGGTGGAAATCGCGTGGTGCACAGTTTGCCGCGAGAACGATAGCGATCCAGTTCACATCCAGCGCTAGATTAAATTGATTCAGCCACCTCTCCTGGAGCTTGTATGCCGGATGTTCCATTGCACCTGGGCACGTCCAGATCGCTGCTGATTGCCGGTGGTGTACTAGCTCATGCAAAAGAACAGACTGGTCGTTCGGGTTTTCGGCACTCCATGGACTTACCAGAATGATCTTTGCAGTGTCTGGATCATAGAACCCTCGAGTATTGCGCCCTATGGCCATAGCTGGCTCACTAGCGTCTACGGCGGACTCACTGTCGGCAAATATTATGTTCGGCGCGTATTTACGCCTCGGCAAATCTGTCTCGCGGTCAATCCACGACTCCAGTGCTTCAACAACATCGGACAGCGATTTTGACTGACCTTTGGCATCATCAGGTATGAAAGAAAACATGAACAAGACAGCCACCAGATATATCACTTTCTGTCCAAACTTACCCATGACAGTCACCCCGCGGATCTCCTGATTCCGCGACTTGCAAAGAAGCTGGACCATGCTGAAGCGTGTTCGCGCTCATGGTTGCGGATACCCGCAACCAATAGGTTCGTGGATCAAGAGTGTCGTGAAATCAGGGTGAAATTAGTCTGAAATTTGCATGATACACGGCGGATGTTCCGCTTTCACGTTGGTTGCGCAAAGCTGATCGTTAACCGGAGGGCATGCCAGCCAAGCGCAAAGCTTCAGCCCATCGCTCCATCATGGCGGGGTCCCGCCAACTCTGACCAAAAAATTCAATCTCTTCGCTGACCGTCCGTGCTGGGTTTGCTTGCCTGAACCGTTGCATCGTCTTTTTCGCAGCCACTGTATCTCCGTTGCAAACCTGAAGCGCCGCCAGAACCCTGAGGGCGCTGTTTGGCATGCTGGGCATCCGCATCATCGTCTCAAGACCATCATCACACTGCTCTGCACTCCACTGCGCCCAACCGAGCTGATGGAAATACCAGCCGGGCGTAACCGGATCGAGATCGATTGCTTTTTTCAGAAGCGCGATGGCCTCTTCAGCCTGGCCCAGAAACACCAATGGATCCGTCGCGCCTACCATGACCAGAACGTCGTTTGGATTCAATTCACCCGCGACAGAGTATCGGACAACGGCTTCTTCCAGTTCCCCTGCGGCGACGTGCACGTCGGCCCGCGCAACGTGGGCTAGGTGATATTCTGGGTCGAGTGTCAGAGCCTTGGCAGCAAGCGCCTCGGCTTGCGCTAGTTTTTCATCCCTCGGCAAATCTGGATAAACCTCATTTGACCACAGATCTCTCCAGTGGACCCAAGTCAGGCCAATGTAGCCGTAAGGCGCCGTCGGGTCATTTTTGACGGCATTGTTGAACAATTCACGCGCCGCCAGTGTTTCAGCAATCGTGTCTTTCTGGAAATGCTGCATGCCTTTAAAGTAAGTATGAAGCGCGCCGACTGCTTCGCGACCACCCCTTAATGGGGGCTTACGGGTGACTTCGCGTCCAATTTTGTTAGTGACTTCGCGAACGATCCGGTTCTGGACATCAAACAGTTCGCCAATATCTGCTTCAAATTCTTCGGCCCAGACATGCGTCCCATCGTTTCCGTTTATCAGCTGGACTGTGACCTTGAGTCGATTGTCTGCCTTCTGTTTGCTGCCTTCGATCACGTAGTCGGCGCGCAGCTTGTTGGCAATTTCCGAAATGCTAAGCCCGCTGTCACGGAAGCTGAAGCTGGAGTTCCTGGCAATGATCGCGAGTTCGCGATATCGAGACAACTCCGTCAAGAGACCTTCTGCGACACCATCTCCAAGATATCCGCTGTCTTCACTGGCGCTCAAATCATCAAATGCCAACACTGCAATCCTCGGAGGTCCACCTATCTGAGATATTGGCCACATGAGCCAAACTGCAACGACAACAGCAGCAGCAATTGCCATGCCCACCGCTGCGACCTTTTTCCAATTGTGTCGCTGTTGCAAGGATGGCTGGTCTGCTTCAAGGCAGTATCCCCTTCCAATATGTGTTGTCAGTAGGGTCTGTTCACGGTCCCGAATGGCACGCCGGATTTCTGCAATACATTGTGTCAGGCTCTCGTCCGACACAGTCACATCCGGCCAAACGGATTCGATTATTTCTGACTTGGTAAGAACTTGGCCGCGTCTTTTGGCAAGACAGGCTAAAACTTCCAAGCTCTTGTTCCGTAATTTGACCCGAATGCCAGACGCGTCCAACAGATCGTGAGACTGCAAATCGAAACGAAGATCACCAATTTGATCTGTGGAGTGAATGACTGCCATTTCTTTCTCGGTCATGGGGCACCACCTGGAGGCACCTTAGTTTCTAGTATTCAGATCATACTGCATTCTGCATATCACAGCACCTGCTTCACAAAAAAACCTTGAAATGGTGTTCAGCGTTGACGCAGTACGTGCGCGATGAACCACGTGCTTAGGGTTCGGTGTAACATTTCTTGGCATTCAACGCGGTTGGCTAGTAGTAGCCCCAAAGCAAACGTCCGAGGATTGTCTAAACCCGACGTTTAACGGGTTTGCAATGACCGGTTGCGCAACCAAACTTCTTTCTTTCCAATGATCTGAGTTGCCGCAAAGGCACTTGTGTAATGAGCAAACTTGATATTGTTCTTTTTAACAGCTTCGAGCCTGTCCATTGCATATGGCATAAACAACCTTGCCAACTTGGCTTGCACCTCATCCATAAAAGGCATCTCCTAAAAAATGCAGTTATTACTAGAAGGCTAACGCATTTGGTTGCAAGTCCAACAGAGTGATGATGTTGCGGGTTGGACAGATCGACCCTAGTATGGGCCTGAGTATGGGCCTGAGTATGGGCTGAGATACCAAATCTCTCAAAATAAGCTATAAATGCGAGTTTCTGGCGGAGAGACAGGGATTCGAACCCTGGGAACCCTTGCAGGCTCAACGGTTTTCGAAACCGTCCCGTTCGACCACTCCGGCACCTCTCCGCGGGGGTCTTGGATGGGGCGTTTAGCCCGGCAGCACTGGGCTGGCAAGGGGCCAAATCCCGAACCGAGTCATTCACAGTGATTTTCATTGTCTGGGCTGGTAAATGGCTTAGGTTCATATCAAAGAATGGCAGAGAACAGGATTTACCTATGAGCGCGCGTGTTGCTTCGAATATTCAGTCGGCACTGTTGGCCGCCGGGATCGTGGTTTTGATGACGATTTCCGCCGCTGCGGCGGGGCGCGACAAGGTTGAGGCGTTCCTGAACGTAACAGGGTTTGATGTTGCGCTGGACAGCATTCGGCTGACGGCCGGGTCAGCCCCAGACATGTTGGGTATTGATGCGGATGAATTTGGCGCCGACTGGACCCGGCTGGTCGATGACGTTTTTGATACTGAACTCTTGCACACCATGGGCCTTGAAATCCTTGAACAGACATTGACCGACGAATTGCTGGCGCATGGCGCCGCGTTTTACGCATCCGACCTTGGACAGCGCTTGGTGGAGGCGGAAAACACTTCTCACATGATTGAGGATGATGTGGCCAAGACAAAGCAGGGCGAAGCAATCGTTTCGGAACTAGTCAAATCCGGTTCCGAGCGGTTAGAAAGCCTGAAGCGTATGAATACTGCCATAGACGCCTCGGGTAACGGCGCGCGGGCACTGCAGGAGGTTCAGTTCCGCTTTCTGATGGCCGCTGCCGCCGCAGGAATTGTCGAATTGCGGATGGACGGTGATGAATTGCGCGCCATGATGCAAGAGCAGGAGGGCGCGTTACGCCTGGCATTGCAGACATCTGCCTTGTCAGGTTCTGCCTTCACTTATCGTGATTTCTCCGATCAGGAGGTCGATGCTTATGCAACTGCTTTGGAAGATCCGGATATGCAATTGGTTTATGAACTCATGAATGCAGTGCAATATGAAATCATGGCCAACAGGTTCGAAGTGTTGGCCGGACGCATGCTCGAACTACACCCCGGTCAGGAACTTTAGGACATGAATTGCTGCCGTGCATTTATGCTTTTGCTCGCGGTTTGCTTATCATCCACCGCTATTATGCCGCACACGCTGAATGCCCAGACAGGGGCCCGCATGACGGTCCTGCTGGACACTCTGGCAATCCCTGATCTGGTACAAATCATGCGCGTTGAAGGGCAAAACTATGCTGATGAGCTGAACAGCGACATGCTGAACGGACAGGGCGGCGGGTTCTGGACCACGCAAGTCGACCAAATTTATGACATCGACCGCATGCGGGAAACCGTGCGCGCCGGTCTGGAACAATCGCTGACCGACGCTGATATCGATGGCACAATCGCATTTTTTCAGACTACCGCTGGCGCCCGCATTGTCTCTTTGGAAAATGCTGCACGGGCCGCGATGTCGGACGATACTGTCGAGGATGTCGCCAGACAGAACTACCGCGAAGCGCTGCAAACCGACAGCACTCGACTCGACGTAATCGCCGAGTTCATCGACGTCAACGATCTGATAGAGCGCAATGTTTCGGGCGCGCTTACTTCAAATTATCAATTCTATCGTGGTCTAGTCGATGGTGATGCCTTTGAGATGAGCGAAGAAGAAGTCACGGCAGAAGTCTGGAGTCAGGAAGCGGAAATTCGCGAGGACACAACAGAATGGCTGTTCGGGTTTCTGATCATGGCCTATCAACCGTTGAGCGATGAGGATTTGAATGCCTATCTGACGTTTTCGCGCACTGAAACAGGTAAGGCGTTGAACGCCGGGCTTTTTGTTGGCTTTGATAGGTTGTATGTGGATATTTCATATGGATTGGGGCGCGCAGTTGCCCTGGAAATGTCCGGCAACGACATTTAGCCAGTGACATTGGAATTCTCGGGTTTTCTCCACTTGACTTGGCGCAGCATTGCCACGATAAGCGCCATCTTGGCAGGGGTTCCCTGATCCGGATTATATCAATGACGCCCAAACGGGCGCGCTGTTCGAGGTGGCCAGATGGCCAAAACGCCCAGTCGGGGACCACAGAACGCGGTAAAAGAGAAGGAAAGACGCATGTTCGCGGTCCTCAAGACCGGTGGCAAGCAGTACAAAGTTCAATCGGGCGATATGCTTCGTGTTGAGAAACTGGCTGCAGACGCTGGCGAAACTATTCAATTCAACGAAATCTTGATGCTGGGGGGCGACAAGCCCGTCGTCGGTGCACCGCTTGTGGCAGATGCCGGTGTTCAGGCAGAGGTTGTCGAACAGGTCAAAGGCGAAAAGCTGATCCATTTCGTGAAACGTCGCCGTAAGCACGGTTCGCAACGCACAAAAGGTCACCGCCAAAAGCTGACGTTGATCCGGGTGACCGACATTCTGGCAAAGGGTGCTGACAAGTCCGGTGTAAAAGCTGCGCTGGGTTCAGGTTCCGTTTCAGTCGCGGCAGTTGCTGCCGCCGAGCCAAAGAAACCGGCCAAAAAAGCACCTGCGAAGGCTGCTGAGAAAGCCGCGGCGCCCAAAAAGGCCGCTAAGGCAGAAAAAACAACAGCGACTGCTGATGATCTCAAAAAACTGTCTGGTGTGGGTCCAGCGCTTGAGAAGAAGCTGCTCGCCGCAGGCGTAACCACATTTGCACAAATAGCTGCGTGGACAGAAGACGACGTCGCTGCTATGGACGAGCAACTGTCGTTCAAGGGCCGGATCGAGCGTGAAGGTTGGATCGCTCAGGCCACTGAACTGGCTAAAGGCTAAGGAGAGACCAAATGGCACATAAAAAAGCAGGCGGTTCATCCCGTAACGGTCGCGACTCAGCAGGTCGCCGCCTTGGTGTGAAACTCTATGGTGGCCAGGCGGCTATTCCGGGTAACATCATTGTACGTCAGCGTGGCACCAAGTTCTGGCCGGGCGAGGGCGTTGGCATGGGCAAGGATCACACAATCTTTGCCGTGGTAGATGGCGCTGTCACCTTCCACAAGGGCCTCAAAAACCGCACCTTTATTTCGGTCCTGCCGGTGGCGGAGGCCGCTGAATAAGCCGCACCGGAATGAAATGACATTTCAGGGGATCGGCGAAACCGCCGGTCCCCTTTTTAATTTTGACCAACCACATTGGAAAACCAAATATGGGCGTAGCCGTCGCCAGCCTTGTTGTATTTGCCGCCTCGCAGGTGGGCACGCCGGGACCGGCCAATATGGCGCTGATGGCAACCGGTGCGCGCTTTGGTTTTCGCGCGGCGCTCCCTTTTGTGGCGGGCGTGGCCCTTGGCAAGCAGATGATCATCTGGCCAATTGGTTTTGGACTGATGCAGTTAGCGGATCAGGTACCTTGGGTGTTTGAGATCCTCAAATGGGTTTCGGCCGCCTACATCCTGTGGTTGGCATGGAAAGTTGCCAACCTGCGCCTTGGAGATCCTTCGCATTCAGGTTACGCACCGGGGTTTGTTGCAGGGCTGATCGTACATCCGCTGAACCCCAAGGCATGGGGTATGACAATTGCGGCATTCACCGGATTTGTTGCCATAGATACGCCGCCTTTGGTCGCTACTGCAATCGTCGCCGCAGTATTACTGGGCTGTCAATGCGTCCTGCACCCGCTGTGGACTTACGCTGGTGACAAAATCGCGACAACCGTTGCAGGAACTGCAGCGGAAACTTACTTGATGTGGACATTGGCAGGCCTCACCGCTGCAAGTGTCTTGTTTGTGTTGTTCGGAGGAGGAATAGACACATGAAACTTGATCCCATCCTGATCCAGCCAATGGTTGAGACAGATCGGTTTGATTTGCGCACGTTGCGCAAGTCGGATCTTGGTTTGATCGAACTCTATGGCAGCGATGCCCGCGTCGCGCGTATGACAACATCGATTCCGCATCCGCTCCCGCCAGGTGCGTCTGAAGCCTTTGTGCAGAGGGCCATGTCCGAAGAACGAGAAGAAGATGTCTGGGCCATAGATGGAACGAAATCGGGTGGGCCCGATCTGATGGGGCTGATCTCCTTGCAGCGCCTTGACCGCGAACAATCCGAAGTAAGCTACTGGATTGCGCCAGCATTTTGGAATACCGGTCTTGCTTCCCATGCCCTACAAGCCTTGGTGCAGGCCAATCCGTTGAATAACCAAGCAATGTTTGCGGCGGTTTTTCAGGACAACCCGGCCTCAGCGCGGGTGCTGACCCACTGCGGATTTGAATATCTTGGCGACGCTGAAACCTTTAGCGTGGCGCGCGATGCAGCTGTGCCGACATGGACGTATAGCCTGAAACTGTAGGATACGTCCGGTATTCAATCCTCTCTTGTCTTTCGGGGCAGGGATGTGGCACTTCGGGGCGTTGCTAGCCATGGGCGACAAGATGCAGAGGGGCGCCGGCAGGTCTGGACCCGCCAAGCTCTATGAATAAGGGGATTCGCCGTGAAATTTCTCGACCTTACAAAGGTCTACATACGCTCAGGCGGCGGCGGTGGGGGCTGTGTCAGTTTCCGCCGTGAGAAATATATTGAATATGGCGGACCCGATGGTGGTGATGGCGGCAATGGCGGCTCGGTCTGGGCCGAGGCCGTGGAAGGTCTAAATACACTGATCGATTTCCGGTATCAGCAGCATTTTTTTGCAAAATCAGGTCAGCCGGGTATGGGGCGCCAACGCACGGGGAAAACCGGCGATGACATTGTACTGCGTGTCCCAGTCGGGACCGAAATACTGGATGAAGATCAGGAAACAGTAATTGCTGACATGACCGAATTGGGCCAGCGGGTCCTATTGGCGCGAGGCGGGAACGGCGGTTTTGGTAACTTGCATTTCAAATCGGCAACCAATCAGGCGCCGCGCCGTGCAAATCCGGGCCAAGAGGGAGTAGAACGCACTCTGTGGCTACGACTCAAGCTAATTGCCGATGCCGGGTTGTTGGGCATGCCGAACGCCGGTAAATCCACATTCCTTGCAGCCACATCAAACGCACGCCCCAAGATAGCGGATTACCCGTTCACCACGCTGCACCCCAATCTGGGCGTAGTCGGCGTTGATAATGTTGAGTTTGTGATCGCCGATATTCCGGGACTGATTGCCGGCGCACACGAAGGCCGTGGCATTGGCGACCGTTTTTTGGGCCATGTCGAACGCTGTTCGGTGCTGTTGCACCTTGTGGATGGTACCTCGGAAAACGTGGTTGAAGATTACGAAACTATCGTTGCGGAATTGGAGGCTTATGGCGGCCATCTGGCAGACAAACCCCGCGTAACTGTTTTGAATAAGATCGACGCTCTGGATGAAGAAGAACGCGTAACAGCATTGGAATCTCTTAGGAAAGCCAGTGGCGGACCAGTGCGTTTGATGTCTGGTGTTAGCCGTGAAGGGGTCACCGAGGTACTGCGTGCCGTGCGTTCTCAGATTGAAGAGGGTCGGTTGCGACAACGCCTACCTGCGGACGAGGCTGTGACGTGGCACCCCTGACACAAGCAAAAAGGGTCGTTGTCAAAATCGGATCGGCCTTGCTTGTCGATCGGGACAGCGGCGATTTGCGTCAGGACTGGCTGCATGCCTTGGCCAATGACGTGAATTGGTTGAAATGCAATGGGGTCGATATAATCCTTGTGTCTTCTGGTTCTATTGCGCTGGGGCGCGGCGTTTTGAAACTGCCCGCCAGTGATCTTGCGTTAGAACAATCCCAAGCAGCAGCAGCAGTCGGGCAAATTCGCCTTGCACGCGCCTACGAAGAGGCACTGGCCCCACATGATATCACCACGGCTCAGGTCCTGGTGACGTTGGAAGACAGCGCCAACCGGCGGCGTTATCTCAATAGCCGGGCAACATTAGAGCAATTGGTCGGGCTTAAAGTCGTGCCGATTGTTAATGAAAATGATACGATTGCCACGGATGAGATCCGATACGGCGACAACGACCGCTTAGCTGCGCAAGTAGCGGTGACAGTGGGGGCGGACCTACTGATCCTCTTATCGGATGTTGATGGGTTCTATTCTGCAAATCCCGTTAATGATCCCAATGCGACGCGCTATGATACGATTGATGAAATTACTCCGGAGATCGAGACCATGGCGGGGGACGCTGGGTCAGGCCTGTCAAAAGGTGGAATGAAGACAAAACTGATGGCCGCGAAAGTGTCCATGGCGGGGGGATGCACGATGGCAATCACTCATGGCGTCACGCTGAACCCACTCCGCGCGCTGGATGCGGGGGCCGCTGCGACCTGGTTCACTGCAAAGCTTGCCCCCCATGATGCGAGAAAACGGTGGATCGGAACCATGAAACCCAAGGGCGAGATTATCGTCGATGCCGGGGCCGCAAGCGCGCTAAAGCGTGGCAACAGTCTGCTTCCTGCCGGCGTATCAGGTGTAAATGGCAGCTTTGGGCGTGGCGACCCTGTTGCCATTATCGATGCTATCAATAATAAGTTAGGTCAGGGTCTTAGCCGGTATACTTCATCTGAGACTCAGTCGATTCTTGGCTGTCACAGCAGCGAAATTGAGCAGAGGTTGGGGTATCCCGGACGCTCTGCTTTGATCCATCGCGATGATATGGCAATTTGAATTTCAAAAGGGGCTGATATGACAGACATGCAGAGCATTCCGGCAATGATGTCCGAGATCGGACATCTTGCTAAATCAGCTGCAGCCGACCTGGCCTTTGCCAGCGCTGAGCGCAAACACGCCGCGTTGATCAGTGCCGCCGAGAACGTCTGGATTTCAAACACAGAAATCATCGCAGCCAACCTTAAAGACATGGAGTATGGCCGCGAAAAAGGACTGTCTGATGCAATGCTGGACCGGCTGATGCTGAATGAAGAGCGTATTCAGGGTATCGTCAACGGACTGCGCGCCGTAGCCGAACAGGCTGATCCGATCGGTGAGGTGCTGGCAGACTGGAATATGGCGAGCGGTTTAAACATCAAACGAGTGCGCACGCCCTTGGGTGTAATTGGTGTGATTTACGAAAGCCGCCCAAACGTCACGGCAGACGCAGGGGCGCTGTGCCTGAAATCTGGCAATGCGGTCATTTTGCGATGTGGATCTGAGAGTTTTCATTCGTCAGCGGCCATTCACACCTGTCTGGCAAAGGGTTTGCAGGACGCCAACCTGCCGGTCGACGCGGTTCAACTGGTCCCAACCCGTGACAGAGCAGCGGTATCGGAACTCCTCAGAATGACCGATACAATTGATGTGATCGTGCCCCGCGGCGGCAAGGGACTTGTCGGGTTGGTGCAGCGGGAGGCACGTGTGCCGGTTTTTGCACATCTTGAAGGAATTGTGCACATCTACATTGATGAACACGCCGACCCCAAAAAAGTTGTGGATGTCGTGCTGAACGCAAAAACCCGCAGGACGGGCATATGTGGTGCGGCGGAGTGTCTGCTGATTCATGACGCCGTTGCGGACAGTCTTGGGCAGGAGGTTATCGCAGCACTGATCTCGGCTGGTGTCAATGTGCATGCAGAGGGCGAACTTGGACAGATCAAAGGCACACAGCAAGCGACGGATGAAGACTGGGGCAGGGAGTATCTTGACATGATCATTGCGGCAAAAACTGTACCCGATGTCGATGCCGCCATTGCCCACATCCGGCAGTTTGGATCAAACCACACGGATTGCATACTGACTGAAGATCTGTCAGTACGGGATCGGTTTTTTGAACGGCTCGACAGCGCAATACTGATGCACAACGCATCGACTCAGTTTGCCGATGGCGGTGAGTTTGGTATGGGGGCAGAGATTGGTATTGCCACTGGAAAAATGCATGCGCGCGGTCCCGTGGGGGCGTCGCAACTCACCAGCTTCAAATATCTGGTAACGGGTGATGGAACTGTTCGCAGTTAGGTTGAATTAGAACTGCAACTCAATTGTCGTTTCGGTAACCTCGATGCTCAGTTTCCGCCCCATTTCAGCAGTCAAAAGCGGTAGCAAGGCAAATTGTACCTGTGCCGGTGACACCGGCGCATTATTTGCCGCGCCCTCTATGTTGTTCCACAGATCCTCTTCCAGATTGAGCTTTTCGGCGGTGGCTTGCAGATGCCATCGATCGTTTTCGACTCGCATAGTCACGTTTCCACCAAACGGCATCGCGGTTTCAACACATTGCAAGCCCAGAAACACCAGCCGCACCTGCGCTCTTGGCATGGGATCCTGAGGTATCCAGTCGTAGGTCAGACGGCTGCCCTTCGCCAAATCCTTAAGAACCGATACAACTTCAGGGCGGCCCATCAATTGGTTACCGGTCGCCCCGTAAGCTACCCTGAAAAACCGAATTCGGGCCGTTGCGTTTTCGACACTTTCAGAGATTAGCGCCATCTCCGGACTCGCTTGTTTTGCAGTCATACCAAGCAACTCCAACCCATTGTTGATCGCGCCAATCGGGCTGATCAGGTCATGGCAAATACGCGACCCTATTAATGCTGATAGATTGATACTACTTTGCTGCATAGGTTTACCCATTTTTAGGTCTGAATGATGAACGATAAGAATGCTATCTTTGCTCCGGGGATGTTAGTGCGGCATCCAGATCGCCCTGACTGGGGTACAGGACAGGTGCAATCAAAAATTGGCAGTAAGATAACCGTTAATTTCCGCGAGGAAGGCAAAGTTGTAATACAAGGTGATCTTGTCACATTATTACCTGTTTTTGAGGGTTAGTTCGTCCCCAAGTTCAGCAATAACACAACCTCTGGGAGAACTCTACAAAAGAATTCGCCAATTTAGCGTTATTGTCTCGTTTGTGCCATTCGCTATTCAAGTCTTGTTGTCACGCATAAATGAATAAGAGTTTGTCTGCAGTCATGCCCAACCTAGATTCGCATCATTTTTCAATCCGATTGGCGTCCACCGAGGCGGAAAAGAGGGCGGCCCATCGTTTGCGCTATGACGTGTTTGTCGCTGAATTGGGCGGGGATGGTGAATTGGTGGATCATACCAACCAATTGGAGCATGACCGGTTTGACCCATTCTTTGATAACCTGATACTGATAGACGAAAAAAAAGGAAATGTTGTTGGGCTTTATCGATTGCTTGACGCTGAACAGGCGAAAATGGCCGGGCAGTTTTATTCAGAAGACGAATATGACTTGAACGTCCTGAAAGCAAGCGGCAGAAGATTGTTAGAGTTGGGGCGGTCATGTTTACACAAAGATTATCGCGGCGGCATGGCAATGTTTCATCTTTGGAATGGTTTGGCCTCATATATCAAAGAGAACGATATCGAGATCTTGTTTGGTGTAGCCAGTTTTCATGGCACCAACCCGAAATCACTGGCGCACCCACTTTCATTCCTACATCAAAAACATCTGGCGCCGCGTGATCTAAGAGTCCGGGCCCGCGAATCTCATTTCACAAATATGGATATAGTGCCGCCGGAAAAACTGGATCGCCGCCGCGCAGCGCGCGAAACGCCCGCCCTTATCAAGGCATATCTACGCCTTGGCGGTTATGTGGGCGATGGGGCATTTGTTGACCTTGCCTTTAACACAACAGATGTATGCCTAGTGATGGATACTGCGCGAATGAACCAGAAGCAGGCCGCGCTTTACCGCAAGGCGCAGATTTGATGCAACCAACCTGGCATAGCGCGTCGCAGCCAGAAAAGGTCGCGGTCGGGCCCATGGGCTGGATACGCGTCGTGTCGCGCGGTCTAATGCTGGGAGTTGTGGTTTTTGGTGGCCTGTTTGTGTTGCTGCTGGTTCGTCTGGCAGAGCGTCCACTTTGCGGCGTACGCCGTCCTGTGACACCATACATCACCCAAGCCGTTTGCCGGGCCGCTTTTGTCATTCTGGGAATCAGGCGTCGGGTTTGCGGCACCCCAATGACGCAACCGGGGGCTGTAGTGGCCAATCATTCATCATGGCTGGATATTTTTTCGCTCAACGCGGCAAAGCGGGTATATTTTGTGTCCAAGTCCGAAGTTGCAGGCTGGCCCGGTATCGGCTGGTTGGCCCGCGCAACCGGAACGGTTTTTATCGAACGCGACCCCAGAAAGGCAAGGGCGCAGTCTGCAATTTTTGAAGAGAGGCTGCTGGGCGGCCACAAGTTGCTGTTTTTTCCCGAGGGGACATCAACCGATGGCTTAACCGTTCTTCCCTTCAAAACTTCGTTGTTTGCTGCTTTCCTCACGCCGCAGCTTCGTTCACAGCTCTACATTCAACCCGTGACTCTTAATTATTGTGCCCCGTTCGGAGAGGACGAGCGATTTTATGGCTGGTGGGGGGACATGGAATTTGGACCGCATCTGCTCAAAACGCTTGCAGCCCGCACACAGGGCTCGGTTGAGGTGATCTACCATTTGCCTCTTAAGGTCAGTGCGTTTGATAACCGCAAGGCGCTTGCGGCTCGTTTGGAACAAGAGGTGAGGGCAGGGCACAGAATGTTCTGAGCCTCGCCCATAGGGCGAAATGCCAAACAACAATGTCAAGGTATTCGGGACTTGCGCCTTCTGCGAACGTGCCTTATACGCGCGCCATTCAAACCCGCAGGCGGGGTTTGGGCCAGTCAGGGGAGACATCCCTGTCGGTCCGCCGGTTGAAGCATTCGCTTTGAACCCCCGCTGAGGATAAAACCGGAAAGGTATACGACCATGGCTCTTCCTGAGTTCACCATGCGCCAATTGCTTGAAGCAGGCGTTCACTTTGGCCACCAGACGCAACGCTGGAACCCCCGTATGGGTCCGTTCATATTCGGCGCGCGCAATGGCATTCACATCATGGACTTGACGCAAACTGTTCCAATGCTGGATCAGGCATTGCAAGCGATCCGTGACACCGTCGCCAAAGGTGGTCGCGTGCTGTTCGTCGGCACCAAGCGGCAGGCTGCAACGCCAATCGCGGAAGCCGCAGAGAAATGTGCACAGTATTACATGAATCACCGCTGGCTGGGCGGCACGCTGACCAACTGGCAAACCGTCTCTAAATCAATCCAGCGCCTCAAGCATATCGACGAAGCCATGGAAGGCGGCACCGACGGCCTGACCAAGAAAGAACGTCTGGGCATGGAGCGCGATCAGGGCAAATTGCAGGCCTCACTTGGCGGTATCCGCGAAATGGGCGGCACGCCGGATCTGATTTTTGTGATCGATGTGAAAAAAGAAGCGCTAGCAATTGCGGAAGCCAATAAACTGGGCATTCCGGTTGTGGCCGTGGTTGACTCTAACTGCCCACCTGACGGTGTTGATTACATTATCCCGGGCAACGACGACGCGGCACGCGCCATTGCGCTCTATTGTGATCTGGCTGCGCGCGCGGCACTTGACGGCATGTCAGCTCAACTTGGCGCTGCGGGCGTTGATCTGGGTGCCATGGAAGAAACCGTTGAAGAAACAATCGCTGCCGAAGCGACACCTGCGGCTGAAGTAACTCCAGCGGTCGAAGAGGCACCGGCCGCCGAAAAAGCTCCTGCTGAAGCCGCCGCAGAAGAAACACCTGCCGCAACCTAAGCGCATAGCTGTTGCACGGCATTGATATGTGGGGCAGGGGAACCTGCCCCCAACCCGATTTTGATTTTGAGGAGAGCCAAGATGGCAATCACAGCAAGCATGGTCAAAGCGCTGCGCGACAGCACCGGCGCGGGCATGATGGACGCAAAGAAAGCACTGACCGAAAACGATGGTGACATGGACGCCGCGGTAGATTGGTTGCGCACCAAGGGATTGGCCAAGGCTGCCAAGAAGTCCGGTCGCACAGCCGCTGAAGGTCTGGTCGCTGTTAAAGTGGACGGTGGACGTGGTGTCGCAGTTGAAGTTAACGCGGAAACGGACTTTGTCGGCAAAAATGCTGAATTCCAAAGCATGGTCGCCGCAATTGCAGAAGCCGCTGTCGGCGTTGCTGACGTGGACGCACTCAAGTCGGCCGATCTCGGTGGGAAATCCGTAGAAGAAACCGTCACAGACAAAATCGCAACCATCGGCGAAAATATGTCAGTGCGCAGAATGGCAGCGATCGAGGGCGATACTGTTGTTTCATACGTACATAACGCCGCAACTGCTGGCATGGGCAAGATTGGCGTTCTGGTCGCTCTGACCGGTGGCGATACTGCATTTGGCAAACAGGTCGCCATGCACATCGCCGCTGCAAACCCGGCGTCACTATCCGAGGCTGATCTGGACCCGGCTGTTGTTGAGAAAGAGAAGGCTGTGCAGATGGACATTGCCCGCGAAAGTGGCAAGCCAGAAGCTGTCATCGAAAAGATGATTATTGGGCGGATGAAAAAATATATGGCTGAAGTTACGTTGCTGGGTCAGTCATTTGTTGTAAATCCTGATCTTACGGTTGAAGCGGCTGCCAAAGACGCGGGCGCAACCATCACTGGCTTTGTGCGACTGGAAGTGGGCGAAGGCATTGAAGTCGAAAAAGAAGACTTTGCCGCCGAAGTAGCAAAAGTCGCGCAGGCGTAACTCTGAATTAAGTTCGCCTTGTAAAGCATTGAAAAAATTTGGAAGCGGAGCCACCGGGAAAATGGTTCCGCTTCCGTTTTTGATCGCCCGTCTGCTTGGGGATGAGACAAAACAGGCGTATCAAGGCCCGATCCGGGCGTGGAAGAATACACACACAGATCGGTTTCCGGTAAACCGGCCAGTCAAGAGAGCCTCCGAAATTGCGGGGATCCTGACCGATGTCCCAGAGGCATAAAAAGCCACCACTCACGGAACACGCTTAGTTTGCGCCTTTACCTAACGTTAAGAAAGTAAGGGTTTCCTTACCTTTCCGTAAAAGTTTTATGAATCAAGCCTCTAGCACAAACATTTGATTGTGAAATGCGGCTTTCAACACAGCTTGGGCGGTCGTTTCAACCGAAAGCGACTCGCGGGCGAGCCGCAAATGTTTCTCCACGGTAGCGGAAGTAAGCCCCATCAAAAGCGCAATGTCTTGTGTTGTTTTTCCGTCGCCAACCCATTCAAGGGCTTCACGCTGTCGATTTGTGAGTGACCGGTTTGGCGGCGTATAGGGCAGGGTGAGGATCTTGAGGTGGGCAATGTTGTTCATCAAGTGAATGTCGCGCCCGTGTTCTTCCCAAACGGCATCAGCGTCAGCCTGGCTCATGCCTGGCGTGGCTGTCAAAGCAATTGCCCCTTTCGAACGGGCCGAAACCGCTTTGAAACTAATGGTATAACCGGCTGTCACATCCATTGACTGATTGAAGGCAAAAACCTTTTTTTCGGCATCTGACATCGTTTGCGTGTCAATCATGTCAGACAGCATTTTCCAGCTGCCAGCCCCTTCGTGTTCTAGTGCCCACCGGACCATTGGAGCGTGAAAATAAAGGCCATCACCCAGAAAGACATCCGTATAAGCATGTGAATGATTGGTCAGGATGACAAAGTCCTCGGGGTCACCCAATGACGTATTGGTTCGAAAGCGGGTAAATCCATAGAGTAACCGGTCAAACCCATAATCCGCCATCTTGCTGGTATGCGCTGTCCACAGTTCTTCAAGGCTCTTTGTGTTGCTGATGTAATGCAAATACGAACGTAGCATCACCTTGGCGCCTTGAGATGTTGAAGCATCGCATCGATTGCCAATATGTAGCCATGGGCCCCAAATCCGCAGATCAGACCCAACGCAACCGGCGCAAGATAGGATTTATGGCGATAGGGTTCGCGTGCGTGCACGTTTGACAAATGAAGTTCAATTGCGGGCAAAGCGACGGATCTGATCGCATCCATCAAGGCGATCGAGGTATGCGTATAGGCACCAGCGTTCAGTATGATTCCATCGTGGGTTCCAATTGCGGCATGGATATGATCGACCAAAGCACCTTCGTGATTGGATTGTGCGAATGCAATCTGGTGATTGGTACCTGAAAGATGATCGGTGCACATGACCTCAATATCAGCCAACGTTGTAGATCCATAAACCTCGGGCTGACGCGTACCCAGCAGATTGAGATTTGGTCCGTTCAGAATGAGGAGCGATGACATCGTTGGCTTTCCGTATTTTCTTAGTACTTAGCCGCGCTGGGGTTATGCTGTCCAGTCTTGCAGGTTTTTCGGCCAGTTAAACGTTGCGGCCTAAGACAAAATCGTCATGTCATTATTCAAATTCGTGGGTTAAGGCCAATTCGCGAGGGGGCATTGGCAATTCAACGTCCCGAGACCACAATCATCTGTATTGGCTTATTTTTTGTTTGGTTGACAATCAAGATATCATTATTTTACATAATACTGATTATACGTTTATTGAATGCCGCCAGGCGCATTCTGAACGGGATGGTATTGCTCGGCCTGGGACCACTACAGCAGCTCTTCATTGGGCCCCCGCAACCATCTTTTTAATGGAGCGCACGATTGCATCACGCGAAGGAAGTGTTGCGCCGTAGGCTGGCCCAGTCGCGATAAAACTGTCTTCGGCGGTCAGCCGGGAATATGAGTTCGTACCAGATTCGCCCAGCATGGTGCAAATTGCTTCGCTTTGCGATCCGGTGCGACGGCATTCGTCGACCACCAGAACGCAGTTGCAGTCTCGTATTGCATCTAGAATCGCCGCTTCGGGTAATGGCGCGAGCCAGCGCAAATCAATGATCCGAACCTGAATTTTTTCTTCCAATAAAATACGTTGCGCCTGATGGCTAAGGTATGCTCCGTTGCCGTACGTGATGATCGCAGCGTCCGTGCCCTGCCCTGACACTGCCACTTCGCCTAATGGCGCGATGTCGCCCGCTTCAGGGTATCGACACATCCAGCCAGCGTCTCCGTCTTCGTGCAGGTCTCGCATAGGATAGAGCGCTATTGGATCTACCATGACGACGACGCGCTGCTCTTCCCGAGCGAGACGAACCGACTCGCGGTACATGCGCACGGCATCCGCGCCATTAGATGGAACGCCGATGATGATACCCGGAATATCCCGCAGCACCGCAAGCGAATTGTCGTTGTGAAAATGTCCGCCAAAGCCCTTTTGATACCCCAGACCTGCGATCCGCAGCACCATCGGGTTACTGAACTGACCGTTTGAGAAAAATGGCAGCGTCGCCGCCTCTCCGCGCAGCTGATCCTCTGCGTTGTGAAGATAAGCGAGGAACTGAATCTCGGGTATCGGCAGGTAACCGTTTTGTGCCATTCCGATGCTCAGCCCGAGAATACTTTGCTCATCAAGCAGCGTGTCAATCATTCTGGCTGGACCAAACTTGGCTCGAAGACCCTTTGTAACCCCGTAAACACCACCCTTGCGGCCAATATCTTCGCCCGCCATGACGATTTCCGGATATGCCAACATCAAATCCGCCAGCGCCAGATTGATCAGCTTTCCCATCGGTTGGGGTGCATCCAGAGCCCGCATATCGGCGGCGCCCAGGGCCTTGGCGCGCGCGTCCGGTGACGGGCTGTTGCGTTTTGGACAAATGCGTGGGGGTGGGATGATACTGGACATAACGTCGGCTGCAGTACGAAGTTTCGGCCTGAGAATAACTCCTTCTGACTCACGTTCAACCTGTTCCGCAATAGATTGATAAATAACGAGAACGTCGTCGCCTGTAATGTCTCTCGATCGGATCAGCCGGCTTGCTGTGTGGATCAGCGGGTCGTTACGCTCTGCCTCTTCTATTTCGCTCACCGGGCGGTAGGTTGATTCTACGTCGGGTCCGGCATGGCCATAAAGACGCACGCACGACATATGCAACACAACTGGTTTGCGCATGCGCCGCGCCCAGTCGACCGCCTCTGCTGCGACCCTGTAGGTCTCTGCGACGTCCAGGCCATTACAGGACATATAGCGCAATCCGGGGCGATGGCGCAGACTGTCCGCAACCCAGCCGCCGGGAGATTTAGTTGAAATACCGATGCCATTGTCCTCGCAGAGAAAGACCAATGGCAGCGGTATGTTTTGATAGGCGGTCCAGCCGGCTGTGTTGAGTGCCCCTTGCGCGGTCGAATGGTTCAGAGACGCGTCACCGAAGCTGCAAAGAACAACTGCATCTTGCGCATACTCTGGTTCGATGGGTACGCACCGCTGCATCAGTCCAACACTATAAGCGGCCCCAACGGCCTTGGGAAGATGACTGGCGATGGTTGAGGTCTGCGGCGGAATCGCAAGGTGTTTTGAGCCAAGAACTTTGTGGCGTCCCCCGCTGATTGGGTCCTCGGCGCCAGCGGTAAAGCTTAATAACATATCGCGGATTGGGGTTTGCCCCTGGACCTGCCCTGCCCGAGCGATCTGAAAGGCAGCGTCACGATAATGCAGAAAGGCGGGGTCATTGGGTCGCATCGCCAACGCAATAGCTGCGCTACCTTCGTGGCCTGAAGATCCGATCGTATAAAACCCCTGCCCTCGCGCCTGCAATTTGCGGGATATCCGATCCAGATGGCGCGACGTGACTTGCGCCTGGAAAACCGCCATCAGAATATCGTAGGTCAGATATTCCGAAGTGGCTGCAACTGGAAGATCACCCGCCTGTATGCGCGCCAGAAAAGCCTCATGCACGATTTCGGCACGGTCCATGCGAATACCCTAACGTAAAACTTAGAAAAACGTCTGTAGCCCGGTCTGGGCCCGGCCCAGTATCAATGCGTGCACATCATGCGCGCCCTCGTAGGTGTTGACAGTTTCGAGATTCATCATGTGACGGATCACCTGAAAATCGAGACTGATACCGTTGCCGCCGTGCATGTCACGGGAATGACGAGCAATTTCAAGGGCTTTTCCGCAGTTGTTACGCTTGATGATGCTGATCATTTCGGGGGCGGCGCGCGCTTCGTCCATCAGACGACCGACGCGCAAAGAAGCCTGAAGACCAAGGGCGATTTCAGTCTGCATGTCCGCCAGCTTTTTCTGAAACAGCTGCGTTTGCGCCAGTGGGCGACCAAACTGATGCCGATCCAAACCATATTGCCGCGCGCCATGCCAACACGCCTCAGCTGCACCCATGACGCCCCAACTAATGCCATAGCGGGCACGGTTAAGACATCCAAAAGGCCCCTTAAGCCCTTGAACATTAGGTAAAAGAGCATCCTCATCCACCTCGACGCTGTCCATAACAATCTCGCCGGTAACAGACGCCCGTAAACTCATTTTTCCTTGTATTTTAGGCGTACTCAGTCCCTTAATCCCTTTTTCGAGGATGAACCCACGAATTTTGCCATCGTGCGCTTCGGACTTGGCCCAAACCACAAATACATCAGCAATCGGACTGTTTGAAATCCACATCTTTGATCCGGAAATCCGATACCCGCCCTCTGTCTTGATCGCGCGGGTCTTCATGCCTGCCGGATCGCTGCCTGCGTCAGGTTCGGTCAGGCCAAAACATCCGATCCATTCACCTGTGGCCAGTTTTGGCAAATATTTCAGCCGCTGATCTTCGGACCCATAGGCGTAGATCGGATACATCACTAGGCTGGATTGCACAGACATCATGGACCGATATCCGCTGTCCACCCGCTCAATTTCGCGCGCGACCAGCCCATAGCTGACATATCCAGACCCAAGCCCGCCATAGGCCTCTGGTATCGTTGTGCCCAGTAAGCCCATCTCACCCATTTCCCCGAATATCTCGGGATCAGATTGCTCTGACGCATATGCTTCGGTCACGCGGGGTTGCAGTTTATCCTGAGCGTAGGCGCGGGCGCTGTCCGTGATCATCCGCTCTTCTTCTTTGAGCTGATCGTTCAGGTAAAACGGGTCCGCCCAGTCAAATGATCCGAGATCAGGCGCGTCAGTGGGTTTGAGTTTTGGGTCCATGTTCATGGGTTTTCCTTCGTCAGGGAACTTTATGAGTTTTTTGCAGCTAAATTTGCGTCTTGGCGTAGGATATAGCAAAACTGATGCAGTAAGTAGTGAGATATTGGGGCAAAAACATGAGGAAATGGAATAAATGATTGCACCGCGCCGATTTCTGCCCTCAATCGCGTCTTTGCGGGCGCTGGAGGCGTTGGATCGCCTTGGCAGTGCGTCCAGCGCCGCCGAAGAGCTGTCTCTGACGCAAAGTGCCGTCAGCCGTCAACTGCAAACGCTGGAACGGCAATTGGGTACCGAACTGATCGTGCGCGAAAAAAAACGCATGTTGCTGACACCAGAGGCACGGAAATACGCGGCTGAATTGCGTCAGGCTTTAGGTCAGATCGCGCAGGCGTCACTTCAGGTTCAAACATCATCATTGGCTGGGCAATTGAGTCTGGGCATCTTGCCGACCTTTGGCATGCGCTGGCTGGTGCCGCGCCTTGCGGATTTTGCCAAACGTCATCCTGACATCACGATTAACATGTCGACCCGGTTAGTTCCATTTAACTTTGCCGGGCAAAACCTTGACGCTGCGATACATTTTGGCGATTCGGATTGGCCCGGTACCCATAAATTGAAGCTCAAGACAGAACAGGTCATACCGGTCTGCGCACCTGAGTTGTTGCCAGCTGGTTCGCTGGAAAATGCAGCGGACGTACTTGATCTGCCCTTGTTGCATATTGAAACTCGACCACGGGCCTGGGCAAATTGGCTGGACGTGTATGATGACCCCACTGACAAACCGATGAGTGGAACAATGTATGATCAGTTTTCGACCATTACGCAGGCCGCCTTGCATGGATTGGGCGTGGCGTTGTTGCCGGATTATTTGGTGGAAAGCGACCTGGCCGCAGGGCGTTTGATGATGGCCCATGAAGGGCCATCGCGGTCGCTCGGCGCTTATTATCTGGTCTGGCCATTTCAGAAAGATCGGGACCCGTCGCTGCAGCACTTTCGCGAATGGCTTGAAGGTCAGGCCGAAGACGAGGATCCTCTGCCGCGCTAAGGTCCCAAATTAGCCAAGCGCGTATCCTGCACCGCGGACTGTGCGCAGGGGGTCCTGCCCCCCAGCTTTTGTCAACACCTTGCGCAGCCGACCAACGTGAACGTCTACCGTTCTTGTGTCTACGTATATGTCACGCCCCCAAACTCGATCGAGCAATTGCTCACGGCTCCAGACCCGACCCGGTTTTTCAAGAAATGTGCTGAGCAGGCGGAATTCGGTAGGGCCCAGCTTGAGTGGTGATCCGGCACGGCTGGCTTTATGGGTCTCCGAATCCAATACGATATCTTCGAATTCAAGAACCTGCCCAACACTGGATGGCCGTACCCGGCGCAACTGACCGCGCACGCGCGCCATGAGTTCCACAATCGAATAGGGTTTTACGACATAGTCATCCGCTCCGGTCTCAAGCCCGCGAACCTTGTCGACCTCTTCGGAGCGCGCTGAGAGCATGATGATTGGAATGGCGCGGGTCTCTGGGTGTTTCTTGAGGCGGCGACACACCTCAATCCCGCTTAGTATTGGCATCATCCAGTCCAGCACGATAATATCGGGCAGGTCTTCCTTGACTAGCAACAAGGCCTCATCGCCGTTTTCAGCGCAGCTGACGCGAAACCCTTCGGCCTCCAGATTATAAGCCAGTACTTCGCGTTGTGCGTGTTCGTCCTCAACCAGTAGGACACAAGGTTGATTTGTGGACATCTTTGCTTACTCCTGCGGGATAACCGACGTTTTGTCGGCCTTAGGCCGGGCATCGTCAGGTTTTTGGCCCGTCACCAGATAAACAACCTGTTCGGCGATAGAGGTAACGTGATCGCCCATACGCTCAACGTTTTTTGCAATGAAATGCAGATGCATACAGGCCGTGATGTTGCGCGGATCCTCCATCATGAAAGTCAGTAGTTCCCGGAACAGGGCGTTATACATCTGATCGACGTCGTGATCCCGATTGATGACATCCATCGCCAGTTCCTCGTCCTGCTGAACATAGGCATCCAGCGCATCTTTCAGCATGGCTCCGACCTCCTTGGACATGCGGCGCAACGCGCTTGTGCCTTCCTCAACCGGAGCCATCTGCGCCAGTAAACCGGTGCGCTTGGCCATGTTTTTTGCGTAATCTCCAATACGTTCAAGGTTTGCGCTCACCTTGATTACCGTCAAGATCAGACGCAGATCGATGGCCGTCGGCGCGCGAAGCGCGATTACCATTGAAGCCTCTTCGTTGATCATTTCCTCGAGTGCGTCAATTGCCTTGTCTGCCAGGCGAACTTTATTGGCCAGTTCTTCGTCACCCGTATGAAGGCACATGGCACTGTCCTGTATTGCCGCCTCTACCAATCCCCCCATTTTCATGATCTGTGCCAGAATGGCTTCGAGATCGCGATCAAAGGCCGATGCAATGTGTTGATCCTGCATGACGATCTCCCTTACCCGATCCGACCGGTAATATAAGATTCTGTGCGCTGATCAGTGGGATTTGTAAAAATCTGTCCGGTTTCCCCGAATTCTACCAAACTGCCCAAATGGAAAAATGCCGTTTTCTGGCTGACCCGGGCGGCCTGCTGCATTGAATGGGTGACGATGACGACCGAATAACTCTGACGAAGCTCGTCGATCAGCTGTTCGACTTGCGCAGTAGCAATCGGATCAAGCGCCGAACAGGGCTCATCCATCAACAAAATCTGCGGTTCCGTGGCCACGGCGCGCGCGATGCAAAGCCGTTGCTGCTGCCCGCCGGACAACCCGGTTCCCGGAGCTGAGAGCCGGTCTTTTACTTCATTCCAAAGTGCTGCACGGCGCAACGACATTTCAACTATTTCCTCCAAGTCAGCCTTTGATTGTGCCAGCCCGTGTATGCGAGGTCCGTAGGCAACGTTGTCAAAGATCGATTTCGGGAACGGATTGGGTTTTTGAAAAACCATGCCGACTTTTGCGCGCAACTGCACCGGGTCAACGGCCTTATCGTAAATATCTTCGCCATCGATCAGGATGTCACCAGTTACGCGACACACATCAATTGTGTCATTCATCCTATTGATCGTGCGCAAGAAAGTGGATTTACCGCAACCCGATGGCCCGATAAACGCGGTCACCGTGTTGTCTTCAATCTCAACGTTCACGCCCTGAATGGCATGGGTGTCGCCATAGAATACATCGACACCTTTCGCAGCGATCTTGACACTATGTGATTCCACAACTCGCTCCACTCTTCTCATATCATTCATAACTCAAACCTTTTTTACCAGCGGGGCTCGAAGCGACGCCGCAAGATGACGGCAATGGTGTTCATTGTTACCAGGAAGACCAGCAAAATGATGATCCCTCCCCAGGCTCGCTCGTAAAACGCCGGGTCCGCGCGTTTGGCCCATTCATAGATCTGCGCAGGCATGGCCGAGTTTGGGGACATCAGCCCCCCAACGAGCGTCTCCGGTGCATTTGACGCGATGAAGCCGATCATGCCGATCAGCAAAAGGGGTGCTGTTTCACCCAAAGCCTGCGCAAGCCCGATTATTGTACCGGTCAGAATACCTGGCGCCGCAAGGGGCAAGACATGATGAAACACTGTTTGCATTTTGGACGCTCCGACGCCAAGCGCTGCATCCCGGATCGATGGTGGTACTGATTTCAGCGATGCCCGCGTTGATATTATGATCGTTGGCAGCGTCATGAGTGTTAGCACCAAGCCACCTACCAGCGGCGCGGACTGAGGCAAATGCATGTAGTTGATGAACACTGCTAGACCGAGAATGCCAAACACAATCGACGGGACTGCCGCCAGGTTGGAAATATTAACTTCGATGATGTCCGTCAGCAGGTTCTGCGGCGCGAATTCCTCGAGGTAAATCGACGCGGCCACACCGATGGGCAATGCCAGCGCCAGAACAACGAGCATCATGAAGAACGATCCCACCATGGCCACGCCCATGCCTGCAGCCTCAGGTCGTTGATCAGACGCATCCGCGCCAGTGATGAAAGCGAGATTGAACCGTTTGATCAGCGCACCATCTACGATCAATTTATCAACAAAATCAAGTTGCTCCGCAGATATGTTTTTGTCGTTACTAATGCTGTCGCGCGTCACCCTATCCTTAAGGTATCCGTCAACGCGACTCGAAGCGAGGAACTCAAATGGCACGGTTTTCCCGATTTGATCCGGATTGGCTATGACGTAGTCGCGTAGCTGTGCCACCGCCCCCTTTGACAGTATCGCAGTCATTTCTTTACCGCTCAGATCTGTCACAATCCCGGAGCTTGCGAGCTTGACTTCGAACGCAGTTTTAATCAACGGGGCATACCCAAAAGTGGAAACCTTGCGGATTTCCTCAATGTCACGACTTCCCATTTTGTCAAGTTTGGCTTCCAGCAGTTCGACGTTCAACTGAACAAAGCTTTGCTGAAAAGCGCCGGCCCCTCGGCTTACAATGGTGACCACCAGCACAATCAGCATCAAAAGGCCAAAACCAATTGCTGCCTGACCGTAGAACTTGAAACGCGCCTCGTTAGCGTTGCGTTTGCGTGTACGTTCGTCCTGCGTCAGCAAAGATCCAGCGCTTACCGGCGCATCTCTGTTAGGGGAACTGGTCAAGTCGGTCATTCGTACTGCTCCCGGTACCTGCGCACGACATACAAGGCCAACACATTGAGACCGAGCGTTAAGACAAACAGCGAAAGTCCCAGTGCAAAGGCAACCAGCGTTTCAGGGCTTGCAAAGTCTCCATCGCCGGTCAACTGACTGACTATACGTGTCGTAATTGTCGTCATCGATTCAAGCGGGCTGATTGAGAACTTGGCAATGGCCCCTGCGCCAAGCACCACAATCATGGTTTCGCCAATTGCACGCGACGCCGCCAGCAAGATCGCCCCAACGATACCTGGAAGTGCGGCAGGCAAAACAACCTGTCGGATGGTTTCCGATTTTGTAGCCCCTAGTCCAAGCGAACCGTCACGCATCGATTGCGGCACCGCGTTAATGATGTCATCTGAAAGCGACGAGACAAACGGGATCAACATGACCCCCATCACCAGACCGGCTGTCAAAACGGATGTCGCTCCGCTCATCCACTCGACGCCCAGAAGACCGTCCTCGCCTCGGCCAAATACATTCACCAGCAACGGACCAACGGTAAGAAGGGCAAACAGGCCGTACACAATTGTCGGTATACCAGCGAGGATTTCGAGGAGCGGTTTTGCAAAGGACCGGGCTCTGGGATCTGCATATTCCGAGAGATATATCGCGGAAAATAAACCAATCGGCACAGAAACGCACAAGGCGATGACTGAAATGTAAAGAGTGCCCCACAACAGAGGCAAAATCGAAAGGTCGCTGTCCCCGCGAAAATTCGGAGCCCATTTGTTGCCGAAGAAAAAGTCGCGCCAGCTGTGCAAGCCAAAGAAATTCATTGTCTCAAACAGCATCGACAAAACGATTCCAACAGTTGTCATGATCGCGATAGACGCCGCCAGAATTAAGATGCCCAAGACCGCACGTTCCACAACATTGCGCGCTCTGAAATCTTTGCTTGTAGGCAGGTAGGACAACACAAAACCAAAAATTGCCAATGTCAGAATTGACAAGACCTTCCACGTGTCGCCTTTCTCTGAGAGGGCCCGATAGCTTTGCGCCGCTGCAAGTACGTGCTCCGGTACATCCGATCCCAGTGCAACTCCTACGTCTCCCATTAGCGCACGAATATCGGTGGACGCACTCTGCAACGTGAGTACAGTCTCGCTAGTCATCGCGCCGCTGGCGACAACAGTATCCAGACCATCCGCTACGCGGCGAACATCTGACATGACCAGATCAACTGTGGAGCCTTCCGCCACCGCCGAGACAGGTAACATTTCCGAGACACTGTTTTCGATGAAGTAAGGTTGAGCCAGCATCCAGAGGCCCAAAACAAGAATGGCTGGGGTCGCCGTGAACAGCGCAACATTGTAACCATAGTAATGCGGAAGAGAATGCAAGGATCGCAGGTCGTTGCCTGCCGACGCCAGCGCCCTACGTTGCCCGAGGAACCAACCAAGCGCAGCCAGGAGCAAGACCCCAATTGCCAGATATCCATTGGACGCACCACTCAATGGAGAGGAGGGAATTGCGTCGACCATGTTGCGTCTCCGGTCTGGGTTAATTGTAGTGGCAGCGAAACAGTGCGGCGCTCGATTGGCCGCACTGTTCGATGTTTTGGCTTAACTGTTAGGGCCCATTACTGCTTCGTCGGCCACAGAGATCTGTGTTTTGCCCAATTCCGGGTCGGCCACGAGACCATATTCGGACAGCGGCCCATCCGGGCCCGCCACTTCGTCAGCGACGAAAAACTCGGTATATTCTTTCAGCCCCGGTATCACGCCGATATGGGCCTTTTTGACATAAAAGAACAAAGGGCGGGAAACTGGGTATTCACCCGATGAGATGCTTTTAACGCTTGGCTGGATGCCGGACATTGTCGCAACCTGAAGCTTGTCAGTGTTGTTTTCGTAGAATGCGAGACCAAAGATTCCGATCCCGTCCTTGTTACTTTCGATCCGGGCAAGTGTCTCGGTGTAGTCACCGTCGATGTCGACGGATTTGCCGTCGGTACGAAGCGATATACAGGCTTTTTCGGCTGCTTTTTTGTCGCCATCCAGAGATGCCATCATTACATCAAAATCACCCGTCTCTTCACAACCAGCCAGAATAACTTTGTCTTCAAAGACTTCGCGAGTGCCGTGTTTGGTGCCCGGAATGAATGCCTGAATAGGCTGGGCTGGAAAGTCAGGGTTTACTTCGTTCCACATAGTATAAGGGTTTGGAGCCTCTGCGCCGCCAACGATCAGAGTCTCGGACAGCGCCTTGTACCAATCCACTGGCGTGAACTCAAAAGAGTTACCGTCAATTTCTGAAGCGAACACAATGCCATCATAGCCGATGCGGACTTCGATAATGTCATTCACATTGTTTGCGGCACAGGCCTTCAATTCTTTTTCTTTGATCTTGCGCGAGGCGTTTGCAATGTCGATTGTGTTTTCACCAACACCTTCACAAAAACGTTTCAGTCCAGCAGACGACCCACCGGATTCAACTACCGGTGTCGGGAATTCAAAGTTTTCACCAAACGCTTCAGCTACAATTGATGCGTAGGGCAGCACGGTAGAGGATCCGGCGATCTGAACCTGATCACGAGCGGCTGTGGTTGTTGCAGTAAATGTTGTGACCGCCAATGCGGACGCTGTCAGTTTTACGAAAGACATGACTGTCTCCTGATAGAGTTTCGCGATCATCCCCTTGATGATCATGGCTCCCTCGTATGGAGCGCGTGCTATCCTTTTGTGACGGTTGTGTAACAGCCGTATGACAGTCACTAATATCAGAAGTTATTTTTTGTCCTGCTGCACAAGTGGTTCGATGTGCATTGGCAAAAATACTGTAAAAACCGATCCTTGACCTTGATCGCTCTTAATCTGCAAGCGGCCCCGATGGCGGCTGATAACGTGTTTTACAATGGCCAGACCCAGCCCTGTGCCGCCAACCTGGCGACTGCGGTGGTCATCCGCCCGATAGAATCGCTCGGTCAAGCGCGGCAGATGGATGGGCTCTATTCCCATCCCCCGGTCAATAACCTCAACCCGAACGCATGGCGTGCGCAATGCGGGATCGCGTTCAACTGTGGTTATACGCACAATAACCAGCTTGCCTGCATCACCGTACTTGAGAGCATTTTCAACGAGATTAGTGACAACTTGCCTGAGTTGATCTGCGTCGCCCATGACGAAGGCAGGTGCTTCAGGGCATTCAAATTCGATGGAAACGCCTTTCTCATCGGCCAGTGGGGTCAGTGAATGAATGGTCGACGCCGCAAGTGCGGCCAAATCCAACTGATCGCGCGGACGAACGCGTTCCTGAACTTCTACACGGCTTAATGAAAGCAGGTCGCCGATAAGCCGGTTCATGCGACTGGCCTCATCCGCCATGATCTTGAGGAATCTTTCCCGCGCCGGTGCATCGTCGCGCGCAGAACCAAGCAGAGTTTCGATAAAGCCGGAAAGGGCAGTCAGCGGTGTACGCAATTCGTGACTGACGTTCGCGACAAAATCACGGCGCATCTGATCCGCTGTTTCCAGAGAACTTGCATCCTCGAAGCACACAATGACGCGTTCCGCATTTCGAGTTCGACTGGATCCGACAGAGCGACAGGTGACGGAATAGGCAACATCCTGTGTGCCAGCGGACGCGACATATCTTGCTGATCGCGATTCTTGATCCAACAGCGTGTTTTCAATGGCCTGCTGTAGGGCGGGTTGGCGCAAAATTGTGCCAAAGTTGCGTCCATCAATCTGCTGGCCCAATAGTGCACGCGCGGCTTCGTTACTCGCCTCGATGCGGTTGTCGTGATCCACAGACAATGTTGGCAAAGGCAATGCTTCGAGAAATGCGCACAGATCGAAGTCAGTCATGTCAGGCGCCTCAAATGGCTTTCCTTACGCTAGATCGCGAGTCGCTGCGACGGCGTCTGTGAAAATTTCCTTTAAGGTTTGTGGATCTTCAAGGCCAACGGACACGCGAAAGAACCCTTCGGACAGCCCAAGGGCCGTGCGTTCATCCAACGTTAGGGCCCGATGCGAAGAGGACGCGGGGTGGGACAATGTTGTGCCGACATCTCCAAGGGTCGGCGCGAACGCCAGCCCGTCGGCGGCGCGGGTGAATGCGTTTGCGGCAGCTCTCCCGCCATCCAGTTCAAAACTAAGCATGTTGCAGTATTGCCCGCCCAGCAAAGCTTCGGCGCGTGCGGCGTCCGGATGATCTGAGCGCCCCGGATAGATCACGCGGGCTATCCCCGGTAAGCTCGCCAGGTGATCTGCCAACTGCGCCGCAGTGCTTTGGGCGCGATCAAACCGCAGATCAAAACTCAACAGGCCTCGTTCCGCCAGCCAGCAATCAAACGGGCTGGGTGACAGACCCGTTGTGGTGGCAAAAACCCGCAGCCTTTCGGCCAGCGCGGGATCACGTGCTGAAACATACCCCAGCAGAACATCTGAATGACCCGACAGCAATTTCGTCAGAGAGTGGATGACAATGTCAGCCCCGTGTTCGTAGGGGAGATAAGCGCGCGGTGTCGTGAACGTATTGTCCACCGCCAACAAGATACCAGTTTCCCGGGCCAATGCCGCCAGACCGGTCATATCGGCGATACGCAATGTCGGATTGGATACCACTTCGATCAGGATCATCTTTGTCTGCGGTGTGACAGCGGCGCGCATCGCGTCCTTGTCGGATGGGTCAACCAACGTCGTGTTGATCCCCAGCCTTGGCAAATCTTCTTTCATCATTCGCAGCGAACGACCGTATAGTTGATTGCCTCCGATAACATGATCGCCGGATTTAAGCAGCCCTAACAGAGCAGCCGTAACAGCGGCCATACCTGACCCGACTACTACACCACCCTTAACGCCTTCCATTTCATCAAGACGCGCTGCCACGACGTCTGCGTTGGGCTGGCCCTCGCGGGCATAGGTGTAACCGTGCACCCGACCTTCGTACTGATCGTCCAACGCATCCGGCGTTTCGCTTGCATAAACCACAGAAGGTGAAAGTGGCGTGACCACTGGTCGGCTGGCGCTGAATGGCAAAGGATGAGGTCGGATCAGGGATCCTTTTTCGTTACGCATGTTTCAGCCCACCGCTGTAAGGCCAGTCCTGAACCGGCGCATGTTTTCCTGATAATGAAGTGCAGTCAGCCGCAGTTTCTCGATCCCGCCCGCGTCGATCTCGCGGATGATCTTGCCCGGCGCACCCATCACCAGTGAACCGTCGGGGATCTCCTTGCCTTCGGTGATCAGGGCCCCTGCCCCAATCAGGCAATTGTTGCCTATCATTGCGCCATTCAGCACCGTTGCGCCCATGCCGATCAGAGAATTGTCACCAATCGTACAGCCGTGCAGCATTACCTTGTGACCAATGGTGCAGTTTTCACCAAGCGTCATCGGATAGCCCATATCTGTATGGAAAACGCAGTTTTCCTGCACGTTTGTGCCGGCGCCCACGATGATCGCCTCGTTATCTCCCCGAAGCGTGCAGCCAAACCAGACCGATGCACCGGCGTGGAGGACGATCTTTCCAATAAGATTTGCATCCGGTGCGACCCAGGTGTCCGCTTCCAGTTCCGGTGCATGGCCATCCAACGCATACAGTGTCATGACCGGTCCTCGAACTGGGTCTGGAGCGCGCGGACGTGCTCTGTCAGGCCGGGTTGTTGCGTGCGGCGCAATCGGGCGGCCGTTACAATCGACTTCAGCTTATCCTCGGTGCCTGTCAGATCATCATTGACCAGTACAAAATCGTACCCATCCCAATGGCTGATCTCGTCCCAACTTTTCTGCATGCGACGAGCGATGGTTTCATCATCATCCTGACCGCGCGCCTCCAGACGCCGGCGCAGTTCGGTGATCGAGGGCGGCAGCAGAAAGATCGACAGCGTGTGCAGACCAAGGGCGGAATTGCGTATTTGCTGGGCCCCTTGCCAATCAATGTCAAACAGAACGTCCTTGCCTGTGGCAATCGCCGCCTCAACCGGGCCAATGGGGGAGCCATAAAAATTGCCGAATACATGCGCATGTTCCAGCATCTTGCCTTCCGCTACATTGCTCTTGAATTCCGCTTCAGTCACAAAATTATAGTGCTCACCTTCTACTTCTCCGGGGCGCGACTGGCGGGTCGTGGCAGAAACCGAGAAACAAATGCTGGGGTCCCAGTCCCGCAAGCGTCGTGCGAGGGTGCTTTTGCCTGCGCCTGAGGGCGACGACAGGATAATTAATAGCCCACGTCGGTGAGGCAAAGCTATTTTGGCCTGATCCATGATTATTCCACGTTCTGAACTTGTTCCCGCATCTGATCGACAACTGCCTTGAGATTCAATCCCACGGTTGTCAGGGCGCTGGATTGCGCTTTGGCGCACAATGTGTTGGCCTCGCGATTGAATTCCTGCATCAAAAAGTCCAGTTTGCGTCCGACCGGACCGTCGGTGCCAAGCAGGTCCTGCGCCGCTTTCACATGTGAACCAAGACGATCAATCTCTTCTGTGACGTCGCTTTTGACCGCCATGATGGCAAGCTCTTGCGCGATGCGGTCTTTATCAGCGCCTTCGCTGTTATCCAAGACGCGGGCCAGATTGGTGCGCAGGGTCCGCGCGACATCGTCCTTGCGTGCCTCCGCCAGTGCAGCAGCTTCAGTCGTCAGGGTTTTGACCTGTTCTAGCTGATCGAGCAGGACAACCTGCAGCGATGCACCCTCGGCTTGGCGCATAGCGACAAAGGCCTCGACCAATGATGCAAAGTCCTCTTGCAACTTGGCGGCCAACGGGCCGGTGTCTTGAACACCGGCAGTCGCATCCATGACGCCACGCATCACGACAATATCCGAAGCCTTGGACGGCGCCAAGGACACGCCGCGCTCCATCGCCTGCGTTTCGACTTCGGCCATGGCACCCAGAATGGCCGACAGTTGATCCGGATTTATTGCGGTGTCAGTTGCGGCATCATCGCGCTGAACCCGCAAGGACAGGCTTACATTGCCACGCTTTACCGATTTGGCCAGATCAGTCCGTAATCCCGCTTCAAGTCCATCAATCCAGTCCGGCACGCGCAAACGCAGATCAAGCCCCTTGGCGTTTACACTGCGCAGGTCCCAGACCCAGTTGAATGGCTCCAGTGCACCCTGCGCGGATGCAAACCCTGTCATTGATGTCGTCACATCCTGCTCCCTGCAGCGGCTGTCTTTTGTCAATCGTCATATGCACCTAAGGCAAACACCCACGGCTCGGCAAGGCCCTGTTCCCGCTAAGATAACCCCTGGCGCGGGGTCGGGTTAACCAATTGACAGTTTTTAGCAACAATTTTGTAACAACACGCTGTATTAAGGTTTCAGTAATACTTGTGTAGATAGTGTTAACGTATCAGCAACGTCCATCCGATCCGGACGCTAACGTCAATGACCCTACACAAGAATGCGCGGGGGCGCTGAGGTGAAGGGTAAAGAAATATGGATATCAATGGTTCAGTCCGGGAAAAGATCAAGTCCCTGGGTGCTACGTTGTATGGCGGGAACGTTGTCGCAATGAGCCGATTCCAGCAGGATAATCGCTTTGCCGCCGTGCAAGAGGTCGCTGCCTATTGGGAAGCGCTGCGTGCCGGACGTCTGATGCCTAATCGATCTGAAATCGACCCCCGAGGCATCGAAGGCGCACTGGAATACGCCTTTATCCTTGAACGCATCGCACCGGGCATCGCGCGCATGCGGGTTGCAGGGTCTCATCTGCTGGATTTGATGGGCATGGAAGTGCGCGGCATGCCGGTAACGTCATTTTTTACGCCGGTTGGTCGCAATGCCCTGAATTCAATCATGGAAGATGTATTTGAACAACCTGCCGTTGCTGATTTGACATTGATCGGCGAGCGCGCAGTTGGCAAGCCACCGCTCGACGCACGCATGATCTTGTTGCCGGTGAAAAGTGATCTTGGTGATACAAGCCGGATCCTCGGATGCCTTGTCGCTAAGGGTGAGATTGGTCGTCATCCCCGCCGGTTCGAAATTGTCAGCACCAAATTGCGCAGATTAGGTGACGGGTTGGACCAACTTGTGCCCTCACGCTCGCAGGATTTGAGTGATCGTCAGCCGATCGCGGGATTTGCAGAGCCTAAAACCGAGATGAAGCGAAAAGCCGCACCGCATCTCCGACTGGTAAAGGGCGACGAATAGCTGCCTGCGTGCATAAACGACGCAATTAGATCCTGTTCAACCAGAGAACACCTTGACGGATTTGCAGATTAGATCGAGGTCAAAGTACAGTTTTGTAGGGCGATCAGGAGGGCATGCCCCCCTGATCATGTTTAAACGGCCCTTTTTGCCTCGCGTGCAGTGCGCAGCGCTGACAGTTCTTCGGCAACCAGAAACGCTAGTTCTAGCGATTGGCTGGCGTTCAGACGCGGGTCGCAGGCTGTGTGATAGCGATCTGACAGGTCTTCTTCGCTGACGGCGCGTACACCACCGGTGCACTCAGTCACGTCTTGCCCGGTCATCTCGAAATGTACACCACCCGGAACTGTCCCTTCAGCCTCGTGAACACCAAAGAATTCGCGCACTTCGCGCAGGACGCTTTCGAAAGGTCGAGTCTTGTACCCGGTTGAAGACTTGATCGTGTTGCCGTGCATCGCATCACAAGTCCAGGTCACATTGGCCCCCTCCTCGCGCACTGCTTTGATGAGCCGTGGCAAGTGGTCCGCAACATTCCCTGCGCCAAAGCGCGCAATCAGTGTCAACCTGCCCGCTTCGTTGTCTGGATTCAATTTGACCATCAACGCCTTAAGGTCATCCGTGGTCATCGACGGACCGCACTTCAACCCGATAGGATTAAGCACGCCGCGGCAGAACTCTACATGTGCGCCATCAGGCTGACGTGTGCGATCACCAATCCAGATCAGATGTCCGGAACCGGCAAGCCATTTCCCAGATGTGGAGTCCAACCGGGTCAGCGCCTCTTCGTACTCAAGCAGCAGGCTTTCGTGGCTGGTGTAGAATTCAACAGATTGTAGCGTGTGCGCCGTATCCTGCGTGACACCGGCAGCCGCCATGAAATCCAACGTGTCGCTGATGCGATTGGCCACCTCACGATAACGCGCAGCCTTTTCACTTTCGGTAAAGCCCAGCGTCCATGAATGCACCTGATGGACGTCCGCATAACCGCCAGTCGAAAACGCCCGCAAAAGATTGAGCGTTGCCGCCGCCTGTGTGTAAGCCTGCAGCATTTTGCCGGGGTCCGGCGCACGCGCTTCTTTTGTGAACGCAAGATCATTGATGATGTCGCCGCGGTAACTTGGCAACTCAACGCCATCCACAACTTCGGTTGGCGCACTGCGTGGCTTTGCAAATTGCCCCGCCATGCGGCCGACCTTGATCACCGGCACTTTTGCGCCGTGTGTCAGCACCATTGCCATCTGCAACATCACTTTGAACGTGTCACGAATGCCATCAGCGCTGAACTGGTCAAAACTTTCGGCGCAATCTCCACCCTGCAACAGGAACGCCTCGCCGCGAGAGGCCGCCGCGAGATGGGTTTTCAGACGCCGTGCCTCACCCGCAAAAACTAGCGGCGGATACTTAGACAGCTGGTCCTCAACCGCATTCAGTGCGGGGGTATCCAGATAGTCCGGCATCTGGATCCTGGGTTTGTTACGCCAGTCCGATTTTTGCCAATCACGCATTGTTTTTCTCCGTGGGTCGAATGTTGAAACGTTTCTATACAAAACCCTGTCGCAACTGACCATATCACAAATGTGTCTCTTGACGTCGTTCGCGCACTCTGAGCAAGTATCGCTTCAACGACAGATAACGTCGTATAGTGATCGCGATGGGCCGTGCGAAAGGACCCGGGGTTATGTCAACACAGCGCCAAGTTGTAGAAGTCGCCACAGCCAATGGCAAACCACGCCGGTTTGTATTTGTACTGCTCGAGAATTTCTCAATGTTATCATTCAGTTCTGCTGTCGAAAGCCTGCGTATCGCCAATCGCATGGCGAACAAGCCACTTTATGAATGGAAATTAGTGGGTGAGGACGGGGAGACGGTGCGCTGCTCGGCCGGAACTGCCTTTTTGCTGGATGACACGCTGACCGAACTCAATCGCGACGACACCGTCATATTGTGCGGCGGCATCGATGTGCAGCGGGCGACCACAAAAAAGCTGTTGAACTGGATTCGCCGCGAGGCGCGCAAGGGAATTGTAATGGGTGGCATCTGCACTGCTGCCTATTCACTGGCCCGCGCCGGGCTGCTGGATGGCAAGAAGGCCACAATTCACTGGGAGAATCAGGACAGTTTCACTGAAGAATTTGAGGAAGTTGAACTGACAAAGTCCGTCTTTGTGGTTGACGGCAACCGGCTGTCGACCGCTGGAGGAACATCGTCGATTGACCTTATGCTGAAGTTGATCGCCGATGATCACGGTGAAGAGCTCGCCAATGCGGTCGCTGACCAGATGATTTATTCTTCGATTCGCACAGATCAGGACACCCAGCGTCTCTCAATTCCGACACGAATCGGCGTACGCCACCCCAAGCTGAGCCAGGTGATCCAGATTATGGAAAGCAATATCGAGGAACCAATCAGCCCGGCGATTCTGGCAAAGGATGTGGCCATGTCCACCCGGCAGTTGGAACGCTTGTTTCGCCGATATCTGAATAGGTCACCAAAGCGCTACTATATGGAGCTGCGACTGCAAAAGGCGCGCAATCTGCTGATGCAGACCGATATGAGCGTCATAAACGTGGCGCTAGCCTGCGGTTTTGCCAGCCCCTCGCATTTCTCGAAGTGCTATCGCTCGCACTATGACACAACGCCTTATCGCGAACGCGGCAGTCACGCAGCGCGGCTGTCGATCTGAGCACTGCCTGTCAGTACTTTACATCGGCGCCAACCGGTAGATTGCCCCGTTACCCACCGAAATGAACCAGATCGATCCGTCCGGGGCCTCAACAATATCGCGAACCCGTTCTGTTTCGGGACCTTTCAATTGTTCAACCTCATTGACATCATCGCCGGCAAGGCGAGCAATGTAGTCAAACTTCAAACTTCCGACGAAAAGATTACCGCGCCACCTTGGCCACAGCTTTCCTGAGTAAATCATAAGGCCCGACGGCGCTATAGAAGGGTCCCAATAATGGGTCGGTTGCTTCATATCAGCGCGCGCGGTGCCTTCGCCAATTTTTTCACCCGAGTAATGCGTACCATAAGAAATGATCGGCCAGCCATAATTGGCACCCTTCTCGATCAGATTGACTTCGTCACCACCCTTTGCGCCGTGTTCAGCTGTCCAGAGCCTACCCCGGGTATCCAACGCCATCCCTTGCGGGTTGCGGTGGCCAAATGAAAAAATTTCCGGCCGGGTGCCAGGCTGGTCGACAAACGGGTTGTCATGCGGGACAGAACCGTCGCGATTGATCCGGACGACCGATCCATTGTGAAGCGCGAGGTCCTGGGCCGCTGGTCGATTTCCCCGATCCCCTAATGTCAGGAAAATGGTGCCATCTAATGCCTCCGTGATTCGACTGCCAAAATGGCGTCCGCCCTGCGCGCCCTGGTTCATCTCGAACAGAACTCGTACATCGTTAAGCTTGCGGGCGTTTCGGCTGAGTATTCCAACCGCCAATGCGGTTCCTGATCCCCCAGTTAGGGCCTTGGAGTAACTGAGAAAAACCTCGCGACTGGTGTCAAAATCGCGCGGGATCATGACATCCAGCAATCCGCCCTGCCCGTCGGCAACGACGTCCGGCACACCGCGCACGCGCTGGACTGACCCATCCTGAACGTAGGAAAGAACCCCATCACGCTGCGTGACCAGAAAGCTGCCATCCGGCAAGAACCCGATGGCCCACGGCTGGTCAAGGCCTGCCACCATTCGGGTGATAGTCGCAGGACCTGCGCTGGAGTGCAAAACCTGAGCGATCGCCATCCCGGTATTGAGCAGCATTGCGAAGGTTAAGAAAATCAAACGCATGCTCGCCTCCCGCCTCATCATTACAAATCATAGAACGAACTTTGGGTCTGCCAAATCAAATCCGCGTCACAACGACCACGACATTTGCACAAGCTTTTGCTTTTCTTTCGCCAGACATCATCATAACGTCTTGGCCGGACGTAAAGTTCCAATAAACGGGAGATACGATATGAAGAAATTGCTTTTGGCCACTGCGGCCACCGCGCTGATGACTGGCACAGCATTTGCTGGAGGTCACGGCAAGGAAGTTAAACTAGGCATCCTGATCGGCTTTACCGGCCCGATTGAATCGCTGACGGGTCCAATGGCGGCTGGCGCCGAACTGGCCATGAAAGAAGTTACCGACAGCGGCAAACTGCTAGACGCGGCCGTGGTGACACCGATGCGCGCCGATACCGGATGCATCGACAATGGTCTGTCCACTTCGAATGCGGAACGTATGATTGCGGATGGCATCAACGGGTTGATCGGCGGCGACTGCTCCGGTGTGACCGGCGCAATCCTGCAAAACGTGGCGATTCCAAATGGCATGGTGATGATTTCACCGTCGGCCACATCTCCAGGCCTTTCTACAGCTGAAGACAACGGGCTGTTTTTCCGCACTGCCCCGTCAGATGCACGTGAAGGCCAGGTGATGGCAGATGTCCTGACGGATCGCGGCGTGAAGTCTATCGCGCTGACCTATACCAACAATGACTACGGCAAAGGTTTGGCGGACGCGATCGTGACTTCGTTCGAAGCTGTTGGCGGCACCGTAACGATTTCGGCGGCACATGAAGACGGCAAAGCGGACTATTCGGCAGAAGTCGGCGCGCTTGCTTCCGCGGGTGGCGATATTCTTGTTGTTGCTGGATACCTTGATCAGGGTGGTCTGGGCATCATCAATGCTGCGCTGGATAGTGGTGCGTATGAACAATTCGCGCTTCCCGGCGGCATGATCGGGGATTCACTGCCCGCAAATGTTGGCCCCGCGCTGAACGGTTCTTATGGTCAAATCGCGGGTTCCGGAGGGGAAGGTATTGAGAAACTGACGGCAATGGCGGGTGACGCTTTTGACGCCACATCGCCTTATACGCCAGAATCTTATGACGCTGCCGCGTTGTTGATGCTGGCCATGCAAGCGGCAGACTCAAAGGATCCTGCGGATTATCAGTCCAAGATTCTTGATGTCGCAAATGCGCCGGGCGAAAAAATCTATCCCGGTGAATTGGGCAAAGCGCTCGATATCATCCGCGATGGTGGTGATGTCGATTATGTAGGTGCTTCCGCGGTTGAGCTTATCGGACCGGGCGAAAGCGCCGGGTCTTATCGCGAAATCGAAGTACAGGACGGCAAGAACGTCACTGTTAACTTCCGCTAAACCAGATCGGAACTGAAGACTAAACAGCCCGGAGCAACGCTTTCCGGGCTGTTTCTATAAGAGAACAGCCGCAATAAATGCGGCGCGGAGAGACATATGATTGTCGTAGAGAATGTGCACAAGCACTTTGGCGGCTTTCACGCGGTAGACGGTGCGACTATGTCTATCGCTGAGGGATCAATTACCGGGTTGATCGGACCAAATGGTGCCGGTAAAACTACCCTTTTCAATGTGATAGCCGGCGTTCTTAAGCCAACTTCCGGCAAAGTCACAATGGCGGGTGAAGACATCACCGGCCTGCCGCCTCACGATCTGTTCCACAAGGGATTACTGCGAACATTTCAGATCGCCCATGAGTTCAGCTCAATGTCGGTGCGCGAAAACCTTATGATGGTGCCGGGGGATCAGTCAGGCGAAACGCTTTGGAATACTTGGTTTGGTCGGGCACGCATCGCCGAAGAAGAAACAGGATTGCTTGCCAAGGCTGACGAAGTACTCGAATTTCTCACCATTGATCACCTGAAAGATGAAAAAGCTGGGAATCTGTCAGGTGGGCAGAAAAAACTGCTGGAGCTTGGCCGCACCATGATGGTCGATGCGCGCATCGTCTTTCTGGACGAGGTGGGTGCTGGCGTGAACCGCACGTTGTTGAACACCATTGGAGATGCCATCATCCGGCTTAATCAGGAGCGCGGCTACACCTTTGTCGTCATCGAACATGACATGGATTTCATTGGTCGCCTGTGTGATCCTGTGATCTGTATGGCCGAAGGCAAGGTCCTGGCCGAAGGCACGTTGGCCGAGATCAAAGCCAACGAGCAGGTGATCGAGGCGTACCTCGGAACAGGACTTAAAAACAAAGACAAGGTGGGCGCATGAGCGGGAACCCATATCAGGATGATCGCGGCAACAAGGATGCCTCGATCGCCAATCCAAAAGGTCAGGGCACTGCTGAAAACACCCGGAAAAAGGGCAAGGCCACCCCTGCCCCCGGCGGACCGTTTTTGATTGGCGACACCATGACCGGCGGATACGGCAAGGGGCCGGATATTTTGCATGATTGTACCATTGCTGTGAACCCCGGCGAGATTGCCGTAATCGTCGGCCCGAATGGTGCGGGCAAATCAACAGCGATGAAGGCCGTATTCGGCATGTTGAACGTGCATAGTGGTTCAGTTCGGCTGGACGGGGAAGACATCACCGCGCTTTCACCACAAGACCGGGTGATCAAAGGCATGGGGTTTGTGCCCCAGACCAGCAATATCTTTACGTCTCTAACCGTCGAGGAAAATCTCGAGATGGGGGCGTTCATCCGGAAGGATGATTTTCGCGAAACGATGCACCAGATTTACGATCTGTTCCCGATCCTGAAAGACAAACGCAACCAGGCCGCCGGAGAGTTGAGCGGCGGGCAACGCCAACAAGTTGCCGTGGGCCGTGCGCTAATGACCCAGCCCAAGGTTCTAATGCTGGACGAACCAACTGCGGGTGTCTCGCCCATTGTGATGGACGAATTGTTTGACAGGATCATCGACGTGGCCCGAACCGGCATTCCAATCCTGATGGTGGAACAAAATGCGCGCCAAGCGCTGGAGATTGCCGATCGCGGCTATGTCCTGGTGCAAGGCCGAAATGGATACTCGGGCACAGGTAAGGAATTACTAGCTGACCCCGAAGTCCGTAAATCGTTTTTGGGAGGGTGAGCAGATGGATTTTCTGAACGCGATCATCGCCCTGTCGAATTTCGTCATTGTTCCAGCGATTGCTTATGGTAGCCAGCTGGCGCTGGGTGCACTTGGGGTAACGCTGATCTATTCGATACTGCGGTTTTCGAATTTTGCACATGGCGATACGATGGCTTTTGGTGCGATGTGCACCATTTTGGTGACCTGGGTTTTCCAGTCCGTGGGCATCAGTTTCGGGCCGCTCCCGACCGCCCTGCTGGCCCTGCCCTTTGGCATTCTGGCTTGCATGGCTTTGGTGCTGGTCACAGATCGCGCCGTCTATCGGTTTTATCGAGACCAAAAGGCAAAACCCGTTATTCTTGTCATCGTCTCGATGGGCGTGATGTTCATCATGAACGGGATTGTGCGCTTTATCATTGGTCCCGGCGATCAGCGTTTTGCCGATGGCGAACGCTTTATTATGTCGGCGAGGGATTTCAAAGCATGGACCGGTCTGAGCGAAGGGCTGGCAATCAGAACGTCGCAAGGAATTACCTTTGTCACGGCGATCATCGTAGTAGCCCTGCTGTTCTGGTTTCTGAACAAAACTCGCACCGGGAAGTCCATGCGCGCTTATTCGGACAACGAGGACCTGGCGCTACTTTCTGGCATCAACCCCGAACGGGTGGTCATGTATACGTGGCTGATTGTGGCCGCACTGGCGACTGTGGCGGGTGTGCTTTACGGCCTAGATAAATCCTTCAAACCTTTCACCTACTTTCAACTCCTGTTGCCCATCTTCGCGAGCGCCATCGTTGGCGGACTGGGCAATCCCATCGGGGCGATTGCAGGTGGCTTTGTCATCGCTTTCTCGGAAATCACTATAACCTACGCTTGGAAGAAGGTGTTGATTTACCTTCTGCCGGAATCCTTGGAGCCAAGCACCCTCGTCCAACTATTGTCCACGGACTACAAGTTCGCGGTTTCCTTCGTGATCCTGCTGATCGTACTTCTTTTCCGTCCCACCGGCCTGTTCAAAGGAAAAGCGCTATGAGCGATACGGTTAAAAACACCGGTCTTTTTGCCATTGTCGCCGGGTTGATCTTAATCACCGGCTTTACTCAAAGCTGGAACGCGGCGCTGCTGATTTTCAACATGGGGCTGATTTCAGCCATTATGGCTCTTGGGGTGAACCTGCAGTGGGGCTTTGCCGGTCTGTTCAATATCGGCATCATGGGGTTTGTTGCATTGGGGGGGTTGTCAGCGGTGCTGATCTCCATGCCGCCGACAACCGATGCTTGGGCCGCTGGCGGTTTGGGAGTACTGGCTGGTTTAGTTCTGGGCGCAGCGACAATTGTAGCTGCAGCCATTGCAATGAAGCGCATGACGCCGGGTCGTAGTCGAACCTTTTTGATCATTACGATCATGATTGTTGGCTTTTTTATCTTTCGCGCCGTGCTTGATCCGTCGGTCGAGGCTGTCGAAAAAGTCACGCCAGCGGCGACCGGTTATCTAGGGGGACTGGGGTTACCCGTACTGCTTTCATGGCCCGTTGGCGGGCTGCTCGCCGCCGGGGTAGCCTGGGTGATCGGCAAGACTGCACTTGGTTTGCGATCAGATTATCTTGCCATTGCCACGCTGGGCATTGCGGAAATTATTCTTGCGGTTCTCAAGAACGAAGATTGGCTGTCACGCGGGGTAAAGAATGTCGTCGGACTGCCGCGCCCCGTCCCGTTCGAGATCGAGTTGCAGAATGACCCGAGTTTTGTTGAGCGTGCTTCGAGCATCGGCCTTGATCCCGTGGTCGCCTCCACTCTTTATGTGAAACTGGCCTATGCTGGACTATTCGCCATCGTGCTTTTGGTGTTGTTGTGGATGGCGCAACAGGCGCTGAACTCACCCTGGGGTCGCATGATGCGGGCGATACGCGACAATGAAACCGCAGCCGAGGCGATGGGTAAAGATGTCACGGCCCGGCACCTGCAAATCTTCATACTCGGTAGCGCGATCTGCGGCATTGCCGGGGCCATGATGACAACGCTGGACGGACAATTGACACCCGGCACCTATCAACCGCTTCGGTTTACTTTTCTGATCTGGGTGATGGTAATTGTCGGCGGATCAGGAAATAATTTTGGGGCTGTATTGGGCGGGTTTCTGATCTGGTTCCTATGGGTGCAGGTCGAACCGATGGGGTTGTGGTTCATTCAGGTAATCACCTCCGGCATGGCCGAGGGTAGCGCACTCAAGGGCCATCTAATCGAAAGTGCCGCGCACATGCGCCTCCTGACGATGGGGCTAATCTTGCTCCTTGTCCTGCGTTTCAGCCCACGTGGATTGATCCCTGAGAAGTAACAGGACGTCATATTTACTTCCTAGGAGCTGGCCGTCGCCTAGTGTGGAGCGAGAGACGCCACATCCCTTGGTCCTACACTTTGGTCAAATACCGCATTGCGCGCAGTGAGCCCTTAGTTAGGCCCGTACTTCGCAGGCACTATCGCTGTTCATTAAATGCAATCGGTCCACCTGCGTCTGCCCCTCTAACAGGCTTGGCTTAGGATCGGACTTTCACGCCTAGCTCTGGCGATGGTTTGCCCTTCATTGGTGGGCCGGCATCACAGTTAGGGTCCATTGGCGAGCTTTACGATCTGCTCAGCCCGCGGGGGTAATTTGCAACCCGATCCATGCGGCATATATGAAAAAAGGCACAAATCCAAACGTTGATGCGATTGGAATGCTAATCAGAACGCCTATCGCGGTCATGTCACGCCCGGTCAGATTGCTCAGGATTTGGGGCAGAGTTGAGATCAGCGCAACCCCGATTGTCCCAAATATCGCGCCGACGACAATAATTCCGCATATAAACCAAAAACTCGGCAGCCAATCAATTTCTGTATACTGCGGAAAGTCTTGACCATCAGCCATCACGAACAACACTCCCAGTGCCAGCCCACTCAATACAAGCGTTTGCAATGCATAAATTTGGCCCGCGATAGGCACAATGGCCAATAAGAAGGATGCAGCGACTATCAAAACTACCAGAATTATGAACTTGCCCGGCGATCCAAAAGCAACTTCAAACGGTATCCTCCAAGTGGAATAGTGCGCCTGTCCAAGCGCAATCTGGGCAACTGAATACACGAAGAACACCGTGCCCAACGCCTGAAATAATGGCACTAAAATCACACTTGTATGTTTGACAGGGTCGTCGGACCCATATCGGATTCCCAACATGTACGCGATCAGCAGCGGGGCAAAGACAATGATCACATATTCAAGGCCTGCTGCGTAGACTTGCCAGTGTGTAAGAGCGACGAATGTCGCCTGAACTGCGTCCCAAAACATCTCGATACTCCTTTTTGATCGCTGCAGCGCATGCAAGGGTGCTCGTTATTGGCAGATTCGATAGTTGGTAAGTTTCCGCGACAACAGGTTCGCCGTTATATTGTTTGATTTTAGAGCACTGTCCAATCTTTTCCAACGGAGCGCGACCAGATGTGGGCGATTGTGGCTTTGCTGACTTCGATTGGTTTGGACATGAGCCAGAGCCACAGACCATAGGAGAATTCCTTAAGGTCTTTCTTGGCCTCAAAGCGGACGATCAAATTGATCAAACTTGGCAGTTAACCCAGCGGGAGTTGACCATATATCTGTCCCTTTGCTAGGGATTTAGCTTCATCCTGTGACAGGTGCTCCTCGTCTCGATAACAAGCAATCACCGTCCCTTGAACAACCCACCCAAAATCCCGCGCACTAATCGACGCCCGGTTGTGCCCTTAAGTTCCTTGATCACCACTTCGGCCATTGCTCCGGTAAAGCTTTCCGTCTTGCGGGTCTGACGCGAAGTTGATCGGCCCACGCGGGTGCCCTGATAACGCCGCGCGGTGTTGAACTCGCGCAATTTGGGTTCCATTTCTTCCTCTTCCGCTTCAGCTTTTTCGGCCGCTTCAGCGGCAGCTGCCGCGCGTTTGCCAAGAATTTCGAAGGCGGATTCCCGATCCAGCGGCGCATCATATTTGCCAGCCATGTCGGATGTCGCCATCATTGCTTTTCGTTCAGCTGCGGTGACCGGCCCCAACTGTGATGACGGCGGCCGAATCAGCGTACGTTCCACCACGCCGGGTATCCCCTTTTTCATCAGCATCGAGGTTACCGCCTCGCCTACCCCAACCTCGCGGATCGCCTCTTCTGTCGAAAACCGCGGATTGTCGCGATATGTCTGTGCCGCCATCGCCAGATTTTTGCGGTCCCTGGCCGTAAAGGCGCGCAAAGCATGTTGAATGCGATTACCGAGCTGGCCCAGAATGTCCTCCGGGACATCAGCGGGGTTTTGGGTGATGAAATAGATGCCGACTCCTTTAGAACGGATCAACCGCGCGACCTGTTCGACCTTGTCGACCAGCGCTTTGGGCGCGCCGTCAAACAGCAGATGTGCCTCATCAAAAAAGAACACCAGTTTGGGTTTTTCCGGATCGCCAACTTCAGGCAGTTCCTCGAACAACTCTGACAGCAGCCAAAGCAGAAATGTCGAATAAAGCCCTGGCGCGCCCATCAGTTTATCTGCGGCCAGAATGTTGATCATGCCACGTCCATCCGGGGCCAGCCGCATCATATCTTCTAGTGCAAGAGCGGGTTCGCCAAATAGCTGTGATCCGCCCTGATTTTCGATCACCAGCAAGCGCCGCTGGATCGCACCAATCGAGGCAACAGACACATTGCCGTAACGCAAGGAAAGGGCGTCTCGCTCTTGCCCGATCCAGACCAGCAGGGCTTGCAAGTCCTTGAGGTCGAGCAACGGCAATCCCTGTTCGTCGGCCAGACGAAACGCAATATTCAGGATACCTTCCTGCGCGTCGGTTAACTCAAGAAGTCTGGACAGCAGTAGCGGCCCCATCTCGGCAACGGTTGTGCGGACCGGATGCCCCTGTTCGCCAAAGAGGTCCCAGAATGTGACCGGAAAAGCGTCATAGGTATAATTATCAAAGCCGATTTTGACTGCCCGATCAGTGAAAGGTTGATGCAATTTGTGCGTCTCGGTACCTGTCTTGGCTAGCCCGGACAGATCTCCCTTGACGTCAGACAGAAATACCGGAACTCCAGCGGCTGAAAACCCTTCTGCCAATATTTGCAGCGTTACGGTTTTTCCCGTGCCCGTGGCACCAGCGATCAAACCGTGCCGGTTGGCATAACCCAATGCCAATCCCTGCTTTTCGGTATACCCTTCGCCACCGCCGCCCAATAATATGTGTTTGTCCATGGGTTCGTGCCTCTTATTGTCTTCCTGCGCCCTGACCATACAAAGTTAACCTTTCTTCGCCATAGTTATCTTGTCTCTGGTACCTTTGTCCTCTTGGTGCCGGGGGCAACTTCCTCCCTGTTAGACTGGCCGTGCCCTCGGGTACGGCCCTTTTTTCCATTCAATTGACCCGATTCCGGTCAGCGTTTCCGGTAACGTTCATTTTGTTGTTGACCGATTGATTCACCTTTCATAACGTGCGCCTTAATAAAAAGTCGGCCAGTCCGACGGGGAGCACTAATAGGAAAAGAGAGCTGATATTCAGTTCTCTTTTTTTATGTCGGCGGACTTTTCCTGGCAGCCTATATGGCAAAGAAGATTCCTCGAACTCTGCTTCAGAGTTTGCGGCCAATTGTTGGCCATCACTCCGTCGCCCCTGCTTCTGTCGCAAAGCGTATTTCAACCAGCAAGGAGGATGCAAAACACAAAACGATTTAACGTCCTGACATCAGGAAAATGCTGTGTTAAGCCGCCGCAAACACGTTTCAAAAAAGGATGGCATCCTATGGTCAGCTTTCAAAACTCCTTGCCTTTTGCACTATTGTTGGCAATTTCCATTCCAGCATACGCGCAGGAAACGACGCCGGCTGATCCGGCGCCAACATCCGAGGACGCTGACCAGGAAACAACTACAACAATTTCCGATCTTTCATTGGGGGAAAACGTCGACGATGCCCCCAAACTTGGAGAGACGTATGTTTCGGAAACTATTGGTGCGTGGGAAATGCGTTGCGTCGTTGTCGATGAAGGATCTGATCCCTGTCAGATGTACCAATTGTTGGCGGAAGAGCAGGAAACTGTCGGGGGACAGGCGGATCCAGTTGCAGAGTTTTCGATGTTCCGTCTGCCTGACGGTCAACAGGCTGTCGCCGGTGCGACTGTGATTGTGCCACTTGAGACATCTCTCCAGGCACAATTGACCATTTCGGTTGATGGTGCAAAAGGCAAACGTTACCCATATTCATTCTGTACCAATATCGGATGTTATGCCCGCATCGGTCTGACCCAACAGGATATCGACGCGTTCAAACAGGGCAACAGGGCGGCTCTTACGATTGTTCCTGCCCGGGCCCCAGATCAAGAGGTTGTCGCGTGGCTGTCTTTAGAGGGGTTCACGGCAAGCTACGAATTAGTCTCTGTATTGGAACCCTGATACCACTACCATCAACTCTAAGGCGCCTAGCTCAGATCCGGCGCAAGGCCAAAACGGCGTTGAGCCCGCCAAAGGCAAATGCGTTTGACAGAACGACATCCACCTTGGCATCGCGCGCCGTGTTGGGGACAACGTCCAACGCACATTCCGGGTCGGCCTCCTGATAGCCGATTGTGGGGGCAATGACCCCGTCGCGCAGGGCCATGATGCAGGCAAGAAGTTCGACGGCGCCCGTGCCTCCTATGAGATGACCGTGCATTGATTTTGTTGAGCTGATCATCAGATTGTCAGCGTGCGGGCCAAACACATCCGCGACAGCTGCGCACTCGGTCTTGTCATTCGCGGCAGTGCCTGTGCCATGCGCATTGACATAGCCGACCTGTTCCCGATTGATCCCCGCGTCCGCAAGCGCCCCCACCATGGCGCGCGCAGCCCCCTGTTTGGACGGCATCACGATGTCGGCAGCGTCTGATGACATTGCAAATCCCGAAACTTCACAAAGAAACTCTGCGCCTCGTGCGCGGGCATGCTCAAATTCCTCGAATACAAAAATCCCGGCACCTTCGCCCTGCACCATGCCATTGCGGTTCGCCGAGAAAGGGCGGCAGGCGTCCTTTGACATTACCCGCAGACCCTCCCAGGCTTTGACGCCACCAAAGCACAGCATCGATTCTGATCCGCCGGTGACCATGACCGGTGCCATGCCAGAGCGCACCATCTGAAAGGCTTGCGCCATCGCATGGTTGGATGACGCACATGCGGTCGAAACTGTAAAGGATGGCCCCTTAAGGTTATGTTCCATTGATACATGGCTGGCGGCGGCGTTGTTCATCAGTTTGGGCACAACAAAAGGATGGACCCGGTTTTTGCCGGCCTCATAAACGCTGCGGTAATTATCATCCCAAGTGCTGACGCCCCCGCCTGCTGTGCCAAGAACAACTCCGGTTTTGGCGGCAAGCTCGCCGCCAAAAGTTAGGCCGGATTGTTCGATGGCTTCTTTTGCCGCAGATAGGGTGAATTGCGTGAACCTGTCATAAAGTGACATTTGCTGACGGTTAAACAGGCCTTCGGTTGCAAACCCGCGCACCTGGCCGCCAATTTGAATTGAAAGACGATCTACATCCCGAATATCCAGTGGCCCGATCCCGCAAACCCCGTCGCGCATTGCCGCAAGCGTTGCTGGCACCGAATGCCCCAGCGCGTTGATAGTGCCAGCGCCCGTTATGACAACGCGTTTCATATGATTAATAGTTCCTGCGCGCGGGTCACTTCTGCGCTGCAATCAGCGATTGCACACCTGATATGATTGCCTCGACACTGGAAATGTCAAAATCACCTGCGTCCGGCTCATTCGCATTAAATGGCACGCTGATGTCAAACGCTTCCTCGATTGCAAAAATGCTTTCGACGAGTCCAAGGGAATTTATCCCAAGCTCTTCGAGAGTGCTTTGGGTTGTCACATCCGAAGGGTCCAGCACTGCTTGTTCAGCAATAATGGCGATGACCTGCTCTGAAATGTTCATTCATTGGTCCTTCGTTTCAGCAGTATCGATATTCTTGTCATCAGATAGGTGTTTTTTGGTCGCTTTTTGCAGTGCCGCAAAATCGCGAAATAGCCGTGGCAACCGACGAAGCCCCTTATAGATTTCTAAATGCGTGTCCATCTTGATCGCAGGATACCCCAGTATTACGCGCCCGGCAGGAACGTTCGATAGAATTTTGGTCCCGCCACCGGCGACCACGTTGTCACCAACAAATATGTTGTCTGTAACACCTGCTTGACCACCTAGAATAACATTGTTGCCAATTTCAACAGATCCCGCGATGCCCACCAGTCCGCATAGCAGGCAATCGCGTCCGATGTTGACGTTGTGGCCCACGTGCACAAGATTATCGATCTTTGTGCCGTCACCGATGGTAGTGTCGCGGATTGTGCCGCAGTCAATGCAACTATTACAGCCAATCTCGACATCATTTCCAACAGTAACGGAGCCGAGTGAGTGAATGCGCGCCCAGCTTTGAATGTCCGCTTCCACAGCCCCACCCAACGTTTCGCGGGCTTTTTCCGCGCCGGAAGCTTCCGGGGTCACAAACGAAAAACCGTCGCCACCAATCCGTGCGCCGGGTTGCGCAAAAAACCTGTCGCCAATGACCACTCGCGCCGCAATACTTACGGCTTCGCGCAGAAACACGTGATCGCCGATCACCGCTTCCGCGCCAATATGACATTGAGGGCCTATAACAGCGCCGACACCGATTTTGGCACCAGCGCCAACAACGCTAAACGGACCAACGCTCACGTCCGGTTCGACCTGCGCTGTTGGGTCAACAAAGGAATTAGGGTGAATTCCCTTTTGAAACCCCTGCCCCGGGTCCATGAGGGCGGTCAGCCCGGACATCGCGAAACGCGGCCGGGGCACACAAATTGCGGCGTCCAGCCCGAGGTTTTGCCAGTCTGCGCCTTGCCAGAGCATCGCCGCCCGGGCGTTACCTTCACTTAAAGCAGAAGCGTATTTCTCATTTGTAGCGAGGGCCAGATCGTCAGGGCCAGCATCGCCGGGCTCCGCAACCGCTTGAACCACATGATCGGTGGCACCAAAGGCTTCGGCCCCCAGCGCCGCTGCGATTTCCTGTATTGAATAGCTCATCGATTGGCCCCTAAATTGATGGGCCAGTCATTATCCTTGAACAGCCCTCAACGCTACCCCTGCCGTATTCAGTGCGTTCCAGATTTTTGCGTCACGTCCATAAATATCGCGGCGATACTGCATGTGCCCTTTGGGCGTCGTGAACGCCGTGCGATAAATAATGTGGACGGGCACCGATTTTTTTAGCTCTACTTTCGATTCATTCCCGGTTGCAAGTTGACTCTGAAAGTATCCCTCAGGATCACCGGTTTGTTTTGCCAGCAGAGTGTAGGCAAAATCGAAGGGGTCCGCCAACCGGATGCAACCGTGCGAATAAGCGCGCACTTCCCTTGCAAACAGGTTTTTCGACGGTGTGTCGTGCAGGTAAATGTTGTGTGGGTTCGGAAACATGAACTTCACCAACCCAAGTGCGTTTCCCCGGCTTGGAGGCTGTCGCATTGCAAATGGAAAACTGCGCGCCGTGAACTGTGTAAAATCCACCGCACCACGATTGACGCGCCGGCCACGACTGTCGGTGATTTCGATATGGCGCACCGCATTGGGGTTTTTCTTGAGCGCAGGCAGATATTCTTTTGTCACGATTGAGCGTGGCACATACCAGCTTGGATTGATCACCATGAATTCCATCGTATCCGAGAATTCAGGGCTGCGCCGATCGCTGGTGTTTTTGCCTACCACGGTGCGGGTTTCAAAGGTTACTTTGCCGTTGTCGATGATCTTGGCCGTGAAATCCGGCAAGTTGACCAGAACATGGCGCTTGCCGCGGGCTTGATTGAACCAGCGTTCCCGCTCCATTGCGACGATTACCGATTTTAGTCGGTCCTCCGCTGATTTGTTGATTTCGGCCATGGTGCCGGGTCCTGCCACACCATCAGCGGCGAGCCCATGAGCCAGCTGAAACTGCTGAACAGCCTTTTGGACATTGGCATCATAACTCTGGGTGGCGCTTCGTTTCATGAAGCCAGTTGCAATCAAACGGTTACGCAAAATCACAACGGAGCTTCCCGATTGCCCCGGCTTCAGCGATTTTGCCGGCACCTTTTGGCCCCATCCGCCTTTGGGAAGTTGCCGCTCCAGGATGAGTTTTTCTTTCATTAGCGCCGTATATTCCGGGGTCTTGGGGGGCAATGCCTTGAAGAAACCGGTAGGAGATGACTTTACGAGATTGACCAGATAGGACGTCCTGCTTCGATAAGGCACCGCGCGCACAATTCCGCTGTCAACCTTCGACGGGACCAGCACGCCAGTTTGAATGTCGCGGGCGTATTGTAGAAATGTGCGGCTTATCTCGACCTCAAGCAGACCAAGATCGCGTTCGGTGCGCGCAGCTTTGATCTGTGCGGTTAGATCGGCAACCTCATAGCGGGACGTGGGCAGCCCATGTTGTCCGGCTTTTGACAGCGCCTTCATCAATGCGGCGCGGCGATTGCGATCCTTGCCGGATTTACCTGTCCAGATCCCTTTGTATCCATTGGCCTGATAAAACGCGGCGATGTCCTTGTCACGTGATGCGGCCTCTGCCACTGCTTGTTTGAAGGCCGTTACCTGGGCTGAAACTGCCCTTGGCGTTGCGACAAATGAAACGACAAGTGCCAGCAATACCAAATAAAAATTCAATGCACGCAAGCGGCCAAATACCAAGTTCATAACAATCCTCGCACTATGTGTTCGCGTTTTGTCGCATGACATCACTGTTGACGCTACTTGATGTCCATTAACATTTTAGGGAGTTGGCAAACCAAGTCTTAGCTGGTGCGTCTGTGCATCGCATTTTCAGACTTTAACGTGATTTTAGTCAGTTTGCGCAAAAAATTGCCGAAAACCGGAGATTGAGAGCGATGAAACAATCCATGCTTGGTTCGCGATTCGGTGTGTGCAATAACGGCAGGGCATCGGGGGATGTGCAGGAAAAACGCTTGTGTAACATCACAGGCAGGCAGGCAAAAAGAGCAAGTGCGGGACACAACATAAACATGACAGATAACCATACTAGGGGTTTTACCCGGCGTGGACTATTGGGTGCATTTGCAGCAACGACCCTGGTTGCAGCACCCACGTTTACCAAGGCAGCAGGACTGATACGCGGCGCTGGCGATATTCGGCGGATCCGCATGTATTCCGGGCGGACGGGCGAACGGATCGACATGATCTACTGGATTGAAGGCAAATACATCAAAGGCGCGGTGAAAGAAGTTAACCACTTTATGCGGGACTGGCGTACAAATAAAGTAGTCTCCATGGATACGCGCACCATCGATATCATGGCTGCAGCGCACAATATGATGGATGTGAACGAACCCTACATGTTGTTATCAGGTTATCGTAGCCCTCAGACTAACGCGATGCTGAGATCGCGGTCACGCGGCGTCGCAAAAAATTCTCTTCATATGAAAGGCCAAGCGGCTGATCTGCGATTAAGTTCTCGCTCAACCGGACAGATGGCGCGAGCGGCTGCAGCATGCCACGGCGGCGGTGTCGGCCGGTATTCCCGCTCAAACTTTGTACACATGGATTGCGGACCGATCAGGACCTGGGGCGGCTAGGTCAGCCGTGAAACACGGTAACCCTTGATCGGAGTGACCATGAATCAACACACGGTCCGTGGCCTTCCGTATTTGGACGGCGATTGGTGATTTGACTACTAACAATTCTGCCACGTCAGGGACTATATCCGTCGCCACTGGTCACTCGATCATGAGAAGATCCAACTCACATTCTTCGAAAGTCTCTTCTGTTAGGCTACGCGTTTTCAGACGTAACGTCTCACCTGAACCTAGTTTTTGCGCCTCATTGCCACCTACCAACCTAAACGAGAGCATGCTTCGTTGAGATGCGGTTGATCCTTCACCACGCCCAAACACCGTTGCTTCTGCCACGATCGGCCCGTCTGATCCGTCAGAATTGATGCGGATTGCGTAGATCGTTTCACTCAACACAGGAACACGTTTCAGCCAGACTCGCAGATGACCGGTTTCTGCGGCGGATTTTGTGACGGTAATCTCCATAAGCCCTCCAAAGATGTCTATCACGTATTGCCGCCAATTAGATAATAGCCATTGCCCGCCAATTGGCAGGTCGGACTGACCCGCACAAACAGCCGGGTATAACATCATACAAAAGTGGCGTCAGGCAAATGTGCGTAAAGAGCATCCTTCATATTTGACTTCTTCGGATGGCACGGCGTTGCCCTCCCCATCCACTGTGACAAGGTACAGCGTCACATCATCTACAGATTTTTTTCGGCCAATATAACGGCGCATCCCACGCGTCACATCCAGACAATACTTTGTACTCTCATATCGCAAAGCATGTTTGGGCCGGATATCGTAATCGTCCCGTTTGGCCAGGTCTGGATTACAATGCCCGGGCGCGCCATGACATTGGCCATGGCCGAACAAAACCAGTCGACCACAAAAACTGTCATCTTTGTACCCGGTCGAAGCATCGCTGACGGCGTTGTCGACATAAGCGCGGATTTCATAACTGTCTTTTGGTGGACGCAAACGATGAAAATCAAGTTGTGCACGGACAAAACCACCCGTGACTGTGCCCAGTGGTATTTCCTTGGCAGGGACAGCCTGTGCCGACAATGCCGCCGCTGCCGCAGATTCGACAGTACCGGTTGACGCCGTTGCCGCCTCGACCGAGTCGGTCGAATAGATATACCTGAGTGAGTTTTCCGCATCGATATAAACACCACCCGGCTGTCCATCGTAGACTGGCGTATCCAGAACGTGTTGCGGAATGCTGACACCCGGATGAAGCGTTTGCCAGTCAAACCAAACCTTATCCACCATTGCATGATGTAACCAAAACAGCGGGTCAAAGCTGGCAGATACGATGGATCGCATGTCACCGATGTTGCCGGGCAGAGATGATCCCGCCCCTACTCCACCGACAAGAACGTGGATGGCACCATGCGCACCAAAATCGAAGTCGGACTGGAAACTCATGTAATTAGGATTATCCATAAATCTTTCAACATCGTCCCTAAGTTGCGGGATTGAGTTGCGCAACTGGGTCGTGAAACGCTGTGTGAACGCATCCTCTCCCACCAGTCCCTGTGATATGGTGCGGTAAAGGCTTTTGGCGCGCGCCAACGGGTTTTCCACCGTTTCTCCGTTCGTATTCACATAAGTCGGATCGTCCAACACTCTTGGAAGACCGTTCGACGCGTGCGTCGCAGTTTTGTGCGAAGTCCAATCCCAATACGGTAGAGTCAATTCAAGGTCGTCGTCCTCGCGCTTCCATTTGAGCGCCGTATTCAGAGCCTTTTCGAAAGAATACAAATAGGAACGATGCCAAGTCAGAAAAATCCGGTTGTCGTCATGACAAAGATCCTGATCGTAACCATGGCCCCGCGCGAGTGCTGCGAACCCTCTGCGGTCTCCAACAGCGATGTCCGATATTTCATAAAGAGCCGCATAGGCATCCCTAAGGTCTTCAACATCTTGGGGATTTAATCGCACCAGATCAAATCTGATCAGGGGTAGACCCGCTTGTTTACGTTCGAAATTGAGTTTTGCGATTGTTGTCATAGTAAAAATCCCTCTGCTAAAAATGCTTCAGTCGGGCCCACTTGTGACTGTAATAGGCCCATGGGTTCAGTAGAACGCATCATCTTCAATTAGATCGTGCGCCTCACGGGTCGCCCGTGTGTCTGGCCTATGCAATATCTAGAACACATCCGGTGTGCCTTGTTCGTTCGCCATTCAGCACAGATACCAGCCAGTCGGAACATCGCTGTGAGCACATCAAATGTGCGCCCAAATCGACTTTGGAACAAGGAAAATAAATCCTGCTCTCAAAATGGCATATTCAGAACACGATGTTCAGCATGACAAGCGACACAACAAAAAACAATATGCTCATGATGCTGCCAGCCTTGACAAAGTCGGCCACTCTGTACCCCGCCGGACCCATGATCAAGGCGTTCACCTGATGGGTCGGGATGACAAATGAGTTGGACGTCGAGATCGCGACAGTCAATGCAAACAACGCAGGATCTCCGCCGGATGTCACTGCTATGGAAACTGCCAACGGCACCAACAGAACCGTTGCGCCGACATTGGACATGACTAGTGAAAACACCATGGCAAGAACGGCAATTCCCGCTTGCAGCGACCAAATCGGCCAGCCATCCAGCAGTATCAGGATCTGCTGTGCCAGCCAGAATGCTGTGCCGGTATCCTGCACCGCCCGTCCAAGGGGAATAAGGCAGGCCAGCAAAAATACCGTGTTCCATCCGACCGCCCGGTAGGCTTCGTCAATGCTCAGCACTTTTGTCAGCATCATGCCCACGGCCCCGACCAGCAAACATAAAGACAGTCGTATGTCTGAAAACAGGATAAGTGACAGTGTGAGAAAAAAAAAGAATCCCGCCCACTGAACCTTGTGCGGGCGTAATTCTTCCCGAGGATAGTCGGAAGTAACGACAATCCAATCCTGAGAGCGACTGAGCCGGGTCAGGTTTTCCCAGTCCACATGAGCCACGAGCATATCACCGGGCTGAAATTTCGTCACCCCGATCGGCGTTGCTTCATGATCTGGTGTGGCGACATGGCTCAGGGTTTCTTCGCCCCGGTGGATTGCCAGCAAGCTCAACCCGGTGGTTTTGCGTAGCAACATTTCACGGGGGCTTTTGCCGATAACACTGGAATCCGGCGGAATGACGATTTCTGCGATGCCCGCGTTTGCGGGTGAAAATGCCTCGGCGAATATATCAAGCTTGCTGCGCATGCGCAGCCCATGCTTGGCGCTGAATTCCTCGACGTCTGCGCGTTTGCCGATGATGGCAAGTGTACATGGGGTTGCAATCTCGGCAGTCAGTACCTGAACCATCGAAATCTTGCCCTTATAGGACGTGCTGATAATATAAATATGGTTCTCAAAATTGATTTCCGCAAGTTGCAAGCCAACAAGGCTACTCTTGTCGGGTACGTCCACTTCAAAAACATCCGCGGAAAGACCATATACCCGCTCAAGGTATTCAGAGATGTCCTTGCCGGCTGACGTGTCGATTTTGTCCGCTCCACTTGGCAGCACGAAGCGACCGAACAACACGAAATAGACGATACCAGTCAAGATCAACGCAAACCCAACAGGAGCTACCGAAAACAGCGAGAAAGGTTGCATCTCCTGATCGGCTGGCAGACTTGTGTTTGCCGTCAGGATCAGGTCGTTCAACAGGATGAGCGGGGAGGACCCCACCATCGTCATCGTACCTCCCAGGATCGCACAAAAACCCATAGGCATCAGCAGTCGACTTAGCGGTATTCCAGTGCGCGTTGAAATCCGACTTACGACGGGCAGAAACAGCGCGGCGGCACCGACGTTCTGAAGGAAACTTGAAATCACGCCGACTGTACCAGAGACTATTGGAATGACACGCGCTTCGGTCGAACCGCCCCGCTTTAAGATCAAAGCAGCGACTGTATTCATTATACCGGTTTTATCCAAACCTGCACCGACAATCATTACCGCGATAATCGATATGACCGCGTTTGAAGCAAAACCTTCAAAAATGGTATTGGGATCAGCCAGGTTTGACAATCCGGGTAAATAGCTGCCGATGCCAAGCAATACCAGAACCAGAATTGCCGCTAAATCTATGCGTATGATCTCGGAGATGAACAGAAACATTGTAAAGGCCAAAACGACAAGCACCGCTGCCATCTCATAACTAAATACAACCTGCTCCACGTATTCCCCCCCAGTAACGGACTTTAGGCATCTTTTGGTGCGCTTTGAACGCGACTGCCGACGACGCGGTGATTTTTGGCACGCTTTCTGCCGACACCGTTACGTTGGCATATTTTCTTTGTCAGGTCACGGATCAGCCAAACTGAAATTCTATGCATCCTGCAATTGTCACGGCCGGTTTTCGCGTTTTAATACCACTCTCCGTTAGTTGGACACGTAGCTCGCCACGACCTGCAACAGTTTGAACGCTGTCGCCGCATCATTTTCGACCACCGCCAGAAACTCTTTGGCGCCAATACGCAAACACAGCAGATCGGTTTCCGCCTTCATGTCCAGCGCTCTAGGCTCGTGCCGTATCAGGCCTAGTTCGCCAACTAGTTTGCCGGGCCCAACAGTGGAAATCAGCTGGTCTTTGCCATCCAAATGCGGAAGGTAAAGCCCCGCCTGCCCCTCAAGCAACATATAGGCGCCGTCCGACGCATTATCGTCTTTGCGAAATACATATTCTCCAGCAGGTGCCTCATACCAGCGAGCACCAAAAGCCAGCAATTTCAATTCACGCCGGTTAAGGCTCGAGAATAACTCGGTTTGCTGCAATGCCTTTAATTTGCGCGACAGGTCTGCCCCGACGGTGGCGTCGGCCAGATCTTCTACCGGTCCGATATCGCTGGTAATCCGGCCCTGCTCCAGCTCAAGAAAAAGATCAAAAACTTTGGGTCTTTCGAAGCTGGCATTCAAATAGATTAGCAATGTATCCGGCAGTAATTCACGCAAACCCTTGAATACTTCTATTTGCGTATCCTGTCCGAAGCTTGCCAAAGCGTTGTCCATGATCAGGATGTCGGGTCGCTTAAGTGTCGCTCGACTCAGTGCCAACACCTCGGCAAGGACCGCCGGCAAATTCGCGCCCCCCAGAGAAAGCGGTAAATCAAACACGAGATCGACAACAAGTTGTTCGGCACCTGCGTTAATCAACGCATCCGAAATAAGATTACGAATCTCGTCTTCCTTGCCGCCCGCAGCGTCGGATATTTTGCCAAATAAGACATTCTCAAGAACAGTTAATCCGGGCGCAAACTTTCTTGCATCTAACGGCGCAAAAAGAGGGTCAAGTCGTCGCTGCAACTCCTGCGCGTGACTTCGACGCAGGTCCAGGATCCTGGTTTTGATCGCCTCGGGAAACGTTGGCCCGATCTGCTCTGCGGATATTCTGAAGGGAATGATCATGATCGACGCGAGGTCGGCTTCGCTAAGTGCTGCTGCCCCACCGGATCGGCCCTTTTCAACAAGATCTGCAGTTGCTTCAAAGGTCGCTGGCTCAATCCCTAGATTTCGAAACAGCGGATGTTCTGTTCCATCGACACCAAAAATCTGGCGCAACATATCAACCACATCCTGCGTGAGTTGGAAAAGATCCGCATCCAGACCCAAATCGCGCAGAAGTTTCATAAACCCGGTCTGCTGCACCAGCACGGAATCGGTAATTGGCTTGATCCGGGTGGCAAAAACCAGATTGTCGATCACGGGTATTGCCGGGTTATAGAGAGTATCGTCAAAGAAGAATACGTGCCGTCCTAGCCCGGCCTCTCTCACGGACTTTTCAACGTGGGGGCGCAACCTGACGAGTTGCTCAGCAAGTACCACATTTGTGTCGGGATCAAACTTTTGATCCAGCCCGCGTCGGAACAGTGCGGCGTTGCTGCCCAAACCACTGACCAGACGACCCCACCAGTCGCGCAGTTCATCTGCATTCTCCAGTCCAGCAATGGACGGATCAAGCCACTGCCCGCGCAATAGATCAGTACTGTTCCCTGCCCCTTCAGCCTCGTTTAGCAACGTCCGATCAATGTCGCCTTCTCCGCGCTCGGCCTTCAGCGCCATCATGACATTGTCTTCAAAATTCCCTCTAAACAGCACCGGACGAGAAGACGCGTGCCCTACCCGCGCGGCAATGACCCCTTGGTGCAGTTTGGCAAGGTCATGACCAGCAATCGAAACCCGGCCTTGCGTCGGCGATATCTCTCGTGTCAGCAGATCGGAAAATGCCCGCCGGTCTTCCTCACCCGGGGCCGAGATACCTATGGCCGCCCCCGCGGGCAACGTGACATTGAGCCCCTCAAGCACCGGATTTCCATCTTCGTCCCGCACCGTCACGCCGTCCAGCGTTATATTTCCGATTAGGCGCGGAATATCGGTCGGAGATCCTTCAATAAGAGATCTGGGAACCATACCCGACGGTGCAAATTTTTCCGTAATGGTATCCCAACGCAGGGACATGTCCTGGACCTGATTATAGTAGGTCAACAGCTCTTTCCATGGCGAAGAGAGGTCCTTGTAGGCCGCTAAAGCGGCAACCAAAGCACCCAGAGAGACATTCCCTTGTATCACCAGAAAACCGCCGACCGAAAAAAAGAAAAACGGCGTGAGTTGCCCTATGAAGTTATTGACGAACTTCATCATGAACTTTTTGTTAAATATTTCCAACCGGATGCGATAAAGCCGCCCCAAACGGTCGGTGATCATAGCCATTCGGTACCGCCAACCACCATTTGTGCGCAGCGCACTGGCACCGGCTGCGCTTTCGCCGATCTCGGCAGCCAGCGCGCGCACTTCGATCACGCGGCTCTTGTTCAACAAATTTATCTTGCGCTGCATCTTTGGGATTACCCAGGCCTGCAGCGGAATAAGCGCACAGGCCGCCAACCCGAACCAGAAGCTTTGCAGAAACAGGAATCCAAGAATGGTGAGCATTTGCCCGGCCTGCAAAGCAGGTTGTGCAACGGCATCCCCCATCAGCCCGCCCATTGGTTCGGACTCTGATGTGATCATCGACACCAGTTCACCTTGGCTTGTTCGCTCAAAATATGGCTTGGGAAACCGCAGTATGCGCGCAATCAGAGTATAGCGAAACCGGCGCAATAGGCGTTCGGATAACACGCCCTTCATCGTATTGATCCGCATTTTCAGCAAGCCATGTGCCAAAACAGCCAGCAAGAACGCAACACAAAGAATTGCTAGAAACATGATCTGATCGATCTGAAACCCAAATACGTTAACCGTTGAGCGACCAGCGCCAATCGCGTCGTTAATGATCCGCTTGGGGAGTTCCAGCGTCAGGTAAAGCAGTGGAAAGAGTGACGCAGTCACTACAAGCAGAACGATCTGTTCGCGTTTTGAGTACTTCCAGATAAATGAAAAAATAGAGCGTTCTATGATCTTACCCAACGTTCGCTCTGCGCCAAACCAATACGCCGCAGAACTCAAGAAACGACAACATGTCAGGCTGCCAGCCTAACAACCTTGAAGTCACTTATTCAAATCATTTCACAAAGCGATCATGACGCTATATCGCGTCACTTGACACAAAAATCGGATTTGCACCGTGGCACTCAGGCTACTACAGTTCACCCATTGGCACGGAGGAAAGTCACCTGTGACGCACACCGTTTTATTGGTTCTTTTTTTACTGTTTCTATTTCAGATCAAACATATGTTTGCTGACTTTTTCTTGCAGACACAGCGAATGCTGACGGATAGGGCTGAATATATTCATTTCGGGCGCTTCCAGCATGTAGTTATTCATGCCCTAGGTTCTGCCATTGTCTTTTTGGCAATCATGACTGGTCCGGGATTCATTCTGGTTACAGTCATTATTGAAGCTGTAGTGCATTACCACATCGATTGGGCAAAGGGGTGGTATTCCAGTGCTGCAAATCAAACCCCGATGGATGCCGGATATTGGCGCGCAATGGGTGTTGATCAGGCTTTGCATCAAATCACTTATGTTGCCATGGCGCTGGCCTGGGTTTACTTCGCCGCGGGTTGATTGTGCGCTCGCGTTCGCGCATTTAATTGATCCCACGTCATAACCTGACCATTGTTTGAAGAGACCAGCACCCCGCGTTGTTGTTAACTCATGGGGAACAATGCGCGGTTTCAGTCGCAACTGTCATCAAGATTGACGCATTTATTGCCCTTTAAAACCTCAACAAAGCCCCAAAAATGTGCTAGTATTAAGGGACTGTTAGTGAGTGAACCGCCCCAACTCCGGGGCCATACGAGTAAAGGACATGACCTATGGCACAGTCCACACCGATTAATGCGCCAATACCGACAGCACCAATTTCCCAGTCTGCATCGACTCCGCAGCCAGGCCCGAAATCACCGCCTCCGATCACAGATTACGCCAGTATTTAACGCAACACCTGCGCGTAAAATGCGGAATTCGGGCAGGTGACAGGCGCACGCTCTGTCGGTAAACCGGTCAGATGTCGACACCTGTCTCTTCAATTCGAAATCTTGGCCCAGCGTACGAGCAAAGCTGTGCGCAGGCTGGTATCCACAGTGCAGAAGACCTCCGGGCATTGGGCGCGGATGAAGCGTACGGTCGCTTGTTACAGTCCGGCAGCAAGCCGCATTTCATTGGCTACTATGTCCTTGTGATGGCGCTTCAGGGACGTCCCTGGAACGATTGCAAAGGCAAGGAAAAAACTGCGTTGCGCGAGCGTTTCGACGCCATCACGGCAGCCTCGCATGACAAAGGCCGCTCCGAATTAGAAGCGGCCCTAGATCGGATAGGTGTGCTAGAGCCCAAACGCTGACTCGCGAAATTCTCGTAGGTCTTAACCCACCAATTCCAGACCGGAAAAGAAATACGCAATCTCAACTGCCGCGGTTTCCGGCGCGTCCGAACCATGAACTGAGTTTTCACCGACGCTTTCGGCAAAGTCAGCGCGGATCGTTCCGGGGGCTGCATCTGCTGGGTTGGTGGCGCCCATGACTTCACGGTTCTTGGCAATGGCGTTTTCACCTTCCAGCACTTGAACCACGACCGGTTCCGACGCCATGAAGTCACAAAGTTCGCCGTAAAAGGGGCGCTCTGCATGAACTGCGTAAAATACACCGGCTTGTGCCTTAGTCATGTGAATCCGCTTTTGCGCAACAACGCGCAGACCCGCTTCTTCAAACTTGGCATTAATCTTGCCAGTCAGATTGCGGCGGGTGGCGTCAGGTTTGATGATCGAAAACGTGCGTTCAAGGGCCATGATGTATGCTCCGGTTTGTGGGATGCCGAAACGGCGCGGTCCCAAGTGTTGAATCGCGCGTCAGGTAACATGCCTCCAAAGAGTTGAAAAGCGGCGATTGACGCGACGCGCTGGTTACGCCACACCGCGCTCATGTTACGTATTATCGATATCAACTATGCCGTTGAGGGCCGCCCGCTGTTTCGCGAGGCAACAGCGACGATTCCGACAGGTCACAAGGTGGGCCTGATCGGGCGTAATGGCGCTGGTAAAACCACTTTGTTCAAACTGATCCGTGGCGAGTTGGTGCTAGAGGGGGGCGTGATCTCCCTGCCCGCCCGCGCCAAGATCGGCGGCGTTGCACAAGAGGTGCCGGGTAACGAAGTTTCCCTGATCGATACTGTGTTGGCGGCTGACACTGAACGTGCGGAACTGCTGGCGGAGTCCGAGACAGCAACGGATCCCGGGCGCATATCTGACATTCAGACCCGGCTGACGGATATTGATGCATGGTCAGCCGAAGCACGCGCAGCTTCAATCCTCAAAGGTTTGGGGTTTGAGCACAAAGAACAGCAGATGCCCTGCTCCGCCTTTTCGGGTGGGTGGCGCATGCGTGTCGCGCTGGCAGCAGTTCTGTTTGCCCAGCCAGACTACCTGTTACTGGACGAACCGACCAACTATCTTGATCTGGAAGGCGCGTTGTGGCTCGAGGCTTATCTCGTCAAATACCCGCATACGGTCATGATCATTAGTCACGACCGGGAATTGCTGAACCGGTCCGTGGGCGCGATCCTGCATCTGGAAGACAAGCAATTGACCTATTACACGGGCAATTACGACAGTTTTGCGCGCCAGCGTGCGGCCAAACGCGCGGTGCAGGCCGCTGCGGCGAAGAAACAAGACCTGCGCCGCGCGCATCTGCAGGCTTTTGTCGACCGTTTCAAGGCCAAAGCGTCCAAGGCCAAGCAGGCTCAATCCCGCGTTAAGATGCTGGAAAAGATGGAAACTATCCGCGCGCCCGAAGATGCGGCGCGCACCGTCTTCAAGTTTCCAGAGCCCGAGGAACTGTCACCCCCCATTATCGCCACCGAGGGCGTGTCAGTGGGGTATGACGGAACTGTGGTGTTAAACCATCTCAATCTGCGCATCGATCAGGATGACCGGATTGCTTTGCTCGGCAAGAATGGCGAAGGAAAATCGACTCTGGCCAAACTATTGTCAGCACGGCTTGATCCGATGGGCGGCAACATGGTCAGTTCCAACAAGTTGAGGATCGGATTTTTTGCCCAGCATCAGGTGGATGAATTGCGCGTTGACGAAACTCCGCTGCAACACCTTCTGCGCGAGCGCGCCCAAGAAGGACAGGCCAAACTGCGTGCCCGGCTGGCAAGTTTTGGGCTAGGCCCCGATCAGGCAGAAACCGAGGTTGGACGTCTGTCGGGCGGACAAAAGGCGCGACTATCCCTGCTTTTAGCCACCCTGCCCGCGCCGCATTTGCTGATCCTTGATGAGCCGACCAACCACCTGGACATCGAAAGCCGCGAGGCGTTGGTCGAGGCGCTGACCGCCTATTCCGGTGCGGTCATTCTGGTCAGCCACGATATGCACTTGCTGTCGATGGTCGCAGACCGGTTATGGCTGGTGAAAGGCGGGCGCGTCACGCCTTATGAGGATGACCTGCAAGCCTATCGCAAGATGTTGCTGGCCGTCGACCGGCCGTCAAAGTCCAAAGAGTCCGCTAAAAAGACCGCGCCGAAGGCCGTTTCGCGCGACGTTGTGCTGGCGCTGAAATCTGATGTGCGCAAAGCTGAAGAGCGAGTGAAGAAACTTAACGAAATGCGTGATAAGTTGGCCAAGAAGCTAGCTGATCCAAAGCTCTATGAACAGGAAAACCTGGGCGAGATGGCGGTCTGGCAAAAGAAATATTCCGAAGTGATGGAAGCACTGGATCGCGCCGAAGGCTTGTGGATGACAGCACTAGAAAAACTCGAGAAAGCCAATGTGACCGTCTGATGGATGCTTCCTTTCTTATAACAGCGTTTGTTTCGCTATTTGTGGTGATCGACCCGATTGCCCTGCTGCCCCTGTTTATGGCGCTTACGCAGGGCATGACAGCACGCGAACGTCGGATCATAGGGGCAAGGGCGTGCGTGGTCGCGGCCTTTCTGCTGTGCATTTTTGCCCAATACGGTGAAACCGTTCTGAATTTCGTTGGAATATCGATGCCTGCATTTCGTATCGCCGGCGGTATACTGTTGTTCATCACAGCGCTCGACATGCTTTTTGAACGGCGCACTAAACGACGTGAGGATAGCGCAGACAGTCGTCCTGACCCTTCTGTTTTTCCGCTTGCAATACCGCTGATCGCGGGTCCTGGTTCCATTGCCACAGTGATCCTGCTGGCGGGGCAGAATCCCGGCACACAAGGGTTTGCGCTGGTCATCGGCGTGATGCTCACGGTCATTTTAGTGACGTTCATTTTCTTCCTTTCCGCTGATGTGTTTGAAAGAGTCTTCGGCAAGACCGGCATTAACGTTATTACCCGCCTTCTTGGCATGCTTCTTGCGGCACTGGCAGTGCAATTCGTGCTCGATGGAATGCGGGACTTCGGATTTGGCCCCTGAAAATCGCTGCGTCGTACCTATATCAGGTTCTGCACCAGCCGGAGCCCCCCTATGAGCGATGACAACATTGCTAGACTGATATATCTGGTCTTGCTTGGGGCAGTTCTAGGTGGCTGGTTCCTGATGCAAAACCGAAACTCATTGAATAAAACCCTTCAACAGGCGGCCGTCTGGGGGCTTATATTTGTCGGCGCGATTGCCGTCGCGGGGCTGTGGAATGACATTCGGCACACCATAAACCCGTCGGTCGCGCGTTTCACGCAAAATGGGAAAATCACGGTACCACGGGCGAGTGACGGCCATTATTACTTGACGCTGGGCATAAACGGAACTGACGTGAATTTTGTGGTCGATACCGGGGCAACAAACATCGTACTCACCCAAGATGATGCGGTGCGAGCTGGTTTCAAACTGGACGATCTAGTCTATTTTGATCGCGCCATGACCGCCAACGGAGAGGTGCGCACCGCTCCGATTTGGTTGGAAAGTGTGACGCTTGGTCCAATCTCTGACCGCGATGTGCGAGCCTCTGTGAACGAAGGCGAAATGGACGGATCGCTGCTTGGAATGGGATATCTCCAGCGATTTGCACATATTGAAATCACTGGCGGTCAGTTGATCCTGACGCGTTAATCTTTTTCGGCTTTCTTTTCCCAACGTCCGCTTTCTTCTGACCAGTATTGTGCGGCGCATCCCGCGTCAGTCAGCGCCTTCCACTGCTCACGTGCTCGATTCAACGCCAAATCATCGTTGCCATCAAATAGGATACACACTCGTTTCATGCCGGCGACGTCCTCAGCCGAAACCTCAGCGCCATCCACTACCATCAGGCAGTCCGGATTGTTGGCAGCCGTGTTGTCAGTTCCCAGCAAAATCGGTTGATCCTTGTCTTGAGGTCCCCCGGCTAGTCCATGGGCCAGGAACCTGTCTTCAGGCCCTAACCACAATTGTTCGTCCAGCCAACTCATCCGGGACGCATCAGACCCACGCACAGCGACACGCCACCCTGCCTGCCGCGCCTTTCCCAGTAAAGCAGGAAGCGCACGCTCAAGCGGGCCCTGCGTCAGATGATAAAAAAAGGCCGCTCCCATGTTAATCCGTCTCGAACATGTCCTGCACCAATCGGTTCAGCGCGCGAACACCCCAACCCGTCGCGCCTTTTGGTGCGTATTTTGTCTCTGATGTCACCGAGGCGACACCCGCGATATCCAGATGTATCCACGGCATGTCTTTCTTCACAAAACGAGCAAGAAATTGCGCAGCGGTAATCGACCCTGCCGGACGCCCGCCAACGTTTTTCATATCCGCAATGCGCGACTTGAGCTGATCGTCATAGGCTTGCCCCAAAGGCATCCGCCACGCACCTTCCTGTTCCGACGCGGCGGCCTTCAAGAACGCGTTGCACAGGTCGTCATCGTTTGAAAACACACCGGCTTTTTCATGCCCTAGTCCGATGATAATAGCTCCGGTCAGAGTGGCCAGATCGATCATACCGGCAGGTCTAAACCGATCCTGCGCATACCACATTACGTCACAAAGCACCAAACGCCCCTCAGCATCGGTGTTTATGACTTCGACGGTGTCTCCTTTCATCGATTTAACCACATCACCGGGTCGCGTGGCATTGCCCGACGGCATATTTTCGACTAGCCCGACCAGGCCGACCACATTGGCTTTGGCCTTGCGCATCGCTAGTGCACGCATCACCCCTGCAACGACACCTGCACCGCCCATATCCATGGTCATGTCTTCCATGCCGGCAGCCGGTTTCATTGAAATCCCTCCGGTGTCAAAAACAACGCCCTTGCCGACCAGAGCCAGTGGCGCGTCGTCTTTCTTGCCGCCCTTCCACTGCATCACAGCAACCTTGGAAGGGCTGTCCGACCCCTGCCCGACACATAAAAGTGTTCGCATTCCTAGTTTTGCCAGCTGCTTTTCGTCCAAAACTTCAACTTCAAGGCCCAGAGAAGACATCGCCTCCAGCCGATCTGCGAATTCAGTGGTTGTCAGTACATTTGCAGGTTCATTTGTGAGATCGCGCGTCATGAAGACCCCATTGACCACGGCCAACAGCGGTGCAGCAAGGGTCGTCATGTCTTCTGGCTTGCTAACCATCAAACGTGCAGCAGTCACGCCTTCCGATTCTGCTTCTTTGCTTTTATGGTCGTCAAACGCATAATCTCGCAGCGCCAAGCCAAATGCGATCTCTGCTGATTTAGGCGAACTTCCTGCCAAAACCAGCAGCGGCGCGTCGCCACGCAACTTGGCTAGTGCCGCGCCCCCTTTGCGAGCCTCTTCTACAGTTGGCCGACGCGCCAGACAAAGGATGTCCACAGCAATGGCAGACATGCCGACCGGATACGCAATTGTCAGGGCCTGGCCTGCCTTGGCCTTAGCAAATTGTTGCCCCTCAACCAGCCGAACCAACGCTCCCTTGGTCAACCTGTTCACACGACGAGCCCCCGCATCCAGACGTCCGTCAGAATCAACAACTACTGCGACGCGACCGTCGGCTTGCGCTATGGCGTCTAAATCTGTGGCTTCAAAGGTAATTTCTATTGGCTCTGACATCGTACTCTCCTGCTGTGACAGCCACAGACCTAGCGCGCCACCACAGCGAAGACCAGATAGCAGTTTTCCCCGGATTCAAATTGCTCTATCGTCGCCCAAAATATCCACATGCACGTCCAGAGGGGGCCGCATTGTCAAAATTTGACAGATATGTGCTGTCGCAACTGCTAGTGCTGTTTGGGTTTTTCTCTCTTATCCTTGTTGCTGTCTTGTGGATCAACAAGGCTGTTTCGCTGTTCGACAGACTTATCGGTGATGGTCAGTCCGCGCTTGTCTTTCTCGAATTTTCCGCTTTGGGCCTGCCCAGTCTGATCAGCATCCTTATGCCCGCTGCGGCCTTTGCTGCCGCCATTTACATCACCAATCGCCTCAATAATGAAAGCGAGCTGACGGTAATGCAGGCCACAGGTTCCAGTCCCTGGCGGCTGGCGCGCCCTGTTGTAGTGTTTGGCTTGTTTGTTGGCATCATGTTGTCTTTGTTGACGCATTTTCTTGTGCCGACTTCTCGATATCAATTGAGTGTTCGAGAAGCAGAAATTTCGAAAAACATTACATCCAGACTTCTTACCGAAGGCACTTTCTTGCATCCCAGTTACGGCGTCACCTTTTATATTGGCAAGATCGAACCTGATGGCACTTTGAACAATGTTTTTCTTTCGGATCGCCGCAATCCGGCCCGTGCAGTAACATATACAGCCGCCAATGCCTTTCTGGTTCGGGAAGGTGAAGCGGCAAAGCTGATCATGGTCGACGGCCTAGCTCAGGCCTACGTCGACGCGACCCAGCGGTTGTCTACAACCAATTTTTCAGACTTTTCCTATGATATCAGTGAATTGAACAAGGGTCCAACGACACCTAACCGATCTGAACGCGAAATCCCAACGCCCGAAATCTTGCGCGCAGGCGACGATATTGCGGAACTGACCGATGCGACACCTGTTAAGGTCTTGCGCGAAGTACACGCACGGTTTGCGGCTCCGTTTTTCTGTGTCGCAACTGCCTTGATCGGCTTTTCCACGTTGCTGTTGGGTGGGTATTCCCGCTTTGGCGTCTGGAGGCAGATTGGATTGGCTCTTGCTGTGCTGATCGCGCTCGAGATGCTGCGGGGGGCGGCAATCAAGGCGATGGACGGCAATATTGAGTTCTGGCCATTGATGTACGCCCCATCTGCCTTGGGCATTGGCATAAGCGCTGCATTTCTTTTCAAGTCTGCTCGCCCCGGCCTATTCCGCTTTAGACCAAGTCAGGGCGCGGCATGATCCTGCATTTCTACTTTGCGCGCCGCTTTCTGATGAGCTTTCTGATGCTAGTATTTGTGTTTTTTGCGCTCGTCACGCTGGTGGATATGATCGAGCAGGCCCGCAAATTTCGCCACGAAGAAGAGGTCGGTTTGGGGGAGGTAATTCAGCTAACGTTGCTGAATACACCGGAAACCATGAATCAGATTTTGCCGCTGATCATGATCCTCTCAACTGTAGTGCTGTTTCTTGGGTTGGCACGAAGCAGCGAGCTTGTGGTGACACGGGCGGCTGGGCGCTCAGCATTGCGTGCTTTGTTGGCGCCGATCGCGGTGGCGTTGATCATTGGTGGGCTGGCTGTAACCGTGTTTAACCCCATCGCTGCTGCAACGACAAATCGATACAAGGAACTGGCAAATCACTACCGCTCAAACGGAACTGCCGCGTTCTCGATCAGCGGTGAAGGTCTTTGGCTGCGTCAAGGCACCCCGGGCGAGCAGACCGTGATCCGGGCTTTGCGTGCAAATAGCGACGCGAGCATCCTCTACGATGTGTCGTTCATTACCATTGAACCTAGCACAGGGGCACCGACAAGCCGTATCGAAGCGTCAAGTGCACAGTTGTTTGAAGGAGCATGGGCATTGCGCAAAGCAAAGGTTTGGACTTTTGCAACAGGCGAAAACCCCGAGGCATCGGCCGAAACCCATGACACATTGTCGCTGAGCTCTACGCTGACACTAGATCGGATACAGGACAGCATGGGGACGCGGACCAGCACGTCAATCTGGGACATGCCGCAGTTAATCAGCCAGCTTCAGCGCGCCGGGTTTTCAAGCAGACGCCATCAGGTCTGGTATCAGGTGGAACTGGCCCAGCCGTTGTTTCTGGTCGCCATGGTGCTGATGTCCGCAGCATTCACCATGCGACATACGCGGTTTGGCGGGACTGGAATTGCGGTGCTTTCCGCGGTTCTTTGCGGATTTGGTCTTTATTTCATCCGAAATTTTGCGCAAATCTTGGGCGAGAACGGGCAATTACCTATTATTCTTGCCGCCTGGGCACCGCCTGCAGCAGCGGTGATGCTCGCGCTTGGACTCTTGTTGCACGCAGAAGACGGCTAGTGATGCAGCGGCTCGTACTATCATTAGTCCTCTTGCTAGTAACTATGTCGCAGCTTGGCGCGCAACCAACCGATACGGATGAACCCGCCATTTTGATCGCCGACAACGTCTTTATCAGCGAAGGCAGCACGCTGGTGGCTGAAGGCAATGTCGAAGCGTTGCAAGGCGATCGGCGCCTGAAGGCGCAAAAAATCACGTATGACCGCAGCACCAGGCAAATGACAATCCAGGGCCCCATCGTCTTGCAGGACGGCACCGAAACTCTGATCCTAGCTGACGCCGCTGAATTGGATCGAGATTTGCAGAACGGTTTACTGACCAGTGCACGCATGGTGCTGGATCAGCAATTGCAGCTTTCTGCTGCGCACATATCTCAAACTGACGGGCGCTTCAGTCAGCTTTACAAAGCAACGGCTACCTCTTGCCAGATATGCGAAGACGGGTCGCCACCTCTTTGGCAAATACGGGCAAAACAGGTAATCTATGACGACGTCGAGCAGCAACTTTATTTTGATCACGCCCAATTCAGAGTTTTGGATGTTCCTATATTTTATGCTCCCCGACTGCGCTTGCCCGGCCCTGGCCTGGAGCGCGCTACCGGTTTTCTGCGACCGTCTCTGGCCATCAACTCGCAATTATCGACGGGAATCAAGACGCCATATTTCTTCAAATTGGGGGATCACCGGGATCTGACATTAACCCCCTATCTGTCCTCCAAGACCCGCACTTTGGAATACAGGTATCGACAGGCGTTCAGGAACGGGCGGATCACTTTTGAGGGTGCGTTAAGTGACGATGATCTCGTTTTAGGTGAAACGCGGGCCTATCTGTTTGCCAGAGGGTACTTCAACCTCAAACGCGACTACAAGCTGTCCTTTCAAATAGAGGCGACGAGCGACAAGGCCTACCTCAAAGACTATGATTATTCCGACGCGGACAGGCTAACATCAGAAATTGCGATCAGCCGGACCAAACGCGATACCTACTTTTATGCCGGGCTGGTGAACTACTATTCACTGCGTGATGACGTCAGCAACGATACTGAGCCTACGATCATTGGCGATATTTTCTACGACAGGCGATTCTTTCCGACGGGCATCGGCGGCGAACTACGCGTCAGGCTGGATTTCCATTCTCACTACCGGCATTCGGATCTGGATACCGATGGATCTGACAGCGACAGTATCGTGGACGGGCGCGATGTAACGCGACTGTCGTCTGAGTTGCTGTGGCTGCGCGACTGGACCTTTGGAAATGGGCTTCGGGTCGATGCCAAGGCAGGGATTGCTGTCGATTTCTTCAACATTCGTCAGGATGTCAACTACGACTCGGTGGTAACCGAAATTGCCCCGCAAACGGCTTTGGCTCTAAGTTACCCTATGACCCGCTCAATGGGCAACGGCGTCGTCCACTATCTGAACCCGGTGGCCCAGGTTGCCTGGGTGGGCGGTTCGTCCAACAACGTGCCAAATGACGAAAGCACACGGCAGGATTTTGACGAGGGCAATCTACTTTCCCTGTCACGGTTTCCGGCCGTGGACCGTCGGGAACGCCGCGTGGTCGCTGCTTATGGCATGAACTGGACGCGAATCGATCCGACCGGATGGGAGGCGCGGTTGAACATCGGTCAGGTCATACGTGAAGAAGCTAACGATAACTTTACGTTCACCTCTGGTCTGCGGGGCACCCAGTCGGACTATCTGATCGCCGGGCAACTCAAGACGGCGAATGGCCTGAACTTGACCGCCCGCACTCTGTTTGATGAAGGCCTGAATTTTTCAAAAGCTGAAATTCGAACCTCCTATTTTAGTGAGAAAATAAACATTGCTGGCAGCTATGTCTGGCTCACCGCCGATCCGCTGGAAAACCGTGCTGACCCGGTATCCGAAGTGGCGGTTGCAAGCAGTTTTCCGCTGAGCCGCCATTGGCGAGCCAGGGCAAACTTCCGCTACGACATCGAAGAATTTGGAACTACTCGCGCGGGTGCGGGTCTGATCTATCGCAATGAATGTGTTGAGGTTGATCTTTCGGTCCAGCGGCGCTTTACATCGTCATCGGTTGTTGATCCTTCAACCACTTTCGGGTTTACCATTTCATTGGCCGGTTTTAGTGCAATGACGGCTTCAGAAAGTTACACAAGGTCATGCGGGAAACAAGCAAAATGAAATTCCTTTGGTTGCACATGTTAGGTGCTTTGGCCCTGATCGGCTATTTGGATACTCGGTTGGCATTGGCGCAGGGCCAGTTTGATCCTGCCATTCTCGTCAATGAGGATGCGATCACCGGCTACGAACTGGAACAGCGCGAATTATTTCTGCGCGCACTGAAAGCGCCCGGCGACGTTGCCGTTGAAGCTCGCAAAGGACTGATCGAAGATCGGCTTAAGCTACAGGCAGCCCGCGCGGCCGGAATTGAACCTCTTCCCGAGGGGATTGAATCCGGAATGGAAGAGTTTGCCAAACGCGCCAATCTGAGCAAAGATCAGTTTGTCGCAGAACTAGAACGTGTCGGTGTGTCGAAAGAAACTTACCGGGACTTCGTTTCATCCGGAATAGTCTGGCGTGAAGTGGTTCGGCAGCGTTTTGGCAGGCAGGCGCAAGTTTCGGAAGCCGAGATTGATCGAGCCCTTCAAGCGACCGGGGATTCGGGCGTTCGGGTGCTGATATCGGAATTGATCATGCCCGCGTCCGACGAAGAATTGCCTGTGGTTATGGAACGCGCAGAACGCATCGCCAAGATCACATCGATCGAAGAGTTCTCGGAAGAAGCGCGAAAGTACTCAGCGGCTGCAACCCGTGAAAATGGGGGAAAGCTTGATTGGTTACCGCTAGCCAACCTGCCCCCTCTGCTGCGACCACAGTTGCTGACACTGACAACCGGAGAAGTCACAGCCCCTATTCCAGTGCCCAATGCTGTAGCGCTCTTTCAGTTACGCGGGATTCAGGAAACCACCCGCGATGCCCCCAGAATTGCGGCTGTTGAGTATGCCACATACTATATACCTGGTGGGCGTTCTGACGAGGCGCGGACCCGCGCGGCGGAGTTGCGCGCAGAAATCGACACCTGTGATGATCTTTACCGAATTGCGTTTGGACAACCAGAATCGGTCCTCAGTCGAGAAAGTCAGAAACCTGCCGAAATTCCGAGAGATATAGCGCTTGAGCTGGCCAAGCTGGATGATGACGAGATTTCGACTGCATTGACAACAGCGGACGGTCAGGCACTGGTTTTCCTGATGTTGTGCGGTCGCTCTGCCGAAATCAGCGAAGACGCATCTCGCGAAGATGTTGCGAGTTCGTTGCGCCAACGCCGCCTCAACACACTGTCGCAAAGCTATTTGGATCAGTTGCAGGCAGAGGCCCGGATCGTCGAAAATTGAAACCGATTGGTGCCGGCCACGCTGCGCCGAAATTCGATCTGGTGGCGACAAGACGGCAGGTTCTTGCATGATTGACCAACTGCCCCCACTTCGTGAAGTAATTGCGACCCATGATTTGAGGGCGCGCAAATCACTGGGTCAGAACTTTCTTCTCGACCTCAATCTGACAGCCAAGATTGCGCGCGCCGCGGGTGATTTGAGCGGTGCGGACGTACTTGAAGTCGGACCGGGACCGGGCGGCCTGACGCGCGGGTTGCTGGCATCAGGCGCCCGCCGAATTCTTGCAATTGAAAAGGATCCGCGTTGCATACCTGCTCTAACGGAAGTCGCTGCGGTTTATCCCGATAAACTTATTATAATCAATGGCGATGCGCTTGAAGTTGATCCTCTTGTTCACCTCAAGCCCCCAATCCGGATCGTTGCCAACCTGCCCTATAACGTCGGCACTGAGCTGCTGGTGCGCTGGTTGACGCCGCAGCAATGGCCTCCGTTTTGGGAAAGTCTTACTTTAATGTTCCAGCGCGAAGTGGCGGAGCGTATAGTTGCAGCCCCAGGTAACAAAGCATATGGGCGGCTGGCATTGCTGGCACAGTGGCGTTGCAACGCGCAGATTGTCATGACGCTGCCACCCGGGGCGTTTACCCCGCCACCCAAGGTGTCAAGCGCCGTGGTTCACCTCAGCGCATTGTCTGAGCCGCGATACCCGGCGGACCCGATTGTGCTCAATCGTGTGGTTGCTGCGGCGTTTAATCAACGCCGGAAAATGCTACGTTCTGCCCTTAAGGGTCATGTAGCTAACGTCGAAGATCACCTGATCGCCGCTGGGATCAAGCCGACTGAACGGGCCGAGCAGGTCCCGCTTGAGGCGTTTTGCGCATTGGCGCGTGAAATTTCATCTGCATACAAACTTTGAATTGTACACACTTGTGCGGATCTATTTCTGTCTCCGCCTCAATGAAATATCCATTTTTCAACAACCCTCGCAAAACTTAGTCAACGCCCTTTTGGCGTAGCTCCGCATGCCGCGGAGAAGAGTGCAAAAGTTGTGTTGTCTGATTGACCATCGAACGATGGTAGTAATTTTAGTTCGACGCAAACCCGCTTTGAAAAAGCTTCAAAAGGAGTTTCTCGGTCAACAATAGCAATAATAATAAGGCCGAGAGTAGCGACAACTGCTGCGCCTGCGCCCCACTTCAGAAACACTCTATGTCTGGGATTCGAACCCATCTTAGTAGCATTTTCAGGGCCAATAGAAGGATTAGAATCTGTCCTTTCAGGGATCTCTCTACTTCCAATACCTACGGGCCGATTTACCTTTGATTGCAAATTTTCTGAGGGAGGTTGTGAGGAAAACGCCCTCTTTCTCTTTCGGCCACTGCTAGGGATGGTAAAATCGCCCTTGTCCCTGACAGTTCCTCCGCTCTTCTTCAATGTCATCGCACCACAGCTGAATTCTTCAGGCTCTCCTCAAGCGCAAAAAAGTTGTTACCCGATTCGAACGAACCTAGGATCACCTCTAACTCCACATCACTACTGTCCGAGAATTTTTTGACGCGATTAATAAGTGGTTGATACAGCGAACTCGAGGAGTTTCGCCCGTCCTGCGACTTTACCAAATCAACTTTGTTTATGAAGATTATGATCTTTTGCAATGCGCTGCCATCCAACATACCAAGCATCGCCTGAAGCAATTCTTCTGACCAAAAACGATCGTTTTCCTTGATTCTAGCCACGTCTGGGTGCGATTGAGCAACTTCGCCCCTTAGATTAATAAATTTGCCATTTGCGAGTACTCGGTCCGCAGGAAACAAGTCGACGACCAAAACAACAGTGTTGATTGATGTTGGTTTCATAACCTTGCTAGCGGTGATGCCCCTAAGCAACGTTCCGATATTCTGGCCGCGATAGTCAGCAAACCCCAAAAATATCTTCTCCCTCTTTTCAGAACCATTTCGGGGGTCGTCGACTATGACTTCCCGAGTTGTCGAATAAAGCCTGAAAGCGGATGTAGTTTCGACTGAGTTGTCTGCTTCGGGGTTGTGGGTAACACGTTTGACAAGGGTGGTTTTCCCCACCCCGCCGATGCCCAAGAGCATGACCAGGTTTTCGTATTTGGCGCTATACGGATTGATTTTCCTAAGCTGTGCCACAACATTAAGAAGAGTTTCTTCGGGAACGCCGCTCCTGAACAACCGTACTAATACAGCCGAAGTAAATGAAACAACTGAATTTCCAATAGCCTCAATAACAGGCATGGCCACACTCACAATTAACAATCAAATAGCATCTCTAAAATTGATTCTATTTAAGCTCACTTGCGATGCGTTCGTCAAGTCAAGTAGTTTATGTATTATTATCAATATTTTATGGGAGATCGAGTAAAAATTCCAAGTATCAAATACGTGAAGTAATAGCGCCGCCCACACTTACAGTGCACTCGTCATAGCTTGTTAGATTACGGCTCGGTCAATCCAGGTGCTGACATTTGGTCGCAAAAGAACGCTCTCGATATTAGCAAGGTCATTGAACTATTCTGCCGCCTCAGGCGCGCTGTCCGATGCCTTCGGCTTTGGCTTGCGCCGCGCCCGCGGTTTTGCTGGCTTGGGCGGTGCGCTTTCGGGTGTTTCAACCAATCCGCTGTCATCGGCTTGCGCGGTGTCGTCACCTTCGACCGGCATCGGTGGCATCATTGGCGATGTTGGGGTGGATTGCTCAACCGGTATCGATTTTGGTTGTTCTGATTTTGGTTGTTCTTTTGGCGTATCTGGCTGTTCAGCGGGAACGTTTGGCTGAGTGTTCTGCTCTGGCTGCGTGCGCGGCTGCTGCTGTTCGCGCGAAGACCTGTCGCGGTCCCGTTCCATCTGACGTTCGCGATTAATACGCTCCTGCTCTTCGCGGCGTTGTTCCATTTCGCGCATCGCGTCGGCTAGCAAACGTAAATAATGCTCGGCGTGTTGCTGAAAGTTCTCAGCCGCCACACGGTCATTGCTTAGCTGTGCATCGCGGGCCAGTTGATTGTATTTATCAATGATCTGTTGGGGCGTGCCGCGCACCTTGCCCTCGGGGCCAGAACTGTCAAATACGCGGTTAACAACGTTACCGCCGGAATTTTGATTGCGATTGCGGTTCGACTTTGACCGCGAACGGGATTTTGAGGATCTCATGTACTTTGCAAGAGCCTTATGCTCGCTGTCGTTACACCCGTTTTACGCCTCTTGCGCTCTCATATTACCGGGTCTGCGACATGTTGGGCTTAGTATTGCGCGGGACCGCCTAGGGCATCCACCGCAGCAACGTCTCTGAGTAACCATGTCCTGCGCTCTCAGACAAGAGGTAACTGACGCAATAACGTTAAAAGTGATGTAAAGGTGGCAATTTAGGCGGCGAATTACCGCCAATTGCCAGAATTCAGGGCAATTGTGCACGCAGGACCCGATCTCTGCCATCCAGATCCGGCATGATCTCGATTCCCGCCCAACCATTTTCCACAAATATTGCCCGCACATCCCTACCCTGTTGCCAGCCCATCTCGACCATTACCCGCCCGTTTGGGTTTAGATATCGCCCTGCCTGCGCTGCGATCACGCGGTAGGCGCTTAGCCCGTCCCCCTCATCCGTCAACGCCATGCGCGGCTCATGTTCACGCAACTCAGGGGCAACATCCTCCATTTCGTTTTGTGTTAGATAGGGTGGATTGGCGACAATCAGATCAAAGGTTCCCTCAACATCGGAGAACCAGTCCGACTGACGTATTTCTGTTCGGCCATCTACACGGTGTAAAACGGCATTTGCGCTGGCCTGCAGACAGGCCGCTTCACTGGTATCAACACCCACACCGCGCGCGTTTGGCATTTCAGCAAGCAAGGTCACCAGAATGCAGCCAGATCCGGTTCCGAGATCAAGCAAGGTTTCAAATGGCACCGCCAAGGCACCTTCAATCAGGGTTTCCGTTTCCGGCCGCGGATCCAGAACGTCTCGGCTGACCTTAAATCGACGACCATAAAACGCGCGCTCGCCCACAAGATGCGAGACCGGCACTCGGATGGCGCGCAACGATATCAACTGATCAAATCGCTCTTCGATTTCCGGAGCCAGGTCTTCCGGGGCGATCAGCGTGACGCGCGTGGCATCAATCCGGGCTGCATGAGCGAGTAATACCCGCGCATCACGCGCGGGATCGGGCACGCCAGCAGCCCGCAATCGGGCAGTGGCTCCAACCATTGCCTCAGCGGCTGTCATTCTCCCATCTCGGCAAGCAGTCGAGCCTGATCATCCGCGGTCAGCGCGTCTACGATTTCGTCCAGATCGCCCGTCATAATGGTATCGAGCTTATAAAGCGTCAGGTTGATCCGATGATCAGTCATGCGCCCTTGCGGAAAATTATAAGTTCTGATGCGTTCTGAACGATCGCCGCTTCCAACTTGGGACGCACGGTCTGCGCTGCGTTCACTATCAACGCGTTGCCGTTCAAGATCGTAAAGCCGGGTTTTCAGCACCTGCAGCGCAATCTCACGATTGCGGTGCTGTGATTTTTCCGAAGAGGTGACGACCAGACCGCTGGGCAAATGAGTGATGCGCACGGCCGAATCTGTGGTGTTGACGTGTTGCCCTCCTGCCCCAGAGGCGCGCATCGTGTCGATCCGCAAGTCATTGGTATCGATGGAAATATCCACATCCTCGGCCTCAGGTAACACCGCTACAGTTGCTGCGGATGTGTGGATTCGCCCGCCGCTTTCGGTGGTCGGCACCCGCTGCACCCTGTGCACGCCGCTTTCGTATTTCATTCGGGCAAAAACATTCTCGCCTTTGACATGGGCGACCACCTCTTTGATGCCACCAAGTTCGGTCAACTGTTCTTCGATGATTTCGAAGTTCCAGCCCCGGCTTTCGGCATAGCGCTGATACATGCGCAGCAAGTCCGCGGCGAAAAGCGCGGCCTCATCCCCACCGGTACCAGGGCGAATTTCGACCATGGCAGGTTTGGCGTCTGCAGCGTCTTTGGGCAGCAACGAAAGCTGAAGCGCAGTTTCAACTTCTGGCAATTTTGCCTTGAGCAGCGGCAATTCTTCTTCGGCCAACTCCTTCATGTCAGGATCATCCAGCATCGCGGTTGCGTCCGCCAGATCGGTCAATAACTGGCGATAACCAGCGATTTGTTCGACAACTGGGCGCAGATCTGAGTATTCCTTGGCCAGCGCAGCAATCTCGCCTGCATCCGCGCCATCGGCCATCTTGGCTTCAAGAAATTGAAACCGCTGGGTGATCTGTTCTAGGCGTGCGTCAGGAACCATCCGCGCGGTGTCCGATATCAAAGGGCTTTGGTCAAGTGCCAGAGCGTGCTAACATTGGCTCATGATCAGATTGAGCACACTTCTTTTTTTCATGGCAGCCCCGGTTATCGCGGATGTATCCGGCAAGGACGGCAAGACGGTCGAGTGTTACTGTACCGACAAGTCACACAATCGGGTCGAATTGGGTGAAACGATCTGCCTTCAAGTGGACGGGCGCATGTTCATGGCGCAGTGCCAAATGTCGCTGAACGTCCCAATGTGGCGCGAGATTCAGGAGGGGTGCCTGTCTTCCGGGCTAATCAGTACCCCCGGTGATGGCTCTACCCCATTGCTCGAGACGAGCTCGGTTCACTCCAACATCTGATTTTCCAAACCGCAAGCGCCCATATAACTTGAGAACATCGCCGTCCTGCTGTGCGGTGGTGTAATCGGGAAACCCAAACACCCGCGAGCGCGTGATATAGGTTACCATATCATCGTCTACCGATCCGGCCAAAACGGTTGTGTACGGCGTATCTCTGGCGATCTGATCAAATTGCGCAAGCCCGCCTGGCCCTGTTTCAAGGATTCTCTGCGCACCGGTCGCCATATCCGCATCCTCGGTAATACTAAGCGGCACATGCCATCGCGCCACTTCACTGGGCGCGAGGCGAATATAGGCCAACCCGGCAACGCAAATGCCTGTCACAATCCAGAACAGGATCATTCGACGTCCCAATCTGCCAATCTCCCATCAGTATAGTCAATGCAGGTAATGACCAGCCGATCCGTCTTCCCGCACGTCACCGATACTTCACGCCGGGCAGGATGCAAAGTAACTCAAACAGAAGATTTGCCCCTGTCAGCGCCGTATTGCCCGAAGGATCATAAGGGGGCGACACTTCGACCATATCGCAGCCCACAACATTCAAACCCCGGAGTGCCCGGATGAGTTCCATGGCTTGCGCTGTGCTGAGTCCACCTATCTCAGGCGTGCCGGTCCCCGGCGCATACGCTGGATCCAGACTGTCGATGTCATAACTGATGTAAACCGGCACGTCTTCACCGATCTCGCGTCTGATTTCAGCCCCGAGCGGAGTCAGGTTGCGGTGCCAAAGTTCATGCGCAAGATGCATCTGAAACCCCCAACCCTGCGCCTCAGTAAAATCCTCTGCGGTATAGCCGGTGCCGCGCAGACCAATCTGATAGGTTAGCTCTGTATTCAGCAAACCTTCCTCATAGGCACGTCGGAAGACCGTGCCATGGGTTTCTCGTTCGCCAAACATATGATCGTTCACATCCGCATGGGCGTCCACATGCACCAAGGCAACCGGGCCGTGTTTGGCAGCGATAGCCCGCAGGATCGGCAAGGTCAGAGAATGATCGCCGCCCAAAGCAACGGGGATAACATCATGCTTGAGGATGGCCGTGTAGCTCTCTGTTATAATGTGTAAACTGTCGCTCAGAGAAAATGTATTGATCGCCAGATCACCGATATCTGCCATTTGCAAACTGTCAAAAGGAGCAGCGCCGGTCTGCAGGTTATATGGCCGGATCATTGCACTTTGTTCGCGCAGTTGCTTGGGTCCGAACCGGGTGCCTGACCGCCAACTGGTACCGATGTCCATCGGAATGCCCAATATAGCAACATCAAGGCCTGCGAGGTCACTGACGGATGGCAGGCGCATGAATGTCTGAGGTCCTGAAAACCGCGCCAGATCATTTCCGCTGATCGGTTGGTTTTTGTCGCTCATCCGCGCATGCTCCATCCTATGAGGCTCAGGATATCGGTGGCGATATGTGCACCTGCGATTGCAGTTGCTCCTGTGGTGTCAAAGGGCGGCGATACTTCGACGACATCGCCACCTACAATATTCGCACCAGCAATATCGCGCAACATGATCGACGCTTGCGACGACGTCAGCCCGCCCCAGACCGGGGTGCCGGTGCCGGGCGCAAAGGCCGGGTCTAGCCCATCAATATCAAATGTCAGATAGGTTGGACCTCCTCCCAGAATACCTTTTATTTTCTGTGCGGTAGCTACCGGTCCTAATTCATGCACCTCGCGCGCATCGATGATGTTGACCCCCAGCGTGTCTGCATTTGTGGTACGAATGCCGACCTGCACGGATCGCGCCGGGTCAACGATCCCCGACTTCACGGCTTTGTAAAACATCGTACCATGATCAACCCGGCTCATGTCATCATCGACCCAGGTATCCGTGTGTGCGTCAAATTGAAGTAATGACAACGGGCCGTACTTCTCCGCGTAAGCTTGAAGAATGGGAAACGAGATGTAGTGATCACCCCCCAGCACCAGACTGGCAGCCCCGGCATCCAGTATCTCTTTGATGTGGGCTTTTAAGGCAGACGGAAACGCAGGAATGTTGGCATAATCAAACGCCAGGTCGCCGTAGTCGACAATCGCACATTCGCTCATGACGTCATAAGGCCATCCATAAGGCGCATCTGGTGCCTGCAACGCAGACGCTTCTCGGATTGCGCGTGGGCCAAGACGGGTGCCGGGTCTGTTCGTGACCGCCTGATCAAAGGGAACGCCGGTCACCGCGATATCAACTCCATTCAAATCCTTGGTGTACTTTCGTCGCAAGAAAGAAGCTGCTCCGGCAAAGGTCAACTCGTAACTCGGGCCCTTCAGATCGTCCCGTGTAAAGGCCATGTCGATTTGGGTTTTAGCATCTTCCAGTGCCATCTCACGCTCCTGACGTGGGTTGCGCGCGTTCTACCAGTCGCGCAAAAAACGAGGCCCCAATGGGCGAAACCTCATCATTGAAATTGTATTTCGGGTGATGGACGCCCACGCCGTCGCCCTGCCCCAGCATCAAATAGGCCCCGGGTCGCGCCTCAAGCATGTAAGAAAAGTCCTCGGCGCCCATCACGGGCTCAAAGTCCCCATCAACATTTGCTTCCCCCGCAATATCGGATGCAACACTTGCAGCAAATTCCGACTTGGCAATGTCATTGACTGTGGAGGGATAACCGTACTCAAAATCAAACTTTGCGGCGACGCCAAAACTCGCAGCATGCCCGGTCACAATCTCTTGCATACGTTTGACAACCATGTCCTGAACGTCCTTGTCAAACGTCCGCACAGTACCATTGATGTAAGCGGTTTCGGGAATGACATTGTCCGTTGTGCCGGTATGTATCTGTGTGACCGAAATCACTAGCTTGTTGGCGGCCTTATGGTTTCGACTGACAATGGTTTGCAATGCCTGAACAATCGCACATGCGGCCACAACCGGGTCGACGCAATCATGTGGCCGCGCGCCATGACCACCCTTACCCGTAACGGTGATATGAAAGGTGTCGGCAGCGGCCATGATGGGGCCGGGTGTTGTGAAAAAACTGCCAAAGTCCTTGCCCGGCGCGTTGTGCACAGCAAATACCTGTTCGACGTCGAAACGATCCATGATACCCTCTTGTACCATAATCTCACCGCCGCCGCCGCCTTCCTCTGCTGGTTGAAAGATAAGCGCTACACGGCCGGAAAACCTGCGGGTTTCTGCAAGATAGCGTGCGGCGCCAAGCAACATAGTCGTATGCCCATCATGTCCACAGGCATGCATTTTCCCAGGAAATTTGCTCGCGTAAGCAACGCCAGTTTCCTCGGTGATCGGCAAAGCATCCATGTCGGCGCGCAGACCAATTGTGGGCCCCTCACCTTGCCCGTTGATAATAGCCACGATACCAGTCTTAGCGATCCCTTCATGGATCTCGTCGACACCAAAGTCACGCAAACGTTCGGTTACAAATGCCGCTGTCTGATGGCACTCCAGACCCAGCTCTGGAATAGTGTGTAAATGCCGCCGCCAAGCGGTCATGTCCGCGCTAAAATCAGCTATCCGGTTGACAACAGGCATGGGCCAAGCTCCTAAAGACGCACATGTTCGCACCCATCTGACACTCAAAAGGACCCAGCCGCAATGCCTGATGATGCCCTGATACATGATCCAGAGGGCGGGATGGATCGTCTGTTGGAAATCATGCGCCGGTTACGTGATCCTGACACTGGATGTCCTTGGGATATCGAGCAGAACTTCGCCACCATTGCTCCCTACACGATCGAGGAAGCCTATGAAGTGGCCGATGCGATTGCGCGCTCCGATTGGGAAGAACTTGAGGGTGAATTAGGCGATCTGTTGTTGCAAACAGTCTATCATACGCAAATGGGTCAGGAAGCAGGGTACTTCAGTTTCGCCAGCGTAGCGCGCAATATCTCTGACAAGATGGTCGCGCGTCACCCGCATGTATTTGGCGCTGAAAGCCGCAATAAGTCGGCTGATCAACAGACGGTGGATTGGGAGAAGATCAAGGCGGCAGAACGTGCCGGTAAAGATCAGGGCGGTGCCTTGGACGGCGTTGCCGTGGGACTCCCAGCACTATTGCGTGCATATAAACTGCAAAAAAGGGCGGCGCGCGTTGGGTTTGATTGGCCGTCAACTGATCAAGTGCTCGACAAGATTGTGGAAGAGGCACAGGAATTAACCGAGGCTCGCGCTGATCTGACACAAGACGAGATCGAGGAAGAGTTTGGCGATCTTTTGTTTGTTATGGCTAACTTGGCACGTCATATGAATGTTGACCCCGAAGCCGCTCTTCGTCGAACAAACGCGAAGTTCACGCGTCGTTTTGCCGGGGTCGAAGCGCGGTTGGCCGAACTCGGCAAGCGCCCCGAAGAAAGCGACCTGTCGGAGATGGATGCGCTATGGGACGCTGTAAAGGAAACTGAGCGCACGGGCTAAGTTGCCGATTTTCAAACACGCCATGGACAACCCCAATCAGCCTTGCGAGGATTGGTCCGTTCAAATTGTGAGAGTCGCAAATGAGTCCCCGAAATATTATCATTGATACTGACCCCGGTCAGGACGACGCCGTTGCCATATTATTGGCGCTCGCCAGCCCAGACGAGATCAATGTTCTTGGCATCACGGCTGTCGCAGGTAACGTCCCGCTGGAATTAACCGCAAAAAATGCGCGTATGATCTGCGAATTGGCTGGAAAACCTGATGTCCCGGTTTATGCCGGATGTGACCGCCCCCTAGGTCGGGATCTCGTGACCGCGGAACATGTGCATGGGCAGACCGGGTTGAATGGACCAACGCTGCCGGAACCTGTGATGCAATTGCAGGATGGCCACGGCACAGATTTCATCATTGAAACGCTGCGCAGCCAACCGCCAGACACGGTTACGTTATGCCCTCTTGGCCCGTTGACCAACATTGCCACCGCGTTCAACAAGGCACCTGACATCGTCGACAAGGTGCAGGAAATTGTCCTGATGGGAGGTGGGTATTTTGAGGTTGGCAACATCACACCGGCCGCAGAGTTCAACATTTATGTCGACCCGCAGGCTGCTGATATTGTGTTTAAATCCGGCGCTTCGATTACCGTAATGTCGTTGGATGTCACGCACAAGGTTTTGGTCACACCCGAGCGCAACAACGCTTTTCGTGCGCTCGACACTCCCGTTGGGATTGCTGTTGCGCAGATGACAGATTTTTTTGAACGATTTGACAAGGAAAAATATGGCTCAGATGGTGCGCCATTACATGATCCTTGTGTGACAGCTTACTTGGTCCAGCCTGATCTGTTCAGCGGTCGCCACATCAATGTCGAGATCGAGACCCAGTCGGAACTGACAATGGGCATGACTGTTGCCGATTGGTGGGGTGTCACGGACCGGCCCAGGAACGCATTGTTCATGGGAACTGTGAATGACGTTGGATTCTTTGATCTTCTGACGGCACGACTGGCAAGGTTATGAGCGCATCGATCAACCTCGCCAAACCTGAGGATCTGGACAAGCTCGACGCGCTTGTCGCTGCATTTCATGACGAAAATGGGATCAAATTATCTTTGGAAAAACGCCGAGCAGGCCTCGGGCCGCTGCTAGAAGGGATACCACATGGCTGCGCCTATCTGATCGGCCCGCCGCGCGCGCCCATCGGCTATGTCATTGTGACCTTTGGCTGGTCGATCGAATTTGGCGGCCTTGATGGTTTCATCGATGAACTTTACGTTCGCCCAGGCGTTCGGGGGCGCGGCGTGGCTGGCGAGGTACTGCTTACCCTGCCCCGCACTTTGGCCAGCGCAGGTATGAAAGCCATACATCTGGAAGTCGACACGTCAAACCAGACTGCGCAGCGGCTCTATGCGCGCGCTGGCTTCAAACTGCGCGATCAATATGCGTTGATGACCCGCGCGCTTTAGGATCGGATCATGACGTTGCATATTCCCTTTGATAACTCCTATGCTGCCCTCGCGCCTGTGTTCTTCAGTGCGCAAGCACCAACGCCTGTCAAGGCGCCCCATCTTGTTGCCTACAACGAAGATCTTGCCGCACTTCTCGACATTTCTACAAGCGATACGGAAGAATTGGCACAGGTGTTTTCCGGCAATCAGCTGCCCGAAGGGGCCAATCCGATTTCGCAGCTTTATGCCGGACATCAGTTCGGCCAGTACAACCCACAACTGGGTGACGGTCGCGCGGTTCTGTTGGGGGAAGCCATCGGAACAGACGGTAAGCGGCGCGACATCCAGCTGAAAGGTTCTGGCCCGACACCTTATTCGCGCAGAGGCGACGGACGTGCATGGCTGGGGCCGGTGCTGCGCGAATATATCGTCTCAGAGGCGATGTTTGCCCTTGGTATTCCTACGACCCGCGCGTTGGCTGCTGTAACCACTGGGGAGCCGGTTTATCGCGAGGCTGCATTTCCCGGGGCCGTCCTAACCCGCATTGCCGCCAGCCATTTGCGGGTCGGCACTTTTCAGATTTTTGCGGCACGCAGCGACATTCGCAGTTTGCAAAAATTGACGGATTACGCACTGGCGCGACATTATCCAGACGCCCCGGGTCCAATGGGCCTGCTGCAGGCAGTACGCGATGCGCAGGCAGAACTGATCGCGAAATGGATGTCTGTCGGATTCATTCATGGCGTGATGAATACCGACAACTGCGCAATCTCAGGGGAAACTATTGACTATGGACCCTGCGCTTTTCTTGATACATATCATCCTGATACGGTCTTTAGTTCAATCGACCATCACGGACGATACGCCTATTCAAATCAACCGGATGTCATTGTCTGGAACCTCGCGCAACTTGCCACCTCTCTCATCCAGATCATGCCGGATCGGGACGCAGCGGTAGAGGAAGCGACTGAGATTGTGCACGCGATGCCGGCCCTTATCCAGTCACACTGGCTGCAACTGTTTCGGGCAAAGATCGGTCTGACGTCGCCGCAGGACGGTGATCTGGGTTTAATATCTGATTTGCTGAACCGGATGGCATCTGAAAAGGCAGACTTTACCAATACGTTTCGCGGGCTGACAAGCGGCACGGCACGCGCCCAATTCACCGACCCCTCCAGCTATGATGCGTGGCACATGGGCTGGCAGACCCGCCTGGCGGCCGAAACCGACGCCATAGCCACAATGAACTCCACAAACCCAGCGCTGATTCCGCGCAACCATCAGATTGAGCAAATGATCGAAGCGGCCGTCGCAGGTGATATGGCGCCGTTTCATCGGCTTAACTCGGCACTTCTCAGACCATTTGAATACAATGAGACAGTCCGCGACTTGACCCTTCCGCCACTTGAGTCAGAAATTGTGCAGGCGACCTTCTGCGGGACCTGAGATTACCGACGGTTGATTAGGTAAATCCCTGCGGCAACCAGTAATAGTGCGCCCAAAATTCCAACTTCCATCTGTTCATTCAGCAATAGCCAGCCCAGCAACACCGAGAAGACTGGCGACAGAAAGCTGAACGCGGCAACTGACGCCGCAGGATAAATTGTAAGCAGCCAATACCAGAAAAGATATCCAAGGCTGGACACGCAGATTATTTGAAACAGCAAGCCCGCAACATGGATGGGTTGCAGTTCCCTCACCAGATCACCCATGAACGGCGCCAAAAAGAACAAGATTGGCGCGGAAACCGCAACCTGCCAAAACAATTGGACCTCTGGCTTTACGGTGGACAATGGCGTCGCACGGACCAGCAAAGCAACGCCCGCCCACCCCAATGCAGCCCCCAAAGCTGCGATGTCCCCAAGCCAGCTGACCTCAGCGCCATCTCGATTGGCCAGCGCAAATATGACACCCCCCATGGCGAAGCCAAGACCGATAAACCGCAGGCCTGTCATTCTTTCGCCCGGCAACAACAGATGCGCACCCAGTGCCAACCAGACAGGCATCGAATAAAAGATGATCGAAGCCCGCGAAACTGAGGTCAGATCCAACGCCGTGAACAAGCATATGAATTCAAAGGCGAACAAACATCCTGAAAACAACCCCCATCGAAAGACACCCCTAGGCATGGCTAGCGGCACCCCCTTCAAGCGCATCCAGATCAACAGAACCACAACGGCGCCGGCGGATCGTAGTGCAGCCAGAAACACCGGCCCGAACCCGCCCCCTGTCACTTTGATTACAACCTGATTGAATGCCAACAACAGGGCAAACCCGATAAGCGCCGTCGCGCCAAGCATATCTACCGAAGTTTTGCGTTCCATCAGCGTATCAGAGCGGCGAGAGCGCAAAATTGTCAAGCAAGCAAGGGGATTGGCCCATTGCGAAACCCGAGCGAGAATTCCCCGTAGTTATTTTGGCAAAATCTGGCATTCTTGTTGGATAGCAAACTGGGAGTTTTAAAAATGAGTTTAATGAGCACACTGGCCAAGGTTGCCGTTGGCGTGGCCATGGCAAAAGGGGCCAGCGCCATGATGAACAAATCACGGGGCGGCACTGTAAGTCAGTCAGGCGCTGGCGATCTGGGGGGACTTCTGGGCGGCTTAACTGGCGGTTCAGGCGCGCAAGGCGCTGGTCTTGAGGACATGCTTGGCGGGCTCTTGGGCGGTGGTGGCGCGTCTCAAGCTGGCGGCATGCCGGGCGGATTGGGTGGCTTGCTGGAACAGTTGGGTGGTGCGTCCGGCAGCGGCCAGAGCGGATTGCAGGATATGCTTGGAGGTCTTGCCGGTGCTGGCGGTGCTGGCGGATTGCTTGGAGGCCTTGCCAGCGCGCTTGGCGGCGGATCCGCAGCGCCTCAAAACGATGCCAGCTTTGGCTCGGTGCTGAATTCGTCGTTTGATCAGACGCCAGAGCCCAAAATTGATCCGACGTCGGATCAGGAGGCGGCGGCAGGATTGATGCTACGCGCCATGATTCAAGCGGCAAAATCGGATGGAAAACTGGATGACGCAGAGCGTGAAAAACTGATTGGCCAGCTTGGCGATGACGTGTCGTCGGAAGAGGCAAATTTTGTACAATCAGAACTGCAAGGGCCTATCGATATTGACGGTCTGGTGAGCCAGACTCCAAATGGCATGCAAGCGCAAATGTACGCAATGTCAGTACTCGGGATCAATCTCGACAGTCAGGCCGAGGCAGAGTATCTGCACAAATTGGCGTCAGCCTATGGCATGAAACCCGAGCAGGTGAACGACATCCACAACCAGATGGGTGTGCCGTCACTTTACACCTGATCGCAGTTGATGGAGGTGGGGCGGAAAAATCCGCCCTGCCCCGGATCATTTATGCCGCGCGCCGACCACCGCCGGATTTTCCGCCACTGCCTGAGCGTCTGCGACGACCGCTACCTCCGGGTTTGCCGGAATATCCGCCGCCACCACCCGGTCTTCCACCGCCGCGACGACCGCCACGGCCTTTTGGTTTGTCAGGAATTTCTGACGCTTCCCACGGGCGGCCCGACGCGACTGGTATCGCCTTTTTCATCGCTTTTTCGATGGCTTTCAACTCGCCCATCTCATCCGGCGCGCAGAACGCAATGGCCGCGCCATCCGCACCAGCGCGTGCAGTCCGGCCAATCCGGTGTACGTAGTTCTCTGGCACATTTGGCAGATCAAAGTTGTAGACATGGCGCACATCCGGAATATCCAGCCCGCGTGCCGCGACATCCGTCGCCACCAGCACCCGGATTTCACCCGCCTTAAATGCGGCAATTGCTCTGTCACGCTGACCTTGGGATTTATTGCCATGGATCGAACCGGCGGCAAAACCCGCGTTCACAAGTGATTTCATCAGCTTTTCACAGCCATGTTTGGTCCGCCCAAAAACGAGTGCCAGCTCATCGCGATGTTTATCCAGCATTTCAACCAGCAATTTTGCTTTTTCCGCCTTGGCAACAAAATGTACCTCTTGCGTAACCTTGTCTGCGGCCTTGCCCGGAGGAGATACCTCGACCCGGATTGGACGGTTCAGATAGCTGCTGGCCAGTTCGTTCATCTGCTTGGGCATGGTGGCCGAAAACAGCATGGTCTGGCGCTCCCCCGGCAGCATCGCGGCAATCTTACGCAAAGCATGAATAAAGCCGAGGTCCAGCATCTGGTCCGCTTCGTCCAGCACCAAGAACGTCGTTTGATCCAACCGCAAGGCGCGCCGGTCCATCAGGTCAATCAGACGACCCGGTGTCGCCACCAACAAGTCGATCCCGCGTTCCAGACGTTTGATCTGGGTGTTGATGGATTGGCCGCCCACTACCATGGCCACCTTGAGCGGTGTACCTTGCGTATAAGCGCGCAGGTTCTCGGCAATCTGACCCGCAAGTTCGCGGGTCGGTGCCAGTACAAGCCCACGCACGGTCTTGGGCGCAGGTTTGCCTCCGATCGCCAGCATTTGCGCCACCAGCGGCAGACCGAATGCTGCGGTTTTGCCGGTTCCGGTCTGGGCTAGGCCCATGACATCCCGGCCATTCAACGCATGCGGTATTGCCTGATTCTGGATCGGCGTCGGTTCCGTGATCCCCAGCGCAGAAAGGCGCGTGATCAGTGATTTGGGCAATCCCATGATTGCAAAGTCATTCGTCACCGAATTTGTGACGACTTCAGTATTTGTGTTCAATTCATATCCTTTCGGTCCGCACCAAAGCACGAACCACGTATCAATTGCGGCCATCTACAGACCGCGCGTTTAGGGCACCAAAAACTCAAACCCGAACGGCGACATGCCTTCGGGTCGTCTTAGCGCTTTGGCCCCACGCGTGATTTTGGGAACAGGTGCGACACCTCGGATCAGAACCGTTTTCACTGTTCCTGGGCGGGTTTTTACCCCGCTCGTTCTTCTGACTGCTCACGCGGCAGAAGGTATCGCTAGGGGGCACATGGGGTATCAACGCACTCAAGTCAAGCTTATGCTGCAAATGCGAAAGAATGAGAAACCGTCTGGAAACCATTGGGATGACAGGATAGACCTGACTCCATTGGGTTCTCAAAGGCCAAAGGCATGAACGAAACAATTCTTGACCGCACAGCTTCTAAAGGATTGCGCATGACCGGCCAGCGGCGTGTGATTGCACAAGTATTGCAAGATAGTGACGATCACCCGGACGTCGAAGAACTCTATGCCCGCGCCAGCGCAATCGACAGCGGGATATCGATTGCAACCGTCTACCGCACGGTCAAGCTGTTTGAAGAGGCAGGCATTCTTGAAAAGCTCGAATTCGGCGACGGACGCGCACGTTACGAAGATGCCGAACGGGATCATCATGACCACTTGATCGACATGAATTCCGGCGAAGTTATCGAATTTGTCGATGCCGAGATTGAGGCCTTACAGGAACGCATTGCCGCAAAGCTCGGATACGAATTGCGTGGGCACCGACTGGAGCTTTATGGGGTGCCAGCGAAACGCAAGTAGACCCATCGTGCCGCTATCCAACCAAACGGTGGGTGAGGACAACCCCACCCAGATGAAAGTTGTGGCATGGCAAGAGACACCACAGCCAATCGGAGGAGGACCACATAATGCGCCGCGATGAATTGACAGAGCAGTTCCGCAGTCTTCACGTTCCGGGCAAGCCGGTGGTGATGCCTAACCCATGGGACATAGGATCAGCCAAGGTAATGGCGGGCATCGGTGCGCTGGCGCTGGCGACGACCTCTTCTGGCTATGGTTTTACACAGGGACTGATCGATGGCGGTCGGATGACACGAGACGTGGCCCTTCAGCACGCGGCCGACATATGCACCGCAGTCGATCTACCGGTGAACGGCGATTTCGAGAACGGATTTGGCGATTGTCCCGAGACGGTCGCTGAAACCGTACGATTGGCGGCCGAGGCCGGGCTGGCCGGTGTTTCGATTGAGGACACTGCTGTCCCGGAGACGCATTCTTATTCGTTTGATCTGGCTTTGGCACGAATTGAAGCGGCTGTGGCCGCAGCTCGCAAGGCAGGGATAGTACTGACTGCTCGCGCCGACGGCTGGCTTATGCAGAGCTATGACCAGGCAGAAGCCCTGCGTCGCTGTCAGTCATTCGCTAACGCAGGGGCCGACGTCATTTATGCACCGCTAGTCGATGCCACCACCATCCGCGCTTTGGCCGACACCGGAGTACCGGTCAACCTGTTAGCTGCCGGCGATATGCGTGATTTGACGACAGAGCAGATTGGCGCACTAGGCGCGGCCCGAATTTCAATTGGCGGAGGACTGGCCCGTGTCACGCAACAGGTGGTCATAGATGGTACCCGCGCAATGCTGGAGCGGGGAGATTTCACGGTCCTTAAAGGAGCCGCAAACACGGCGGAGATTGAGGCAATGCTGACCAGTTAAGCCGTTAGAGTCAGCACTCCGCTCACGATCCGTTTCTTCAATCGCAGTCATCCGGGCGCTCTTATCGATCGGGCCCCTTGCGGCTACACGGGCAACGGGTCAAGACACACGGCAATCCAAACCCTGAGGATACATCATGGACAACTTGCGCGGCGCCGCGCTTATGACTTTTTCGATGTTGGGCTTTGCAATTGAGGATATGGTTATCAAGCTGATGGCTGGCGCCTTGCCGGTAGGTGAAATCATCGCTCTGCTCGGGCTTGGTGGCGCAATTGTCTATTCGGCCGTATTGACGGTTCAGGGCCGCCCTCTGTTTTCGCGGGCCTTGCTTAACCCAGTCATAGCTATTCGCAGTATCGGAGAGATTTTTGGCACAATCGGGTTCGTAACGGCCATTGTGCTAACGCCACTTTCCAGCGCCTCTGCCATCTTGCAGGCGACGCCGCTCGCCGTGACGTTGGGTGCTGCACTGTTTTTGCAGGAAAAGGTCGGGTGGCGCCGGTGGAGCGCGACACTGATCGGGTTTTGTGGCGTCTTACTTATCATCCGCCCGGGTCTTGATGGGTTTGACCTCAATTCCCTTTTCGCAGTCCAGGGCGTCATTGGTCTGGGAATACGAGATCTTGCCACACGCAAGGTCCCCAAATCAACATCATCCATGCAGATCAGTTTTCTGGCGTTCATTACATTGATCCCAACGGGCATGATCCTATTGCAAGCGACAGGCGGGAAATTTGTGATGCCAGACCCAGACTTGTGGCTTCTGATTGGCGCTGCAACTACAATGGGCACCATTTCATATTATGCAATCGTCGCCGCGATGCGGGTCGGAGACGTTGGTTTTGTCACGCCGTTTCGATACACGCGCCTGCTTTTTGCGATGGCAATTGGCATCGTGGTGTTTGCTGAGCGTCCTGACCTGTTGACGATGTTGGGTTCTGCAATCGTTGTCTGTTCCGGCGTTTTTGTCGTCTGGCGCGAGCGCAAACAGCGCGCCTATAGCTAAACCGCCTTTCCCTCGCTGGTATTGCGGTCTAAGAACCAATCAACAAATTTGCGCTGATAAAGGACACTCCTCATGAGCACCATAATCGACATTCACGCCCGCGAAATTCTTGATAGCCGCGGCAATCCGACCGTCGAAGTCGATGTCGTGCTCGAAGATGGCACGATGGGTCGGGCGGCAGTGCCTTCAGGGGCGTCTACTGGCGCTTACGAGGCGGTCGAAAAACGCGATGATGACAAGAGCCGTTATCTAGGCAAAGGCGTGCTTAACGCCGTCGCGGCGGTGAATGGCGAGATTGCAGAGGAACTGGTTGGATTTGACGCAACAGAGCAGGTTGGCATCGACGAGTTGATGATCGAACTGGATGGCACAGAAAACAAATCCCGGCTTGGGGCCAATGCCATTCTGGGCGTCAGTCTAGCGGTCGCCAAAGCTGCTGCCGATTTCTCGGCGCAACCGCTCTTCCGATATGTCGGTGGCACGTCTGCACGGACGCTACCGGTACCGATGATGAATATCATCAATGGTGGAGAACATGCTGACAATCCGATCGACATTCAGGAATTCATGATCATGCCGGTCTCGGCTGAAAATATGCGTGACGCTGTGCGGATGGGTTCCGAAGTCTTCCATACCCTCAAGAAAGAACTCTCAGCAGCAGGACTCAGCACAGGCATTGGGGACGAAGGTGGCTTTGCCCCAGACATTAGCTCTACACGGGACGCGCTTGATTTCATTTTAAAATCTATTGAAAAAGCTGGATACAAACCGGGTGAGGATATGTTCCTTGCACTCGATTGCGCCGCCACAGAATACTTTAAGGATGGCATGTATGAGATGAAGGGCGAAGGGCAATCGCTGTCCTCGGAAGAAAATTCCTCGTATCTGACCGCCCTAGCCGGAGATTATCCGATCATCTCGATTGAAGACGGAATGTCAGAAGACGATTGGGATGGCTGGGAAATCCTGACAGATGCGCTTGGCGACAAGGTTCAGCTTGTTGGTGACGATCTGTTCGTGACCAACCCAGTCCGGCTTGCCGAAGGAATTGCGCGCGGTTGCGCCAACTCCATGTTGGTAAAAGTGAACCAAATTGGTACGTTGACCGAAACTCTTAAGGCTGTCGATATGGCACATCGGGCGCGCTATACCAACGTCATGTCGCACCGGTCCGGTGAAACAGAAGACGCCACGATTGCTGATCTGGCCGTCGCCACAAATTGCGGGCAAATCAAAACCGGTTCACTTGCACGCTCCGATCGACTTGCAAAGTATAACCAACTCATCCGGATCGAAGAAGCCCTGGGCGAAACTGCAATCTTTTCCGGGCGCAGCATCTTGCGTTGATCGCGCAGGTCGTCCGGGCCCCTTTCAGATGCCAACAATACGACTGACCATCCGCAACGCCAGTATACCTGCTGAGATGGATACAGTGCGAACGTTGTGTTGGGACTATCGGACCTATCTATGTGCAATTGGACCAGAGGAATGTGCGGCGATCGAAACGCTTTATCCGGAACCTGACTACAGCGCGCTGATGGATCGTCTCGAACACGAACACGCGCCCGGAAAAGGCGCAATCCTTGTTGCAGAGATTGATGGTCGTATCGTCGGGTGCGGAATGATCCGTGAAATCGCGCCCCGCATCGGTGAAATCAAGCGGGTCTTTGTGTGTGATGCGGCGCGCGGAATGGACGCCGGGCACCAACTCTGCCTAGCTTTGTTAGAGTGCGCACGCACTTTGGGTCACGAATTGGTTCGACTCGACACGCTCAAAACGTTGAAGGCGGCCAAAAATCTCTATTGCAAACTTGGGTTCATCCAGCGCGGCCCCTACGCGGATATCCCCGAGGTCGCCAGAGATATGGTTTGCTTTTACGAAATCGCGCTTTGAGTTCGTTACGGGATACTAACAAAACATTTGTCTTTTGACAGCAATTCAATGGAATGCTTGCGCCCCAATGGGGGCTGCACCTGATTTTTTGTGCCTCAGACCACCGATAGGCACGCGCATTCAGCGTTGTGGTTAATGCTTTGCGTCGTACTTCCCAAGACGAGGGCACTGACAGTCCCCAAACCGCGACGGCCCGTTACGATCAAATCAGCACCACAGGTTTTTGCATATTCGACGATATTGTCAGCCGGGTCGCCCGCTCCAAGGTGCGCATTTGCAACAGCCTTCCCCAATTCCTCGACAATCTCAGATCCCGAGTTCAGGATTTTTTCACCCGCCTGTTTCACCTCCGCGGCAGATGGCATCGTGGTCGCAGCGTGATATCCAGCAACGGCCCCCATGGCGAATGCAACGGTTGTCGGCTGAGGCGTATGTACCAGATGCAATTCAGACTCGTATTTCAGGGACAGATCGCAGGCGATTCGAAGCGCATTTTCGGATGTTTCGGAGCCATCGAGGCCAACCACAATTTTTTTGAACATTTTACTTCTCCAATTGCCTGAGCATAGGAAAAACTACCAGCCCGCCGGGGCGAAAGCGTTGATCTGAATCAACTTTTGGCGTGTTCGGAATTGCCGTCCGGCGGGGTTCGCGTTGTTCGGGGCTGTCTGGGTTATTTGAAGGCCAGACAATGTGCACCGATGAAGTACCGACGCCCCAGCTTTTCCGGGAGTTGTAATTTTGGACAATTTGCAACAGCTTTTCGCAGCGTTGACTGACGGCGGCCGGCGTAAGCTTGCCTGCCGCATCCTTTGCACGCGGAGCCTGCGCATCAGATGGCGTTAGGCACACCACCATACACTAGGTCTCTGACGTCTCTGGGTAGCGGCTTAACAGCCAGCCGCTGCATTCCCTGCTAGGCCACCGGCAACTGCGCCGCCGGCTGTGAGAATATCCTTCCCAGTGCCGCCACCGAATTGGTTGCCTATGACACCGCCGACGATAGCGCCCGTGGCCGTTGCGCCAATGCAACCTGCCTGCCGCTCCTGTTCAGGAGTCGACGCGCAGCCTTGCAACATTACTGCAGCACCAAATGCCGCCAAAATACCAGTTTTCATTACTCTACCTCTTTTGGTTTAGCCGAGTTTATGTTTACTCGTCAGTATCGAGGTAGGTGGCCCCATTTCAGGTGTAAAGATGCTCAGCACCAGACTTCCGCCCGGTCGGCAGCAATCAGCCCAAGGCGCAATTGTGCCGGTGTACAAAATCAAGCGCAATTTCACCGTTGTTTATTGAATCCGGCGGCTCGCCCTCAGGGCATTGCGATGAATGAAGTGCACCTCTTCGTCAGTCGGTTGTGGCACCAGCAACCGCTGCGAAAAGGCGGCGAAGACTTGGATGACGGAAACCAGTTTTGGAACGTTCAAAAATCGACGAAAATACCCTACAGGTGTACAAATTGGACGGCAGCAAACCCTCCAAGCCTTGGCGAAAATGTAAGGTTTTTGCAGACCGACGAAATTTGCCGACGGTTTGCGCCCTGTTTTAGGTCAAATCGTTCCTCACTCAATTGCAAAGAGCACGGCTGACCTCAAACCACGTCACTCGATCTTCGATTTCGGTACACATGGACGAACTCGGTGTTGTGCGAGGCTGTGAATAGCCCATTTTGGGATGGCGAATTCTCTCCACTGACCAGACACTACAAACTGTCACAAAATGTGCAGTCTGGACCGGTAACATGGTCACGCCGGATGTGATAAGAAAATTCCGCTGCTCTTATGTGTTCCAAGTTGGATGTCGATAATGATTGAATTGATTCTGCTGTTCTCTATTCTTTTTCTTGTTGCAATGGCCTGCCACGCCTTGCTGCGTGACTAGCAACACGCTCTTCGTTCGCACACCGACATCGAGAATCTTAACTCAGCGGCATGCCCCGATCGTGGTACATACGTCGTATTGGCCTGACCTGCACTGCCATTTAGGAATTTGAGGGCAAAGGGACATACACCACCGTTGCAGCAGGTGGGCGTCAGATGGACACTCAACGTTTAGCCGAATGTCTTTTCGTAGGATGTGCGGTTTCGATAAGTTAACAAACATCTGTGGTGCCCGGAAACCGGACACCAAGTATGATTTCTAATTGGGCGATTTCTCGACCACTGCTTTGAGGTTTGTGATGATCGCATCCACACTGAATGACCCCGGCTCCTGACGTGGCGGGTAATCAATAAACGTTTGAATGAAGCCGGTCGCTATGACTGCGGCCCCCTGAATGGCGTACATTCGACGCACTGCCCAGTCGGCCCATCCAATCGACTTATGTGGCGCGGATTCAAATGGATCGGCCCGAAGATTGATCACATCCGGCCAATCAAGTGGGGTATAAGGGTTTTTCCAGACGTCAAAACCATGAGCTTCTTGCTTAGAGAACATGACCTTGATGTCGCCGTGGCGCACGGCTGAAAGCTCGCCTACATCCGTGAAGTAGAAGAACTCCTGGCGCGGACCAACACCCTCGCCTCCCGAAGTGAAATAGTCGAGCATGTTATAGCCATCAAGATGCACCTTGTAATCCCGTCCCAATGCAGAGTGGCCCTCGAGAAGCTTCTCTTTGACATCCGGTTCACCGGCAGCGGCGAGGAAAGTTGGCAGCATGTTCTGATGGGACACGATACCGTTTATGACCTCACCCGCCGGTATTTTGCCGGGCCAGCGGATAGCGGTTGGGGCACGAAGGCCACCCTCCCACGTCGTAGCCTTTTCGCCATAGAAAGGTGAGTTGCCACCATCTGGCCAGGTGAACTTTTCAACGCCGTTGTCGGTCGAATACATCACAATGGTATTGTCGGCGATACCAAGCTCGTCGACGTGGTCCAGAAGTTGACCGACATGACCGTCATGTTCAACCATGCCATCTGCGTAGAGACCGATGCCTGTGACATTCTGGCTCCCAGGCTTCAGGTGTGTGAACACATGCATGCGCGATCCGGCAAACCACAGGAAGAACGGTTTTCCCTGCTCATGGGCCCTAGTCATGAAATCAAGCGAAGCCGCGACGAATTCTTCATCAACGGTTTCCATGCGCTTTCTTGTCAGCGGGCCTGAATCCTCAATTTGACCGTCAGCCGACGCTTTTATCACGCCGCGCGACCGGATCTGTTCAGCCAATTCACCCGTAGGGTAGTCCGGCAACTCGGGTTCTTCCTCGATATTGAGATGATAGAGGTTGCCGAAGAATTCATCAAAGCCGTGGTTTGTCGGCAGGTGTTCGTCGCGGTCGCCAAGGTGGTTCTTGCCAAACTGCGCCGTCATGTAACCATGGTTTTTCAGAAGGCCGGCAATCGTTGGGTCCAGCTCTGAAATACCCTGTGTGGCCCCTGGCATGCCAACTTTGGTAAGACCAGTACGTGCCGGGCTTTGTCCCGTTATGAAAGAAGCGCCACCAGCAGTGCAGCTCTGGTCGGCATAGTAATCGGTGAACCAGATGCCTTCTTTTGCGACCCTGTCAATGTTGGGTGTCTTTTATCCCATCATCCCATTGTTGACAAAACTAGGGTTCCAAAACCCGATGTCATCGCCCCAGATGACAAGGATGTCGGGCTTTTCCTGCGCGACCGCAGACGATGCGGTCAGAACTATAGCGCTGCATAATGCGGAAAGTATTGATTTCAAGGTTCTTTTTCCCTCTCGGTTAAAGTTATTCATTCCATATCTGCTTTGATAGGAAAACGGTGTTTTAACAGGATTCACCACACGCAAATTGCTAGTCAATTGCACCAAAGGGCAATACCAAAGAAGCAACCATGCTCTATAATCCAGGAAATCCGAAACTAAATGACTGAAAAGATGAAAAGTTGCCTAGCAAACACAGCCCTTGTTCTGCTCATGACTTCGCAATCAGCATTCGCCCAAACCGAGCTTTCGCCGGATGCCGAGGATATTCCGGAAAAGCCAAAGATATATTCTCCTTACGCCGAGCGGGCCGAACACATGCCCAGTTTTGCGGAAGGCGTGTATTGGGGCGACACGCATCTGCACACGCGACTGTCGTCCGACAGCGGCATGATTGGCAACTTGTTGGGGCCAGATGATGCCTATGCTTTTGCCAAGGGGGAACAAGTCACCAGTTCGACGGGACAGCCAACAAAGCTAATCCGGCCACTCGATTTCCTCGTAGTGTCGGATCATGCCGAAGCTCTGGGCCTTGCTCCCTACATCGCCGAAGCCAACCCAGATCTGCTGGCAACCGAGAATGGCAAGCGTTGGTACGACATGGTGAATGCCGGCGAGGGCTATGAGGCTTTCCGCGAATGGGGCGCCAGCATGTTTGAAGGTGATCCGATCAAGAGCCGCAAAATGCAGATCAACGTCTGGGAACGTCAGATCGACGCGGCGGAGCGCCACAATGATCCGGGGAATTTTACCGCCCTGATCGGATATGAGTGGACGTCGCTCAACACTGCGGAAACGCCATCGAATCTGCACCGCGTCGTGATCTTCAAGGATGACGGTGAAAAGGCCAAGAGAGTGGTGCCGTTTTCGGCCTACGACTCGAAAGACCCCGAAGGCCTCTGGGCGTGGATGCAAGCCTATGAGGACGAAACCGGCGGTTCAGTTTTGGCGATTCCGCATAACGGAAACTTGTCAAACGGCCTCATGTTCGCCACTGAGCGTCTGAACGGGGAGCCACTCACAAGAGAATATGCCGAAACACGCATGCGGTGGGAACCGATCTATGAAGTCACTCAGATCAAGGGCGACGGCGAGACCCACCCGGCGCTTTCCACCACCGACGAATTCGCCGACTATGGTACCTGGGACAAAGGCGACATCGCCGGAGTGAAACCCAAAACACCAGACATGCTTCCAAACGAATATGCGCGTTCCGCCCTGCAACTTGGATTGCAGCAGGAAGCGGCACTCGGCGTGAACCCGTTCAAATTCGGTATGATCGGATCGACGGATGCTCACACTTCCCTCGCATCGACCCGCGAAGAGAATTATTGGGGCAAATTTGCCGGTACCGAACCGATGCCCGACCGCTGGGAGCACTACGTCATCAAAGCATTCTCCGGCGACGACAGTTTGTCGACATTTGCCTACGAAGAACTCGCCTCGGGCCTTGCAGGGGTCTGGGCGCGCGAAAACACGCGCGAGGCGTTGTTTGACGCGATGATGCGCAAGGAAACTTATGCCACCACTGGCACGCGTATTTCTGTGCGCTTCTTTGGCGGCTGGGACTATGGCGTGGACGATGTTTTCCGCCCTAATGCAGTCGAGATCGGTTACGAACGCGGCGTTCCCATGGGCGGTGATATGCTTGACCGAGGAGACGCCACAGCACCGACATTCATGGTTGGCGCACTAAAGGATCCGTGGTCAGGCAATCTTGATCGAATTCAGATCATCAAGGGTTGGGTTGACGAAAATGGCGAACGTCAGGAACGGATCTACGATGTGGTCTGTGCCGATCGCTCGATCACAGACGATGGGCGCTGCGATGGGCCCATTGGAGACACGGTTGACGAAGTTAATGCTACTTACCTGAACAACATCGGGGATGCCGAAATGCGTGTCGTTTGGACCGACCCGGATTTCAATCCGGCTCAACGTGCGGTCTATTATGCCCGCGTTCTAGAGATCCCCACCCCGACCTGGCAGGCATTCGATCAGGAGTATTTCCAGATGGAAATGTCGGGTGACATTCCGCTCAGCCATCAAGAGCGCGCCTACACCTCGCCGATTTGGTACACGCCCGAGGGGTAAATTGAGTTATCTCGCGGAGTTTTATTAAGGAGTTCCGCGAGAAATAAGTAAGACAGCCTTGTTCGCAGCCAGAAAGTGGCATGGTGAAAGTTGAACGGCCGCTTTGCGGTGCGGTTTCAACGGGTGCTGCGCCGCAGGCTTCAAGTTCTCTGCTGGGGTAGGTTATTGCTAGGTCTTTCGAGCCCTCTCATTGAGCTGGCGTGCTACCGCGCTCGGATTGGTCTGCGGAAAACAGGGACATATTTTTGAAGCGACGCGCGTAGTCCGTCCAATCCACCCAGCCACAGGTTTTCCTGCAAACTGGTGGTTTTCAGGATCCGAGAACACGTCAGAGTAAACAAACTAAGACTACCTATATTGGGTGCTGTTTAGGTTCTAACCGGGTCAAATCGCCTGGAGCTTCTGACCATGAAACATCGACAGGACAATTGCAGTAAGCCCATCATCTATATGCAATTTCTTCATTATCAATCGGTCACAATTGCATCTATAGGTCGGTTGCAGTGCCACTCATGTCGCAATTATCGCAGTCCACTTGCGGTCAAATGTCCAAAGATAATTGTAAACAAGGGGGTTATCGCCCCACACACTCAAGGAAACGCGCGCATGTCAGACGAAGACGAGATCATCCTGGCAGATTTGGACGACGAAGAGCTGGTCCAACAGATGTTTGACGACCTCTATGATGGTCTGAAAGAAGAGATCGAAGAAGGTGTTAATATCCTGCTGGAACGTAAGTGGGTGCCCTACGATGTGTTAACCAAAGCGCTGGTGGGTGGTATGACCATCGTCGGTGCGGATTTCCGTGACGGTATCCTGTTCGTGCCAGAGGTGCTTTTGGCCGCAAACGCGATGAAAGGTGGCATGGCAATTCTCAAGCCTCTGTTGGCGGAAACCGGCGCGCCGCGCGTCGGCAAGATGGTCATCGGCACGGTCAAAGGTGACATTCATGATATCGGCAAGAACCTGGTCGGCATGATGATGGAAGGCGCGGGTTTTGAGGTGGTGGATCTGGGGATCAATAATCCGGTGGAAAACTATCTTGAAGCGCTCGATAACGAAGGCCCCGACATTTTGGGAATGTCCGCCCTGCTCACCACAACGATGCCATACATGAAAGTCGTGATCGACACGCTTGTAGAACAAGGTCGTCGCGAGGACTACATTGTGTTGGTCGGCGGTGCGCCTTTGAACGAAGAATTCTCCAAGGCCATTGGCGCAGATGCCTATTGCCGGGATGCCGCTGTAGCGGTGGAAACCGCTAAAGACTGGATGTCACGCAAGCACAATTCAATGCAGGCCTGATAGACGGGCCCGTCCGTTTTGCATCAGCGGCCTGCCAAAGATTGCCTTTGGTGGGCCATTTGCATTCTGACTGGAAGACAATGATTGATTTGAGTGATAAAGCCCTGACGGAAAAAGGCGTGCCACTGGCGCAGCCAAAGGGCCGTGTGTTACTGGTTGCCTGCGGCGCGTTGGCTCGCGAAATCGTTGATTTGAAATCGCAAAATAACTGGGATCACTTGGATCTGACCTGCCTACCTGCGATCTGGCACAACCATCCTGAAAAGATCACGGATGCCGTAAGACGCGCCGTTCACAAACACCGCGATGCATATGAGCAGATATTTATTGTTTATGCCGATTGCGGCACAGGTGGCATGCTTCAGTCTGCTTGTGATGAATTAGGTGTCGATATGGTCAAAGGCCCGCATTGTTACAGTTTTTTTGAAGGAAATGAACGCTTTGCTGAACATAGTGAAAGCGAAATTACTGCTTTCTATCTGACTGATTTTCTTGCTCGGCAGTTTGACGCCTTTATCTGGCGTCCACTTGGCATGGATCGACATCCGGAACTGGTCGAAATGTATTTTGGCCATTACACCAAGCTAGTTTATCAGGCACAGTCAGATGATCCGGTACTTACTGCCCGCGCCCAAGGTTATGCTGACCGCCTCGGCCTGGAGTTCGAGCGGCGATTCACTGGATATGGTGATTTGCGGACGACCTTGCAGCACGTGGCTGATCAGTCATCTTAAGAAGTTGACGCAACCTGTTGAATACGCTCAATCATCGCACGCAATCCGTTTGAACGCTGCGCAGAGAGATGATCATTCAAACCCAACCTAGACATTTCGGCTCGCGCATCAATTTTCGTGACTTCTGACGTGCTAACCCCATTGTAGAGTGCGCGTAGAACTGCGATCAGCCCTCGCACAATCATCGCATCGCTATCCCCGTCAAAACGAAAAATATTGTTTTCAACGCTGGCGTGTAGCCAGACCTGACTTGCACATCCATCGACTTTGGTACTGGGCACCTTCAGCGCATCCACCAACGGTTCCATCGCCTTGCCTTGTTCAATCACATAGCGATAGCGCTCTTCCCAGTCTTCGAGGAATTCAAAATCCTCGACGATATCTTCAAATGCTGACGTCGCCATGACCTGCCCTTTCAATTGAGCCACACGTAAGGTGCACATGACAAAACGTCCAGTGCTGCCTTGATGCTTTTCAAGCCGCGGCAGATACGTTAACTCAGGGGTCAAAGACAAAGTGAGCGCCTCAATGCACAAACCAATTGCAGCCCTATTCATTGCGGCGTTTTTGCTTTCCAATTGTAGTACACGGGCGAACCCGGTTAATTGGTTCGGCAATAGCCGCAATGCACCTGCTGAAGCGCAGGATGCAGCAACCGTCAATCCGCTGATCCCTAAAAGCACAAGGCGCAGCAGGCGCAACGAACCGGTTCCCTATCAAGGTGCTCCGATTGACAGCGTAACGGCGCTGAAACTTGAGCGAGTCCCCGGGGGTCTGATTGTACGCGCAGACGGCGTCGCCCGTATGCAGGGCGGTTATGAGGCAACCCTGACGCCCGAAAACGAGGAGGTTTTGCCCGTAGATGGCGTGCTGACTTTCCGAATGGAGATCCGCCTGCCCGCCACGCAGCGGCCCATCGGCGACGCCCGTACGAGGGAAATCACTGTTGCGCGTAGGTTGACCAATCAGGACTTGGCAGGCGTGCGCAGTATCCGGGTCGAAGGTGAAAGAAATGCTCTATCGTCGCGACGCTAGAGCTACAATTCTACAATTTTGATAGAGTTTCCACTCGCGGACAACGCTATTTTACCTGCACACAGCCGCAATGCATCTACGCCGAACAATTCATTTCGCCATCCGCTGAGCGCCGCGACATCGCGCATTCCTGCTGCGATTGCATCAAGATCAGCTGATGGCGCAATTAACTTCGCTGCAACGCCAGCGCTATCAGATTTCGCCTTGAGAAGAACGCGCAGTAGGTCCGCCAAAGCTGGGTTGACTTGAAGTTTCTGACGACGACGATCGGGAGCTGGCAACGCGTCCGAAGTGCAGTTCAAACCGGTGCGCACAGCACCAAGGATGCCTTCTGCAATCTCACCGCGACGCGCCTCCCGCAACAGCAATCGTGACCGCCCCAGGTCCTCGGCAGTTTTTGGTTTTGAAGAGGCGAGTTCGACCAGCGCATCGTCTTTGTAAACCCGATTCCTTGGCATGTTGTTTGCCTGCGCATAGGTTTCGCGAAATGCAGCCAACTCGCGCACGATTGCCAAAAATCGTGGATTGGTCGTGCGGGTCTTGATCCGCCGCCATGCCTCATGCGGTGCGATCTCGTAGGTCGCCGGCGTGGTCAGGGTTTCCAGTTCTTCTATGACCCAGCGTTCCCGGCCGGTTTCGGCAAGTTTGGCAGAAAGAACTTCATAGACTTGGCGAAGATGTGTCACATCAGCCAGCGCATAGTTCTTTTGGGCGTCACTGAGCGGGCGACGCGACCAATCAGTAAATCGCGAGGTCTTATCAATCGGCGCGTTTGAAATCTTGCGCACAAGCGTTTCATATCCAACCTGTTCCCCGAAACCGCAAACCATGGCTGCGATCTGGGTGTCAAACAAAGGTTGCGGAAAGGCCTGTGCATCAACCCAGAATATCTCAAGATCTTGGCGTGCCGCATGAAACACTTTGACAACAGAGGTGTCGCGGAAAAGATCATAGAGTGGTTCCAGAGACATTTCCGCGACCAGCGGGTCAACAAGAACCGCCTTGCTGTCGTCTGTTCCGGGCATCGCCATCTGGATCAGGCAAAGCTTGGAATAGTAGGTCCGCTCGCGCAGAAATTCGGTATCGATGGTGACATAGTCAAATGTGCGTGCCTCTTCGCAAAAAGCGGCAAGCGCGTCAGTCGTTGTGAGTGTTCTCATACAGGGCGTCTTCTTTATTTCTTATTGTGATCCCGGACCCAGTTCATCCCTTCTAACGATACTACGCCCGGTTGCAAAGCGCCCAGATAAATTCCCTTTTAGGCTCAGATCAAAAGGAGACTACGGTCGCCGTCCGCAAACCGGCGTAAGGTGGCCGGATAAAGCTGGTGTTCGGCTTCAAGAACGCGTTCAGCCAGAGAGGTTTCAGTATCTTCCGGTAAAACCGGCACGCGCGCCTGGCCCAGCAACGGACCATCATCAAGCGCGGCCGTAACCTGATGCACAGTGCATCCATGCTCAGTCTCGCCGGCCTCCAAAACACGGGCATGTGTGTGCAAGCCTTTGTACTTTGGCAATAAAGATGGATGGATGTTGAGCATGCGGCCAGCCCAGCGGTTTACAAACTCTGCTGTAAGAACCCGCATGAACCCGGCAAGGCAGATGATGTCTGGCGCAGAGTCGAGTAATTGCAGCATGAGTTCGGCCTCAAATCCGTGCCGATCCCCCTTGAAAGGTCGGTGATCTACATTGGCAGTTGGAACCCCCATAGCACGCGCCTTGATCAACCCGACAGCATTGGTGTCACTCGATAACACCAGACACGGAGTTGCGGCATGGGCCGCGTCCATGCTTTGGACCAACCGCACCATGTTTGATCCGCCGCCGGAAATCAGGATGGCGACCCGTTTTTTCAAAGCAACCTGCCTTTGTACCGCACACCGGCACCATTTGACACGGTTCCTATGACGCAGACCGATTCGCCTGTGTCGCGCAAAAGCTGCGTCGTCGCCTCTGCGCTGCTTGGATCAACAACCAGCACCATTCCGATGCCGCAGTTGAAGGTTTTCAGCATTTCCGCTTCGGCCATCCCGCCAATACCAGCCATCCATTTGAACACAGGCAGCGGTTCCCATGCGTTCAGATCAATCTCGGCGCCCAAATTATCGGGCAATACACGGGGAATGTTTTCGGTCAGACCGCCGCCGGTGATGTGAGCCAACGCGTGCGTGCCCCCTGCCCGCACTGCGGCCAAGGCAGAACGAACGTAAATTCGCGTCGGTGTTAGCAGTGCCTCGCCCAGCGTTCCATTTGCAAACGGACAGTCCGCAGACCAATCCAGACCCGACAACTCGACAATCTTGCGCACCAGCGAATATCCGTTTGAGTGCACGCCATCACTGGTCAACCCCAGCAGGATATCGCCTTCTGCAACTGCGCGCGGCAAGTCCTGCCCACGTTCCATCGCCCCTACTGAAAAACCGGCAAGATCAAAGTCACCTTCGGGATACATGCCCGGCATTTCTGCGGTCTCTCCGCCAATCAGCGCACAATCAGAGCGCACGCAGCCTTCAGCGATACCTTCGATTATCCGGGCAGCGACATCCGTATCAAGTTTACCCGTTGCGAAATAATCCAGAAAAAACAGCGGCTCCGCGCCCTGACAGACCAGATCATTTACACACATGGCGACCAGATCAATGCCTACGCCATCCACGTTCCCCGTATCGATTGCGATGCGCAGCTTGGTACCAACACCGTCCGTGGCGGCAACCAGAATGGGGTCAGAGTATCCCGCCGCCTTAAGATCAAACAACGCCCCAAAGCCGCCCAGACCCGCCATCACACCAGCGCGACTGGTTCGTTTGGCCGCTGGTTTGATCCGGTCCACCAATGCGTTACCTGCATCAATGTCTACCCCCGCCTGAGCATATGTGATACCGTTCTTGCCGTCGCTCATTGCGGGTGCCTCCGTTACATTGCACTTGTATGCGCGCGGGTTAGAGCATTGCGGCCCGGCGCGCAACGGTTTGGCTTGACGCGACAGATGCGTCTGATACGAAACGGTTCAGGCGGGCCTGTAGCTCAGTTGGTTAGAGCAGAGCGCTCATAACGCTTTGGTCGCAGGTTCGAGTCCTGCCGGGCCTACCAATGCTTCCCCAATTGCTCGTAGCTAAGCAGCGATTAAAGACATGAAAATGGCAACCCTGCCTTACACAGCCTATCAATCAAGGCTGTTCCACAGCACAGTGTGTCGGCATGTAACTTCCTGATCAATTCAAACGATCGATGGGAATCTCCATTGTCAAAAAATGTCCCACGTTCGCGATGACCGACAGAAGGTATATCCAGAGCCCAAACTTAGAAAAGTTGAGTAAGTTACGCCAACTTGTCTAGCCCCAATTCTATGGGCCACTTTTCTGGAAAGTTTCTGGGACTGGCTGACGCATTTAAAAGGGCTGCTGCGGGCGGACACCGTTGTACTGTTTTAGCCAAATATTGATGACGATCTGGGCATGTTTTGTGGTGTGGAACTATTCCGCGTTCAGGACTTCGCGGCGTAGAGTACCATTGAACCGCTCATTGTAGCCGTTCTCCCAAGGCGATCCGGGATAGATCTGGATGGGTTTGATCCCGACTTTTCTCAACCAATCCTGCAGAGTTGTTGCGATAAATTCTGACCCATTGTCGGACCGGATGTATTCAGGCTGCCCACGTTGCAGCAGCAATGGGTAAAGCGCATCCAGCACATCTTCGTTGTTCATCTTCGGCTTGACGGCGACGCACAGAGCCTCGCGGGTGTACTCATCCAGTACAGTCAGCATCTTGTAGGGCCGTCCATTACTCAGCTTGTCGTGAACAAAGTCAACGCTCCAGATGTGATTGGGGTGTTGTGGTCGGAGGCGAATTATCGAACTGTCTCTGTGGTAAAGCCGCTTTCGCTTCTTGTGGCGCTTGGGTAGTTGCAGGCCCTCTTCACGCCAGAGACGCTCAACTTTCTTATGATTGACGGCCCAACCTTCGATGCGCAGCAGCTCCGCCACTTTGCGATAGCCATAACGCCCATACTGCTTGGCCAACCGGATCATCGCCAGGCGCAGAGCCTCATCATTCTTGGGGGCAGCTCTGTATTGTAGGGTACTCCGGGCAAGCCCCATCACACGGCATGTGCGACGTTCAGAAGTCGCCAGCTTTTGCCGGATATGAACCACAGCTTGACGAAGCTGGCCTACCGTCAGGCCCGTGGCTTTAAAAAACCGAGGCTTTCTTTCAGGATCAACTTGTCCAGCTCAAGCTCGGCCAAGATCCGTTTCAACCGATCGTTCTCTTTTTGCAATGCCTTCAAATTGGCCATCTCAGATCGTCCCATGCCACCAAACCTCTTACGCCAAGTGTAATCGGTCGCATCACTGACACCAGCAGTTCTGCACGCCGTCGCCACGTCTGAGCCAGATGCCAAGCTCAGCTCAATCTCTCGCAAAAGCCACAGAATATCTTCATCCGTATGCCGTTTCCGTGCCATCTATTCCGTCTCCAAAACTAACCAAGTTTTGGCACAGTTTTAGGGGGGCAAGACAGTAACGTAGCGAGGACGTACCATGAGTAATTATCCGGGGGCTTAGCTATTGGTGGTAGCTCCGTTTGGTCAGATACTGGCAGAATACCTATACGCAGTCATCTCCATCGGCCCCAAACTACGGACTCTCAATGGGTTCAAGCCAATATGAACACAGAACAACCATATCAACCCAAAAGAGTACTGTCTTGTATATTTTGATAACCGAAGGCTTACGACCCACCAGGCTTTTGTTTGCACAAGAAACGGGTCGCCTGAATCTGCTCTTCGTTTAAGCAGGTTCCAGACCGTGCAATCAGGAAAGCAAAATGAGTCAGAAAACCGCTCCGATGATTGATCTTGTATCCAGCCTGTTGCTGTTGGCACTTGCTGCTGTCTGGGGTGGGTCGTTCTTTTTTGCGGCGGTTGCGCTCAAAGAAGTGCAACCCCTGACCGTGACTTTGCATCGTGTGATCTGGGCTGTTCCTGTTTTGCTGATCGTCGTATTGTTGCGGGGCGTTCGAATTCCCCGATCGCCGCGCATATGGGGGGCCTATCTCGTCATGGGGGCGCTGAACAATGCCATTCCATTTTCACTGATCTTTTGGGGCCAGACGACCATCGAAAGCGGCCTAGCGTCAATCTTGAACGGGACCACCGCAGTCTTTGCTGCGGTGGTTGCAGGGTTGTTGCTGGCAGATGAGCCGCTAACGCCGCGCAAGATTGTTGGCGCGGTTTTTGGTGTCATTGGCGTTGCAGTCATAATGGGACTGGACGCACTTACCACCCTTGATCCTCGGAATTTGGCACAGCTCGCCATTTTAGGTGGAGCACTTTCTTATGCGTTTGCGAGTGTTTGGGGCAAAGCCGCCCTTGGCGGCATTGCGCCAGAAATGAACGCGCTCGGAATGCTGATCGGCAGTACGGTCCTGATGATTCCGATTGCGATATGGTCCGACGGCGTGCCGACTTTTGATCTTTCGCTTCAGGTATGGGCGTCGCTTCTTGCGCTGGCGGTGCTATCAACGGCCTTGGCCTACCTCCTTTACTTTGCGATTCTGGTTCGGGCGGGATCTGCCAATCTAATGCTGGTGACCCTGTTGATCCCGCCCTTCGCCATCGGGTTGGGTGTTTTATTCCTTGGTGAGCAGCTTGACCTGACGGCGTGGATCGGTTTTGGCCTGATTGCGGTCGGCCTGATAATCACGGACGGTCGCGTTCTGGCCAAATTCATCGGCTCACGCAGTTAGGTAGAAGCGCGCGGTATCATCGCTCAGCCTCTCGGACCACGTTCAAGGACTTCACGACAATTCGTCGATTTTATGGTTATGCTGCCTGTCGTTGCTCACTCATAATCCTCATTCTCGATCCCCATTGCGCGGTTGGGATATTTTTTGGCGCCGTCGTAACGTTCTTGCACCAGCGCCAGTTGCTCTTTTTCGGCGTATGCGATCAGGTCATAAAGTACGTTCACCATCCAGCGGTACCGCCGCAATCTTGTAACCGGACTAACTCGGGGTTGTTGCGCTGCAATCAACCGGTCAAGGCGCTGGTGGGCCCATTTGACGCGGTTGCTGTCGATGACTTTTGCATCATCAATCGGGTCAAAAATCTGATCAGCCAGCGCATAGAGTTCGCCCACAAATCGTTCTATGACTTTCAAATCAGGCCTGTTTTTTGGCGCAAATCTATGTTTTTCTGACATACTAATTATTCCTGTGCAATTCACTATGTAAGTACGTCGTAGCCATGGAACTGGAACAGCACGTGCCCCGCACATACAGATGCGCCGCCTAAGATTTGTTTTTAAAATAAGGATTTCGGACCGGCATGGACCTTGAAACACCCACCACGCCATCCGCAAGGGCGCAGACTTCATTGGAAGTGCAGCAAGATTTGAACCGCGCCATTGACGCGGTGGTAGTGTCAGGAGTTTTGGGCAAGAGTGAGCGTCGAGCTCAATTGCTGCGCTATCTGGTCGAAAAAGAACATGCGGGACGCGGAAAGGAACTCAAGGCCTATTCTATTGCGTTGGATGTATTTGCAAGAGGAAGTGATTTTGATCCGAATACCGATAGTATTGTACGCACGGAAGTCGGACGGCTGCGTGACGCCCTGACCTTGTATTATGCCGGCAACGTAGATCCAGAACTTCCCAGAATTGACATTCCCAAGGGCACCTATCGACCCACAATTTCACTGAGCGAAACGCCGACCGTGCCGCCCATGAAATCCCCACGTTTAATAGCTGCACTTCGTGGTCTGTTTGCGGCGCTCACAGTGGCTTTGGTAGTGTGGGTTACTTATGCTTTCCTGCCAAAAGAAATTCCTGACGAAAACAGTACGGCACCGCCGTCTGAAACTCCCTATCAAATCGTACGCATTGCAATCGCGCCTTACGAAAGCTCTGGCAGCCAGACTAATGTAGAAAGGTTGGCATTTGGTCTTTTTTCGGAACTTTCGATGGATTTATCTGCGTACCCGTGGATATCTGTCGTTTCTCCGATCGGCGAAATCGATAACGCCAATGAAATTCTGGCGGACTACGTTTTTAAAGGTAACATTCTTTGGGACGGCGCGACGATCCTTGTCAGTTCTCAGCTCGTATCGCTTCCCGAGCAAAGGTTGATCTGGACCGGGAACCAAACAGTTTCGACCAAACTGGTGGAAATTGAACAACTACAGCGCCAACTAGCTAGCGAAGTTGTTGCTGAATTGGGTAGCGCCCGCGGTATCGCAGCCGACCTTGTCAAATCAATCAATGCACGGTCTTCGGGCACCGATCTGGATGCATTCGTGTGCTACGCGGGCGCCTATCAATATCTGGTTTCACCTTCAGACGAACTGCACCGGGAATTACGAAACTGCCTCATGGAGGTGATCAGCGAATATCCCAATTACGGTGAAGCATGGGCTGCGCTTGGATGGATCTATATGGACGAGGCGAGGTATGGCCGAAATCCAAGGCCGGGCGCAAATTCATGGACGGATGCGAGACACGCAATTGAAAAGGGCCTTGATTTGGCGCCGTTGCGTACAGCGACATTGAATGCTGCGGTCATAGAAAGCGTTGAAGCCCCTGAACAGAATCTGGAGGCTTTCCGAACCCATAGCAAACGATTGCTTGAATTGTTTCCGCGCCATCCCAGCACACTAGCTGTCGTTGGATCGCGGTTGGCGGAATTCACCGGTAATTGGGATCTCGGACTGGAACTGGTCAATCAGGCGATTGAACTTGAACCGCGCCCACCGACCTGGTTCTTCAAGACAAAGGCCTATCGGGCGGTACTGCAGACCGACGATCAGGCCGCACTTGCGGCCACGGCGCCGCTGACTACGCGCACGTCAATATCGGAACTGCTGCTCGTCTATCTGGCAGCTGCCCGGAATAACCTATTCGAAGTTATGGAAGAACAACGCAGTCTGCTCGCAGAACAAAACATCACTACAGACGAGGATCTTCTCAACTTTGTTCTTGGACGTCGATATGTCGACGAACTTGAAGCCGAGCTACTGAGGCAACTGTCAGAAGCATTCGCCAAAGATGATACCTGAGAACAGCCGGATCCGTCAGTCCAATACCATCCACAAGAGTTCGGAGAGCGAAAGCTCGGAGCGTTTTTCATAGACCCGCAGATCCAGCCAAAACCGGGCAAGCATCAAAAGGACTTGAGTTTGCTCTGATCCGCGGAGATCCTTGCGAAGTGTGGAATACGCGGAGTCGCGCACGTCTGGACCAATTTCGCGCGACAGCACTTCAAGTGCGGAGCGCAATGACAGCAAATATGTCACCTCGAGACGCCGCATTTCAGCAAGCTGCCGGGTATGTTCGCCAAGCTGGGATTCCACCAGCCCAGACCCCTGAAGACTGTCCTTGGAAGAGCGTTGCAGTGCAACCAACATACGAATATTCGATACCTTATTCGAAATCCTGTCAGCATTTTCGTTCAGGATCTCAACCAGCACTGCCCCGGCAAGAAGTGTCGACCGCGCTGTTTGTTCAAGCGATGCTCCAACCTTCTCGCGCGCAAGGCGAAACTCCAGCTGTAGGTCATTCAGCGCGGTCTTGCGGCGCGGATCAACTTCCGCCTGTGCCATTTTCTCGAGTTGGATAAGGGGATCCGCGCGCTCTGAAGACGTGTCAGATGCGGATTCAGAAAGTGTGACCCAGCGGTCGCGAATTTTGCGCAGTTGACTGTCAGAAGTGGCTACATGCGTCGCCAGAACAAACCGCGTGCCAAAAGTTGGCGACGACAAGGGTTGACCGGTGTCAGGATCAAAGGGCGGGTATTCGGTGCGTTGCGCGCTGTATATCTCGTTGGAGGTCGATAAGACAGAACCGCCACGGGTCACAATACCACCGGTCTGACCATGGCCGCGCCCCAACGCATTCAGGCGAAATGGTTCAAGCATCAGTTCTTCTGCATTGCCGTAAATATCAAACAGACCAAGTGGGTTGGCGGCGCGCAATCCGATGGCGCTGAGTGTTCCGCGAGACGAGCTACCGGATTGATGTATGGCATAATCCGACATTGTGCCTTCGCCAAAGAATAATGGGCGTGCGAATGCAATGGGATCAACACGGCTACCTCCCCGTGCGGCATATTCCCATTCCGCTTCGGTTGGCAGGCGTACAAAGGCATCGGCCCCGTCCTGCGTGGGCAACTGATCTTTTGCGTTCTGTAGCAGCCAAACCGAATACCGGCGGGTCAGATCAACTGCCTCAAACCAGCCGAGATCGCCCTTTGCCAGCCTGTCATTGCGTTGCGGGTCGCTACAGTCTTGATTGAGTGCGTTGAACTGACCCATGCTCAACTCATAACGGGAGATGTAGTAATAACTGTCCCCCGCGTCCTGATCGACAAAGGATCCGCGCAAGAAATCCGCCTTAAGATAATCCGAATAACCAGTTTCTTTGACAGATTGGCCCAGACGTATGCGGCGGTCATCCATCGGGTCTTCAATGTCCAGAGGCACGATTGCCTTTTGAAAAGCCATCGCCCCGCCACAGGGCATCGGGAGGATCAAGTCAGCCGCCTGCGACGTCGCGCCCGGATCATAAAACGTAACAGGCCATTCGGTCTGGAAGTCAGCGTGCTCATTGGCGAGCCCCTGCCCGCCTGTTCCCGACAGAACCAGTACACACAAAAGAGTAATTTCACAAACCGACTTCATGTGCCTTCTCTCAGAACAGTCGCTGGATCAAACCGCTGTGCGCGCCACGCCGCAATACCGGAGGCCAATAAGACCAGTGTCATAACGGCCGCGCAAATTCCAATGCCCTGCGAAAGTGGGATAAAGGCAATTGCCCCGTCCCCTGGCAAACCCGCGCCAAACAATCCGTCGGCCACCCGCCCTGCCACAAGGAACAACACAAATGACAGAACCAGACCAAGGCAGCCCGCGATGGCGGCCTGTATCATCGGAAAAACCGCAAGCGCCCGGCTGGGGAATCCGATCAGCGAGATCGAAGCCAGAACAATCCGTTTGCGCATCACATCTGCCAGGAACCCGATGACAAGTGCGGCACCCAGCCCTACTGTTGCACAGATAGCGGTCAGACCCAGCGCCAGATCAAGCTTGCGCCCTAGTCCCAATAGCGACTCAACCTCCTGTGTGCGTGCGCTGGTTCCAATCTTAAGCTCTGCTTCAAGCCGGGCTTGCAGGGGTGCTATGTCTTCAAGAGCGCGCGCATAAACGCGGATGCCCTCGTAAGCGACAACCCGTGCCTCAAGTTGGCGTTCACCCTCAATACCGTAATCTGGTAATGCATAGGAATCATAATACGCTTCTATCAGATCAAGGGTGTCGAACGGCAGAAAGACGGCGCTTCCCGCCGCTGACGTATCTGGCAGGATTGCTGCTACTTGCGCGGTGAGTACCAATTGTTTGGGTCGCCCTTCGGCCTGCGTTATGACTTGAACGTTATCGCCGGCAGCAACTTCGAGTTGACGTGCGACCTGCGCACTTAGCGCGAAGAGTTTCGATCCAAGTGAAATGTCTTTGGGCAACGACGGATCGCCGTTGCCCGATGGAATGGCAATCGCCGACACGAAAACCCGCCTACCTTCTTTGCGCACCGAAACAAAGTCGAACTGGCCGCGCACTTTCGGCGTCATGAACACGATTTCGGACCAGTCCCTAAGTCGATCTAAGTCGTTGGGTGTAAACGTCCCGTTGCCTTGCGTATCAATCTGGCGTGTCGCCGGATCGGCCAACATTTCCCCGATCAGGGCCTGATAGACGCCGTTTTTGACACCCAGTAAAACCAGTAGTGGAACGAGCACGCCGACAATCGCGGCGACATTGCAGAACAAAAAGAACTTGTCGCGCACCAAGTCGCGCCAAGCCAGAATGACGATCAGCATGGCGCGGCGCCAAGGGTGCTTTTGACCTGCCCGTCCTCTTGTAAGAGTGCCGTCAGGTGCCAGCGTGCAGCATCAACTCGCTTCGTGTTTTCGCGATCGTGCGAGGCCAGTATGATACCACAGTTCTGTGTGGTGGCCTGTTCAAGAAACAGGTCCAGAACAGCGTCGGCACTGTCGGGATCAAGCGCTGCGGTGGGTTCATCAGCGATGACAAAGGCGGGCCTATGCGCCAGCGATCGCGCGATTGCGGTACGCTGACGTTGCCCGATCGACAATGCGCCAGGCTCCATATGGGCGACGCCGCTCAATCCAAGTCGTTCGATCAGAGTGTCGCACCATTCCGGATCAAGGCGTTGGGTCAGCTTTTGTGGCAGCGCAATATTCTCGGTGACACTCAAAAACGGCATCAATCCGCCGATTTGGGGTACAAAACCAAACAGATGCCCCCGCGCCATCGCCAATGCTTCACTGCGGGGCCCTTGTGCCCAAAGAGCCGCAAGGTCAGTGTTACCAGTGTCTTCCTGCAATATCGAATACACCCCACCCGGAGACGGCGGGCGCAGCAGACCAAGCAGTTCCAGCACCAGCGTCTTACCAGAGCCACTGGCGCCCGTAAGTATCGCAACTGACCCAGCCGGCAAGTCAACATTTTCGATCTCAAGGTCAAATACCCGATCCTGATCGCGCAGGCTCACCTGCATTCGGCCGATATGCAACCCGCCCCGCAAAGGATGGCTCACGGCAATACGTCAAATGGCATCGCAAATACATATTCCCCGTCAGGCGCGTCTTTGTAGAGCGGTACCCAGATCGCCGAGTCCAGTAACCACTTGCGATATTGTGCCAACTTTTGACGCATCCCGTCCAAAATGGAGCGCCGATTCATTGCGCTCTGCGCCCAGCGTTCCTGCGTGGTCAACATGATCTGGCTTTTGTACGGCAAGTCCTCAAGGAATTCCAAAGCACCACCCAAAGTTGCGCTATCAGGATTGATCAGACGGTCAGGGTTTTGCGCCATCCGGGATACCACATCGCGCACTTGCGAAAAAAAGTTCGCGGCATCATCCGCCCCTCGACTTTGTTCGCCCAATGTCAGCAGACTGGACAAGTAATCTGCCATTGTTGCCATTTCGTTTTTGGTCACCAGCAGGCGCGGCTCAATCGCAAGTGATCTTGGGTCTTCAATGGCCTTTTCAGACACCCAACCTTCGATAACATCGGGTGCCTGTGTTCCTTCCTGTCTGCCAAGATAGGCCAATCGCATTGCAAGGCCGAGGTTTACCAGTTCCTGTCCTGCCTCGTCAGGTGATAAAACGGTTTCTTCATCACGAGCAGACCTGATTATGTCTGTCAGCGCGATCACCAATCGGGTTACTGTAGCTTCCAATGCCTGAGGCGAGCCGTCTTCAATTCCGTAGTAATAGCTTTCGCCATTGAACTTGGACAGCGCGCGATACTGACGCGCGGCGTACGCGTGTTGAGACTGTCCACCAGCAGGTGTCTGCAAATGCAACGTCATGATCGCAATGCCTTTGTCCTGCGCATCACGTTGCAATTCGGCAGGACCTATTTGCGACCGCGCGTTCGGATCGTTGACATCCTTGGGTCCTGCGTCGGTTATCAAAACAACAACGCGCGCGTCAAACGGATCATCTCCCTCTGGTAGCCAGATGGTTTTGCCAATCGCGTCTTCCACGCCTGCCAGACTGTCTTCGTTGAACCCAGGTGAGTTCACCCCTGCCACTTGCGTTGCTGCGCGGATAGTCGAAATCACATCGTCCTGCTGGCCGCGTCGCTTGAGCGGCAACAGGACCTTTGTGCGGTATTCAAGTTCAGCAGCTGAATCTGGATTATCGCGAAAAGCCACGACACCAAACTGCACATTCTTGCCAATATCAGTTCCAGCAAGTTCATTGACAACCTTTTGCACGGCAGTCTGCGTACTGGCGATATGGGGGCTCATCGATTGGGTGGTATCAAAGACAAATACGATTCCGGCGTCAAAATCCTCATTCTGTGGCGTGTCTTCTGGCTCATCGCGTAGCGGAACCGAGGCTATCTTCATCAATAGGTTTTCTTCGTACGTCAGCGGGTGCAATTCCTGAGAGAAATCAAGAATTGGCATCAAATAGAGCTGCTCAGTGATGTTTACATATTCGGTAGGTTCCGCAGCAACGACCCCCCTATCTGCCGGGACAGAGCCCCCGTTTAATTCAGAAAGGATGTCGGCCTGAATGGCTACCAGCGCCTCGTTCTCCATGAGTGCCCGCAGGCCGGTATCCGTATCCATGATCAACTGCCGTTTGCGCCCCGCCGCATTGGTGAAAGCGGCTACGATGTTCTGTTTCCATGGCACGACACTGCCAGACTTCACCCACCCCTCGGGCGAGCCAGAAATCGACGGTCCAACCTCAACCCAGCCGTCGCGATTTTCAAAGACATACAGCGGTTGGAATGCCGGATAGGTACCGATGGCCGCAGCCTCTGGGCCAGAATGCAAACGCGCCTTAGGACGGGTCAGAACCCGCTGGTAAATCGATTTGCGCCCCTCGACCAATAAGGGCCCGCCAGCCTCTTGTGCATTGGCAAGAGGAATACCAACCTGACTGATAAAAATCACAATCGCTGTATTCAGACACAGAAACTTTGAAAGGGCGAGCAATACAGCGCTACGGCTGCGGGCAATAATCATTATAAGCCCCTTTGGCTAAGGTTGACGTAAGTGTGGACAAACGCTGACAAATTACAATCAGAAGATTTTCGGCCTCAGGCGATCCGGCCGTCTTGGCCCGCGCATAATACTCAGCTGCTGTTGCCGGTTCGTCGTCAAACGACAGCCCAATAGTTGTTTCAAACGTTGCATCGACTTGTTGCGCGTCATTAAGCTTACCGAACAAAAGCAACGCCTCAGGCGATCCGGCATCCACGCCGTTTTCTAGGAGCCGAAGGCTGTCGGATGCGCTTATTCGGGCGCCACAGTCGCGCAAAGCTACCTCAGTCTTTTGGAACCCACCGGTAATCTGATCGAGCACTGCAAATGAGCACGGATCAACGTCCGCTGCCTCATCGTCCGGCTCATAGGCGATGCCGGTGCTTTCGGTTTTTTCTTGTTCGAGCCACAAAAAATAGACTGCCACGGCGGCCAGCAGGGCCAACAGGATGCACCAGATGATCCATTGCCCGCTAGACGTTTGTGTCGCGATGACTGGCTCCAGTGCAGGCTCTTCGGTGGGCGAAACGAGTTCGTCTATTTCTGCGACAACTTTGGCGCGCTGCTCAGCAATTGGGCGGTTCACCACGGAAGACCGGATTTCACCCACTAACGCGGGCGCGGTCCGTGGCAAAACATCATCTGGCCAGATCACATCAACTGATTGACCTGCAACCGAGATCCGAAGGGGCGTATATTCAGCGATCTTGTTTACGATCTCCGGTCCAATCCGGATCCACAGCGCTCCACCCTTGTCTTGCATCGGATAAGGTCCAAAGGCATAGGCCTCGGCTTGCCAGTTTCCGTCACCGATTGTTATCGGGCCGTCGCCTTCAGATGCGCCGAGCCATCGATCACTGTAGGTGTCAAACACCTGCACGTCGACCGTGGGTTCGGTAGAATTGACGGCCTCCAGAACAAGGTAACCAAACCCACCACCGGGTTCTTCCGGATCAGGAACCACGCGCAATGTCATGCAGTTAATCCGCTCAGAATGCGCCCTAGCTTCAAATTCTGCTCCACATTTGTGACGCCATTACTGCCGTCCTTGGCGTTTTCAATGAACAGTGCCTCAAGCGCAAACACCCAATCGCTCCACAGTTCTTCTGCCGCAGGGCGTGGATGTTCGGGCAGAGTGTCTATCCGATCCACAGGCTGGCGAGGCGCGAATACAGGCCGCATGGTCCCGTCAGCAGCCTGGACCTGCGGGCGTTTTTCCAACGCGACAGTGTTCATGCCCAAAGTCGAGACAAATCCATTAATAGTTTCCGCACTCAGGATTGACGCGGGCCCGGCCTGTTTTTCCACATCAAGACCAAAACTGATGCCCGTCAAGCCCTTCGCAATGTCCCGGCTAAGCCCGATCCTGCGCACGGCGTGAATCAATTCGGCGGTCAATTCGGAGGCAGCTGTGTCCCCTAGTCCATGTGCCTTGCGTTGCCCTGTTGCATCGCGAAATACTTTAAGGGCCTCAATCCATGTTTCAATCGCGGTTTCGGCCTGAAATTCCTCAAGCGACATGGTGCGCACATCTCCAGCCGAATTTATTTCTCTGGATTGGGACGCCTCTACCTGCACTGATGCCGGACGCATCGGTCTGCCGGGTCGTTGGATATTCGCTGTTGTCGGGCGTGCGGCGGCGGCACTTCCCCCGGCCGCGCTCATTGCATTATCAATGCGCACTGAACTGGGCACTCTGGATACCCGGTTCTGCACGACTTCCTGATCGACCATCAAGGCGGACAACATGGCGCCGAACCGTTTGCGAGACAAAACGTCTTCCAGATCGTCGATGACTGCAGATGCGGACTCCTGCTTCTCGGCGACTCGGTTTTCGATGTCATCTGATACGTGAAATGGAGTCATTGCCTTCCGAAGGCTGGCCGACACATTAGAAAGTTGCGCTTTGATCTGATTGAGCTTGCTGTCGGGCTTGCACACCGCACCAAGCTGTTCCGTCAAATACTGAACGCCGCCATCATTCAAGGAAAGGGCTGCGTCCCATGCCGCGGCGGGATCCGAAAAGTGACGCTGAACCGACGGTGCCTCAAGGCATCCATCGCGCAATTCTGACACCCTTGCGCGTTTTTCATCCCGAATACCCGTCTCGTGCTTGTCACTGTCGTATTCGAGCAAGCCGTCCACGTAATAATTCGGGTTTCTCAGCCAAAAGCAATTCTGAAACGGCTTGTTGGCATGCCATTCACCGACCCAACTGTCGCGGCTGCGGCCAAATTTCTCGATTAACGAAGCCTGCATACGCCGTTCAAAACGTGTAGAGTCCCCGCCCTCTGCAGCGGAATCGCCCAAATGCTTGTCAAACTTGGTTAGTACAAAGAAAAGCCCACAGTCGGACTGCTCCCGCAAAATGGGCGTGCTGCCATGCGTGGCTGAGATCCAGTTCTCAACCAGAGTCGGCAAGTCAAGCGTCTCCATGTTGCTGTCCGGGATACATAGCAGCATCGACGTAATTTCTTGATTTGCAACATAGCGGTCAAACAAATAGGCAACCTTGCCGCGCAACAGCAACTCGGGCAGTGCATTGTCAACATCTTCAAGCGTCTTGGCCAGCGGTTGTTCGAACCGATTACGCGCGCCCGGAAAATCGAGCAGATCAGTAAAGGCAAACAACTCTGATGGCTGATCGCGCATCGGGATCACCAGTTCAGCGGCGAGTGCACAGACCCGCGAGCGGTCCATATTGACCACCGCGCCGGCAGGAGTCTGAAGCGACAGGCTCGACTCCTCGTCCCCTTTGCGCAACGTCTTTACGTCAATAATCGACGTCTCGCGCGGCACCAACGCGTCTAGCCCGACAAAGACTTCTTCCGCGTGCGACAATTCGGCCAGAGATTGCGCCAACTCGAGGTAGAGATTGCTCAGCGCCTTATGCCCGCCCCACAGAATGCTTAGGAATTCAGCGCGATCTGCGGTGTCAAGATCGGGCGCAATGATCGCGGCTTCGTCCCAAAACGATCTGAGGGCGGCGGCATATGCACTGCGCCCGAATGTCGCGTCCACATAATCAGCGATTTCATAAACATCATCCAGATCAAGTCCGGGCATTGCTTGCCGCGCCTTGCCTTTGAACAGATCAAGATGCACCGACAATTGCGTCGCCTCCAATGGCACTTCGGACTGGTCACCATCCATGTAAAAACTGTTGATAATGGTGCGCGCGATATCGGCTTCGCTGAGCAAAGTCAGCCGGATCGGAAAGCCCTTTGGAGTGGGGTCTTTAGCAATGGTAAAGCGTGTGACGACACCTGTGCTTTCCCCTTCCCCTTCCGGGTTAATTTCACGGATGTAGTCCAGTGCCCCATCCGGATCATCAAAGTCCGCAACCAGCCGCCCACCCTCTGGACGCGCAAGTACCGACACGAGGAAGGACTTCCCGGCCTGACTCGGGCCAAATACGCTGACGGCCATGTTGGAGGCAGCGGCGCGCTCAAGTTTAGAGGCACGGCGGACAGTTTTGCGGACCATCTTGACCAAAGACTTATGTTCCAGCCCCACAAGGTCCCGGTTTTCCAGGTCGTTGATCCAACCCAACATGTCACGAGACGATTGTGCTATCCGCGCGCAGTCGGCGATCAGGTCTTCTTGGCTCATCATCTCAGTAATCACCCCTCACAGCCGGAACAGACCTGTGTCAATCCAGTATTCATCTTCAAAACCAAGGGTTTGCAGCAATAACTGCACCTCGCTGGTTTTCATGCCGGTGCCCTCATTATCTTCAACCTCAACAATCGAGACAGCTTCGCGCATTGCTTCGCGTCGCAGCGCAGTATCCGAAGTCATCTGGTCGGTGTCGCCCTCAAACTCGGTGCGTTCAAGTGAGACACTGAGCGGCGCACGCGATTGCGCTGAATTATTCGCGAAATCCATCCGGAACAGTGGCGTTGTGGTCCAGCGCTCCATCGGCAACTGACGTGAACCGATGTAAACTGGCGTGTACATCTTGAGCGTTGCGACCATTTCGCTTTCAGATTTTCTGTCATCGAGATCGACGTTCGAAAACAACAGTCTTTCGTCCATAATCTGTTCAGAACTGTCCATTTCACCAATAAACCGGGCAGTCGATCGCATGCGGAATGCTTTTGTTGCCACCTTGAAATTGGGCATCCGGCTCTCGCTGAGCGCGATCAGCATACCGCCCACAGCAACAGTGGATTTGGGGTCTCCGACACGTTGGGTCAGCGGATCACGAAACGGATACCATCGACCTGCCTTGTAGTTGTGCATTGAAATCAAGCGATGCGGCGGGACAACCAACATCTCTTCAAGCACCGCTCGTACCGCTGGCAAACGTGACGGCCGCCCGGTCAGTAGAACAACATCGACGCCTAGCTGATCGATGACCTCGGCCAGATTGCTCAGCGCTTTCTGAAACACCTCGCGGGCAATGGCGTCAATTTCTTCCCGGCTATAGTTCAGCACCACGTCAGCCAGTCGAAAACACTCTGCCCCCAAATCACGCGCCGCATCTTCAATGTAAGCAATCAGCGGTTGTGGAAGGTCCTGTGACGCGGCCTCTACCGCCTCAGAAACACCATAGGACGGGCCATCGGATTCTGTAGCGTCATCTGCGTCAACTGTCGCTTCAAGCCCCAGAATATCCGCGACCTTCAGCGTAAGATTGTCAAATTCTTCTGCCGTTTCGCAACCTTTGAGAATAGCGGTAGCCAGTGGCATCAGCGCACGCAGCGCAAACTGCCGCCGTCGCTGGATTGCCTGCTGATCCTGCCCAGCAAGATCTCCGGCAAAAAGCTCGCTTAGTTTCTCACGCACAAACGTGCCGCCCGTTGCCTCGATTTCCTCCTGCAATCTGGGGATAATGATCGACGCAATGATGCGCTGCAAAAGTTCGTCACCGGCCACGCGAAACCCTTCGCGGAATGTCTGTTGCGGGTTCAGGACGCGATTGGCCTCGCCCCAATAGGTCGTTACCATCAAATCCGTCGTGCCGCCGCCGATATCAATACAGGCCAGACGCAAAGAAGGCGCCGCAGGCGCGCCCGGTTTTTCCGCGCGCAGCGTACCCTTTAGAGCCAGAAACTTGTCGATGCGGCCGTCAAATTTCTGCGTCAGTTCAGAAAACAGATAGACCAGTTGCGTACAACTTGCCTCGTCCCAATCGACGATCAGTTCGGGCGGACGCGAAATGGCACTTTCGCCATCCTGCAGCCCGATCAGCGACCACACCAGTGATAGGGCACCCTTAGCTTGTGACCGGATAATCGCCTGCTCCTGGGCGGTAATTGCTGTGGGCAACGTCAGGATGATCCGGTCCAGATGACGCGGCAGTTCCGATTGCGCCCTGCGAGAACGCGATCCCGGCGCATTTACCTGCACAAGTGCATGCGCAATAATCTCGGCGAGCATAAAACCAAACATGGACGAGCGTGAGAAGCGCGGTCTTATAGCCGGCGTTTGCGAAGCCTGACCCCGCGGTCTGATGCGGCTTGCCTCGTCTTGCTTTACTTGTGCTAATACATCGCCGGCTTCGTTCATGAAACGCATGGCCGCACGGGCCGACTTTGGCAGGTTGTTGGGATCGGAATGGTGATGAAACCGCCAGTCCTGTTGTACAGGATTTTTGTCCCAGAGATAGCGCTTGGGGCTGGAAATCCCCGACGCAGTCTCAGTCCCTTCTTCTGTGGCGACCAACCGTAGTGCCTCTGGTCCCATCCTCACAAAGCTTGGCCATGGGAACGCATTTCGTCGTCCCGACCGGCTAGCATACCGTTCTTCCCCCATTTTGTGGTCGGAAAACTCTACCCGGCTTTCGAACAGGCCGGAGTAGGAAAGCTCTGGCCGGGAAAGATCGCGGACCTCCAACGGGAAAGAGCGCGCCAGATCAACACGCGCTTCGCCCGGAAATCGCTCGATCATGATGCCGCAAGTGCGGGAATTGCCGACGTCCAGCACAAGATCAACCTCTACCGGAGTCACGCTTTCGCGTTGGCTGACTGTGTTTACAAAGCGAATGACAGGAATATCGACCGCCTTGTCGATCAGGCCAACGTAAGCCAGATAGCGCGCCCAATGTTCGAACTGGTGCGGCAGAGACGCTGGGTTAAATTTCCGGCCCGGCCGTTCAGCCCGCTTGAAGCTGATGAACAGTTCTTCCAACCAGTCCGAAACCCATTGCTGCGGATCAAGCATTGTGCCGTCATCTGATTTCTCGGGGCGACGCAAAAACCAGTCCATCTGGGCGGGTTCCGAAACAAATCTGAATTCTCGCGACTTCGCGGCATCGGACCGGTCGGGCGCAACATATTGAAAGTCCTGCTCATTACCAACAAGGGCGGTGTCCAGCGCAAGCTGTATCCGGTGCGTATGCCCCGTCGTCGGATCAGGCTGCGCAAGCTCAACGGTGCGCAAACGCGCCCAGCTTGAGGGCCCGGGATCAAATCGTTCCTCTCCCGACGGACCCCGGTCATTCTTTATTCTGAGTACAGGAACCGGAACCCATTTGTTCAAAAACGGTTCAAGCGCTGCAACTGGGCGCACCGCGTATTGGTCGTCATCCGGCCCACCCGCCTCTTCGATTTGACTGTCGGTTTCTTCATGGCCCGTTAACGGTAGTAATGCCCGTTCTATGTTCTCAGCGTCTCCGCCCACGGCCCGCTCGACAAATCTTGCGCTCTTGACGCTGATCTCATCCAGACAAAAACCAAAGTCCAAAATTTGCACACCGGAGTAAGGGACAATCGTGACGTCCTCGCGCCACTGCGGAATGCCTGCCAGCTGTTCGGATCGATGTGTGCTGCTCACTCTGATACTCCGATTGTCTTCTTCCAGTCGCGCCCGTTCTTTGAGACCGTAGCAGTGAAGGTCTGGGCCGGTCTATCACGTTGCGTGACGCGCAGAGTAAAACTGACCGGACCTTCCGTGCGTACTTGTGACAGGCGTACCCTCAAATTGTAATGTCCCAGCACCGGATCGACAAAATAAATGTTTTCGACCGGATCCTCTACGGCGTCTTCGGTTTTTACGTTGGCATCAACATCAAGCGTGCCTTTGCAGCCAGTTCGATTGCGGAAGTTTACCGTGACGTCGGATGGGCAGGTAATTTGCAGATCAAGGTCATCTTTGGTGTTCCAGATCAGGGAAAAGCCCAGATCGCCCTGTTTGGCGCCACTTTCTTTGAGCCGTCGTTCTAACTCCGCTTTGTTGGTCACCGGCACTTCGGAACTGGAATAATCCGGCTGGCACATGCGGGTTTGAAGGGCCAACTCCCGTTCAAATGCTGCGATTTCATCTTCCAGAACGCGGGATTGGTCGCCGGGCATGACCCTGCTTTGCGCAGGTTCGGGGCAGAAGTAGAACCCAGTGCGCGACAGACCGCAGGGTTCGATCAAAAGGTAGAGGATGGCCGCCAGAATGAGGCCAAGTAACAACCAGCCCAGCCAAAGGAGTAAATACCAAAGCCAGAAGACACTTTTCGTCGGTCCATCGGTGCCATTGTCACCCTCCCAACCCGGGGCGTGTCCCATCTGTTCGGAACGGCGTGGCACAAGACCGGTCAGGATGCCTCGCACGCTTTGCTGATCGTCGCGCGCCCATGCCCAATTGACCAGCACGGGGTGCAGCAAACCTTCCGCATCCCGCACGACATAGACCATATCATCGCTCGGAATTTCTAGCGCATTGCTCAACGCATCGGCCAATCTTTGATCCTGTGGGGTCTCGCTTTGATTGAGCCGCGCCGCCTCAGTCATTATGTCCTGAACCAGAGTTCCCAGTTCGGCGCGAACACTATCCTGTTCATCGTTTTCCAACTCGCCAAGCGGTACAGCCTTGCCCAAAACCGGGGCATACCAGTCAAACCTGTCGCCATGGGATGTCGCAACCGGTTCCGCAAACAGATCGGCGTGGCGGTCGCCCAATGTGTCGCGAATGCTACCTGAAACCAGCTCAAATGACCTTTGCGCGGCCGAGCCCAAAGGTCTTAGACCTTCGGAAGACGTGGTGACAAGAAAAGCTTCAAACATAGCGGGTCAACCGATTCTATTCTTTGGCCGGTTCGGCGGGCTTTTCATCCGCTTTGCCATCCTTGGACGCATCGGGGGACTTTGCCTCAGCTGTAGTTGATGCGCCTGGGCGCAAGACAACAGGTTCGCACACAGTTGTTACGACCTGCGGTTTTGCGTCTGTGCCTTGCAAAAAAGCCTGTAGATCAGCGGTGGCCAGTGCAAATCCACGGTTCTGCATCTTGCCCTTGCGCACAAACGTATTCACCCCAACCAGTCGACCACACATGTCCACAAGTGGGCCACCGGAGTTGCCAGAAGAAAGCGCCGCGGAGTGCATAAGCACGGTTGTCTGTGGGCCAATCTGCTGCTCGGTATTGATAGTCCCATCGGTCATCGTGAGTTCCGGCATTGCCGTGGCATTGCCCGACGTCAGGGACGCAAACCCAATATCAGTGGCAAGCACGTCTGCCGGAAAGCCGGCGGCAACAACATTGTTCAGTTTCAGCGTGTTCTCAGGCTGCAATATGGAAAACGCGGGCAGCGTCTCATTCTCAATTTTCAAAAGCGCAAAATCAGCGCCAGCCTGATCGAGCGGTCCAACCGATTTGATCACCTTGGCAGCACTGGGTTTTTCGAGCGTCTTGTTGACCACGTAAACGCCGCCGCCCTTTTCGAGGATCGCTTCAACTACATGATTGTTGGTCACAATCAATCCCGGCCCAACCGAGAGCCCGGAGCCGAGTTCTAGTGCCCCATCAGCAACCGCGAGAACCAGCACCGTGCGCGCCTCGATCAGGTTGGACAAGGTTATTTTGGAAATTTCCTCCACCGATCCGCCTTCTGGTACCGTAACTGTTGGGTCGGGCACGACGATCCGGCTTGCGTGGCTTGGCAGGATCGCATCGGGTGGCACCGCGCTTGCCTTACCCGGCGCGCCCTCTTTGCTTCTTGGCGAATAAGGAAGCAAACCATCGGGCGTTTTGCCATCCGGCAGTACCAGCGTACCATCCGCGCGGCAGACAGCACCTGCAATAGCCTCCTTCAAGGCATCTCGTCGGGTGGTCAGGCTTTCATTCAGCGCGACAACAGCGCTCTCCGCATATTCATCCGTAACCGCAACTTTCTGTGCGTGATGCGGGAACAACCGCGACTCCGGCAACCAGAGCCAGGCCAAGAACGCACCTGACAAAAGCAACAAAACCACCAGAGGGACCCACGCTATCGTACTGATGGCCCTTCGATTGGAAAGTGGCTCTCGTTCGGGTGCCGCAGCGACCGCTATAGGCGGTTCGCTGGCACCTCCCCCTACGGATTGGCTGGCAGCTGCCGAGTTATTAGCGGCATCTCCTGTGCCAGCCAGCGCCGCCGGGCCCATTTTCCCAGGCACCGCCAGATATTTTCCCATCGATTTTTCGACGTGTTTTGCGTTGCTGCCGCCTGCCGAATTGCCAGGTTGCAACCCCCATTTAAATATCACCGGATTATCACCGATCACGCGCACGAAATCTTCGTCTGCTACACTGAGCACTGCCCGCACCAGATCCCCATTCACTTCATCGTCGGTCAGGTTTGCAAGCGGTCTCAGGTGGTCGGCCAAGTAAGCCTCGACCTTGGCGCGTTCAGCAGGCGACAGCGCCGATAACGAACGCGCGTTTCCCTCAAACCCGGTATACCAGGACACGGTCGCTGGCGCTTCGTCGTTGCCCATACTGATCAATGGTTCGGCAAACAGGGCAGCAACCTCCGGTCCCGCCCGATCGAGCAGAAGCGCCTTTAACTCGGCATGCCGCTCAAGTGCAGACTGGCCATCTACGCGTATGAAGTCGCTTTGGGACACCTGCGTTTTTGTCAGAAAATGATCTGCCATTGCCGTCTCCTAGTTGGACCGTCGAAGCGTCGCGGTACCACGACCGCCCACTTCCGGTTGCAGCGAAACACAATTGGCCCGCCCGGCGGAGTCCAATGTGCAGGTTATGTTGCGTCGATAGATATAAGATCCGTTCGAACATTTCAGATTACCACTTTCACGCATGACCAGACGTTTCTTCCCATCAATTCTGCCGCGCATCGCGCCATTACAAGTCACGCCGTTGGTGGCGCGCATGGTTTGCCGCCCATTCCCCTTGCCGTCAAAGCACACGCGCCAGTTTTTGAAAGTCGTCAATTTTCCTGTCCGGATGTTGCTGGTTTTGTAGACAGAAACCAGCTGCCAGCACCCTTTCATGACCGAGATGTCCCTATCGTCAAACGCATTGGGCTTCAGCCCGCTTTGGGTTTTTGCCGCCGGGGGTTTCTTTGGCTTGGGCGGCGGCGGAGGGGGCGGAGGAGGAGGTGGCGGAGGCGGAGGTGGCTCGGCAATGCACTGCTTTCCCGCCAATTGCCGTTCCAGCGCCAATATTTCAGATGAAAGCCCGGCATTTGCCATATCGAGAACGGTCAGGCGATCCAGCCGCTGGCGCGCCTCATTTGTTTCGCAAATAGAGATGTATTTCTGCGAGAAAGGAATGCGCAAACCACAGGACTGGAGCAGCAGGTACGCCGAAGCTGCCACAAACAAGACTAGCAGAACTGCCATCCCGATGACAAGCGCACGCATTAAATGCGCCCCGCAAGACTCAGTTTCGCGCTTGTGCTTCCGCACGCCAAGACGACCAAAGTCGCCCGGTTGCGCGCAGGCTCAAATCGGGCCGCAAACAATGTATCCTTATGCATATCTAGTTACTGTCTGGGACCCCAAATTCGGGTATTCCGGACGCTACTTTTGCCACTTCGCCCGTCAACGCTTCGCTTAGCACTGCAACGCGATCCGGCGTTTGTCCCAACACCGGCACATCGCCATTTGCAAGGCCCGCCAACGTGTCTTGCAGCCACATTTCCCCTTGCGCAGGCGACTTTCCGGACATGCCGAGCCCCTCGCGCAGATGGTGCGCAAAGATTTCCCCATATGCGGGCAATCCTGACGCAATCAGGACTGCCGCAGAGGCCAGCACAATCTCTTGATCGTCAACACGATATCCAACGCCAAGACAGACACGCCCGCCGGTGATCAACTGGCCCTTTGTCTTTCCAGATGCTTCGACAAAGTTGCCAAACTGCTTGCGTATCTTTGCCGGGGAGCTGTTTTCCAGCGCCGGCATCATGGGCGCCATGAATGATGCGAGGCCATCACATTGTGCTTTGACCCCATCTTCGCTGAGATCGGTTATCGTAGAAATAATACCATTGCTTTCGGACTCGGCATGGGCACGCGCCAGACAAAACTGCTCGTTCAGCGCAAAATCAGCATCTGTTATGGCCCCGGATGTGGACATGCCGCCATTGGCCATCGTCAAGATGTTTACTTCGTTGCAAAGCTGGCTGGCGGATCGGGCCCGTTTGGCCACGTTAAACACCGGCAATTCCGGTGCGGCGTTCGATGGTTCTGCGGTGTCCGCCCGGGGCGGCTCAGGAATTGCGGCATTTTGAATTTCAGGCGCCGGAATGCCTAGCAGTTCATCACGGTAACGTTGCAGTAACCCTGCACGTCCTTGCGAGGCCAATATCGCATCATAAGGTGGCTGGTTGGCTGATGCTACAGCACGTTGCTGACTTTCGAGCAAAAAATTGCGCTCGGCCACGTTCAGCTCTCCGTTGACGGGAAACTCCATGGCCGTCTCATACCTGCGCATCGCTGCGCGGCTGTTTTTGCCGATCAACCCATCGACGGTCCCAGCATTGTATCCAAAGTAATTGAGCGCGTCCTGCGTCTGTCTGTTCTGCTGAAGCTGGGCTTGTGAAATGCGAGGGCGGCGCGGTGCGGCCTGAGCCCTCCGCTGCTGTTGCTGTTGCTGTTGTGCCCGCGCAGCTTCCTCTTGCCGGGCAGCTTCCCTCTTTTTCTTGTTATTGTTCGAGATGATTGCGGCACCCAGTATGCCACCGATTATAGCAACCGCCGCGGCCTCGGACTTGCCAGCACGGACAGGTTGGGCCTGTACGATGCCCAGACTTACAACTGTCATTGTCAGGATCAAAAACCGAAACAAATTGCATATCCTTCCAGAAACCAGTGCGCGGCACATTGCCTTGCGACTCGAGACGGGTGCCTCGCCGCATCGACCGATTCGACCAAGGCGGCAGAGTTTTGTCAAGGTTTATGACCTTTTTGGAGGACTCCCACAAACCTGATCTACCCTAGCCTGTCGTGCTCGCATCCTGTCACCATACCGTGACGTAGGTATCAATGGGCTTGATGGCAACCGCCTAAGTCGCCACCCTTTGCTCAACCCTTCAGGAGGCGGCGATGCCCATAGAACGCATTTCATTTCCCGGACACGATGACTCAAATCTCGCGGCGCGCCTCGACCTTCCGGACGGTCCGGTTCTCGCAACTGCACTGTTTGCGCATTGCTTTACATGTTCAAAGGACATTCCCGCAGCACGCCGCATCTCTGGCCGTCTGGCGGCCATGGGAATTGCCGTTTTGCGGTTTGACTTCACTGGTCTGGGTCATTCAGACGGCGAATTCGCAAATACGTCTTTCACTTCAAATATCGAGGATCTGATCGCAGCGTGCCGCTACCTTAGCGGCAGGAAAATGGCCCCGGCCCTGTTGATTGGCCATTCGTTGGGGGGGGCTGCAGTACTCAAAGCCGCCAGCCAGATTCCTTCGGTCAAAGCGGTCGTAACATTGGGGGCGCCGTTCGACCCGCAACACGTCACACATAATTTCAGCGATGCCCTGCCAGAAATTGAAGCCAAGGGCGTTGCCGATGTCGTTCTTGGGGGTCGGCCATTTCGAATTGGCAGGAAATTCATCGACGATATTGGCAAGAGCGAGATGGTGCCTGCAATCGGCGCATTAAACGCGGCCCTTCTGGTCATGCATGCCCCGCTTGACAGCACAGTCAGTGTCGACAATGCCAGCGAGATTTTTCTGGCTGCAAAACATCCCAAGAGTTTTGTTACTCTGGACAATGCCGATCACCTGATCAGCCGGGCCGAAGACGCGGAATATGCCGCCGACGTCATTGCCGCCTGGACCACCCGGTACCTCGATCTAAAGCCACCTGCCCCACCGCCGGGGGCACCTGAAGGCATTGTGCGGGTGTCCGAGGCGGATCCGAAGGGATTCCTGCAGGACGTCAACGCGGGCCCGGCGCATCATGCGCTTGCAGACGAACCGCTGGCTTATGGTGGCACCAATCGTGGCATGACGCCTTACGGGTTTCTGGCTGCGGGGCTGGGAGCGTGCACTTCAATGACAATCCGCATGTATGCCCGGCGCAAAGGTTGGTCCCTGACCCATGTCTGGGTCGATGTCAGCCACGACAAGGTGCATGCGCAAGATGCCAAAACCATGAGCGAGGACAAGATCGACAGTTTCAAACGACTGATACATCTAACGGGTGATTTAGATGCCACTCAGCGCCAAAGGTTACTGGAAATTGCCGATAAATGCCCTGTTCACCGTACGTTAGAGCGAACTTCTAGTGTAACGACAGAGCTTGTGGAAGGCTAGTGCAGTCAGGCGGAAGAATGGTGTGGCAGGGTAGGAATGCTTGTCTCTTAGGTTCGCGCATTAACTCGATTAAACTGTCAAATTAAACGCTGTCATAGGGATCGGTCGCGGCGAATGGCCGGATAGAGCCCATTCCCGCCAGTAGAACCGGGCCATTACGTTCACCGTTTTTGCAAGCGCCGTTGATCGTATTCAAATTGTTCCCAGAGATACATTTTCCCTGTTTGCCGTGCGTCAGCCAACCACAGTCTTCTGCGTACGCCTGGAACTTCCAAATGCTCGTACTTGCCGCCAGAGTAATTCGGCCAATCGATTGCCAATCCCATTTTCACAAGTTCAGCCGATAAATCTCGCCCATCAGGTAAAGTGCAATGTGCAACGGTACGGCCATAGTGATCGACGTCTGTGACTACTGCCTTTACTTTGTGCCCCTTGCAGAGTTTGACCATCGCCCACTTTGCTTTCTGCCCAAATGGATGATCGATCTCGGGCGCGTCAATACCGAACAATCGTACCTGCGTTTTGTTGATGACGATTGTATCTCCATCCGTCACCCATGCTTTTCCCTGTAAAACTTTGCTTGCTGGCAGATGTTTCGCGGTTTTGGAATCGAACTGTTCAGGTTGTCGTCTTGGCGATCCTGTAAAAGACTGTCGCTTTTGAGGAGTTTGGCGATGCTGAGTGGCGTGCTCAAAATTAGAGCCCCCGTTTGCGCGAGAAGCAAAGCGAATTGCAAGAAAGACAATTCCTATAAGGATCAACAGACCCAATGCATATGAACCATACAAACTGACCGCACCGAATGGCAATTCGAATTGGTACGCAGCTATATCCGAAGTCGCTTGCTCGCCGGGCAACTTAGGCCGCAAAGAGCTTGTGGGAGGTGGCATTCTTTGTGACATATCGGTCAAAACAAACTCAAGTAACAAAACTCAAAAAGTAAATAGAAAGTAAGATCGACTTCCGCTTTGGATTTTGTGCCATTCTTTTTCGAGTATGAGACGTTATTGGTGGGGAATAGTACCGTGATCTGACAGTAACCCCATGAACAAGGCACAAGCTGCGCCCAGATGTACCGCATCATCCAAAAGCACGATTGAGCGGCGCAAAGGTCCAGCGGTGCCGTGCGGGGCTGGACCGTATCGCAACGTTTCCAAGCAAAGCCACGCCATCCTAAGCTACAGGTTGCTGCCGTGCACTAGCCCCAGTCGAATGGCGGAGATGTCCCGCCATGCAGCCATTTGATGGAGTCTAGGTCAGTGAAGGCATTCATTGCTTCGACGGTGGCCAACGGAGGATCCTAAACCGAACTCTTACTCAGAACATCACCTGAACCAGCCACAAAGTTATCGGCGGGAACGCGACAAGAATGACGACGCGTACCAGATCCGACAGCACGAACGGCGCGACGCCCCGGTAGGTTTGCGTGATCGGAATATCGCGGGCGACGCCGTTGATGATGAACAGGTTCATCCCAACGGGGGGCGTAATAAGCCCCACCTCGACCACGATTAGTGCCAGTATGCCAAACCAGATCGCTGTCTCTTCTGCTGTCATCCCGAAATCCAGCACCTCAATCACCGGCAGGAAAATCGGGATCGTCAACAGGATCATGGAAAGGCTGTCCATCACGCAACCAAAGACGAGGTAGCACAACAGCATGATGGTCAGCACCATGATGGGACTGTACCCCGAGCTCAACACCCAATCGGCCAATACATCGGGTGCGCGGGTCAGGGCCAGGAACCCTTTGAGCACTTCGGCCCCCAGCAGGATAAAAAAGATCATTGCCGTCGCCTTGCCGGTTTCCAGAAACGCCGCCAGCAGCCCGGCCCAATTCAACCGTCCCATGACGATGCCGTACAAAGCCGTCGAAACCGCGCCGAATGCAGCAGCCTCATTGGGCGTGAATAATGCTTGTGGGCCAGGTCGGACCCAATTCCAGTCGCCGACGATTCCCCCCATGGTCAACCCAAATATGACGATCACCGGCCAGGTCGCGCTGAGCGTTTTCAACCGATCCCGGTATGGTACTCGTGCCGCTGTTGTGGCGCTGTCAGGTTTGACACGCACGTAGATCGCGACCGTAACCATATACCCCAACGCCGCGAGGATGCCTGGAATTAGAGCGGCCATGAACATCTTCACGATGTTCTGCTCGGCCATGATCGCATAGATCACCAGAATAATTGAGGGCGGAATCAGAATGCCCAATGTGCCCCCGGCGGCAAGCACGCCAGTGCTGAGCGCATCAGAATAGCCACGCCGGCGCATTTCGGGCAAGGCCACCTGCCCCATGGTGCTGGCAGTTGCCAGTGACGATCCGCAAATGGCGCCAAACCCGGCGCAGGCACCAACGCTGGCCATCGCTACACCACCTTTGCGATGCCCCAGAAAATCCGAAGCCGCCTGAAACAGCGCCGAACTCATGCCGGTTCGGGTCGCAAACTGACCCATCAACAGGAACAGCGGCACAATCGACAGCCCCTGATTTGAAAACGTCTCATACGACAAGGTCTTGAGCTGCGCCATCGGTGCATTTGGCGAGCCAAGTACATACCAACTGCCAAAAAAACCCGTGAAAGCCATGGCAAGCGCGATCGGAACCCGCAAGAAGATGCCCAGCAGCATGAAACCAAATGCCGTGAGGGCCAGCGACAGACCGGTAAGTTCCATCAAATAGCGCCCTCGCGGCCTTCAAGAACCCAGTTCAAGCTGCGCCATACGGTATAAAGCGCTGCCACCGCAAATAAAGCTGCCCCGACGAGTGCGAGGCCATAGGGAATCCAGACCGGAATCTCCAATTCGTAAGTTGTTTCGGCAAAGAACGGTTTGTACCCCATGCCGAGTGTCTCGCGGGTTTCGTCACTGCCGTAGGGAAACTTCTCGCCAAAACCGAACCAAAGCTGACGCAGCATGACAAGAGACACTAAGGCAATTAGCGCGTCACCGATCAGGCCAAAGACGGCTTGAATCCGTAGAGGAAACAGGGTCAAGAATATATCCACCGTTACATGCCCGCGATTAAGCTGGCAGAATGGCAGGAAACAGAACACCGCCAATGCGCAACCATTTGCGACAAGCTCGTAGTCACCATGAACCGGGCCAAAACCAAAGCTGAGCAAGGCGCGCCCCACGATCGAAACCACCGTCGTTAGCGCCATAGCAACCAGAATGAAACCGCCAATATAAGAGAATACCCGGGCGATCGCCTGAATCACCCTGCCGGTGCGCCGTTCGGCCCCAACCGCAAGCCCCATAGGTTCGTCCCAATATTGTTCTTAATGCCAACCTGTAAGGGTTGTTGGTCCCGACATCTAACCTGCCGGGACCGGAACTACTAGCTGCCGTCGGCTGTATGTTTGGCCACCATCGACATAGCGTCGTCAACCATGGCCTGTCCGTCCAGACCTTTTGACGTTGCATCAGCGATCCAGGCTTCGGTTTGCGCATCGCCAATGGCTTTCAATTCAGCCACCACATCTTCGCCCAGATAGCTTATTGTATTGCCGCGTTCGGAGATCAGGGTTTCGGCAATATCATCGCCTTTGTCCATCGCCGCACCTGCCTCTCCAGAGGCGACCAAACCGGAATTGGCGTCAATCACCGCCTTCAGATCATCTGGTAGCGCATCGTATTTAGCCTTGTTCATACCCCAGATGAAAAAGGTATTATAAAGAGCCCTGTCCCCCGAAATACCGGTGTGACTGTCGGTCAGTTCGTGCACCTTAAGGCCAGGCACAACTTCAAACGGAATCACGCCGCCATCGACAACGCCTTTGCTCAGCGCTTCTGGAAAGGCAGGCACAGGCATGCCGATTGGCGTAGCGCCCAGCGTTTCAAGCAAGGTGTTGGCCTGCCGTGAAGGGCCGCGCAACTTGAGACCATTCAGGTCGGCGGTGGATTCGACCGGACCGCCTTTTTTATGAATGATGCCGGGACCATGCACATGGACGGCTACCACCTGAATGTCGCCAAACCGCTTGCCAATCATGTATTTCTCGGTGAACTCCCACGCAGCCTTCGAAGAGGCCTCGGCGCTCATTGAGGTCATGAACGGCAGTTCAAACACTTCGCTTTCCGGGAATCGACCCGGTGTGTAGGCGGGCAGCGCCCAGCCACAATCAATTACGCCATCCCGAATCTGGTCGTATAGCGCCGGCGGTTTTCCACCAAGTTGCATTCCGGGATAGAGTTCTACTTTGATACGACCGCCGCTGTCCGCTTCGATCTTCTCGGCCCACGGGGCCATAAAAAAGGCCGGTACCGACCCCTTGGCCGGCAGAAAATGCTGGCAGCGCAGCGTCACTTCCTGCGCTATCGCGGTTCCCGCCGCTAACCCGGCAGCAAGGGCGCTTATTAATGCCGTTCTCAACATGAATGTCATAGTGTTCTCCCATTTGGACCCTTAAGGGGCCTTTTTTCTGCTAATACCAATCCACAGCCGACAGTAACCATCAACCCCAATTGACCAAATTTCGCACATTTGCCGTAAATTTCGCCGCTGGAATATCCCGGCAAGTGTCTCAGTTTTTCCTTTCTCCTTGCACATCAACACCACTCGGGTAGGTCATCGTATTCAGGTAAAGGCAGGAACAGCAGGCATGATCAAGGGACTATACAACTGGACAATCAAGATGGCGGACCACCCACACGCGTTGTGGGTTCTGGCTGGGATTGCATTCATCGAGAGTTCGGTCTTTCCAATACCGCCCGATGTGATCATGATCCCGATGATACTGGCACGCCCTTCAAGAGCATGGCTGATCGCAGCTGTTGCACTGGTGGCCTCTGTCTTAGGAGGCATGCTGGGCTATGCAATTGGCGCGTTCGCATTTGAGGCCGTGGGCCAACCCATTCTGGCCTCTCTCGGAAAAGCGGATGCAATGGCTGAATTCAGCACGCGCTTTAACGACTTGGGCTTCTGGGCAGTGCTGACCGCCGGCATAACTCCGTTTCCCTACAAGGTCATCACCATCATGTCGGGCTGGACCGGCATGCCGCTTGGAACATTTATCGCTACTTCCATACTCGCGCGCGGAATTCGGTTCTTTATCGTTGCGGGGCTGTTGTGGAAATTTGGCGCGCCAATCCGGGGTTTTATCGAAAAGCGTTTGGGGCTTATGTTTACCCTGTTTGTGATCATTCTTGTCGGAGGCTTTTTTCTCGTGCGTTTACTATGACCCGTCACACATTGATCATTCTGGCGGCAACCGGGTCTTTCTTTCTGCTCGCCGGTGCTTATGGGTTCGAATTTCTGGGAGACATGGCGCCGTGCAAGCTGTGTTACTGGCAGCGCTACCCGCACATGATTGCCATCGCGGTCGGTGTTCTGGCATTGATGTTGCATGGGCGAGCGTTGCCGCTGCTCGGCGCAATGGCCGCATTCACATCCTCTGGACTTGGCGTTTACCACACTGGAGTGGAACGCATGTGGTGGCCGGGTCCTTCAACCTGCACTTCTGGGCCGATCGGCAATCTGAGCGCGGCTGAATTGCTGGACCAGATAATGGCGGCGCCACTGGTACGTTGCGACGACATCGCGTGGGAATTGTTTGGCTTCAGCATGGCAAGCTGGAATGCAGCAGCCTCCTTTTGCCTCGCATTGTTGTGGATTGCAGCGGCCCGCTGCCGCGGCTAGCTCGACTTGCGTGTGGCGAGCAGCAGACTTGTCTCGCTGTTGGCCACACCCTCAAACCGGCGAATCTTGAATAACACTGCGTCAAATGCCTCAAGCGTGGCGGTTCCTATCTCTGCAATCACATCCCAGCGACCATTGGTCGAATGGACTGCGCGCACCTCGCTTAGTCCCTGCAACTGTCGGGTAATGCGATCCGCCCCGCGCCCTTCGATCCCGATCATCATCAATCCCCGGACGGGGTCACGTAGAACGTCCTCTTTCAGAACAACCGAAAACCCCAATATGTCGCCTTTCTGACGCAGGCGTTCGATCCGGCTGCGGATTGTTGTCCGAGACTTGCCCAGCAAAAGGGCAAGGTCGGACAGCGAGGCGCGAGCGTCGTGACGCAGTGCTGCAATAAGCTCATGATCCGTATTGTCCAAATTTCCCTCCGATTTGGTTAATTGAATCCCATATTGAGCATAATGTAGCCTTCTATTCAACTCATTATGGCGGTTATGAACCTTTAAACGGAAAGTCGAGGCCTAACATGAAACGGAATACCTGCATATTGATTGGCGCCCCTGTGGATAGCGGCAAGCGACGCAAAGGCTGCTTGATGGGTCCCGATGCATATCGCACCGCTGGATTGGCCGACGCATTGCGCGATCTGGGTCACAAGGTAGAGGATCAGGGTAACCTCACACCCGCATCTCACCAGCCGGACGAAAATGGCGACAAGATTTATGCCCTGCAGGAAAGCATAGGCTGGACCAACCGGCTGATCCGTGCAGCTGAAAACGCAATGCCAAGAGGTCTGCCAATATTTATGGGCGGCGACCATAGTCTGTCGCTCGGCAGCGTGGCTGGCGCTGCAAATCATGCGGCCAGCCAGAACCGTCCGCAATTTGTCCTTTGGCTGGACGCCCACAGTGATTTTCACACGCCACAAAGTACTGATTCAGGCAATCTGCACGGTACGCCGCTGGGGTATGTTACCGGGCGGGAAGGGTTTGGCGGCTTTCCGGCAGTGACAAACCCGATACCGCAAGAGAACATTTGCATCATCGGGTTGCGCTCGGTCGATCACGCAGAGCGTGACGCGTTACAGCAAACTGGCATCCATTGCCACGACATGCGTGCCCTTGACGAAACCGGCATTGCCAAACCTCTTTCCGCCTTCCTCGACATCGTAAAGGCGGCAGACGGGTTTCTTCATGTCTCGCTTGATGTCGATTTCCTGGACCCGTCCATTGCGCCAGCGGTGGGCACGACGGTACCCGGCGGCGCGACGATACGCGAAGGCCATCTGGCCATGGAAATGTTGCACGACAGCGGTCTGATGACCTCGCTGGATCTGGTCGAGCTTAATCCCGCCCTTGATGAACGCGGGCGCACCGCACAGGTCATGGTCGATCTGGCTGCATCCGCACTTGGTCGCCGCGTCTTTGACCGTCCGACGCATGGATTTTGATCATGCAGCTGCAAGCCCCAAATTCGGTTGTGATGATCCGCCCGCACCACTTTCGCTCAAACCCTCAGACAAAAGGCGATAATGCGTTTCAGTCCAATGCAAACGCCAGCGACGTACAGATAAGCCTGAGCGCGCGGTCAGAGTTTGACGCGGCCGTCGCGATGCTGCGTGCCACGGGCGTGCGAGTGCATGATTTTGATGATCAAACCATCGAAACACCAGATTCAGTCTTTCCCAATAACTGGTTCTCAACACATGCGGGCGGTCATGTCGCGGTCTATCCGATGTTTGCAGAAAACAGACGGCGCGAGCGACGTTGGGATGTTATAGACATGCTCAAGCGTGACTACCGAGTACAGGATGTCATCGACTATTCCGGACTGGAGCATGACAGTCTGGCGCTGGAAGGTACTGGCGCAATGGTTCTGGATCACATCGGGCGGATCGCCTATGTGGCAAGGTCCAACCGTGCCGACCCGATATTGCTTGAGCGGTTCTGTACCCACTTCAATTTTGAACCTATTTCGTTTGAAGCACAGGATGAGGCGGGGCGTGATGTTTATCACACCAACGTGCTGATGACGATCGGGACACGTTTTGCCCTTGTCGGGCTCGACATGATCACGTCGCCCGAGCGCCGAAATACGGTTGCGACACGTCTGGCGGAAACCGGACATGATGTGATCAACCTGACAGCGCAGCAGATCGGCGCGTTTGCAGGCAATGCGATTGAACTCTCCGGTATTGACGGTCCTGTCCTCGTGCTGTCCGCGCGTGCTCTGAGTGCATTTACGCCAGATCAGCTCGCGCGGATCGAGGTGCATGCGCGCTTGCTGCCGCTGTCTATCCCAACCTTAGAAACCGCCGGTGGTTCGGTCCGCTGCATGATTGCAGGCATCCATCTGGCCCAACGCGTCCCCGAGGTCCATCAATGATAAACCCAAATCCATCCGACAAAGCGCTCGTCCCTTTTGTTTCGGTCGATCACATGATGCAGCTAATCCACCATATCGGTTTAGAAAAAATGCTGCGCGATCTGGGTGACTATGTTGAAGAAGACTTCCGACGTTGGGAGCTGTTTGACAAGACACCCCGCGTCGCAAGTCACTCGGCGGAAGGAGTGATTGAATTGATGCCAACCTCTGACGGAGAGGTTTACGGTTTCAAATATGTAAATGGCCATCCAAAGAACATGAAGGATGGCCTGCAAACTGTTACAGCTTTTGGACTTTTAGCAGATGTCGGCAATGGATATCCCGTGCTGCTGTCGGAAATGACCATGCTCACGGCGCTGCGCACTGCTGCAACGTCGGCGATGGTCGCAAAGCATCTAGCGCCTAAGGGCAGCACCACAATGGCGATGATCGGCAATGGCGCACAATCTGAATTTCAATCGCTCGCCATGAAGGCGATTTGTGGCATCGACACTGTGCGGCTTTATGATATTGACCCTGCTGCGACAGCAAAATGTGCGACGAACTTGGCGGGGCATGGGCTGAAGGTTGTGACATGTGCAAGCGCCGAAGACTCCATGGAAGGCGCGCAGATCATCACCACCTGCACCGCTGACAAGCAGAATGCTACGATTCTGACCGACAACATGGTCGGCTCGGGCGTGCACATCAACGCCATCGGAGGAGATTGCCCGGGCAAGACGGAATTGCACGCAGATATCCTGCGCCGCTCAGATATTTTTGTCGAATTCCCGCCCCAGACCCGGGTTGAGGGCGAGATTCAACAACTTGATGCGGACCATCCCGTTACTGAACTGTGGAAAGTCATCTCTGGCACAGCAAAGGGCCGCACATCAAATCGCCAGATCACCCTGTTTGACAGCGTAGGTTTCGCCGTCGAGGATTTCAGCGCCTTGCGTTATGTGCGCAATCATATCAAAGGCACATCGTTTTATCACGATCTGGATCTGCTGGCGGACCCCGATGACCCACGCGATCTGTTCGGGATGCTGCATCGGGCTGAATAGTAACCGGAGCCACGGTAGGTTTTCTAATTTCGGACACTCGAGCGATTATAGTCCCGTCAGAGTTCCGTCCTCTGCCATTGCGTTGGCCTGGGCCAAAGCCGTGGTGGGGACATGTGGGTGTGAAAATATCCAGAATTTCCCTGCGGCGATGGATTCCAACACAATGCCCGCGGCGATGTCGGGGTCCATTCCATCGTCGATAATGGGTTTGAGGATCTCAGCAAACTGGCGGCTCGCTTCAGTTTCGTGATGTTGCGCAAGTGATGCCGCTGAACGGTCCCGTGTGCTGTCCAGAATGGCCGACTTAATCGCACTTGGGCAGAATACCGACGCACTTACTGGGGAATCGGCTGCCCGCAAATCGCGTTCAAGGCTTTGCATCAACCCAACGACGCCAAACTTCGAGACGTTATAGGCCGCCAGATGGCTGGTGCCATAAAGACCGGATTCTGAGGCCGTCGCATTGATGTGACCAAATTCCTGTTTCTGCATAATTGGCAGGAAAACCTGCAAACCATGGATCGGCCCCCAAAGATTGACTGAAAATGTCCAGCGCCAGTCCTCAATCGACGTATCCTGCGTCATCCCCGGCTGTGCGATCCCGGCATTGTTAAACAGAATGTCGACGCGCTCAAAGTGGTCTAGCGTCGCTTTGGCCAAGGCCTCGACCTGATCCAGTTCAGCTACATCAGTTGGTACACAAAGAGTTTCAGTGCTTTGCAATTCCTGTGCCACGGCCTCTAGCGGGGCAGTGTTATATCCGGCCAACACAAGTTTCATACCAGCTTTGGCGCACGCATGCGCCAAACCTTTGCCCAATCCGCTGCCGGCACCCGTTATTACAGCGACTTTGTCTCTCAAGGAAGGTTTCTCCTCTAGGCAGATTAGAAGATTTTTTGTCCTTTTGAATACCAGATCCAGCAATCTCGTAGTTGACGACGAACACCTCTGCGATTCAGTCCTGTGGAACTAATGCTGCACTTGTATCCCTCGCAGTGTAAGGTTTGGAAACTGGCGTGGGTCGCGTTTGCACAACAGGCTCAGGCAAGCCAAGCAAGTGATGCAATTCCGATTTTGCTTCCGGCGAAATGACACGACCATTCGACGCATTCAGAAATGCCTCGCGCGCATCCCGTGCGGCATCAGGTATCTCAGATTTGGCCTCCTGAATGTTTTCTACAATACCCTCTCTTTCGACTTCGTATGACCGGGCGGGTTTCAGCTCATCTGTCAGCTCGTTCAATGCGACGTCATAGTTCGGATCATTCGGGTCAAGTGCCGCTATATCTTCCACGATATCACTACTACTGCGACCTTCGTATCCAGCATCGAGCTTCTTCAGATCAGTCACATTCCTCCGCACGTCTTCACGCAACTCGTAGAACTTCTCAGCCGACTCCTTGTATGCGGCAATCCGCCCGACCTGACTGGTTGGCGCGGCGTTCTGAAAGGCCTTCGGATTGGCGTTAGCGGCGTTAAGCCCTCTGAGTTTAGGATCGACCGCGCGACGGCGAGCAACATCCCGAGAGGTCGTGTCGACTCGCGCCTTATCCCGCTCCCGACGATAATAATCGTCCCTGTCTCCTCGGACGTACTCACGCGATCTGGGGCGCGGCGACTTGTCCATAGGACGGTTGGCCCTAGTTGAATGTTTCTTGTATGTTTTTCGGGTTTTCTTGCGTTCAGCGCCAAATAGCTTTCTTACATCGCGGCCAAATTCCTGCCCCATGCGCGAAACGTCATTATAGGCGCGCCGATGTTTCTTAGAATGCTGCCCTTCGTAGCGCTTCTTGTGAATGCCATTTTGTTTCTTGTACTTATGTTTTGAAGAATACTTTTTGTGCTTTTTGTGTTTGTATTTAGCCTGCTTCTTATACTTGCTATGTTTATGATCGTGTTTCGCATACGACTTCCGATGGCTCTTTTTGTGTGATTTACCATGGCCATGTCGGTTATCCGCTTTTGACTTGCTCGATTTGCCGTGCTTACCCGATTTGCCATGCTTGCCGGATTTAGAGTGTCCCTTGCCTCCTCCATGACTTTTGTCATTTTTTGCAAACGCGGAATTCGGCGACAGTAATACTGTTGCGACGGTCGCGGATGCTGCAACAAGCACTACAACTGCCGCGGCACACACCAGACGGTTCAAAAAAGTCGACACGCTAATCCTCCCATTTATGATGAACAGACTAACACCGGCACCAAATTTGTCGACTATTGCTTATTAAGCCTCAAGTTCAGCGTCCCAATAGAGAAAATCCATCCAGCTTTCGTGCAAGTGGCCCGGTGGAAATTTGCGCCCCATATTACGCAGTTCTTCCGACGCCGGTTGGCGGGGCGGCTTGCGCAATGACATGCTGGTGCGGTGCAGTGCCTTTGACCCTTTTCGCAGATTACACGGCGAACAGGCCGCGACGACGTTTTGCCAGCTGGTCACACCGCCACTCGCGCGAGGCACAACATGGTCAAACGTCAGATCCCCCTTTGCGCCGCAGTACTGACAGCGAAATTCGTCCCGCAGAAATAAATTAAAGCGCGTGAAGGCCACGCGCTTTTGAGGTTTTACATAATCCTTCAGAACGACCACCGAAGGAATATTGATCTCGGTACTGGGGCTTCTGACAACGGCGTCATATTCAGCGACAATATCCACCCTGTCCAGCCAGACGGCCTTGATCGCTTCTTGCCAAGGCCATAGTGACAGCGGGTAGTAGGAAAGCGGTCGGTAATCCGCATTGAGCACCAACGCCGGATGGTGCTTTAGCGCTCCGGATGCGCGTACAAATTCTGTTCTGAAATTACCGTCCATCAAAGACTCGTTCCCCGCCCGGCTGTTCTGCGTTCAAGCACCAGGGCGGGAGACAACCGCCCCGATTCAAAAGTGACTATATATCGTGGTTGAGCGCTGACAAGCCCCCGTTTATCCACAATATGTCGCGGATTTTCTAATACGCGACCATGACATCGACTTGACACTTATCCACAGGAGTCCTCGCGTGCAGGAATACCTCGAAAATCAACGCGAAAATGTGAACAGACTGGTTCGGCTTTTTGCTTCCAGCCGCCCAAAAGCAGCAGTCTTCTGCCAACTACGCCTGTGTCTGCGGAGTGGACAAAGCCGACGTTCGAATTTCATGGACAAAGTATTTGAACGAAATTTCGTTGAGGTATCAACTCTTCAATCGTTGGCGCGCTTCACTTTTGTTCCCTTTGGCTGGCATCAGTTCCGAAACCCGACCCAATCCAAAAGACGGCATCCCAGAATAAACAGCTTCATATTGCCCCGCCTTTATCAGGTACGTCTCGTGCCAAATTCCGACATCTGACCGGCTTTCCTTCATGCGTTTGTTGAAGGCAATCCATGCGGGATAATGCGCGTTGTCTTTGGAGCGAGCATAGGCCTCAAGATGGTCAAAACTTCGCCAGTATTGGACAATTACGCCCAAGCTGAGACCGTTATGCCCTAGAAAGCCCGTCTCATCGGAGGGTAAGGAGTCCAGTTCTTTCAGCATTTTCGGCATGGCCAAAAATACAGGTAGCCATTTGTGAGGTTTCCAGAGTTTGTTCACCCGCATGCCTATAAGAAAAACGACAAAGTCACCTTCAATGTTGGCGGCCATCCGTTCCCCAAGAATTACTGCCATAAAAAACTTCCTTTTTAAAAAATACATCGATCACTTGACCATAGACTAGTTGAGGCGACCCACACAATCTTGCCAAAAAATAGATATGAAACGAATTGGGAATGTATCCGCATAGGGCTCCTTGCCGCCGTTCGCAGCGGTCTGAGCGGAAGTCCGCAGTGGAGACATCACGCGATCTTAAAATTTATAGGTCCTGAATGGTCCTACCCCAGACCCAACTTATCACGCATGAAAGCAAGCGCGACGCTTAACCCATCTGGCGCTATGCCGTGGCCTGTGCCTTTCATGATGTGGGCGTAAACATCTGTAAAACCGGCCGCTTGCAAAGCCTCGGCCGCCTCGGGCAAAGATTGAACCGGCACCACTTCGTCCTCGTCGCCGTGCACCAGCAGGATTGGAGGGCGCACGACCACTTCGTCTTCCAACGTTTCAGGCGACATGAGCCGACCCGAAAACCCGACAACGCCTGCGATCTCGTCTTCCCGCCGGGGCGCCACATGCAGCGCCATCATAGTGCCTTGTGAAAACCCGAAGAGCACGACCTGCTCTGGCAATACATTCTCATCCACCATTAACGCATCGAGAAAGGCGTTCAGATCCTCAACCGATGCACGCATGCCGCGTTCGGCCTCTTCCTCGGACGATCCGTCAATCCATGGAATGGGAAACCACTGAAACCCCATGGGCGCACCGTCGCAATCCTCGGGCGCATCGGGAGCGACGAACAGGGTGTCCGGCAAGTGTTCGGCCAGTGGATCCGCCAACCCCAGCAGGTCTGCCCCATTTGCGCCGTAGCCGTGCAAAAATACGACGATGGACTTCAGATCCCCGGACGCTGGCGCGCGACGGCCTGCACTCAAAACCCGTGTCATGTCGATGTACTCTCCTGCCCGTCGCTCTGGTTGAATGTTTCATGGCATTTGGCAGAGGTGATCACAACCCTATCCAGAACCCGGAACGCTTAGGATACGTCAAAAGCCAAATTGCCCTGGGCCTACCCCAAAGCCGCGGTGATCAGGAAGAAGATGACCGCAGACAGGATCGCAGCAGCGGGAACTGTTATGATCCATGCTGCGATGATCGTCATGAAGTGGGATCGGCGGACAAGTTTGCGACGACGCCGTTCTTCTGGTGCATAGCGCACTCGATCCGGCATCTGTAGCCGCGCTTTTCGAATGCGCCGCTCCGTATCCCATTCCCGGAAAAAACCGACACCAAATACGCCACCGACTGCGATATGGGTTGAGCTTACGGGCAAGCCCAGCCAGCTCGCAACAATAACAGTAATCGCAGCAGACAGCGCCACGCAATAGGCGCGCATTGGATTAAGCTTGGTGATCTGCCCCCCGACCATGCGGATCAGTTTGGGGCCGAACAGGAACAGGCCAAAGGAAATGCCAAAAGCGCCGATCACCATTACCCAGAACGGAATGCTGACAGCTTCTGTAAAACCGCCCGATTGCGAGGCTTGCACAATTGCGGCAAGCGGCCCCACAGCGTTGGCGACGTCATTTGCGCCGTGAGCAAAACTAAGCAATGCCGCCGACACCACCAGGGGGATGCCAAACAGAACCTTCAAAGATTTGTTTCGATTTTCGAGCCCTTCAGACTGCTTTCGGATCGCCGGCACCATCACAGCCCAGATCAGGACGCCAATGATTGCGCCAATCATCAAAGCCGTTGGCATATCGATTTTGATAATCTTTTTCAGACCTTTAAGAGCTAAATATGAAGCAAAAGCACCCGCCATGATGCCGACAAGAATGGGCACCCAGACCCGCGCAGCCGCTATTTTGTCCTCGCGGTAAATGATCCGCGACTTGATCAGCCACAAAAATAGGGCAGCAACCGCACCGCCAAGCACCGGTGAAATCACCCAGCTGGCCGCAATCTTACCCATCGTGGGCCAGCTGACAGCGGCAAAACCCGCCGCTGCGATACCCGCACCCATAACGCCTCCAACAACCGAATGCGTGGTCGATACCGGCGCCCCGATCCATGTCGCAAGGTTTACCCAGAGTGCCGCCGACAGTAACGCGGCCATCATGGCCCAGATAAACGTCTCTGCTGTTCCCATGCTTTCCGGCGCAATGATGCCTTTGGCAATGGTCGATACTACATCGCCGCCTGCAATGAGGGCCCCTGCACTCTCAAAGATCACCGCTATTGCAATGGCTCCGCCCATCGTCAAAGCGTTCGCGCCCACCGCAGGGCCCATATTGTTGGCAACGTCATTGGCGCCGATATTCAAGGCCATGTAGGCACCCAGGCTGGCCGCTACGACTACAATCAAAGAGTTATTGGCCTGACCGAAAAACAACAAAGCCGTAAGTCCCGCCAGCACGACAAATATCAACGCTATCCCCGGACCGACCATGGGGCGTGAAACATAATTGGTTGCCAGTTCAAGGTTGGAATAGCGTGCCAGATCGCGATCCAAAGTCTCGAGATGGCGCGCGTCGCCTTGTTGGTCAGTCATTTTGCCGTTCCCCCAATTGCGGGGAAGGCTTGCCTCGTCGACACGATGAAATCAACCGTTCAATTCTGGATGGCTAAAAATTTTTATTGGCTGCGGAAAATGGATTTCAGTTCCGCCTCGTTGACCAACTCTGCGGCTGCCTTGGCATCAACCCACTTGCGGTCGCGTTCATGCGCTTCGGGAAATACCTCTGAAATATCTTTGACGGCCACCGAATACACCAGCGTCTTGACGGGAATTTCCCAACCGGTAGCCTGTTTTTTTTGATAGGAATAATCACCGACTGGTTCACATGTTGCATCCCCGTTCCTCACGTCAGCCTCTTCCCAGGCTTCCACCAACGCGCTTTCGTTGAACTTGAGACCCCGGATTGGCCAGCCTTTAGGTATGATCCAGCGCGCTGTTCCCCGGCTGGTGATAAGAAGATATTCTCTTCCGTCCCCTTCTCCACGATAGCAAAGGGCCGCAACTTGCAGACGCTTTGGGCGCTACAACAATGGGACAAGGAAAGACTTCCACACCGCCTTTAGAGATGCATTCATTACGAAACTGCTCAATCGTCTTTTTCATTTTCAGCATGCATAAAGCATCCAAGTAAGAAAAGACAATTTCCCTTATTTCACGACAAATTACCGCTGCTTGTTGTAGCGCACCGATCTAACCATCGGGCAATTCCTTGAGCAATGTCATCGGAAAAGAATTGATCTGCATGTCATTAACGCTAACCTGATCTCTACATAAATTTCGGGAGGGGCCGGTGAAGAATCCGTTAATCCACATTGCAGCTGTCTGGTTTTTGATTGCGCCTTCATTTCTGATTGCGAAATCAACCGACGAAACAGTGCAAACAGAGCCAGATGCAGATTCCGCTGACCTGTTGACTCAGGCCGAACTGGAAAACCTCGTTGCGCCTGTTGCGCTTTATCCGGACACTTTGCTGATCCAGATATTAGTCGCCGCAACCTACCCGATGGAGATCATCAAGAGCGACCGCCTTTTGGCGATGAACGCTGATGCAGACCCCGAGACTTTAACAGCAGCGATCGAAGCTGAGGAGTGGGACCCAAGTGTCGAGGTGCTGGCGACTGCCTTTCCGGATGTGACATCGGATATGGCAACGCATATAGAATGGACCGAAGCGGTTGGCGCCGCGATGTTGGCTCAAAGCGATGATGTGATGAACGCCGTACAAACAATGCGGCAACAGGCGATCAATTCCGGCGCTTTGGCGAGTGGAGAAGCGCAGACAGTCGATGTTGTTGTGGACGAGGAAACCCAGGCCGAGTCCGTTGTCATACAGCCTGCAGACCCTGAAGTGGTCTATGTGCCGCAATATGACCCCAACCTTGCCTACAATTCCAATGATCTCGTGAGCGATGCGATCGTTGCCGGTGCTGTTACTTTTGGAACCTTCATATTGCTGGATGCCATTTTTGATGATGACGATCCGTGGAATGATTATTGGGGCTGTCGCAACTGCGGTGGCTGGGGCGGTGGTCCGATCTACAACAACCCCCGAGACATCGACATCGATGTCGACGGAAACGTGAACATCGGGAACAACGTGAACCTTGGTGATCGGCCAGATCGCCGCCCGGACGGCGGTTGGAAAGCAGATGACAAGCGCAAGAATGATGCCAAAAACAAAATTACCAACCGCAAGGACACGAATGGCAAGACCAAGCTGCCCATCAATAAAGCGGATACGCGGGGGGACAGCCTGCGTGCCAGCCTGTCCAATAAATCCGGTGCTGCCGACATCAGTCGTCCGGGCAACAATCGTCTGCCTCAGGTAGATCGGCCTTCAAATCGTCCGGCTTCCGCCAAAAAGGCAGCGGCAAACAGAACTGCTCAAAAACCCAAGCCTGGTACGGCCAAACGAAAGCCTTCGGTCAAGAAGCCGACGCAGCACAAAGCCGCTGCGAAGCGACCCGCCGCAAAGAAAAAGGCCCCTGCCAATCGGAAGTCCGCCACGCACAAACGTGCCCCGGCAAAGAAAGCCCATGCAGGATCACAGCGCGGCAGATCCAGTGGCGCAAAGCACAGAAAAGGCCGGAGATAAGATTATGAAAAAATCAATTATTGCTGGCCTTGCCCTCTCATGTCTGATTTCCGGCCCAATTGCCGCTGAACCTGCCACGTATGCAACGCCACAAGACGCCGTTGAGGCGATGATGACGGCACTGACCGCCGGTGAACGAGAAGCGGTTCAAATCGTATTCGGACCTGAGGCGCAGGATTTCATGTCCACGGGCGACGACCGCGAGGATCGCCACAACCGCGATACAATATTGGCTATGTATTCAGAAGGCTTCCGAATGATCCCGCAAGAGGACGGTTCGGTGGTTTTGGCACTCGGCGCCAACGGCTGGCCTTTCCCAATTCCGATTGGCCGGACAGGTGACACATGGGCGTTTGATGTGGTTGCTGGCCGCGAGGAAGTGCGAGACCGCGAAATTGGTCTCAATGAGCTGGAGATCATCGACTTGCTTGAAGCTTACGTCGATGTTCAGGCCGCTTATCGTTTGGTTGATCACGACGGTGATGGCGTGATGGAGTTCGCGCGCCAGATAATCTCTTCGTCCCCTACCGCGCGGGATGGTCTGTTCTGGCCTGAACCGGACAGTCCGCTAGGCGAACTGTTTGCACGGGCTTCTGTCGATGGGTACAGCAACGGAGAAGAGGACTTCGACCCGGAACCCTACCTAGGCTATTACTTCCGCATTTTGACCGAACAGACAGATGCCGCCCCTGGGGGCCCAATGAACTATCTCGTCAATGATAACATGGTCGGCGGTCATGCCCTGCTGGCAGTTCCGGCTGATTTCGGTGTCACCGGCATCACCAGTTTCATGGTTTCGGAAAACGGCATCGTGTTGGAATCCATTTTGGGCGAGGAAACGTTGGAAATTGCCGCACCCATGGCCGCCTATGACCCGACTGAAGAATGGGTTCCCGTTGAATAGGCACAGAACCGATTAATCCGATATTCCGCTGTGTTTTGTTGCAACGCGGTAATATGCCCACAGCAACCGGGCGGCCACGGATCGCCACGGCGACCAGTCCTGTGCTATGTCGCGAAATGCGCGATCCTTGGGCCGCTCTGGCAGGTCAAACAAGATGCGCGCGCTTTCCTGCAACGCCAGATCACCCGGGGCAAAGACATCAGCGCGACCAAGGCAGAACATGACGTAAACTTCCGCGGTCCACACACCAATCCCCGGCACCTTGATCAGATGCTTGATGGCTGCGTCATTCGGGAGATCCCGCAATGCGACATAATCGATGTCAGCCTCTGCCAACGCGCGCGCGTATCTGGCCTTTTGCCGGCTGAGCCCCAAGGTGCGCAGCTGTTCATCTGTGCTTGCCAGTATCTTTGACGGCTCGGTCAGATCGGCATCCAACAGTCGCCCCCATATCGCGGCGGCAGAAGCGACACTGACCTGCTGGCTGACAATGGCATTTAGCAGTTGCGCAAATCCATCGGGTTTCAGGCGCAGCGGCAACGGTCCGGTTTTTTCCAGCGCTGCTGCAAAGCGAGGATCCCTCTGTGCCAGCCATGCTGCCCCTTCCGCCACACAGGAATCTGAACGAATGATCCGCCCAACGCTCACAACGCCCTCACCCAATCCAGTGCCTCTTGCACAGTTTGCAGCTTTCGTCCCACTGGTTGCGGCGGTCGGCGTATCATGGCCACCGGTAATCCCAATGCCCGGGCTGCGTCCAGTTTCGAGCGGCTGGCGTCGCCTCCCGTATTGCGCGTAATAAGCCAATCGATCTCTAGTTTCCGAAACAACGCAATCTCATTCTCCACGGAAAATGGAGCAGTTCCATATACATATGTCACGTTCTTCAACTTTTTCTGTTCACCATCATCGCTGAGTTGCCGAACAAACAGATGGGCCGCCACCATGTTCTTGTATCCGGCCAGTGTAGCCCGTCCTGTTGTAGTAAAAGCATTGGACCCGGGCGGGACAGCCGCTGCTGCACCAGCTTCATCAGGAACGGCAACCCAATTGTCTGTTGACTGGGGATGCCACTCAGGGCGCAATACCTGCGCATAAGGCACTCCCAGTTCAGAGCAGATTCTGGAAGTGCGGGCGCTGACCCGGATTGCAAAGGGGTGCGTTACGTCCAATACCGCGTCAATCCCTTCGGACTGGACATAGCGCAAAAAAGCGTTATCCCCACCAAAGCGGCCAATCCGGGTCAGAACGGAAAATGGCCCTATGCCACGCTCAGGATAATGCAGCGAGACGATCACCCGAATATGTGGTTGATCCGCAACCATGATGGCGATCTCGCGGGCTTCACCCGCGCCAGCAAGCAATAAAAGATACAGCGGGTCCTTCATGCGCCGCACCTTAGAATATGATGCTCCTGATGCAAGGCGCTTGCCGCCGGTTCAATTCACAGGTACCCGGGCCGTATGCCCATCCAAGATGACTCTCTTGCCAAACGTAACGTCGCTGTGCTCGTCGCCGCGCAAGCCTTTTTGGGCAGCCAGATCACCATGTATTTCGTTATGGGTGGATTGGCAGGGCAGCAACTCGCGCCCAATGTGTGTCTAGCGACATTGCCAATTACAATGATCGTTTTCGGCTCCATGACCACTGCGCCATGGCTGAGTCCTTTCATGCAGAACCACGGCCGTCGGGCGGGTTTTTTTGTCGGCGCAGCCGGCGGCCTGATCGGTGCCATGATATCTGCCTATGCTCTCTTTCTGGAGAATTTCTGGATCTTTCTAGTGGGGAGTTATATGGCGGGTATCTACATGTCTTCACAAGGTTTTTTCCGGTTTGCCGTTACGGATACCGCATCGGATGCGTTTCGCCCCAAGGCGATTTCTTATGTCATGGCCGGTGGCCTGATTGCGGCGATCATCGGACCGCAACTGGTTGGATATCTTAGCAGCAATTCACCTGATGCCACAGTCATGCGGTTCTTCCCAGTCTATCTGGCCGCGATGGTTCTAAATGTCATTGGCATGTTTTTCTTTCCGTTCTTGCGCATTCCCAAACCACTTGCCCCCACAATCGATAGCCCAAGAGGGCGCACACGATGGGAGCTGTTAAAGACTCCGCGTATCGCAGTTGCAGTGATTTGCGCCATGGTGTCCTACGCGCTGATGAACCTCGTCATGACATCGACCCCGCTCGCAGTTGTCGGATGCGGATTTGGCATTGCGGACGCCTCAAATGTTGTAACCGGGCACATCCTTGCAATGTTCATTCCTTCGTTTTTTACCGGCCATCTGATTGCCCGGTTCGGAACTGAAAAAATCATGGGGCTCGGGCTGTTCATTCTGGCCATCGCAGGGGTGGTTGCGCTGCAGGGCGTCGCATTGACCAACTTTTATGCTGCGCTGATCCTGTTGGGCCTTGGCTGGAACTTTGGTTTTATCGGGGCAACATCACTGCTCGCCGCGTCGCATGAACCGCATGAACGGGGGCGGATGCAGGGCCTGAATGACTTATTAGTATTTGGTGGCGTCACCTTTGCCTCGCTCGCCTCTGGCGGGCTAATGAACTGCTCGGGGGGCAGCGCGGTTGAGGGATGGCAGGCCGTGAACATCGCCATGATCCCGTTTCTGGCGTTGGCCGGTGGCGCATTAATCTGGCTAGTGCTCAAGCCCCGGTCAGAGTTCGCGGCATAAGCCTTACCAGCGACCAGACATCGCCTGGACCATCAGGTCTAACCGTTTGCGTGCATCGCTTTTGCCCAGAGTGCCATTTGCAACCGACTTCGGATCTGCCACCGCCTGTCTCAGGATCGCGCCTGCCTGCCAACCTGCCAACAGGGCCGCATTTGCCCTGCGCGATACGCTGGCACGCGCGCGCCGTGCGAGCGCTAGTCGATCCAACGCACCTTGCGCCAACTTCTGCACGCCCTGCGTCGTACCATCAAGAAGCGGAACTCGGCTCTGCGCTTCCAGATCCGGGATGGCCTGCAACCAGTTCGCCACGCCGCTTGCATAGCCAAAATGGCGCACGGTTTGTTCATCTGCCCGACCCAGCATCTGCGCGCAGGTCCACATCAAGGTGCCCGCACTTTGGTCAATGTAGCGCTCAAAATGAGTCTCATCTTCAAACGGTTCTTTATATATATCCCAACGCCTTACAGCTATTAATTTATCCACATTTTTTGCCAGTTCCGGTGTTAATATTCCGGCCAACGGCGTCACAACTTCGTGGCGACGAACTTCATTTTCCTTGGCAATTTCCTCCACGGCATCGCGCCACCATTGCAACCGCATCTCAGCGATCATGGTTTCCTGTGTCACCCAAGGCGCGCGCGACACCTCAACGTTGAAAGCATAAAGCGGAAACAGAATGCGCCGTGCCGCGACCGGGGCGGCCATGGCCGCCAGAAACCGATCAGGATCGCCGCGCTGCACAATGGCGGCGCAGGCGTTCACATCCTCACTCAGTGTCACGGATCAATTTCCAGCGAATGGCATCCGTGAGCGCCTGAAACGACGCATCAACAATGTTGGCCGAGACACCCACCGTCGACCAGCGCCGCCCCTGATGATCTTCGCTGTCGATGATAACGCGCGTCACGGCCTCGGTCCCGCCCTGAGTAATCCGCACTTTGAAATCCACCAACCGCATGTCATCGATCATCGACTGATAGGGGCCCAGATCCTTGGCCAGCGCCTTCGCAAGCGCGTTCACCGGCCCCCGATCGCTGCCCGTCTCATCCATGCTTTCGGATACGGAGAGTTTTTTCTCTCCATTAATTTTCACCACGACAACCGCCTCGGACAGGCTGACCATCCTGTCATATTTGTTCTTACGCCGTTCAATCGTGACCTTGTAGCGCTTGACCTCGAAGAAATCAGGCAGTTGCCCCAATTCTTCACGCGCCAGCAGTTCAAAAGAGGCTTGCGCAGTGTCGTAAGAATAACCCTGTGATTCACGTTCTTTTACCCGCTCCAGAATGCGACCCAGTGCGGGGTCCTTGGCGGGCACAACCAATCCCGCCTCTTCCAGCCGCTTGCGCAGGTTGGATTGCCCGGCCTGATTGGACATCGGAATGATGCGCGTATTGCCGACCTTGGCGGGCTCGATATGTTCGTAGGTTGAAGGATCCTTGATGATCGCGCTGGCGTGTAGTCCCGCCTTATGCGCAAAGGCCGAAGACCCCACGTAGGCCGCCTGTTTCATCGGCACACGATTGAGAATTTCATCCAGCTTGCGGCTTGCCCGGGTCAGCCCCTGCAATGCGCCGATTGTCACACCTGTCTGGTACCGGCTGGCATAGGGTTCTTTAAGCAGCAGCGTCGGGATCAGCGCGGTAAGATTTGCGTTGCCGCAGCGTTCCCCGAGTCCGTTCAGCGTGCCCTGCACTTGTCGCGCGCCCGCATCAATGGCAGCCAGCGACCCGGCGATCGCGTTTTCGGTATCATTGTGGGTATGTATGCCCAGGTGATCGCCGGGAATGCCCGCAACGATGACCTCGCCGGTAATTCGCGCGATGTCAGCGGGCAATGTGCCGCCATTGGTGTCACACAGGACCACCCAGCGCGCTCCGGCATCATAGGCCGCCCGAACCGCTTCCAGCGCATAGTTCGGGTCTGCCTTGAATCCATCAAAGAAATGTTCTGCATCAAACAGCGCTTCACGGCCCTGCGCGACGAGGTAGGCGATTGAGCGGGCGATGTTGTCGGTATTCTCGGCTTTGGTGATGCCAAGCGCTGTTTCGACATGATAAACGTGGGATTTGCCCACCAGACAGACGGCCTTGGTCCCAGCATTGATGACGCCTGCCAGCACATCGTCGTTTTCAGCCGAGCGCCCTGCCCGTTTGGTCATCCCGAACGCCGTCAGTGTCGCGCTTGTCTTTGGCGCGGCGTCAAAAAACGCGCTGTCGGTGGGGTTCGCGCCGGGCCACCCACCTTCGATGTGATCAACGCCAAGTTCGTCCAGCATGGCGGCAATGTCGTGCTTTTCAGCGGTCGAGAACTGGACACCTTGCGTCTGCTGCCCGTCGCGCAGCGTGGTGTCGTAGATGAAAAGGTGTTCCTTGGTCATGCCACGCCCTCACGTTTTACCAATTCGGGGCAAAGCCCCGAACAGCGCCCGACCCTCCCCCCGGGAGGGCGCTTCGCCCCCACCCGGTGTCGGGCGCTTTGGTTTGTAGCTTCAAACGCCGTGTTCATTTGAGGACCTCCAATTTGGAGGGATCGAAGCCAGACTCGACTTTAAAGATGGTTTCACCGCTCGGATTGTCGGTCAGTGTTATCCCAGCCAAACGCAGTGTTTCTCGAATTAGGTCCGCCTTCGCGAAATCCTTCGCTTTCTTCGCTTCAATCCTATTCGTTATCGCCCGTGCTATCACTTCCTCAAATTCTATAGAAAAGGAAATTCTACTATGTGCCTCCAGAGAACCTTTGTCGGCTCTTAAGTTGAATCCTAGGAAGAGTAGTCCAGCCTTTAACTCGTTGAACTTACCTTCGTTCGACAACTTTCTTAGCTCTGTTATCGCACCATGGGTGTTCAAATCTTGCGCCAAACTAGAGATGAGTCCTTCTGGAATAAATGAACTTGCTTTGACTTCTGTCGTTTCTAATGCCCAAATATAAAGTTGGTCCTCAGCCTCTTTTGCCTTCTTCTCCGTCCAATCCATTGGCTTGCGATAATGCGTTGACAGAAACACAAACCGGATCACTTCACCCGGCACACCCTGATCCAGCAAATCACGCACAGTGAAGAAGTTGCCTAAGGACTTGGACATCTTCTTGCCCTCAACCTGCAACATCTCGTTGTGCATCCAGACCTTGGCAAAACCGTGCCCCGCGCATTTCGACTGTGCAATCTCGTTCTCGTGATGCGGGAACTGCAGGTCATTGCCGCCGCCGTGAATGTCGAACTCTGCGCCTAACAATTCATAGGCCATCGCAGAGCATTCGATATGCCAGCCCGGTCGCCCCCGCCCCCATGGGCTGTCCCAGCCGGGCAGATCATCAGTTGAGGGTTTCCACATCACGAAATCCATCGGATTGCGCTTGTACGGAGCCACCTCGACCCGAGCGCCGGCGATCATGTCGTCAACACTGCGCCCGGACAGCGCGCCGTAATGCTCTTTCCATGAATCCACGGCAAACAGCACATGCCCCTCAGCCTCGTAAGCATGACCTTTTTCGATCAACTTCTCAATCATCGCGATCATTTGCCCGATGAATTCCGTCGCACGCGGTTCTTCGTCCGGGCGCGCGGCACCAAGTGCGTCCATATCCTCGTGGTACCAGCGGATCGTTTCATCAGATCTGGCGCGGATCAGCTCTTCCAGCGTGCCGGGTTCACCCGCCTCTTTGCGTTTGCGGGCGGTTTCGTTGATCCTGTCGTCCACGTCCGTAAAGTTGCGCACATACGTCACGTGGTCCTCTCCGTAGACATGGCGCAGCAACCGATTCAGCACATCAAACACGATCACAGGCCGCGCGTTGCCCAGATGCGCGCGGTCATAAACCGTCGGCCCGCACAGATACATCCGCACATTTTGCGCATCAATCGGTGTAAACACCTCTTTCTTGCGGGTAAGTGTGTTGTGCAGCTTGATCACTGGGGTCGTGGGCATAGCAAAGTCCTGTTCGCGCGGGTAACGCGGGCTTAGCAACTCTTGTCTGTCATGAAAACGTAAAGGTACGGGCCCGCTGAGAAATCTCAGATGGTAATGCAGCAGCAGATGATAATCCGGTCCGTCATGGGGTGGTGATACCATCCAATTCCGCCGATTGACAAGGGCTGCGATTCTGTGCCCCCTCCGCTGATACGAAATGCATGCTGAGCGAGGGACTAGGTTATGCAGTTGTCCAACAGGATCACCCAGATAAACGGTGGTGGTGATGACGGCTGGGGCGTATTCAATCGTGCGCGTCAGATGAAGATCGATGGCGCGCCCATCATCGAGCTGACGCAGGGTGAACATGACATTGGCACGCATCCTGACATTCTGGCGGCAATGAACCGGTCCGCTATCGGTGGCAACACTGGCTATGCCATCGTTCCCGGCGATCGCACCCTGCGCGAGACTGTGGCTGCACGGGTTACAGAGCGTACCGGCGTGCCAACAACTTATGAGAACGTGATCATCACGCCGGGCGGTCAATCCGCCCTGTTTGCAAGCCATAACGCGGTTTGTGATCCTGGCGATACTGCGCTTTACCTTGATCCATTTTATGCCACTTACCCCGGGACCTTGCGCGCCGCAGGTGCTGTACCGAGAGTCGTTCAGACACGGCCCGAAGACGCGTTTCAACCGCGCAGCGAAGACATTGACGCTGTGGCAACGGGGGCCAGGTCACTGTTGATAAATTCACCTAATAATCCGACGGGGACAGTCTATTCTCACCAGACGCTCACCGGTATTGCAGACATTTGCAAAGCACACGATCTGTGGCTGGTATCCGATGAGGTTTACGACACTCAGGTCTGGGAAGGTTCACACATTTCGCCGCGCACTTTGCCCGGCATGGCCGAACGCACGCTGGTTGTTGGTTCAATGTCCAAGTCCCATGCCATGACAGGTTCACGCTGTGGTTGGGTCGTTGCGCCAAAACATGTGATCAGCGCCCTGACTGATCTCGCGACCAACACGACCTATGGTGTGACCGGGTACATTCAGGACGCCGCGAATTTTGCCATTCAACAAGGCCCCGAGCTTGAGGAGATGGTCGCAGCACCGTTTCGCCGCCGCCGTGCATTGGCAGCAGACATATTGGGTACACAAAATACTGTGGGTCTGATCCCCGCACAAGGCGCAATGTATCTTATGCTCGATATACGCTCCACTGGCATGACCGGAGAGGCGTTTGCCTATGCGTTGCTGGATACCCATCAGATTGCTGTCATGCCGGGCGAGAGCTTTGGGGCAGCTGCAGCGGGTCACATTAGGGTCGCAATGACGATCGACGACACCGCCTTTTCTGACGCGCTTAAGACACTTTGCAAGTTTGCAGAATTGCTTAATACGCAACGATGCTAGCCAGGCCGGAAAACCGCGCAAACGGGTAGCCAATTAACTAATAATACCAATGCGCTGCAATGGATAAATAACTCCGCAATTAGGTCCAATTTTCGACAAATTGGCACTCTATACATAGCTTCACAAATGTTGTTTTGGTAACGGTGCCCAGATGAATATAGTCCAAATTTTTTCCCGCCCGGTCAGATCATTCTTAGAGGATGAGGACGGGGCAGTTTCCACCGACTTTGTTGTCATTACGGCAGCCGTTGTGGTGTTGGCAGTTGCAGCCTCCCTTACAGTTTCAACTGGCGCGGTTGACGTCGCAAGCGGGACTTCAGACGCAATGGAATCAATTGAAAGTGGCAGCGGTAATTCAAAAGGTAGCGGAGAAACTGCTGAACCCGGCCCCAATGGCGCCAATGACCACACAGGCGGCCAAAGCGGGCCCACGGACCCATCCAAAGGCAAGAGCACATCAAGCGGATCAGGTAGTTCAAGCTCCTCTGGCAGCGCCGCCTCTTCAAACGGATCCTCAAGTCCGGCAACCGGTGGAAATGCGGGATCAACTGGCGGCAGCGGTTCCTCGGCCAACTCAGGTAGCACGGGCGCCGGCAACTCAGGCGGTTCTTCTGGTGGTGCGTCATCTGGCAGCACGGGGTCGTCTGGCAGCTCGGGGTCGTCGGGCGGCTCTGGCAGCAAGTCGGCTTCAAACAATGCGTGCCCCGCCGGCACCACAACATCTGCGGCCACGCCGGGTTCAAGTTGTCCGGCCGTCTCCGCAAACAATTCCAATAAAAACAAGAACAATAAGAAGAGCAAAAAGAACAATATCTAAAGCGCAATCGGGGCTTGCGACGTCAACCGCCCCAGCTTGCCTGTGCAAACACTGCTTCATGACATGAGCCCGACACGCCATTCAGGTGGCTTGGCGCTTCCTTAAAGTTACTGCTTGACCTAACCCGCCAGCGACGGCAGCCACAAAACAATGCTGGGAAAGGCAACCAGCAAGGCAATTGTAATACCATCTGCGATAAAGAATGGCGTGACGCCTTTGAAAACGTCCTGAACACTCAGATCGGCGCGCACGCCTGCCACGACAAAGCAATTGAGACCGATAGGTGGAGTGATCAGGCAAAACTCGGCCATCTTGACAACCAAAATCCCAAACCAGATCGCACACATCGTGCCCGACATGCCAAATGCACTGTCTGCTGCAGCGACCTGTTCCCCACCGTTAAGGGCCATCACGGCTGGATAGACCACAGGAAGCGTCAATAGTAGCATTCCGATGGCATCCATGAACATGCCCAGCACCGCATAGGCCAGCAGAATGCAAACCAGAATCAGCATTGGGGACACCGTCAAAGAGCTGATCCAGTCGGCAAAAGCGGCAGGCAGTTCAGCAAACCCAAGGAATCGCACGTAAATCAACACACCCCAGATGATGGTGAATATCATCACCGTCAGCTTGGCTGTTTCAAGCAGTGCGGACTTTAATTCGGCCCAACGCATTCCGTTATAAAGCGCCATGCAAAAGACGATGAAGGCGCCAATAGCACCACCTTCGGTCGGCGTACCCCAGGCATCTCCGAAGGGATTATAAACAAAAAAGATGATGATCACGACCACCATCACGATCGGCAATGCCGGGGGAAGTGAGGCAAAACGCTGACCCCAAGTGAAGCCTCGCACCGGCGGGCCGACACTCTTAAAAATGACCGCAATGCCGATGATCAGAGTGGCATAGACAATCGCAGAAAACGCCCCGGGGATGAACCCTGCGAGCAGCAGCTTGCCCACATCCTGTTCAACGATGATGGCGTAAATCACGAGAATTGCCGATGGCGGTATCAGCGATGCCAATGTACCACCCGCTGCCACAACACCGGCGGCGAATTGTTTGTTATATCCAACTTTCAGCATTTCCGGGATCGCAATACGGGCAAAGACCGCAGCAGTGGCGACAGACGCACCTGACACAGCGGCAAAGCCCGCCGTGGCAAAAACTGTCGATACGGCCAATCCGCCCGGCACCCATGCTATCCAACGTTTTGCAGCCTCGAACAACGCCCGTGTTAGACCCGCGTAGTAGGCCAGATAGCCAATCAGGATAAAAGTTGGGATCAAGGAGAGCGCCTGGGAGGAGACTTTGGAATGTGGCACTTGGCCGGCTGTTTTGATCCCTACCGTCAGCGCCCAGCCCAGATGTTCCATCCCGAAATTTCGTTTGGCCCAAAAAATCAACACCAGCCCGACGAGACCGGCTAGTCCCGCTGCGAAAGCCACGCGCATGCCAAGCACCACCATGACCAGCATGCCGCCCGAAACCCAAAGGCCAAGTTCGATAGGTTCCATCTAGCTAGTCCCGCCCGTCTAACTGCTCGGCCTCGGCCCTGGCTTGGGCTGCGACATCCTGAATGAGAGGTACGGCCACAGGGCTGTCCAGCCCAAGAACAAAGGCACGCCCATAGCCCCACATCTGCAAGACCAGTCGTAAACACAAAACCGAGAAAGCAACCGGGGCAAGCAGTTTTGCTGGCCAGATCGGTATGCCGATGTCTATTGAACTGTCCCGGCTCCATAGCGGCGCTGCAAAATCAAAGCTACGGCCAAAGTGGGACCAGCTGCCCCAGACCAAAGCTGCCATTAGCAGGAAAATCAGAAATACGGAGATAAACTCCGCCGCCCAAAGCACCCTGCCCCGCAACCGCCCGATCAGGATGTCCATGCGAATATGACCTCCATCGCGTTGGGTATATGCAATGCCCATAAACGCAATCAGTGGCATGATCTGTTCGATCCAATCGACGTAACCTGCAAGTGGCGAGTTGAAAAATTTGCGCCCGCCGACCGAATAGACCGCCAGAAACATCAAAGAGAACACCGCAAGTCCGCTGATCAAGGCAAACTGCCGCTCGAGCGCATGCAGTCCGCGATCAATGCGACTGAGCGGACTGTCGTCCTCGAGCACGGCGGAAGTTCCGGCCATGATTCTGTCCTTAGATCAGGAGGGTGTGATTTACGAAAGGGCGGCCCAATCGGACCGCCCTTTCAAATCAGTTGCTTGCCTGCGCTTCTGCGAGAGTTGAAGCCACAAGATCGTAGAGCTCCTGTGCTGGCAAACCCTGCGCAGTCATATCGGCAATCCACTTTTCGCGGATTGGGTCAGCAGCTGCAGCGCGGAATTCGGCGATAACGTCATCAGAAATGACAACTTTCTGCACGCCTTTTTCTTCCAGAACCGATTCCCATTTGCCGAGTAGTTCAGCGTAGTTTGCCAGATAGTGCGCGATCGCCTCGTCAACAGAGCTATCGAGCGCGGCGCGATGCTCATCGCTAAGCGCATCGTAGGCATCCGTGTTGACCACAACCGGGCAGTTGACCGTGCCGGGGTTTAGGTTTGCCGTCCACCATTCAGCCCGGTTGATAGTGCCAAAGCTCAGATGCGCGTGCTGGGCGAAAGCAACCGTGTCAACAACGCCGCTTTCCATAGCGTTATATGCTTCGGTCGCAGTCACAGACGTTGGGACGCCACCAACGGATTCGAAAGCCTGACCAATACCACCGGTTGCACGCACCCGCATGCCTTCAAAATCGGCAAGTTCGTCGCGTGGCTCTCCTGTGCCGACAATATTGTATTGCGGCATCGGGCTGGTCATCAGCAGTTTCGCGTTCCAGCGCGCAAGATCAGCCTGAACTGCGGGGTGGGCATAGACTGCATGGGACACTGCAACTTCTTCGTCCAGCGTGTTCACGCCCAGAAATGGCAGTTCCAGTACCGTGATTGTCGGGTTCTTGTCGCGGTGATAACCCGCACAGAACTGCGCCATTTCAAATGCCCCAATGGAAATCCCATCCAGGTTTTCACGGTTCTTTGACAAGCCGCCATAGCTGACGTTCATGGTGAACTCACCATTGGTCTTCTCGCTCACCAGTTCGGCCAGTTTTTCGACATGTTCGGTAAAGGCGCGGCGTTTACCCCAGACGGATACGTTCCATTCCGTTGCTGCTGCCTCGGAAATAAATCCCACGCTAATCGCGGCCGCAACGGCCCCGGTCATCATCTTGTTCATAAACTCTCTCCCTAACTGCGTTCCTGTTGGCGGATCGCTTAACCCCAAACTAGCGCCATGCGCGCGGACTGCAACCCTCTGAGTATGGCGGGATGGCCCTGTGCAAGAGTGCTTGACCAACTTCAATAAGCAGCTATCCGTATTTGCCTGAACCTCAGCAAAAGGACGACTACATGGACGACAATCTGTTTGAAAAAGGGCTGATGCAACGCAAGGCCACACTTGGCGAGGAATACGTTAACAAAAACCTTGCAACCGCGGACGATTTCAACCGCCCGTTTCAGGAGGCTATGACCGCATGGTGCTGGGGATTTGGCTGGGGGGACGACACCATTGACCCAAAAACCCGCAGCTTGATGAACTTGTCGATGATTGGCGCCTTGGGAAAAATGGCCGAATGGGAAATTCACCTTCGGGGGGCGATCAACAACGGAGTCAGCGCTGATGAAATCCGGGCGGCGATTCACGTCATCGCTATTTATTGTGGTGTGCCACAGGGTGTGGAGTGCTTTCGTATCGCTCGCAAAGTGCTAGAAGAGAATAACTTGATCTAGCAATTGCCGGTTGGTGCGACAATGGTGTGTAAGCAATTGGCAGCTTGTTTCCTTCCGTTCGATTCTGAGTATGATCGTCCAGACCCATGCGCCGCCAGTGCATTTTGACAGACCCTCGGAGGATACCCAGATGACAGAGCACCACCCATCCAAAGCAACTTATGCGCCATCTTCCGATACGGTTGCACATGCGCTTATTGATAACGCGAAATACAACAAAATGTACGCGGATTCGATCAGGGATCCGAATGCGTTCTGGGGGACCCAAGGCAAGCGTGTTGACTGGATCAAGCCCTACACTCAAGTCAAAGATGCGAGCTATGCTTTTGGGAACGTGAATATAAACTGGTTCAGCGATGGCACGCTGAACGTCGCTGCAAATTGCATTGATCGCCATTTGGCAACTCGCGGGAACCAGACCGCGATCATTTTCGAGCCGGACGATCCAAACGGCAATGCAAAACACATCACATACAAGGAGTTGCATTCATCTGTCTGCCGGATGGCCAACATTCTCAAAGACATGGGTATCAGCAAGGGAGACCGCGTTGTCATCTACATGCCAATGATCCCTGAGGCTGCGTATGCCATGCTTGCATGTGCCCGTATTGGTGCAATTCATTCGATCGTCTTTGCTGGGTTTTCACCAGATGCGTTGGCATCCCGCATTCAAGGTTGCGACGCAGCTGCGTTGATCACCGCGGATTACGCACCGCGTGGTGGCAAGGTAACGCCACTGAAATCAAATGCAGACATCGCACTTGGGCAATGCAGCGACGCGGTCAAATGTCTGGTGATCAAACGGACCGGCGGAGAGATCAATTGGAGTGAGCGGGACTTCGACTACAATGATTTGGCCAAGTCAGCTGGTGACACTTGCGCCCCCGAAGAAATGAACGCCGAAGATCCCCTGTTTATCCTCTATACCTCGGGCTCAACTGGCCAACCCAAAGGTGTTGTGCATACAACCGGTGGTTATCTTGTCTTCGCAAGCATGACCCATGAATACGTGTTTGACTACCATGACGGCGACATCTTCTGGTGCACGGCTGATGTCGGTTGGGTCACAGGCCATTCCTATATTGTGTACGGACCGCTGGCCAACGGGGCCACAACGCTGATGTTTGAAGGAGTCCCGACATACCCGGATGCATCGCGGTTCTGGCAGGTATGCGAAAAGCACAAAGTGAATCAGTTCTACACCGCGCCTACTGCCATCCGGGCACTGATGGCGCACGGGGACGATCCGGTCAAAGGGTCTGATCTGTCATCCTTGCGGGTTCTGGGCACCGTCGGCGAGCCGATCAACCCCGAAGCGTGGGGCTGGTACAACGATGTGGTTGGTCACGGTCGCTGTCCGATCGTGGACACCTGGTGGCAAACCGAAACCGGAGGCCATCTGCTCACCCCCCTGCCCGGCGCACATGCAGCCAAACCTGGTTCTGCAATGAAGCCGTTTTTTGGCATCGAGCCTGTTATTCTTGATCCGCAATCCGGCGTTGAAATCCTCACCAATCCGGCTGAGGGCGTTCTGTGTCTCAAGGACAGCTGGCCAGGGCAGATGCGCACGGTCTGGGGCGATCACGAACGGTTCGAAAAAACCTACTTCAGTGACTACAAGGGTTACTATTTTACGGGTGATGGCGCCAAACGGGATGAAGATGGCGATTACTGGATCACGGGGCGGGTTGATGACGTTATCAACGTCTCTGGACACCGTATGGGTACCGCTGAAGTGGAGAGCGCGCTTGTCGCCCATGAAAAAGTCGCAGAAGCCGCTGTTGTCGGCTACCCGCACGACATCAAGGGACAGGGCATCTATTGCTACGTGACGCTGATGCTCGGAGAAACGCCCAGCGATGAGTTGATCAAGGAACTTCGCAGCTGGGTTCGTTCAGAGATTGGCCCAATCGCAAGCCCGGATGTAATTCAGTGGGCGCCTGGCCTCCCGAAAACTCGATCCGGCAAAATCATGCGCCGCATCTTGCGCAAAATTGCCGAAAACGATTATGGCTCACTTGGTGACACCTCAACACTGGCAGACCCTTCTGTCGTTGACGACCTCATTGCAAATCGCGACGGTTAAGTAAGGTCCTGCATGGACAACTCTGACCCGCCGTGGCATGTCGAATTCTTTCTAGTTAATGGTCCTCTCTGATGGCGCAGTCCTTTGTTCCCGGCCCTTCTACCGAACGTTCATTTCGGGACGCGCTGGGGTGTTTCAGCTCTGGTGTCACGGTCGTGACCACCATGACAGCCGACGGCCCGGTAGGTATGACTGCCAATTCTTTTTCTTCGGTTTCATTGGCCCCTCCCCTGATACTGTGGTCAGCCGCAAAGGCACCGCGACGATACCGGGCGTTTTTCGCGGCAGAGCGCTTCGCCGTTCATGTGCTGGCACGTAATCAACAGCAATTTGCAAGGAATTTTGCCACTGCCGGAGACGCGTTTGAGCAGGCCGAATGGGCCCCGAATGACGATGGGGTACCAATTTTGGCGGAACGTCTGGCGTTGTTCGACTGCAAGACTTCGGCACGTTACGACGCCGGCGATCATACAATTATTGTAGGGCAGGTCCTTTTGGCAGAGCATGGATCGGGGGCAGGACTTATCTTTGAACAGGGTGAATATGGTCATTTCACACCTTTCAAAGTTGCAAAGCCAACCTTGAACAGCGCCTGACATGCGTCCCAGCCTAAAACAGCTGGAAGCGCTCATCTGGGTGGCGGATTTGGGCAGTTTTCGCAAAGCGGCTGACCGACTGAACACAACCCAGCCCAATATCTCCGCACGCATCTCCGGGCTAGAGACCGTTCTGGGCGTTTCTCTTATGGAGCGAGACGCCGGTTCCGTTCACCTCACGACAAAGGGGCTGGACGTCCTAGATCATGCGCGCAAGGTTCTCAATGCCACCGAGGCCCTCGTGAATTCCGCCAGCGAGGCTGCACTATTTGACGGCACGTTGCGTCTTGGCGTGACAGAGATGATTGTACACACTTGGTTACCAGACTTTCTGCGTGATCTGAAAACCCGGTTTCCGACGGTGCAGGTCGAGATGACTGTCGATATGTCCGTTCATCTGGAAACGCAACTGGCAGGACGCTCCCTTGACCTGGCCTTACAAAACGGACCGTTCAACCGCGCGATGAGCGGACAGGTCAGCCTAGGATCCTATCCCCTCATCTGGGTCACCTCACCCAGCCTGAACCTACATCGGTTGAACCCGATCAATATCGAGGATCTGGCGCGCCACACGATCCTTACACATACACGCGATACCAAACTCTATGCAGAGGTCTCGGGCCATTTCAGTACCCGGCGTGATTTGCAGGTGCGGCTCGTGCCATCTAGTTCGCTTACGGCCTGCTTGCATATGGCCGTAAACGGAATGGGGCTCGTGACCGTTCCTGCGGCGATGGTGGAACGCGAACTCGCATCTGGCGACTTAGTACGCCTTCAATATGACTGGGTACCTGATGCGATGGATTTCTATGCCCGGTACGATGCCAAAAAGGCTTCGGACTTTGTTGCAACTGCAGCCGGACTGGCGGCACGCTGTGCCGCTGCGTCGTTTTAATCAAAAGCGTCTGGATAATAATTTTTTTCTATCCTCCACATCGCATTAAATAATTGGATGTGATGATCCTTGCCGGTTTAGACTTTGACCAAAGTCATGATTCTGCTCAAGGGCCTACCAAAATGACCTCTTCGATGATCCGTCTTGGCGTGGATATTGGCGGCACGTTTACGGATGTCGTCCTTGAGCGCGACAGCCAACTTTTTTCCACCAAGGTTCTGACTACTTACGCCGCGCCCGAAGATGCAATTCTGGATGGTATCGCCCAAGTGTGCACCAAAGCAGATGTCCAACCCTTCCAGATTGGTCAGATCATCCACGGCACGACGCTGGCTACCAACGCGCTGATCGAGCGGCGTGGTGCGCACACGGCGCTGATTACAACAAACGGGTTTCGCGATGTCATCGAGATGCGCACGGAATCTAGGTTCGAGCAATACGATCTTAACCTGGTGCTGCCAGAGCCATTACTACCGCGTCAGCATCGCTATACACTATGCGAACGCGTCAGCGCCCGGGGCGAAATTCTGGTACCACTGGATCGCACTGAAATCGAAGATCTGGCAGAGGATATTCGGATAGCCGGTTTCCAAAGCGTCGCGGTCGGGCTCATCCATTCTTACTTGAAAGATGATCACGAACGCATGGTGCGCGACGTATTGGCCGAGAAATTGCCGGATGTCATGGTGTCGCTTTCCAGCGAAGTGTCGCCGCAGATGCGGGAATACGAACGGTTTAACACCACCGTCGCAAACGCTTACATCAAACCGCTGATGAAGAGCTATCTGGGTCGCCTAGAGGGGCGTCTGGCAAAGGCTGGCATCACCTGTTCGATTTTCCTGATGCATTCCGGTGGCGGCATCATATCGCTGGAAAGTGCTGCGGAATTTCCAGTCCGACTGGTAGAATCCGGCCCCGCTGGCGGCGCTGTTTTTGCGGCAGACATAGCGACACGCTATGGTTTGGACAAAGTGCTTTCCTTCGACATGGGCGGCACCACAGCCAAAATCTGCCTGATCAAGAACCAGACTCCCAAAACAGCGCGCGTATTCGAAGTGGCGCGCTCTTACCGGTTCAAAAAAGGTTCAGGCATGCCAATCTCGATCCCGGTCATTGATATGGTGGAAATCGGGGCTGGCGGCGGCTCATTGGCCCATGTGGACGCGATGAGGCAGATACGCGTCGGTCCGGAAAGCGCTGGTTCCGAGCCCGGCCCTGCCTGTTATGGTCGGGGCGGGGAACGCCCTGCAGTCACTGATGCCGATCTTGTATTGGGTAAACTAGATCCGGACAATTTCGCCGGAGGATCGATTCCCTTGCACACAGAAAACTCTGCGATTGCGCTGAAAAACTCCTTAGGCGAACCTTTGAACATGGATGCTAAAACCGCGGCCTTTGGTTTGGCTGAGGTGGTGGACGAAAACATGGCCAACGCGGCACGGGTCCACGCCGTTGAAAACGGCGAAGACCTCGCCGGTTACACGATGATTGCTTTTGGAGGTGCTGCACCGCTTCATGCCGGGCGACTATGTGAAAAACTGGGCATAGATCGGTTGGTGGTGCCGCCCGGAGCCGGAGTGGGATCAGCAATTGGTTTTTTGCGCGCGCCGTTTAGTTTTGAGGCGACCCGCAGCCTATACATGAAGCTCTCCGATTTTGAACCCGATACAATACGCGACGTTTTGACAGAACTGCGGCAAGAGGCCACCGGCTTTGTCCGTTCATGCGACGCAAGCGCCGACATCCAGGCCGAATTCAAGGCTTATATGCGCTACACCGGTCAGGGTTGGGAAATACCTATTGTGCTATCGCCTGATCAGGCAGCCAATCCTGACAAGGACACGTACCAGCGTTTGTTCGAGGAGGATTACGCAAGCCTGTTCGGGCGGGTTGTTGATGGCATGGACGTGGAAATGACGGTTTGGGCCGTAAATGCGACAACGCCTCCTGCCAAAGTAACCACCACCCAGCCACAAACAAAGCAGTCCCCGGCAATCACAACTGGCACACGACCCCTGTTTGACCCTGCGCTGGCTAAGTCTGTTGAGGCATCGATTGTTCAAAGGGAAGACATGACATCAGGTCATTACATAATCGGTCCGGCCGTAATTACGGAAGACGAAACGACTATTGTCATCCCCAGCAGCCGTCAGGCAGTCGCACAACCCGATGGCTGTATCGACCTGACGGCAGTCCCAACAGGAGAAGGCGCATGACGTCATCCGCCAACACCACCTCTGATGTTGCCAAGCAAGTGATGTGGAATCGGCTGATTTCCGTGGTCGAGGAACAGGCACAAGCCTTGGTTCGCACCGCCTTTTCCACCTCCGTTCGCGAGGCAGGTGATCTTTCAGCCGGCGTTTATGACAAAAGTGGCCGGATGCTGGCTCAGGCCGTGACTGGCACCCCGGGTCACGTCAATGCCATGGCCGATGCAGTGGCTCATTTCATCCGGCGGATCGGTCTGGACCAAATTTTTGAGGGCGACGTATACCTTACCAATGATCCCTGGGAAGGCACGGGTCATCTGCATGATATCACCGTGGTCACGCCCTCATATCATCAGGGGGCATTTGTCGGCTTCTTCGCCTGCACAGCCCATATAGTCGACATCGGAGGGCGTGGCTTCGGCGCTGATGCCGCTAGCATCTACGAAGAAGGCCTTTATCTTCCGATCATGAAATTCGCCGAACGCGGCGTTGTCGACAAAAGCCTTGTTCAAATCGTTCGCGGCAACGTGCGCGAACCCGATCAACTTATCGGTGATATCTATGCGCTCGCGACTTGCAATGAAATCGGCCAACGCCGATTGAGCGAAATGATGGGTGAATTCGGGTTGGAAACGCTCGACGGTATCGCCAGCTTCATCCTCGAGAACTCGCGCCGGGCAACGTTGGAGCGGATTGCCGCCCTGCCCCGCGCGACAGCCAATGGCGCTATGCGCATTGATGGGTATGACACGCCAATCGATCTCGTCGTCAGGCTGGACCTGCAAGAGGATCGCATTCTTTGCGATTTTACTGGCACGTCAGGGCTCGACAAAAAGGGCATCAATGTTCCGCTGGTCTATACCAAGGCCTACGCTTGCTACGCGTTGAAATGTGCGATTGCACCTGAAATCCCGAACAATGCCGCATCGCTTGCACCCTTTGAGGTGACGGCACCAGTAGATTCAATAGTGAATGCGGTGCACCCTGCTCCTGTGGCGCTGCGCCATATCATCGGTCACATGATCCCCGACACGGTTTATGACGCGCTGGACAAGATCCTTCCAAATCTGGTGCCCGCCGAAGGGGCCGGTACCTTGTGCAATTTTCAAGTCTCTTTGCGCCCTCGCACTGACCAACTTGCGCCAGAAGGAGCGGTTCGCGCTGAGGTTCTGGCCTTCAATTCGGGCGGCTCGGGCGCGCGCCCGGACACAGACGGATTGAATGCCACTGCTTTTCCCTCTGGTGTCATGACAATGCCAATCGAGGCGACCGAACACACCGGTCCGGTCATCATCTGGCGCAAAGAGCTGCGCCCCGACAGCGGCGGCGCGGGTAAATTCCGGGGCGGTCTTGGCCAGTACATGGAAGTCGGTGCTGCTGAGGGGCACGAATTTGACTTTCAGGCCATGTTTGATCGTATTGATCACCCTGCACGCGGACGTCAGGGTGGCGCGGACGGCGCGCCGACAACCATTGTCCGGAATGACGATGCTCCGATGAAAGGCAAGGGAAAACAATTTGTGCCGCACGGTCGACGGGTCATGCTCGCCTTTCCGGGAGGCGCGGGCTACGGCCCAGCGTCCGCCCGTGATCCGGCATTAGTTCGTCGTGATCTTGCACGCGGCTATATATCTGCCGAAACTGCAATTGCAGCCTACGGGTTGACGCAGGAAGAGGCCGACTCGGTGCTCGAAACCGTAAAAAAAGGGGGAGACGTTTCATGAGCGCACTGGAGACACCAAAGGCAAAACACTATGATGTCGTACTGGTCGGCGGCGCAATGTACGGATCGTCGATTGCTTGGTTTCTGTCTGACAATCCGGACTTTGACGGCTCAATCCTTGTTGTGGAACGGGACCCGACTTACGAATTCACCTCAACGTCGCACACAAACAGCTGCATCCGTCAGCAATTCAGCCGCGAGATCAACGTGCAGATATCGCAGTTTGGTGCAGAATTCATCAAGAATTTCCGACAGTTCATGGGTGATGACCCCCGCGTGCCCGATGTCGTATTGCAGAGCTACGGCTACATGTATCTGGCCGACACAGAACACTTTGCAAATGTCCTGAAGGAGGCGCAGAAAATGCAGGCCTCTCTGGGAGCTGGCACCAAATTCATGAGTAGAGAAGAAATTGCGCGCGACTATCCTTTCTACAGCCTCGACGACATCATCGGCGCCAACCACAACCTGATCGACGAGGGGTATTTTGACGGCAACACCCTGTTTGACTGGTGGAAACGCGTCGCCCGTGAAAACGGTGTTGAATACGTGACCAACGAAGTTGTGGCGATGACGACAAACGCCGCTGGCATAGCCATCGAAAGTGTAACGCTTGCCTCCGGTGACGAAATATCCTGCGGCAAAGTCGTCAATACATCTGGTCCACGCGCTGCCCGCACAGCTGCAATGGCAGGCATTGAAATTCCGGTAGAGCCACGCAAACGCTATACCTTCATTTTTTCCGCCGAACAGCCACTGGACCGCGACCTGCCGCTGACCATTGACCCCAGCGGAGTGCACATGCGCTCGGACGGCGCGTATTATCTGGCAGGATGTCCCCCAGACGAAGACCCGGCGGTGGACTATGATGACTTTGTGCAGGATCACAGCATCTGGGAGGACAAAGTCTGGCCTATAATTGCGAACCGCATCCCCCAATTTGAGGCGATAAAGCTTATCAATTCGTGGGCCGGGCATTATGCCTTTAATACTTTGGATCAGAATGCCATTCTGGGACCGCATCCAAAGGTCACAAACTTCATTTTTGCGAACGGATTTTCCGGCCATGGGTTTCAACAATCTCCGGCCATGGGTCGAGGCACGGCCGAACACATTGCATATGGAGAATACCGCAGCCTTGACCTGACGCCGTTTCACTTTGACCGTATTGAGACCCGCACACCATTTGACGAAAAGGCCGTAATATGAATCTTTCCCCAAATCCATTCACCCGCGCAATCAAAAGCGGGCAAAAACAGATCGGCCTTTGGGTCAGTCTTTGCAGCCCGTTTGCAGCCGAAGTTGTTGCACCTGCGGGATTTGACTGGGTTTTATTGGACATGGAACATTCGCCAGGCGAACTAACTTCGATCATGGGTCAGCTACAGGTATTTGCCGCCTACCCCACCACTGCGATTGTGCGCCCGGACTGGAACGACCCGGTCAAGGTAAAACGATTGCTCGACATCGGCGCCCCGGGGTTGTTGTTTCCAATGGTTCAGAACGCAGAAGAAGCCAAGCTGGCGGTTGCAGCGACACGCTATCCACCGCGTGGAATGCGTGGCGTCAGCGCCTCTACACGTGGCAACAAGTTCGGGCGGGTCGGCGATTATTTTGGCGAGATTGAAAACGAAACAACTGTGATCGTGCAGGTAGAAACCCTTGCAGCGCTTGACCAGGCTGCCGCAATCGGCTCGGTTGATGGCGTCAGCGGCGTGTTCTTTGGACCGGCTGACATTGCCGCGGATATGGGATTGCTTGGCCAGCCGATGGCGCCAGCGGTCTGGGAACAAATCTGGGCCTGCGCCCGCGGCCTGATTGCTAAAAACATCCCTGTCGGAACATTGGTGGCGGATCCCTTGTTTGCCTCAGAGTTGCTAGCGGACGGTTTCACCTTTGTCGCCTGCGGATCAGATATCGGAATTTTGGCCAAAGGCGCTGACTCATTGATGGCCCAAGTCAAAGGCGCCATTTCGTAGTGCTTTGCGTGCCAACAACCATCGGAGAACAAATATGAAAAAAATTGTTTTAACAGGAGCTGCGGGCAACCTTGGGGGGTATTTGCGCAAGTCATTATCGGACATGGCGGACAATCTGGTCTCCACCGATCTCGCGGGCGACGTTGGAGCTCTTTTCCCGGGCGAGAGCTATGTAAAGGCGGATTTAGCGGATTTGCCTGCAATGGTCGCGCTCTTGAAGGGCGCGGATATGGTTGTGCATTTTGGAGCCATCGGCGATGAGGCTCCATTTGATGCCGTTCTGCATTCCAACATGATCGGTGCCTATAACATCTGGGAGGCAGCCTATCAGAACAAAGTGCGCCGTGTCGTCTATGCAAGTTCAATTCACGCGGTCGGTATGCACCCCAAGAACAGCTTTATCGGCACTGATGTCGCCCATCGACCGGACACGTTCTATGGGCTGGCCAAATGTTTCGCCGAAGATCTGGCCAGCCTTTATTGGGAAAAGCGCGGAATTGAATCCGTGTGTATGCGCATCCTGTCCTGCACTCCCAAGGTCAACAATGCGCGGGCGTTGGGGTCGTGGCTGTCTTATGATGATCTTGTGCATTTGGTCGAACGCGCCATTGACACGCCAACCACAGGGTTTTCGGTCGTCTATGGCGTGTCAAACAATGACCGCGCGACGGTAGACAACAGCGGCGCAACTTTTTTGGGGTACCGCCCGAGCGACAATGCGGAAGAATATGCCAGCGAAGTGCTGGGCAACAGCGAACCGATGGATCCACAGAATCCGGGCGATATGTGTCAGGGCGGTCCTTTTGCCGTGGTTCCATTGGGCGAAAGCGGCGTCGCATTACTGAAGAAGCGACAAGAATGACATTAATATCATCTGACAAAGGATTGAAACCATGGATAAACCCGTCGCAATAGTCGTTGGAGGTGGTTCGGGTATTGGCGCTGACAGTGCCCGACACCTTGCCGAACTTGGTTATGATATCGCTGTGCTCTCCTCTTCAGGCAAAGGCGAAGCACTAGGCAATGAACTCGGCGGCATAGGGTTTACCGGGTCGAACCTTGCACCAGATGATTTACAGGCATTTGTCGATGCGACGATGGATCGGTTTGGCCGCATCGATGCAGTGGTCAATTGTACCGGACATGGCCCCAAAGGCCCGGTCATGGAGATAAGCGATTCCGACTGGCATTTGGGTATGGATTACTATTTTCTCAACGTAGTGCGCATCACACGAATTGTATTGCCCATCATGCAGGCACAGGGCGGTGGATCGATCGTCAACATTTCAACTTTCGCAGCATTTGAACCAGATCCCGATTTCCCGACTTCTGCGGTATTCAGGGCCAGCCTTGCGACCTACACCAAGTTGTTCAGCACCAAATATGCCGCAGAAGGCATCCGGATGAACAACGTGCTTCCAGGGTTTATTGACAGCCTTCCAGAAAAGGAAGAACGCGTGGCACGGATTCCGGCCGGGCGTTACGCAAAGGTGCGCGAACTCTCCGAAACAGTCGCCTTTTTGGCGGGTTCTGCGTCGAGCTATATCACCGGTCAAAATATCCGTGTGGACGGCGGTCTAACTGCGTCTGTTTGATCCGTTGTAACCAACATCTCTGCATGAAATTCGATCACAATCTGATAGCCCAATATTTTTTGTAGAGTATTTCGGACATCGCGATATCCTAACTGCATTGTATTTTGAAGGATTAGCACGGTGTCGCGAAGTTTGGTGGTGTGTCTTGACGGCACGGGAAATGAGATTGAGCAAAACGAGTCCAATATTCTTCGGCTTTACAAGTGCCTTTCCCGGACCGAGGATCAGATCGTTTATTACAGCACTGGCGTTGGCACCCTTGATACCCGGCCCTTTTCCCGGGCGTTCCTGACCAAACCCAAACTTGTTCTCGGGTTGATATTTGGCCTGGGTCTTGAGACCAATGTTCTGCATGCCTTTCAATTTTTGTGTGAAAACTATCGTGAGGGCGACAAGTTATATTTCTTTGGTTATTCGCGTGGGGCTTACACAGCTCGCGTGTTGGCAGGATTCATCAATGACTTTGGCCTCATAGCGCCGCAGGAATTCCACCTGATTGCGCCGGTATTTCGCGCATGGCGGAAGATCACCAACCATGATCCCCGGGTAAAGCACGCCAAGCTACGTATGCTCGAAAAGGCTTTTGAAGTGCGCCATCCGCCCATTCGGTTTCTTGGTCTTTGGGATACCGTCAGTTCATTGATCCGCTTAAAGCTAGGAAGAGGCACGTTCATCCAGTTTGGCACCCATTCAAGTGTTGACGTGAACCCTTCTGTTAAGGCGGTGCGCCATGTGCTCGCAATTGATGAAAAGCGGCGGTTTTTCAGGCACCAATTCTGGGAAGAAGGGCAGACTTATTACGGCAATCGCTTTAAATCCAAGAACGACCCGCCGCCGCAAGACGTCAAACAGGTCTGGTTCGCAGGCACGCATACTGACGTCGCAGGAAGTGTGAATGAGTCCGAGGCCGGACTGTCCAAGCTCACCCTGCAATGGATGCGTCAGGAACTGGATGGTTTGGGTAAAGACCGGCTTGGTTTTCGCCAGATTACCTATGATCGCTATGTGCTCGGCAAAGAGGACAAGATCACAAAGAAGATGGATCTGGATATATCAAAACCCGATTTCCGCGCCCCTCAACACGACAAGATGAGAAACGGATGGTTCCTGCTTGAAGTCCTGCCAAGGCTTCGGCGCCGGTCCCGCTGGCCAGAGCAAAAACAACTATTCGGCTACTACCTACCGCTAGGACAGCGTCGCTATATTCCGCCCGGATCTACCATCCATGAAAGTGCCCTGAAACGTCGAGAGGATTCTACCTTGCGGTATGATCCCGACAATCTACGCGACTTCTAATGCGTGCCGGGATCAGGCTGATTCTGCAGGCGCTGTCTTCTTGCTATATAGCGACTTAACCCATTCACGCAGGACCTGCATGTTCACGTAGAGTACCGGTATCAGGATCACACCAACAAGGGTGGCTGCCAACATGCCGCCGAACACAGCGACGCCGATTGCCTTCTGGCTGGCAGCCCCTGCACCTGAGGCGGTGAGCAGCGATACAACCCCAAGCAGGAACGATAGCGCCGTCATCATCACGGCGCGGAACCGTTGATGCGCCGCTTCCAATGCCGCTTCGCGAATGCTCATCCCACCCGCACGGCTTTCCATCGCAAACTCAACAATCAGAATGGCGTTCTTTGATGCAAGACCGATCAGCATCAGCATCCCGATTTGCGTGTAAAGATTGACATCGCTACCCACCGTCGCAACTGCCGCCAGCGCTCCAAATAGCGCGACCACAACTGACAGTAATATCCCGACTGGCATCGTCCAGCTTTCGTATTGCGCGACAAGAAACAAATAACCAAACACCACGGCCGCTATCAAAATCAGCGCGATCAATCCCCCTGCTGCTTGTTGTTGTTGCGCCGTGCCGGTCCATTCGTAGGAAAACCCCGGAGGCAATGCAGTTGTGGCCTCTTGCTCCAACACCTTAATGGCATCACCAGTCGACATACCCGGCGCCGGAACGCCGGTGACCGTAGCGGAACGGAACATGTTGTAGCGGTTAAGCAGCACCGGTCCCAAGACATTTTCCACATCAATCAGCGTGCCCAGAGGCACCATCTCGCCAGTGCTTGACCGGGCATAAAGACTTGAGATGTCCTCTACCTTGTCACGATAGGATCCATCGGCCTGTATCATCACGCGATAGACGCGACCAAACAGATTGAAATCGTTTACGTAATACGACCCCATATAAGCTTGCAATGTCTGGAATACTTCACTGATCGGGACATTCAGTGTCTTGGCCTTCTCCCGATCCAGATCGATAAAGACCTTGGGTACGTTGGCTCTGAAGGTTGTGTAAGCTTGTCCGATCTCAGGTCGCTGATTGGCAGCGTAAACCAAAGAGCCCAACGCACTTGACAGATCCTGAGCCGAGCCGCCACCAGTTTGCTGGACCTTCATCTCAACGCCGGCGCTCATCCCCAATCCTGAAATGGGGGGCGGGTTAAACGCAATGACGCTGGCCGCAGCCTCCTGAAACCCAATCGCCAGAATTTTTTGCAATATAGCTTCGGCGCTTAGGTCCGGCTCTTCGCGCTCTTCCCACGGATCCAGGTTGACGATAACCATCGCGCCGTTCGAAGCAGATCCGCTCAACATACTGTAACCGTTCACCAAAATCGTGTTGGCGACGCCCGGCACTTCCAATAGCTGGTCATTCAAGCGATCTGTCACTTTTTCGGTACGGTTCAGCGCCGCCGCATCAGGTAGCTGGACGTCTACGAACAGATAACCGTTGTCCTCGGTCGGCAAAAATCCTGCTGGAAGGGATTTTAGAAGCCCGCCGGTGCCAAGGACAAGCGCCAATATTCCGGCAAGTGCAATGACAGGCACGCGCACCAATCGCCGCACGATGGCAACATAACCATTTCGGGTTGCCCCAACCACATCTTCAAACTTGGCCAGAAGCCCGCGTGGAGGCCCAGAACGGGCTTTCAGGATCATGGCGCAAAGCGCGGGTGATAGAGTCAGCGCATTCACCGAAGAAATTACCACCGCGATAGAGATTGTAATTGCGAATTGCGAATAGAGCCGCCCGGTAATACCGGGCATGAACGTAACTGGCACAAACACGGCGAGCAGGACCAATGTGGTTGCAATGACCGGGCCCGTGATCTGCCCCATAGCCTTGCGGGTCGCCTCCGGCGGGCTAAGCCCTTCGTCCGCAATCAGACGTTCGACATTTTCGACGACAACAATGGCGTCATCCACAACAATCCCGATAGCGAGAACAAGTGCAAACAATGAGATTGTGTTCAGCGACATTCCAAAAAGTAACAGAAACGCAAATGTGCCGATCAATGATACCGGAATGGCGACCGCTGGAATTATCGTGGCGCGCCAACTGCCCAGAAAGACGAACACCACCGACACCACTAATACAAAAGTCAACATCAGCGTTGAAACCACATCCTTAAGCGACTGTTCAACAAACTTGGTGCTGTTAAATGGCACCTCGTAGATCACATCGTCAGGAAAAGTGCGCGATAATCGTTCCAATTCGTTCAGGACACCCTCCGAGACGGCAAGAGCGTTTTCTCCGGGGGCCTGATACACGGCAAGAACTGTCGCCGGTTTGCCCTCATAACGCCCCGATACGTTGTAATAATCGGCTCCGAGTTCAACGCGCGCGACGTCACGAAGACGAACAATGCTGCTGGCATTGCCGGTGCGCACAACGATGTTTTCGAATTCTTCTACCGTGGTGAGGCGGCCCTTGGTCGTAATCGTGTATTGGAATTGTTGGTCCGTTGGCACGGGTGGTGTTCCGATCTGTCCTGCCGAAACCTCGAGGTTTTGCTCTTGAATCGCTGCGATCAGATCACCTGGTGTGATACCCAGGCCGGCCATTCTGTCGGGATCCATCCACATGCGCATGGCATACTCGAAACTGGTCAGCACATCCGCACGGCCTACCCCTTTGATGCGCGCCAGGGCGTCCTTCAGATTGATCGAAGCATAGTTTGATAGAAAGACCTCGTCATAGGTCTTGTCAGGTGAAACAAGAACTGCAACCAACAGCATATTTGTCGATGCTTTCTGGGTTACCACACCCGAATTGGTGACTTCGCTAGGCAGGGATGAAGTTGCTTGCGCAACGCGGTTCTGCACGTTTACCGATGCAATGTCAGGATCTGTACCAACCTCGAAGGTGACGGCCAGCGAGTAGGATCCGCTGTCGGTGCTATCCGATGACATATACATCATGTCATCAACGCCATTCACTTGCGCCTCAATCGGAGCTGCCACCGTGTTCTCAACAGTTTCGGAATTCGCGCCGGTATAGTCTGCAGTCACATTGACGACAGGTGGTGTGATCTCAGGGAACTGCTCGACCGGCAAAACTGCAAATCCAATCAGTCCCATCAGAGTCAAAACCGTCGAAATGACCAGCGCCATCTTTGGGCGCGTAATGAAAATAGATGAGAACACGTGTTACTGCCCCTCGCCCTGACCAGCCAGGATCGCATCGACTTCAACGCCGGGGCGGACTCGTTGCAACCCTTCAACAATCACGCCTTCACCTTCCTGTAAGCCATCATTTACGATAATCGCTGTCTCTACCTGATCACCTGTGGTGATGTAGCGTTGCTCTACGGTTTGTTGCTGATTCACGACCAATACAAAGTCGCCCCGTTGATCTCGTTGAACGGCGGCCTGCGGCACCAATAATTTGATAGTGGTCTCGACCGCCTGTATACGCAAGTTCACGAACGCGCCGTCGACGATCAGTCGTCGAGTGTTCTCAAATTCTGCGCGGATCGATATTGTGCCAGTTGCCGGGTCTATCCGATTGTCAATAAAGACAATTTTGCCCGGCTTCTCCAGCTCAGAGCCATTTGGCAGAATTGCATAAACATCCGGCGTTGTTTCGTTCTTTGTCAACCCTTCCGCGTTCGTACCAATTCTTTCAAGAATGTCGATTAATTGCTTTTCGCTTAGTGAAAAGTTCACATAGATCGGTGCCTCGCGCACCAAAGTGACCAATGCCGGTGTGGTAGGTCCGACAAGTTCTCCCACAGAAACGGTAGTGCGTCCGATACGTCCCGAAAAGGGCGCGTGAATTTCGGTATAACTCAGGTCCAGTTCAGCTTGTCGTATGGCGGCTTTCGCAGATTTCAGTGCCGCTTCTGCAACTAGTTCATTGGCCCGCGCAATGTCTTCTTCAGATTGCGGCGTCGCATCCCGCGCGACCAACTTGCTCTTGCGATCTAGCTCAATTCTAGCCAGTTCAAGTTCCGCCTCTGCACGCGCGACATCTGCTTTTCGAGCGGACAATGTTGCCTCGTAGCTATCAGGCTCGATCCGAAACAGAATATCGTCCTTTTCGACGGCCGCCCCATTTTCGACCAGCGTTTCTTTGACGAACCCGCTGACCCGAGCCACAATTGCAACGGTGTTGATTGCCTCGCCCTTTCCAATGAAGATGGCCTCATCCGTGATTTCCTCGGAATAGGCCGCCGCAATGCTGACCTTTGGAGGTGGCGCTTCGCTCTGCGATGTCGCAGCGCTTGCCAGGATGACTGGCGAAGCAGCCAGAACCATAGCGAGTTTTCGTGCGATCTGGGTAATTTTCATAAAGCGCATTTTCCTTTTGAACCGGTCAAATCCAACGAATCGTGTCTGGGTTAAAACTAGCGGGTTGATGCTAACTCGGGAAGTGACGCCACGGGTTTTCAGTGATTTAGCGTCGTTACTCCGCTGATGCGCGCCCGTCCCGCGCCTCTATCAACTCAAAAACCTGCTCACGCCCAGAAAGGACGAGTAACAGGGCTAAATCCCCCTGCCTCACCTCACTCAAAATGGCTTTAGCAGCCGCCAGCGGAGATCCCGCGTGCCTGATCTGATCTGCTGTCATCCCGGCACCTGTTGCCGCCTGTTCGATAAGGGCCGGTATCTCCCCCAATTCGCGCCCGCGTAAGTAATCTTGCAGTTCTGCGGTTACCAAGACATCAGGCTGAAACTGCAGCGCAGTTTTCGTAACACTGATTATGTCACTGTCAGAGCGATCTCCGGCATGGCTCAACATGATGAAGCGACGCTGGGAGGCAAGCCCGGACAGCGCCGTGCAAACCGCTTCGATCGAATGCGGGTTATGCGCAAAATCCACAAAAACGCGTGCACCATTGTATTCAAATTCATTGCAGCGTCCCGGATTATCTCTTGGATCAGGTCGAAACTTCGAAAGCCCAGACTTGATCGCTGTCTCCGAGATACCCATCGCTTTTGAAACGCAAAGAGCCGCAAGAGCATTGGACACATTGTATTTCGCCGCACCGGACATAGTGATCGGTACATCTGACACCGAAATCAAAGGGATTTCGTTTTGGCCATCAAAGAAGACGAGCATCTGCCCTTCAAGGAAGGCGCAGCAGTGACCTTTGGCACGGGCCTCCGTGATCTTTGGGTTTTGCGGATCAAGGGAAAACCACCAGATGGTTTTGTCAACATTGACCGCCTCCGCCACCACAAAACTTTCATCGGCATTCAGGGAAAGCACTCCATCCGATGCGAGAGTCCTGTGTACAGCAAATTTGGCCTGTGCGAGTTCGGGCACTGTGTTCACGCCGTACTGTCCCAAATGATCATTGGCTACATTTGTCACCACGGCTGCCCGGGCGCGACGTGTCGGAAGACCACGGCGCAAGATACCACCACGGGCCACTTCAAGACAGGCAACCTCAAGCCTTGGATCGCGCAACAGCATGCGCGCGCCGCCGGGCCCGGAATAATCCCCACGGTCCAGAATATCCGCCCCAACCCGCACAAATTCGGTTGAGGTCAGCCCCGAAACTTTGCCCGCCGCTTTGGCAATAGCGTCACACAACCGCGTCGTGGTGGTTTTACCGTTCGTGCCAGTAATAAAGGCGATGGGGACATCGTGCAGCGCATTCCAATCGACCTGATCCGGATCTGGCAGGTCGTCAAATGGCCAGACTTTGCACCCTGTACCATGGCCGATCGAGATTTCATCGTCATCGCACAATACATCAATGCCGTGGACCTCGGCCGCTTCAATCAATCTGATCAGGTCCGGGTTTTCTTCACGTGCCATGGCCTGCCTTAAATCCTCGATCATAACGCCGAAATCACCTGGTTCTTCCCCCAACAACTCTGCCGCGCAAAAGTGCCAGGCTGTTTGAGTGACAAAAATGGCCGAATAAAGCTGGTCCATTGGTGCAGAAATGGCCAGATTGACACCGCCCTCAAAGCGGCGGGAGATCAGGCTTTCATTCTGCCAGCCTACCGCATCAAGGACCAGACGGGCGTGCCGGGTCCACAAATCGATTACAGCACCGGTATCGATTTCCTCAAAAAAGATGTCCAAAACTGCGCCGGGCTGATCCCACAATAATCCCGGTCCTGTCAGCCTGCGGGCATCCGATACCTTTATGTCGGGGTTTTGCGCACAATCGATTACCAGCGCATTTTCCAATTCTTCAATGCGATCCATCAGCTCAGCGCTCCGATCAATCTGACTCTTCTTCAACGTCGCGGGCCAGTCGAACGCCGCGTTCATCGCGTACAAGAGTGTGATCCGCGTCAAACACCTCTTCAATGGCGGCGGGTGTCGGTTTGGAGTCAGGTGTCGTGTCTACCTCGTCTTCGTCACCCTCAGAATTGAAATAGATGATCTGTTTCCAGCAGCGTGCCGTATCGTCGCCAAAGACCACTAGTAGATCACCCTGGGCAGCCATTTCCAGCGCTGCGTCGATCGCCTCTACCTCACTTGGAATGACCGATATCTGATCCTCGGAAACGCCATTTTCCATCAAAACCTTACGAAACATCTGCGGGATTTCGTCGTGTTCGCGACCTCGTCTACGGTCATCCGCCTTGCAGATGTAATGGTCAAAGTGTCCGGATAGCGTTTGCGCGGATGCGGCTACATCTTCGTCCCGCCGGTCCCCCGGCATCGCCGCGACGACCAGTCGGCGACCTTTTACTTCAAGTCGATCTGAAAGGTCTGCCATCGCCTCAAAAGCCGCCGGATTGTGACCATAGTCGAGGATCACTTTGAACGGATGTTCGTCAAAGACGTTCATCCGGCCCGGCGCCTGAAAATAGCTAGTGTCGAATGTGCGCAGACCGTGACGGATGTTGTCGAGGTCTACGCCGAAGCTATAGGCCATCGCCGCCGCGAACATGGCATTTTGCACGTTGTGCATGGCCTTGCCTTCGAGCGTAGCCGGGATCAGATGCGACCACAGAACCGGCATGTGCAGGCCATTATCATAGATCGTCAGCATGTCGCCGTTCATGCCGCTTTCAAGCACAATGGCCTTTCCGCCGGCTTGGATATGCTCCTTGACCAGCGCATGACCGGGATTTGTTGTCACATAAAAAATGGAGTCGACATCCGTGTAGTCCGCCATTTTGAGGCAATTGATGTCGTCGGCATTTAACACCGCGGTTTCCGTGGCACTTTCCACTACAACCCGTTTCACAACAGCAAGTTCTTCAACGGTATTTATGCCACCCAAACCAAGGTGATCAGCCGAAACATTGAGACAGGCTGCGACATTTGAGCGTTGGTACCCAAGCCCCGACCGCACAAGACCGCCGCGGGCGGTTTCCATTACGGCAAAATCCACTGCAGGGTCCCGCAGCACAATCTGGGCAGATTTCGGGCCCGTCATATCCCCTTTAACGCTCAGTTTGCCATCGACATAAACGCCGTCCGTCGATGTCATGCCGACGACCTGACCGCTGGTTTTCATGATATGGCCCAGCATGCGCGCGGTTGTTGTTTTCCCATTTGTGCCGGTGATCGCCGCGATCGGAATGCGGCTTTCCTGACCCACCGGGAACAACATGTCGATCACCTGCCCCGATACATCGCGCGGCTGCCCTTCGGACGGGGCGACGTGCATTCGAAACCCGGGCGCAGCGTTGACTTCAACAATTGCGCCGCCAATATCCTTGTAGGACTTGGTGATGTCATCGATCAGAAAATCCACGCCGCCAACATCAAGCCCCACGGCCATGATCGCCCGCTCAGCCATGTCGCGGTTATCAGGGTGGACCAGATCCGTCATGTCAATCGCAGTGCCGCCGGTGGAAAGATTCGCGGTAGAACGCAGAAAAAATACTTCGCCATCCGGCAATACGGTCATTTCGTCATGGCCAGCCTCTTCCAGAAGCCTGCGGGCCTGATTGTCCAATTCAAGCATAGTCAGTACTTTGGCGTGACCGATACCGCGACGCGGGTCCTCGTTCACGATATCCACAAGTTCGGTGATGGTATGTTTTCCGTCCCCAACCACATGTCCCGGCACGCGTTTTGCAACGGCTTCCAACTTGTTGTTCACGACGAGCATCCGGTGATCAAAACCGGTCACAAAGCTTTCGACCAGAATGGCGCGCGTGCGCGAATGCTCTTTGGCCTCAACGAAACCGGCCTCGACCTCTTCATCGGTTGTCAGATTGATCGAGACGCCACGGCCATGATTGGCATCAAGCGGTTTGAGCACCACGGGATGACCAATCCGTCGCGCAGCGCGCACGGCTTCTTTGGCGCTGTAAACCATTCGCTGTTGTGGCACAGGCAATCCAAGATCATTCAGCAGATTATGAGTGTCTTCCTTGTCGCAGGAGATTTCGACTGCGATATGTTTGGTTTCAGATGTAATCGTTGCCTGTATGCGCTTTTGGTATTTGCCATGGCCAAACTGCACCAGCGAATTGTCGTTCAGGCGAATCCAGGGTATGTCACGCTCTTCTGCCGCTTTGACCAGAGATCCAGTCGAGGGGCCAAATTCCTTGCGCAGTGCCCGCAACACATAACTGCGCAATTCATCGTCCCAGTCGAATTCGTCATCAAATTCATAGTCAACCTGATCCTTGAGTGATTGCGGCAGCAAATGCATCAACAGCCTCAACGCCAGCTCGCCGGCTGCCAGACCAACGTCGCGCTGCCGATATTGATAGACCATGTTGTACTGGCCCGTTTCCCCGGTGCCACGGGTCCGTCCGAACGTTACATCGGACCCTGCAGCATTCTGCACCTCGATGGCGCAATGTTCGAGGACATGACCCAACCATGTGCCTTCATCTTCGCGCAGTCTGCGGATAAAACCCCCGGGTTCGCGGTAGGAACACCCATGTTCTGCAAGACCGGGCAGCGCTTCGATCAGACCATCAATGAATTCGGACCCGATCCTCGCAGACGGCCAATCCTCAAGAATTCCCAGATCCACGACGTGGCGGATGACAGGAAAACTGGCCCAAACATTGGGGCCCACAAAGACATTGGTTGAGACTATTTTCACGCGAAGTTTCCCTGTCAGTTAGATGTTTTCTCATCCGGGACAGCTTGGAAGCTGCTTCGTTCCGGCAACGTGCAAAAGGCCGTGTGCGCATCCGGTGGATACGCCACGCGCGCGCCCAGATCATAACGGCACCCTTCACCCAAAACGTCAAGCCGCAGCCCCAGAAGGCTGATCGCCTCTCCGCTTCCGGCATCCCACATTGACGAATGCGTAAGCTGCCCAGCGTCCACGACCGTGATCGTGCCGCTGCCAACAACTTCGAACACATTGTCCGACCCAATAAAGGCGGCGGTGTCCTCGTCTATGCCCAGACCAATCAGGAAGGGGTTAAATGACGACGCTGTCAATAGACGTCCCAGACGATTGCGCTGGGTAAAGTGCTGATCGATGATGACAGCGTTTGTCAGCCCCATTCCCGGCGCCAGTGTGATGTTGCCCTCGGCCGGGGCGGCATTGCTGTTGCCTCCCGCGACCATATGTTCCGACATGATAGAGGCACCGGCTGAAGTGCCAGCTACTGGAATCCCATCTGCATTGAGGCGACGAATTTTCTGGGCGACCAAAGTGCCTCCCAATATCGCCGAAAGACGCAGTTGGTTACCCCCTGTCATGAAAACACCCGTTGCGTGATCCAGCATCTTGGAAAATTCCGGATTGTCACAGTCCGCACGCGTCGAGATCGGCAGAAAACCGACTTTGCCAGCCCCAAGTTCCGAGAATATCCGGTTATAGTCCGGCCCGGTCTCTTCCAACATGGATGCCGTCGGAATAACGACAATATCTGCGTTCTCCCCTCCGGAAAGTTCAACAAATCGCCGGTGGATCTGCATTTCCTTGACGCGATCTTCGCCCCCACCGATGGGGATGATAAACCCTCTGTCGGTTTTGTCTGGGACTGGTGCTGGGCACATGATATTCAACTTTCCATTAATTCATAAGATCGCGCACGCGACAGAGCTGGCTATTCGTAGGTACCACGCCGGATGACTTCACCGGCAGAGATATGCCATGCACCGCGGGCCATAACATCGCTTACGCCCACTTTCTCATCGAGCACGATCAGGTCTGCGTCGCGGCCAACCTCAAGACGCCCCTTGCGGTTTAATTTCAGCAAAACGCTGACATTGCTGGTGAAAGGTGCCAACGCTTCGTCAAGGGGCACACCTTGATGTACCAGTTCTGCCAACGTGTCTGGCAGAGTCTGCGATAGTCCAACACCAAAGCGCGTGAGACTACCGTCAGCATCAAAAGCGGGCAGGCATCCGCCGCCATCCGAACTGATGGTAAACCGTTCCATCCTACACCCGGCATCGCGGTACTGAAGAAATGCTTCTGATGCAGAAATCCCCGGCTCCACATGACCAGTTGGAAAGGCCGTGGCGTCAATATAGCATCCGTGGCGGCCTAGCTCGATCGCTTGATCAAACAGTGGTTTGTTGCGATTGACATGGGTCGGATTGAACACACGCGCCGGAATTTCGCTGGTCTTGATGGCTTCATCCAACAACGCCAGGCCACGCGTCCCGTCGCCCATATGGCAGTGGACAATGCCTGCCTTGCCCGTCATCAACCCTGCCACATGCGCCTCGCTAGCGACTCGCAGGAATTCATCTACCGTCGGCTGGCTCGATCGGTGATCACTGATTGCCAGTTCACCGACCCCGATAACCGGATCAAGAAACACGATATCGCCGCGCGCACTGCCGGTCAGGGTCGTCAAAGGCAGGTGATAACCGCCTGTATGGCACCACGCCGAAAGACCTTCTTCGCGCAGACCATAGGCCTGCGTGACCAGCGTTTGTGTGTTGCGCGTCAGATCATCCGTACCCAGAACTCCGACAACCGAGGTCACCCCCGCTTTGGTGAATGAAGACAGGAACATTGGCGGCACCCGGCTGGACGGTCCGGTTTCGCCGCCACCGCCGGTGATGTGGGCGTGTCCGTCGATAATACCGGGCACAACTCGCGCGCCAGCGGCATCAAACACATCCATCTGAACCGGGCCTGAGATGTCGGGCAGGCCCGGGCCGATATATGCAATCTTACCTCCGGCAACCAAAATGTGCCCCAACCCTAATGGGTCTGGCGCAAACAATTCTGCGTTCTTGATCAATTTCAGCAAAGCGCCACCTAACAACCGGCCTGTTGGATTTATTAGTCGGTAACAATACCTGATACAAACACAATCGGGAACATGGCGGCTGATCTCAGCAGCCATCTTTTGACGCAGATCGATCTAGCAAAAAACGTCGTTTACGGGTCTGGGCTGGGATAGACTACGGCATCCCGATAGTGATCATCATCGTGCATTTGCCAATAGATCGCCATAAGTCGCTTTGTCAACGGACCAACGCCGCCTGATCCGACCAAAGCGCCATCAATGCGCGTCACGGGCATGATCCCTCCGGCGGTGGAGGTGATAAAAACTTCGTCCGCCGACTTCAGCGTTTCAACAGAGATGTCGCAGGCGCTACATTCAAGATCGTTTTGCCGTGAAATATCAAAGATGGTCTGGCGCGAGACCCCTCGCAGGACACCCAGCTCAGGCGTTGTAATTGATCCGTTCTTAACTGTGAAAACGTTGAATCCCGGGCCTTCGGTGATGTTGCCGTTGGTGTCTAACAGTATCGCCGTTTCTGCGCCCTGCCCATATGCAGTATAAAGTCCCTTAACCAGATCCAGCCAATGGTAGTTCTTGACCGTTGGATCCAGAGATGCGGGTGGGATGCGCAAGATATCGGTTACAGCAGCGTGCAATCCGCGTTCAAGTTGCGTGCTTGACGCGACCGACCCAAACGGAATTGCAAATGCGACAAACCGGTTCTCGGCATCGCGTGGGTCCCGGCTGAAATCCGGGGACGTTCCGCGCGTGCAGATGAATTCGACGTAGGCGTTCTGGAGGCCCGACAATGCGACACAGTGGTGCAAAATCTCGGTCACTTGTGCCTTGTTGAAGGGTATGGACATATGAAGCGCTTCCATGCCTTGAAAGAAACGGTCCAGATGGGACGGCAGGCGAAAAAACGCACCTTTCCATACGTGCACGACATCGTAAGTCGCATCCGAATGCAGAAAACCGTAATCCAGAACCGAAATTTTCGCCTCTTGAATCGGCAAATACTGCCCATCCATATAGGCAACACCGGGTGGATAGCTGCGATGATCGATGTGGCGCGCGGATAACTCCGGTAGTTTGCCCATCAGCCAGTTCTCCTACGACAGGTTAAGCCTCATTCTCATCGATCTGAAAATGGCAGGCCGCCAGATGCCTATCTCCCGAAAGGCTCGGTCTGTCCTTTCTACAAATTTCCTGAACCTTCCAGCAACGCGGTGCGAAGGGGCACCCGGATATAACATCAAGGGGGGACGGCAATTCACCGTCCAGCTTGATACGTTCGGATTTCTTAGTCGGATCAGCCTGCGGCGTCGCGGACAACAGTGCCTTGGTATAAGGATGTTTTGGCGCGGCAAAAACCGCTTCCTTACTGCCCTTTTCCACGGCGCGCCCCAGGTACATGACGATCACATCGTCCGCTACGTGTTTCACTACGCTCAGATCGTGGCTGATGAACAGATAGGCAAGTCCCAATCGCTCTTGCAAATCGACCAGTAGATTCAGGATTGCGCTTTGAATTGAGAGGTCTAGCGCTGATACAGGTTCATCCAGCACAAGGACCTTTGGGTCCAGCATCAAGGCACGAGCAACTGCGATCCGCTGACGTTGCCCCCCCGAGAACATATGCGGGTAGCGATCAAAATGCTCGGGTCTGAGCCCGACCAACGCCAGCATTTCGCGCGCCTTTTCTTCTCGTTTTTTGGCCGACAATTCGGGTCGGTTGATCACCAGTGGCTCTTCCAGAATGGTGCTAATCCGCTGCCGCGGATTGAGCGATCCATAGGGGTCCTGAAAGACAATCTGAACCGAGGAACGCAGATTGGCCCAGTCTGAACGTGTGATGGTCTTACCGTCCAACAACAAGGATCCGTCGGTTGGCTCTTCGATCATGGTGATCATCCGTGCCAACGTGGACTTACCGCAACCGGATTCGCCGACGACGGCCAGTGTTTTTCCCGCGAATAGTTCAAAATCAAGTCCCGCGACCGCGCGCAGCACCTGAGGTTTGGAAAATACCGATCCGCCGACATCATAGTGGCGGGTCAATTTGACGGCGGACATGACCGGCGCATTCATGATGCAACCCTTTCGCCTGTGTTAAGCGGATAGTGACACCGCGCCCGCCCAAGACCTGCATCACTTGGCGTAGGTGGCGTGGATTTACAGCGCGCATCTGCATATTGGCAGCGCGGTGAAAACAGGCAGCCGACGGGTCGATCAAACTGACCCGGCACAACGCCGGGAATGGTTGGCAGGTGCTTTTCGGTGGCCCGTTCTGGAAGTGCGTTCAACAAGGCAGCGGTGTAGGGATGATGTGGCTTCTCGAATAGCGGGACAACCTGCTGTTCTTCGATCTTTTGCCCGGCGTATTGCACGCTGACCCGTTCAGCCGTTTCGGCCACAACGCCCATGTCATGGGTAATCAGAACCAACCCCATCCCGGTTTCGTCGCGCAGTCCAGTCAGAAGATCCAGAATTTGCGCCTGAATGGTGACGTCCAGCGCGGTTGTGGGTTCATCTGCAATCAGGAGCTTTGGCTTACAGGCGATGGCCATGGCAATCATCACCCGTTGGTTCATTCCACCCGAAAGCTGATGAGGGAAAGCCGACAAGCGTTTTTCCGGTGCCGGAATGCCAACTTGCTCAAACAGTTCAATCGCCCGCTCATGCCGTGCACGCCGGTCCATACCCAAGTGAAAACGCAAAGCTTCCTTGATCTGCCAACCCACCTGAAAACACGGATTTAGCGACGACATCGGTTCCTGAAATATCATCGCCAGATCCTTGCCCACGATGCGCCGCCGGTCGCGCGCATTTAGCCGGGTCAGATCGTGACCATCAAACTGCATCTCATCTGCTGAGACATGGGCCGTCCACGGCAAAAGCCCCATCATGGCCAGCATCGACACGGATTTTCCCGAACCGCTTTCGCCGACGATGGCAAGCAGTTCGCCCTTATCAACGTCCAGATCGACCGCGTCTACCGCGCGGAACTGACCTGAGGCTGTCGAAAAATCAACACTCAGATTGCGGATGCGCAAAAGGGTCATCGATCAGCTCCGTTTCAGTTTCGGGTCAAGGGCGTCGCGCAGCCCATCGCCCGTCAGATTGATCGCCAGCACGGTTATCAAAATGGCCAGTCCCGGGAATGTTACTACCCACCAGGCGCGCAGGATAAATTCACGTGCCTCGGCCAGCATGGTACCCCACTCCGGCGTTGGGGGCTGCGCACCCATTCCAAGAAATCCAAGGGCTGCGGCATCAAGGATGGCTGTCGAAAAGGATAGCGCGGCCTGCACGATGATTGGCGCCAGACAATTGGGCAGCACCGTCACGAACATCAGTCGAATTTGTTTTGCGCCGACCACGCGGGCAGAGGTGACGTAGTCCTTTTGCCGTTCAGCCAGAACGCTGGCGCGGGTCAGGCGCACGTAATGAGGTTGCAGGACTATCGCGATGGCGATCATAGCGTTTGTCAGCGATGGTCCAAGGATTGCTACAAGCACCAGCGCCAGAAGCAGCGAAGGAAACGCAAGAATGATATCCATAATCCGCATGATGATGGAATCCAGCCATTTCGGCGCAAATCCCGAAATCAAACCGACTATGATACCACCGCTGGCCGCAATGGTGACAACTACAATGCCCACAAAGAACGAATACCTCGCGCCCTCTATCAGACGGGACAACAGGTCGCGCCCCAAAGGGTCTGTGCCAAGGGGAAAGGTCCAGTTGCCACCCTCTTGCCAGAAGGGTGGTTGTAATGTGTGTTCGCGGAATTGCTCTGTCGGGTCATAGGGCGACAACAGCGGCGCAAACGCGGCACAAAAGGCAAATGCGGCAAAGATATAAAGTCCGATCACCGCCCCGCGGTTTTCGCGAAAGTAGAACCAGAATTCGCGCAGACGGCTCGGTCGCTCTGCAGAATCTGTACCTTGTGTGGAAACAAAATCTGTCATCTATCGTTTCCTGATTTTGGGATTGATAATGCCGTAGAGCAGATCGACCGTCAGATTGACCACCATTACCATGACGGCGATCAGCAACAGCCCACCCTGCACCACAGGATAGTCGCGGCGAAAGATGCTATCGAGCATCCATTTGCCAACACCGGGCCAGCTAAAGATTGTTTCGGTCAGGATCGCACCGCCCAACAAAGTGCCGACAGACAGACCAATCACAGTAATCACCGGAATTAAAGCGTTGCGCAGCGCGTGAATGCCGTTGATGCGCGCGGGCGCCATCCCTTTGGCGCGGGCGGTACGGATATAATCCTCGCCCAGCACCTCTAGCATGGCTGATCGTGTCTGGCGGGCAATCACGGCTAACGGGATTGTTCCCAGCACAATTGTCGGCAAAACCAGATGCCGTACGGCAGACTTGAACGCGCCGCTTTGTCCGGAGTTAAGGGAGTCAATCAGCATGAATCCGGTTGTATCTGGGAAATAATACAGCAGGTCGATGCGGCCCGAGACCGGCGTCCATTGCAGGTTGCCTGAAAACACGATGATCAAAAGCAGCGCCCACCAAAATATCGGCATGGAGTACCCAACCAGCGCCGACGACATCAAAGCGCGGTCCAGAAATTTCCCACGATTAACGGCAGCGATAACGCCCGAGGGCAAGCCCAGCAGAACAGCGAAAACCATCGCGCACAGGGCGAGTTCCAGAGTTGCGGGAAACAAAGTAAAAAATTCGTCCCAGACAGGACGTTTTGTGACAAACGAATTTCCCAGATCACCTTGCAATACGCCGACAAGATATTCCCAAAACTGCTCGTAGACGGGGCGGTCAAAGCCAAACTGCGCCGACAATTCGGCATAACGTTCGTCTGTAAGACCTCGTTCGCCCGCCATGACGATAATCGGATCGCCCGGTAGCACCCGTATAAATGCAAATGATATCAGCGTAACGCCAATAAAAGTCGGGACAAACGTCAGCAAGCGTGACGCGGCATATTTCAGCATTTCAGGACCTGCAACTCAGTCGGGAACGTCGTAAGGGATCGACACCCGTCAGGGGTGACCAGGATGTCATCTTCAATCCGAACACCAAAATTGTCGATCTGGTAAAGGCCTGGCTCATTTGTGAAAACCGCTCCGGCCTCTAGGACTTCGTGATTGCCGCGTACGATGTAAGGCGCTTCGTGCACGTCACGCCCCAGACCGTGGCCAGTTTTTGTACGGATACGATCCGCAAATGGCGACGCCTCAAGCACCGCTGTCACTGCATCGTCGATCTCGTGCGCTGTGATCCCGGCGCGGGTTATCTCGTGACCGCGACGGTTTGCGCGCAATACCGCATCATAAACCGCCTGACCCTCGTCGCTGGCGTGGTCCAGAAACACCGTGCGGGTGATGTCCGCGGCAAAACCATCTTTGCGGGCGCCAAAATCTAGCAACAGCGCATCACCTGCCTTCACAGCATAATCGTCTCGAGCCGAGGCATGCGGCCTTGCCGAGCCGTCCCCGGCGGCAACAATTGGATGGAAGGCCTGATCTTCAGCCCCTTCAGCAAACAGTGCCTGAATCAGCGCCTGTTCAATTTCTTTTTCCGTCTGACCCAGCCTGACCGTTGATAATGTGCGTTCAAGCGCACGCTCTGAAATATCGATTGCGTCCTGCATGGCCGCGATGTCGTCTGGGGTTTTGATAATCCTCAACCCCGAGATCGCCGCTTCCCCGTCAATAATCCTCAAATCCGGTTGGGCCCGCATCAGGGCGTGATGTACAAAAACCCGCATGATCTGCCCTTCGACGGCCAGCGAGCTGATGCCGAGATGTTTGGTCAGCGCTACAAAGGCCGCGTCGTATCCAACCTGATCACGCCAGTCAAAAACCGGCCCGTCAAAGCCAACCAGATCCCAGCTTTTGAGCTCCAGATTTGGCACCAGTGCCGCCGCCGAACCACGTGCTGGGATCACAAGCATAAAGGGTCGTTCGTGACTCATGAAGGAGTGGTTCAGAAGTCGGGTAAAATTTGGCCCCGGCACTAGGGCAACCGCATCAACACCCAGATCAGCAGCAACGCCTGCGTAATCGGATAGCCTGTTGGCCAACGGATTATTCATGTCGGAATTCTTTCAGGGCAATAAAAATGGCGAGGGGGCGCCCAAAACGCCCCCTGCTCGTTCCGAACTAGTTGGCCAGACCAACCTGATCAAAGATATGACCACCCAGCGGGTGAACCACATAACCTTCAACCTCAGGACGCATGGTCATATAAACGACCGAGTGTGCAATGGTTGCCCACGGCGCCTGCTCTTTGAAGATAACTTGCGCCTCTTCATACAACGGCTGGCGCTCGGCCTGCGTTGGCAGAACTTTGGCCTGCTGGATCAAATCCTCGAAAGGCTGGTGGCACCATTGGGCCCGGTTCGAGTTTTCGCGGCCGTCACATCCCAAAAGTACCGCCAGAAAGTTATCAGGATCGCCGTTGTCACCGGTCCAACCCAGCAGGATCGCCCCATCGCGGTCCAGTTCGCGCGAGCGGGACAAGTATTCACCCCATTCATACGAAATGATTTCGACGGACACACCGATCTTTGCAAAATCTTCCTGCATCAGCTCGGCCATACGGCGAGCATTCGGGTTATAGGGACGCTGCACAGGCATTGCCCAGATCTTCATGTTGAGATCCGTAACGCCTTCTGCCGCCAGCATTTCCTTGGCTTTGGCCGGATCATAGCTGTCATCAACGATTGACTCGTTGTAGGACCACATGGTTGGTGGGATCGGGTTCTTGGCGATCTCACCTGAACCCTGGAAAACAACGTCGATGATCGCTTGTTTGTCGATGGCCATATTCAAGGCACGACGAACATTTGCGTTGTCATAAGGTGCGATAGTCGTGTTGTAGGCAAGGTAACCGACGTTCAGACCTTCCTGCTCCATCACAACGATGTCTTCTGCCGATTTCATCGCTTCGATATCAGCCGGGTTTGGATACGCCATCACGTGGCATTCGCCTGCCTGCACCTTCTGGTAACGCACACTTGCATCCGGTGTAATCGCAAAGATCAATGCTTCGGCCTTGGCCTTGTCACCCCAGTAGTCTTCATTACGAAGATAGCGGATCACTGCGTCTTTTTGATAGGCCTGAAACGTAAATGGACCAGTACCAATTGGAGCCTGGTTCACCATCTCCGGCGTCCCTGCTTCCATCATGGCATCGCCATATTCGGCAGACACAATCGAGGCAAAGTCCATTGCCATGTTGGCGATAAATGGAGCTTCTGGACGAGTTAGATTGAAGACGACTGTATAATCGTCAACTTTTTCGATGCTGCCGACGAGGTCAGGCATCGACATGCCGCCATAGTATTCCCAGGTTCCACCAGAGACTGTGAAATAAGGGTGATCTTCGACGCCCTGTCGGTTGAAGCTAAAGATCACATCATCAGCATTGAAATCACGGCTTGGTGTGAAGTTTTCGTTCGAATGGAATTTGACGCCCTTGCGCAGCTTGAACGTCACCTTCATGCCGTCATCGGAGACTTCCCAGCTTTCGGCCAGTCCCGGGATCACCTCGGTCGTGCCGACTTTGAACTGTGTCAGTCGGTTATAAAGCGGATGGCTTGAAGCGTCGAAGGTGGTTCCAGCAGTATACAGTGCCGGGTCAAAACCCTCTGGCGATCCTTCTGAGCAATAAACCAGCGCCTGCGCCGAAGCCGAAGTTGCACACAGTGCAAACGCCGCAGCCAGACCGGCAAGTTTTCGTTTAGCTGTCATGGATATCTCCCTAGTTTCAGACGAGTTTGTTTCGCCTTTAATGCAGGGAGTTAAGCAGGCTTACCCGCGAATGGCCAGCGCCTGTCTGTTTCTGCACGTAAAGCAGAACCCAAATCGATGACCAAAAATTAGCTACATGAATAACCAGAGTCTCGGAACCATAGGAGGGCGCAATATTGTTGCGTGTAGGGGCTTTGTTCATAAAGAATATAATTGGCTCTTGGCAAAAAAAGGCAATGAGTCAGCCAATTCGCAGGGTTATTTCAAATCAAAAAATTACCGCTATAGCCGTGTCGGGAATTGAATCGACGATTCGCCCGGTTTCCATTTCGAATACTTCAACATGATGGCCTCGAACCTTGCGGACCCAAGAAAATTATCCAGCCAGGCTTGCAGGTTTGACCAAGACTGTGCGTCGAACCAGTTCTTGTCTATGAAGGCGAACTGCCGGACAAAGGGAAGGATTGCAAAATCGGCAATGCTTGGCCTGTCGAACATCCACGCATGTATCTGCGTGTCCAAGTCGCGCAGAAACGCCGCCGCGAACTCTCGTTGCGCCACCGCGTTGCTGTCAGGATAGCGAGTTTGATATTTTGTCCGGTCCAGCGCCTCTTTGAATGGCCCGTCCGCGCGGGTGATCCAATCCCAGCCTTCCGGTGGCATGTCCAGCCACCCATCCGGGTCGTTTTGGCTCAGGCTCCACTTCATGATGTCGAGACTCTCGTCAATCGTCCCATCGGCATGCACAAGACAGGGCACCGTTGCACTGTCCGAAGCCTCAAGAAACGCAACAGGTTTATCGCGCAAAACAATCTCGCGCAGATCAACCCCTACGCCGGAAGAAAGCAACGCCAGCCGGGCCCGCATGGCATAGGGGCATCGGCGAAAAGAATAGAATACGGGTGTCATTCGGCAGGCCAGTCTGAACAAGATCGAAAAGCCCTATCAGCCCTATGACATCCAGACAACCAGCGCGCATCATGGCGTGGGAGCACGAAGGATTCACTATTTTTGTCGCGAGAAATGGCTGGCAAAATGGTACGCCCCGGATCTACGTAACTATTCTCTGCGACCCTTGGGGCAAAGCGCAGTTCATCTCACATTTACCTGTGCGATTTTTAACAAGTGCCTTACAAAAATGGGGAATGTTAATCCGTTTTCACACAGGTATTCTACGTCCACCGGACGCCGATTCTGGACGAACTGAGAAGCAATTAAAATAGGTTGGCATAGTGTTTGTCGACTGCCGCCTAATTCAGTGCGTTGAGTTGTCAGTTGCCGTGATAAGCGAGGCGCGAGTGCGTCGGTCGAGCCAACTCGCCAATCTTGGGGATGTCCCGCTCCCTATCAGGGGCACAATATTTGAAAGGGATTGACCACTGAAGATTTTTTGGTGGGCGGTACCTTCGACAGTTTTGAATCATAATCTGGGAGGTTACTATGAGAATTTTGATGGGCTTGTTGTTGGCTGTTTTGGCTGCCCCGACATTTGCGCAAGACGTGAAGCGCAGCATCGAACCAGTCACGGGCGATGTATATTTGATGAGAAACAATTTCCATAACTCTCTTCTTGTAGCGACTGCAGAAGGGGTCGTACGGGTGGATCCCATCAATGCCGAGGCCGGACTCTGGCTTAATTCTAATCTCGGTCAAATTGAACAGGACAAGATTAGCCATTTGATCTACTCGCATAGTCATGGAGACCATGCTTCCGGTGGCAGTGCGCACCCAGAGGCCGTGACGATTGCCCACAAAGACGCTCCAGAAGCTATTGACGGGGTGGTGCCGGCCATGCGCGTCGGCGACACTCATGCTCTGGAGATCGGTGGCAAGACCTTCGAGATGACCAATCTTGGCGGCGGGCATGACAACCACATGCTAGTCACCGTGGTCCGCCCGGAGAACGTGGCGTTCATCGTCGATGTGGCGGCCCCAAGGCGACTTCCATTCCGGAACTTCGGGGGCGCCAATATTGATGATTGGATTGGCCAAATAGAGACGGCATTGGCAATCGACTTCGAAATATTTGCGCCCGGGCATGGCAGCGTCGGAACCAAGGGCGACCTAGAAGATGCACTTGGCTATATGAACGATCTGCGCGCCGCTGTTTTGGAAGGCAAAAAGGCAGCCAAAACGGTAGATCAGCTGAAAACTGAGCTGACAATGGAAGCCTATTCGGACTGGGGCCAATACGATGCCTGGCGTGAACTGAATATAGAAGGAATGGCTGGGTATTTGGAGAGCGCGGGGTTCGTCAATTAGGTCAGAAACGTTTCGCAGCGTCTCCTTAACAGGTGGAGCACGGACCGTTCTAAGCGTCCTCTTCGTTTGCTCAGCTGCCCTTGAATGTGTTCCAAGAAACCCCAATGGCCTCTCGACATAAATGCGCTACCCTAACTAATTAGACAAACTGGGAGCTTCATAAATGAACAAGCATACTCCACCCCGCCGTCTAACAGCGGCAGACTTCGACCAGGATTTGCTGGACCTCTACGACTATTATGCACATGGCAAAATATCGAAGCGCGAGTTTCTTGATCGTGCTGGAAAGTGGGCAGTCGGTGGACTGACGGCGGCCGCTATCCTTGGCACGCTTTCGCCAAACTATGCACTAGCCCAACAAGTTGCAGAAGATGATCCGGATATTACCGGCGAGGACATCACATACCAAAGCCCGAATGGTACCGGCGAGATCACTGCCTACCTTGTTCGCCCGACCGAGATTGACCCCGAGAGACCTCCTGCCGCCGTGCTCGTCGTACACGAGAACCGGGGTCTTAATCCATATATCCGCGACGTTGTTCGCCGTCTTGCGAAAGCTGGCTTTATCGCCATGGGTCCTGATGGACTTTCCTCACTGGGCGGTTATCCGGGCACTGACGATGAGGGCCGGACGATGCAGCGCACCCTTGATCAAGTGGCGCTGCTCAACGATTTCTTCGCTGGTTTTGAGTATCTTCAGGCGCTTGATGGTACGAACGGCAAAGTGGGTGCGACTGGATTCTGCTACGGTGGCGGCGTGGTCAACAAATTGGCCGCGGCCTATCCTGAGATGGCAGCGGGTGTTCCCTTCTATGGCTCGTTTCCCGCTGCCGAGCAGGTGGCAGACATTCAAGCACCGTTGATGATCCAGCTCGCCGCACTTGACCAACGGATTAACGCGATGTGGCCGCCCTTTCAGAAAGCGATGGAGGCCAACGACAAGGCCTACGTGGCGCATATCTATCCGGGCGTGAACCATGGATTTCATAACGACACGACGCCGCGCTACGACGAGGCAGCGGCCAGGCTCGCCGAAGAGCGTATGGTGGCATGGTTCCGTACTTACCTCGCGGGATGACACCGTTCTCGCCCGTCAAGTTACGGGCGCGACGCTTTTCGGTTCTAAAAATCAAGACTCGGTGGCATGTTTGATCATCATGCCGGGGCACCCTAAGATTGATTGAGTCTTCGGGCCTCACTAACGCTGTTACTCACAACCCATAGAGATTGCCGAATTTGTCTTCCAGATAGTTCAACAATGGCACTTCGGACGGAGCGATCCCGCTGGCGCGTTGGATCACATCGCGTGGTTGGTACAAGCCGCCGTGGCGCTGAAGGTTGTTCGCAAGCCAGCCGGTCGCCCGTGCGAGATCTCCCTCTACGAGTTGGTCGTCCAGGTCCGGGACAGCAGCCCGCAAAGCCTGGTGCAGGCACCCCGCATAGACGTTGCCCAACGAATAGGTCGGAAAATAGCCAAACAGGCCAACCGACCAGTGCACATCCTGCAAACAGCCGTTTGATGCCTTGTCGACATCGTAGCCAAAATCAGCGCGAAAACGGTCATTCCAGGCGGCCTCAAGATCATTCACCATCAAATCGCCCGATATCAACGCTCGCTCCAGATCAAAGCGCAGCATGATGTGCAGGTTGTACTGCACTTCGTCCGATTCTGTTCGGATGTAACCGTTTGAAACCCGGTTTACCGCAGCATAAAAACTATCTTCATCGGCAACGCCAATATCCCCAAAAACCTCACCCATCTGACCAAATAACCAGCCGCAAAACGCCCGGCTGCGGCCCAGTTGATTCTCGTAAATCCGGCTTTGACTTTCATGAACTCCCATCGAAACGCCGCGTCCCAGCGGGGTAAGCAGGTACGCATCATCTATGTTCTGTTCATAACAGGCATGCCCTACTTCGTGGATGGTCGAATAAAAGCAATTGAACGGGTCGGTTTCGGAGGTTCGTGTGGTGATCCGTACGTCTTGGCCGCTGCCTGAACTGAACGGGTGCACCGCTTTGTCAACACGGCCCGTTGACATGTCATAGCCAAAGGTGCGTGCTAGATGGCGGGTCAACTTCATCTGCTTGTTAGCGTCAAATGTACCGTTCAACCCTTGTGGAGCCGGCATTTCCAAAACAGCAGCACGCAGGTCAACCAAGCGTGGGCGCATGGCATCAAACATCTTTTCAAGATCTGCCCCCGTCGTTCCCGGCTCATAATCCTCAAGCATGGCGTCGTAGACGTCTCCGCCTGCCGCCAATGCCGCGCCCTCTTCACGCTTTAAACGCAGCACGTTTTCAAGCACCGGGGCAAAGGTGGCAAAGTCGTCCTTTTCCCGCGCCTCAGCCCAAGTACCCTGCGCCTGCGACGTGACACGGGCAATTTCAGCAGCCAATTTTGCGGGTACCTTCATCGTACGTTGATAAGCGCGCTCAATCTCTCGCACCTGCGCCTGACCTACCTTGTCCAACGCACTGCGATTGACGGATTCCAGCCACTTCCCAACACGCGCATCAGTACGGCGGGCATGCAGCACCCCCTCCATCGCGGCCACTTCCTCGCTTCGCTGCGCAGCGGCGCCCCGGGGCATCATGGTTTCCTGATCCCAGCCCAGACGCCCGGCAATTTCGCCCAGTGCTTCAGTTTCGCGCTGGAACGCCATCAAATGTTCATAAGGTTTCATTCAGGTTTCCCGAACAGAGGTTGTGATTGGATAAGCACTCTGGAACCGCGCCCGCAGGATCAGAACCCAAAGAACAACGGCCAGCAATTGGTGCAATATGGCAACCTGCCACGGCGCACCATAAAGAACCGTGACAATGCCCAAAACGATCTGCAGCGCAAGGGCTGCCATCACCACGTTAAAGGCAAATTGAGTAACCTTGTGGGCCGACTTTCGACCGCGCAGCCAGACGATGACGCCAAAAATCAGCAACAGATACCCAGCGATCCGATGTACGAACTGCACCAGACCGGGGCTTTCAAACAGATTGCGCCACCAAGGTTCAAACGCCATGGCATTGGGCGGAAACAGTTGCCCTCCCATCAGCGGCCAGTCGGTGTAGGACCGACCCGCATCAATGCCAGCGACCACAGCACCGATCAGGATTTGCAAAAAGGCAAAATGCATCAATCCGGTGGCCAGCGAATATAGTTTGGCCTCTTTGCCGCGTCGTGCCTGCATCAACTCGCGTTCGGGCCGTGCCAATAGAAAGACATACCAAGCAATGAACCCCAGAATGACAAAGGCCAGCCCCAGATGGATCGCCAACCGATAACTTGCCACATCGGTCATGCCACCGCTCAGACCCGATGAAACCATCCACCAGCCAATCGCGCCCTGCAGACCGCCCAGACCCCCGATCATCACCAACCTCCCGGTCCATCCTGCTGGTATTTGGCGACACAGCAGAAACCACAGGAACCCGACTGTCCAGACCAGACCGATGACGCGCCCCAGCTGACGGTGCCCCCATTCCCACCAGTAAATCGTTTTGAAATCAGCCAGTTCCATCCATTGGTTTTGAATCTGGAATTCCGGTATCTGCTGATATTTGGCGAACTCTTCCTGCCAGGCAGCCTCGCTAGTTGGCGGGATGGCCCCGGTGACCGGCGCCCATTCTGTGATTGAAAGGCCGGAGTCGGTCAGTCGGGTCAATCCGCCCACGACGATCATGACGGCCACTAGAACAAACAACATCATCAACCAAACGCGGATCGCAGCCCGTGCTCCCCCCCTGCCCCGATCAATCAGACCCGGCTGAACTGTGGGTTTGGCCGCGTCTTCGGTACCAACCTCTTCAAAAATACTGCGTTTACCGCTCATTTTGACCTCAAGAATTTTGCCGCAGACTATGGTGCTTGCGCAGCACCTTCAAGGACATCACTCGCCCCGTTCCTTCCAACGGACCATCTGTCGCAATACACCATGCAGCATCTGTACATCCGCGCGTGTCATCGGCATTCGGGACCATAGATTGCGCAGATTGACCTTCATACTCGCGGCCTTGTCGGTTGGATAGAAGAACCCGGCTGTTTCCAGTCGCTGCTCAAAATGCTCGCCCAGCTTTTCAACCTCGATTACGGGTGCCCAATCGGTGCCTGCCATTTCGATCGTCTCGGCCACTATATCCGCGGTTTGGCGTTGCCACTCATAGCCGGTCAGCAAAACGCATTGCCCTAGATTGAGAGACGGGAAAGTTGGGTTCACCGGAACTGAAATTATGGCATCTGCCCGCGCAATATCCTCGTTCTCCAGGCCGGAACGTTCCGGTCCAAAAAGAACCGCAACCTTTTGACCTTGAGCGATTTTCTCGCGCGTAATCTCCATTGCGCGTTCGGGCGACACAACAGGCTTGGTCAAGTCGCGCGGTCGGGCTGTGGTCGCAAAGACGTAGGTGCAATCACCCGCGGCATCGGCGACTGTATCAAAGATACCGGCCTCATCCAGCAGCCGACCCGCGCCACTTGCCATCACGACGGCCTTTTGATTGGGCCACCCATCGCGTGGCGCGACAATCCGCATCCGGTCCAGACCAAAATTCCACATCGCCCGCGCGGCGGCACCAATGTTTTCACCCATCTGTGGACGCACCAGAATAAACGCGGGCTGTGGCAACTCACTTGGCATTACAGTCTCCTGACTCTCGGCGCTGCTCTACGCCTCCGGCCTCTCTGCTGCAATACATCGACTTACCCGCCGGAAAATTCAATCGGCAACGGCTAATGCGTTTTCTTCTTTCTTCAGACAGGCTACACGCAGCACTAACACCAAAATGGAGCCATCCGATGGACGCGCCTGAGCAGCCACAGATTTATCTCATCACACCACCAGAGTTCGAGCTTTCGACGTTTCCAGACCGGCTAGCGGGCGTGCTTGATGCGGGGCCTGTCGCCTGTGTCAGGCTGGCCATGTCCAGCCGGGATGAGCAGGTGATATCAAAGGCGGCGGATGCTTTGCGCGAAGTTACCCACGCGCGGGACGTTGCGCTTGTGATCTCGGAACATCTGATCATGGTGGAACGTCTTGGTCTTGATGGCGTGCATTTGTCGGATGCGTCAAAGTCGGTGCGCTACACTCGAAAAGAGTTGGGCGAGGATGCTATAATCGGCAGTTTTTGCGGCATATCACGCCATGACGGGTTGAACGCTGGCGAGGCTGGCGCGGATTACATCAGTTTTGGCCCCGTTGGCACCTCATCGCTTGGCGATGGCATTACGGTCGACAAGGACGTGTTTGAGTGGTGGTCGGACGTGGTTGAAGTGCCTTGTGTGGCCGAAGGCGCGCTGGACACCGATTTGATCCGAGCGCTTGCGCCCTACACCGATTTTTTTGGCATCGGTGAAGAAATCTGGGATCGTGACGAACCGGCTGCGGCGCTTGAAGACCTGCGCAAGGCCATGGGCTAGAAAAATACCCGTTCTACAAACCAATACGCGCCGACCAACGCAATAAGGACTGATGCGGGCACAGCAATCCGCGCGCGATACCACGGCTTGTTTCGGAACCAAACTCCAGCAAGGGCAAAGGCAATCGCGATCACCGTGAGTTGGCCGAATTCTACACCCACATTAAAGCCAACAAGGGCCGGGAAAAACTGCGCCTCTGGCAGTCCGTATTCCTCCAAGACGGAGGCAAAACCCAATCCGTGCAGCAATCCAAAGCAAAAAATTACAATGGGACGCCAGCGGCTCAGCTTGTTAGTGAACAGGTTCTCAACCGCCACATAGGTAATTGATGCCGCAATTAACGGCTCAACGATGGAGGCTGGAACTGACACCCACCCCAATGCCCCCAATGCCAGCGTGACCGTGTGCGCCAGCGTAAAGGCGCTGATCTGCCACAGGAGCGGGCCCAGTCTTGTAGAAAGAAAAAACAGCCCCAGAACAAACAGGATGTGATCCAACCCCTTGGGCAAGATATGATCAAAGCCGATGGGGATATAGGAAACAAAAGTGGCCCATCCCCCCAACTGATCCCCGCCGGCCAATGCAATCACCGGACTGGTCGCTCCACCTTCTATGATCCCAGTAAAGGGGTCTTCCACCCCGATCTGGCGCAGCACCAATGCGCCTGCCCCACGCGGCCAGCCAAGTGTCAGCTCTGACGCGCTTGACGCCACCAACCCCGCGAGTGTCACATGCGAGGTACGCGGCAAATCCACATCACCCAACGGGTCAACTTTGGTTGCAACCAGTTTCAGCGGAACCTGCGCGCCATTTACCTCAATCACGATGCCTTGCGCCCAGACTGGCACAAAAGAGTCCAGGCGATCCTTGAGCGCCTTGGACGGCATCGCTCGCAGGCTGTCATAATCCCCCGATTGCACCGTTTCGTCGGTATCGTCGATCCCGTCCAGATCAATGCCAGCCATGTAAGCTTCTGCATTCAAACGCAAAACCAGCGTCAGCGCACCATCTGTCACGTCCAGATCACCAATTGTTGGCGTGACTTCATGCGCCAGCACCGCTAGGCTCACCAACGACCAAAATGCTGAAACTAAGGCAGCAAATAAAAGCCTGATGCTAAGCCTATAGAAAGTCATACACCCATGTTCCGTGCCATTGCGCCAGCCTTGACGTTATTGTGCCTGTCCAGCGCAACATATGCGCATGAATTCTGGATTGAACCCCAAAATTACCAGATCGAGAAAGGCGCACCTCTTGTGGCCGACCTCAAGAACGGGCAGAAATTCAAAGGGGCCAGCCTCGCCTTCTTTGATCGGCGTATCGAACGCTTTGAGCTTTTTCAAGGTGGTGACGCCACCCCAGTCGAAGGTCGACTAGGCGACATCCCCGCCTTGCAGGGAACCGCAGGGGATGATGGTTTACTGGTGGTGATCCACCAGACGGCCCCCAGCAAAATCAGCTATAAGGAATGGGAAAAGTTTCAGGCTTTTGCTGATCACAAGAATTTCGGTGAGATGCGCACACGCCACGAAGCGCTTGGTTTTCCAACGGATAAATTCAAGGAAACCTACACACGGTATGCCAAGGCCCTGATTGCGGTAGGCGACGGTGCCGGGGCGGATGTCACCACCGGTATGGAAACAGAATTTGTCGCTCTGTCAAACCCTTACACGGATAACTTAACGGAGGGGATGGTGGTTCAGATTCTCTATCAGGGTGCGCCACGGGCGGATGCGCAAATTGAGATATTTGAGCGCGCGCAGGACGACACCGTCATAATCACAACGGTTCTTGCGGATGCCGAGGGACGCGCCTTGGTTCCGGTTCTACCCGGTCATTCTTATTTGCTGGACGCGGTTGTCCTGCGCGAAGCGCCCAAGGGCGGTGACACGGTTTGGGAAACACTTTGGGCGGCGCTCACTTTTTCTGTTCCGGACTGACTTGCACCTGCGCCCATTCCCCGCCACAACCCGAATATGAGCAAATCCGCCGATATCCTGTGTATTGGGTCAGTCCTGTGGGATGTGATCGGTCGATCCGCCAGCGCAATGCGACAAGGGTCAGATGTGCCAGGACGCATCACCCGGTTACCGGGTGGTGTTGCAATGAACATCGCGATGACATTGGCGCGGTTTGGCATGACGCCCGCCCTATTGACTGCGATCGGGCGCGACGTTGAGGGCGACGAGATGATTTCCGCCTGCACGACACGCGGCATGATCACAGATTACATCTATCGCTCAGAAGACCTGCCAACCGACCTCTATATGGCCGTTGAAGGGGCAAACGGCCTGATCGCTGCAATTGCGGATGCGCATTCGCTGGAAGCGGCCGGCGACAAGATCTTGCGCCCTCTTATTGACGGAACTCTTGGCTCTGCGGCCTCACCGCACGAGGGACCTGTCGCCCTTGATGGCAATCTGACGCTCCGACTTCTGGATTCGATTGCCAAATCAGATGCCTTCGCAAACGCTGATCTGCGTGTCGCCCCTGCGTCCCCCGGCAAGGCTGAACGGCTCGCGCCGTTCATTTCCCGCAAACGCGGAGTGCTTTACGTGAATCTTGAAGAGGCCGGGCTGCTTTGTCACACAGAATTTCAATCGTCACACGCAGCCGCGGAGGCACTGCTGGCACGCGGAGCGCTACGGGTTCTGGTTACGGATGGCGGAAATGATGCGTCAGAGGGCTGCCGAGATGGCATTCTGACCCAAACGCCACCTCCGGTACTGGTGACCCGTGTCACCGGTGCGGGTGATACTTTTATGGCAGCGCACATTGCCGCAGAATACGCCGGTTCGGATCGCACCGAAGCCCTGTCCCGCGCGCTTTACGCTGCAGCCACCTACGTTTCCGGAGAGACACCTCTATGATCGACCTGATCTATTCAGACGAAGTTGCTGCAGCTCAGGGTAACGGCACCCCCATCGTCGCGCTGGAAAGTACAATCATTACACATGGCATGCCCTATCCACAAAACTTAGAAGTGGCCCGGCAGGTTGAGGGCACCATTCGTCAGGGCAATGCCGCACCTGCAACCATCGCCGTTCTGGACGGGAAGTTGCACATCGGGCTCGGCCCGGAACAGTTGGAAACGCTGGCACAGGCCAAAAATGTCGCCAAACTTTCACGCGCCGACATGGCAGCCTGTATGGCGAGTGGCAGTACAGGTGCCACGACCGTAGCCGCGACAATGATCAGCGCACGTCTTGCGGGAATAGAGGTCTTTGCGACCGGCGGCATCGGCGGCGTGCACCGCGGGGCAGAACTTGATTTTGACATCTCGGCGGACCTGAACGAACTGGCCCAAACCCCTGTCACGGTTGTTGCCGCCGGTGCTAAGGCGATCCTTGATCTGCCAAAAACCCTTGAAGTCCTGGAATCGCTTGGAGTGCCGGTGATTGCCTATGGTCAGGATCAGCTTCCCGCTTTTTGGTCTGCTCGGTCCGGGCTGACGGCCCCTTTGCGCATGGATAGCCCGGATCAGATTGCAAGCGCTCACCGAATGCGTGCCGCGCTTGGCCTGCCGGGTGGACAACTGATTGCCAACCCAATCCCCTCAAGCGACGAAATCCCGGCCACCACTCTGGCCCCGATGATCACTCGTGCGCTCGACGATGCAGCGCACCACAAGATCACCGGCAAGGCCGTAACGCCCTACCTGCTTCAGCGTATCTATGAATTGACCGATGGAAAATCGCTGGAGGCAAACATCGCACTGGTCCTCAACAATGCCCGGTTGGGAGCAAGAATCGCTCACGCTTTGGGCGCTATGCCTGCCGACTAACCACGGGGGGTGTAACTCTGACTCATACGGACATGAATTTCTGAATCCCGCCATACATGTCCGCCTTTAATCCTTATCCAAGATCAACCGGTCCCGTGGGTCATTGTGATAATGCCGCCAACGCAGACTTGGCTGGCTTTCACTGCGGCTGAACCAATGGCTGCTTTCGGCAGGCCTTCATTGACGGTTCTCTGATTGCCGCATTGTTGGTTAACTAGGCTGTACTTGTCTCCAGCGGCTCAGCGTTTACTTTATCTGGATCTTTTTCAAGGACCAAACGGCCATGAATTTCCATGGGCCTATCCGCTTCTGTTTGCCTGCCTGCACCTGATTGTGGCCCAATGTCGCCAATACCAGAGATTTGGACGATACGCCCTACAAGATCAGATCCACCCATGATCACCAGAGTGCTGATTGCGATATCAATGAAGGGTGACGGATCCCCTCGCAGAATGATGCCGATAATGCGCAGTTCAGGGAACCACCAGACCGCTAACAGGGCGATTACCCCCGAAATTACGGCATATGCGATCAAGTAACGCCGCTTCATTTTGTATTTCTCGATCTTGTTCGAAATCAGTTCCGGGTCACGAAGATGCCGTTTCCATTGAGGGGCATAAGAGAGGCCAAACAAGATGGCCTTTGCCAGCCGATCCGTCGAGAAGGCCAGTATCATGATAAGGACAAGTGCACTTGTGGCATTCATTGGAATAATCCTTTCTGAGAATCAGTTTTTGCGGACTAATCTGTAGGTCTTGGTTCTGGGTTGAATTCGCCTACAGTTGTGAGGGGCGAATCGTTTGTAGGTCACTCTGTCATAAACGTACCGAACAAAAAGCGTCTGGAAATCCGCTGAAGCCGTGAAGCTCAGTTCGCGCGACATAGTGTTGTCAGGATACTTACAACTATCGATTACGGCTTTCGGCCAACGGAGTTCGATTGTTCCGTCAAATGCTCGATTGCCGGTATGCTTTGCAGAAAAGCTGTGATCGCCTTTCTTGAAACTAAAGATACCGTCGGCAGTGAAATTGGAGACCTCAGCGAATACGGCAGTCACCTTGCGACCAATATGTGTGATCTCAAGTTCAGAGTTCGGATCATATGGATCAAGCCAGGTGCCGGTTAGGTTGGGTTCAGTCGCTGCAGCGGCATACAAAGCCACCGCCAATAAGGTTGTGACGATCCAACTTTTGGACAGTTTTTTGCGAAGACGCCGCACTGTCGATCGGTCGACCGGCCCCGAAAAGCGTAAAATCAAACGTTTCATGATTAGCTCCGATGCTAAAGAAACAGTACGTCAATCCACCATTTTGATGCGTCGAGATGAACGCCCAGCAACAAATTTTAGGTCACTTCGGTTCACACAGTGCTAATCGCACAACATCGGCCACAAATGTTTGTTCAGTTGCGAAATACTCGACCTGAAATTGGCATTTCTTATCCAGCGCTATCATAATGCATTCTTATGTTCCCAAGTATATTGGAACGGTTTTAGTTTATGACTTCTTGCGATTTTCGACAAGGATGGAATAGCGGACCTTCGTCTACAGCGTCTGAGAGGCGTCCACTTACCTACGACAGCAAATTATTTGAATCGGGCCCAATCAGTGCGGGATTTCAGCCATGCCGACATTTGCTCGGCTTGGAGCGATGGTCAATTCGTGCTCCTTTGAGACATTCGCAGCGCGCTTCATGAGCGGCAGCTATGCATTTTTGAACAAGCTGAATTGGTTGTTAACGCAAATGTTAAACGTCCCGCCGTGCTCCAATAGCGTTTCTTTAAACGCAGATCATTGTAGTGCCCCGTCAAAAGCCATAAGTAGCGGTGGCAAAGGCAAACGGACATGCGATGAACACCCCATTTGATGATAAGGAGCCCGTGCGCAAACCCCGGCCGTTTGCAGCCCTTCGCGCATCCTTTCTTACCGGTCTTATCGTTATCGCTCCTGTCGGCCTGACGATCTGGTTGATTTTGGCCGTGGTTGGCTGGATTGATGGATTTGTCCTGCCTCTGGTGCCATCCAAGTTCCGCCCAGAACAATACATTGGCATCAATCTGCGTGGGGTTGGTGTTTTCATCTTCCTGATCTTCACAGTCATAGTTGGCTGGGCGGCTAAAGGCATTATCGGCCGCTCTTTGATCCGATTTGGTGAGAGCGTTGTTGAACGGATGCCGGTGGTGCGCTCTATTTACTCCGGGATCAAACAAATTTCGGAAACTGTATTTGCGCAGTCAGAGCGATCTTTTGAAAAGGCTTGCCTGATCCAATATCCACGCAAGGGTATCTGGGCCATCGGTTTCGTGTCCACCACCGCCAAGGGCGAGATCGCCAGGCGAGCTGAAACCAGCGGCGAACTCTTGTCGATCTTTCTGCCGACCACACCGAACCCAACCTCGGGTTTTTTGCTGTTTGTGCCAACAGAGGACGTGATCGAACTAGATATGACGGTTGAAGAAGCAGCAAAGCTGGTGATTTCAGCCGGTCTTGTTTATCCCAACGGCAAAGACCCGACGCTACCGCCACCCGAAGACGACTAGTTAAACATATCTTCCAGCTTGATTGTGCTTTGTTCGTTCAGGGCGGATTTGTGCTTTGAAAGAAACCTTTCAGCCGCCTGCTGACCGGCCTTCTTAAGTTCGTTCAGGATGTAGGGGTTAGGAAGTGTTTTGGTCGCGACCGACAATTCGTTCATCAGTTCATCGTCCGCGATCATATGTACAAGAACCCGATTCATCTCACCAGGCTTGAGCTTGCCTTCGGTCAACAGCCGCTGAACAAATCCGATGGCGCGCAATTCGCGCAACAAAGATGAATTGAAGCTGACTTCGTTGATCCGGTTTTGAATTTGCTGCGGCGTGCGCGGCACTTCCTTTCGTTCCAGAGGATTGATATTGACGATGACAATGTCGTCCGGCAAGTCTCCTTCAAACAACGGAAAAAGTGCCGGGTTGCCAGTGTATCCCCCATCCCAGAACGCCTCGACCTGCTTGGTTTCGGTGTCAAAAAATTCGACGGCCCTGAACATAGTAGGCAGGCAGGCTGAGGCCAGAATAGCGTCTGTCGTGATGTCCTCGCCTTTGAACACGCGCACTTTACCATTGCGCACGCGCGTCGCGCATATGAACAATTCGGGACCTTCGTCGATACACGCGATGCACTCATAATCAAACTCATCAACGATAGTGCGCAATGGATTGGTATAAAACGGCCCGTAGCTATAGGGCGACACCATACGCGTCCAGGTATCGATCATCATATAGGGTAGCGAGTGTTCAAGCGCGTGCGAAACAGCGGCTGGACCAGATCCTGCCATCCAACTGGTCAAGAGCGAGTTATCAACGGCGCCAATCTTGCCCCATAGCCAATCCAGATTTTCCTGTGCGCCTGTGCGGCCACCATGGATCATGCCGGCCTTTAACGCGGCCCCATTCAAAGCACCGGCTGAAGTTCCGGAAATACCGGCAATTTCGATGTCTTTTTCGTCCAAAAGTCGATCGAGAACACCCCAGGTGAACGCCCCGTGCGCACCGCCGCCCTGCAGCGCGACATTGATCCGCTTTACCATTGTTACTGCGCGCTCCACCCGCCGTCGGCCGAAATGGATGTTCCGGTAATCTGCGCCGCTGCGTCAGAGCACAGAAATAGTGCGATTCCCGCCACCTGATCCACTGTCACAAATTCCTTGGACGGTTGCTTGAGCAGAATAACCTTTTCAATCGCCTCGTCTTCCGAGATCCCGTATTCCTTGGCGGTATCGGGAATCTGAGATTCGACCAGCGGGGTCAACACATATCCCGGACAAATGGTGTTTGCTGTAATCGCTTCGCGCGCGGTTTCCAGCGCGATCACCTTGGACATCCCAACCACGCCATGTTTGGCCGTCACGTAGGCTGATTTGAACGGGCTGGCCCGCAATCCGTGCGCCGATGCGATATTAATGACCCTGCCCCAGCCCGCCGCACGCATCATCGGCAATGCCGCAGCAGTTGTGTGAAAAGCCGAACTCATGTTGATTGCGATGATCGCGTCCCATTTTTCAGTTGGAAACTCATTAATTGGCGCGACATGTTGAATACCGGCGTTGTTAATCAGAATGTCACATGCACCCGCCTTTTCTATCAATGCCCGACATTGATCCCCTTGGGACATATCTGCCTGAATATACCGGGCCGTAACACCACATCGCTTTGCAATATCAACCGCCAACGCATGGTCGTCATCGCTGTCCGTAAAAGAATTCAGTACAACATCGGCGCCCGCCTTAGCCAATTCATTTGCTATCCCAAGGCCGATGCCGGAATTGGAGCCTGTGATAACGGCTGTTTTGCCTGATAAAGTCATGTGAATAACCTCTGCTCTGTGTCTGTTTTTCGTGCTGCGCGCAGTCTCTCATGCTGCAGGTGCAAGATAAACCGCTAATACGCACTTATATTTGAAGCACTCCAAAGCTTTATCGATCCGAATTCACATTCAGTTCCGCGTCCAATACCTTCTTTTCGGGGCATTCCTTGTAACTTGGGCCATTCACTGACGTCGCGCCAACTGCTGGTATTGCGAATCTCTTTTGGACCCGATTCTGCGCCTCACCGCCTCCGCTGTGCGCCCAACGCGATCGCCTAAGCGGCAACTGCGCGATTAGCTTTTACGTGTCACATTGCCCATAAAACACAGCCGTTTCGCTGGATACGTTCAACTTCAAGATCAGCCTGGTAAAAAAAAACGCCCGCGCGAAGCGGGCGTAAAGTTATTGAGGCAGGTTTCATACAGGCAAGAAACCTATCGAGCAGTGCCTTCCTTATAAACATTAACGCGCCAGCATCCAAGCTAAAAGTTTGAAAAGACTTGAAACCCTCGCTACCCTCCGACTTAACAACACAAGAGCAGAGTGGGATTATGGTTAAAATGGGCTTGGTCTATTTCAGGAAGATTTGCAGCAATCTCCTTATTCCTCCGCTGCTTTTAATACCTCTCATAGTTCCCGTCACAAGTTCGGCTGAGCCCCTTCATGGCATAGCTATGTATGGATCACCCGACCTACCACCGGATTTTGTGTCTTTGCCTTACGCAAACCCGGATGCCCCAAAGGGCGGACGGATTGTCTTGGGCAATACAGGCGGCTTTGACAGCCTCAATCCATTTCAGCGCAAAGGCACTCCGCCCTGGCAACTTCGTTTCTTTGCTTATGAATCCCTTATGGGCCGCAGTCTGGACGAACCGTTCACCCTTTATGGTCTTCTGGCCGAATCGCTTGAGGTCGGCCCGAATCGCGAATGGGTCGAATTTAAGCTTCGTCCGGAAGCCCGATTCGTTGATGGCAGCCCGGTCACCACAGAAGATGTGATCTGGTCCTACCAAACCCTCGGAACACAGGGCCACCCCCGTTATCTGGGGTTGCACAGCAAAATCGATTCTATTACCTCTCCTGAACCGGGAAAGGTGCGCATCACTTTCAACACAGTCGACCGCGAACTTGCTTTGATCGCCGGAATGCGTCCAATTTTGAAAAAGTCCCAATGGGAAGGGCGCGAGTTCGCCGATGGTGGTCTGTCTGACATCCCCATTGGCAGCGCGCCCTACAGCGTGACGGATTATGAAGGAGGGCGGTATGTGACGCTGACACGCAATCCAGATTATTGGGGCAATGATCTTCCCCTTCGCCGCGGCACCAATAATCTTGATGAAATCCGTATCGATTTTTTTGGTGACAGCTCAGTGCTTTTTGAAGCGTTCAAGGCGGGAGAGTTAACGGCGCTTCGCGAATTCAATGCCGAAAAGTGGGCCAGTAATTATGACTTCCCCGCCGCAGCCCGTGGGGATGTGGTCAAATCGGAGATACCGCATTTCAAACCGTCTGGCATGACCGGCTTCGTGATGAACACAAGACGTGTACCCTTTGACGATGCGCGCGTGCGAGATGCATTGATCCATGCGTTTAATTTCGAATTCATTAATGACACCTTCACCGGCGGCGCGCAGCCGCGCATCACCTCCTATTTCTCGAACTCTGAACTCGCGATGGAGCCCGGTCCTGCAAAAGGGCGTGTTGCGGAATTGCTTCTACCCTTTGCAGACAGCCTGCCCTCTGCCGCGCTAGACGGCTATGCACTACCTCAAGGTGACGGATCAGCCCGAAATCGCACTAACTTGCGCCGCGCCTCTGCTCTGTTGGCGGAGGCAGGGTGGGACGTGAACGACGGCGTTTTGCGGAATGCCAGCGGCGAACTGCTTCAGTTCACCATCCTGATCAATCAGGGCGACACAGAAACACAGTCGATCGCATCGCTTTATGTCGAAGCACTTGAAAGGCTGGGCATGAGTGTCAGGATTGAAACCACCGACAATGCGCAGTTCACAGAACGCACAAACAATTTCGATTTTGACATGACCTACTTCCGGCGCGATCTGTCTCTGTCTCCAGGCAACGAACAAAGGTTCTATTGGGGCGGGAATAGTGCTGAAGCGCCCGGTTCGAGAAACCTGATGGGTTTGCAATCCCCCGCAGTGGATAGTCTGATTGATGAATTGCTGACCGCAACGAGCCGGGAGGACTTTATTGCCGTCGTACAGGCGCTGGATAGAGTCCTGACAACTGGGCGTTATGTCATTCCCTTTTGGCAGTTCAATGTGGGCCGCATCGCACATGCAAAGGAACTCAAGTTTCCGAAAAACTTGCCGGTTTATGGCGATGGTCCAAGCTTTATGCCCGAACTTTGGTGGTATGAACCGCACTGACCTAGCCATGCCCTCTTGGCTTGGATTCCGGTGATCAGATATGCCCGCACTGCACGTCAGGCCCTAGAATGAGAAGCAGGTCAGAGATGTATGATCCAAAGGGAAACGGCAAAACCAAAAACGTACTGTCAGTCCAGTTTGCAGAGGCCGCACCACCAGAACATCTGCGCGGAATCGTTCACCGTTTTCTGGAAATCAGAACCGACTCCCCGCTTCCCCAGGACTACCGATTTCATGCGCTGCCAGATGCCTGCACCTACGTAGTCTTTGACCGGCTGGACACGAGGATCGCCGGCATCACCAAATTGCGGGCATCCTCTGAGGAATTGAATTTGGGTAAGGCGTTTCACTTTACCAACATTCGATTCTTGCCCGGCGTCTGGCAGGAGCAGCCCGATTTGGTAGGCCATGGCATGATTGATACCCCTTACTTGGGTGATCTTCCGCTAATCGCGACAAATCGCGCCTTGTCCAACCGGGATTTTGCCGCGCAGCAATTGGTACTGTCACAATTTGTGAAAGAATTGATTGCGCGCAATTTAGTGGTCGCAAATCCGGTGACTGAAAAGATATTTCAGCATATGGAGGACATCTATTCAGTGTCAGACATGGCGGCGTTCTGCAGTTTGTCTACACGCCAGTTACAACGCACCCTGAAACGATCCACTGGTTTTGCGCCACATGATTTTCTCAAAGTTCTGCGTCTGCAACAATCGCTACTCGGCGACCCTTCCCTTTCTTATGCTGATCAATCCCATTTCATCCATTCATTCCGCAATGCCACTGGCTATACGCCCGGCAAATATGCCCGGAAGTTTGATGTCTGAAATCTACAATACACGCTAATCACCCCTTGCTAAGTGAACTGCATTATCGACCAAAACAGGAGTTGAATATGTCAGTTACGAACGCAATCGGATGGTTTGACATCTACGTCAGCGATTTGAAACGTGCAGTTTTATTTTATGAAACTGTGCTGGACCGCAAGTTGGAACCGATGGGCGACCCGACCGGCGAAACACAAATGATGAGTTTTCCGGCCGACATGAGCGCATATGGCGCGGCAGGCGCTCTGACAAAATCCGAACATTCCGCTCCCGGAGTCGGCGGTACCATTGTCTACTTTTCTACAAAAGATTGTTCGATCGAAGAGTCTCGCGTGTCAGATGCCGGCGGTATGGTGATCCGACAGAAGTTTTCCATCGGCGAATTTGGCTGGGTCGCTCTGTGTCAGGACACAGAAGGCAACGTGTTTGGACTAAATTCGCTGAATTGACCCGGGAATATTTGCACCCGAGATATACCATTGGCGGCTGGCGTCATGCGCCAGCCCTGGCCTACTATTTCAGCCCGACGTCTTTTGCTTTTTATCGGGCCATCAGCGTTTAACCGTTTACTACGGCTTTATGATCAGCGGAATATTTTTGGTGCCCGTAGAGAGAACTGCCGCGCGCTACTTGCAACACCCGCTTCTGACGTCTAGCGGTAGCCCATGCTATCCATCTTTGATCAGGGGCCGCCGCCGCCGTGCCCGGTTCCATTTAATCTGGCTGCCCATGTCCTGGGTCCGGCTGCCGCCAACGCCAACAAGACAGCGCTTTCCATTCTACACCGGGATGGCACCGAGAACTGGACCTATAGTCAACTGGAACAGGCCGTTCTCGGCACAGCATCCGGGCTGCAGAACATGGGATTGGACCGCGGTGCGCGGGTCCTCATGCGGATAGGTAATTCCGTAGATTTTCCCATTGCCTATCTCGGTTGTATTGCGGCTGGCTTTGTTCCAATTCCTACATCAACGCAGCTGACGGAGTTGGAAGTCAGCGCCATCATATCAGATATTTCACCAGCAGCCATTCTTCGCGACCCTTCAGTTGCCTGTCCGGATCATGACCTGACCCTCTCGACATCGGACCTGCGGACCTTTTATCAAAGGAAACCCTCACCAGACAGCGCCCCGTATGACTACGGGGACCCTAACCGCCTCGCTTATATCGTCTATACATCGGGCACGTCAGGCAAACCGCGCGCTGTCGCCCATGCGCACCGCGCAGTTTGGGCGCGCCAGATGATGCTGCAAGGATGGTATGATCTGCGACACGATGACCGCCTATTGCATGCTGGCGCCTTCAACTGGACCTACACACTGGGCACCGGTCTATTGGATCCATGGACCTTGGGTGCAACATCCCTGATTCCGGGAAATGGGTGTGAACACGGGGACATTCCCCGGATGATTTCTGAACAAAGTGCCACCATTTTCGCCGCAGCACCAGGGGTTTACCGAAAAATCCTCATGCAGAATAAAGCCATTGAAGGACCCGTCCTGCGGCATGGGCTTAGCGCCGGAGAAAAGCTACCACTCCGCCTTCGCAACGCATGGCGGGCCGCAACCGGCACAGAGGTATATGAGGCCTACGGTATGTCGGAATGCTCGACCTTCATTTCATCGAGCCCCACGTCCCCGGCCCGTGGCGGTGGGTTAGGCGCACCGCAAGTCGGGCGTCGGGTCGCAGTACTGGACGACTCGGGGCCGGTAAAAATCAGTGAAGAAGGCACAATTGCCATTCATCGCGATGATCCGGGGTTGATGCTGGGCTATCTGAACGCCCCAGCAGAAACCGCTGATCGCATGCAGGGCGACTGGTTCCTGACCGGAGATCAAGGTGCCATGTCGGCTGACGGTCAAATTACTTACCTTGGTCGCGCAGATGACATGATGAACGCGGGGGGCTACCGGGTTTCTCCGCTGGAGGTCGAGGCGGCCCTGTCTGGTTTTCCTGGCATTGACGCAATCGGCGTGACGGACGTTCTGGCAAAACAGGATGTCCGTATCGTTGCTGCGTTCTATACGGGTGCAAAGGTGCTGGACGACGACGCCCTACGGCGCTATGCCCAGAACAGACTGGCGCGGTACAAGCAGCCCCGCGTCTTTGTCCATCTACCAAACCTGCCGACCGGGCCAAACGGCAAGCTATTGCGCCGCGCCCTGCGCGCCAATTTTGAGGCCTCCGATGATAAAACTTGATATCATGTCTGACCCGATTTGCCCTTGGTGCTACATCGGAAAATCCTATCTGGACAAGGCGCTGGCAGATCATCCGGATCATCCATTCACAATAGAATGGCACCCGTTTCAACTAAACCCGGATATGCCCGCAAACGGTATGGATCGTCGGGCTTATCTGGAGGGCAAGTTTGGCGGAAAAGACGGTGCGGTGGCAGCGTATGCGCCGGTTGTGCAACACGCCAAGGATGCCGGTCTGACAATTAACTTTGATGCGATGCAACGCACGCCTAATACGTTGGATGCGCATCGCCTTATCCATTGGGCCGGCATTGAGGGACGCCAAACGGCCGCCGTGTCGCAGTTGTTTCAGGCCTATTTTGTTGAGGGCTCCGATATTGGTAACGCCGAGATTCTATCTGACGTAGCCGACAGCATTGGTATGGATGCCTCGGTTGTCATGCGCCTCCTCAGGTCGGATTCTGATGTGGACGACATACGTGCGCGCGACGCGCACAGCCGCGAGATGGGGGTCAATTCGGTCCCCACCTTTATCGTCGACGGTAAACATGCCGTCCCCGGTGCCCAACCGCCCGATCTGTGGGCACGCGTCATAGCTGAATTTCAGGGAACAGAAACCTAATGCAAATCTCCGACCTCCGGGTTCCGAGGTTGATATCCGGTCCAGGGACACCTTTGCCCTGGCTCGGAACAGTTGACGGATCGCCCCCATGACCGATCCAAAGGACAGCGGCATGGGCCGCGTTGAATTCATCATGCTGTGCGCAATGATGGTCGCAACGACGGCATTTTCCATTGATGCCATGCTTCCCGCTTTGCCCGAAATCGGAACCGAACTAAGCCCCAACGATCTGAACAAGGCGCAACTTATCGTATCTTCGTTTGTTCTGGGCATGGGGCTTGGCACGGCTTTTACTGGCCCCTTGTCGGATGCGTTTGGACGCAAACCGATCATCCTTTGGGGCGGCGCGCTTTATATCATCGGTGCGGCCGTAGCATGGTATAGCAGTTCGCTTGAATGGGTCCTGGCAGCGCGTGTTGCACAAGGACTGGGCGCAGCAGGGCCACGTGTCGCAACCATAGCGGTGATCCGCGATTTCTATGCAGGCCGCGAAATGGCAAAACTGATGTCCTTTGTCATGGTTATCTTTACGCTGGCGCCGGCTTTTGCGCCGTTGATGGGCGCTGGCATCATTGCCGGGTTTGGCTGGCGCGGAATTTTTGCGGCATTCATACTGTTTTCGCTGATCAGCATCATCTGGATGTCGTTGCGATTACGCGAACCGCTGGCAGTTTCAGACCGCAGACCATTTCAGCCGCCTTTGCTTTGGGCTGCAGCAAAAGAGGCGTTCGCGCATCCGGCTGTTCGTGCTTCGATCGCTGTGCAGACCCTGATCTTCAGCATGCTCTTTGCAATGCTTAACTCAGTGCAGCAGATATATGACATTACATTCGCGCATGGTGCCCAGTTTCCATTCTGGTTCGGCGGTATAGCGCTGTTAGCGGGTACAGCGGGGTTCCTGAATGCGGCGCTCGTCATTCGAGTCGGCATGCGGCGTCTGGTCTCCGTTGCCTTGATTACACAGGTTGTTATTTCTGGATGTATGGTCGCGGTGACACTTGCCGCCCCTGCCCAACCCATTCTATTTGCTGCGTTTGTTTTCTGGCAGTTCACACTGTTTTTTATGATGGGTATGACAATTGGCAACCTGAACGCCATAGCAATGGAACCGATGGGGCATATCGCCGGTATGGCCGCCTCCGTGATGGGCGCAGTTTCAACTGTTCTGTCTGCCGCTATCGCGGTACCACTGGGCTTAGCCTTCGACGGCACTCCCCTGCCTCTGGCGATCGGGATTTTTGTCTTGGCCAGTGTAGCTTTTGGTCTGATGGGTGCACTGCGCAGAAGCGAGGCAGTTTAGTCTCGTTCACGTCCTTTGTCGTCAACCAAAAGTCTCGCGAACGGCAGATTCGGTGGCCGTGATTACAATATCGGCCTCTTCCTTTGTCAGACAGAAGGGCGGCGCGAACCCAAGTATGTCACCTTGTGGCATGGCCCGCCCAATGACGCCTTTGGCCGCCAGGGCGGCAGCGACTTGCGCCCCTTTTCCAGCAGCGGCATCAAAGAATTTACGGCTGCGTTTGTCTTCGACAAATTCAATCGCAGCCAACATGCCAACGCCGCGAATATCGCCGACATTGGAGTGATCCGCCAGCCGCTCAACAAGTCCTGCGCGGAGGTAGTCACCGATGATTTTATTGTTTTCAATCAGATTCAGATCATCAATCAGTTTCAGGTTTGCCACACCCGCCGCCGCCCCGATCGGATGTGCCGAATAGGTCCAGCCATGACCGATGGGACCGAACTCGTCGGTACCGTCCTCGAGTACCTTCCAGACCTTGTCTGACACAATGGAACCCGACAACGGTGCATAGGCTGAAGTCAGCCCTTTGGCGATGGTGATTATATCGGGCTCCATGCCATAGTGAGTCGATCCCATAATCGATCCGATGCGACCAAATCCGGTCACAACCTCATCCGCAATAAGCAGAATATCATGCTTTTTCAGAATCGCCTGAATGGCGGCCCAATAACCCTTTGGCGGCGGCACAATGCCCCCGGTGCCCAAGACCGGCTCACCAATAAATCCAGCGATATTTTCGGCGCCCTCGCTTTCGATCAACTGTTCCAGTTTCTGCGCGCAATGAGCGGTAAATTCGGTCTCGGACATATCAAGATCATCGCGGCGGAAATAGTACGGCGCTTCGGTGTGAATAACCTGATTCAGGGGCAGGTCGAACTTCTTGTGGAACAGTTCAAGCCCGGTCAGGGAGCCCGTGACAAGACCCGATCCGTGATAACCCCGCCAACGCGAAATGATCTTTTTCTTTTTAGGCCGACCCAGAATATTGTTGTAGTACCAGACCAATTTAACGTTGGTTTCATTGGCATCCGAACCGCCCAACCCAAAGTAAACTTTGGACATATTGCTTGGTGCACGATCAATCACCATCTTTGCCAGCGTGATGGACGCTTCGGTGCCATGGCCGACATAGGCGTGGTAATAGGCCAGTTGGTGTGCCTGTGCCGCAATGGCCTCGGCAATTTCCGCGCGACCATATCCGACATTCACACAGTATAGGCCAGCAAAAGCGTCCAACAGTTTTTTACCATCGCGATCTTCAATGAACACACCCTGTGCGCCCGAAATAACACGGGTCGGCATATCGCCGCGCGCATGTTTGGCAAGATGGGTCGACGGGTGAAAGAAGTTTTCGCGATCCCATTGGCTCATCTGATCGTTATGCAGCATGGTTTATTCCTTAATTTCCGTCGCGGCAGAGCTATTGCATCACAGTTAGTTCTACTCACCCATCTTAAGCAAGCATCTGATTGGATCGCGGTCTGGGAGAATGCGCTTTGGAACATCATTTCTCGAACGTCGAACTGGCGCACACCTCTTCCAAATCAGGCAGCCTTGCGGATTTGGAAAATGGCGCGGTTGACGGGACTCGAACCCGCGACCCCCGGCGTGACAGGCCGGTACTCTAACCAACTGAGCTACAACCGCGCGTGAAATGCGGGATAGGGGAAGTGGACCGGGGCGTCAAGCGGCTATCTGGTGCTGTCAGGCCCGATTTGCATGAATGTGCAGGCGTGGTTCTGACATCGGTTTGCTAAGGGTCAGTGAAGACGCGACCGGCAATGAGAACGACATGTTTCGTCGTAAACGGACTTGCCTTACACCACACTGCGCACAATCCTGAGGGCAAAACCATTGCCCGGAGACCGCTAATGAATTCCACGACCCGTGTTGCAGTCATCGGAGGGGGCGTTGTCGGCGCTTCAGTTCTGTATCATCTGACAAAACTCGGCTGGTCGGACGTTCTGTTGCTGGAGCGTTCAGATTTGACGTCGGGATCAACCTGGCACGCAGCTGGCGGATTTCATACGTTGAACGGTGACACCAATATGGCCGCTCTACAGGGCTACACCATCCGGCTTTACAAAGAACTCGAAGAGATTACCGGCATGTCCTGTGGCCTTCACCATGTGGGGGGCATCACGCTTGCCGACAATCAGGATAGATTTGACATGCTGCTGGCCGAGCGGGCCAAACATCGCTTCATGGGCCTTGAAACCGAAATTGTAGGTCCCGAAGAAATCCGCAAGATTGCACCAATCACTGACACCAACGGAATCATCGGAGCACTTTATGATCCATTGGACGGTCACCTTGATCCGTCCGGCACAACACTAGCCTATGCCAAGGCGGCCCGCATGGGCGGGGCCACGATTGAAACCCACTGCATGGTGCGCGAAACCAGTCAGCGCGCAGATGGGACTTGGGATGTCGTCACCGACAAGGGTACAGTGCATGCGGAACATGTTGTCAATGCAGCAGGTCTTTGGGCCCGCGAGGTTGGGGCAATGGCGGGTATATACTTACCGCTGCATCCCATGGAGCATCAATACATCGTTACCGATGAAATCGCCGAGATTTATGAGGCCGAAAACGAACACCCCCACGTGATGGACCCAGCAGGCGAAAGTTATCTGCGACAAGAAGGTCGCGGTCTATGTATCGGATTTTACGAACAAACCTGCAAACCTTGGGCGGTTGACGGCACCGCCTGGGACTTTGGTCATGAACTGCTGCCTGACGACTTGGACAAGATCGAAGACAGCATCACTTTCGCTTACAAACGCTTTCCCGTTCTGGAAACTGCCGGGGTGAAATCGGTGATCCATGGACCATTCACCTTTGCCCCTGACGGCAACCCGCTGGTCGGGCCGATACCAGGCCAGCGCAACTACTGGTCGGCCTGTGGAGTTATGGCGGGTTTCTCGCAGGGAGGCGGCGTTGGTTTGATGCTGGCACAGTGGATGATTGAGGGTGAAACTGAGCGGGATACATTCGCAATGGACGTCGCCCGTTTCGGTAGCTGGATCAGCCCCGGCTACACACGACCCAAAGTGATTGAAAACTATCAGACCCGGTTTTCCGTCGCCTACCCCAACGAAGAACTTCCCGCCGCGCGACCCAATCGCACGACCCCGATGTATGATATCTTCACCGGAATGGGCGCCGTTTGGGGCCAGCAATTCGGTCTTGAGGTACCCAACTACTTTGCCCAGGGGACCGAACCTGCATACGAAACGCCATCGTTTCGACGCTCAGATGCATTTGATGCAACCGCGCGCGAGGTCGATGGGGTGCGTACGGCTGTTGGGATCAACGAGGTGCACAACTTTGGCAAGTTTCTGGTCAAAGGGCCAAAAGCACGTGCCTGGCTTGATCGGGTCATGGCGGGACGTGTACCGCAACGGGGCCGCCTCTCATTGACTCCGATGCTGTCGCCCAAGGGTAAACTTATCGGGGACTTCACGATATCGTGCCTGTGCAAAGCCGAATTCCAATTGACGGCCTCTTATGGATCCCAAGCGTTCCATTATCGCTGGTTCCTTCAGAATCTGGAGGATGGTGTAAGTGTCGAGAACATCAGCGACCGACGCAACGGATTCCAGATTGCCGGACCAAATGCAGGCAAAGTGCTGGCCGCTTGCACGCGCACTGACATTTCCAACATGCGATTCCTTGACGTCCGCGCAATGACGGTGGGTATGACGGACTGCATTGTGCAGAGGGTTAGCTACACCGGAGATCTGGGGTACGAAATCTATTGCGATCCTATGGACCAGCGCGCCTTGTGGAACGTGCTTTGGTCTGCGGGACAGGGTCATGGCATGGTTCCCTTTGGTATGCGGGCGATGATGTCACTGCGGCTCGACAAGTTCTTTGGCAGCTGGCTTTCTGAATTTTCGCCGGATTACACCGCCGCTGAAACCGGGCTAGACCGGTTCATAAATTTCAAGAAGAACGTTGAATTCATTGGCCGTGTTGCCGCCGAGGCCGAAAGAGGCGCCGGCCCTGCCCGCCTCCTTTGTGCCTTTGAAGTTGACGCAAAAGACGCGGATGTGAGTGCGTATGAGCCGATCTGGCTGCACGGCAAGGTTCAGGGTTTTTGCACCTCTGGCGGATATTCGCACTTTGCTGGAAAATCTGTCGCCTTGGGTTTCGTACCAACAGGGCACGCAGTGGCGGATCTAGAGGTTGAGATCGAAATCCTCGGCCAGATGTGTCCCGCTAGGTTGATCACCACACCCTTGTTTGACCCAGACGGCGCGCGGATGCGCGGATAATAATTAGTACCTATATCAAGCGGTTTAATTTGATAGTGTGCTACACGATCCAACAACGCGACCGAAAGGTCAGGCATGACCCTAGCCGCCCTTCTCCTCGCCGCCGGCCAATCCAGCCGCATGCGCGGTACAGACAAGTTGATGATGCCAGTCCAAGGGCAACCCTGCCTGCGCATCATGGTGAAGCGATTGCTTGACGCGCAATTGCCAGTGTTTGTAACCGTTCCGGATCTACAGCACGCCAGAAATGCGGCGCTTGACGGGCTTGACGTCATCCGCGTCCCGGTCCCCACGGCAAATCACGGAATGGCTCATTCCTTAGCGACAGGAATCATGTCGCTGCCGTCGGGAAGCACTGCGAGCATGGTGGTTCCCGCCGACATGCCCTCATTAAAGACCTCAGATTTCAAAAGGATGGTGGACGAACACAAACGCGAACCCGACTTAATTCTTCGTGCCGCCACTGACGACGGAAAACCGGGGCATCCGGTGATATTTCCGCGCGAGTTTTTTGACAGGCTGTTACAACTGACGGGCGACAAGGGCGCGCAAGAAGTCCTTCGTGCCAATCCTAAGCGTTTGCGTTATGTCGCTTTGCCTAGTGATCATGCGACAATCGATTTGGACACCCCCGAAGATTGGGAGGCGTGGTATACTTAATTTCAGGATGCCGACAACAGCGCCTCTGCAGCAGCTTTGGCCAGTGTATGTCGTGCTGCCAGATAATCCGAAATTCCTTTAGGTTGTTTGAAATTAGGAAATGCCCTGTATAAACTTTCCTGCTGATCAGGCGTGAGTGTCGAAACCATCGGCTTGTCGGGTTGGTGGCTTTCCGTCCATAGGCCGTTACTAAGAACAATTTCGTGCTGATCGAACATGAAATAGACATAGTCAAGGTTGCCAGGACGAATACGTCGGACGCCCGGCATTCCGGTAAGATCCTGCGCGGCAACCAGAATTTCTTCGACGCCGAACTGTCGTTGGACGTGCTCGCCAGCAAGCAAGATCCGGTGCGTTGGAGACACCACCAATTGACGATGAAGAGAATTGGGACCAAATGCATATGATTTTATGATGATCGGCCATAGTTCCCTTGCCGTCTCGATATCAGAAGGCTGCGACTGGCGGCGCCCCAACCAGCGGATCGGCTGATACCCATGATCACGTGTCAGGACCATGTCGCCGACTTTCAGGCGGCGCACGCCAACTTCGCCACGTTCGGTCTTGATCCAAGTCTTTTGGGTGAAACAAGAGGACGAATTCTGCATGAAAGCGTCACGATCAGACTCATGGTTGGTCTCATTGACATCCTCGCCCTGTGGCATAGCCACGTTTACTGAATATTGACCAGTTGAATTATCTAAAACTTCCGTTTCCATCATTAACTCCGCAACTAAACACTACAATTACCTGCTGATAAGGTTTGCACAACTTTTGGACTAACCCGTGATCGAAACAGGGCAAAATCAAGCAAATTAGTCGGCATTTGATAATAAATCAGGGTGATCGGTATGCCAAAAGCTTAATAATAAGATTAATATAAAGTCGCAACTTATTGGTTTTAATGCATTCCCCAAAAAAACTGCATTCCTCGCATCGCGATTTTTTGACACAAAACAGAAATTTGGCTCGTTTTATGAAAAACGGTTTTGGCAGTTGGAAAGTCACGAAACCTGCCGCCATCTACCCGTTTGAGGACGATTTGAACCGCCGGAGGGACTATTAGGCCCAACTTTTCTTCAATGTTCGCTGTTTAGATTCATAGCTCACAAGAAAGTCGCGTTTTCGCAACTCGGGATAGAGTTCCAACAACTCCAGTCGCTGTGCGTTCCCTTCCCCACGAAACTTAATATCACCCGCGTGGAAACTATCGATCCAGCCCCCGTTACACAGGATCATCTCGTGCCCCCCAAAGATCAAATGAACATATGTCGTATCTTGTGGATCCATGAGTTCCACTCCCGGCAAATCGGACAGATCAATAGCCGCGACCAGAACAGCGCCATCGCCAAGCGCCCCCACAACCGTGGTATCTGGGACGAGTACACGCTGATTGGGGCTGAGCAATGTATCGGTCTCGGGAATCCCCTCGCCCAACGCCCCGGCGCGTATCATCACAGGCCTCAGACGCGGGCTGAGCAACAAATCTTCTTCTGTGAGGCAGCGCCGACCGATCCATTTGATATCCTGCAGGCCGTTGTCGCGTGTGATCACCCTGTCGCCCACTTTCAGGCTCTCAATCGGCAATTCGCCTTTCGGTGTCGCAATCCGGATGCGCGGAACAAAGCTTGAAACATCTTCGATGACGGTTTTGATATTCTCAAACCGCAAATTTCCAGTCTCGATGCCGTTCGCATCAAAAAACCGGACAGTCCCGTGCTCTGGGTTGGCATCGTAGTCGACCAGGACGCGCCCACCAGGGTTGTTGAATTCACCGGCTCCGGTCAGGTCAAGCGTATCAACCTGTCGAAGAATCTTGCTTGGGCTTGCGACACTCGCTCTATCCAGCATCATGACCAAGCTGCCACTTGAGAAATTTTCGTAGGACCGAGATGCGTCAGTGGCGCGATCCTTGTCACATATGACGTTGCACAGTCGTCATCGAGCATCCGCAGAAAAACCGAAACCTGCGCCTTATGCGATTGGTGACCAGATCTGCTCGTTGTTTGGTTGCTTTCGGGCCAATTCTCTTGAAAAGACCGTTTCACTACTGCCGGCGCATCGAAAATTTTCGACATAATTAACTCCAATACTCGCACTACAAACCGTCTAAACTCTTCAAGCGGCTTGAACTCTTAATACACACACTACTCCAAGAACTACCACGCACGGAGTTCCGTTTGAAAAACTGCACCCCACCGGGGATGCCGTAGACGCAGGCAATCGTCCTTTGCATGATGAAACAAACGAAACGTGCTGTCTGGTCCATTCATGCGAAAATCGTTACGCTACTTTTCTCGTCTTCCGCCTCTTCATCACATCGTTACGATTAGATTCAGTGCGACAGACGCTGCGATCTACAAACACCGCCCCCCAGTTGGGCAAGACAATTCTTAACGTTTCAGCGAACTAAGACAAAGGAAAAAACTTCGGAAACTGACGGAATACAGCATCGATTTCGACCTCTGCGATAAACTGCGTGAGAATTCACAACCCTACCGGTAGCGCCAATCGCAGCACCCATGAACCGCGAGGTGCTCAACAGCCTTGTCTAACACGATATTCCTGCAACCGAGTAACCTGCACATGGCCCACGGCATTCAACACTATGTTCTGACCCAGAAACAATGAACGTGATCTATTTTTGACGAGGATAAGGCAATAGAGAGCCACAAATCCGGTTATTGTGCGAAGATTAGAACCAATGATGCCACTTCGGACATATTGTCATCAATATCGTCTTAATTCAGCTAATTCGCTTTCGAATCGATTTTAACCTCGAAAAGTTGCCGCCCAATCTGAATCTCAGCGCCTCTCAAACATCGATGACCGCTACTCCCAGCGTAAGATTGTTGCGATAGACTACAAAAAAACCCTGCAGAAAGTTAATTCTACAAGGTTCCTTTTTTGGCCTGCGCCGATCAAGCCGTTGTCAGCATCCCTTTTTCCTTTGCAAGATCGCGCATGCGCTTTTGCAATTTCTCAAACGCGCGGACCTCGATCTGGCGGATGCGTTCGCGGCTGACGTCGTATTGGCCGCTCAGATCCTCGAGAGTAACGGTCTTTTCAGACAAGCGTCGCTGGGTCAGAATGTCTTTCTCGCGGTCATTGAGTACTTCCAATGCCTGCGCCAGCAACTCGCGCCGCGTCTCCAATTCGTCACGTGCCTCGTAATCACCTGCCTGATCCGCGCCTTCATCTTCCAGCCAGTCCTGCCATTGCATGGTTCCTTCGCCTTCAGAGCCAACTGTCGCGTTCAGCGATGCATCCCCGCCGGACAACCTGCGGTTCATGCTGATGACTTCGGTCTCGGTCACTCCCAGATCCGTCGCAATGCGTTTGACGTTTTCGGGGCGCATGTCGCCCTCTTCCAACGCACCAATCTTGGATTTGGCCTTGCGCAGATTAAAGAACAGCTTTTTCTGGGCTGACGTTGTGCCAAGCTTTACCAAAGACCAACTACGCAGGATGTATTCCTGAATACTGGCCCGTATCCACCACATGGCATAAGTCGCCAGCCGAAAGCCCTTTTCAGGATCAAACCGCTTAACCGCCTGCATGAGGCCGACGTTGGCTTCTGAAATCACTTCGGCCTGGGGCAATCCATAGCCGCGATATCCCATTGCAATCTTCGCCGCGAGGCGCAGATGGGACGTCACCATGCGGTGAGCGGATTTAGAATCCTGCTCTTCAACCCAGCGTTTGGCGAGCATATATTCTTCTTCTGGTTCCAGCAGCGGAAACTTGCGGATTTCCTGCATATAGCGGTTAAGGCCGCCTTCTGGTGTTGGCGCCGGTAGGTTTGCGTAATTTGCCATCTCTCGGTCCCCCTTTTAATGTTTATGGGCTTAACATAGCATATGGGTGGTAGTTGATACGCTTTCAAGGGGTATATGCTGTTTTCCCAACCATGCCGCTAGAATTTGGTTCCGGGCGTCATTCATCATCTGTTGGAATGCTGATCGTCTGTATTCTACATTGCCCGGCGTGTTCAGCCAAGCGCCATGCGCCATGAACAAGACAACGTGCATTCCTGTAATATTGCCACTGCATCTACCTGTTTTGGTCAACTTCGGCTGACGCGGACGTGGCGGGGCAATCGGCGGAGCGCCAAATGAAGCAGCTTGGCCCCAATGAGCAACAAAAGCCAGAACAAGACCCGTTCCGTAAAAAGATCAAACAGGTACCAATGCAGAAACGTCAAAGCCGCGGCAGGATAGATCAATTGGTGCAGGGCTTTCCAATTGCGACCCATCTGCCGCGCCGACCAGTTGCTTGACGTCAACGCCAGCGCCAAAAAAAATCAGAAATGCCAACCATCCAGCGGCGTATTCAAGCCAGACAGATTGAACGAGGACAAACCGCACGCTGTCCGTCTCAATCAGATAGTGAATAAGATGTAGCGCCCCGTATAAGAAGCTACCCAGCCCGAAATGCCTGCGCCGTTGCAACAGCCAACGCCCGACCGTCTTGCTCAGTCCCAATCGGTTGATCAACAGCGTTCCAGGTGTCACGGAAACCGTCAGGATGAGAAGGCGCACCGACCATATCCCGGTATCGTACATTATCTGGGCATAATACCAGCCGCCATCATAGAAATCCCAGATCGCATACCGTGCGGGCCAGAGCATGAGCACATAAAGCAGTTGTAAGGAATTGAGGATGCGCAAAATTGGGACTTTCATCAAAGCTGACACCGAGCGAAACTGTGCTAACATCGCAGGCTTGGCCAGCCAGACAAGCCGTACCACAAGGGAACGTGAATATGCTGTGAAGCAATGTGACCCGAACCTCGTTCCGTCGTAAACTATTGTTTTCAGTCCTCGAACAAGCGACCGCGATGGCTGCAAAGAGAGACCAATGATATGACGTTTGACCAAATTGAGCACTCAAAGAGTATCCTCATCGCTGCATTTTCTGTGGCGGCGATGTTAGGGCTATCGAAAGTTTCACAGGCGCAAACTGATCCCATGACCCACCCGATCAACTGCGCCACAGCTGAAGGCGACATCCGAGCACTTAATGCGGAAAAAACGCACGCTCAGGACCAACAGCTTGAAGATGTCGCAGCCATAACCCCTGCAGGCGCCTTGCTAGGACTGATCCAGGGAGATGAGCCCCAAAAGCTCAAGATGTTGTAGGGGGATTACGTGAAACAGCTCGACGCCAAGATTGCACAAACCCAGACTGAATGCGGCAAATAGCTTGGGTCTCAAAGTGAATTTGATGCATTGGATGCATTTTCAAACAGGTAAATTTGAGCGGCGAAACCAATGAAAAGTGTCACCAAATGTGCGGTATCTGCGATTGCGTCGAAATCAAACATCACTTTAACTGCGATACTTGCGAGGATGGCGAACAGGGTCACATATTTGTATCTCAGCGTCGCGGCGATGGCCCCAATCAGGCCAAAACCGCCCGCAGACATGCCGACATCATGCAGCGATCTGACCCCATGAAAGGCGCCCCACGGCGCACCGTCCAACGGGCCCAATACGGCAAACAGCACGACGAGGGTTCCCAGAATATCAATAACCACGAACATTCCAGACGCCCGTAATGTCCCCTGCCCCCATTCGTAGAACCCAATGACGGACGCGGCAAACCAGAATTGGCGCAGGAACATCGAAAAGTCATGTGACAGGAACGTTCCGGCGATCAGGCGATAGATACCTCCGCCCAATATATCCTGATGGCTGATCCCCCATTTTTGTAGCGAGGTTGCCGGCAATACACCTGCAAACGTACCCGCCGCATAATTGGCAACGATCATGAGAAACAGGAAGACAATAGTGAACGGCAATCTATAGAGGGCTGACATCGCTCAAATTACCGCGTTTCCAAGGGACAGCCGCCCAAGATCGGAAAAGCCCGAAATCACTTTATCAGACCTTTGATTCCGCCTGAGACCAGCACATTCACTTCATAGAGCACGCGCGGCACCGCCAAGCCGCCGGGGCTGGCAAGATAATTGGGCGTCCAGACTGGTCCAAACTTCTGCTTGAACGACCGCAGACCCTCAAAATGATAAAAATGCTCGCCATGCTCATAGACAAACCCGCCTACCCGGTTCCAGAACGAGGCCAATGGGTGATTTTCAATGCCGGAAAACGGTGCGGCCCCTAGCGAGAACCAGTGGAACCCCTGCTTAGCGCCCCAAAGCATCAATTCGGCAAACAACGCATCCATAACAAAGTTCTGCCCATCAGGTTGGTACCGCATCAGGTCCAGTGAAAGCTCGTTCTTGTTGCCGCTCTGAAACAGGTTGGCAAACGCAGCGATTTCACCGGTATCTGTTTTGCGCAGAACGGCATGGTCAAAGTACTTGTTATAATCGTCGGCAAAAGCACCCAGCGAAAAGGCTTTTTCCTCTCCCTGCTTTGAGGCCAGCCATGCGTCCGAAATCTTGCGTAGTTCTGGCAGCACCTCAACGACCTGCGTGGCCGGAATAACTTCAAACTCATAGCCTTCGCGCACCGCACGGTTCTTGGCTTGCCGGAAGCCCTTTTTGGACGACCCGTCCAGCGTGAAGCCTGTCAGGTCTACCCGGGCGACTTCGCCTATTTTCATAACGGACATGCCGAGGTCGAGGTAGGTCGGGATGTATTCCGGCGAAACCGAATAAAAGGCGCAGCGCCGCCCGGCCCTGTCGGCCCGTTCGCGAAACTGCCAGATCAGTTTCACACCAGCCTCCTTTTCCCCCACGGGGTCACCGTAGGTGATCAGGGACGTTCCGGTGTCCGCATAAGCCAGAAATGCGCTATTATCATCAGCCAGAATGAACGCCTTGTCTCCGGTCAAAGAGATTTGGGCATCCGCGTCTTCACTGGCCGCAACCAATGTGCGCACCTGATCCGGGATTGGCTGGGCCCGGGTAATCTCACCGCGATTGTGGAGCATCGAGTTCATGCTGATCACGGCCAGTATGATCGACACCACAAGGGAAGCACGCAAGAACCGGGACGCGTCGCCATGTAACGCAAATTCCCACCACAAATCATTCTGATAGTCGACATGTGAATAGGCGAACACGCCAATCCAGATGGTAACGGCAAGCAATGTGGCAACGCTGATGATCCAGGCTGTATTAAGCCTGAAAACCGATGCACCATCGACCCGGTAAAAAGCGGATTTGAACGACAACAGGATCAGGAATGAAATGGTCAGCGAAATCGCCTCGACCCAGTCCAGCCCCTTTGACAAAGAAGCGATGAGGCCAATGCCCATCAATCCAAGAGCCATGAGCCAGGCAAGAAAGAGTTTGCGATAAAGTCCGCGCGCGATGATGATCAGAAGCAGGCCAACAATGCTGCCAATCAGATGTGACGCCTCGATAAAGGATAACGGCAGAACGTCCTGCAATGTGCGCAATGTCGCGACATCTGCTGGAAGACTTCCCGAAATCAGCAGCGTCGCCCCGGCAAGCAGCGAGACGCCAGCGGCAATCATCGGCACAATCGGCTTTGCGATCCTATAGGACCAGCTGGTGGTTGATCCGATCCGGTCGGTGTTTGACTTTACCCAAATGCCGCCAAGCCCCAGCGTCGCAAGTGCAAATGGCAACACAGTGTAGATCATCCTGTAAAGCAAGAGCGCCGCCAGCACGTCCGACCGCCCGGAGGCCCCCATACCCGCAATAATTGTCGCCTCAAATACACCGAGACCCGCTGGTGCGTGACTAAGCAGGCCAAAGCTGATCGCCGCGATATATACGACAAAGAAATAGGGAAAGCTTTGTACCAGATCCGCTGGCATGAAGACATAAAGCGCCAGTGATGCGCCGAGAATATCGATGCAGGCCGCTCCGGTCAGCGATAGCGACAATTTAAACCCAGGCAGGTCAAGGCCCATCCCAAACAGTTCCAGACGGCGTTTTCCCCTGGACAACCAGACAAACAGCAATACGATCGCCGACAGCAGTGCAAGGCCGATAGCTGTCTCGACCTCGTTGCTCAGATCAATGACGGTATTCAAACCTGCGGGGTGAAATGCGATCAGCCCACCCAGGATTACGGTAAGTCCCATCCAGAAGGCGACCCACGACGTTGCAATGACGCCCGCGACAAGCCCCAAGTCAAGCCCAAGCGAGGCATAGATCCTGTATCTAACCGCCGTTCCCGTGAGGTACGAAAACCCCAGCAGATTGGAAACTGCATAGCCGCACGCGCCTGCCACCGCGGCAATGCGCAGCGGCACCCTGCCCTTTGCAATGCTTTGAACGGCCAGCATATCGTAAAACGATATCCCGATGAAACTGAGACCTGTTGCTGCGACTGAGGCAAGCAACGCAATGGGGGAGGCATCCTGGGCGTCAGCTTTGACATCCGACCAGCTGACATGGCTTGCCAGCTCGTGCAGTACGAATATCCCGATCGCCACAATCAGCAACGGGATTGCAACTTTGAAGACAGGGCTTTCGATGATACGGACGATCTTTGATTCAGAGTCCGAAACGCCGCTAGAAGACATTGCGATACCTCACAACTGCCCCGTATCGGAACTTACACATCCAGTTACACAGAGCCACCGCAGTCACTTGAAACTCGCCTTTGTCGGAGTTTTTTCCAGCAAATCCCCCCAATCGGTCCTATAAGCCATTTCGGCCAACACGGTCTCGGGCAGGAATTCCTGCCCTTTGCGTATTTGCCAACCGCCTCCAAGACCCTTGTAAATCGCGACAAGGTTCTCGGACACCTGTGCGCGGGCATCGATCAGATTTGCCTCGGACTGCAAAAGTGCGGTCTGGGCATTGAGAACACGGGTGAAATCAGCAGCACCATCGCGGTATTGGTTCACGGCAATTTCGGCCGCACGTTTTGAAGCTTCTACGCTTTGTTGATAGAATCCGACCTGCCGGCCAGCTTGCTTATATGCAACCATGGCGTTTTCGACTTCTGAGTAGGCGACGATAACCGTGTTCTGGTAATTGGCGATGAGTGCCTGATAGACTGCGTCCTGGGCGCGCACATTGTTCTTAATCCGGCCATAGTTAAAAATGTTCCAGACGACACCTGCGCTTACCAGTCCCGTGCCACTGCCTGTACTAAACAGATCATTGCCGCTGGACGCCTGAACACCGATCGCGCCTGACAGTATGAACTGCGGATAAAGATCAGACAGTGCAATGCCGACCTGAGCGGATTGCGTGGCCGCCTCCAGTTCAGCGGCGCGGATATCGGGGCGCCGACGCAAGAGTTCGGCAGGCAGGCCAACGGCAACGCCGGATCGCGCACGCGGAATCCGGCCCGAATTTCCAAGCAGGCTTTTCATCTGAGAGGGCGGTTTACCAAGCAGCACAGCCAGTCCGTTCTTGGCCTGTTGCAAATCGCTTTCCAAAGCCGGAACCAGCGCCTTGGTATTGTTTAGGAGTGACTTAGATTCCTGAACGTCAAGTTCTGTTGTGACACCGTTCTTGAAACGAAGCTCGGCCAGGTCGGCGGATGTCTGTTGAATCGAGATGTTGTCACGGGCGATGACCAGTCCCTCTTGCAGGGCGCGAATGTTGATGTAGACCGCCGCAACGTCACCAGTAAGAGTGACCAACGCATCGTCATAATTTGCCACCTGCGCCGCCAGATTGGCTTTGGCGGCCTCGGTTCCGCGCCGCTGCGCTCCCCAGACGTCGAGCTCCCATTGGGCATCAAAACCCACCTGCGACGTGGTAAATTCCGTATCGAGATCTATGAACCGTTCTATATCATTGATGGGTCCGAGGTTTTCGCTGATTTTTCGTTTCGACAGGGATCCGCCGGCAACTTGCGATTGCGGAAACAACTCGCCAAAGGCAATGCCAAGTTGCGCGCGCGCCTGCAAAACCCGCGCCCCGGCAATTTGCAATGACAGGTTCTGGGCGTAGGCTTCGGCAATCAGCCTGTTCAAGGTTGGGTCGTTGAACGTTTCCCACCATTTTACCACTGGTTGGCTGCGCGCCGTAAGACCACTTTGCTGGCTGGCGCTGGGGCTGTTTGTTTCGATCCACTGATTGACAACTGCCGACTTTGGGCGAACAAAATCGGGGCCAATTGGCGTGCACGCGACGAGAATGCCCAATAGAGCCACCATCGACAAACGCGCGAAACGTCCGACTGGCCTGTTTGGTGCTGACATTCTGTTCCCCCGGTCCAACGCAGCGCTCACTCTTAAATATCAAGCGGCCTGATAAAGTTTGCGAACGCGTACATGCGAATGTTGATGCGTCGTAAGAATTCAAAACTCTTGCCCTGTCCGGTGTAAATCGCGACCGCAGCGTGCCCACCAGCTGGGAAAGTATATCCATCCGGGACGTCAACCTTGATCTGAACGGCGATATGTCCTGGTAATTTGGGCAACAGAAAATTGGGCACTCTGCCGGATGGCAAATACTGTCCCTGCCCGGTCGCCCACCAGATTGCTTCAACTTCGCCGTTCAGGATCTCTCCGGGGTAGAGGTCGAGTGCGATTTCAACCGGCTGGCCGGGTTTTACAAACTTCAGGTTCTGCTGGCGAAAGCTGCCCAGAATGTATGGTTTGTCTTCCGTGACGAATGCCGCTATCGCCCCCAACCGCACATCACCTACAACAAGGCCCGGCCGAGCCTGCTGTGACACGATCATACCGTCTTCTGGTGCATAGATCGTTGTGTTATCCAAAAAATATTGCGCCTCATCCAACTGCGCCTGCGCCTGGATGACGCCTGTATTCACGCCATTGATGTTGGATTCATATGCTAAATTCGCCTTTGCTAGCCCTGCATCGGCTTGCCTGACCGCGGCCTCGTCTTCTTCAACTTGCTCGTTCCAGCGGTCCAATTCGTCCTGACGCGCGCCCCCTTGCGGAACCAGTTTTTCATAGCGTGCTTGCTGCGTTTGCGCATAGTGCAATTGTGCGGTGGCCCGCTCAACAGCCTCGGTTGCCGCGATCACATCCTGTTCCAGGATTTTGACGTTCTGTTGGGCAGCCACCAACTGCGCCTGCGCCGCATTGCGGGCAAGTGCATAAATGGTGTCGTCAAACCGATACAGTGGATCGCCCTTCTTTACCGATTGATTTGGTGTCACCAGAACCTCGGTCAATATCGTTGGTTGCGTCAGCTTTGGGATGATCTGAATGGTCGAACGCACCACGTGGCTGTCGATTGTGTAAGGTTGAAAAAACCGCAGAGCCACGAGAAAGATCAGTAGCAGATGCGCGCCTACCCAGAACGACACAATACCCCAGACAATGCTGAATTTCAGCAGCTTTGCCTTGAAGAATACAAACCAGACAAAGATCAGGTAAAAGAATGTAATACCGAGCGCTATACCCATTTCAGATGCATTCTTTGTTGGTTAGGTTTTTTGAGTTTGATCGGATGGTGACTCCGGCGCGTCACCGTCCTTGTATTCGTCGACAACCTTACCGCCTAGACGCTCTATCTCTTTGCGAACAGCATCTTTCTCGGCCTTTGGGAAACGTCGGATGTCAATTGTAGCTGAATCGTGAAAGGCCCACATAAAGGCGTGAACCCACGGCACAACGGCCAAGAACCCCATCCATCCCATGATATTGACAGCTTCGGCATGTGGGTGATTGCGTTTGAGCGCAATCTTGCCCGGCAACCCCATCAAAAACAGAACCAATCCCATGACAGCTGCCAGCAACAGAACAATTGCCGCAAATGTCATATAGTCGTAATTGTCTAGCGGTCGTCCAAGCAGCCCCACTGGCACCTCCCCCAAAACACTTTTCTCAGTCCGCTATTTCTTGCGTCTCGAAATCCTTGCGGGCGACCCGGAGCAGATCAGGTCAATTTACGCAAAAGAGTCTTCAATTCGGGGCGCGCTAGCAAATAACGTTTTTTAGTTGTCTTGAGATCATATTGTCAGCCGCTGCACGCAGTGACAAGCGGCAACATTGCCGACCCCGACATGATCCTATTTCAGCTTCTTCAGGCAGTTTCCTGCGGCTTCGCCCGCCTCACGGCCTTCGAGCAGGCTGACTTTTCCTTCATTCATCAGCTTTTCAACCTCCTTGGTCACAATACCGCGCCCTGTCGCCTCTGTTGGATTCTGGGCCAGCGCCGCAGCATAGATCTGCTGTCCAATTGGCGACAATTTCGCCTTGCAGGCATCCGCAGCTTTAACGTCCGCAGATGCCATGGACGAAAGAAAAACAAAAATAAGAGCCGTCGCAGCGGTGCACATATGAACCTCCTGACACTTTTTTTGGGACATATTTTTGTCCTCCACTAAGGCGGCATTCTATCAAACTGACGACGGTGCGTCGATGCGATCAAAGCAAACGTTTACTTTCAAACCCGGCTTGGCGGAGGTCAACGTAAGGTCTGCGTCATGAAATTCGGCGATGGCCGCAACGAGACTAAGCCCCAGTCCGCTACCCGGAGTGGTTCGGCTGGCCTCCAGTCGGTAGAGACGCCGCAATACATTCTGGCGTTCTTCCTCAGGGATACCGGCCCCGCGATCCTCAACAGACAGCGTTGCAGTTTTGGTCGTCGTCGTGATGTTGACGCAAATCTCGATGCCGGGCTCTGTGTGTCGCAGCGCGTTTTCGATCAGGTTTGCCAGTAGTTGCCCCAAGAGTGTCGCATCCCCTTTGACCCAAACCGGTTCTTCTGGCGCATTCACAACCAACTGCCGCGCGTCTTCCTCCGCTACGGGCGCGTATATTTCAGCAAAGGTAGACGCCAGCGCACCAAGGTCCAGTGGCGCAAGGTCAAGATTGGAAGTCCCGCCCTCGACCTGAGCGATCTGCAGCAGGGACTGAAATGTCTTGACGATACTCTCTGTTTCCGCGCTGGCCTGATCAGCCAGTTCGATTGCTTGTTCAGGCAGATCCTTTGCCTCGCGAATCTGCGCTAAGAGCACAGCAACCCGTTGGATCGGGCTTTTTAGATCATGCGCAATATCTGTCGAGATTTGAGTCAGCGCGGCAGTCGACTTTTGCTGCACCCGCGCCATTCGGTTCACACTGGTTCCAATGCGACCCAGGTCCCCGTTCAAATCATCAGGCATTTGGACCCTTGCGCTCAAGTCGCCCTGCGTCAGGCTGCTCAGCGTTTGTTCGATGGCAACGAGATGGGTCGAGGCACGTCGGGCAAGCAGGAACCCGATACCAATGGCAATCAGGCAAGTCGGCAACAGACTAAATAGAAATACCCGCGTGAATATCCGCCGCAGATTCTCGAGCGGCTCAGCTGTCAGGGCAACAGTAAGCAATCCGTTGTTGATGACTTCTGTGAGAGAAATATATTTACCACTTAGCGCAAGTGCGCGATCACCAAGCGCTATGGCCCGGTACCCCTCGGCCTCCTGAACAATCGCCGCATTTCCCGCAATCCGCCCAGACGGCAAAAGATAGCTCAACAACCGCCTCTCCGGATCTGTTTCTTCGGCCTGTGCCGTCACCAGTGCTGCCAATGCGGCTGACGTAGGTGCCGCGCGAAATCCGGCCATGTCCTGCAATAGACTGACGCGGATTTCCTGTTCCTGCGCATCCCGGACAACCAGATAGGTCGCACTGAGACTTATGAAACTGACAACGACAAACAGCAACGCCAGCCAAATTGATAGGCGCATGGGTGAGGATGACCATAACCCGGGTGATTTGGCAGCCACTTCAGTCTGCAATGCGATACCCCGCCCCACGTACAGTTTCGATCAGGTGATGATCAAAGGGCTTGTCGACTTTTGAACGCAACCGCGACACATGGGTTTCAACAACGTTAGTCTGAGGATCAAATTTGATGTCCCACAGCGCTTCAAGCAACATTGTGCGGGTTTGCACCCGTCCCTTTCGGCGCAGCAAATGTTCAAGTAGCGCAAATTCTCGTGGCAGAAGATCAACTTCTACGTCGCCACGCAGGACTTTTCGCCTGACAAGGTCCATCTTCAGATCCCGCGCCTGCAGCAGTGTCTCCTGCTCGGTGAGGCTGGGTCTGCGCGCGAGCGCAGCCACCCGCGCGGCAAGTTCGCCAAACGCAAATGGTTTGACCAGATAGTCATCGGCCCCGGCATTCAGTCCTTCTATCCTGTCCCCGACTCCACTAAGGGCCGTCAGCATCAGAACTGGTGTCGTGTCCTTGGCGCCGCGCAACGTCTTGAGCAATGCCAGCCCGTCTAGATGTGGCAGCATCCGATCAACAATCAGGATGTCATACTCTGTTGTCGTTGCCTGAATAAGACCGTCCTTACCATCCGCAACCAAATCAACGCTGTGACCTTCTTCGCGCAAACCGGATGCAATATAAGGGCCCGTCGTGGCATCGTCTTCAACAATTAAGATTTTCACATCGCGTTCCGACTGGTTTTTGGGATTTGCAGCGAAGCTAACAATATCAACGGCATTTGGCACATTACATATTTGTATAGTTCCTGTCAGGACATTCAAATTTCCACGCTCTACCTGACATTCACAACCCGTAACACAAGGAGAGAAAAAATGTCGATTGAGTTCCTGAAGAGCAAGCCCACCGCGTTGTCCGTTGCATTGGCGTCCGCAACAGCACTAACCCTGTCTTCGACAAGCGCCAGCGCGGTTCCCGCAGGCGGATATGCAGATCTGGTGGATTCTTTGCTGCCGGCGGTGGTTTATATTGAGGTCGAAGCCAAAGTCACACCAGCGTCGGCCGAGGACAACATGCCCGAAGGCGAGCTGTTTGAACAATTCAAGAAGCGTTTTGGCGATAAGATGCCAAACTCAAAAGAGTTTCCAAGAAATGGTTCCGGATCCGGCTTCATCATATCTGATGAAGGTCTGATCGTCACCAACAACCATGTGATCAACGACGCACTTAACGTGACGGTCACATTTGCAGATGGTACAACAACTGATGCCGTTGTCGTGGGCTCTGACCCGCTGACGGACATCGCTTTGCTTCAGGTCGAAACCGACGAACCCCTGTCTACTGTGGAATTCGGTTCTTCTGAAGAGTTGCGCGTAGGCGAAGAAGTGATCGCAATGGGTAGCCCATTTGGTCTCTCCGGCACGGTTACGTCCGGCATCGTTTCTGCGACTTCGCGCAACATTAATGCTGGCCCTTTTGACGACTACATCCAGACCGATGCCTCGATTAACCGGGGCAACTCTGGTGGGCCCTTGTTTAACGCAGACGGCGATGTCGTCGGTGTAAATACCGCGATCTTTTCACCTGGTGGCGGTTCTGTTGGAATCGGCTTTGCAGTTCCCTCAGACCTCGTTCAGGAAATCGTGGCCGACCTGCAGGATGACGGCAAGATCGACCGTGGCTGGTTGGGTGTGCAAATCAAGCCGATGACTGAAGAGGCGGCAAATGTTCTTGGATATGAAGAAGGTACAGGCGTCGTCATCGAAAGTGTCATCGACGACAGCCCCGCGAAGGCAGCCGGGTTGAAAGCAGGTGACGTGGTGTTGAGCTTTGACGGGACAGACGTCAAGGAACTGCGCGACCTTACCAAGGCCGTGGCCCAGAACGATCCTGATACAAACGCTGAAATTTCAGTATTGAGAAAAGGTGAGAATATAACCCTCAGCGTGACACTTGCAAATCGCGCGGGTCAGGATGCGTAACAGGACAAAACAAAAGCAATGTCCCAGTAACGTGTAATCTTTTATGAGTAAGAAGCCGGCGCTAGCCCTAGCGCCGGAGACATGGTCGGTTTGCCCGCCGGCCATGTCAATTTTCATTCGGGATACCTGTCAAAATTCCCGGTTAAGAACGGAACTTTAGATAAAATACGTATGCTCGCCAGACCCGGGTATGCCCGGATAAGGGCGGTTCGTCGGTCTGACATCTACCAGATTTTCCGATGTATCATCTCGGCATAGGCACAATATTCAATAACATCGCTAATGGCCTGACGTAGGCTCCCGTTCCAGTTTCGCGCTGAAACCCGGGAAAGTGCCAAAGCAGATTATCTAGAACAACCACCGTTCATCTATCAACTCCCGCTTTGCATCTGCATCAGATTGGCCCTGTGCAAAAACAGCACCACCTGCAGCTGAAGTGGTCAGCCAAACCAACATAGCAATACACTTCGCCGTCACCCTAAGCTCATGCAATTTAATGGCAATACCAATATTGGCGGGTTTACCTAGACTTTAAATGCCACTCAATACTTTCGTGTGTCCCGCCAATTTGATGTGCCAATAAACATCGCGTCGCCAAGGGATGGCCTTAAGCCCTGATTATTCGATGATGCAACTTTGGGCACCTAGAGTGCACCCCGTGACTGTCAATGATACCTGCAAATTCTGGCCCCAGCGCACTATGAATCTCAGATCACCTGTTCAAGGGTTCATTCGCCCTGACTTCATAGCGATCACCGTGTGCATGAATATAATGGATTGCCGACACCGGACCTGCGCCCTAGGGGGGCGCAAAAAAACTGCGAACCGGCTCTCCATCCCTGCCAAAGAATGTGAGAGTTCAAGTCCTTGGCCAACAGCCTGCCCGGCATCGAAGACCAAGGGGTCCTTACCGATCTCAAAGTGGTGCCGCAAGTCGTTTTTCAGCGCGATCCAGGCTGTGATATTTGCCTTAGCTCAAAGCCCCCAATCGGACTGCTTGTGCCTGAGCCTTCAACGCGAGTTCCATGACCTTGAAACAGTGCGCCTGTGTCATTGCGGTTTCAGTCCGGTTGTTTACATCGTTGATAAGGCGTTCAAAATATGGCAACGGGGCATTTGATCCGTCGATATGTTCGCAACGATCGCCGTTGACAAGAATAACATGATCAGCGCCTTCACGCCCGGCAACGTCAACATATTTGCGCAGTTCGATGTAACCCTTGGTACCTAGTATCATCAGCCGCCCATCGCCCCAGGTCGGAAGTCCATCAGGTGTGAACCAATCAACCCGGACATACCCCTGACCCTTGTCGGATCGCAGCAGGATTTCGCCGAAATCCTGCAGACCGGCATCATTTGGATTGGCAAAATTTCCCACACTGGCGGAGACAATATCGGCATCGGTCGAGCCGGTAAAAAACAGGAACTGATCCAATTGATGCGAGCCGATATCGGTCAGAATGCCACCGTAAGAAGCCTCATCAAAGAACCAGTCTGGCCGTGTGGGCCGGTTTAACCGATGTGGGCCCAGACCCACGGTCTGAACCACATCGCCGATCTCCCCCTCGGCAATAAGTTCGGCCGCGCGCGTTACCGCAGGCACTTCAAATCGTTCGGAAAAGTTGATGGACCAGATTCGCCCGGTTTCGGCAACGCAAGCCTTGATGGCATCCAGCTGGGCACCCGCCGTACAACCCGGCTTGTCGGTCATCACATCCTTGCCCGCGCGCATCGCCTCGATAGCACGATCCGCACGCCTCACGGGAACATCCGCGATCAGGATCATGTCGATCTCGGGGTCATCCAAAAGGGTGTTCCTGTCAGAAACACGCGGTACATCGGGAAAGCGTTTGAGAAACCCGTCTGCCAGTTCCGGCTCGCCCTCGGTCCACCACCCTTTGCAAGTGCACCCATGGCTCTGCAACTTTTTCAACTGGCCAAAAATATGTCTGTGATCGATGCCAATCACACCCAACTTGAGTGGTTTCATGAGATTGCCCCGTTGTTGAGTGTGATGCGACGCCCCTCGTGTGACGACATCTCGATCGCGGATATGAGGTTGTGAACCGCCATCGCCTGTGCACCGGTAACACGTGGCGCACGACCGGCCTGCAGGCTCTGCGCAAAATCCGCGATCAAAGATTTATGCCAGTCAAACGGAAACGCCATCGGGTCGGCCCCACCGCCGGTATTGGCCTCTTCACCAGTGGTTTCGACCCGACCGTCACGCCAATGAATCGTCAGAACCCCGGATTTCAGTCGCGCGGATCCGTTGTCACATTCAAATGTCAGGCTTTCGGTATCGCCGGGAAAGCTGGCGGTGCTGGCAAAGATTGATCCTACTGCCCCGCTCTCAAACGTCACGGCGCCAGAGGCAAAATCTTCCGCCTCCATCCGGTGCAATGGCGTTGTTTCACACATGGCCTGCACTGATGTCACCGGGCCGGTGAGGGACAGCATCAGGTCCAACGTGTGGATCGCCTGACTTATCAGAACACCGCCACCATCGCGGGCGTATGAACCGCGCCCCGGGTCATCATAGTAATCTTGATCGCGCCACCAAGGCACATCCGCGCGCACCAATCTGATCGTCCCCAGGTCGCCGCAATTTAGCTTAATGGCAAGCGCCTCAGAGGCAGCCCTGAACCGATGCTGAAAAACCACGCCCAGCGACACACCTGCCTTGGCACATAAATCCACGATGTTCTGCGCGGCTTGCGTGGTACGTTCCAGCGGTTTTTCCGACAACACGTGTTTACCGTGACCCGCAAATAGTGACACAAGATCGGTGCGGGCATTGGGTGGGGTTATCAGCAATACCGCATCAATCGACGGATCGCTTGCCAGCGCCGCCGGATCATGCGCTCGCGGAAAATTGTAAGTTTCGCAAAAGGCGCGCAGCGAAGTATCTGAGCGCGCATAAACGCCCCGCACATCGATCAGGTCGCCCAATGCCTTCAACGCCAAAGCGTGCGGCTTTGCGGCCATGCCAACACCCACCACGGCCAAGCCGACGCGGTTTTTCATTGGCTCACTCAAGACGTAATCCGTTCCGTGATCACTTGCCCCTCCTCATTAAACAGATACTTCGCCTCTCGTTCAAAATTCAGCAAGAGGATTTGCCCCTTAGCGACAGGTAGTTGGCCCGGTTGCGCAGGGAAGACGTCCACTGATGCGAGGGGTGAACCGGGGTCCGCAAAATCCAGCAAATCGTCGAACGAGACTCTCTCTGAGTGCGAGGCCAGAATATCACTAGCGTCATCCCGAATGGTTTCGATCTTCGCACGGCGCCGAAAACCTTTGTTTTTTAATGTAACGCCAGGCAATCCAGAAAATGGCCACAGATTGCTCCCCAATGAGCTGTGTCAGCGACATGCGGTGCAAGATAGAGATCGTATTTTCAAGCCTCCAAATTCAGTCACAAGCGCCAGATCAGGCCCACAACCTGCCGTCAGTTGAGTCGGCAGAGATTCAATGATGGACTAATATGGTATAACCTCCAGAACCACCTTAATTTCCCGGTTTTGGCTCATCAAAACGGTCGAAGATGATTTGAATCACTTCACCTTATTAGCCGCCATTTAATCACATCATACGCAATTCAGTATTAGCCAATGCTAAACTTGCCATCACGTTGGCCGATAGCCAAGACGCCATCAGCAGTGTTTGGTCTTAATAATAGTCATCCTCCCAAAGTTTTCTGGTTTCCTATCTTCTAGTGCTCAGGTGCGCGCTGTTCCACGGCCGAGTTCACGTAGTCGCGCATTGCGCTGGCAGCGCCCTCGGCGTTACCAGAACGAATTTAGTCAAGTATGCGTAAATGTTCCTCGAAAGCCCGTTGCGATCTCTTGGATATGCCCGACATTAGAATGTAGCGTTGCCAGTCAACATGCCCCTTGATTGACATTGCAAGATTCCAGGCCCTTGGCAGACCGGCAATGCGGGCCAATTCGGCATCGTTTAACGGTCCGACGATCGTCCCGACCCGAGGGCGAGTATGAACCAAACCTTCAGGTGCCAACTTCTGGAGCGCAGCCATCAACGGCGTGCGACTGATATTGAGCTTCTGGGATAGCACGGACTCGCTGATCTTGACGCCCGGAGGCAGCCGGTTATCGATAATCCGGGTCCGCAATTATCATAAACCTGCTTTGATATTGGCTGTGCATGGTCAATCTCCGCTGACGAAAGCGTTGCACCCTCACTCACGATGGCACCTGCCGTTCCAACCCTGCGACGACACCTCTGATTTCAGCCAGTCCTTTCAGACGACCCACGGCAGGATAACCGGGCTGTCCATCAACCGACAGGTCCGAGAGTATCTCTTGCCCATGATCCGGTCGCATCGGGATCACAGCGTCCTCGCGCCCCACGTCACGGCGTCGCTTTTCTTCGCACAAGAGAGCATCAATAACTCCAACCATATCAACCTGCCCGGCGAGATGTTCGTCTTCGAAAAACGAACAGGGAATGGTTTCATCTTCGCACGTTACGTTGCGCAAATGCGCAAAGTGTATCTTTGGACCAAAGTGGCGCGCGATCTCGGCACAATCATTGTCGGGACTGGCCCCCAACGATCCACTACAAAATGTCATCCCAGCCGACGGGCTGTCAACAACGTCAAGGACAGCCGCATAATCATCGCCCGAGGACATCGTGCGTGGCAATCCCAGTAAGGAAAATGGCGGATCATCCGGATGACAGCACAGCCGAAGACCCAGTCTTTCGGCTGTAGGCACAACTTCCGAAAGGAAATCAATATGGTTCTGTCTCAGTACCTCAGAGCTAAGCTGACTGTAGCTATGAAGCGCCTCGCGCAATTCATCCAATGTCCAGGATTCCGCTGCGCCGGGCAAACCCGCGGTGACAGCCTGCTGTAATGCCAGTTTCTCTGGATCAGTCATTTCTGCCATTACCTGTCTGGCCACTGCAAGATTGTCAGCATCATAGTCATCTGCCGCACCGTGACGCTCAAGAATGAAACAATCGAAAGCCACAAAACTACTCAGATCGAACCGCATCGCCGTGCCGCCATTGGGCAAGCGCCAGCGAAGATGGGTTCTGGTCCAGTCCAGAATTGGCATAAAGTTATAACAAATCGTCGCGATTCCGGCGTCGGCAAGCGCCTCCATTGACGCCAGGTATGACTGGGTGTGGGCGCTGCAATTCCTCGATTTAGTCTTGATCGCTTCAGAAACTGGCAGGCTTTCGACCACATCCCACGTCAATGCCCCATTTGACCCACGCGCGATCTGGGATTGGCGCAGGCCGATCTCCTGCGCAGTCCAAGCATGCCCGGGAGGAACATGGTGAAGGGCGGTCACAACTCCGTCGGCACCGGCCTGTCGTATGTCCGACAGGCCAACGGCATCGTGTTCCCCAAACCATCGCCACGTTTGTCGCACGGATTAGCCTCTCCATTCCCTGTGGAATCCTAGTATACCAACTAACGTGAGCTGCTCAACTCGTAACCAAGTTGCACGCCGCGACCGCGGTCTCTCATGTGTGTAGTCAAAAAAATCATACTTTCGCACCAGTTTATTCAGTACGAGAATTCAGCGAGCCGCCCGACTGATCTCATTTAGGCAGATACCGCCATGGGCAAGGTCAAAAGGCACCGCATATTGAAGTTTGGGGAGTATTCACGCGCATCGGAAATGCTCTCAAGTACTGAAATTTTGTTGAGCAGAAATTCAAATGCCACCCGCGCTTCGAAGCGGGCCAACTGGATCCCAGCGCACATATGGGGGCCGGTTCCGAATCCAAGTTGATGATTGTGCTCTCGCGTTACATCAAGCTTTTCCGGCGACGCAAAAACCTCGGGGTCGCGATTGGCGGCGCCGATGACTGGTAGAACCATGTCGCCTTTTGAAATCCTGTGGCCACCGAGATCAAGATCAATCGCAGCGACGCGACCGAGAAACTGCACCGGGGAATCGACCCGCATGAATTCTTCAATCGCATTTGGTATTCTAGACGGGTCAGCGCGCAAAATGGCGAGTTGATCTGGGTGTTCCATCAAAAGATGCATGCCGGTTCCCAAAAGGCATGACGTCGTTTCGTTTCCGGCATTTAGGAGCAGGATACAATTGGCGACCACATCTTCGACGGTTAAGGTGTCATCATTCTGGGCTGCAAGCGCCAATGAACTGATCAGGTCCTGCTGTGGCGCCTTTTCCGCCGCCGCCACACGTTCTCGCAGGTAGGCGCAAAACTCTGCAAGTTTTGCAGTACAATCAGCCAGCCGATCTTCCTCAATATGAACGTAGAAGTTCAGAATCAGAAAGGAATAGGCGTCACACCACTGTTTGATCATTTCCCGATCTTCGGGAGGCACGCCGACAATTTCCGAGATGACTAACAATGGTAGCGGTATCGCGAATTCGGTCATGAACTCCATGTTGCCGCGTTCAATCGCAGGGGTTAGCAGGTCGTGGCACAAGCCAATGACTGTGGATTCATAGTTTTGGACGGCGGTGCGCGTGAAGGCACTGTGAACCAGTTCCCGTAATTTCTTGTGTTGCGGTTCATCGACCTGAACCATGACGCGCGACAACACGTCAAAGGCTGTTTGCGCTGTGTCTGGATAACGTAACCGGGCAAGGCTCACGCGATCCGAAGAATAGCCGTGCCCTTTCAATACAATCGATGCATCCTTGTGAGATGTCACGACCCAGGCATTGATCGATTCATTCCATTGAACCGGGTCTTGCTGTCGCAGTAAATCATAGACCGGATAAGGGTCCGGCAGCATGTCGCTCGCGAAAAGCCGATTGTCGAACTCTTCATGCCCCAAGACTCAACCCTCCCAAATGTCCACCAGCACAATTTCCATAAATCGCGTTGAAAACGGTTTTATCACAGCGGTAGCCTACTTGCCGGGTGCCGCCATGTGAAATGGTTTTGCCCCTGCGCGTTACCCCCGCATTGATCGGCTGAAGTAGTCAGTCAACGGCTTAGTGAGGTAGCTGAGCGGCGTTCTCTCATCAGTCTTGATGAATATTTCAACCGGCATACCGGGCAAAACTGTATTTTCTCCCAGCTTTTCCATTTCGCCCTCACCGGGCAGTACTTGGACCCGGTAATAGGTTTGCCCTGTCACATCGTCGGTCAACGCATCCGCCGAGACCGTTGTGATATTGCCGGACAGCTCCGGCGTTACACGTTGTTCAAATGCCGAAAAACGGAGCCCGGCTGGCTGTCCAAGATAGACCTGATCGATGTGTACTGGATCAACACGCCCGACGATGACCAATGGCTGATCCTGCGGGATCACATACATAATCGGAGCACCTGCCTGAACCACCGAGCGGACAGCAAAAACCGAGGAGCCGTAAATGACGCCACTGACAGGCGCGCGAATGTCGAGCCGGTCAAGTCGTTCAACAATCCCCAACCGCCGTTCGGCTAATTCGATCTGTTGGTACTGAACATCGCGCAGCGTTGCGATGGCTTCCTCGCGACGGGTTGTTTCAAGGCGCAATATTTCGATATTCAAGGCAGCAATCTCTCCCTTGATTCGCGCGATATTCGCCTCAAGACCTCCGATGCCTCCCAACAGATCAGCCCGCTCGCGTTGCAATGCGGACACGCGAACACTTTGGGCTAGGCCTTTTTTTAAAAGGGTTTGCTGATCACGTAACTCAGTCCCGAACAAATCCAGCTGAATTTGCAAGGCTTGCAGCTGCGCCTCAGCGCCAGAAATCTCTGCCCTGCTCTGTGAAATCTGCTCGCCCAGTTGTTCCGCTTCCTGAGCTGCGGATGACCGTCGAGCTTCAAACAGGTTTTGTTGCCCGTCAACCTGTTCCATTACGTCGGCATCGCGTGCAGCCCGCACAAGAAGAGCATCGTCAAACCTGATCTCAGATGCGCCGTCGCGTTCAGCGATGAGACGTGCCCTGCGGGCGGACAACTCAGCCAATTGACCATCCAGGATCACCAGTTCCGAGCGTAACAGCGTGTCATCAAACCGAATAAGAGTCTGGCCGGCCAGGACAGATTCACCGTTTTTGGAGAGAATGTCGCCGACCACACCGCCGTCGGGATGCTGAATGACCTGCCGATTGGACTCCACTTCGATAAGGCCAGCGGCCACAACGGCACCAGCCAGTTTTGTATGGATGCTCCAAAAGCCCAGCCCCCCGACGAGAAGCAACAACGCGCTGAATCCCACGACCAAGGGCAGCGTAGCACGCTGGTAACGGCGGGCGGCAAGCACACGCCTCACCATCAGGACGCCGCCGGCTGATAAAACTTGCGCCTGATATCAACCGCGTTCTTGATTTGCGATTTCAAAACCTCGTCACGCGGCCCGGACGAGACAATAAGACCGTGATCCAGAACAACCAGAGAGTCACACTCAGCAATCGCAGTTGGTCTGTGGGTCATCACAATCACGGCCTTACCCTCGGCCTTGAAATCACGGATCGTTTGATTAAGCGCCTCTGAACCATCCGCGTCCAGCGCGGAATTGGGCTCATCGAGGATCAATAGCACCGGATCCCCATAAAGCGCACGTGCCAGGGCGACACGCTGGCGCTGGCCACCGGACAAACGGCTTTGATTGCCCTCCAAAACCGTATCGTACCCGTTAGGTAAAGTCAGGATCATCTCATGGGCATTGGCGCGTTTGGCCGCTGCAACAATCGCAACCCCATCTGCGTTAATCTCCATCCGTGCTATATTTTCGGCAATGGTTCCCCCCAGCAACGTTACATTCTGTGGCAAATATCCAATGTAACGTCCCAGTTGGTCAGGATCGTATTGGTCCAGCTTTGCCCCGCCCAGGCGCACTTCTCCGCTGGCGGGAGTCCACAAGCCCAGGATGGTCTTCGCAATTGAAGACTTGCCTGATCCGCTGCGGCCGATAATGCCGAGAGCCTCACCCGGATTGATCTCAAGTTGAATGTTTTTTAGCGTCGCGGCTTTTGCGCCGGGTGGAACTACGATGACCGATTTGACACTCAACCGGGCGTCAGGCCTTGGCAGCGGCGTAACTGCTATTGCCTTCGGCGTTTGAGAAAGGATCACATTCAGCGAATTCCAGGAATTGCGTGCGCGTTGAAAATTGCCCCACTGACCCAGCATCTGTTCAATGGGCGCCAAGGCGCGACCCAACAAGATGGATGCGGCAATCATGGCGCCAGCGGTGAGTTCGCCGCGCAAGACATAGTAGGCGCCTACGGCCAGCATTGCAGACTGCAAAAACAGCCGAAACGCCTTGGTCACTGCCGTAAAACCACCGGTCCAGTCGGCAGAGGAAACCCGGTCATTCAGGGCTTCGTATTGGCGGCGCAACCATCGATCTGACACTGCGGCGCGCATGCCCTGACTTTGAATAATCTCACGTGAAATCTGCGCTTGGTTGGCAAACGCATGCGCTTGCTGCGAGGTCATCTGCGCCCGCTGCACTTTTTTCCTGGTCAAAAACTGATTGAGGAGCGTAAACGCGATCAGAATACCGCCCCCGGTCAGCGCAACCCAACCCAGCATCGGGTGAAAAATGAATATAGCCAAAAGAAACAACGGGGACCAGGGAATATCAAAGAGAGCAAGGAACACAGGCGATCCGGTCAGCGTCTGGATTACCTCCAGATCACGTAAACCAGTACGTTGTTGGTCTTCCCCTACTGATTGTTGCAGGTTGGCCTCGAACACCGTTGCGTCCAGAGCGGATTGGAACGCTGCCCCGTATCTGGCCATGACCCGCCCGCGCGCATAATCCAGTGCCGCCATGAGCAGGTAGAGCCCGCCCACAAGTAAAAAAAGCGCTGCCAACGTCTCTTCGGATCGTGACCCGAGGACACGGTCGTAAACCTGTAACATAAAGAGAGGACCGGTCAGCATCAACAGATTCACAAAAAAGCTGAACAGCAAGACCACCAGAACGAGCGATGCACCCGAGCGACGTGCTTCCTCTAGTTCGCCGATCTTGCTGTTTTGTGGTGAAAGAGGCTGCACAGGATTCCATTTCCGGAGCTAGAGGTGACGCGTCGTGATTCTCGTCAGGCACGGGCTGAAAGTTTTGCCGCAGTCTGATCGGTAATGCTGACATAATTGTTAATCCCCACCGCTTTTTCGACTGATGACACCCGCTTGAAAGCCTGAACTGCCGCAAAAACAACCTTTTAGACTCGCTCCTCAAGTCTCGGCGCCGCAATTCTCATCGACAGCCGAGGTTTTCGAAAAGGGCAAGTCAGATTCTTATCCAGCCCCTCCATTCGACTTTTGAACGGAACGTTTGTGCCGCGCAGTCATTGATTTCCTAGCGGATGTAAGCAGGCCTCAATCGAACCATGAAAGGTTATTGAGGAATTGCATTTGGGATTAAAATCTGGCGGAGAGACAGTCCGCGTATAACTATTATTTATCAATATTTTGTATTTATTGAAATAACAAACCCATCTAAAAACCCATCTGAATTGGAAAGATGTGATGCATTCTTTTAACCCAGCCTGCTCTGGGTCCAAAAGTTTCCGTCGAAAGTTGGGCGAGACCGGTGGCATGAATAAGTGGCCAAGGTATTCACTTTTGGAAATCGAAAAGAAAGAATTTGAGCAAACGGGCCGCGGTTCCACCGCCCTCCGTTTTACTCGACGGTGGGGGGGCTTCGGTTGACGATTTTCTTTGATCAAAGCACTCAGATCCTGAACTAGGGCCTGGACCTATATTACTGCCGAATATCGCAACAGCGGACGTGCGTTCAAGCTGCAGCGAATGACGGCTGTGAGCCCAAAGCCGACGGTCCAGACGCCAGGAAATGCCCTACCTTTCGCGACGCTCCTGTGCATTCGATTGTCGACGTAGCCAATGGATAAAGGTGCGAACGGAGGCACGTTGTGGAAGGTCCAGCGTATGGATGTAGAACTGCCCGGCACTTCTCTCCCGAAACAGCTCAATCAGGTCTCCCTTCTCGATATCCTGTTCGACCCATTCGCGAACCGTATAGGTTATGCCGTCCCCGCGTTTAACGGCGTCCATGATCAGGTTGCCGGGCATGTGAGAGATTTGAGGTGGCGGCTGCATTTCCACGCCTTGCCGTGCGAACCAATGGGCAACTTCTTGCGTGCCTAGTTCTTGCAGCCAAGGGCGGTGGAGGAGATCACGGGCATTCAGGGTTTCAGGGTCACGAAGGAGTTCCGGGCGGCCCACAACCAAAAGGTCCAGGTCAAGAAGCGTGTCCACGGGGGCGGTCATCCGATCGTAGCGCGCGTATCGGATTGCGACGTCTACGCCGCCGGGCTTGAGTTCAATGAAATGGCCCGTTGGGTTCAACAGCAGGGTGAATTCCGGGTGCCGAGTCTGGAAGTCTGACAGGCGGGGCATCAACCATTTGGTGGCAAAGGCCGGAGACATGGTGACCTGAACGGGCCGTGTGTCGACGGCTTCGGTCAGGGCATCGACGCCCTCGCCGATCTTGCGAAAGCCTTCGGCGAGATCGTGGGCCAGCCGCCGTCCCTCCTCGGTCAAGGCGATTCCGCGCCCTTCACGCTGGACTAGGGGCGTGCCGATGTCGCGTTCCAGTGAGCGTATTTGCTGGACAACGGCGGAGTGGGTGACGTTAAGCGCCGCGCCGCCCTTCGAGTAACTGCCGTGTTCCGCCACGGCGGCGAAGGCCTTCAGGGCATTCAGTGAAGGTAGGTCGCGCCAGTTCATTCGTTAGGTTTTCTAACATGATTCATGAATTCCTGAATGGCATTGTTTCATTTTTTGTTCAATGCTTGGGTGACACCGATGAAATCAAGAACCTTCACACAGGTTTTCTAACACGAAGGATTGGAGCAATGTCAGAAAAGGAAAGTGCTATTCAGGGAGGCTGTCGCTGTGGCGCTATTCGCTACAGAGCCAAGGCACCCCACAGTTGGGCCGGGAACTGCCATTGCGATGATTGCCGCCGTGCCACAGGCGGCCCCTATTCCAGTTGGTTCGGCGTGAGTCCGGGGAACGTTGAATTTTTGGGGCAGAAGATCACCGAATACCAAAGTTCACCGGGAATTCACCGAGGGTTTTGCGGCACCTGCGGTTCGCCGATGACCTTTCGTGGTGAGGGATGGGACGATCTCGCCGTCATGATCGCCACGCTGGACGATCCCAATTCGATCACACCCGAAACCCACGTCTTCCTCAAGGACCGGCTTCATTGGGTGAAATACAATGAGAATTTCCGGCTTTACGACGGATTGCCAGGACGCATTACCGGAGAAGAATGATGACCAAAGCTTACTCATACTCATGCCGCCACTGCGGAGGGATGGAGGCCTGCCCTGCATCCATCGTCGCCGAGACCAAGCAAGAACTGTGGGAGATGATCGGCCACCACGCGCGGATCGCCCACGGCGAAAATCCCGATGACTGGGATCAGGAAACCAAAGAATATCTAAGTTCCCTGATCGTAGAGGTCGAAGTGGATTGTAAGTTATCGGCGTAAACTATTCAGGAGTTGGTTCTTGCCTAGACCAAGCCCAAAAATGCCGGTGGTAACTGCGGCGCAATGAAAACATTGAGCCAGCATGCAACGAACGGCAGCAAAGTCCGCAACTGAGACATTCGTCCAACGTGCAGCGAACGTCCGGTGTTAGTGAAAGCAGTCATTCAACACAAAAACTCGAAATTCCGGTCGTGAAGCAGCCATTTGGTTCATTAGTTATTTATTGGCCCTGAGACCTGCGACGCGGTACTTTGAAAAGTTGCGTCACGCAGCGGTTACAGTGCGGCTTCAAAGCCCTCACATTACCCAATTGTGTTGCCGTTTTGGGGGCGTTATGGTATTGTAAACGCGGAATAATAGCCAAGAAATAGCACGACAAGAGGCAGTTATGACGCCAAGACCAGAGTCGCCTATTGCCGTCAGAACAGGCGTAGACCTCAAAGCCGCCCGCAAGGCGCAGAAGCTATCCAGAAAGGCACTGGCGGTCCTCTCAGGGCTTCATATGGACACCGTGAGGTATTGGGAGCGCAAACCCCGGCTTGGTCTGCGAGGACACGCCGTTACGCGGATGCTGGACGTTCTAGGTTATGGTGAGTGGCGCAAGCGAGAAGTGGAAAT
>JBDVOA010000032.1:0-157319 GCA_039969355.1 Paracoccaceae bacterium
GCGAGCGTTTGCCTGGTATGGACGAGGCGTAGCTCGCTGGCGGCAAAAGGACGATCTTGTCTGCATCACGGTCAAAAACCCTGTGACAGAACCTCAGTGCCAAAAACGGCCGTTTCTTGCCCTAAGCTACGTGGCAACCTAGAAGCCGCCATTCGTCCATCATGCAGCATTGGTCAAAGTGGGCTCGAAGCTGCCTTGCGGCGGTGCGGCGGATCGTGCTCAAATCACAATCTGAAAGCGGGCATCCTCAATGCATGGAGTTTTCTCACAGTTGACCTTCGCTGCTAGCGCATTGTCTATTGGGCCGTATCACCAAAGCTGCCGTTCATCAGGGTTTGTAACTCAAAATTGCGGCAACCTTTCTAATGGATGCTTCGAGCCTATAGTGACAAATCCTGCAACCTGTTGATTTCGGAAACAAGTGCGCCTAGCGGAAGTTCGATGCAAATAGGGCACGTCCGCAAAATGACAGAGTAGCCCGAAGTTGAGAAAAGCGAATTACGACGATTTCGCCACTCTGCGGCAAGTCGGACAGTAGCCCCGAACTAATGCCAAATCAGCGGTTTAGTTGGCGGGTAACAAGGGGCAAAAAGAGTGCATCGATCTCGGTTGACCTGGCTTGAAATGCGGTGCAACTACCTGATCATCAAGGATGGGCTCGGGGAATTTTCGATGTTTCTAAATCGCTGGGTGATTATTGTCTTCACGCTATGCACCTTTTGGATGCTTTCTTTTGTCAACGCTCAAGCCCACTTTCTTCTGAACCTGAATGTTCGAATAGTACACGTGGAGCATGTCAATGACGGGCTTCGCGTTTATCTGAGATTGCCGATGCCGTACCTCGTTGCGGATAAGATAGGTGATGCTCCAGACGGAGAATTGCCAGACCCTGCTCCATTCACAAGCAACGGCTTTGAGCGCGAAGCACTGGTGCATTACGTAGACTTCCCAGCAATTATTGAAGACGCTGAAGGCCTCGCCATGCTTGTGGGCAACGGGCATAGCATTACAGATTCGCAAGAGAACCAACTGACACCAGAGTTCCGGGCTTTGCGCGTCCACACGGTCGGCACGCAACCGGGGTTCGCGACACTGGCAGAAGCTAAAGCCGTGATGGCCCAAGAGCCGCAAATGCGTCCGGCAGATACTGTATTTGTTGGAGACGCAGTCGTTGATGTGGAACTGTTTTATCCTGCAACCGCCGCTGTTTCGAATTACGCAATTTCAAGTAACCTCGACCCGGGTTTGCCAGGGCAGGAAGATACTGCCAACCTTATCCTCGACTATGGGCCCGGGACTCCGCAGGTTTTCAGATCTCGCGGTCTAATGGAGCAACCAGTGGAAGTGTCTCGTTCTAAATGGGACGCCGCCGCGACGTTTGTCTGGGAAGGCGTGCGTCATATTCTGGAGGGGCTAGATCACGTCCTCTTTGTGATTTGTCTTCTGATCAGCGCGACAACAATCTCTGCTTTGCTTTCACGCGTTACGGGTTTTACCGTCGGTCACAGCGTAACCCTGTCCTTGGGATTTTTCGGACTTGTACCTTCGGGGGCCTGGTTTGTACCGGCGGTTGAGACCGGGATCGCGCTCTCAATAGTCTATGCCGCGATGCTGGCAATCTGGCCCCGTTTTACGGGCTCTGGTGGCGACAGACAAATGTTGGTTATCACAGCTGCCATTGGGCTGTTGCATGGGCTTGGCTTTTCGTTTGTTTTGAAAAAGATACTGCAAGTAGACGCACCGAACATTTGGCAAAGCCTTCTAGCATTTAACGTCGGGGTGGAAATTGGTCAGGTTGCGATTGTTTTACTTGTTTGGCCCACGCTTTTGCTTGTGAATAAACTGAATGTGCAGTTATGGACTTTCGCGCGACTTGGCTTAGCGACGGGCTGCATGATGATTGCCTTGGTCTGGACCTTTGAGCGCATGGGGCAAGTTGTCGCTTCACTTTGATCTTCCGCCGCTCCTTCGCATTCTGCAAGGTTCGGGCATTACAAATGCAGCATCCGCGTAGCATTGCTTGTCGTTGCTCCAACTGAGGTTGGGCGCGGCATATTCTGAGTATTCGGCATTGTGATTACCTCGTCGTCTGATAAGTTGCGCGCGTTAGCTCATGGAGAGATAAATATGCTGGGAAGAGTTTCCAAATCAGTGTTAGCTGTCGTCTTGCTTTTTTTCAGTAACGGTGTTCATGCACAGGATGTAGCGTCCGGAATTACAGAGTTTTCGCCGACAGAACCCTATCCGGTCCGTGAGGTATACTACCCCGGAACAGAAGCGCTGGCTGAAGACGAGATGCGTGTCATCGCTTGCGGAACCGGCATGCCACAGCCCCGTCTGAAACAAGCCGCAGCGTGTTTTCTTGTTGAATTGGGAAATGGCGATAAGTTCATCTTTGACATGGGATATGGATCCTTTGAACGATTGACGGCGCTTGGTATTCCGATGGATTTTCTAGGCAATGTTTTCCTTGGGCACCTGCACCTCGATCACGCAGGCGATTTTCCACAGTATTATTTTACCAAAGGTATTAATTCCGGCCGTTCCAAGACACGGCTGTTTGGCCCCAATGGCGTTAAACCCGAGTGGGGAACGAAGACCTGGTTTAAAAAGATCCGCGAAGCCTGGGCGTGGGAAGAAGCCAGCCGTGGCGGCGCGGTGGACCAGCGCGGCTTGGAAATCGAAATCACCGAGTTTGACTGGACAGCTGAAAACGCTGTGATTTACGATGAAAACGGCGTTCAGATCCGGACAATTCCTGCTGTTCATGCCGACCAATCAGTCAGCTTTATTCTTGAATGGAATGGTCTGAAATTCGCATATTCAAGTGACACCAGCCCCAACCGCTGGTGGGTCGAACATACACAGGATGCTGACATTTCCATCCACGAGGTGGTTCTTCCACCGGAAATGTGGGTCACCAAATACTATCTGGATGCCGTAGGTGCAGTCATGGCCGGAACTCAGGCGCATACGCCACCACAAGCCTTCGGCAAAGTTATGGCAATGACGGACCCGCGGATGGCGGTCGCCTATCACTTCCAGAACGATGCCGACACGGCGCCGGTAGTTCTCGAAGGCATTCGTGAGACTTACGATGGCCCGCTGAGCATGGCGACAGATTTTATGACTTGGAACGTCACGCCAGACGAAATCCGGGTTCGGATGGCTGTTCCCAACCATGAGCGCTTCCCAGAACCTCCTCAGCGCGAGTTTGTACCGAACAGGGACGCCGAGCCGTATGAATGGACCGAAACTACTTTTGACGGGTACGAGCCGGAAATTGCTGCGGTGATAAACGAGCTTGTCGATGAGTTTAACGCAGAATTCGGAACCGACGTAAAACCCACGACAACTGCTCCGCGCGAGTAGTAAGCAAAAAATTGGGCAGAGCCGGACACGGCTCTGCCAATCCGCAATTCATCAACCAGACGTCGGGTTGGTTTTTGGAATGGCGGTCGGATCACTTGAACCTTTGGAACTGAGAGAAACTGGTCAGCATGAGCGTGCTTGTTTCAAAATTTCGGTGCGCGCTCTGGGCATCTTTGTTTTTGCTGCTACTTGCATTTTCGGTTCAATCAGACACGACACCATTTAACGCCTCTCAGGTCGCCCCGAACATCGCAATAGTCGAAGTGGGCGATGAAGGTGTTACCATCGATCTTGAGATTTTCATTGGGGATGTGCGCACCTTTGCGGATTTGTTGCCAGCACGTCTTTTCACTGTTGCAGAGGAAACGACCGAAGACGACGAAGCCCGTCTTGCTCGTTTTGCCCGCGACGGTATTTCACTGCGCAGGTCGGATGGGTCCATTCTTCCGATCTCGTTGAAAACGGTTGAACCAAGAATACGCGTTGATCGATCGTCACCCCTCGCCGGAGAACTGGACCCGTTGTCAGGGCGCCCAGTTCCAGCGCCACCGAACGACCCGCGGGTGATTTTTGCACGGCTCTTTTATTCTTTTGAAGGCGTAAAGCCGGACAAAATTGAGCTGCTGCCACCTCGGGACGAGAAAGGAGTCCCTGTAGTCATTGGAACTCACGTGACTGACCGCGGTATGCCGGTGTCAGAATTCCGCTTCTTCGCGATACCGATGCTCCTTAAACTGGATTGGGAAGACCCGTGGTACACTCGGTTCCGAGACTCAACGTTGAACCGCCGTTCGCAGTCGGGCACGTCAGCCTTTCTGTATGTTGAGCCTCGTGAGATCCGTGTTGAAACGCTTATTCGCCTCAGAGAGTTGGCGGAATGGACGGGCTACGAATTTACGCTTAACAAGTTTCTAAATTCAAATGAGCAAATAGATATTCTCACGACAGCGCAAGAATTTCTGAAAACGCGGAACACTCTGAGCATTGATGATCAGGTTGTACAGCCAAGCGCAAGCCGCGCCTCGATATTGTCACTTGGACAACGCGGATTTGAAGTACTCCAAGATGGATCTGACACTAATTCAAATGCGGCATTTGTCGGTGTTATCCTGTCCTATCCAATTGCTCGGCTGCCGCAACGAGCGGAAGTTGTTTGGGATATGTTTGCCGAGGCAAACGCTGAAATTCCTGTCATAATAACTGATGTTGCAAGCCCGTTCTTCAGCGGTGTCACCGAAGAACGCCCCGAGATTTTGTGGACCAACCAACTCCTGACCTACGAGGATCCAATCATCGAGAGCATTCCCATGGGCCGAGACATTCTCCGTTCGCAGACATTGGTCTATCTGGTAGTCGCGGTTTTACTTTGCGCAGCGGGTCTTGGTTTTTGGATACTTAACTGGGTATTTCCGATTGCATCAGCAGTTTTGCTTTGCACAGGAATGGTGATTGGCGCAATTGGCATCTTTCGCCCGTCAAGTCTGCCTACTTTGGTTTCAATCGTGCCAGATCAGACCGGCGCGTCAGGGGTTCTTGAAGGACTGGTCACACAAATCAATAAATCAACTTTGGAGCCGACGGCCGAAAATCGCGCACGTGTTTTGTTGCCGCTAGTTCATGAGGAATCATTGCCTGACGTTTCCGCGGAAATTGAACGGGGTATTGCCATCCGCCTTCCCGGCAACGGTATTGCGCGCGTTACCTCACTCGGTGGTCTCAAAGTTGAGACTTTAACACCATTGTCTGAAGGAAACGGCTTTCAGGTTCTGGCTGCATGGGAGATTACAGCTACTGGAGGGCATTGGGGTCATGCCCATACGCGCGCTGTAGAGTACCGGGTTTTAGCGGAATTAATTGCGGACGCTGGTAAGTGGAAAATAAGCGGAATAACAGTTTTGGAAAGTCAAATGTCGGGCGGCTAAGAACGGAGAGCGCCAGTCGGGGTCTTCCGATCAGAAAGCCAGTTATCTCCAAGGACGGTGATCGGCGCGAACGGCTGCTTTGGCGGCGATAATGGTTGAGTTTTGGACTTGGGTGAATGACTGCAATCCTGCACTACACCCGATGTAACTTGAGACAGCCCCAATTTCCCGAAGAAAGGAAGTAGATGATTCTTCAACCGTGCCCGGTGGCCTTTGACGTAAATTTCATTCCGCTCACCAGCAGTCATCAGTTCATATTCTTTTGTAAACCGTTCTACGGCCTAGACGAATGTCAGTTCTGACAGCAATTCGCCACGAGCTTTCTTACCACGTAGCTCTTGGTACCAGTCCTCAGCAAATTCCTTTGCCTTCGCCAAACTCTCTTCTTTGGTACTTACACGTCGGTTTTGTTCCTCCAGATAACTGGAACATTGCCAAACCGAACTGTTCTCAGGCTGATAAACGTGGACTTTGCTCCCTAAAATCGTGTGTTTCTCGGCCATATCCAATCCAACCCAAAATATGTGTCGTGCAGTATAAGGTGTGTGAAAGCCTATTTTCAGCCAATAGCGCTCAAGTATCTATCGCGTAAGTCTTTGTTTAGTTTGGTTTAAATGGTGCCCGGGGGCGGATTTGAACCACCGACACGAGGATTTTCAGTCCACTGCTCTACCCCTGAGCTACCCGGGCACGGGTTTAAGGCGAGGCCTTTGGGTGAGGGCGTTCTAGGCGGTGTCGGGTAGGGTGTCTAGTGCCTTTTTCCGCCCGTCACTCAATGAGGTTTACTTTGGTCGCGTTTGATTTCTTCGACGGTCGCCTCCGCATCTTCGGGATCCTCTGACGGGACTGCATATGAGCCGTTAAACCACTTTACCAAATCGCGATCTGCGCACCGGCGCGAGCAGAATGGGCGGTACTTTTCGACAGATTTATCTGCGCAGATCGGGCAATTCATCCTGTGACCTCGATTAATGGAATGCGCGCGCGTTTGCGCTGCAATTCATAGTGTCCAAGCGGTGTCCAGCCAACAAGGGCCGTTTCCGTCTGGTCGGCCCGAAAAGCGGCGCGCAAAGCGGTTTCAAAGGCGCGCCTGTCCTTTTTAGGCAATGGAGCGAGATCAAGGACGATTTGACCGCCCAGTCCGCGCAATCGCAACTGACGCGGAAGTTCACGGGCCGCGTTCATGTTTGCCTTGATGCCCGCGGCAAGCGATGAGTCGTTGCCAGTGTTGACGTCCACTGCGACCAAGGCTCTGGTGGGTTCGATATAAATCGCACCTCCGCCAGGCAAAGGCGCGCGAATGCCTTTGAGCATGTCGATCTGGTCAAACAAGCCGTGGGCATCAAAGCTGCCGTCGTCCGTTTCGACCTGTGCGGGATCGGTCCAGTCACGCCAGGCCAAAACATGTGCGCCGTCACCTTCTGCCAGGCACTCAACGTTGCCAGTCGGAACAGAGATCACCCTGCGGGCGAGTTCGGCCATTGCCGCAATATCGTCAGCTATGTCATCAGCGTTAGCCTCGGCACAACAAGATCGCAGGATTAAACCCATATCACCGCTCTCCAAGACGTCGTGGGCCAGTTCCAACAACCTGTCTCGAGCGTCTTCATCACGGATGGAACGGCTGATGTTCAAGCCCGGCGCATCTGGGGTAACAATTGCATACCTACTTTTGAACAAAAGCTTTTGCGTTACGGGAATGGCCTTTCCGGCCTCTGCATATCCGGAGACTTGTACCAAAATCGGCTGACCTGGGGACAGCCCTTTAACCTGCCGCAAAAAGGCAGAGCCATCGGGTGTTTTGAGGAACATTCCGCCCTGGCCCTTTACTGGGCGGTCCGTCAGGGCACGATAAACGGTACCGGGCCGGGGCGCGTGGTCGCTGTCTATCAGAAGATCTTCAAGGCGACCGTCGACCATCAACGCGGCGGCCTGGGCCCCGTCAAGATGATCCAGCAGAATCTGCCGACCCTTCATGTCCGTTCCTTATGGAGCGGGTATCCGGCAGCTGATAGTAATGCAGCCGTCTCGGCTAACGGTAAGCCGACAATGCCCGTAAACGACCCTGAGATCCATGGAATCAACGCGCCTGCAGGGCCCTGAATGCCGTAGCCGCCCGCTTTTCCCTGCCAATCACCGGAATTCAGGTATGCGTTCATTTCCGGATCAGACAATCGTTTCATTTTGACAGTTGAAACGACGTCTTGCTCCCAAAGTCGGGCGCCTTTGCGAATAGCGATGGCCGTGATGACCCGATGCCTGCGCCCCGATAATGCCAGTAGAAAGGCCGCCGCTTCGCCCGGGTCTGCAGGCTTGCCAAGAATGCGGCGGCCCAATGCAACCGTGGTGTCGGCACAGAGGACGATGTCGTCATCGTTGGCCGTGATAGCGCGCACTTTCTCGCGCGCTATGCGGGCGCAATAAGGGCGGGGCAATTCGCCTTTTTTCGGCTCTTCATCAATGTCCGGTGCACAGACCGCATCTGGTGCAACGCCGATTTGCGCCAGCAATTCCTTGCGGCGCGGACTGCCTGAACCCAATATAAACAAAGGGTTACTTGAATCGGTAGTTGATCCGACCCTTGGTCAGATCATAGGGGGTCATTTCGACTTGCACCTTGTCGCCTGCCAGAACCCGGATGCGGTTCTTGCGCATCTTTCCTGCCGTGTGTGCAATGATTTCATGGCCATTCTCAAGTTCGACCCGAAACGTCGCATTCGGCAGAAGTTCCTTCACGACACCGGGGAATTCGAGAATGTCTTCCTTGGCCATGTTGTCTCCATCGTTGTTTTGACCACGCATATGTGGACCGCGCCTTAAATGAGGCCATTTGCCCCTTTATTCAAGGCCCAATCGGTTGTTGTTCGGAATCAGTTTGAGCGGTCCAATTCGGTTAAGTCGGTGTCAGGCATCATTTGCCGGCGCGCCGCCCAGAAATGCATTGCCATCTTTGTAGTTGCAGGGGTCCTCTTGCATTTGCAAATGTAGCCCATCTGCCACGTAGGGATGTGACCGCGCCAGGTCTTCGTCTACGTCAATGCCCAGACCAGGGACGGTCGGTGCCGTGATGTACCCATCCTCGACCTCAATGGTTTTCTTGATCAGGGCTGCATGGAACGGAGTTTCTATGGTTTCCGCCATGAGGATATTGGGAATAGATACGGCAAGATGAACGTTTGCAGCCCACTCAATTGGACCTGCATAAAGATGCGGTGCCATCTGCGCGTTATGAACTTCAGCGATGGCTGCAGTTTTTTTCATCTCCCATATGCCGCCGGCGCGGCCAAGTGCGGGTTGCAGGATTGTGGCAGCGCCGCTTCGCAAGACCGCAGCAAACTCCGATTTTGTTGTGAGGCGCTCACCGGTTGCGATTGGAATGCGGACAGCTGCTGCGATTTTCGCCATTTCCTCTGGATTGTCTGGTGGAATTGGTTCTTCGAACCACAAAGGACTGAAAGATTCCAGCGCCTGACCCAGCCGTATCGCGCCAGCGGTGCTGAATTGGCCGTGGGTTCCAAACAGCAGATCGGCCTTTTGGCCAACGGTTTCTCTTATGGTTTCGCAGAAGGCAACAGAAAGCGCGATGTCGGTCATCGCGGGCATATGGCCGCCCCGCATCGTGTAGGGCCCGGCAGGGTCGAATTTGACGGCCGTGTAGCCCTTAGCAACCATGGCTTGCGCCGTTTCGGCAGCCATTTCAGGCGATGTCCAGAACGCATTCACATCATGATGGGGCAGGGGATAAAGATAAGTATAGGCACGGACCCGTTCGTTCATCTTGCCACCGAGCAGTGCATAAACGGGCCGATCTCGATCCTTGCCCAAGATATCCCAGCAGGCAATTTCCAACCCCGAAAAAGCACCCATCACTGTCAGGTCGGGCCGCTGAGTAAATCCAGACGAATAAGACCTACGAAACATCAGTTCGATGTTTTCCGGGTTCTCACCTTGCATGTGACGGCCAAAGACGTCTTCAATCACCTTGCGCATCGCATCGGGTCCAACTGAGGATGCGTAGCACTCACCCCAGCCAATGATCCCGGTATCGGTGACTAGTTTGACCAGTATCCAGTAGCGCCCACCCCAACCTGGGGCCGGGGGTGATGTCACGATTACTTCAAGATCTTGTAACTTCATGGGAATCCCGCGTCTAGGTGTCAAACAATATGACATTGCGGCGCGCCGCGCCCGATTTTGTATCTTCAATCGCCTCGTTGATCTGATCGAGCGACCAGCGACCCGAGATCAACTCATCCAGTTTTAGTCGACCTTGCTGGTATAAATCCACCATCCACGGGATATCGCGCTGGATCACAACGTCACCCATCTTTGATCCGATCATGCCTTGTCCGGTTGCTGCCAGTATGACCGGTTCATAGCTTGATATAGCCCCGGAATGCGGCATTCCAACCATGATGACACGCCCCCCGCTTGCCAAATAACGCGGGGCGTCGTCATATGCGGGGATGGCCCCAACCGTCACGATCACAGCGTCTGCACCTCGTCCAATTGCCTCCATTGCCCCGCGCCAAGGTTTTTCGCTGCTTGCAAGAACACCGTCTGTTGCACCGAATTCTCGCGCTACGGCAAGTTTTTCTTCGCTCATGTCGACCGCAACGATACGACGAGCACCGGCAATGCGCGCACCCTGAATAGCATTCAGGCCAACACCACCCGCGCCAATGACGACAACGTCCTGTCCTGCCCGTAACTCTGCCGCATTAACGACCGCACCGACGCCAGTAATCACGCCACAAGCGATCAGGCTGGCAGCGTCCATTGGAACTTCGGCAGGTACGCGCACGACCTGACTGTGATCAACGACGACCTTTTCCGCAAAAGCCCCGCAGGCCATTGCCTGATGCAATTTTCTGCCATCTGCGCGCTTGATCGGGCCGTCATCACCGTCATAGGGGGTTTCGCAGGCTGTTGGGCTGCCACGCGCGCAACTGCCACAGGAGCCGCAGGCGCGGATCAGTGTGACAACAACTGTATCCCCGATAGTTAGGCCTTTGACGCCGCCACCCAGAGCCGTCACACGACCCGCAGCCTCGTGGCCATAAACCGCAGGCAGCGAGCCACCCCATGCCCCTGAGGCATAAGAAATGTCAGAATGACAGATCGCAACCGCACTCAGCGAAACTTCGACTTCGCCAGCGTCAGGCGCGCGTAACTGGATGTGTTCGATCGCCAGCGGTTGCCCGAATTCATGACAGACCGCAGCTTTGATCATTTGCATCTTTGTCACTCCCTTTTCCTTCGAACAGAGTTGCGCGCCCGGAAACCCAAAAGCAACGCTGAAAGAGACATGCGATGTCGTAATTTCTTACTTTCGGACCCTTGAATTGACGAAAATAAAGATCGACAGCACCATGATTCCAGCGGCAAGCAGGAAGGGTGCACCCGGCTGGTAATATCTTGCCTCAGAACCAGAGAATGTGGCGAACGTCCGCGTCATCAGCAATGGAGCAATGATTGTCGCTAGTGACACCAGACTGGCCAGCAAGCCCTGTAGTTCACCTTGTGCATCATCAGCAACACGGCGTGACATTATCGCCTGGAGCGCCGGAAGTCCGACTGCCCCAAGGGCCGTAATCGGGATGACAAGCATCACGTAGAAACCGCTGGTCGCGAGGCCAAAGAAAACCAGAGTCACGGTCTCAAGGCAAAGACCGAGCGTGACGGTCCCGCGGTCCTGGAACCATTTGATTGCTGGGGCAACAAGCAGCCCCTGAGAAAAGGCATAGCATCCCCCATAAAGGGCAAGCGAGGCGCCTATCATGCCGGGTGACCAGTCAAACAACTCGGCCGTGAAATAAGGCCAGACGGACACGTAAACCGCGCCAGCCATCTGGTAGAAAAAAAACACCAGCAACAAAGCTGTCAAACCGGGCAATTTTCCAACCGACAGCAGCGCCCCAAGGGGGTTGGCACGGCGCCATTGGAATGAACGGCGAATGGCATCGGATACCGTTTCTTTAAGGACAAAATAACCAAGAATTGTATTCGCAAATGCCAATCCCGCCGCCGCATAAAAAGGCGCGCGGGTTCCAAATTCGCCAAGTAGCCCTCCAAAGGCAGGACCCAATACAAAGCCAATACCAAAGCTAGCACCAATCAAGCCAAAATTCTTGGCCTTTTCGTTCGGTTCCGAGATGTCCGCGACATAGGCCGATGCCGTCGCGTAGGTGGCAGAAGCAATGCCGCCCACGATCCGCCCAACAAGGAGCAGCCATATGGTTCCGGCCACAGCCATCACCATATAATCTGCGGCCATCACAATGAGCGAGATGAGCAAGATGGGCCGCCGCCCATATCGGTCCGAGAGGCTTCCAATCACCGGCCCGAACAGAAACTGCATCACGGCAAAGGCGCTTGTCAGAATGCCGCCCCAAATAGCCGCGTTTGCTAGGTCGCCGCCACCAACATCACGGATGAGGTCGGGCATGACCGGAAATATCAAGCCGATGCCAATCGCATCAATCATGACTGTACACAGTATGAAAATAAGGGGCAGATTCTTTGACATGGGTTGACCCTATGCCAGTCCTCTGGCAGCCGAAAGGATCAAGTAACACAAAGGTTTGGCGTTAATTCAGTTGGCGTACTCTTGACGCAAATGCTCGTGCTTCGGCCGGCGCGAGGCCCAATTGACTGGGAGGATCAAACAGGTCGGCCGCAAGATCAGGATAAGCTGCGCGCGCGACCTCTTCCAGCTGTCTATCTTCGTCCAAAGCCGTCTTACATAGCATTTTGGCTTCTGCCTGCGCGTCGGGCCTTGGCATTTTGGCCGCCAGTGCAAAGCTTAACGCCTCGGCATGGATTGTGCCCAATCCGAGTGCCAGATCGGCGCGCATTTTTGGAATATTCGGTTCAAGAGATGCTGTCAGCGCGACAGCCTGCTGCAGAGCTGCCGCAGTGCCCAAAACGATTTGCGGCAATATTACCCATTCAGTAATCCACGCGGCACCATCGCGTTGATGACGTTGTAAACTGCCCGCGTGTAACGCGCCGCTCGCAGAGGAGGTCTGAACTGCCAAAGCAGAAATCACTGATGGCCCGACTGGGTTCTGTTTTTGCGGCATGGTCGAGGATGCCCCCGCATCGCATAGAATTACCTCGGCGAGTTCCGTTTGGGTTAGAGACAGGACATCTTCGGCCATCTTAGCCAAAGCAATTACGCAACGATTCATCCAGCCAGCTATGGACAGAAGTGGCGCTCGATCTGTGTGCCAACTGCGCTGTGGATCGTGCAGACCAAGTGCGTTGGCCAATTCAGCGCGAAGTTTTGCTGCGTTCGGGCCAAGTTCAGCGCTGGTTCCAGCGGCACCGGACAAAGAAACCAGCAATGATGTTTCGCGCAGCGCAGGCAATTCATCAAGCACAGCCAACAGAGGGGTCCCCCAAGACGCAGCAACCGCGCCGAAACTTGTAGGCGTGGCATGTTGTCCCCACGTGCGGGCCGCCATCGGCACCTCAGCATGGGTCAAGGCCAGGTCGCCAAGATTACGAATTAAAACTCGAACATCATGCTCAAAAAGCACCAGAGTCTGTCGCAGCGTTAGCATGAGTGCTGTGTCCATGATGTCTTGCGAGGTGGCACCCCAATGAATGTATTGCGCGTGTTCTGAGCCGTTCATCTCAGAGCGAAAGGCCGCAACCAGCGCTGGGACCGGTACGCCGTTTTGCGACGTAGATGCCGTCAACGTATTGGGATCGATCTGCACTTCCAGGCTCGCCCGATGGATGGCCTTAGCGCTGGGTTCTGGGATAACACCGAGTTGCCCTTGTGTGTGCGCCAAAGCGCCTTCGACCAATAGCATGGCCCGAATAACCGCGCTATCCGTGAACAGGCGCTGTGCCTCACCCGAAGGAAATAAATCGGCATAAATCGAACTGTCGAAAATAGATGTGCTCACGCAACATCCTTCGCGATTTGATCGAGCACCGATGCCAGACCATTCGGGTCTGCAAAGAACGGCGAATGACCCGTGCCGATTTCATGGACGTTTCTCTTGGGAAAATTTGCCGCCATGAGCGCCTGATATGCAGGAGATATGGCGCGGTCGTTCTTACAGACTACATAGGACTTGGGCATAGAACTGTACGCCTTTGATAACGAAACTGGAGTGTGTTGAGGGGCTATCGCCTCCGGACACAGTCTTGGGCCGGCGTAGTTCAACGTTCCCTCCGGGCAGTCATGATAGAAAAAATCCTCAATATCAGATGGATCAAGAGTCACGCTTAGTTGGTCCTGCGATGTCTGGATCGCGGGCGTGTTCTTTCGGGTTGGCGCGGCACCGCGCACATCATCCAAGGATAAGCCGTCTTGTGGCGTGTATGCGGCGATATAGATCAGATGCGCGATTTTTTGCGGCGCTTTCTCGGCGGCAGCGGAGATCATGAATCCCGACATGGCATGGCCAACTACAATTGTTTCTGCCACCGTCGCCGCAGCAATGGCGTCAACGTAACTGTCAAATGTGACTTTCCTGATCGGCATTGGATCTGCACCGTGGCCGGGCAGGTCGATTGCTTTCGCCTCGTGGTTCAGGGCGAATAAGGCAGGCAACGTATCTCGCCAGCACCACGCCCCATGGCAGGACCCATGCACAAGCAGAAACCGGGCCATTTCGTTTTTCCTTTCACATCTCCAAGCGCCTGATCCGTCTAACAGTGCGCTCAGATTGCACAGAGTACCTTTGCAGATACCACTGCCTGCATACTCCTCATGCATGCGCAGTTTGCCACAAAATTCAGATATGACCAACTGCCCGCATGAAATCAGTCAGCACTTTTGCATATTCGACGGGCTTTTCTACGCAGGGCAGGTGGCCCGCGCGACGGACCAGATGAAAATTGGCGCCGGGGATCAGATCGACCATTTCACGCACCAGATCGGGTGGGGTAGATCCGTCTTCTGCACCAGCGATCCCCAGTGTCGGAAGCCGTAAACCAGCGGTGGTGGCATAGAAGTCTGTGCCGGAAATAGCGGCAGAGCAACCGATGTACCCTTCATCCGGCTGGCGTGTCAGCATGTTGCGCCACAACTCCAGTTCCGGCGTTGCACGAAAGTCTTTTGAAAACCAGCGTTCCAATATTGAATCTGCCAGCGTTTCAATTCCGTCTTTACGCACAACGTCAATCCTGTCGTCCCACATGGCAGGAGTGCCGATTTTGGCCGCCGTGTTCGACAAAACCATTGCGCGGATCAAATCAAGCCGTTTGACGGCCAATCCTTGCGCAATCAATCCACCGATGCTGAGCCCGACAAAGACACAATGCCTGACATTGAGGTGGTCCAGCAACGCCTCGGTATATCTGACCAGCGCGCCCATAGAGTATGGTGCTACCGGGCAGCTCGATAATCCATGTCCGGGCTTGTCAAAGCGGACAATCCGCAGACCGGAGGGTAGCAGTGGCAGGATCGGGTCCCATAGTCGCAAGTCTGTCCCAAGTGAATTAGCAAATACAACTGTTGGCGCATTGGATTCGCCCTCATCGTGATAGTGCAATGCAACATCGTCCAGCTTCAGAATGTTCAACTTATCTCCTCAGCGGCGATCAATCCGCATATGTGCCATTATCTGCCCATGATCCGATGCCAGCTTGTTATACGGTGCCTCAGGATGGCTGCCATCAGTCAGATGGTCATTTAGCACACTGAAATACTCCATTTCCCCAATAGAAATTTCTGAACCCGGTAGGAAATGGCGAGACATTAGAATCTGATCGATGCTTTCGAACACCCCGCCAAAAGCTGAGGTGTAGACCATGTCGCGCGAAGATTTTCGCACAAACAGTTTTTCGGCAGAATGCAGGCGAACTGCCTCAACATCTCCTGTGATTTGTAGATTTTCTGCCTTTGAATAACGGTCATTGCCAGACTTCGCATCGTGTCGTTGCATCCACGAATAGTTTTTGAAAGGGAGTTCCCCGCTGATGATTTCGGAACTGACCGCGTGTTCGCCATCATTGAAATCCCCGGTGACCATTACGGGGCGGCCCGCTTTCAATTCCTTAAGTAATTCCGACCGCAGAACCCAGGCTTCAGCCATCCGACGAAGAGCTGCGCGCAGCGCTCCCATTGCTCTGCCTGCGGAATCGTATTGGGTCAAATCCGCTTCCGGTGCAAAATCGGCATTCGCCGGCTGAATGAATTCACCCAGCTTTGATTTCAGGTGGCAGTTGAAAACGGTGATGACTTGGTTTCCGACCGGCACCCTGACCTTGAGAATTGGGCGCGACAAACGTGCAATATCGTAATGCCCCGCATCCGCTCCGCCGAGTTCCTGCAACGGGATACGCAGCGACTCCGGAAGGTTTTGAATGATCTCGGGTGCCCCTTTGAACCCGAGCCTCGACAACACGGCAACACCAGGGCGGCGCTGACCCGGCTCACCATCGTTGCTGTTGGGAGCAAATGCCAATGCAGCATCCGTATAGGGCGAATACCCAAGTTTTCGAAAAATTGCCTTCTTTCGATAAGGCTTCGACTTGTCGGGAATAGTTGCGTCATTTGATGCGATGCCCTGGGCGTCAGCCTCGGCAATCACATTTTGTAAGGCCTCCTCTTCGAATATTTCCTGAAAACAGACAATGTCTGCATCCATTGTCAACAACTGATCAGCCAGCCAATCCTGTTTCCAAGCGTATTCCTCACGAGAATAGATTTGAAATTTGTAGTATTCTTTGTCAGCACCGATCAGGTTCTTGACGTTGAAACTTGCGATCGTGAAATTGGTCATGACATCAGACTCCGAACTTTAGCAACGCCAACTGAAAGACCTCTGCATCAACATTTCCACCTGAAACCGTTGCGACAACGGCATCTCCTTCGATTTCGTCGCCGTGGAATAAGGCCGCAGCAAGCGCCACAGCGCCGCCCGGCTCTACCACGATTTTTAATCTGGCAAAAGCAAGGGCGACGGCGTACAGGGCTTCTTCTTCGGTGACGACCAATCCGGGTCCGCACAGGCGCTGCATGATTGGAAACGTGATCTGGCCGGGTTCCGGGGTGATAATTGCGTCGCACAACGAACCCGAAGCCCGGTTATTGCGTTCGATTCCGCCCGAGGCAAGCGAGCGGGCGACGTCGTCAAATCCTTCGGGTTCAACAGGCCGGGGCCGCAGGCCCGGTGCGCGTGCCTCCAGTGCAAGGGCAATTCCGGACAGGAATCCACCGCCGCCGCAACACACCAAAACGTCGGCTGCTTCGATGCCCTCTGCTTTGGTCTGCTCGGCAATCTCCAGTCCGGTCGTCCCCTGTCCGGCGATGACCTGTGGATCGTCAAAGGGTTTTATCAGGGTCAGGCCACGCTCGGTTGCGATCTTGTCCCCAATTTCATCGCGATCCTCGCTCGCACGATCATAGAGAATGACCTCTGCACCCAGGGCGCGCGTATTGTAGATTTTCTGTTTTGGCGCATCAGCGGGCATGATGATGACAGCTGCTGTACGGTGCTCGCGCGCAGCCAGCGCAACACCTTGCGCGTGGTTGCCGCTGGAAAACGCGATGACCCCTCGGGCGCGCTGTTCAGCATCAAGCGCAGACACGGCAGACCACGCGCCACGAAACTTGAAGCTACCAGTATGTTGCAGACACTCCGGTTTCACAAAAACCCGCCGACCCGCGATATCATCCAGAAAGGGTGATGATAAGAAAGGTGTACGCCGCGTGTGTCCGGCCAGCCTGCCTTCGGCGGCCTCTATCATGTCGATGTTCACGGTAGCTCCTGTAGCCAGGTGCGCAGGGCAAGCACAGCTTCGGGTTCGTCGAGGAAAGGGATGTGGGCGCGGTTCGGAACCTCAGCAACGATCATGTCAGGGCGGCGGCGCTCCATTTCCGTCAGCGTCGCTTTCGACAGCAGGTCCGAGTTTGCGCCGCGGATGCAGCACAAGGGTTTGCCCGCCAAGGCATCAAAGAACGGCCAAAGGTCGGGGGCGGCCGTGGCGCCGGCGGCTTGGACTGCATCGAGCAATCTTGGATCATAATTGATCTTCAGCCCATCCGGCGTTTCAACATAATGTCTTTGCACTTCTTGCATCCAACGCTCGTCGGAAACTTCGACAAAGCCCTTCATTTGGTCGGGGCGTTTGCGGGCGGCCTCGGCATGGGTTTTCCAGACCGGGTTTCGGCCCAGATATCCCATGATGCTTTCTAAACCGGCAGGATCGAGTTCCGGCCCGATATCGTTGAGCGCCACACCCGCGATCCTATCCGGGACTGTCGCGGCCAAACCCATTGCGATCAACCCCCCGCGGGAAGTTCCCAATATGGCTGCGTTGTCGATGCCCAAATGGTCCATCAAGGCAACCGCATCGCTCCCTTCGACAGGAAGAGAGTAGGTCAGGTGGTCTACCGCCCACTCCGATTTCCCGCGCCCGCGATAATCTAGTCTGATCAGGCGGATGTCACCTAGATGTGGCGTCACATAATCAAAGTCAGAGCCATTTCTGGTCAAGCCGGACAGGCACAGCACAGGAAATCCGGTCCCTTCATCAGAATAGTGTAACGATAACCCGTCAGGGGATTTGAATTTAGGCATCAGACACCTGCGATCCGGGGTATTTTGGTCAGGTCACTCAGAACGTGTTTAGGGGTCCACGGCAGGCGGTCCATCGGATCGCCTGAGCGATTGACCCACGCGGTTTCAAAGCCATAGCCGCTGGCGCCTGCGGCGTCCCATCCATTTGACGAGACAAAAAGAACCTCTTCCTTACTGCATCCGAATCGCTGACCGACCAGATCGTAGACCCGTTCTGCGGGTTTGAATATTCCAACGGTTTCAACGGAAAGGATATCGTCGAGAAATTCGCCAATTTGTGCTGACTCCACCGCACCGGTCAGCATGTCCGGGGATCCGTTGGACAAAATGGAGGTGTTCACACCCGACTGTTTCAGCGTGCCAAGCATTTGTGGGACCTCTTCATAAGCTTCGAGCTCCCAGTACAATGCCAAAAGGCGCTCGCGCAGTCCCGCACTTCCGTCAAGTCCAGTCGCTTCCAATGCCCAGTCCAGACCGTTCTGGGTGACGGTCCAGAAATCCGTATGCGCACCAGTGATGGCGCGCAACCAGGTGTATTGCAGCTGCTTCAGCCGCCATGCCTCGGCCAATGAAGGCCAGCGCTCTGCCAGAGCACCAGCGCCCGGCTCATTGGCCGCGACGCGCGCTGCGGCGGCGACGTCAAATAGTGTGCCATAGGCATCAAAAACGCAGGTGGTGATCGGCATCAGCAGGTTCCCCTTTTTGGCAAGACTGACACGCGCGCCGCGGCGCGAAAAGGGGAAATCAACCCACGTGTTCTACCGACCAAAATTTTGAGTCAAGGCAGGCGAATTCGACCCGAAAACCGATTGACCTTGGCCATCAACTCAATTTCACATCGCGCCAAAAGTGAACTGTCGTAATTCAAATCTCCGAAGTGGTGACAATGGCAGCGGGTGATATCTGGGTTTCTTTCATTCTGAACAATTCGAGTCTTACGGTCGCTACTGATATCGACCGTGATGAGCCCGCGTGGAAAGCGATTGCTGCCGGTGAAGTTCCGGGCGAAGAGGATTTACCCGTTCGGCTTTGCGCCAAGTATAAATATCAAGACTTCAAGAAGAAACTACCCGCATTGTTTTCTGGAGGTGGGGGAGCAAAGATAAGCCCGCAGCTGGAAGCGATATTTCGCAGGTTCAATCTAGGAACCACGCGGATTTGCCCTGCTCAGCTATATTAATATGACCGGAAAACGCCGATGGATCGGGTATTTTCGATATTTGGCGGTTGGACAACGTTGCAAATTCTTAATCCGGAGCAATGCGACGGGTTGAGGGGAGGGAGATTCAGAGCCAGACGCCCCAATCCTCCCCCCGCCTGAAGTTCGGGGCGAACCTGCCGGTCTCGACGATGGGGATATTGCTATTAGGTCGTGCGATCTTGGCGGGCTGGATACTTGGTATGAAAAAAGCTGCGTTGTTCGCCGTTTTTCAGCGACCCATTGAAGCAAGCCTTGTTTGACGGTGGATACGCCCGATTGTTTAAATTCTACAAAACCACAATCATCCGGGTCCATTAAAGATTAGACGCTAAGGAAGCCGATTTACCTTTATCCGGCTTTTCGGCAACTGACTGACGGATGGAAGGTTGTTTTTGTCAACGATGGGCGCTGTTTCGGGATGAGCATCGTCATCGCTGCCTGTCAGCTGTGAGACGACCAGAAGACCACGTTCCAATTCGGCAGCGATTCTGGGGTCGGACCACAAGGAGGCCGAGATCAACAACCCCATGACTGGTATCAGCAATCGTCCGACAAAGCGCGCTCTGCGCGCCCTTGCCTGATGTTTGCGTTCACGTACGTCGATATCCTGATCAGCACTGGTCATGCAGCATCAGTGCACCATTGCAATGGCAATTTTGAGGCGGGATTGTGGGTAAAAAAGATCGCGAGGGTTACAAATAGTCCGGCTGTGGCATCCCCAAAACGTGAAATCCGCCATCGACGCGAATGATTTCACCTGTGGTGCATGCACCAGCATCAGAAACGAGGTAAACTGCAGTGCCACCCACGGCTTCGAGCGTTGCATTAGAGCGCAGCGGTGCGTTGTTGTCTGTAAACTTATAAGTCTTTCGTGCGCCACCAATGGCCGCCCCGGCCAGTGTTTTCATTGGACCGGGCGAGATCGCGTTGACGCGGATACCTTCGGGGCCCAGATCGTTGGCCAGATAGCGCGTGGCCGATTCAAGCGCCGCCTTGGCCACACCCATCACGTTGTAGTTTGGCGCAACGCGATTTGACCCCTGATAGGTCAGCGTAAGTAACGTGCCGCCATTCTCGGTCATCATCGAATGCGCCCTGCGCGCGATTTCGATGAAAGAATACGCGCTGATATCAAGTGAATTCTTGAAGTTCGTACGGGTCGTATTTATGAAACGACCGGTCAGTTCCGATTTGTCAGAAAACGCGATTGCATGGACAACAAAGTCAATTGTAGGCCAGCGGGCTGAAAGACTGTCAAATGCGGCGTCCAACGATCCGTCGTCGGTCACATCCACATCAACCATGAAATCGGATCCGACAGATCCGGCGAGCGGTGCAAGGCGTTTGCCAAAGGCGTCACCCTGATAGGTGAATGCCAGCTCAGCTCCGGCTTCATGCAATGCTTTGGCGATGCCCCAAGCGATTGATCGCTCATTGGCGACACCCATGATCAGGCCACGTTTTCCTTTGAGCAAATCTGACATATGAACCCTAACCTTTGTATTTCGAAAGGATCATGGATCCATTTGTACCACCAAAGCCAAAGCTATTGGTCATCACGCTGTCCAGCCCCGCCGCGTCAACTCGTTGAGTCGCGATCTCGTCGGGGTGCAGGGCCGGGTCGAGAGATTCAACATTGATCGAGGGCGTGATGAAGTCATTTTCAAGCATGAGCAGACAGAAAATCGCTTCCAGTGCACCGGCGGCGCCCTGCGCATGGCCAGTCATGGATTTGGTTGAACTGATTGGTGGCGTCGAACCTTCACCAAAAACCCGCCGCACGGCTTCTACTTCGCCAACATCTCCAACAGGGGTCGATGTGCCGTGTGCGTTAATATAACTGACGGCGCGGCCTTCTGGCAGCGTGGAAAGCGCCAAACGCATGGCCCGCTCGCCTCCTTCACCCGAAGGTGCCACCATGTCGTGGCCGTCTGACGTCGCGCCATATCCGGTGACCTCGGCGTAAATCTTTGCACCACGCGCCAAAGCGTGTTCCAGGTCTTCCAAAACGACTATGCCGCCCCCGCCCGAGATGACAAAACCATCGCGGTTCTCATCAAACGCGCGAGAACCGGTCTTCGGATTGTCATTGTATTTGCTGCTCATCGCGCCCATCGCGTCGAACAGGCAGGAGAGAGTCCAGTCCAGTTCTTCCCCGCCGCCTGCAAACATCACGTCTTGTTTGCCCATCATGATCTGCTCCGCCGCATTGCCAATACAATGCAGCGATGTTGAACAGGCCGAGGTAATTGAATAGTTGATGCCTTTGATGTGAAAAGCCGTCGACAGGTTGGCCGAGATTGTCGAGGACATGCATTTGGGCACAGCAAATGGTCCGATACGTTTGGGCGCGCCTTTTTCGAGCACGGTCTGATGTGCCGCCAACATTGCAGAAGTTGACGGGCCACCGGATCCCGCGACGAGGCCGGTGCGCGGGTTCACCACGTCGTCTTCGCTTAGTCCTGAATCCGCGATGGCTTGCGTCATCGCAAGATAGGCATAGGCCGCGCCCGGACCCATAAATCGATAGGTCCGTTTGTCGATGTGCTCCTGCGGATCAATCTTGAGGGTTCCAGCAATCTGACTGCGAAAGCCGTGCCGAGCCATTTCTTCACTGGCCACGATTCCGCTGGTTCCTGCCTTCAACGAGGTCAGGACTTCGGAGGCATCGTTTCCGATTGAAGAGACAATCCCCAACCCGGTGACAACAACGCGACGCATTGGCGTTCTCCTCTTAAGGTCGATCAGGTGGCAGCCGCCAGCCCGACTTTCATATCCTTCACCACATAAATATCTTCGCCGTCCGCAACAACCCGTCCGTCTGCCACACCCAACTTCAGCTTGCGGTCAATCACCCGCGTGAAATCTACGTAATATGTCAGCATCTTGCGGTCGGGCTTTACCATGCCCTTGAGTTTGACTTCACCAACCCCCATCGCCATGCCTTGCCCCTGCCAGCCCCGCCAGCCCAGGTTAAAACCGGTCAGTTGCCAAAGACCATCAAGGCCAAGGCATCCCGGCATAATCGGGTTGCCTGGAAAGTGACAGGTAAAGAACCACAATTCAGGCGTGATATCGAATTCGGCAACCACGTGGCCTTTGCCATTGGCACCGCCATCAGAACTGACGTCTGTAATACGATCCATCATCAGCATGGGTGGTTCCGGCAGCTGCGCATTGCCCGGCCCAAAGAGCTCGCCGCGCGCGCATTTCAGCAGGCCGTCTTTGTCAAATGATGTTGGATAGTCGGCCATGCAGGCGCTTCTCCTGATATTGATCTGCTCTCGTTTCCCGTCTAGCACCCCGCGAAAGGGTCCTGCAAGGGGACGTTGCCGCGTTAAATAGCAGCAATGAGTTATGTTGCAGAACCCTGTTTTTAATTGAAATCGCCCCAAATCGCCCTTTATAAGACAGGGAACACGAACGCGAGGCAATTAATGACCCCGGATCTGACACCACAGGCGCATGAAAATGGTGCCAATTGGCTGAATGGCGCAGGCCTGCGTCCGACGCGGCAGCGCGTAACCTTGGCAGCCCTTTTGATCGGGGATGGTCAGAACAGGCACGTCACCGCGGAAAGCTTGTTTGATTCCGCAAAAGATCAGGGCGAGGCCGTTTCACTTGCCACGGTCTACAATACGTTGCGCGCATTCTGCGACGCGGGGCTCTTGCAGGAAGTCACAGTGGACGGGTCCAAGAGTTATTTTGACACCAACGCGCATGACCATCCACATTTTTATTGGGAGGATGAGGGCCGTTTGAGCGACGCGCCAGCGGATCAACTTGTCATTTCCCGCGTGCCAGATGCGCCCGCTGGTGCTGAAATAGCCTCCGTAGATGTGGTAATCAGATTGCGCAAGCGCTGAGCTGTGCGAAGAAAGACGTTTACTTCTAGAGTTTAGCAGCCAGTCTTGTGCCCTGATCTATCGCGCGTTTTGCGTCCAGTTCAGCCGCGACGTCAGCACCTCCGATGATATGACAAGGTATGCCTTGGGCCGCTAGCGCATCAGCGAGTGATCGCTCCGGCAATTGCCCCGCACACAAGACAATTGTATCGACCTCGATCAGAGTTGGGTTTTCGCGCGCCTCACCAAAGGACACCCAGATGCCGCCCGGCTCTACGCTTTCGTAGTTCACCCCCCCGATCATCTTGACGTCTTTCATGGCGAGTGCTGCACGATGGATCCAGCCGGTGGTTTTCCCTAATCGTTTGCCGGGTTTTTCTGATTTGCGCTGCAAGAGCGTGACCACACGCGCCGGTGCCTCTGGCTGAGGTCCTTCCGGCGCAAGGCCACCACGGTGAATCTCGGGATCGCTCACGCCCCATTCTGTCATCCAGTCCGGCAGGTTTTCCGTTGGGCTGACGCCCTCGTGCACCAGAAATTCTGCAACATCAAAACCGATACCACCCGCTCCGACAATTGCGACTCGTTTGCCAACGGGGGCCTTGTTGCGCAAAACGTCGATGTAGTTCAGTACGTTTGGTGCGTCCTGCCCTTTGATTTCCGGAGCGCGGGGGACGACGCCGGTTGCGATGATCACATCGTCGTAGCCGTCCAGATCACCGGCGCAGACTTCCTGATCCAATTGCGTTTCAATACCCATCTCGGCAATCATCGTGCGATACCAGTCGACGAGCCAACAGAATTCTTCTTTGCCGGGCACTTGTTTGGCCATGTTAAGCTGACCGCCGATCTCATCGGCGCGATCAAACAGGGTAACCCTGTGCCCACGTTCCGCAGCGGTCATTGCAGCGGATAACCCGGCAGGACCAGCCCCGACAACGGCAATTGATTTTTCTGCTATTGCGGGTTTTATGATCAGTTCTGTTTCGTAACAGGCACGTGGGTTGACGAGACAAGTCGAAATCTTGCCACCAAAGGTGTGGTCAAGGCAGGCCTGGTTGCAAGCTATGCACGGAGCAATCTGATCGGCCTTTCCTTGCATGGACTTGGACACAAAATGCGCGTCTGCTAGCATCGGGCGGGCCATTGAAACCATATCAGCACAGCCATCTGCTAATACTTGTTCTGCTACATCGGGGGAGTTGATCCGATTTGAAGTAACCACCGGAATGCCGACTTTTCCCATCAGCTTTTTCGTGACCCACGCGAACGCAGCGCGCGGCACGGATGTGGCGATTGTTGGAATGCGGGCCTCGTGCCACCCGATACCCGTGTTGATGATCGTCGCACCTGCCGTCTCAATGGCTTGAGCCAGTTGAACAACTTCATCGTGGGTGGAACCATTGGGCACCAGATCAATCATCGAAAGTCGGTAAATGATGATGAAGTCGCTGCCGACGGCATCTCGCACTCGGCGCATCACGTCCACTGGCAGCTTCATACGGTTTTCATAAGAACCACCCCATTCGTCATCGCGTTTGTTGGTGTGGGATACGAGAAACTGGTTCAGAAAATACCCTTCTGATCCCATGATTTCGACACCATCATACCCCGCTTCCTGTGCGCGTTTGGCACAGGCAACGATGTCGCTGATTTGTTTTTCAATGCCCTCGGCATCCAACTCGGCGGGTGGAAACGGTGAGATCGGTGACTTAACTGCTGACGGGGCAACACACTTTGGGCCGTAGGCATAACGACCTGCGTGCAATATCTGCATCGCGATCTTGCCGCCTGCGTCATGTACGCGTTTGGTAACGATGCTGTGATTGTCAACGTCCTCTTGGTTGACCATCATCGCCGCCCCTGGCAAAACGGAACCCTCCAAGTTGGGACCAATGCCACCGGTTACCATTAATCCGACCTCTCCCCGTGCGCGCTCAGCGTAAAATTCCGCGACCCGGTTCCAGTCATTGGTCTCTTCCAAACCGGTATGCATGGACCCCATCAATATTCGGTTCTTCAAGGTGATGAACCCCAGATCCAGCGGCGCCAGCATGTGTGGATAGTTGGCCATCTAGTGACTCCCTCAATAATTCTTGCCACAGATCACCTCAAGTTCCGGACGATGTCATCATCTACGCCGCGTCACATGACTTGTGCAATTACTACGGTGCACTAGAGATAAGCTAAGGACGCAAAGGACGTGACAAATGACACCCGAAGACATCGCCAAACTACCCTTTCGCCCCTGTGTAGGAGTGATGCTGCGCAATGCAGAGGGAAATGTGTTTGTCGGCCAGCGGCGCGACCGTGACACTGATGCATGGCAGATGCCGCAAGGGGGAGTCGACAAAGGCGAACAGCCCCAGGATGCAGCGCTGAGAGAGCTTTGGGAAGAAACTGGCATAACCTCTGATCTGGTCACGATCGAAGCTGAAAGCGAGGGTTGGTTACCCTATGATCTGCCTCACGATTTGGTACCCCGGATATGGAAGGGCAGGTATCGCGGTCAGGAGCAAAAGTGGTTTCTAATGCGATTTCACGGCAAGGATGCGCAGGTGGACATTGCCACTGAACACCCGGAGTTCAGTGCATGGCAATGGCTTGCCCCCGCTGCGCTGGTTGCCAACATTGTGCCATTCAAACGGGATGTGTACGCTCAGGTGCTCAAAGAGTTTGCACCTTATCTCTGATCATTTAAATATGGGAATATGGGGCCCCGCATCTCGGGACATCGTGCCATCTGCACGCGGGTCGTCGGCGATTTCGATCTGCTGGCGCACCGGAACAAATCCGCTGCGCTGATAAAACGCCAACGCCGACGGGTGATCAAGCGTGCAGGTGTGCACATGTAACCGTTCTATGGGTTCGCTCCATGCAGTCTGGATGGCTTGGTTCATTAGCATGCGGCCCGCGCCTGTACCAATAAGCGTCCGCGTGGTTCCAAAGAAGGCTATTTCGCACGCTTGAGGCTGCCGAAAATCGAGCTCCAGCAGGGCTTCGTCCCGCCCTTGGTATCGCATCGCATAGCACTTAACTTTAGAATCGTTGAGGATCTCCGCTAAGGCGATTTTGCTGAGATCCATCCGCGAGAGCCAAAGCCACTCTCGCGTTCCTACACGGCTGAACAAATCGCGGTACCAGTCAACATTGGGCGTGTTCACGCGACGAATTTCGGTACCTGCAATTTCCGGTGCGGGGCGCAGCGGGGCAGGTGATGTCATCTCGAGGTAGGTGACAACAGCCGCCAGTTTCCCCAATGGAATATCGTGATAACCATCGCCAAGCATGGAACTAGCCTATCAGGTCGTTTTCCTTGAACAGCGTCAGGATGTCGGTTTCAGGCCGTGGGCCCACATGGCTGATAACCTCGCGAGCGGCGACACATCCCATCCGCCCGCAGACTTCCAGATTACGTCCGGTCGCCAACCCAAAGAGGAACCCCGCGGCGAACTGATCACCCGCACCCGTGGCATCAACCGGAACAATCTTTTCAACGGGCACATCGACGCGCTGTTGGCCGGCAACAATCGTAACGCCATCGCCAGAGCGGGTGCAAACTACCATGGGGCACATTTCTGCAGTTCGGGCAATCGCAGCCTCGAGATCGTCGGTCTCAAACAAAGAGCAGATTTCGGCTTCGTTTCCGATGACATAATCCAGCTCATTGCCGATGATGCGCAGGAAATCAGCGCGGTGCCGGTCAACGCAAAACGGGTCGGAAATGGCTATTCCGGTTTTGCCGTTGGCCGCGCGGCAATTTCGAGCCGCCTGTAAAAACGCCTCTTTCCCCTTGTCCTTATCGAAAAGATACCCTTCCAAAAAGATGATCTCTGCTTGTCCGGCAACGTCCTCTGATACGTCTTCTGGACCCAAATCGGATGAAATCCCCAAGTATGTATTCAGCGAACGCTCTCCATCAGGAGAGACAAAAATCATGCAACGCGACGTGGGCAACGCACCATCTTTAACGGGCATATTCACAAAATCTGTGCCCCCGTCGGTCATGGAATCCGCGTAAAAGTGGCCCAGTGCATCATCGTTAACACGTCCGATAAATCCGGTGCGCAATCCGAGCGCACCCGCACCAGCAACCGTGTTCGCGACCGAGCCGCCAGGGGTTTGAACCCGACTTTCCATCGATGCATAAAGTACCTCTGCCCGGTCTCTTTCAATGAGTTGCATAATTCCTTTTTGGATGCCCATATGATCCAGAAAGCTGTCGTCCGAGCGCGATATGACATCGACGACGGCATTGCCGATGCCAACGATTTGGTACTTTTTCATAGATTTTTATCCTCGTAGAGACAGAGATCACGGATGATGCAGGTGTTGCATTTCGGTTTTCGGGCAACGCAGTGATATCGCCCGTGCAAGATCATCCAATGATGTGCATGAAGTTGAAAATCAACCGGAATATTGTCTTCTATTGCCCGCTCGACCGCATCAACGGTCTTGCCAGGGGCAATGCCCGAACGGTTACCAAGGCGAAATATGTGCGTATCAACAGCCTGCGCCGGATACTGCCACCACATGTTAAGCACCACATTCGCGGTTTTGCGGCCGACACCGGGCAGGGATTGCAGAGCCGCCCGCGAGTTGGGCACTACACTGTCGTAATTCTCGACCAGAATTCGGCTGAGTTTGATGACGTTCTTGGCTTTCTGACGGAAAAGACCAATTGTCTTGATGTGCTCGATCAGCCCGTCTTCTCCGAGGGCGAGCATTTTTTCCGGCGTGTCAGCGATCTTGAATAGCGTGTGCGTGGCTTTGTTGACACCAGCATCCGTCGCTTGCGCGCTAAGCGCAACGGCGACAACGAGCGTGTAAACGTTAACATGATCCAACTCGCCTTTTGGCGCATCATCGGCAGCTTGAAAGCGGCTGAAAATCTCGCGGATTATATGGTAATCAAGTTGTTTTGCCATCAGTCTTCTATGCCGTGCGTTATGTTGGCCTGCAATGCCAAATGCGCAGGTTTCGGGTCGCAAAAGCCATTCTGCATCGCTAGTTCTAGGGTCGGAAAGATCAAAGAGGTGAGCAAATGGATTCTGGTAAGGCTGGCGAGCAGGGCTACCATTTTGGAGTGATGCGTCGCGCCATTGATGTGATCGACGAGGGTGACCCGACACTGTCGCTGGAAGATTTAGCCGCCCAAATGGACATGAGTCCTGCGCATTTTCAGCGCGTTTTTTCCCGTTGGGTAGGGGTGTCGCCAAAACGTTACCAGCAGTACCTCGCCCTCGGTCACGCCAAAGCATTATTGCGGGAACGCTTTACGACTCTGGAGGCGTCGATGGCCACAGGCCTTTCGGGCAGTGGACGCCTGCACGATATGTTTGTGAAATGGGAGGCGATGAGTCCCGGTGAGTTTGCGCGCGGTGGGGAAAGTCTGGTGATCTACTGGGGATGGTTCGAAAGCCCGTTTGGCCCCACCCTCGTTATGGGTACCGAAAAAGGCATTTGCGGTATCGGGTTTGCTGCGGAAACGACCGAACAGGCTACGATGGAAGATCTTGTGTCGCGCTGGCCTAAGGCCAAATACGTGGAGGACCCGATGATGTTGCGCCCATGGGTTCTAAGCGCGTTTGGGGCAGGCGACGGTGAGCTCGGTACGGCGCCGCTTTATCTGATTGGCGCACCGTTTCAGATCAAGGTTTGGGAGGCTTTGCTCATGATCCCGTCAGGACAAGTCACAACCTATTCAGAGATCGCTAATGTCATCGGCAATCCGAAAGCTGTAAGGGCGGTCGGCACAGCAGTCGGGCGTAACCCGGTAAGTTGGCTGATCCCGTGCCATCGCGCGTTGCGCAAATCGGGCGGCTTGGGAGGGTACCACTGGGGTTTGCCTGTCAAACGCGCAATGTTGGCATACGAATCCGCGCAGGCCGGAGCCTGACGGCGATTGGGCGGATTGCTGCCGAGTCGCATATTTTCTTGTAATTTAAGGTGCCTCAGACTTAATACTGCATACATAATCTACAGCGCCCTGACCAACGGGGCCCGTTACGAGGCAGTAAAAATGAAAATAGTAAAAACACCACTGGTATTGGCTATGGTTGGAGCGATTGCGCTGAGCGCCTGTACCGACCCTTCCCAACTTGGCGGATACAGCGACGGCACCGACCCCAATGCAAAAGCCAAAAGCGGTGCCCTTATCGGTGCTGGCGTTGGCGCTGTCGCAGGCGCCGTCCTTGGGGGAAGTGATGACCGGGCCAGAGGCGCTTTGGTGGGCGCCGCTGTTGGCGGCGCTACCGGTGGTCTCATCGGGAACCAGCTTGATAAACAAGAGGCTGATCTGCGCCGTGATTTGAATAACGATGATGTGCAAATCACCAACACCGGGGATCGCCTGATCGTTACGTTGCCGCAAGATATTTTGTTTGCAACCGACAGTTCAACGGTGCGTTCGGATCTGCAGCGGGATTTGCGCACGGTTGCGGGCAATCTTCAGGCCTATCCGGACTCGACAATACAGATCGTCGGGCACACGGACAACTCCGGCGAAGCGGTATACAACCAACAGCTGTCGGAACGCCGGGCGCAATCTGTTGCAGACGTCCTGATAGGCGCCGGTATTCCTGTGGGTCGTATTCAGGCCATCGGACGCGGAGAGGATCAGCCCATTGCCTCGAACCTAACGCCAGAGGGTAAGGCGCAAAACCGGCGGGTTGATATCGTCATTCTGCCCAATGCTTAGGGTGCAGTAGAGCTGCGAAAAAGACCAGGATTTGGCCACTGCTAACTGCGCCTTACTCGGCCGCGATAGGTGGTGTTTCCGATTTGATGTCCAGAATGCTGTGCATACGGGCCCGATGAGCCCGGGCACGAGCTACAATTCTGGGTTCTCGCAAAGTATGTGGGCTGTCCATCCGCCAGCCGCCCCGGGCATGCCGCACAAGATTGAGAGAGCTGAGCGCGGAGAGCGGTACTGCAAACAAAAGACAGATGACGATCGGGGCGAGCCAGACCGATATCAGTCCGGCCAGAAAACCTACGGTAAGAACCGCACCGATGAGCGTTTCAAACCAGTGAAACGCCAGCAACGTACGTAGAGAATACCGGCTTACACCCCGGCGCTGCGGCACCCAGCCGTTGCTGACCCCGATTGCAGAGCGCAAGACCGCAAGTGTTTGCTGGACCATCAGAATAGGAGCGTAGGCGACCGAAGTTGCGACCTCGAAGGCGAAGGCGGTCAAAAAGGCCCGTGCGCCGCCAAAGACACGCTTTGATTTTGGTGATAGCGCGATGATCAGGGCACCGGTAATTTTCGGTGTCAGGAGCATTGAATACATAATCAGCAGGAACACCATCGCATTAGTCTGGCTGATTTGCGGCCAATCGGGGAACAGCGGGTGGGTTTCGCTGAAGTACACGATGACGTTTGAATCGGCCCCGTTGCCAAGCAATGCCCATACGACCAGCAGGATGAACCAAGCAGGCGACAGCAAATAGCTTACTGCGCCGTGAAACAAATGAAATCGCGAAACCGGGTGAAAACCCCGCGTGGCGAGCAAACGGAGGTGCTGCAAATTACCACGACACCATCGGCGGTCCCGCAAGACATAGTCAATGAGCGTAGGTGGTGTTTCCTCAAAGCTGCCGGTGACACGGGGCAGAAATCTTACGCCCCAACCGGCACGGCGCATAAGCCCTGCCTCTACAAAATCATGGGACATTATTAGTTGTTTCTGGCCACGCAGTCCGCGCAAATAAGGAAGCCTTGCCGAAGCTGCAAAGGCGCGGGTGCGAATGATCGCGTTGTGCCCCCAATAGTTCCCTTCGCGTTGTGCCCAAAGGGCCAGGCCTTCGGCCAGCAACCAACCGTAGGCAATATTCGAGAATTGCTGGATACGCGCAAATAGTGTTTCTGCCCCGATCAAGGTTGGAAATGATTGGATCAGCCCTGCCGCCGGATCGGCAGCCAATTCATCGGCGAGTCGCTCAATTGCTTGCCCGCTCATCAGGCTATCCGCATCAAGTACGAGCATGGCGTCGTATCCCGCGCCCCAGCCAGTGATCCAGTCGACCAGATTACCAACCTTCTTGTCAGTATTCATCGCACGACGGCGGTAATAGACTTCAAAGCTGGCTGGCGCCTGCGCACGCAGTGCGGCAAATGCAGCCTCTTCCTGCTCCGCGATCATGACATCCTGAGTGTCACTCAGAATAAACAGATCACGCGAATGACGTGCATTCCTGCCTGCGAGATCGTCGAGCATGGCCGCTGCATTGCCAAAGACGTCACCCGCAACTTCGTTGTAGATCGGAACAAGCAAAGCCAGTTTTAGAGGATCGTTTGATTGGTAGCTCGTCTCGGCTTCTTTTGGCGACCGGACCAGTCCGACGAGGCCCACAATCACGGTGCTTACGGAAAGAGATACCCAGACAAACATGGTTCCGATCAGAAACAACACGCCATATTCAAGCCATGTCATGCCGCCATTGGATAGCCAGCTATATATTGCAAACAACAATGCCGCCGTGGCGCACAACGCGGGAATAAAAACACCGGCACGCCACGCATATGAAGGTCTTTCAAGCGCAAATCCCGATCGCTTGTCTGAGGACCTTCGCAAATCCTGCACTTGCATGCTCAACGGCGCAGGGGAGGGCATCAGCGCTGTCATGTGGTCAGATTGCGCTGTCATGCAGTCCACCGATAAAGCCAGACTTCGCTAAGGGCCGCACCGTCCTTGCGCAATTGCACGCGAAATTCGGCCAGCTTGGAGTCTCCGGGGGTGAAGGCAAATGCAAGGCGGGGGCCGCCCGTTTCAGGATTGCGCTGCAACACGCCATTTGTAACATCACCGGTGCTGGACCGGATCAGCTTGTCCACATCGTCAAGATCTGCAGGCACTCCCGGCCCGTCTTCGAAATCAATGGCGACTATGATGCTGCCTGCCAGATCGGCGCCGAATGCCGGGCGATCACCGATCCGAGTGTTCAGAACGCGAAGCGGCGCACCCTCAAGATCAGGCTCAACACACCAGTCCAACCGATAGTCAAACCTTGCTTCGCCTCCTTTGGGGATCGGGTCAGAGGGACGCCAATATGCTACAATATTGTCGTATATTTCCAGATCAGCTGGAATTTCCACCAACGAGACTGATCCACGGCCCCAGTCCCCACGTGGTGTGATCCACAGGCTTGGCCGGCGATGGTAAAGCGCCTCAAGATCAGCGAAATCGCCAAAGCGGCGTTCGCGTTGCAACAGGCCAAATCCGCGCGGATTATTGTCTGAAAAAGCGCTGATTTGCAGACTGCGCGGGTTTGTGAGCGGTCGCCAGATCGTCTCGCCCCCACCGTTGCGCAGCAAAAGACCACTGCTGTCATGTACGGCGGGTCTGAAATCCGAAAAACGCTCTCGCATGGTTTCGTCGAATAGAAACATCGACGTGAGCGGGCCAATCCCCACGTGAGTAAGGTCAGCACGCGCAAATATTTGCGCCTGCACATCCATCTCAAGAACCGGGCCATGGCGGATGTCGAACCTATACACGCCTGTGCAGCTTGGTCCATCCAGCAAAGCGAACATCACAAAGTCGCCCATTTGCGGTGCTGGTCGCTCAATCCAGTATTCCGTGAAGTCAGGAAACTCTTCGCCAGATGGATCGCCGGTGTTCAGCGCAAGGCCGCGCGCGGAGAGGCCGTAGTTCTGTCCGGTTCCGATGCCGCGAAAATAGCTGGCGCCTTGAAACACCGCATATTCCTGAAAAATGCCGGGTTCGCTTAGTTCGGCGCGCAGACGCAGGCCTGAATAACCTAATGTGTTGTCAATCGGCAGATCGGGAAATTTATCGGTCGTATCAAACACGGCCATGTCAAAAAGAACCGGTCGCGCGGTTGCATCTTCGACGACGGATAGTTTCACCGGTTGGGGAAAGTACAGACCGGGAGGAAAGACATCGACGCGCACTGGCGCATCGCTTGCTTCAAACAAACCATTACGGCTGTCGAACCAGATTGACCGATATTGATCATAACTGAGATCGATCCACGGTTGTGGAATAGTCGGGCGCGGCTCGTAGGGCCGTGATGCCATTTCCCGTGCCCGGTCAATTAGGGCGTCGCGGGAAAATGGCCGGGCATCGCCCAGCTGCAATCCGGGCTCTGCTGAAAAACTTGCTGTTGGAACGAGGGCCAGTGCCGTCAGGGATTTCAGGACATCGCGCCGTAACATCAGGAGGATCCTTTGGCAGGTCGCCATGGTTGGGATTTGAACCAGGCAGCCGTATAGGCGGTGGCCACCAGCACGCAAGCCCCCAACAGATTCACCAGCAATACTGTGCCGGTATCACGGCCCAGCACGTCCATCGCAAACCCCATAAGTCGCGCGGTGAACATAGAGACAACAAAAACAGCCAGCGATTGTTGCCCGACCTTCAGGATCACTGAGAGACATCGTTCCCAGATCTGCCCTAGCGGGCCTTCACCAGCAAGCAAGCGATCACCCTTATCACCGGCAGCGACCCAGCACAGATAGGCGAGCGCCAGAAAATGCACATAGCGCAGCGCGCCGAAGTTCGATTTATCTATCAGTATCTTGTTTGCAACACGCCAGTCTCTGGCCCACTCAAAATCAAATTCTCGTACGCCAATATTGGACAAGGGTATGTTGGACAGCACTAGCAGAACCGCTATCAGGATCAAGGTCGCATTGACGGGTGGTTTTGGCAACCAGCCGCGCATGAAAGCAAATCCGGTAAAAAAGATCAGCTGCCATCCGAAGGGATTGAAGAACCAGTTGCGCTCCGTCCAGGGCTCGGCGGGCAAGCCTAGATAATAGTCCTCAAGCCCCAAGGCCTGCATCAAACCTTTCTGAGCAAACAGCCACATCGTGAACACAAATGCGCCGATCAGCCATTTATTGACCTTTGCGAGCGCCATGATCACCGGCATGATCATCAAAACCACCATATACATCGGCAGTATGTCAAAATAATTTGGCACGTAGCGCAGCGTCATGAACGATAGCAATATATCCGGATTGGTCCATTTATCGCTTTCCACGAATATCGGCCAAAGGTTCAGTTGACCCCAATAATTGCGAGTACCGAGGCCCGAATCCGTCAATGCGACGGTCAGGGCAAGCGTTGCAAAGAACAGCCCCACATGGGCCCAATAAACCTGCCAGACGCGATATCCGACACGAGATGTCCCTAATCGCCAGCCCATCGTGTCAAAGCCGCGTCCAAAAGCAATGGCGCTAGCCATGCCCGAACAGAAAACAAAAATCTCTGTGGCGTCGGAAAAACCCCAGCGGGCCGGGATCCAGCTTGTCAAAAAATTACCCGGCGTATGAGCGATCAGAATAATGAACATCGCCAGGCCGCGAAAGAAATCCAGCCGCAGATCCCGCTTTCGTACGGCACCCGCCGCGGCCTGTTGGGCGCGGGCAGGGCTTGGTATCGCCGTGTTGGTAGGGTCAGCCAAAGTCATTGCCATTCTTGTCCGTTATCTGAACATCAGCTATTGCGCCGGAATTCTGCTGGCGTCCAGTCTTGCAGTGTCCAGCGCCGTGAACCGGCTCACGGCAAAGGAATCTTCCGCGCCGCCTCGATGAACCAAACGATGCGTCAGAATTGCTTCGGTTTGTTCATAGTGACCCGCGCGCAATCCGGCGTCGATTGTGATGCGTTCAAACACATCCCGTTGCGCGTGGCTGCCGCCAATCGTTTGCAAATTTGGTCGTGCGGCGGCCAGATTGTGGAATGCCTCGCTATACCGCCCTTCGGCGAAGGCGTTCAGCCCGATGGCTGCGGCTACACCCGGATCCGCCGTAATATTGTTCATTTCACCGGGCTTTGCTGCGTCCTGCGAAAAACGAGTCAGCAAAGACTGACTGCCGGTCTCGCGTTTATCACCAGTCAGGGCAAGCATGTAATGCAAATCCGCAAAGACCAGGCATCCATCATCGGTCCGGTTTTGTGCTAAATCCGCCAGCTCCGCCCAGCGGTCGCCAACCGGGACACCGTCAAGTTCCAGGCGCGTTAGCAGCGAAGTTGCATTGGCGATATCGCGGTAATCGTCGGTTTTGTCATGGCGTATTTTCTGGTCATAAAGTTCCAGAACCCGCTCCGTTTCGCCAAGATCAAGATGCAGCAAGGCCTTGTGCCACCAGACATGATAGCGAAAGTTGTTGCAATGCAGCCAGGCATTTTGATGGTCTTCGATCAGCTTGATTCCCTCGGTTGCCCGAGCGGTCATGTCGAACACATGGGCCACAGCATGAAGACCCCATGCATCATTTGACGCAAAGCTCAGCCCCTTAAGACCTTGCCGCTCGGCGGCAACATATTCGCCGGCTTCTTCAAGCGCAAATGCATGGCAGCCAAGGGCATAGCCTCGACAAGGATGATCCTCTCCGTGCGCTGGCAGGACTGTCTGGACCGAACGTAGCATACCGGGTCCATCTCCCAGAATGAACCGGATTGCATGGCTGACTTTCATCGACAGTGTGTCGGCTGGGTTCTGCGCCAGTATCTTTTCCATTTCATTGATCGCGCCGCTGGGCCGACCTGCGAGCCAAATCTCAAGCGCGGATATCCATCCTCGCTCTCGTTGGGTACGTCCTGTCACAAGTGCCGCGCTGCGAGCCGTCTGAAGAGCCTGTCGGGCGGTCACAACCATTTCTTTGCGGCCCAGCATTAACGAAAACAAGCCGCGCGCTGCATGCCCCATTGCAAAGTCGGGCTCACGGTCCAGAACAGCCCCCAGATGGATCGGCGTGTCTGCACCATGCGCAAGGAAAGACAAGACCATGCTATTCCAGTCTTCTACCGCTTCTGTCGTATTCAGCGACACATTACTATTGCATATGTCCGTGGCCATATAGGGCTCCTGAGCGTTAATTTGATTAGATTAAATAACGCCTTTGCAATATATGAAAAGCAGCAGGTCCTGCGTCACACGCAAGCGTGATGTGATTGCCGTGCATCGTGAATTCGAGTGAAGATTCTAGCGAAAACCCGCCAGTTTTATTACTATCTGCGCTGGGTTTACCCAAGTTCAGCGATATTTGGACCCGCAATATTTCAGTGACACTTCAACTGGTGAGCAGCGCGCCACCTGCCCGGGGGTTGCGTTTGACGTTGGTCTGCTAATGCCCAGCATCGGCTCTTGGCAAGACGATCGATCCCAAAGCGAGTTCTGCATTAGTGGTCCGTATTGGTGTTCCCGACCAAGGTGATTAGCGTCGTCGGTCGCGTCGCGCACTCATGGGCTGAAACGCAACACCAACGTGCGCCTCACAATACGGTTTCCCAGTTTTGACCGGAAGCCCACAGAACCAGAAATCGTCGGTGGCGGGATCGCCGACTGGCCATTTGCAAGTCCGTTCAGTCAATTCCATCAGAGAAAGTCTTTTGGCTTTTTTCTCGATCTCCGAAACTTTGGCGAGTGCTTCCGGGCTGATTTCATTCGCTGAAGGTTGAGGGGGGAGCGGCTGCCCAGCAGGGATGATTTGTTTGCGGATCGGAACTACAGGTTTATATTCCGCTGCGGGCTCTGTTTCGGTCGCCGCTTCCGTTTTGTTTGCGCCCCTGGGTTTCGCCTCAGCTTTGGCCGCAGGTTTGACTTTGGCCTCCGGTTTAGCATTGCCCCCACTCCCGGCTCGATTGGAAAGTCCAAGACGATGCACTTTGCCGATAACTGCATTGCGGGTAACGCCGCCAAGCTCCTTTGCGATCTGGCTGGCCGACTGGCCTTCACCCCACATCTTTTTAAGCATCTCAACGCGGTCATCAGTCCAGGACATGGGTTTTCCTTAGCTAAAAAGCGGCCCACCTTTGGACCGCTCCTACAGTTCTTATCAGCGCCCTATTCTAATCACTGTACCGCGAGTTACAAGGCACTACGCGCATCGCCTGAAAAGTAGAGAGCCCCGGGCTTGATCACAATGTATCTTGGGTAATCTTTATGCCGGTCAGCAGCGCACACTGAATTATTTGCTTTTCTGTTTCGTGTCGCTGCGCTAAACGAGAGTCATGATCAAATGCATCCATATCTTGCGCCTCCGACGCCGAAGCATCCGCGCCTAACCAGCACGCCCGATCACCCCTGTTTGCTTGCCAGCAGATACTTTTCCATAAATATTGACGAAACTGCCTGCGCGTTGCGCCGGGCCCGGCTCTCAAAGAAAGATCACCAATGATCCCTTCCATCTTGCCGACATATAATCGCGCACCTCTGACCTTCAAGCACGGCTCCGGTTCGTGGCTGGTTGAGGAGGACGGGCGTCGTTTCCTTGATATGGGGGCCGGGATTGCAGTGAATGCGCTGGGCCATGCCCATCCGGTATTGGTGCAGGCGCTAACAGACCAGGCGCAAAAGCTGTGGCATACGGCAAACCTTTACGAGATCCCCAACCAACAGGCGCTCGCAGATAAGCTGGTAGCGCACACCTTTGCCGACACCGTGTTCTTTACCAATTCGGGCACCGAAGCTTGCGAACTGGCGATAAAGATGGCGCGTAAATACTGGTCTGAAAAGGGCCATCCGGAACGTGTCGATATCATCGCTTTTGATGGGTCTTTTCACGGACGCTCGTCCGGTGGAATTGCGGCGGCTGGTTCAGAGAAAATGACCAAAGGCTTTGGCCCGCTCCTGCCGGGGTTCATCCATTTGGATTGGGGAGATCACGATGCAGTGGCATCCGCTGTTTCCGATACGACCGCCGCAATTCTTGTCGAACCCGTTCAGGGAGAGGGGGGAATTCGCCCTTTGCCGGATCAATGCCTCAAAGGACTGCGCGATCTCTGCGACCAGCACGGCATATTGTTGATCCTTGACGAAGTGCAATGCGGGGCCGGGCGTACAGGAAAGCTATTTGCCCATGAATGGGCTGGAATCGAACCCGATATCATGATGGCTGCAAAGGGCATTGGTGGGGGGTTTCCCTTGGGTGCGTTGTTGGCCACGGAAAATGCGGCCTCTGGTATGACTGCGGGAACACATGGTTCAACATATGGTGGGAACCCACTCGCTTGCGCAGTGGGGTGCGCCGTGATCGATATAATCTCAGATCCGGATTTTTTGGCTGATGTAAATCGCAAGGCCGGATTTTTGCGGCAGAAACTGGAAGGGCTGGTTGCGGCGCATCCGGATGTGTTCGACTCTGTGCGCGGATCAGGTTTGATGTTGGGATTGAAATGCAAGGTGCCAAACGCCGACGTCATTCAGGCAGCAATTAGTGAAAATGTTCTCACAGTCCCGGCCGCAGACAATGTGATCCGTTTGCTGCCTGCGCTCAACATATCCGAAGATGATATGAGCGACGCCGTTGAACGCCTGAGTAGGGCAGCCCATCACGTCACGGTGGCCGTCTGACGCGACTGCCAGATTGGGCCTCTAATTTCAAACAAAACATAAGTGAACTGATATGAACCATTTTCTGGATATCAACAGAACTGATCCCGAAGCATTGCGCTCAATGATTGATAGCGCGGCGGCAATGAAATTGGCGCGCGGTGCTCGTCTCAAGGGCCAGGCCGACGATGAACAGCCGCTGGCCGGCCATGTCGTTGCGCTCATTTTTGAAAAACCGTCGACCCGAACTCGCGTGTCCTTTGATGTGGGCGTCCGCCAGATGGGTGGAACGACGATGCTCTTATCCGGCAATGACATGCAACTGGGGCATGGTGAAACCATTGCGGATACCGCCCGCGTCCTCAGCCGCTATGTCGACTTGATTATGATACGGACTTTTGACGAGGCTGTGCTGACAGAAATGGCTGAATATGCGTCAGTGCCGGTAATCAATGGTCTTACGGACAGGACACATCCCTGCCAGATCATGGCCGATATCCTTACATTCGAAGAACATCGAGGCCCGATAACGGGCAAAAAGGTGGTCTGGACTGGTGACGGCAATAACGTCTGCACGTCCTTTATCCACGCGGCGGGCCAGTTCGGATTCGATCTGACTTTCACGGGGCCGCCAACACTTGATCCTGAACAGGAGTTCATTGCTGAAGCTCGCGCCAAAGGCGCGACTATCACAATTGAACGCGACCCGCTGGTTGCCATGGCCGGGGCTGATCTCGTTGTCGCGGATACCTGGGTTTCGATGCACGATGCCCAATCCGCGCGCGAACGGCGCCATAATCAGCTTCGGGCTTATCAGGTCAACGAACACTTGATGAGTCATGCCAAACCGGAAGCTCTGTTCATGCACTGTCTGCCAGCCCATCGGGAAGATGAAGCCACTAGTGCCGTGATGGATGGCCCAAACTCTGTGATCTTCGACGAAGCTGAGAATCGACTTCACGCACAAAAGGCGATTTTGCGCTGGTGCTTGGGTGTGTAAAGCCGGGACACTGAACCACTTGCTGATTTAATGTGGCAGGTGAGGGCTTCGAGCCCAAAGACGACCTTCGTCAAAAGCGCAGCATATGGCGCAAAGGGCGGAAACCGTACCTTTGTTTCGTCCAGCTCCGATGTCGACTGAGCGACAAAACCCGCCATTGCCTTTCTTCCCGTTCGAAAAGGCCCGATGAAATATCAGTAAACTAGCAACATGGACATGCTTACATGTGGCTGTTTTATTCTGTCGAAACGAAACTCTTTGACCGATGTGGAACTTTATCATGCTAAAGAAGCTCTCTTTACCTCTTTTGCTTGCCCCCTTTCCAGCGATCGCCGACATCTCTGACGAAGCGAATGCATGTATTGATGAGTTGAATTTCCGCTTTGGCAACGTGGGTGGAGAGGTTCTAAATCAGGAGTTCAGCGAAGCCGCAATCATGGTGCGCCTGCGCGATGGCAACGGCATCGAGTATGAGTGCATTGTCTGGTCTGGGCCGGAGGTGGCTGATCTGAGACGCGTCGGCGACGAAGGGGAAGCAGCGGATGATGGCGGTGGCGCACTGGACGGGGTCGCGACCTTTACAGATGCCGTGTCCGGCGAACAGCGGGTGGAGTTCGCCGCGGGCGCAAGTGGCACGGCCATGAGTGGTACACTTCAATCCGGCACATCGGTACGTTACATCCTTGGTGCCAGTGATGGGCAGTTTCTGAGTGTTGATGTCGGATCACACGGCGGAGCGCTTGATTACAAGATATTCAATCCTGATGGTACGGCACTCTTTGATCTGATCTCTTCTGACATGCCCTACCGGGGACAACTCTGGCAATCGGGCGATCACGTGTTCGAAGTTGTCAACGCTGGAGCGCAGCCGGTGACCTTCGATATTGGTATCGGCATCGAATAGTCCAACAAGTCTAATAACAGGAAACAAACATGAGGGATTTTGCTCAATTACCAGCCATCTTTGCCGCTCTTAGCCTCGCTGCATGCGATGCAACCAGCCCATCAACCGAACCCGGTCAACCTGCTGTTGGCAGTTCGGCTGACCTGACAGCGTTCGAGGGTGCGCGTGCCGGCCAAGCTGAAATGGGCATTCAGAACCTCGGCTATGAGTTGGTCCGTTCCGAAGGTCTTACCTCATTCTGGTCCAACCGAGACACTGGAGCATGTGCGCGGATTACGACTGCGGATGGTCGCTACTCCGACGTCACAATGTTGGCAGCGGAGGACTGCTGATGGGTTGAAGCCTGTCGCATGGCGGCGGCCCATTCTGAGACCATTTTTGCGAGGTTGGTAATGGCCTTTCCCACAATGGTATGAAAATCAGGACCCAATGGTTTCCAGATCTGTTCGGGTCGGCGGCCCTATTGTGTTTTACGTATCGTGCCGCCAAGCTCCGCCGTGACGATCACGGGGGTAGTCATGCTTACAATCTGGGGGCGAAAAACATCGTCAAACGTTCAGGCACTTATGTGGTGTATCGCAGAGTTGAGGTTGGAGTGTGTCCGGCACGACGTAGGGCATCGATTTGGCGGTACTGACACGGACGCATTCAAGGCCATGAACCCCAATCAAACGGTGCCTGTTCTTCAGGACGGGAACGATGAGACAATTTGGGAAACAGGAGCCATACTCCGATATCTCGCTATGCGATACGCAGATGGCACTTTCTGGCCGGGGGACGACGCTGCCCGCGCACAGGTCGACAAATGGGCAGAATGGTCCAAAATAAATATCGCGATTGGCTTCACTGTCCCAGTATTCTGGGCCGTTGTACGGACGCTCCCAAAGGAGCGCGATCAGGCTGCTATCGAATGCGCTGTCATGGCATTAGAAGACAAAATGCGGATTGCCGATCAAAGGCTTCGTGCGAGCCGTTTTTTGGCGGGTGAGACGTTGACCGTTGCAGATATTCAGTTTGGGCATGTGCTCTTTCGATACTATGATATTGATATCGAGCGGGCAGAGTTTCCAGCCATACGCGCCTATTACGACAGGCTGGCTGCTATGCCAAATTACCAAAAGAATGTGATGGTTTCTTATGATGACCTGAGAGCTGTCTAAGGTCACTCAGGAGCAACCGGCTTGCACGCCCTTTGCGTTAGGGTCAGGTTGAAGACAAGCAAATTGGATGGAGGCTGCCAGATGGCGCAGGCAGATATCGGACTCTATGGATTGGGAACCATGGGTAGCGCTTTGGCGCTTAATCTGGCGGACCACGGCTTTACCGTCGCGGTTACCAATCGGGAAAGTAGCTGGATCAGCAATTTCGTAGATGAGTCTGGACCCTTGGCTGACCTCCTAATCCCCGCCAACACATTGCGGGACATTGTTGACAGCCTCGCACCGCCGCGCACAATCCTGTTTATGATACCCTCTGGGGCGCCGATGGATGCGATGATCAAACAGATCACTCCATTGCTGGCTAATGGCGACACAATCATCGACGGCGGTAATGCTGATTTTAGGGCAACGCGTGCCCGAACAAAGGCATTGGCCAAATCGGGCCTACATTTTGTCGGGATGGGCGTATCGGGTGGCGAAGAGGGTGCGCGCAATGGCCCCTCGATGATGATTGGCGGCAGCCTTGAAAGCTGGTCTCGGTTCAAACCCATGGCCGAAGCAATTGCCGCGAAATACAAGGGTGACCCGTGCGTCGCACATGTCGGCACCGATGGCGCCGGGCATTTCGTTAAGACTGTTCACAACGGCATCGAATATGCGGACATGCAGATGATTGCAGAGGTCTATGGAATTCTGCGCGATGGGCGGGGGTGGAATGCACACGAGATCGGCGTACTTCTGGAAGGTTGGAACACCGGGCCGTTGCAGTCCTATCTTGTCGAAATCTCTGCGCGCGCCCTGCAAACAACCGATCCTGAAACCGGTCATCCGATGGTAGATGTGATCATGGACAAAGCCGGCCAAAAGGGCACTGGCCGTTGGACCGTGATTGAGGCGTTGAAGCTTGGTCAATCTGCCAGTTCCATAGAAGCCGCTATTGCCGCGCGGTCGTGGTCTTCGGAAAAGAAGGCGCGCTACGCGGCAGAGACTCTGTTGACAAAAGACCCGCAACCTTCGGAACCGCCTTCGGAGAGTGACTTGGAACAGGCACTTCTGGCGGGGCGGATAGTGTCGCATGCGCAGGGATTCCGGATATTGCAGGCGGCGTCTGATGAGTACAACTGGGCCCTTGATCTAAGTCGTATCGCTGAGATTTGGCGCGCCGGATGTATCATACGCTCTTCGCTGCTGGATGATTTTTCCGTTGCGCTACATGGTACTATGCCCTTTGGTCACATGATCCTTACGCCTGCGATGCGAGAATTCCTGGTGCGGTCAATTGGGCCTTTGCGCAGAGTTGTCGCGGCTGCGGTTTGTAGGGGTATCCCGGTGCCGTCCCTTAGCGGCGCGCTATGCTGGCATGATAGCCTGTGTCGTGCGCGCGGCAGCACTAATCTCATTCAAGCGCAGCGCGATTTATTTGGCGCACATGGATTTGAGCGACTGGATGCGGATGGTAAACACCATGGAAAGTGGTCGTAGTGCCGACTACAAGGGGACTGCAACTCAGGACGTCACAACGACCATGAGAACTGTCAGGATGGCGCTAAAAACAGCCACACATTCCAGAAAGACCAGCCCGGCCATCCAAGGTTGTGGACGGGGGGCTGGCGGTGTCTTGTTTTGGCCCGAAACAATGGACCGCGGGGAACTGGTCATACGCAAATACCTTACAAAAGAACTCATCAAGCACTTGCTCAGCGTCGTGCATGCAGGTGTTTTCTTTAAGGCGTTTTGCAGAAACATTTGGGGTTTTGTCGTGAATGAAGCAGCAGGGGCCGAGCCGACTTGGGCACAATGATTGACGCAGGAATGCGATCAGACGCTGGAATAGATATGGCAATACAGACTAAGTACAGATGAAGCCTCGGGGACCGGCGGTCTTGGGAACAGATTCGAACCCGACAATTGGTGTGAGTTGAACCGCTCTAAGGAAACAATTTTGACCTACTTATCAAAGATTAACACTCCGGCTACCGCGATGCGCACTGTAAGAATCGTGACTGGGTTGTACCTGCTGGCATTTGTAACAAGTCACTTGTTGAACCTGAGTCTTGGGTTGATCTCTATTAAAGCGATGGACGCCGCACGCCCATTTCTGTCGGGATTCTGGACGGGTGGCGTAGGCGGGCTTGTTTTGGGCTTGATGTTGGTTGTGCACTACTTGATCGGGTTGTGGACGATCTTTCGAAAACCAGTTCTGAATGGAACAACACAGGACATGGTCCAGGTCCTGACCGGAGTCTTTGTGATTCCAATCATGGCAACTCACGTCATTGGCGTATCAATGCTGGGCAACGTCGGTGTGCATCTAGACTATCAGTCGATCAATCAGTTGTTTTGGCTTTCCAATCCCGAAATTGGATTGCTTCAGGTAATCCTTGTGTCAGTCGTTTGGGTTCACGGCAGTGCGGGTCTGTTCACATGGTTGCGTTCAAAATCGAATGCAGTGGCTGTTCTCCCGTGGTTATATCCGCTGGCTGTTGCCGTTCCTGTTTTGGCTTTGCTGGGGTATGTGCAGGCCGGGCGTGCAGTGCTGATCGAGGCGAAAGCAGCGCAAATTGCGGAGGAAACAGGCGCCCATTCGGGAGACGAGGGCGGTGCTGAGCGCTTCACGACAGATGCGTACGATCCTCCGATAGAATCGACACAAAACAATGTGCCTGCGCCAGATATCCCATATGCTCTGATTAATTCGGTAACATCCCAGACGATCTGGTGGTCATTGGGTCTGGCGGGGTTTGTGTTTCTGGCGCGCGGAATGCGTCTCTGGTTTACCAGCGCATCGCGGGTGCGCATCACTCGGGGGGATGCCCGGCCGATTGAAGCATCGAGCGGTTTGTCGCTGCTGGATGCGTTTCGCGGTGGCGACCAGCCGCACGCCAACCTTTGCTCTGGCCGGGGGCGTTGCGGAACCTGCGCTGTTCGCGTTGTTTCTTCGGATATTGCATTGCCCGAACCCTCGCCGTTAGAGCGCGCAACTCTTGATCGGATCGGGCACGGACCAGATACTAGGCTTGCCTGCCAGCTTCGGTTGTTGGGCGGGGGTGCTATAGAGGTCGCGGCGATTTATCCCGCAGATTACTCTTTCAGTGACTCAAAGCCGGGTCGTGACGAAGCCGGCGGCGTGGTTGAGGCAATACAATGAGAATGCAAGTTTCCCGCCTCTTGACGGTGTTTGTTTTCGTGGTGTCTGTTCTGCCGACCCTGCTTTTTGCCCAAGAGGCTACCGGGCCGGTACCGCCGTCCGCCAACGATCTTCATGAATTCACCCGCCTGCTTTCTGATGAACGCATTCAAAACTGGATTGTCGAACAGGCGGCTGTCGCCGAGCTTGATAACGAAGATTTCGAGGTAACTGCACGACAGGAATTGGTTGGTGCGCTGTCGAAAATCAGAACAGGTGTTACTAACCTCGGGTTAGCCTGGCAGGCGGCACCAACAGCAATGGATTTGTTTCGACAGCGTTGGGCTGAGCAAATACAACCAAATGCTCAGGTCGTCGGTCTGACATTTATCATGATTTTCCTGTTTCTTGGTGCTGGCCTGGAATGGTTGTTTCGCCAATATACAAACCCGATAAAGCTGCGCATTGAGATGCAGACGATTGACGGCCTTGCGCAGCGCGCCTATGCCGCCGGTCTTCGAACATTGATAACAGTTGCAGGGTTGGTGATCTTTGCTGTTGGCAGCATCGGGGCCTATGCATCATTCAGCTGGCCACCACTGGCTGCCGTTATTGTCCTGAACCAATTGGTGGTCATATTTGCTGTCCGAGCAATCTGGACTATTGTTGTTTTGTTTTTCGCACCCAGAGTGCCGGAATTGCGGCTGTTACCTGTCGGTAATGCGACGGCAAAGTACTTGTCACGGGTTTTGTTGTTCTTGTCTGCTTTTATCATTTTGGCGGTGTCACTGGTTGATATGTACGGCCGTGTCGTGACCATCCCTGGCAGTGACAGCCCGGTTCCTCAAACATTGGCCGTTGTCGCGGTTGGAGCATCACTCGGAGCTGTTGCGACTCTACTTTGCGTGTTCCTGTCCTTTAGCAAAATGGTCAGGATTCAGGGTATGCCAATGTCAAAGTCGCAGCGTATGTGGCGGCTTTACCTGCTTGTACTGATCCTGCTGGTTTTCATTGCTTTGCTGCTTAATGTCACCCAAGTCATGTGGTCCATTGCATTGATCGGACTTTTGGTTCCGGCGTTGACGTTGATCCGGGCGTGGGTCGGCACATCCTTTGATGATGCGAACGAAGATCACAAGGCCCGCGCCCTAAAGGCCGCCGCCGCTGTGGCAGCGGAGGCGCCAGAGGTGCCCGATGAAGGGGACGCAGAAGAGGAAGAACTGGTCGAAGAAGAAGTGGAACATCTAAGCCCTTATGAAACTTACCGTCCAATTGCTCTGCGGCTGGCGCGGTTTTTGGCTGTCATTGCAGTTGGCATCGCCATTGCATTGATCTGGAACCTGGGGATTTTTGAACCATCAGAGTCGCCAACAATCGCGGGGCGTATCATATCGGTGCTAATAGACAGCGCGGTTGCCCTGCTGATTGCCGATCTTGTCTGGGTCTGGGCCAAGACTGCTATTGATCGCCGCCTTGATGCCTATGTGCCGCCACAGGACGGGCAGGCACCGGGGCCAGAGGCGCGCATGGCAACATTGCTGCCGCTGCTTCGGATCGTGTTGATGGTAACCCTGCTTGTGATGGTATCGCTGTCGATCCTGACGTCGCTGGGTGTCAACATCGCTCCGATCCTGGCTGGGGCCGGGGTGTTGGGCATCGCGATTGGATTTGGCGCGCAGTCCCTCGTTAAGGACGTCGTATCCGGCGTTTTCTTTCTGGTGGACGACGCGTTTCGTGTTGGCGAATACGTCGAAATAGATCAGCTGCGGGGCACGGTCGAAAAGATATCGATCAGGTCGCTGCAAATCCGGCACCACAGAGGGGCCGTGCATACGCTGCCTTTCGGAGAGTTGAAATCACTGACAAACTATTCCCGCGACTGGGTGATCATGAAACTGGAATTCCGGGTACCATTCGAAACTGACATGAAACTGGTCAAGAAGATCGTCAAGCAAATTGGTGCAAAGCTGAAGGCCAACGAGGAATACGGAGATGCTATTCTGGAAACTCTGAAATCACAGGGGGTTCGGCGTATGGAAGAATTCAACATGGTCATTGGCGTCAAATTCATGACCCGCCCGGGCGAACAATGGCTGGTGCGTCGCGACGCCTATCAGATGGTGCGCGACGCCTTTGATGAACATGGAATCCGCATGGCGGAACGCAATGTCAAAGTCGAAGTGGCAGGCGCAGAAAACATGACCGAAGAAGAAAAGCGTGCTATTGGAGCGGCGGCGCAAGATGCGATTCAAAAGCCGCTGGTGCCCGGCCCCATTCCGGACGAGCCATAGAGGCAATAGACTTAGTCAACCGGCAACCCGCTCGGGACTTCAGAAGGTCGCCCCAAGGGTAATGTCCGCGTGCTTTTTCCGGTCAGTGATTTCAGGAACGCTATGAGTTCGGAAAGCTCCGTCTCCGAGAGGCTACTGGGCCTGATATCCAATTTCGCGCGCTGCCGCGCCATTTCGCGACTGTCACTTTGGATAACAAAGTCTATCTCTTCCAGCCATGGAACCTCTGGCAGTATCAGCTTTTCCCGGATATGATCCTGAAAGCCAAACTCCGGATCCAAATGGTGCCGCACCATGTCTGAGAGTGTCGAGAATGCACCGTTGTGGCCGTAGGGCGAGGTCAATTCTACATTTCTGAGCGAAGGTGTGCGGAAACGATAGGCATCCTCCAGGCGGTCGGTTTCGCCCATTCTGCCAACGTCTCGGGCAACGGGATCAAAACGCCTCGTTCGCCCGGGGCCAAAGGCGGGCAGGGACAATGCATGAAAGGACTGATCAGTGAGCAACGGTCCGGAGTGACAACTCGAGCATCCGGCTGCGCCATAAAAGAGTTCAGCACCTCGCGTGGCCGAAGAGGGCAGATCGTCTTGGCCGGATAACCAGTCATCAAAGGGGCTGTCAAAACTCTTCCATTCGGTCCCCATAAAAGCCGCGAGTGCGTTTGCTATTTCGACGATACTGACCTGCTCGGGCGCGGAGATGTGGTCAAAAGCACCAACAAACATCTCGCCGTATTCTGGAATGATCCGCACGCGCTTGGCGATGATCGGCCAGGGCGCATCTATCCTGTCATGGGCGGCACCGGCAATTTCATTTTCTTTCGGATTGCCGGCCATTTCAAACTGAGCAACGAGCGGAAAGACGGCCTGTGCGGCCAATATCGTTTCCAACCCCGAGGGTAGCCATTCTTCGGCCGGAGAATTGAACCCGTTTCCGTAGATATCCGATACTTCAAGCCGTCCGTCATGAAACAGGACCCGAATGTCTTTGTGCCCCAGGTTCCAAAGACCCGGTGCGTTGCGAGGGATACGTTTCTTGATTCGATCCTCGCCTGATCCGGCAGTGCGTTCAGGCCCAACACCGCTCCCCCCTTCACCGATACCAAGCGCAAGCCCGTCCGTGCCACCCAGATCATGATGGTGACACGTGCCGCATGATATGTTTCGATTTCCAGACAATATCTTATCGTAAAACAATAGCTGCCCGATCCTTGCCTTTTGGGGGTCAAAAGGGTGAAAATCGCCAGCAATGATTGGCGCTGGTTTCTCTGCGCTTACCGGGCCTGCCAGCCCCAGAAACAGAAGGACAATGATATGCGCGCGGCTCTTCTGGCTTTTTTTCTTTTGGCCTCTCCCGCTTTGGGGGAAATTGAAGCAGCCCGTGATCTGATGGAAGCGGGAAGTTACGCAGAGGCGCGCGATGCGCTCTGGCCAGCGGCGCGGTCGGGTAACGCGGATGCGGAAGAACTTATAGGCGTGATGTACGCTCTTGGCCTTGGAGTTGAACAGGACGACCAGCGCGCGTTTGAATGGTATCTGCGCGCGTCGATGAAGGGGCATCCCGGTGCGCAATCCGGTGTTGGGTGGTATTACGAAGTTGGTCGCGGCATGCCTGCACCAGATCTTGTGCGCGCCTATATGTGGTATGTTCTCAGCGCTATCGGCGGAGACCCCGATGCGGCGATCAGTCAAGAAGAAGTGGTCAAGAAAATGACACCTGAGGAGATCAAGAAAGCGCATGTTCTCATCTCTGACTATCGGATTTGGCTGTATCCGTTCAGATAGGAAACGGTCATTCCGGCCTGCAGAAGGCGGGACACCCCGGCAAGGGATGCCCCGGTTAAATTAGTTAACGTCGGAATCGCGTGCTGCGTTCACGTCAGCCTCTGCGGCGGCAACAGCGGCGTTCAGAGCGTCAAAAATTACGGGGCCGCCATCAATGTTCTCTTTGAACCAATCATAGACTGGCGCTGCGGCTTCTTTGAAGGCTGCCTTTTCATCCGGACTTGGCACATAAAGGTCACCGCCACCGGCAACAAACTCTTCATAGGCCTGAATTGATTTACGCTTGGGCGAGGCAAACGTGGCCTGCTGGAGTTGATAAAAACCATCAACGACAACACGCCGCAGGTCCTCTGGCATGGACATGAAGGTATCATTGGACATCCACCAAAGCGCACCCATATAGGCGTGCCCATCAAGCGTCACATATTGCAGACCCGCATCCGGGAATTTCATGCCCATGATATCGGTAATGCCGTTTTTGGAGCCTTCAACAACACCAGTCTGGAATGAAGTGAAAAGTTCCGGCCATGGAATTGGGGTTGGGGACGCCCCGAGTGATTTGACGAGCTCCTGCGGCAGGTCAGCAACCACAGTTCTGATTTTTAGTCCGTCCATATCGGCAGGTGATTGAACCCGGCGTTTGGTGTTTGCAAAATTGCGCCACCCGCCCGTATTACCGACGGTCATAAGGCGGATTTTGTCTCCGGAACTTTCCAACGCCATATCGCGCATCGTGCGGGTGAATTCGCCAGACAAAACATGCTCAGCGATGCGATCATCCGCCATCAGATAGGGCAGGTCGAGCACTTGTACGTAGGGGAAAATGCCGGCCGCGCCGCCAGAAGTGGAAATGTAAACATCGATTGTGCCGTCAGCGATGCCCTGCAGACACTCTGCTCCATTGGCACACAATTGTGTGCCTATGAACAGCTCGACCTCAATCGCCCCGTTCGATGCAGCCTCAACGTAATTCTTAAAGACGACAAGACCATCATAATCTTCGTCATTCTCGTTTGAATTGGCTGTTGCGCGGATTTTGAAATCGGCGGCGGACGCGCCAAATGCAGCCCCCGACAGTAGCGCCGCCGCCATCAGCGACTTGAGTGTTCCTTTCAACATAGATACCTCCCTTGGTTTATTTTTCATTTGAGTTCTAATTCACGAAGCCCGTCAAGCGCGGAATCGTCATGGAAATTGCCGGAACGTACGTAATCAGGAAGATCACAAACACCTCAACCGCCAAAAACGGCAGTATGGCTTTGGCAATGGTTTCAACCTTCTCGCCTGAAACGGATGAGGCGACAAAAAGCACCAGTCCCATGGGTGGTGTCGCCAGGCCAACGGTCAGGTTCACCGACATGATGATCGCGAAATGCACCGGGTGTACACCCAGATCGACAAAGATCGGGCCAAGGATCGGACCAAGAATGATGATCGCGGGGCCCGCGTCCAGAAACATACCGACAATGAACAACAAGAGGTTGATCAGAAACAGCAGGATCAGGGGGTTTTCGCTGAGCGACAAAATAAATTGTGCCAAAATCTCCGGCGCGTGGGACAAGCTGACTACAGTTTTGAACGCCATCGCCGCGCCAACCAGCAGCAGCACCACGGCTGATGTCATTGCTGCCCGGGACAGAACTTCGGGCATGTCAGAAAGCTTCATCGTATTTAGCACCAAAAACGCCACCACAACCGCATAGGCCACCGCCACGGCTGCCGCCTCGGTCGGGGTGAAAATGCCAATTAGAATGCCGCCCAAAATCAACACAGGCGTTTGAAGAGGCACGACCGCACGTTTGCAGGTCAACCGGAAATCGCCACTTACCATGCGCCGCAGACCCAGCATTAGCAGATGCGCGATGACCAGTCCGATACCAAACACGGTGAACTTCGCAGTCGTAGAGGGTTCTGGCCCAAGAGGTGCCATCAACATGATCAGGCCGCCCAGATTGGCGCGCACCAGTACGAAGGAAAAAATACGTTCGCGATTGGTAATTGTTTGGTTGGTCTGCACGACCCGTTTGGCTTCGGGCAGGTCATATTTATCGGCCAGCACCCTGACCATTATCATCAGACCAACGCCAACCAGAACACCCGGCACGATCCCGGCGAGAAACAGCGCCGCCACACTTTCGCCCATCACATAGGCGTAGATGATCATGATGCCCGATGGCGGGATGATCGGCCCAATAACAGACGAGGCGGCAGTGATTGCAGCAGCAAATCGGCGTGAATATCCTTCTTTCTCCATCGCCGGGATCAGCATTGAACCAAGGGCTGATGTATCTGCAACCGCAGATCCAGAGAGCCCGGCAAACAGGATCGAGCTCAGAATATTAACTTGAGCGAGCCCGCCGCGCAGGTGGCCCATGAGCGCCTGACTGAATTCCACCAACCGCATGGTGATTCCGCCTCGGTTCATCATTTCACCGGCCAGCATGAAAAACGGAATTGCCATCAGGGGAAAGCTGTCCATCCCGTTGTATACATTTCGATAAAGCAGAGCGAGGTCACGCTCCTGACCGTTTAGCCAAAGTAAAATGCCGGGGGCGGCCAGCAGGCCAAAGAATACCGGCAGGCCAATCATCAGGAAAACAAGGAAAAGAGGAAGGAACCAGACTAACATTATTCGGCGCCTTTCATGTCATCATCTGAACGCCGCAAGTTGTCACCTTGCCCGCCGAGCGTGATCAGCGAGCGCAGGACCAATTCGATATTCACCGCTGTCAAAAGGATCAGTCCGACAAAAACTGACATATACATCCAGGCCAGTTTGACCTTGATAGTTTTCAGCCCGATTAACGCCAGCGGAATTTTGAGGGACGAGGAGGCGAACAGCCAGCCAGAGTTCACGTGATTCCAACCAAGTCCAAGACCAACCACCAAAACCAACAGAGATAACACCAGCAACGCTAGTGAAAGAAACGCAGCTGCACGGCGCGGCATGGCTTGTTCGAGCATATCAATGGCAACAAAGCCGCCTTTGCGATAGGCGGAGGCAGCGATCAGTCCGGTCATCCAGAGCATGAGAAAACGCGCCGCCTCATCTGGCCACGGTAATGCGTTGTTCAGAACATATCGAAAGAAAACCTGAATCAGAATGGCAACCACCATCAAAGCCATCGCGACAACAGCAACAACGCGGCCGGCCCGCAGGACGTGGTCGTTCAAGTACTGCAGGGGTTTGAGAACTCCAAACAGTGGCGCCATTGCGCATCCTCCCTATGTGTTCCGATTTACTCGGATTCTTATGGTCGTCGTACTTCCTATTTTGTCGATGCGGCGATGTCGGCGAACCCTCCCAAGCTGCCGCCATAAACCAAGAGTGGTGCGCCGTCTCGCAATGTGGTTCGCAGGACCCGCGCAACGATGATCATGTGGTCACCTCCATCATGCATAGCATACCGCTGGCATTCAAAGCGGGCCAGACAGCCTTCGATCAATGGCGTCCCATCCGGATCTTGTGTCCAATCCAGAGCGTCGAAACTGAAGCCCGGCTTGGCAAAGGTGTGGCAAAGATGGGTCTGATGTTCGCTCAGCACGTGAATCGCTATCCTGTCCGCTTCTGCGAAATGGGGATATCGCTTTGATTTCTTGGACTGGGACCACAAAACCAATGGCGGATCCAGCGAGACGGACGAAAAACTGTTCGCGGTGATTCCGATTGGCCCGCTGGCCGAGCCGGTCGTGACAACTGTGACGCCGGTGCCGAACCGCCCCAGTGCATCGCGGTATTCACGATGCGTCTCCGGGCCCGGCTGGAAATGTTGAGGTTTATTTGTCATCATGATGGCACCTGCTAAGCGACTTCACTGCCACGCGCGGCAGTATAAATTTCAAACCATGCCTCGCGATCAATTTCGACCTTTGCCGCGTCCCCGATCGTTTGGATACGGCTCAGGTTATTGGTCCCCAGCACTGGCAAAATTCCAGCGGGATGCGCGAGTAGCCAAGCAACTGCGACAGCGGCTTCATCGACGCCATTTTGATCCGCTACAGACCTCAGGGCGTTAAGTAACATATTGTTTTCGTTTCTGAACAATCCACCACCGCCCAAAGGAGACCAAGCCATCGGCGCAATGCCGCGCTCTTGAAGATAAGCGACATCACCATTGGTGAAGGGGTCGTGGCACAGAACGCTGATCTCGATTTGGTTGGTGACCAGCTTTGTTTTCATCGCTGATTGCAGCAACGTCCAGTCGTGCAGCTTGAAGTTCGAAACACCTGCCGCGCGCACCTTGCCGCTAGCGATCACCTCGTCCAATGCGGCGCCGGTTTCTTGATGGTCCATCATGGGATCAGGTCGGTGGATCAGCAGAACATCGATATGATCGATGTTCATGTTGCTAAGTGAACTATCGACCGAAGATACAATATGGTCACGACAAGTGTCGTAATATTTTACGCGCCGGTCAGCATATTTGCCCATTGGCGCGATGATGTCACATTTGGTGACAATCTCGATTTGATCTCGTAGGGCAGGAGCGGATTTCAGACAGGCGCCCAATACCGCTTCGGCAGTATATCCACCGTATATATCGGCTTGGTCGATTGTGGTTATCCCTTGAGCCAGACAAGCTTCAATCTTGGCCTGAACATGCGCCGGTGAAGTATCTTCGTCATCCGACACGCGCCACATCCCATAGACAAGACGGGACATTTCCAAACCATTTTGCAGCGAAACACGTTCCATCAGCGCCGCTCCCCGGTACCAAGAGGTGTCATGGGCGTTTCCGACGGTACACGCCCATAAACATGAGGCAATGAGCAGGTCTTGAGGTGGGGCATGACGCGTTCTCCGAAACTTTCGCATTCGTCCAAGTGCGGGTACCCTGAGAAAATGAAGGCACGGATGCCCATTTTTTGATATTCTTCAATCTTGGATAGTATTTGATCGGTTGATCCAACCAGTGCTGCACCACAGCCGGACCGTGCTCGCCCGATGCCAGTCCAAAGGTTGGGCTCAACATAGCCATATTGATCGGCAAGTTCGCGCGCTCGCGCCTGATGGCTTACACCAAGTGAACCACTGTCATGCGCCCGCTCGCGGATCAGGCGACCATATTCGTCGTCAAGCTTTGACGCCAGATGATCGGCGTATTCCTTGGCCTCAACTTCGGTATCTCGCACAACCATGTGGACTCGCAGTCCGTAATCTAATGTGCGGCCGTATTTTTCAGCCGCTGTAGCCGCTGCTTTCATCCGATCGGCGAGGTCCTCTCGGAGTTCGGGCCACATCAGATACACGTCGCAATGCTGGCCGCAAAGATCTAGTGCAGGCGGTGAATAGCCGCCAAAATACATGAGTGGCCCGCCGTTCTGCTGATAAGGTCTCGCCGGATCGGTGGTCACCCCTTTGAAGGAATAGACTTCACCTTCATAATTGATTTCATCCTGTGACCAGGCTTGGCGCAAAATCTCTACCACTTCACGCGACCGCTGGTACCGAAAGGCGCTGTCGGCTTTTTCACCGGGGAAATCGGAGGAGATGATGTTGATCGTGAGGCGGCCCTTCATCATGTGATCAAGCGTTGCGATGGTGCGCGCCAGCATGATGGGTTGCATTTCACCGCACCGAACAGCGGCCAACATGTTTATGTTCGTAGTAATCGGCGCGCATCCTGCCACAAAGGACAACGTGTCCTGCCCGACCTGATAAGACGATGGACACAAGATATTGCGAAATCCTTGACGTTCAGCCTCTTGCACGATCTTGGAACAATGATCCCAGCTGGATCGCAGTGCACCGTTGGGAACACCAAGAAATTCGTAGTCATCCGAGCATAGTGCCGAAAACCAGGAAACCTCGACAGCATCAAGAGCTTCTGATGTAACTGGAACGATGGTCATCGAATCTCTCTCCCGAAGTCGAATTTACACTTGCGTAGCATTCACCATGATGTAGATCAATAGTGCATCAATTTCTTTGAACGGAACAATAACGCGTGAAAAACCAAGGCTCTCTTCCGGTTTTTGTGCAAATCAGTGAGCTGCTGATACGCGAAATAAATGCGGGGCATCTGCTGGATGGTGAGCGCTTGCCAACCGAGCGAGCGATGGCGTCGGAAATGGGAATATCGGTTGGCACTCTTCGGAAATCGCTGGCCGAGCTTGAAAAGGTAGGGTTGCTGGAACGGCGGCAAGGATCGGGAAATTATGTGAGAGCCAAGAGTGATGCAGAAAGCGTCTACGCCTTCTTTCGCATTGAGTTGCTTAAAGGCGGCGGGTTGCCGTCAGCGGATATTCTTTCAGTTCGGCGCCTGGAAAAACCTGCCGAGTTTCCGCTTTTTGGATCAACCAAGGAGGGGCATCGTATCCGAAGGCTTCGGTATCTTAACGAGACACCAGTTGCCGTCGAAGAAATTTGGCTGGATGCGGGCTATGTCGATGAAATTCAGACAGAAGATTTATCCGATTCACTTTACCTTTATTACAAGTCGCAACTTGGCGTTTGGATCGCGCGCGCAGAGGATTGCGTGAGCATCGATACAGCCCCGGATTGGAGTGTCGCTGCCTTCGGCCCACGACCAGGTGAACCTTGCGGTTACATTGAGCGGATCAGCTGGGATCAGGACAATGAATCAGCCGAATTCTCGCGTACTTGGTTTGACGCATCAAAAGCGCGCTATGTAACGCGCATACGCTAGGGAAAAAGATGAAGGACACAGTTTGCTACGGCATCATCGGATGCGGCATGATGGGGCAGGAACATATTCGCAATATCCATCTGCTGGACAATGCGCGTATCGCCGCGGTTTTTGAGCCGGACCCGCAAATGCGCGAGGAGGCAAAGGCGCTTGCGCCACAGGCACTATATCCTGGCAGCATCAACGATCTGTTGCAATTGCCCGATGTAAACGCGCTGCTTATTGTTACGCCAAACTATATGCATGTGGATCAGATCGAACTGATTGCTGCCACCCGGCCTCTACCGTTGCTCGTAGAAAAACCGCTTTACACCAGTACGGATCACGCCGCGCGCATAACGGCGCTGCAATCGTCTTATCCGGCACCGATCTGGGTGGCGATGGAATATCGCTATATGCCCCCGATCGCGAGATTTCTGGACGACGTCGATGAGGCGACTGGCGGGATCAGAATGCTCACCATACGCGAACACCGCTTTCCATTCCTGCCAAAAGTACATGACTGGAACCGGTTCAATCGCAAGACGGGCGGCACGTTGGTCGAAAAATGTTGTCACTTCTTTGACTTGATGCGGTTAGCAATCCAATCCGAACCTGTGCGCGTGATGGCGTCTGCAGGGCAGGCCCTGAACCATTTAGACGAGACTTATGGTGGAGAAGTGCCAGACATCTGGGACAATGGATATGTCATTGTGGATTTCGCCAACGGGGCGCGGGCAATGCTTGAACTTTGCATGTTTGCCGATGGATCGCGCTATCAGGAAGAGATTTCAGCCGTTGGAGAAACCGGCAAGATCGAGGCCATGGTGCCGGGGCCTGCGCGTTTCTGGCCCGCGCATCTGGGTGCACCGCCATTTCCACAGGTCATCGTCAGCCCTCGCGCTCCGAAGGGACCGGAAATGCGCGAGATCAAAGTTGATCCCAAAATTCTGGATGCTGGGGATCACAATGGCTCCACGTTTTACCAGCACCTTGGGTTCCAGAAAACTGTGCTATGCGGCCGCGCGCCCGAAGTCACGTTGTCTGACGGCGCGGCGGCTGTGGCGATCGGCCTGGCCGCGCAAGAGTCAGCCTCGACGGGTAAAGCCGTCGATCTGTGATCCGAATATTAATCGAAGGGATCTTCGTCATACCTGACGCCCGCCAGATACAGGCCATGGGGCGGGCAGACCGGACCACAGGCCGGGCGTGACCGCGCCGCAAGTGCGTCGCGCACATCTTCCGGCATCCACGATCCGGTCCCCACGCGTTCCAATGTTCCTACAAACCCGCGAACCTGATTGTGGAGAAACGACCGCGCACGCACGTCAAAGTGAATTTCTCTACCCGCCATGGTCGCGACGTGGCGCACGTCAAGCCTATCAAGTGTCTTTACCGGACTTTGCGCCTGACAGATCGTCGATCGAAACGTCGTAAAGTCATGTTTCCCGATCAGAAAATCAGCGGCCGCCTGCATTTTTTCAATATCCAAAAAGTGCGGCACTTGCCAAACCAGTTCGCCTAAGTGGGCTGACGGCGCCCGACGCGTTAGAATGCGAAACAGATAACGTCGCTCCAGCGCCGAAAACCGCGCATGCCAGTCATCCGCGACGCGCGCGCATTGCAGTATAGCAACTGGCGCAGGTTTCAGATGGTAGTTCAGCGCTTCAGACAAACGAAACGGGTCCCAGTCTCGCTCCATATCGCAGTGCGCGACCTGACCCACGGCATGCACCCCGGCATCTGTGCGTCCAGCGGCTGCGATCATGTGCGTTCTCGGTTCCAGCTTGGCCAATGCAGCTTCGATTGCGCCCTGAACCGAAGGCTGGTCCTTTTGCCGCTGCCAGCCCGCAAATGGCTTACCGTGATATTCAACTTTGAGAGCGTAACGGGGCATGATCCCGCCTTAACGCGCGACTGTGGACGCTGCAATCCCCACTGGTATCCGAAGTCACCGCACCCTATCTTTGACCAAACGCTTTGGCAGGAACAGTAACTTGGTCATTTCAACGATTGCGGGCAGTGTCTGGCGAGGTGTCGAAAATGCCCAGGACACGCTTTCCGGGGCTTTTTTTGAACCGGTGATCCGGTTGGGCGTAACCGGACTGGCCCGCGCAGGTAAGACTGTGTTTATTACCTCGCTTGTCGCCAATCTGCTGGGCAGGGGTCGCATGCCGCAACTTTTAGCTGCTGCCGAAGGGCGCATCGCGGCAGCCTACCTGCAACCTCAACCTGACGATACCGTGCCGCGTTTTGACTACGAGGCGCATTTGGCGTCTCTGACCGCGAAGACGCCTAGTTGGCCCGACAGCACGCGTGCGGTAAGCGAATTGCGCCTGTCATTGCGAGTGAACCCCAAGGGTTTGCTCTCGGGCTTGCAGGGCCCTCGCACGATTCACATCGATATCGTTGACTACCCGGGCGAGTGGCTACTGGATCTGGGCCTTCTGGAAAAAAGCTATGCCGATTGGTCGTCCGAGGTTTTGACCCGACTCGAGACGCGGCAACTGGCGTCAGATTACCTCGCACTGGTGAAACACACGGATACGAGCGCTGGCATCGATGAACCGGTGGCAAAATCTCTAGCAACTGCATTCACGGACTATTTGAAAGCCGCCCGCGCAGACGGGTTTTATGATTGCACACCGGGCCGTTTTCTGTTGCCCGGGGATCTTGCCGGATCACCTGTGCTTACTTTCGCACCGCTCCCTGCCATTGCTAATGCACCGCGCAAATCCCTGATCCGCGAGATGGAGCGACGATTTGAAGCCTACAAGAGCCAGGTCGTTAAACCGTTTTTTCGTGATCATTTTGCCCGAATTGATCGGCAAATCGTGCTGGTCGATGCACTTGGCGCAATTCATAAAGGCCCGCAGGCGGTTGAAGACATGCGCGGCGCGATGGTGGATTTGCTTTCGGCATTTCGCCCCGGTCGCAATGCGTTCCTAACCCAGTTGTTGCGTGGCAAACGTGTCGAAAAAATCCTGTTTGCGGCGACCAAGGCGGACCATTTGCACCATCGCCAGCATCCAAAACTAACCGCTATCATGGAGGCGCTGACCCGCGAAGCGCGTGATCGGGCGCGTTTTGCCGGGGCGGAAACGGCGGCGATGTCAATTGCAGCGCTGCGTGCGACAATCGAAGAAACCCGCACGCACAATGGCTCTGAACTCGATGTAGTACGCGGCTTTCTGTTGGACAGCGGCAAACAAGCTGCGTTTTACCCGGGTGCCTTGCCAGAGGACCCCGCCTATTTGTTGGGCCCGGCGCGCGACGGCGCGGCAAAGTGGCTGGATGAAGATTATCAGTTCATGTCGTTTGCGCCTGCAACCTTAACCCTGAAACCTGGCGACGGTCCCCCGCATATCCGGTTGGACAAGGCGGCAGAATTCCTGATCGGAGACCGATTGTGAATTTTCATATCACTTCGGCTAGATCACTTGATGCCGGTGGTGTCGGTGAGATTCTGTCAGATGCGACAGATGAAGCCGCGTGGATGCCCCGCCTTTACAGTCGGGCCGAAGAGCTGAAATTTGCTGGTGAAATGATCGATGCAGGATGGGTCGAAGTTGCTCGCAATGAGGGTCAGATTGCTGGATTCCTTGCGCGGTCCGGCGCGGTGATCCACTGCTTGTATCTCGCGCGGCAAAAACAGAGGCAAGGGGTGGGGCGGGCCTTACTTGACCGCGCGAAATCAGCGCAAGAGCATCTGGAACTGTGGGTCTATCAGCGCAATACCCGTGCGCAGAAATTCTATAGGGCAATGGGTTTCGTCGAAGCAGCCCGCACTGACGGCGGCGCAAATGATGCCGGTCTGCCGGACATCCGCTACGAATGGCGCAAGGAGGCGGTGTGACATGGAAAAAGGCCCTGTTCTGATTGAGATCGACGATGCAGTCGACACGAAAGTGGCAGATGCCCCGCCGGTGCCCGATATCGAACCCGTCGTTCCAAACGGACAGGCGATGCAGGTTGCAGCGCAATTGGCGGCACGCAGACCGTCGCGGCTGGCCCGTTGGTTCTGGGCGCTTCTGGGAACTCTGACCGGCGCGTTGGTTTCGCTTGCTGCATGGGACTTCGTGACCGGGCTCATCACGCGCAATCCAATTTTGGGATGGTCGATGACAGCGTTAATCGGGGCTTTTGTCATCGTTCTGGTTGGTATTGCACTTCGCGAACTTGCAACCTTTAGCCGATTGGCCCGGATCGACAGCCTGCGTCATAGTGCTGGCGAGGCATTGTCGCAGGAAGATCTGTCGGCGGCGCGCAAAGTTGTCACTCAACTCATGGTGCTCTACCGAAACCGAGATGACACCAAATGGGGTCGTGATCGTTTACTCGAGCGCCAGTCGGATCAATTTGATGCGGACAGCCTGCTGGGTCTGGCAGAGGCGGAATTGATGGTCCCGATGGATGTGGCGGCAAGTCGCGAAGTGGAGGCAGCGGCACGGCAAGTGGCGACAATAACCGCGCTGGTCCCAATTGCGCTCGCCGACGTTGCCGCGGCCTTGTCGGCTAATTTGCGCATGATCCGAAGGATTGCAGAAATTTATGGCGGGCGGCGGTCTGGCACTCTTGGCAACTGGCGGCTTACCCGTGCTGTGATGTCGCACCTGGTTGCAACTGGTGCGGTGGCAGTTGGCGACGATATGCTGGAGCCGTTTGTGGGCGGCTCAATTCTCGGCAAGCTATCGCGTCGTTTTGGAGAAGGTTTGGTGAATGGCGCCTTGACGGCAAGAGTGGGTGTTGCCGCCATGGAAGTATGTCGCCCCTTGCCTTTTACGCGCAGCAAGCGCCCGTCTGTCCGCACAATTGTCAAACGCGCGCTAAGCGGGCTTTTCAGCAAGGACTGATCTTTGCGTCGGGCTGATTGACCGCCCTGCGAATGCGGTGTCGTACTGACGCGCAATGTGGCGCAAGGCCGGGAAAGACCCGTATTGATCTACGTCCGCTCGGAGTGCATGAGCACATTGATCAAAGGCGCGCATGGACCCTCTGGACGCTGCGGGACGCTATGCCTATAACGCGCCTATGACCCGCCTGTTTGAGATCATAATTCGAATTATATCCCCCGGCGTTTGATCACTCAAAGCCGCCGGGACATAGGTGCTTGCGCAATCGCACCGACCAGCCTTTTCAAATTTCTGAACTTTCCATCCAAGGACGCCTGCCATGTGCGCCGACACACCCCAGACCCCAGACTACAAATCCACGCTGAACTTGCCCAAGACCGATTTTCCGATGCGGGCAGGGCTGCCGACACGCGAACCAATCTGGTTGGAGCGCTGGAATAAGATCGGGATATATGACCGGTTAAGAGAAAAAAGCGGGCGCAAGCCGTTTACGTTGCACGACGGACCACCCTATGCAAACGGGAATCTGCACATCGGGCATGCGCTCAACAAGACGATCAAGGACATGATCGTGCGCAGCCACCAGATGATGGGCTTTGATGCGCGTTACATTCCAGGCTGGGATTGCCATGGGTTGCCCATCGAATGGAAGATTGAAGAACAGTATCGCCAAAAGGGCAAAAACAAAGACAAAGTTCCGATCAACGACTTTCGTTCAGAATGCCGTAAGTTCGCCGCTGGTTGGGTGGACATCCAGCGCGACGAGTTCAAACGTCTGGGTGTGACCGGTAATTGGTCCGACCCTTACCTTACTATGGATTTTCACGCAGAACGGGTCATCGCTGAGGAATTCATGAAGTTTCTGATGACTGGCACGCTTTATCAGGGGTCTAAACCGGTGATGTGGTCGCCGATTGAGGAAACGGCCTTGGCCGAGGCTGAAGTGGAATACCACGACAAGGAAAGCTTTACGATCTGGGTGAAGTTCCGGGTTGTGGCCACCGGGGACGCTACGCTGGACAGCGCCTATGTGCCGATCTGGACTACGACACCATGGACGATGCCCTCTAACAAGGCAGTTGTTTATGGTGAGGGCATTTCGTACGGCCTCTATGAAGTTATCGGCCGCCCTGAGGAATGTTGGGCCAAGATCGGCGAGCGTTACATTCTGTCGGATAAATTGGCCGCCGATGTATTCGGTCGCGCCAGGCTGGACGAGACAATGTATCGCCGTCTGTGCGGCATCAAAAATGAAGATCTGGAAAAGATCAGCCTGACCCATCCGTTCAAAGGCGCCGAAGGTGCAAACGGCGAATGGGATGACATTCGCGATTTCCGCGCCGCGGATTTTGTAACCGATGAAGAAGGCACCGGATTTGTGCACTGCGCGCCATCACACGGTATGGAAGAATTTGAGCTTTATCGCGATCTGGGCATGCTGGAACAGGTCATCACGTACAACGTGGTCGAAGATGGTTCCTTCCGCGCTGACCTGCCGTTTTTTGGCGGCAAAAAGATCCTCAAGCCCAACGGGAAAGAGGGCGATGCCAACACGGCGGTGATCAATAAACTGGTCGAGGTTGGCGGCCTGTTTGCGCGGGGCAAAATCAAACACAGCTACCCGCATTCTTGGCGCTCTAAAGCGCCGGTGATCTATCGCAATACACCCCAGTGGTTCGCCGCGATTGATCGACCGGTTGGCGACGGACTGGACATGCATGGCAAGACCATCCGTGAACGCGCATTGACCGAGATTGACAACGTCAACTGGACGCCAAAATCCGGCCGCAACCGACTTTATTCAATGATCGAAGCGCGCCCCGATTGGGTGCTCTCGCGCCAACGTGCCTGGGGTGTACCCCTGACTTGCTTTACCAAAGCAGGCGCATTGCCAACCGATCCCGATTTCCTGCTGCGTAATGAGGAAGTCAATGCTCGCATTGTAGATGCCTTTGAAAACGAAGGCGCTGATGCGTGGTACGAGAAGGGCGCCAAGGAACGCTTTCTCAGCGGAATTGTCGACCCGACGGATTACACTCAGGTTTTTGATATCCTTGACGTGTGGTTCGATTCCGGCTCGACGCATTCTTTTGTCTTGCGCGACCGCCCGGACGGAACCGAAGATGGTATTGCGGACGTCTATATGGAAGGTACCGACCAGCATCGCGGCTGGTTCCATTCCTCGCTTCTGCAAAGCTGCGGCACCATGGGGCGTGCACCCTATCGCAACGTTGTAACGCACGGTTTCACGCTGGACGCCAAGGGCATGAAAATGTCCAAGTCGATTGGCAACACTATCGTGCCGGAAACCATCGTCAAGCAATACGGCGCAGATATTCTGCGCCTTTGGGTTGCGCAAACCGACTACACAGCGGATCAGAGGATTGGCCCGGAAATCTTAAAAGGTGTCGCTGACAGCTATCGGCGATTGCGCAACACCATGCGTTTCATGCTCGGCGCGCTGGACCAGTTTTCTGAATCTGACCGCTTGGATCCGACAGAGATGCCGGAACTGGAACAATGGGTTCTGCATCGGCTTGCAGAGCTTGATAATGTAGTGCGCAAGGGCTACGCGGCATTTGATTTTCAAGGTGTTTTTCAGGCTGTGCTGACGTTTGCGACTGTCGATCTTTCATCGTTCTATTTCGATATTCGCAAGGATGCTCTCTACTGTGATGGCAATACGATGCGTCGCCGCGCAGCCCGCACGGTTCTGGACATCCTGTTCCACCGTTTGACCACCTGGCTGGCCCCGGTTCTGGTCTTCACAATGGAAGAAGTTTGGCTTGAGCGTTTCCCGGGCGACGATAGTTCAGTTCACTTAATTGATATGCCGGAAACGCCGGAGACATGGCTCAATTCCGAATTGGCAGCAAAATGGACCAAAGTCCGCGCAGCGCGCAGGGCGGTCACTGCTGCGCTCGAGGTGCAGCGGACAGACAAGGTGATCGGAGCGTCGCTGGAAGCAGCGCCGGTTGTGCACATCAACGACGCGGAAATGCTTTCAGTCCTAAAATCCGTCGTTTTCGAAGATCTCTGCATCACTTCAGCCATCTCAGTGACATCCGATCCGGCACCAGCTGAAGCTTTTCGTATGCCAGAGGTGGCGGGCGTCGGCGTTGTGTTTGAAAAGGCTGAGGGTGAGAAATGTCTGCGGTGCTGGAAGATTTTGCCTGATGTCGGTGTGCACAGCCATGAAGGGGTTTGCGGTCGGTGCGAAGAGGCGCTCGGCTGAATCTTCGCGCTTGACTCCGCGCCTCGCCAGCTTCGATTGACATGCTTTCGGGTCTGGTGCCCACAAATGCCCGGTAATCCATCAAATGGCAAAGACAGCAATGATTTTGGCATTGCCAGTTTAGGATAATTGTGATTGTTAGCGCTAACGCGACCTGCCTTCGTAAAGAGCGATTGCAGGTAGTATTCAGTTTATCCGGTGTTGTTGCCGAACTGACTTTGCAGACCGTGGAGACCAACATGACTCTGAATGACACTATCGCCCGGGTTACGGATCGTATCGTTGCGCGCAGCGAGGGACCACGAAACGACTATCTGGGCAGGATGAACGCCGCGCGGCAAAAAGGGCCAGCGCGAGGTCATCTCAGTTGTAGCGGGCAAGCGCACGCCTATGCCGGTGCTGGGCAGGACCAGAGTGCACTTGCACAAGAGAGCGCTGGCAATCTAGGTATCGTGACCACGTATAACGATATGCTGTCGGCACATCAGCCCTTCGAGCGATTTCCAGAGCTTATTCGCGATGCGGCGCGCGAGATTGGGGGGACGGCACAAGTTGCGGGCGGTGTTCCCGCAATGTGTGATGGGGTTACGCAGGGCGAACCGGGCATGGAACTCAGTCTGTTTTCGCGCGACCTGATTGCAATGGCGACGGGCATTGCCCTAACACACAACACTTTTGATGCCGCAGTTTATCTTGGCGTTTGCGACAAAATCGTCCCGGGTCTGGTGATCGGTGCCCTCAGCTTTGGCCATCTGCCAGCGGTATTTCTGCCTGCTGGGCCGATGACCTCTGGCCTGTCTAACGATGAAAAATCCAAAGTGCGGCAACGGTTCGCTGCGGGGGAATGCGGTCGTGAAGAACTGATGAAAGCGGAAATGGGCGCTTATCACGGGCCCGGAACATGCACTTTTTACGGAACGGCCAACACTAACCAAATGCTGATGGAATTCATGGGGTTGCACCTGCCCGGGGCAAGTTTTGTGCAACCCAATTCGGGCCTCCGGGACGCCCTGACGCAATCTGGCGCGCAGCGCGCGCTGGCGTTGTCGGACCTCGATTCGGAGTATTTGCCGGTCAGCCAAATACTTGACGAGCGGGCCTTTGTGAACGGTATTGTCGGACTGAATGCTACAGGCGGTTCCACCAATCTGTTGATCCATCTGATCGCGATGGCGCGGGCTGCCGGAGTTATTCTGGATTGGCAAGATTTCTCAGAAATCTCTGACGTGACACCACTTTTGGCGCGCATTTATCCCAATGGGCTTGCAGATGTGAACCATTTTCACGCCGCAGGTGGCCTGGGCTATCTGATTGGAGAGTTGCTTGGTGCGGGTCTGTTGCACCCGGACACAAAGACTGTCGCGGGCGGAGGTCTGGAACGATACACGCAGGATCCGATACTGCGCGACGGAAAGGTTGAGTGGACACCGGGCTCCGGAGAAAGCCATAATCTCAAGATCGTAAGGCCTGCCGTTGATCCGTTTCAGAAAACAGGAGGCCTCAAACGCCTTGCTGGATCGCTGGGGAATGCGGTGATGAAAGTCTCTGCCGTGGCACCTGACCACCAGATTGTCGAAGCGCCAGTGCGTGTTTTTCATGATCAGGAGCAGGTCAAGGCTGTCTGTAAGGCTGGCGAAATAACCAGCGACACCGTTGTTGTGGTCCGCTTTCAGGGACCCAAAGCGAATGGAATGCCGGAACTGCACAGCCTGACACCTGTTCTGAAAAACCTGCAAGCGCGGGGCATCAACGTTGCGCTTGTTACCGATGGGCGCATGTCAGGTGCGTCAGGAAGCGTACCAGCAGCGATCCATGTAAGCCCGGAGGCGTTCGACGGTGGCGCCATTTCTAAACTGGTGGACGGCGATATTGTACGGGTTGACGCCGTTACCGGAACGCTCGACATTCTGACCGACGGTGTGTTGGGTCGAACACCAATTAACGCGGACCTGGCGGCAAATGAATTTGGTCTTGGCCGTGAGATGTTTGCGAATTTCCGCCGGCACGTTGGCCCGGCAGACACAGGCGCAAGCGTCTTTCATTCATAAGGAGCAGTTACATGACACCGCAAGAGGCCAGCAAACACGCCCGCGAAATTTGCGAGCTTGCTCCAATTGTTCCGGTTTTGGTTGTCACTGACGTTAGTCATGCGGCACCCTTGGCATCGGCGCTGGTCGCGGGTGGCTTACCCGCATTGGAAGTTACTCTGAGGACACCTGCCGCGCTTGAGGTTATTCGTGAAATGGCCGAGGTGGCAGGTGGTGTTGTCGGGGCGGGAACGTTGATCACTCCAGAAGACGTACGCGCAGCCAAGGCTGCGGGGGCAAAATTTGGCGTTTCTCCGGGTGCGACAGATGCGCTTTTGGCGGCCTGCGAAGAGGAAGAATTGCCGCTTCTGGCCGGAGCGTCCACTGCGAGCGAGGCGATGCGACTTCTGGAACGGGGCTACGACATCCTGAAATTTTTTCCAGCCGAAGCCTCGGGTGGGGCGCCTGCGCTTAAGGCTATCGGGGCGCCACTTCCGCAGATTTCCTTTTGTCCGACAGGGGGGGTCAGCCTGCAAAACGCAGCAACTTATCTGTCTTTGCCAAATGTTATTTGTGCTGGCGGCAGTTGGGTTGCACCAACTTCGCTGGTTGAGCAGGGGAAATGGGACGAGATTGAAGAACTGGCGAGTAATGCCAATAAGTTAGGCCAATAACATCAAATAAAGATGTGGTGTGCCAGGCCGGAAGGCCTTCTTTTTTGCGGGGATATACCGGATGATTTTGTGTTGCGGTGAAGCGTTGATTGATATGATCCAGTCTGTCACAGACACGGGTGAGCCATGTTTTGTCCCCCATTCTGGGGGAGCTGTTTTTAACACGGCCATCGCACTGGGGCGGCTGCGGGCACCAAGTTCTTTTTTGACTGGACTGTCCACGGATCTCTTTGGTGACCAGTTGCGGCTTTCACTGTCGGAAAGTCATGTTGACACAAGTCTTGCGGTAATTTCTGACAAGCCAACCACACTTGCTTTTGTTCGACTGACAGAAGGTCAGGCCAGCTACACATTCTATGATGAAAACACTGCTGGTCGTGAACTATATCCGGAACAGCTGCCGAGCTTGCCTGACGATGTTCATGCTCTGTATTTTGGTGGCATCAGTCTCATCAGTGAACCCTGCGCAGAGTTTTATGCGGCGCTCGCCGTGCGAGAGGCTGCAAAACGAGTGACTGTCCTGGATCCCAACATTCGCATCGGGTTTGTACAGGACACTGAACGTTATCGCGAGAGACTGAACTGCATGATCGCAAATACCGATATCCTGAAAGTGTCCGACGAAGACCTTGCCTGGATCGTTCCCGGGACCGATCCGCTCAGGGTTAAAGTTCATAACATGCTCAAGATTGGCCCGAAGATTGTCATATTGACTAAGGGAAGCGACGGCGCATCAGCCTTCCTATCCAACGGTAAGGTGGTCGAGGTACCAGCCCAACGCGTTGAACTGGTCGATGCCGTGGGAGCTGGTGATACTTTTAACGCTGGTGTTCTTGCCAAACTGGCAGAGAACGGGTTTCTGCAGAAAGACTCGCTAAACCAAATTGCAGAAGATGACGTTCGCGAGGCGCTAGAATTTGGGGCCGCTGTCGCAGCGGTGACAGTCTCGCGGTCAGGTGCCAATCCACCTTGGGCCCATGAGCTGCCAGAATAGCAAATCCGAGCGCTTTAGTAGCGACTGCGGACAGCTGGATTGGCCAGGCGCCGCGCCTTATGTTGCTCGCGCAAAAACACGAATAGCCCCGACGCAATAATCAGCGCCATGCCGACCCAGACCTCCCATACCGGTAAGTCATCCCAAAACAGCCAACCCCAAAAAACTGCGAGCGGCAGACCGACATATTCAAACGGTGCCACCGTGGCCGCGTCCGCCATGCGATAGGCCTGACTAAGGCAATACCCGATGATCGCCGAATTGAAACCCAACCCCAACATCAACCAGATGTCACTCTGATCGGGCCATTTCCAGGCGCGGAAAAGGAACTGAACGCTCGGATTGTCGACTCCTTCGGCAAACTGGCCATCTCCAGCAACCAGCCAGAAAATCGACGAAATCACGACAAACATTCCCTGAATGTAGATCGCAAGCGCGGATGCCTTTGTTGTCACTCCCAGTTTTCGGGTCAGAATTTGGGTCAGCGCATAGGTGACCGCCGCCAGCACAGGCAACAACAGCACAATTCGGCTGGCATTTAATGACTCTGCGTCCGCCCATGGGCGTTGCATGACAACCACCCCGACAAACCCAATGACCACCGCGGTGATCCGAAGTGGGCCAACTTTTTCTCCGAGGATCGGTATTGAAAGCAACGTTATGAACAAGGGTGCCGCAAAGAACAATGCGGTCGCGTCGGCCAGCGGTATTGCTGCAAGCGCAACGAAAAAAGCCATGTTGGCGATGACAATCAAAATGCCGCGCAGCACATGCAGTAACGGCTGGTCAGTTTTTAGGATTGACCAGCCCCCTTCGAAATGGACAAAGACAAGCCCAAACAGCATCCCAATGCCAGAACGTACGAAGACGATCTGATGCAACGGATAACCATCGGACAACTGCTTTATCAGCATGTCGTTCAGCGAGATGCTGAGTATTCCAACCAGTATAAATCCGATACCCACGGCGGATCGATTGATTGGGGCCGTTGCCATTTTCTGTCCTTTTGACCCCAGCGCTATCACAAAGCAGACCTCTGTCTAGGTCTGTTTCCGACGTCGTTCTCCGTCATATTGGCGCGAGTGAACGGATAGATTATACCGATAACAACAGGCAAAGGAATGAACCAATGAAGATGAGTGATCAACGCGATATTCTGGCTGATCCCGCAGTAGTCTACGCGGCTTTGCTAAGTTCGGAAGTTCTGAAGGAATGTGTCCCCGGCGCGCAAGAAGTGACAGGGACCCCCGAAGAAGGGTTTGAGGCTGTTGTTATTCAAAAGGTAGGGCCGGTGAAGGCGACGTTCAAAGGGTCCGTCGTCCTATCTGAGATGGTCGAAAACACGTCATTGACCATCACGGGAGAAGGGAAAGGGGGCGCTGCTGGCTTTGCGAAGGGTGGTGCTGACGTGCGGCTTGAACCCCTGGAAGGTGGCGGCACCCGCCTGATTTACGATGTAGAGGCAAAAGTCGGAGGCAAACTGGCGCAATTGGGCAGTCGTATCATTGACGGGTTTTCCAAAAAGATGGCGGATCAGTTTTTCACCCGATTTCAAGTGGTACTGGAAGGGCCGGGGGAAGACGTAGAAAAGGGAGAAACATCGTCGGAGGCTGATAAGAAAGGCTGGTTCAGCCGGATCACTGGGCGCAGTTAAGGCCTGCGTAACTTTGTAGGTATGACTGTGCAATACTGCGCTTTTCACTGACCCGAAAGCCCCTTAGCTTGCTGGCAGATGACAAGGGGATTCCTTATGGCTTCAGTTTTGGAAATCCGCGATTTGCGCAAATCATATGACGACGGATTTGAAGCGCTTAAGGGGGTGAGTCTTTCGATTGAGCAGTGCGAAATACTTGCATTGCTTGGGCCAAATGGGGCTGGGAAAACCACATTAATTTCAACGATTTGCGGAATAACCAACCCGACATCCGGCCAAGTCCGGGTCGGTGGCTACGATACCTTGAGCGAGTATCGGAAGGCGCGTAGTATGATTGGCCTTGTCCCACAAGACATCGCACTGGAGCCATTTGAGAAGGTGATCAATACGGTTCGTTTTTCGCGGGGACTGTTTGGCAAGGCGCGGGACGATGACGCGATTGAAACGATTTTGCGCCAGCTCTCATTATGGGATAAAAAAGACAGCCGGATCAAGGAACTATCCGGCGGTATGAAGCGCCGGGTCTTGATCGCTAAAGCCCTGAGCCATGAACCCGAAGTGTTATTTCTGGATGAACCCACGGCGGGCGTCGATGTTGAACTTCGCAAGGATATGTGGGAGATCGTCGCAGGTCTTAAGGCACGAGGCGTGACGATTATTCTGACCACTCACTACATCGAAGAAGCTGAAGCGATTGCGGACAGGATTGGCGTCATAAGCAAAGGTGAGTTACTTCTGGTCGAAGACAAAGAGGATCTGATGGCCCGGATGGGCCGGAAACGACTAACGGTACACTTGCAAAACAGGATTGAAAGCGTTCCGGGCGCTTTGGCCGAATATGATCTCGAAATAAGTGATGCAGGGGAGGCGTTGATCTACACCTATGACACGCATGCCGAGCGTACGGGTATAACGAAACTGTTATCGGAACTGACTAAATCGGGGCTGATATTGCGCGACCTGCAAACCCAACAAAGCAAGCTAGAGGATATCTTTGTCGATCTGGTGCGGGAGGATCGGCCATGAACTTTACTGCCGTAAAAGCGATTTATGTCTATGAAATGGCGCGATTTTTTCGCACTTTGACGCAAAGCTTTATATCTCCCGTCATCTCAACATCGCTTTATTTTGTGGTTTTTGGCGCGGCAATCGGCAGCCGTATTCAAGAGGTTGAGGGTATTAGCTACGGCGCATTTATTGTGCCGGGTTTGATCATGTTATCCGTGATTACCCAGGCGATTTCGAATGCCTCCTTTGGGATTTATTTTCCCAAATTTATCGGAACGTTTTTTGAGCTGCTGTCAGCTCCAGTGAACTTTCTGGAAATCGTTCTGGGTTATGTCGGTGCGGCCGCAACAAAGGCGCTTTTCATCGGTACCGTGATATTGACTACGGCTTCATTCTTTGTTGATTTTCACATTGCGCATCCCTGGGCTATGGTTGTATTCCTGCTGCTCACCTGCCTTTCTTTTGCACTTCTAGGTTTTATTGTCGGCATTTGGGCTGGCAGCTTTGAACAGTTGCAACTGGTGCCCTTGCTGATCGTGACGCCGCTGGTTTTTCTAGGTGGGTCGTTTTATTCGATCACAATGCTGCCCCCAATCTGGCAAACCGTCACGCTGTTCAATCCTGTAGTCTATCTGATTTCGGGATTTCGCTGGTCGTTCTTTGGTTCGGCTGATGTACCAATTGGCATCAGCCTACTTGCGATTGCAGGATTCACTGCACTGTGCCTCTGTGTGATCTGGTGGATATTTAAGACCGGCTGGCGTATTCGCACCTGAGCAGATCAAGACGTGTCCATTTGGCCAAAGTTTTGGGTATTTTTGGGCGGATCACCTAGGATATTGTTGCTGTGCCTTGTTTGTCCGGGCACGCCAATCTACATGAGCCTGTATGAAACGCTGGCTTCCTTTTATTAAATCTGATCCCACTGTCGCCGTCATTCGTATGGCTGGTGCGATCGGTATTGCTGGGCGAGGGTCATTGAACGACAACACCCTGGCACCAATTATCGAAAAAGCTTTTTCGCGCGGGAAGCCGGACGCAGTCGCGATCGAAATAAATTCGCCGGGGGGATCGCCGGTTCAATCCTCGTTGATCGCGGCCCGCATCCGGCGTCTGGCAGATGAAAAGGATATCCCTGTCATTGCTTTTGTCGAAGATGTGGCCGCATCCGGAGGGTACTGGCTCGCAGCTTCTGCGGACGAGATATGGGCCGACGAAAGTTCGGTCGTTGGGTCGATTGGTGTGATTTCAGCGGGTTTCGGGGCCCATGTGTTCCTAGCCCGTCAAGGTGTCGAGCGCAGAGTCCACACAGCCGGTAAATCAAAATCCATGCTGGACCCGTTCAGCCCGGAAAAGCCAGAAGACGTAAAACGTCTCAAAGGATTGCTGAACGACATTCATGGCATATTCATTACCTATATCAAGGCCCGCCGCGGTGACAGGCTCGACACTAAACAAGATCTCTTCACTGGTGAGATTTGGGTTGGGCAAAAGGCACAAGATATAGGCCTGATCGACGGCATCGGACATTTGCAGTCTAAAATGAAAGAGCGGTTTGGCGATAAGGTCAAGTTCCGCCGGTATGGTGCCCGTAAACTGCTTTTGCAGCGTTTCGGAGTAAGCTTGGCTCAGGATGCCCTGAGCAGCATAGAGGAACGCGCTGAATTTGCGCGGTTTGGCCTGTGACTTGATATTCAAGATTGTCACTCTGTTCCTTGTTTTCATGGGGGTTCTGGCAATGTTTGGCAAGATCACCCTGCCGGGGCAAAAAAAGCTTGCGTCCGCCAAGTGTCGCGGCTGCGGGCGATATCGCATCGGCAAAGGGCCTTGCGCCTGCGGACTCGGGAAGGAGTAGGCAGTGGTGGTTTGGCTGCTCGCGGGTCTCGGCCTTTTGATCCTGCTTTTGGCTGGGGACGCTCTGGTTAAGGGGGCTGTGAACATGAGTTTGCGGCTTGGCGTGCCCGCGCTGATCGTGAGTCTTACCATTGTTGCATTTGGCACGTCAGCGCCTGAATTACTGATTGCTATTGAAGCCATTTCCGACCACGCGCCGGGTCTTGCGCTGGGTAATGTTGTCGGTTCAAACACCGCAAATATTTTGCTTGTTCTTGGCGTGCCAGCCTTGCTTGCGACGCTGCATACCAGCGAGTGCAATACCCGCAAGACCTATAATATGATGATCATGGCGACGCTCTTATTCATTGGGCTCGCATTTCGCGGGGTGTTTGACTGGACCAGTGGCCTGATTCTTCTGGCTGCTCTGGCTTACGTTCTTTTTGATGCATTCCGTGACGCCCTTGCGCACAAAAACGCCTGCAAAGACGACGAAGAGGTCGAAGGTGCGGATCCCGACATGAGGTGGTGGAAAATCGGGGTGTTTCTGGTTCTGGGTTTGATCGGGTTACCGCTTGGCGCGGATTTGCTGGTGGACAATTCAACAATCATAGCCCGGACCTATGGCGTGAGTGACACTGTTATCGGGCTTACTCTGGTCGCGATCGGGACATCTCTGCCGGAACTGGCAACGACAGTAATGGCGGCTCTGCGTCGTCAGGCGGATGTCGCGCTGGGCAACGTAATCGGCTCAAACATGTTCAATCTGCTGGCGATCATCGGGATTGCAACGATGGTCGGTCCGATCAGGGTTGATCCGGCTTTCCTTAGATTTGATCTGTGGGTCATGCTGGCGGCGTCCATCATGTTGATCCCATTTGTTTATCTGCGTCAGGATATCACGCGGAAATGGGGCATCGGGCTGACCTCGCTCTATTTGATTTATTTGCTAGTGGTTCTGACGTAATCCGATCAAAGGAGGTTTCTGGAATGAAACGATGTTTGGTGACCGGGGCGGGTAAACGGCTGGGCCGGGCAATTGCGTTGTATGTAGCGGGTCGCGGCTATGATGTGGCCGTGCACTATGCGTCATCCGGTCGGGAAGCAGAAAGTGTAGTAAACGAGATTTCTGCGATGGGTCAAAAAGCGGTTGCCTTGCAAGCTGATCTGCTGGATGAGACTGCCTTGCAGGGACTGTTTCCCCGGGCAACTGAAGCTCTGGGCGGTCCGGTAACCTGTCTGGTCAACAACGCCTCTATTTTTGAACATGACAGTGTGGACACAGCGACCCGGGAAACCTGGGACAGACATATGAACAGCAACTTGCGCGCGCCATTTGTTCTGACGCAGGCAATGGCCAGGCAAGGTTTACAAGCGACCCAAGATCAGGCAGGAGAACCGGTTTCTGCAGGGCTTGTACTGAACATGATCGATCAGCGTGTGCGCAAACTGACGCCAGAGTTCATGACCTACACCATCGCAAAGATGGGCCTTTGGGCGATGACGCAAACCACTGCACGCGCCCTTGCGCCGCATATAAGGGTGAATGGTATTGGGCCCGGGCCTACATTGCGTGGCGGGCGGCAAACCGACGCGAGTTTTGCAGAACAACGTGCCGCGACTGTACTGGGGCGCGGGGTGAATTCTGCGGATATTACGGCTACCCTAGGATACTTTCTTGACGCTCCGGTGGTCACTGGCCAGTTGATTTGTGTGGACGGTGGGCAGCACCTTGGATGGCAAACACCGGATGTCATGGGTGTCGAGTGATCAAAGTGAAAGATAAAGTTTTGCACGCCTTCGCGGCTTGAAACTAAAGAGCCAAAAAAACACCATTGTTTTCAGCGTGTTACATCGATGTAATAAAAGTATTGTTTAAAAACAACGGACTGCAAGGGCGCCTAAAAAATAGGCAATTCCAAGAAAGCACCAAAAAACAAGGATAATTCCATGTTCGGCGAAAGATATCTCCAGACTTATCCACATGATCGGGGGATGTCTTTTGGGTTGCGATGGTGCTGTATTGATTGCAGCCGAGTGCAGAGAATCATATCTGGTTTATATGTCTGACCCTCAAACGCAAATCACTGGCCATGCATGTATTCAGAGTTATCTGAAGTCGCTCAGCAATGCGCCCGGCGTTTATCGGATGTTGGACGCTGAAAGTCGCGTTCTTTATGTGGGAAAAGCGCGCAATCTGCGAGCGCGGGTATCCAGCTATGCACGTGCCTCTGGTCACAGTGGACGCATTGATCGGATGATCCGCGCCACGGCCTCAATGATGTTCCTGACTACCAAAACCGAAACCGAAGCGCTGCTGCTTGAGCAAAATCTGATCAAGCAGCTGAAACCTAAATTCAACGTGCTGTTGCGGGACGACAAGAGTTTTCCAAACATCTTGGTTGCGCAGCAACACGCTTTTGCTCAGATCAAGAAACATCGCGGTGCGAAGAAAGAAAAGGGCGCCTACTACGGACCGTTTGCCAGCGCTGGCGCCGTAAACCGAACGCTCAATCAACTGCAGAAGGTTTTCCTGCTGCGCAATTGCTCAGACGCTATGTTTGAAACACGTACTCGACCGTGTTTGCTCTATCAAATCAAACGGTGCTCCGGGCCTTGTGTAGGGCACATTTCGGAACAGGAATATGCGGTCTCGGTACAGGACGCTGAGCGATTTTTGTCGGGCAAATCCACAGAAGTTCAAGAAGCGCTTGCGGATCAAATGGCGCTAGCCTCTGTTAATATGGAGTATGAGCGCGCCGCTGCAATCCGCGACCGCATTCGCGCGCTCACGCAAGTTCAAACGGCCCAAGGGATCAACCCGCGCGGCGTGCGCGAGGCAGACGTCGTCGCGTTGCACCTGCAGGATGGTCAGGCTTGCGTACAGGTGTTCTTTATCCGGGCCAACCAGAACTGGGGCAATCGCGATTTTTACCCGCGAGTTGGCGAAGATGTCGATGCCGCCGAGGCGCTAGAGGCCTTCATGGGGCAGTTCTATGATAGCAAAGAGCCGCCGCGCACCGTGATCCTATCGAATGAAATCGAAAACCCCGACCTTATGGTCAATGCGCTCAGCGAGAAGGCAGGTCGTAAGGTTGAGGTTTTGGTGCCCAAGCGGGGTGAAAAGGCGGAACTGATCGACGGGGCGCTGCGCAATGCACGTGAATCGCTGGGCCGTAAAATGGCTGAGAACGCAACTCAAACGAAATTGCTTAAGGGGTTGGCCGTCGCGTTTGACCTACTCGGCCCGCCAAAGCGCATCGAAGTTTATGATAACAGCCATATTCAGGGAACCAATGCTGTTGGGGCAATGATCGTCGCGGGATCAGAGGGATTCATGAAGAACCAGTATCGCAAATTCAACATCCGGGGCGATGACCTTACACCGGGTGATGACTTTGGCATGATGAAAGAAGTCCTAAGTCGTCGTTTCAAGCGACTGATCAAGGAAGACCCAGATCGGTCAAGCGGATTATGGCCTGATCTATTGTTGATAGATGGTGGTGCAGGCCAAGTGAGTGCGGTGGAAGAGATTATGCAGGAACATGGCGTACAGGACATTCCAATGGTTGGCGTTGCAAAAGGTGTGGAACGGGATGCGGGAAAAGAGGAGTTCCACCGTACGGGAAAACGGTCCTTTGCGCTTAGACACAATGATCCGGTGTTATATTTTGTGCAGCGGCTAAGGGACGAGGCACATCGTTTTGCCATCGGAACGCATCGCGCCAAACGCTCCAAGGCGATCGGCGCAACCCCGCTTGATGAGGTGCCAGGCGTTGGGGCTGCACGCAAACGCTCATTGCTAGCACATTTCGGGTCAGCAAAAGCAGTGACTCGGGCAAACCTTGCTGATCTCAAGGCTGTTGAGGGTGTATCCGATGCCTTGGCGAACACGATATACGATTTCTTTCATGATCGGGGCTGACAGATCTTCGATCCCGCTTTCCCCCATAGCAGTGGGGTTGTAGAGTCCTCTCATGACTTGGACATTGCCAAATATTCTGACCGTACTTCGGTTATTAGCCGCGCCTGGCCTTGCGGTGATGTTTTTGTATTTTACCCGGCCATATGCCGACTGGTTTGCGTTGTTTCTTTTCGTCTTTGCTGCGATCACGGACTGGTTCGACGGATATTTGGCACGGGCCTGGAAACAGGAAAGCAAATTTGGCGCAATGCTCGATCCGATTGCTGACAAGGCGATGGTTGTCATTGCCCTGCTGGTTGTCACTGGATTTTCTGGCATGGACCCGTGGATATTGCTGCCCGCTACGATCATCCTGTTTCGCGAGGTTTTTGTCTCTGGGTTGCGAGAATTCTTGGGCGATACCGCCGGTACGTTGAAGGTCACTAAGTTGGCGAAATGGAAAACCACGGCGCAGATGGTGGCGCTGGCGGTGCTTTTCGCCAAGGGAGTATTCGAGCATTATTTTGTCATGAATTCCTGGGGGATGGATGCGGCGCTTATCGAGTCGGTCTTGTCAGGGCAGGAACAGGATGTGATGGGTCTGAGCTGGACTTATGATGGCATGGTTGCGAGCTGGTGGAGTGGAGTTGTCCTGCTTTGGGTAGCGGCCGCACTGACATTGATCACGGGAATGGATTACTTCAAAAAGGCGCTCCCCTATCTAAAGGAACCAGGTTGATGGATATTCTATATTTTGCGTGGGTGCGCGAACGGATTGGCCTGCCAAGAGAGCAAGTGCAGACCACAGCCGCAACAGTGGCTGACCTGGTGGTTGAACTGCGCGCCAAAGAGGAACGGTACGCGGTTGCATTTTCCGACCTAAGCGCATTGCGCGTTGCGGTTGATCAGGAATTGACAGAATTTGATGCGCCTTTGGAAGGTGCGCGCGAAGTCGCTTTTTTCCCACCGATGACGGGCGGTTAGCTTAATGCGCATCATCGTCCAGCAAGGATCGTTTGATCCCGGGGCAGAGTTGAATGCCTTTTCCAAAGGTCGCTCGGACATAGGGGCGATCGTCACGTTTTCCGGAGTCGTGCGCGATGTAATCGGAGATGAGCTGCGATCTATGGAAATCGAGCATTACCCCGGCATGACAGAAGCCGCGCTGACCAAAATTGCCAGCGAGGCGCAGGCGCGGTGGGATCTCGGTGATTTGTTGGTCATTCATCGGCACGGGCGTCTTGAACCCTGTGACGTGATCATGATGGTTGCTACCGCAGCCCGACACCGCAAGCACGCGTTCGAAGCAGCGGAATATCTGATGGATTATCTAAAATCCCGCGCTCCTTTCTGGAAGAAAGAGTACACGAAAACAGACGCGGGTTGGGTTGTGTCAAAAACCGAAGACGAAGACGCGCTGAAACGCTGGTAGCCGTTTATCCGGTTGGCGCGTTCATACGCTCAATATGGCCGCGCATCTCTTCTGCTTCCTGCCGTGCGTCGCGCAGCCCATCCATTGCGGCACGCAACTCCGCTTCTGTCTGGCTCAACTGATTGGTCAATTCGGCTTCGCGTTGCTGCAGATAAGTGATTGCCTGATCACGGGTTTCTTCAGCTTCGTGCAACTCCTGGCTCATCCGCTCCAACTCACCGACATCGGCCTGACTGACACGAGTGAATCGATGGATTAGCCAGTTCGCGAACCATCCCATGCAAAATGCCACGAACAGCACGATGGCAGTTGCGGTAATAAACTCGGTTCGACTCATCGGATCGTCCTACTCTTCTGTCCCGGCTTCTGTTTCGCCAGTATCCACTATTGACCGTTCTTCGGTTTGCTCCAGCCCGGTGGGCACCTCCACAATTGGTTTTGGCCGGATCAACTTAAATTCAATACGTCGGTTTGTTTCACGCCCCTCTGCCGAGCCATTATCAGCGATTGGTAGAGTTTCGCCATAGCCCTTTGCGACAAAAGCTGACGTCAATACGCGTCGGGACCGCAATTCATCCAGCACCGATTGCGCGCGGGCCTGGCTCAGCTCCTGATTCATTACCTCGCGGCCTTGACTATCCGTATGGCCCTGGATTTCCAACCGCATGGCGCCACAGTTCTTCAGGATTTCCGCAACGTCATCCATTGTGCCCATTGCACTTGCATCGATGTTCGCGGAGCTGGGTTCAAACACGATCTTGCTGGAGCCAATAATCTCGCCGATTTCTTTTTCGCACTCTTCTGGCGTCGGGATATTGGCCAGGGGGTCAAGCTTCTCCTGATAGGTCACATTGATTGTGAATTCTTCTGAAGTACCCAGCTTTTCTGCAAATAGACTAGCAATGTTGGCGTTTGCGGCGGGATCGCCACTATTTCCCTGAATACTGACTGACTTGGGTTCCACCACGACAGCCCCGTTTTTTAATAGCGACAAGGCTTCAAGGCCAGTCAATATACGCAACGGCCAGTTTTGCGGCAAATCGGAGGCGATCCGCGCAGCAGTATAAACATTGGCAGATCCAAAACGTGATCTGGCAAAGCTGTCTGCAACATCGCGCAGGTGTTCGTCAGTCACCCGGCCGCGCAACTGGACCAGCCCTTCAGGGCTCAAGGTTGCGACAAATTCCGGAGGTCCCTGGTCTTGATCATCGCCCTGCTCTGGCAACACGGCGTGCAGGGCAAATACATCTGGTAATGATGTTTCCAACTCGCCGACGACCTTATCAAAGGTTCTCTGACTAACGGACTGGATTGCGATCAAAGTGATATCCGCATCAGAGAAAGTGACCGAACCCCCACCCAGTTCGGCAACTGACGCAATCGCCAATTCTGCAGCGGTAGCCCAATTCGGCGAGGGTACACCCATGCCAATGACGCAGGCGCCTTTTTCTGCTAATCCGGCCGTGTGTGCCGCCTTCAAAATCCGGTCGCCAGAGGCTTCGGTGTCAGCAGAGCAGGCATCAAAGCGGGCCCCGTCGCTGTCCAGCACAAAACGAAGCGTGAATGGTGTGATGACGGGGCGGGGCGCGGAAATATTCATGTCCAGCAGCAGGTTACGTGGCAAGGCACGCGTTAGCTTGGCCTCCAGCCGCTTCTTCTGTGCCGGGCTGTCTGAAATGGCAGTGATGGAGACGAGGCTAGCGGTCACCGAAACCTTGGACCGGGGTAGTTCATCAAGTGCGACAAGCGCAAATTCCAGCGAATTGGTCCAGCCGTCAGGTTCCGGGTAGGCGGCCATCTCCAGAAAGTCGCTGACAGGTCCCGCACTATCCAGTGATCTGAATCGATTGACCAAATCAACGCGATCCGTGTCGGATGGAACTAATCCGATCAGGGTGATACCCGCGTCATTGCGCAAAATTTCGACAGAAAACCGAGGTGGCGCAAGTTCTGCCGTCGCCTCGACTTCCATATCATCAATCACACGCGCGGCGTCGACAATGCTGCCAGCTGTGCTCAGCGCGCTGAATCGCCCGGCTTCGGTTGGTGCCATGCCACTCAAAGTAACCTGCAATCCATCCGCCTGAACTTCGGCCCAGGCCAAATCATTGGAATCCAATGCTTTGCGCACGCCAATTTCCGATTTCTCTTCGACTACGGTCACGGAAAAACTTGCTGCCAGGGTGCTTGCAATGGCTGCGGCCAAAAAAGTTGCAATAACAATTAAGTGTGCCGAAAGACGCATACCAAAGGGCCTAGCTTTGTTGTTCACGGGCTTGATACGCCGAAGGCTCTGCGTATTCAATCACGTCAAAAGTGCCAGACAAAAAAAGATCAGCGGGATCATGCCTGTATCCCGATTGGCCCGAAAAAGCCGCAAAAGCTTGGCGTTGTCATTGATATCAAGGCCGCGTAGCTGCCAAGCCATGTGCCATCCCATTGCCCAAGGACCACCAAGTGCGATGACCAATCCCAGAACCGATGCATTTTCGATGCCGGAAAAAATTACAGCAATGCCCATCAACCCTACGGTGGCCATAAGGAATCGGCGCAGCCAGGGTGCTGTATTATCACCAAATAGCCGTGCGGTGGATTTAATACCGATAAGGGCATCATCTTCGGTGTCTTGATGGGCGTAAATCGTGTCGTAAAACAACGTCCAGGCAATGCCAGCCAGATAAAGAACCACTGCAGGTGCATCCAGCGATCCCGTATGGGCGGTCCACGCCAGCAGAGCGCCCCAATTAAACGCCAGCCCCAGGAACACTTGTGGCCACCACGTGAATCGCTTTGCAAAAGGGTAGATGGCAACCGGCACAAGTGCGAGAATGCCAAGGATTATAGACATGTTATTGAAAGTCAAAAGCACTACAAACGACAACAACGCCTGTAAGATCATCCACACTGCAGCTTGCTTGGTCGTTACCTGACCCGATGGAATTGGTCGTGATCTGGTGCGCTCAACCTGACCATCAAATTCCCGGTCTGTAATGTCATTCCACGTACACCCGGCACCGCGCATCAGCCACGCCCCAATGGCGCATCCCAAAGCGATCCATGCGTCATTCCAACTATGTTGTCCGTCAAACAACATCGCCAGAGCAAGGCCCCACCAGCAGGGAATTAGCAACAACCAAGTCCCGATAGGTCGGTCCGCACGACTTAGCCGCAAATAGGGGCGCGCCATAGCCGGGGCATACACATCGACCCAATTGTCTTTTACCGCATCGGCCACTTGTCCATCTGGTGTTGGCGCATCGCCTTGCATATGTATCTGTCCATGAATGCGAAAATCAGACTGTATGTAGATCACCCATTGGGGCAGGGGCAATCTGTTCCTTTGTCGCGGGAACAGGCGCACTACCTTTTTGGAGTCATGCGTCAACCTGATGGCGCGCAAATAATGGTTTTCAATGGCCGGGACGGCGAATGGCTCACAAGTGTTGCAAAGACTGGCAAGCGAGCAGGCATACTCTCGGTGATGCAGCAAGTCAAACCGCTCCAATTGCCGCCAGACCTTTGGCTGTTGTTTGCCCCGATCAAGAAAGCGCGGACCGATTTCATCGTTGAAAAAGCCACGGAACTGGGGGCCGCGCGCATTGTCCCGGTGCAGACAGAGTTTACCAACGCTGGCCGAGTGCAGCGCGAACGATTGCAGGCTCATGCGATCGAGGCAGCTGAGCAATGTGGAGGAACCTATGTCCCTCAAGTGGACGAGATGTCTCGCCTCGGTCGCTTGCTCGACCAATGGGACGGCGCGAGACAGCTGATGTTTTGCGATGAGACAGTTGCAGGTGTTGCGTCTCCAATTGCGGACTTCAACGCCGGTTCTTGGGCAATCCTTATCGGACCCGAAGGCGGGTTTTCTGACTCTGAACGATTGCGACTGCGCAAATTATCCTATGCGAACAGCGTTTCTCTCGGACCGCGCATTCTGCGATCTGACACTGCGGCTGTTTCCGCGCTGACCCTTTGGCAACATGCGTTGGGAGATTGGAGATGAGCCTGATCCGGCCAGACGCACGCAGAGCGCTATGGCGTTTGCGTGAGGTATTGGTAGGGACGGGATTGATCTGCCTGGGCCTGTATTGGGCGTTTGGCCTGAACGGCATTTTGTCGCTTGTAGGATACGCGGTACTCATCATCGGGATAGGCCTGCTGGCACTTGGGGTGCAGCGCGCGCGGTTTCGCACCAGTGCCGATGGTCCCGGGGTGGTTCAGGTGGATGAAGGCCAGATTACCTATTTCGGCCCCCTTTCGGGAGGCGTCGTCGCTCTTGCTGATCTTGAGCGGTTGACGCTCGATCAAACCTCATCGCCGCCGCATTGGGTGCTGGATCAATCGGGCCAGCAATCAGTCTACGTGCCCTTGAATGCCACAGGTGCGGATACCCTATTTGACGCCTACGCAACATTGCCCGGCCTGCAGACCGAACGGATGCTGGGTGAATTGCACCGCTCCCCGCCTCGTGCAGTTGTGATCTGGGAACGCCGCCCGTTACGCCCGGCCACTGCGAGGTTGCATTGACACCCCCCGAAATTCGACGCACCACTGGCCTCTGACCAGAATTACCAGATTGGAGTTTCGCCTCATGTCTATTCCTCAATCCGGCGGTGGCCCGATCGAACATCATGACCAACTCGCACAGCTCTTGGCTGACGGGTGCAAGCCCAAAAGTGACTGGCGCATTGGCACTGAGCACGAAAAATTTGGTTATTGTAAAGATACGCTGTTGCCGCTGCCGTTTGAAGGCGAGCGATCCATTGTGGCTGTTCTCGAAGGGCTGCGGGATCGGCATCATTGGACAGAAGTGCGCGAGGCGGGTCATCTGATCGGGCTTGAGAAAGACGGCGGCAATATTTCACTGGAACCGGGTGGTCAGCTGGAATTGTCGGGCGGGCCACTCGATACCATTCACGAAACCTGCGACGAGGTGAATAATCACCTGCGCGAGGTCAAAGATATCGCGGATGAAGTCGGCGTTGGCTTCATCGGTTTGGGGGCCGCCCCGATCTGGACGCACGATCAGATGCCGTTAATGCCCAAGGGCCGGTACAAACTGATGAATGACTACATGCAGCGCGTCGGCACCATGGGCACCACCATGATGCGCAGAACCTGCACCGTGCAGGTCAACCTCGACTTCGGATCCGAGTCGGACATGGTACAAAAACTGCGCGTGGCTCTGGCCTTGCAGCCGGTGGCAACGGCATTGTTCGCGAACTCCCCGTTTTTTGAGGGCAAACCTAATGGGCTCAAGTCATGGCGTTCTCGCGTGTGGCGGGATCTGGATGCACAGCGCACCGGCATGTTGCCTTTTGTTTTTGAAGAAGGTTTCGGGTTTGAACGCTGGGTACAATACGCACTCGACGTGCCAATGTACTTTGTCTATCGCGACGGCAATTACATCGATGCATTGGGCCAGTCCTTCCGCGACTTTCTGAATGGCAGACTGCCTGCGCTGCCCGGTGAAACTCCAACCCTGTCGGATTGGGCGGACCATCTGACAACAGCCTTCCCCGAGGCGCGGATCAAACAGTTCATCGAAATGCGCGGTGCCGATGGTGGCCCATGGCGGCGACTCTGCGCACTGCCCGCGTTCTGGACCGGCCTCATGTACAATCAATCGGCGCTGGATGGCGCATGGGACCTGGTCAAACACTGGGACGCAGAAACCCGGGACGCCCTGCGGGTGGCAGCCAGCGTGGATGGGTTGCAGGCGCAAGTCGGCGATATCCAAATGCACGATCTTGCGCGCGAAGCTGTGGCCCTGTCCGAGGCTGGCCTAAGAGCTCGCGCCCGGCCCGGAGCAGGTGGTATGGTCCCCGATGAGACCCATTTCCTGAATGCGCTGAAAGAAAGCATAGAAACCGGCCAGGTGCCCGCAGATGAACTGCTGGAAAGATATCACAGCGATTGGGAAGGTGATCTGACGCGTATTTATGGTGACTATAGCTACTAGAATGAATACGATTTTCGCAATAATAAAACCGGCGCTCGGAATGTTGCTTGTCTTTTTCCGGTGTCCGACAGCGAACTCTCAGCTACTCATCCATATTTATAAGTCTGTCATGCACGCTCAGAAAGCTCGATTTTGACCCGGTGGCTATTCAACGAGATCGTAGTGCTTGATCGTTCTGAATTTGACTAACTCGGCTTCGGCAGGATCAATATGTGGGCTCTGATAGTCGTCGCCAACAAAAGCTTTCAGTGAGTCCAAGTCTTTCCAGATCATGACAAAACTGAACTCTGCTGGAGAATCCGGACGAGGCGCACCGGGCAGAACCTGAATGATGCCCTCAGTGTTTTTCATCATTGGGATAGCGGTCTCATGGAAGAACTTGCTGAACTCTTCCTCTTTACCAGGCCTCGTAACTACCTGAAAAATACGCATGATCATTCAACTGTCCTCCCTTTGGTTGGACTCCTGTCTGAATGCCTGCCTCGATCTGAAGAAATATAACATGTCTGGGTGGTATTGTCTGCGCAATCTAAATCCCACTTGCGCAACCGTGTAACAGCAAGTTGTTGTTAGCGAATGATAAACAAATATCAGACTTTCTATTTCTTCTGACCGATCTTGGGCTCCGTGCCAGCCTTGATCCGCTTGATATTGTCTTTGTGACGCATAAATACCCACGCCGTCAGGACAATTCCCAACAGCAAAGCGCCTGAATGTCCCAGTAGCACCATGAAAAAGGTGGATGACGCGGCTGCCACCAACGCGCCCATGGAGGACATGCGCGACAGGCCGGCACCAACGGCCCAAGCCGCGCAACAGCCTAGGCCGACAGGCCACGCCAGCGCGATCATGATCCCAAGGAAGGTCGCGACACCTTTTCCACCCCGAAAGCCCAGCCAGATCGGGTAGCAATGACCCAGAAAGGCCGCCAATGCGGCGATCTGGGCTGCGTCTTCGCCCGATATGACCCTCGCTAGCAGGACGGCTGCGGCGCCTTTGAAGCCGTCCAGAAAAACCGTCAATGCTGCGGCGGTTTTATTGCCGGTGCGCAGGACATTTGTTGCGCCAATATTGCCTGACCCGATTTCGCGCAGGTTGCCCAGCCCCATCACATTGGCAATGATCATGCCATAGGGGATGGATCCCAGCCCATAGCCGATTAGTGCCCACAGGATCAGGCCGCCAAGGGATGTTTCAAATAAAGGCATCAATGCTCTCTTTCATAGACCAGTTGGCCCGCGACATAGGTGGCCAAAACTCTACCCTGCATGCGTTCGCCATCAAACGGCGTGTTCTTGGATTTGGACTGTAGCGTCGTGCGGTCCATGACAAAGGGGACATCAGGATCAAACAGCACCAGATCGGCGGGGGCGCCAACAGCGAGGCGCCCTCCGGGCAGTCCCAGTATTTTGGCCGGATTGAGCGACATCGCCCGGAACAATGTCGGCAAGTCGAGTTGATCGCTATGGTAAAGACGCATCGCAGCCGGAAGCAGCGTTTCCAGTGCAACCGCGCCGCTGGCGGCCTCTTCAAAAGGCAACCGTTTGCTTTCTTCGTCTTGCGGCGTGTGCATTGAGCTGATGATATCGATCAGCCCGTCGCGCAAAGCCTCAATGATGGCTAGCCGATCCTCTTCAGAGCGTAGTGGCGGTTTGACTTTGAAAAAGGTCCGATAATCCGCCACGTCCAGTTCGTTCAGCGTTAAATGGTGGATAGAAGCGCCGGCGGTGATATCAAGTCCATTACGTTTGGCGCGCTCCAGCGCGGGCAGGGCGCGCGCGGTTGTGATCTGATCAACGTGATAGCGCGCTCTGGTCATTTCGACCAAGGCGATGTCGCGATCCAGTCCCATGCGTTCGGCCATAGGTGAAACAGCAGGGAGACCCCGGAGCGAGGCAAACTTGCCGGACGTCACAGCCGCGCCGCCCGACAATATCGGCTCCTGAATATGGGCAATGACCAACGCCCCGACTGAGCGCGCGTATGTCAGTGCGCGACTGAACACTTTGGTATCGGTGACCACATGATCGCAATCAGTGAAGGCAATCGCGCCCGCATCCATAAGAAACCCGATTTCAGACATTTCGCGCCCTGCGCGTCCTTTGGTCAGGGCCGCCATCGGCCTGACATTGACCGAGGTCGCCTGATTGGCACGGCGGGTGACGAATTCCAGCACTTCCGGGCTGTCGATGGCCGGATCTGTATCGGGGCGCGTCACCATCGTCGTGACGCCCCCTGCAGCCGCCGCCAGCCCGGCAGATTTGAACGATTCCTTGTGGCGTTCGCCGGGCTCGCAAACTTTGACGCCGATATCGATGATGCCCGGGGCCAGACACTTTCCCCGGCAATCTACCGGAGGCCCCGTGGGGGCAGGTCGCGCGCCATTGGGCAGGATCTTGGTAATCTTTCCATTCGCCACCTGAACAGAGCCGAGCGAGTCTGTTCCGGCCTCAGGGTCGATCAGGCGGGCGTTAATGAATGTCAGTGTCATCTGCTTAGCTCCCGATCCAAAACATCAGACCCGCCACGCCGAACACAACAAGCAAGGCGACCACTGCGACACGACCGGACATTTTGGGATCCTTGGGGTCATTCATGGCGGCTTGACCTTAGATTTCGCGCCAACAGATCCATTGCTGCCATGCGCACTGCAACGCCCATCTCGACCTGTTCCTGAATGACCGAACGGTTGATGTCGTCCGCCAGCGTGCCGTCAATCTCGACTCCGCGGTTCATTGGACCAGGGTGCATGATGATCGCATCGGGTTTGGCGTTGCTCAGCTTTTTAGCATCCAATCCATAACGGTGAAAATACTCGCGCTCTGACGGGATGAAGCCACCGTCCATGCGTTCTTTTTGCAGGCGTAACATCATGACCACGTCAACGTCTTTAAGCCCCTCGTGCATGTCCTCAAAGACTTCGACGCCAAAATCGACAATGCCCGCAGGCATCAGAGTTGGTGGGCCAATCAATCGTAGGCGATTCTCCATTTTGCCCAATAACATTATGTTAGACCGCGCAACGCGGGAATGCGCGATATCGCCACAAATTGCGATGGACAGGCGATGCAACCGCCCCTTTGCCCGCCGGATGGTCAACGCATCCAGCAGCGCTTGGGTCGGATGCTCGTGACGTCCATCGCCGGCGTTCAGGACCGCGCAATTTACTTTTTGCGACAGCAAATCAACCGCACCGGAATGCGGATGTCGTACAACCAGCAGATCCGGATGCATTGCATTTAGCGTCAAAGCAGTGTCGATCAGTGTTTCACCCTTTTTGATCGAGCTTGCCCGCATTTCCATGTTCATCACGTCCGCCCCCAGCCGTTTGCCTGCCAGTTCAAAGCTGGCTTGGGTTCGGGTGGAATTTTCAAAGAACATGTTTATCTGGGTCAGACCTGCCAGAGCATCAGAGTGTTTGGCGGTTTGGCGATTCAGCGCAGCGTAATCATCTGCCAGATCAAGAATGGAACGGATGTCATCCGGTCCGAGCTGTTCGATCCCAAGAAGATGGCGATGGGCAAAACGCATGGACCGCTCCGGCAATAGTTTCCGCCTTATAAGGAGCGTGCTGCGACCGGGCAAGAGATGAGGTGATCCGCAGAAAGAATAAAGATGACCGTTTTAACTGCCGCGCAGGAAGAGTAGCCTGCTAGGTATGGAATCAATGGATTTTTATACAGCAAAGGCCTTGCTCGAATGGCAAGTGGAACTGGGCGCGACCGAGGCAATCGCAGATGTGCCATTAAATCGATATGACATTCCAGACTCGGCACCCAAGCGTGAGGAACCGCATTTTGCGGCACCAGCTACATCGCGAGATGTCGATCCGGTCAAAGAGGCAGAGCGTCTCGCGGCAGATTCCGGATCGCTGGAAGGTTTACGCGCAGCGTTGGATGGGTTTGAGCATTGTGAGCTAAAACGGGGCGCCCGAAGTCTGGTGTTTTCAGATGGCGATCCTGCGGCGCGAGTCATGTTGATTGGCGAGGCACCGGGGCGGGACGAAGATAGGGAAGGGCGTCCCTTTGTGGGCCGTGCAGGGCAGTTGCTGGACCGAATGCTGGCGGCTATTGATATGTCACGCGATGCGTCGTTGTCCCCGGTTTATATAACCAACGTGTTGCCATGGAGGCCGCCGCAAAATCGCGATCCCAAAACCGAGGAAATTGCCATGATGCGCCCGTTCTTGGAGCGGCATGTCGCCTTGATAAATCCGGACATCATCGTTTTGATGGGTAATATCAGCTGTCAGGCCGTATTGGGCAAACGAGGCATAACCCGGTTGCGTGGACAATGGGGTCAGGCGTTTGGCAAGCCGGTGTTGCCGATGTTTCACCCAGCATATTTGCTGCGCACACCCAAAGCCAAACGCGAGGCCTGGGCCGATTTATTGGCTCTGAAAGCGCGGTTGCACGCGGAGATAAACTGATGTCTCGGACCGCCGGATTTTTGGAATTTGTTCCTGTGCGCATCGCCGTCCTGACCGCTTCGGATACGCGGAAAACCGAAGATGATAAATCAGGTCAGATTCTGGTCGACCGTATCGCAGCAGCTGGTCACACGGTCGCGGATCGCAAGATTATTCAGGATGACCGAGCAGAGATTTCAAAACAGTTGCGGGCCTGGATCGCAGATAAATCGGTGGACGTGGTCATCTCGACTGGCGGAACTGGCCTAACTGGACGTGATGTCTCGGTTGAGGCGCACCGCGATGTCTACGAAAAAGAAATTGATGCTTTTGGCACAGTGTTCACGATCGTTTCAATGCAAAAGATCGGGACTTCTGCTATACAGTCACGTGCAACGGGCGGTGTCGCCGGTGGCACTTACCTTTTCGCGCTGCCTGGAAGTCCGGGTGCCTGCAAAGATGCGTGGGACGAGATCCTGCAACATCAATTGGATTTTCGGCACCGCCCCTGCAATTTCGTTGAGATAATGCCGCGATTGGATGAAGATAAACGACGGAAATGATACAATCCCCCGTTAAGGCTTTAATGACTTGGTATTTTGGATGGCAACACTAGATTAACAATGCCGGTTAATTGCTGGCCAAGCAAAGGAAAAAAAGCATGCGGTTTCTCAGGCAGAGCCTGACGGGATTGTTTTTGGCAGCGGTGACGCTGGCCTTGCTGATTTATGCTGGGCAATTGATTGGATCCGCCATTCAGGTCCGATTGGCTGATGCGCCGCCTCCTGCGGCAGCCCGCGAACGGGTGTTTGCGGTGAACGTTGTGACGGCTAAGTCTGAAACTATAACTCCGATATTGCCTGCTTTTGGCGAAGTGCAAAGCCGCCGCACGTTGGAACTGCGCGCAGCCGTGGGTGGGCGGATCATCGAACTTGCCAAAGAGTTTCAGGAAGGGGGCGATGTGCGTGAGGGTCAGGTTCTGGCAAGAATTGATCCCGCAGACGCACAATCCACTTTGGACCGAGTCCTGAGCGACTTGCGTGATGCTGAGGCAGAGGGTCGTGACGCAGCGCGCGGCCTGATTCTTGCACAAGAAGAATTGGCGGCGACTGAAGATCAGGCAAATTTGCAAGCCAAGGCATTTCAGCGGCAATCTGATCTACAAGAGCGTGGTGTTGGAACTGCCGCTGCTGTCGAACTGGCTGAAATGACAGCCGCTTCATCGCGCCAGGCAGTCGTGTCGCGACGTCAAGCCGAAGCGCAGGCAGAGGCCCGGCTGGATCAGTCCGTCACGAAACTTTCACGCGCCAGAATCGCTTTGGCTGAGGCGGAGAGAAGATTGGAAGACACAACCGTCCTAGCGGAATTTGACGGGACGCTGGCGGATGTTGCGTTGGTTCGCGGGGGGTTGATTGCTGCCAACGAAAAACTGGCCGATCTGATCGATGACAAGAGTCTTGAAGTATTATTTCGGGTGTCCACCGCCCAATACAGCCGACTGTTGGATGAAACCGGGGCTTTGGCTCTTGTTCCAGTCACGGTCACTCTGGACGTAGCAGGGATTGATTTGTCTGCGAATGCCGCCATCGAGCGGGACAGCGCCGGGGCTGGCTCCGGCCAAACAGGGCGGCTGATTTTTGCTAGGCTCGATGATGCGCCAGGCTTTAAACCGGGGGATTTCGTTACGGTCTCTGTGCACGAAACTGCCTTGGACAATGTCATTCGTTTGCCCTCATCGTCGGTCAGCGCAGGTGGTGCGGTCTTGGTTATTGGGCCCGATGATCGGCTAGAGTCAATGCCAGTATCAGTTTTGCGGCGTCAGGGTGATGACGTTCTGGTGCGAGCGCCCGAAATTGTAGGGCGCGAAGTTGTCACGGCGCGTTCGCCATTGTTAGGCGCCGGGATCGCGGTGCGACCTCTACGGGGCGCAGAGAGCCAGACGACGAATGAGCAAGCCATGCTGGAATTGACCGAAGAACGACGTGCAAGGCTTGTCGCCTTTGTTGAAGCCAATGAACGTATGCCGGCAGAGGCCAAGGCCCGGATACTGGGGCAGTTGGAAAAGCCGCAGGTGCCTGTCCGGATGGTCGAACGGATCGAAAGTCGGATGGGGGGCTAGACAATGGTGCGCGACATCCCGCGCGCAGCCGGCGGGCTGCTGTCCTATTTCACCCGGCACCGCACGGCGGCAAATTTATTGCTGGTGGTTATGCTCGTGGCAGGGCTTGCGTCGCTACCAAATATGCGGGCCCAGTTTTTTCCAGACGTAATCTCTGACCATGTGACCGTTTCAGTCGAATGGGAAGGAGCAGGCGCAGAGGATGTCGACGCGGCAATTGTTCAGGTCTTGGAGCCAGCACTTTTAGCTGTTGAGGGAGTGAAGCTCTCCGGCTCAACTTCGCGTGAGGGTAGTGCAAGCATTACGTTGGATTTTGAGCCTGACTGGGACATGGCCCGCGCCGCGGACGATGTGCGGACGGCAATTGATGCAGTTTCAACCCTGCCAGAAGAAGCCGAAGATCCCACAGTGCGGAGAGGGACCTGGCGGGACAGGGTCACGGATGTTGTGATAACCGGCCCTATTGGGCCTGATCAACTCGGTCGGTTCGCTGACGAATTCGTAACACGTTTGTTTGCGGCAGGTGTGACGCGCAGCACGATCAGGGGTGTCGCCGCGCCGCAAACTGTTGTCGAGGTACCGTCCGCTAGTCTGATTGGTCACGATATTACAATGGCAGAAATCGCCAGCGCAATTGCTGAGGAAGTTGACACCGATCCCGCTGGCGACGTCACTGGGGCCAATACGCGTGTCAGGACTGGTATCGAAAAACGTAGTGTGCAGCAGATAAGAAAGATCGTTCTGCGGTCAGATCCGGATGGCTCCAAGCTGACGGTTGGCGAAGTTGCGACTGTCCGTGTCGAAGGTGTGGACCGTAATCGCAGTTATTATGTGGGCGACGATCCGGCGATTTCCATTCGAGTGGATCGATCCGACAAGGGTGATGCGATTAAAATTCAGCGACAAGTGGAAGACGTCGCTGCGGAGATGCAGGTTGTCATGCCCAAAGGCGTCACGATCGAACTCATCCGCACTCGCGCCGCGGCTATTTCGGGCCGCCTCAACATATTGCTCGACAATGGGTTGATGGGGTTGGGCCTGGTCGTCGTTCTGCTTTTCCTGTTTCTCAATGCCCGCACTGCATTTTGGGTTGCTGCAGGCATTCCAGTTGCGATGCTGGCAGCCATCTCGATCATGTATCTGGGAGGGCTAACGATCAACATGGTTAGCCTGTTCGGGTTGATCATTACCCTTGGGATTGTCGTAGACGACGCGATTGTTGTGGGGGAGCATGCGGATTTTCGGGCCCGCCGATACGGGGAACATCCGGTTGTTGCTGCCGAAAACGCGGCCCGCCGTATGGCGATGCCGGTATTTGCGGCGACTCTCACCACGGTGATCGCATTCTTTGGCCTTGTCTCGGTGGGCGGATGGTTCGGTATTTTGATCCGGGACATACCTTTTACGGTTATCGCTGTCCTTCTTGCATCGCTCGCGGAGTGTTTTTTGATCCTGCCGCATCACATGTCACATGCGCTTGCACATTCGGACGTGGATCATTGGTATGACTGGCCCAGCCGGCAAGTCAATCGCGGGTTCGTCTGGTTTCGCACGCGTCTGTTCCGACCGTTCATGGCTGGCGTCATCTGGGCGCGGTATGCGGTTTTTGCGACCGCAGTTGTGATTTTGGCTAGTCAGGTGTCGTTGTTCATCAGGGGCGACGTGCAATGGCGGTTTTTCAATGCGCCAGAGCGCGGATCAGTTTCGGGCAACTTCGCAATGGCCGAAGGTGCGACGCGCGCTGATTCTCTGACCATGATGCGGGAAATGCAGCGTGCGACAGAGGCGTTGGGGAAAGAATTCGAGCAACGGCACGGCCGCAATCCGCTGGAATATGTTATCGCTGAGATTGGGGGTAACACCGGACGTGGCCTTGCGGGGGCGGATACCAAGGACAAGGACCTGTTGGGGGGTATTTCTATCGAGCTGATCGATGCAGATTTGCGCCCCTATTCGAGTTTTGCATTTGTTGGTGAATTACAGGAAGCCGTGAACAGACATCCACTGGCGGAAACGGTTTCATTCCGGGGTTGGCGGTCAGGTGCTGGCGGAGATGCATTGGATGTCCAATTTTTTGGCGCCAACACCGATGTCTTAAAGTTGGCGTCGGCTGAATTGCAGGCTGCATTGTCGCAGTATTCCGAAGTATCTGCTGTGCAGGACAATCTTGCCTATGACAAAGAAGAATTGATCCTTGACCTTACCGCGCAGGGGCAGGCACTGGGCTTTACCATTGATGCATTGGGGCGCGTATTGCGGCACCGTCTGAATGGAATCGAAGCTGCAACTTATCCAGTTGGCTCACGCAGCGCTGAAATCCGGGTCGAATTACCAGAGGGGGAATTAACGGCAGATTTCTTGGAGCGCACCCAGATGCGCACACCCGATGGGCATTATGTGCCATTGGCAGATATCGTCAGTGTGCAGCAGCGAACCGGATTCTCTACAGTTCGTCGTGAAAATGGTGTTCGCTTGATCTCGGTCACGGGCGACATCTCTGAAGATGATCCGGCGCGGGCTGAACAGATCATGACCGAGCTGGAGGAGCAGATACTTCCTCGCATCGCCAGTGAACAACAGGTGGAATTCCGCATGGCCGGCCTGGCCGAGGATGAAGACACGTTTCTATCCGAAGCGTTTGCCGGCTTTGTTCTTTGTTTGACCGGAATCTATCTTGTTCTCGCATGGGTGTTTTCAAGCTGGACCCGGCCTGCGGTTGTAATGGCGATTATCCCCTTTGGTTTGGTTGGCACCATCTATGGTCATGCACTTTGGGATGTGCCTCTTAGTATGTTCACCGTTGTCGGCCTGCTGGGCATGACTGGAATTATCATCAACGATTCAATCGTTCTGGTCACCACAATTGACAGCTATGCACAGGAACGTGGTCTGACGCCGTCTATCATTGACGGTGCGGCAGACCGGTTACGGCCGGTGCTGCTGACTACGCTCACAACGGTATTGGGTCTCACTCCATTGCTTTTTGAGCAATCCCAACAGGCACAATTTCTCAAACCGACTGTGATCACTCTGGTCTACGGGTTGGGATTTGGGCTGCTGCTGGTTCTGCTGGTGGTTCCTGCGCTTGTCGCGATGCAACAGGATGTCGCACGCCAGATCACTGCGATGCGCCGCGCTATGCACGGGCGATCCGCGAGTTTGCGGGTAGCGCTGGCAGTAGGCTGGATCCTCTCTGCTGGCTGGTTAGTTTTTACGCTGGGGTGGGCAATTGCAATCGGCACCTTGCCAGCTCCAGTTCTATCTCTTCTGCCAGCGCTGCAATCCTGGTCGCCACAGTCGGCAGGATTGGTGTTGTTTGTTGCTGGAGCCGGTGTTGTTGCGCTTGGCACATACCTGATTGCGTTAGCTGCCTATGGGCTATCGCGCAAACGCGTCTAACCCGGGGCGCAGCCTCGAATATCAACTGCATGCTGCTGGCCTAACACGGTGATCCGTACAGCGGAGCGATCTAACGCAAAAGAACTTTGATTCACATGGATAAGATCACTGCTTGCCGTGAGCTGGCCACCTTGCCGGTGAGTCTCAGCCTGAGAGGCCCAAATCTGTGGATCACCAGCCTCTATGACCGCGTATTCCGTACCTCCCGAATGTGGCATATGTATCGTCGCCGAGATACGCAGGCCGCCGTCAATCGGGTTGAGCGTGCAGCTTGCTGACGAAACGCCGGCCTCGCCGGCCGAATACGGGCTTGATGCCATCGCGGCCGCGATCACCGGATCGGGTTCCGAGGAGATTACGTCAATCAGATGGTCGAAACTCAGGGTCTGAGGAATGCAAATATCTTTACAGATACCCAGGTCGATGTTGCCCTTGATGCGGATACCTGCACCATCCGAGTCCGGCGTGATCTGCAGGGGAATAACCAGTTGGTCTTTATAGCCGATAGATCGCAGACCATTCTGATCAAAGACTTGCGGCGTAGGCCAAATCAACGACAAATTGTCGATATTGCGAGACCCTTTCCAACCAAACTGTGGCGCGATGCCTGCATCTCCCGGTGCGCGCCAGTAGGTTTTCCAACCTGGCGCCAGCGTCAGATGTAGAGCCGCAATATGGGTGCCGTCTGGCTGCGTCCAGCCTGGGCGCACCTCCAAATCGATAACGTCAGAGTAGGAATCATCAGCCAACACCGGATGCGCGGCAGCAAAAGCGCTGAAGATCGCCGAGGTGAACGTTCGCAATAGCATGTACTTGAAATGGTCTTATTTTGGTGGAATGCCAAGTCACGTTATGGTCAGCATTTGTGTCTTGTTGCCGCGCGAATGCGCTGATTTAGGCAATCCGTCTTGCGATACCGGGTTCCTGGGGTCATGCTAAAGTCCAGCAATGACCATACTAATCAGGGAAGCCGCACTTGGAAACTCCATTGGAACTGACCGGTAAGCTACTCATAGCGATGCCAGGGATGGCTGGCTCTGGGTTTGATCATTCGGTCATCTATATTTGTGCACACTCTGACGATGGCGCGATGGGTTTGATCATAAACAAGCCTGCGGAAGATGTGCGCATGGTAGACCTCGTCGAACAGCTTGAAATTTCGACCGAGTCGGAGACCGCACTACACGATACACCGGTTTGTATCGGGGGGCCGGTCGAGCAGGGGCGCGGCTTTGTCCTTCACTCGCCAGAATATAATTCTCGCATTCATACCCTAGAGGTGGATGGATTATTTTCCATGACGGCTACCTTGGATGTACTAGAAGACATTGCGTCTGGAGAGGGGCCCGCTCGGTCTTTGCTGATGCTGGGATATTCCGGGTGGGCTGCCGGCCAACTGGAAGATGAAATCTCGCGAAATGGCTGGCTGATTGGACCTGCATCACCCGAGCTGGTCTTTGGTGCACCGATTGAAGACAAATGGGGCCTCGCATTGCGCTCTATCGGAGTGGATCCTATTGGGTTGTCTGCGACTGCCGGGCGGGCATAGGCAGCGTGCCAGAACGCTTGCCGCAAATCAACGGGGCGCTGCAGCGCGTGCTAGCCGGTCGTTGATAGCTCGTCCCAAACCAGAACTGGGAATCGGGGCCACGGCGATTGGTTGAGGTGTCGAGTCCAACTGATGCAAGTAATCAAAAAGGCGCGCGGCAGCCTGCGCGAGATTGCCAGAAGGCGATAGATTGAAATCTCCATCGATATCGCCAAAACCCAGCATCTTCTCACCGGGCAACGCTGACGTCACATTCAGGCGCAGTGGTGCGCTGGGCGCATAGTGAGATGCCAACTGGCCCGGTGCCGATACGATTTCGTCCTTCAACGCGGTTTCCAATGGCGCGCCCAGCACATGGTTAATCTGTTCAGAGGTGACACCGCCTTCCCGCAAAAGGGTCGGGTTGGCTAATAGGCTTACAATAGAAGATTCCAAGCCTATTTCGCAGGGCCCGTTGTCCAGCACGGCAGCGATTTTACCTTCCAGCCCAGCGATGACATGCGCGCATGTTGTTGGGCTGATCCGGCCCGATGGATTGGCAGAAGGGGCAGCGATCGGGCCATCAAATGCCGACAGGATCGCCTGCGCACTGGCCTGCGCAGGAACACGGATCGCGAGAGTAGGTAGATCTGCAGTGACCAGCGGCGACAATTCATGACCGGCCTTGAGGGGCAGCACAAGAGTAAGCGGGCCGGGCCAAAATGCATCCGCGAGAAGCTGGGCTTTATTCGACCAGATCACGAATCGTTTGGCTTCGTCAGCCGAGCCAACGTGAACAATCAGGGGATTGAAGTGTGGGCGTCCCTTGGCTTCAAAAACTTTTGCAACGGCCAGACTGTTGCGCGCATCGGCACCCAGCCCATAGACGGTTTCGGTCGGAAACGCGACCAGCGCACCACTACTCAAGAGCGTTGCGGCCTGCGAAATTCCGTCATCTGTTGCGTCCAGGCGTTGGGTTTTGATGTCTTGCATTTCAGTGAGTGACGCCGCGTTTGGGTTGCGTGAAGGTTTTGACCGATTACGGTCAGGACGAGTTAGATCAAAGTGATTACAGACGGTGAGGCGGGATGCCAACCCGTCCAATTCTGGGGGACGTCAACCATGCCCTACCTCGCACCGGTGCACGAATATCAGTTTTTGCTACAAAAGGTCGTCGGACTGGGACAAGTTACGGCCACAGAGCGGTTTGCTGAAGCCACAGACGATGTCACATCCGCAATTCTGACCGAAGCGGGGAGATTGTGCGAAGAGGTTCTCTCCCCCTTGCAGCGCAATGGGGATTTACACCCTGCAGTTTTGGAGAACGGCGTCGTGCGCACGTCTCCTGGATTTTCTGACGGTTATCGTGCGGTTGCCGATGGCGGCTGGATCGCGATCAATGCAAGCCCTGAACACGGCGGCATGGGGCTGCCGATGGCTTTGACAACTGCGGTTAACGAAATGATGAGTGCTGCGTGCGTGTCACTGCAGCTTGCCCCTCTGATGACCCAAGGCCAGATCGAGGCGCTGGACCATCACGCCAGTGACGATCTAAAGGCGATCTACCTGCCTAAATTGGTTTCTGGCGAATGGACTGGGACAATGAACCTCACGGAACCGCAAGCCGGGTCTGATGTTGGCGCACTGAGTACCAAAGCAGAGCCAGACGGTAATGGCACTTATGCCGTGACCGGGCAGAAGGTTTTCATTAGCTGGGGCGATCATGATGTGGCCGAAAATATCTGCCATCTTGTGTTGGCGCGACTGCCTGATGGCGTGCCGGGTACCAAGGGGATCAGCCTGTTTCTGGTGCCCAAACGTCTTCCGGATGAAGCCGGAAATGCAGGTGTCGCAAATTCTCTGAAAGTGGTCAGCCTAGAGCACAAGATGGGCCTGCATGGTTCGCCCACCGCCGTAATGCAATTTGACGGGGCAACTGGGTGGCTCGTTGGCAGCGAACATGATGGTATGGCGGCAATGTTCACGATGATGAACAACGCCCGCCTTGGCGTCGGCGGTCAAGGCATTGGCGTGGCTGAAGGCGCATATCAACATGCGCTGGCTTATGCTACAGAGCGCAAACAGGGGCGTCCTGCACATCAAGGCACTGGGACAATCCTGGATCATGCCGACGTGCGCCGGATGCTTGTCACAATGAAAGCTGATATCTTTGCGGCCCGCGCGATTGCGCTCGCCTGCGGCGTGGCGATCGATATGTCGCATGCAAATGAAGACCCAAAATGGTCTGCAAGAGCCGCCTTTCTCACACCAATTGCCAAGGCTTTCGGCACGCAAACCGGGATTTCAGTCGCTGACGCCGGCATTCAGGTGCATGGTGGTATGGGATACATCGAAGAAACCGGCGCGGCGCAGTTTGCCCGGGATGTACGTGTGACCGCAATCTACGAAGGCACCAACGGCATTCAGGCGATGGATCTTGTCGCGCGCAAGATGATGGATGGGGGTGAGACCGCCAGCCGCTTGCTGGACGAAATGCAGGATTTTGCCGAAAGCGCACGTACGACGCTGCCAGATCTTGCGGAGCCGGTCTGGCAGGCAACGGAAACTCTGCGTGAGATCACGGACTGGATCGCTCTGCAATCGGACATGAATGACAGGTTTGCTGGTGCCGTACCGTATTTGATGGCCTTTGCCCGGATTCTCGGCGCGCATTTCCATCTAGTCGCAGCCATGGCCGATAAAGGCGGCACACGAGACAAATTGGCTCGGTTCTATATTCTCAGACTACTTCCCGAGTATACTGGGCTTCTGGCTCATGCGCAAGCTGGCGCCGAGGATCTGTTTGAACTAAGTGCAGACGCGTTGCTTGCATGAAAGATACGCCTTTGACCGATACTGCTGCTGTCCTGCATTACCCTTGGGAAGAACCCCCGGGATCTGGTGAGGCGATTGAAGTCGCAAAGGGAGTGTTGTGGATGCGGCTTCCCTTGCCGATGAAGTTGGATCACGTGAATGTCTACGCATTGGACGATGGCGACAGCTGGACAATAGTGGATACCGGGTTCTCCAGCCAAAAGACCAAAGAAATCTGGCGCGCACTTCTCGCCGGGCCGCTGGTAGGAAAGCCAGTGCGACGAGTTATTGTAACGCACTATCACCCGGATCACATTGGATTGGCAGGATGGTTCCAGACTGAATTCGATGCCGAACTTGTGACCACGCGCACCTCCTGGTTGTTTGCCCGCATGTTGACGCTGGACCTCCAATCGGTGCCGGTCCCGGAAACGATGGCGTTTTATCGTCTGGCAGGAATGGATCCGAAGATTTACGACAAACGGGCGGGCGAGAGGCCATTCAATTTCGGGGATGTGGTCGACCCTTTGCCCTTGGGATATGCGCGCATTGCACAAGATAGCGTGATCGAAATGGGCGGCCGCACTTGGGATGTGCATATCGGCAATGGTCACGCCCCGGAACACGCGACTTTCTGGAGCCGCGACGATAATCTTGTCCTTGCCGGGGACCAAATACTGTCCTCGATAAGTCCAAATATCGGTGTTTACGCAACCGAGCCGATGGCGGACCCAATCGGTGACTGGATCGAGGCCTGCGAAAGGCTGGCGACACATGCGCGAGAGGATCATCTAGTCTTGGGCGGGCACAAGCTGCCGTTCACCGGTTTGCCATTTCGAATGCGACAGTTGATCGACAATCATCATGGTGCGCTCGAGCGGCTGCTGTCATTCATAGAAACGCCAAAAGCTGGGGGTGATTGCTTTGCGCCGCTCTTCAAGCGCGCCATAGGTGAAGGCGAATATGGACTGGCGCTGGTTGAATCCGTCGCGCATCTCAGTCACCTATACCAGACGGGTCTGGCGACACGTACGCTACGTGCTGACGGGGCGTGGGAATACGAACGCAAGGATTGAACCATGGACAAAGCGATTAAGACAACCGCCGAGGCTGCCGAAGCAGATGCGATTCCGCGCTTGTACGAAGTTCACACTGATCCGAAAATGAAAAGCGCGGGCAAACAGGCTTTGCGCAAAAAGGTAGCGGATGAGACGGTTCAGAACAAAAGCCCGGCTGAATGGGCCTATGAACGCATCATCGTTTATCTCAAGAATTTCGAAGAGCAACTGGACAGTGAGCACGAGGTTGCAATGGGTTTTGCGGGCGGAGACACTGGCGTCTTGCGGATAGAGGGGATGGGGTATTTTGATCCCGATGTCATAACATTTTACGGGTCTGAAGCGAATGGGGCGAAAACGCAGTTGATCCAACATGTCAGCCAACTAAACGTCATGTTACGGGCCTTGCCCAAACAGGTTGACCAACCCGAGGTGAACAGGATTGGATTTCGGCTAGCTGCGGACCTTGAAAAAAAAGTCAAGACCGCCAAGCGCATGCGGAAAAAGAAGTCGTAGCCAGTGGCGGTCATTCACGGGATGACTCGGGTTTCAAAATACGGTAATCACCCTCAACACTATCGGAAATAGGGATCACTGACAGATGGCAGACCACACCCACGGCGAAATGAACACTGAAACGCAAGAGAAGACGTTCGATGGATTCATGAAATTCACCACCAGATCGGTGATAGCAATCATCGTCTTGTTTGTGTTCATGGCAATTTTCACCATCTAGCTTCCGGAATTGAGCCAAAAAATGCGTGTTGGGATACTACTCGCCCTGCTTTTGGGGCTGGCAGCCTGCGGCGAAAATTCTTCGATTGTGGCCACTCCCCAAAGCATCGCGGCGGTGTCGTATCGTGATGAGGGTCCAGCGAAGTTGACTGTGATCACGATGGTTAACAATCGCTCGGGGTCTGGCGGCCATACTGCGCTGATGATCAACGGCCCGCAGCGCATTCTATTTGATCCGGCTGGGTCATTTCGGACTGATTCCGTACCTGAAAGAGGCGATGTGCTTTATGGCATCACACCTCAAGTATTTGATACATATAAAAGTTCCCATTCACGCGCGACGCACCATGTTGTTACGCAAGAGTTTGAAGTGACCGCAGCGCAAGCTCAGGTCGCTTATCAATTAGCGACCCAGAACGGGCCGGTGCCTGGGGCATTCTGCACAAGCGCAACCACCAAAATCCTGTCGCAAGTTCCGGGGTTTGAATGGGTGGACAAGACATTCTATCCGGTCAAGCTTCAGCAGCAGCTTGAGCCCCACCCCGGCGTAAAAACCGAAAAATACTATGAAGATGATGATGGCAACGTTGTTGATGCAGTTGCAAAACTCTGATTGCTAAATCGAAACCGCATTAGTGCATTAGGAAAAGCAACGCATATAAGGTCGTTACTCCGGCTGCGATCGCGACAAAAACATTTCGTGTTATCAGACCCGCGAGGATCGTAACCACAGCCGCTACTGTACGTGGCGCGTCCGCTTCGCCTCCCGTTGCAGAGGGCCATACCACTAGAGGCGCCACCAAAGCAGGTAGGATCGCGACTGCTGTATATCGCAAATGCCGCAGCACCCATTGCGGCATCCGGCGGTTGCCGACAAGACCGGTAAATGAGAACCGCAGCGCAAAACTGCCCAGCCCCAAACTAACGATGACGATCCATATTGTGTTGGTGTCGATCATTGCCCGTTTGTCCTTTTCGTGGACCATAACTCGACTTGCGCGCCAACCATCATACCCGCTGTGCCTGCAATGATTAGTCCCAGGTTGTATGGAATTGTCGCACAGACCAAAGACGCCACGATTGCGACGAGAGCGGCTGCGACGTGGGCAGCGGTGCGCAACATGGGGGCGATCAGGGCAAGGAATGTAATTGGCAGTGCAAAGTCTAGCGCATATTCCGGCGAAATCTGGCCGCCGACCACTGCGCCGACAACGGTGAATACATACCACGCGGGGCAAATAGGGACCACGACGCCGAAGAAATACGCAATCCGCTGCGGTACCGGCATCTCTGGTTCGGCTTCGTATTTGGCAATGGAACTGGCATAGGTCTGATCAACAATGAAATATGCGGCTAACGCACGCTGCCAGACCGGCGCGCCGCCGATGTAGGGGGTCAGTGACGCCGAATACATCGCAACCCTTAGGTTTACGGCCAATGACGAGATCACAACAATCGCGGTCGGCACGTTGTCGACCATCAACTGCAGCGCGGTAAATTGTGCTGCTCCGCCAAAAACTACAATACTGAAGGCCATCGCCTGAACCAGGTTCAGGCCAGCCTCGGTTGCGAGAACACCAAAAAGAACCGAAAATGGCACAACCACCAGCAAAAATGGTGCGCCATCGCGCAAGCCCTGCCAAAAGGCTGCTTTGGTGGTGGAGGAAGACATCACTTGCCCTTAAACTACATTTCAGCCGTAACTGCGAAATCAAGGGGATGCAATTGGCCAAGACCGACGAATTAGCGGGATATCTGGTTGCGCCCGACCCAAATCGCGCGGGGTTGACGCGCGCCGTCGAGGGAACCGATCACGACGGCAAAGTCAGCAGCATTTCGGTGGTCGAGGAACGACCATTGACGATTTTCCTGAACGGGCAAGAGATCGTTACCGCCATGACGATCGGGGATTATCCTGACTATCTTGCTTTGGGCTTTCTGCGTAATCAGCGCATGCTCAGCCTTGCTGATACCATCACAGGTATTGATTACGACGATGAACTTGAAACAATTGTAATTCGCACTTCTGAGAAGACCGATTTTGAAGCAAAGATGCGCAAGAAAACGCGTACAAGTGGCTGTGCTGTTGGTACCGTTTTTGGCGATATGATGGAGGGGCTGGAAGGCATTACTCTACCTGAGAGTAAGACCCGCACATCCTGGCTCTATGAACTTGCGGCCAAGATCAATCGGACGCCATCACTGTATCTTGAGGCAGGCGCGATTCATGGCACAGTTTTGTGCCATCAGAATCAGCCTCTGGTCTACATGGAAGACGTTGGGCGACATAATGCGGTCGACAAGATCGCAGGTTGGATGCTGCTTGAGGATGTCGTGCCTGACGACAAGATCCTTTATACCACCGGGCGGTTAACGTCAGAGATGGTGATAAAGACGGCCTTGATGGGCATACCAGTTCTGGCATCGCGGTCCGGATTTACGGCCTGGGGGGTTGAGATTGCGCGCGAGGTTGGCCTGACCCTCGTCGGGCGGATGCGCGGGCGGCGGTTCATGTGCCTAGCCGGCGAAGAACGCCTGGTGTGGGACGCCGATCCGGGTCGGATTGCTGAAGAGCCGCGCAAATCCGGGCGCAAGGGTGCTAAAGTATGAAGCAACCACTGGGGGTCATTCTTGCTGGTGGGCAGTCGCGACGCATGGGCGGCGGCGACAAAGGCTTACTTCACCTAGGAGGGCAACCGATTCTGCGCCACGTGATCGATCGGCTTTGCCCGCAGGTGGACAAAGTAGCGCTGAATGCCAACGGGGACCCCGCACGGTTTGATGCGTTTGGTCTGCCGGTTCTGGCGGATTCGATTGAAGGGTATGCCGGTCCGCTGGCCGGAGTTCTCGCAGGCTTGGACTGGGCTGCCGACTTTGGCGCTGACACTATCGTGACGGCAGCGGCAGATACGCCATTCTATCCATGTGATTTGGCACCGCGTCTGTTGTTAGAAAGCGAAGGGATGGCAGCGCCCTTGGTTTTGGCTGCGACCCCGGATCCAGAACGCGGACAAGTGCGCCACCCGACTTTCGGGCTTTGGCCGGTGTCGCTGCGCGAAGATTTGCGGGCGGCGCTGGACAGTGGGGTGCGCAAAGTTGTGCTTTGGACGGATCAGCATGATGGTCGTCAAGCCCTGTTCGAAAGCAATGGGTTTGATCCGTTTTTTAACGTGAATACGCCTGAAGATTTAGCGGTCGCTCAAGCAATGATGGAGACTGTGACGTGAATCTATTTGGGGTCGTTGGCTGGAAAAATGCGGGCAAAACCGGGCTCATGGAACGGCTGGTGACCGAGATCACGTCGCGAGGCTTAACTGTTTCTACAGTCAAGCACGCCCACCACAGTTTTGATGTTGACCACGAAGGCAAGGACAGTCATCGACATCGCGTCGCAGGGGCGACCGAGGTTTTGTTGGCCTCCCGCAACCGGTTCGCGCTTATGCACGAATTGCGCGTGGAAGATGAACCGACCCTTGAAATGTTATTGACCAAGCTTTCACCTGTCGATCTGGTCTTGGTGGAAGGGTACAAACGAGACGCCCATCCAAAGGTCGAAGCGCATCGCGGCGAAACCGGCAACCCGTTGATTGCACCAGATGATCCAACGATCCGGGCCATTGCATCGGACAGACCGCTCGACATTGATCGGCCGGTGTTTGATCTTGATGATACCAAGGCAGTGGCGGACTTTATTCTGACCGAGGTTGGATTGTGACCCCTTTTGACACCTTTATCATGGTAGACTGGTCGGGTGGAAATGATCGAGGGCCAAGGCCGGTCAAAGATGCGATCTGGGCCTGTGTTGCATCCAATGGCCAGATTGGTGAACCGATCTATCTTCGCAACCGGGGTGTCGCAGAGGCGTGGATTAATGACACTCTTGATGCTGCTTTGGCAGAAGAACAGAGGGTGTGTATTGGGTTCGACTTTCCGTTTGGATACCCTATTGGATTTGCCAATGCGGTTACAGGACAGGCCGACCCATTTGCATTGTGGCGCTGGCTTGAAACGCGCATTGAGGACAGCAAAAATCGTAACAACCGGTTTGATGTTGCAGCCGAGATCAACGCGCGCTTTGACGGTCGTGGTCCGTTTTGGGGGAATGGGCTGAAGCGCGACATCGAAGGCCTGCCTCGCAACAAGCTCGATTACAATAACATATTTCCTGATCGGCGTGTTGTTGAAGAACAGGCAAAAGGCAGCTTTACCTGTTGGCAACTTGCCGGGGCAGGCGCAGTCGGGTCACAGGTCCTGATGGGGTTGCCAGTTCTGGAGCGACTCCGCCGGCGTTTCTCTGGCGATATTGCAGTTTGGCCGTTTGAGAAGTGGGAGGCCCCGATAGCTATTGTTGAGATCTGGCCGTCCCTGTTTGTCGTCCCCCCGCCTGATGAAATGATCAAAGATGCCTGGCAGGTTCAGGGGGTTGCACGGGCCCTGCAGGCTTTGGAGCCCGAAGTGTTGGCTAATATGCTGAATGTCATCGCACCTGAAGAGGGCTGGATTGTTGGGGTTGGGCATGAAGGGATGCTCCAGAAGGATACTGTACTGGCCCCCCCGCCATTACGTAATGACTGTTTCGCTTTACCTGCTGGCGTGAATTGGGCGCCGGTGGACGAAGCACTTACACTGCTCCAAAGCCGGTTGTTCCCGGTTACGCCGGTTGAAACACTTCCGGTAAAGAATGCGCTGGGACGTATCCTTGCAAATCCTGTTTTAGCAGGACGCGCGAACCCTCCGCTGCCCAATTCGGCAGTTGATGGTTATGGCTTTGCCGGGAACGTCCCCGCCGGAGCGCACCGACGTCCCCTCATCAAAGGTCGTGCCGCTGCGGGCGTTCCTTTCAGCGGCAGTGTCCCCGAAGGAAGTGCGGTCCGAGTACTAACCGGCGCTGCCTTGCCCAAAGGCGTGGATACGGTGATTCTTGAAGAAGATGTAACCGCAACAAAAGACATTATCGCCTTCAACGGCCCGCTCAAGAAAGGGGCGAACGCCCGTCGCGCTGGTGAGGACATTGAGGCAGGCGATGTGTTGTTCGACGCTGGGCGAATGGTGTTGCCTGCGGATATGGCGCTCTTGTCGATTTCCGGTGTGTCAGATGTGCAAGTTCGTTCGAAATTGCGTGTCGCCGTACTGTCAACAGGTGATGAGTTGGTCGAGGCTGGAGGAGCTGCATCCAACAGTCAGATTTATGATGCGAACCGACCCATGTTGCTGAGCATGATTGCACGGTTTGGCTATGACTCGATTGACATGGGGCGGGTGGTCGATGATCGGGTTGCTTTGTCGGATCGCTTGGATATGGCCGCTGATCAGGCGGACGTCATTCTGACAAGCGGTGGCGCATCCGCAGGCGATGAAGATCACGTGTCGGCTTTGCTGGAACAAGCTGGCGCCATGGCGCTGTGGCGGATCGCTCTAAAACCGGGTCGCCCATTGGCGCTGGGTTTTTGGGGTGGCAAACCAGTATTCGGGTTGCCAGGAAACCCGGTGGCCGCGATGGTCTGTACCCTGATATTCGCCCGACCTGCGATGGGTTTGCTTGCCGGAGAAGACTGGCGGGACCCCCAAGGATTTGACGTGCCTGCCGATTTTGAGAAGTCGAAGAAACCCGGACGCCGCGAATATCTCCGCGCCCGGATCAGGGACGGCAAAGTGCAAGTTTTTGCGTCTGAGGGATCAGGGCGGATCAGCGGGTTAAGCTGGGCAGATGGTCTGGTGGAACTGGAGGATGGCGCGTGCGTTATTAAAAAGGGAGATATGGTGCGTTATATTCCCTATGCCAGCTTCGGTATTTGAGCGGACATCTTTCACAGGATTGGGTTTTGCGCTGCCAAGCAAACTGCATCTGATTGGAACAATTCCCCGAACTGAGCTGGCAAAGCACTCAACCATCACAGAACACAATACTCAGTTATCTGTGACTCAAGTATTCGCAGTCACTGTGGAAGATCGCCATGCGGACAAGACGGTCCTTCGCTGGGTCATACCAAATAACCGCATTCGGCCCTGAGCCCACCTTCGATCAATGCGCTACGAACGGCACAGTTCTGAGCTCAAAGCGGACGCTTGGAGGTGTCCGCTTTCAAGTTATGAAACGAACAGATTAACCTTCGGGTGTGTACCAGATCGGCGAGGTGTAGGCGGCCCGGGTATAGCCATAGAGCGGACCAGCAGGTTAGAATCGCGGTGCATTGAAGTCGGAGAACGTAAACTGTGTAAAGACATTTTGGGTAGCATGTACCTGTCGAGAAGCGACAACTCCGAACTGTACCTCCCCAGCGATTTCTCTTTAGAACGTGAGAAGTCGGCATAGCTAAAAACCAAATTTCAATTCAAAGAAAACCAACGGTTCCAGCAAAGCAGACTTGTGGGTCCGTTTCTACCTCTGTTTGGGTATCGCCCACCGCCCACGGAAGCCATTGTACCGATGGACCAAAGGACAACCAAGTACTAATTTTCAGATTGGAGCAGACAATTGGGGGTACTCAGTTCCGAGTACAAGTAGTCGCGGGTCAAAGGGACGCGGTCGCGTTTGTGGGCCAACTGAAAATGGTAGACGGCCTGCATCTGATGTTCAAACGCCAAGATACAAACTGTTAGATAGTAATGATACATTCGCACAAATCGCTCTTCATATATCGCCCTAATTTCTTCGATGTTTGCGTCAAAGCGATCCCGCCAGTGCCGAATGGTTTTGGCGTAATGCAGCCGCCAGATCTCTATGTCAGATTGCCAAAGTCCAGAATGCTCAATAGCTGGCGCAAGTTCGGACAAAGACGGAACGTATCCGCCTGGGAAAATGTATTTGTTGATCCAAGGGGAATGCGCCATTGGCGGCGCTGATCGCCCAATGGTGTGGATCAACGCTATGCCGTCGGGATCGAGCAATTCGGCAACACGCGCAAAATAGGTGTCGAAGTTCGGAACACCGACGTGTTCCAGCATTCCTACAGAAACAATCCGGTCAAAGGTTCCTTTCGTATGGCGATAGTCTTCGAGACGAAAATGGGTATGCTCCGACAGCCCCGCCGTGTCAGCGCGATTAATCGCTGAATTGAGCTGGTTTTCGCTAAGCGTAATACCGGTGACTTCGCAATCGTAATCCCTGGCCAACGTCAGGGCCATGCCGCCCCAACCGCACCCGATATCAAGCACGCGCATTCCCGGCTCAAGCCGCAATTTGGCAGCTATATGAGCCTTTTTTGCAGCCTGGGCCTGTTCCAATGTCATGTTGGGATCACTGAAATATGCGCAGGAGTATTGCATATCGTCGTCGAGAAACAACGCATAGAGATCGTCAGACAGATCGTAGTGGTGGGCTACGTTTTTGCGTGCAACCTTCGGTGCGTTACTTTGAATGAACCTGCGTAGATGAAACCGCGCGCGGTTGGCTATGAGCATCCAGGGTGGTAGCGAGCCTTTAAAACGGTTACGAATGATGATCTCCAGCACCTCATCCAATGTGCAGTCTTTCGGCTCGATCCGTTCGTTCATATATGCTTCTCCCAGACCCAAATCGGGGTTCAGGATGATCGAACGTATGGTTGCGGTATCCGAAATGACCAGGTGAGCGCGGGCACCGCTGTTTGGGCCGTAGTGACGGATGTCTCCTTCAGGATAGGTAATGCTCAATTGATCTGCCACCATCATCTTGGTTAGAAATCCATCGAGAAGCTTGCGCCACATGTCTGTTACCTTTTTATCAAATACCGACCCGTAACTGAGCGCCAAATTGTAACTCGGTCAAGTCTCCAGGTACGTTTTCAAATTGATGCGAATTCTTAATCGAACTGAAGCGCAATCCTGTTGACCATGGACTTACTCCACTCAAGACAAGTCTAATTTGCAATTCAATTCCTGTAGCAAGTTTTTTGAGCACGGGACCAAGTATTTGCATTGCGACGCGTGCAAAACCGGAAACATGAGACAAGGAGGCAGCCCCATGGGGCGCGTTACGACGGAGATTTGACCTGTGTAGCATCGGCCAGATTGGCATTTGTGCTTGAGGTGTGCGTTTTGCGAATTAGATGACGAGTTCGAAACTCGGGCATAGACGATCCCGAACTCAGGCAGCAGGCCGTGGAGTATACTGATTGTCTGAGACCCATTCCGGACGGTTATGTCATGGGCGTGACATGAGTTCGGCAATCACCAATCGACGAAAACACAGATAGATCAGAATACCGAAGACGGCATCGAATGCCGCAAACCACAAATAATGTCCGCCATGTGCGACGAATGTCGCAACCATCAACGCGCGTCCCAGAACGGCGATAAGAACGGGATAGCGCTGGTGCACCGGATTAAGTACTCCAGGAATTTGCATGACCGTGACGAAGATCAGGGTCGCGCCCCAAATTGATGGCCAGGGGTTCTCTGCGGCGGCAGGCAAGCCCACAACGCCCAAAGCGAAAACCGGGCAAAAAAGAAATAGGGCACCTATGATTATTTGAAGCGCCAGTGCCAGACCAAATACCCGGCGATGCGTCTTAATCCGCGCGTCAGCTTGGGATCGGGTCCAGCCAGCAGATAGCGTGTCGGTCATGGTGCTTGTCTCCCTATTCAGAATGTTTTGAGATATTCCAGCAGATCAGCTCTCTCTTCATCGCTCAATTCGGTGCCGTAGACATGGCCGCTGTTGGAATTACCGGGCAAAGTAGTATCGAAACAAAAACCCTCGTTTCCTTCACAGGGAGGTGAGACAAACCCACCCTTGTCTTCGTCGATCACGTCGGAGCCACGAACGAAGCGCATTGGTCGATCATCGGGGATCGCCAGCAGATCGGCCAGCGTTGGTACGGATCCGTTATGCAGATACGGCCCCCGCAGCCATAAACCGTCTAGCGGCATATTGGCATAACCATCGGTCTTACGAAACTGTCGGAAGGCGTAGGGTGTTCCAGCAAACAGCTGTTCTATCTGGAGTTTCTGAAAATCACTGGTGTAACTATCCAGCCGCGCACGGTCGGTTCCGATCGCCTCAATCGGATCGACTTTACCCAGCAACTCGCCCTCGAAACGGTAACCGTCTGCCCCCGTCTGTCCATGGCAAGCGGCGCAATGTTGTACATAATACGCTGCTCCTCGCTGTGCCGCCTCTGTATTGATAGTGATCGGGCTCGCTGGTGGCGAGAGATCGCCAAGCCATGCGGCAACGCGTTTGATTCCGGCGTGATCCACTGTATCCGGCGTTACTCCTGCGCCAAGGGCTGCCGACAGGTTGCGTTCGGCCAGTGACGAGTTGTTGCCATCCCAGTGCAACTGCATGCCCTCGCGCGGGGTCTGCAGAAAGATTGAAGGGAAATCCGAAGCACCGAGCGCCTCGGTTTCGCTCAACTGATCTGCATTGATACCAAATTCCAGCGTTTTATAGGGGTTGAAGGTATCCACACGTCCTGGCCCCCAAGCAGGTTGGCGATCCAACAGCGGCCGTAGTGCGGCGCGGGTTGCCAGCAATTCCTCTCGTAGCGCAGGTAATACTGCGACTCGCCAGAATAACCGTTTTACCGGCCCCAGCCGGTTGCCACTTTCATCAATGGCCTCAAAAAGCGGTTCGGCTGCCAGTCTCGGACTGGTCGATGCCTCAAGCAGAAAATCAATAAAAGTACGGAGCTGCAGGTTATTTGATGGCATGCCAGCAACAATCACCGGATCCGCATCTTCTGTTTCGCGATAAGTGCCGGTGTGACAGACCGCGCAATTGAACCAGACAAGTGTGATTCCCAGGCGATCGCGCCGCGATATACCGATTGGCAGGTCGATGCGGTTCATTTCATCGTCCTGATAGAGAAACCCGAAAGCCTCGAAGGTCGTCTTGTTCTCAAAATCCTCGGGAAAGAGAACGGGCAGCGCTTGCCACACTTCGTAAGGCAGGCCGCTTGAAGTTTCGGAACCAATTGAGCCGTGCAGGAAGTGTTGCCTATCATCGCGAAAATGCTCGGGGCCGCTGCGCAGCCAAGCAATCAGCAGCCAGAGCAGTGCAACCAGTGCCAGCATGCAAAAAAGCGACAGGATCGCCATCAGGATTGTGAACGGAAAACGCCTGCGGCGGCGATCCGCTAACGCGACTTCGACGAAAGTGAACGGTTTATCGCTCATTCCGCCGCCTCTTTTCGTAGGGTGGGTATCTGCAGGATCGGTTTGGTTTCATAGATCGACATCAATTCTTCGATCATTGCATCGCGGCTTTCAAACCGGTCCTCTTCATGGCAGCCCATCGGGTATTTCGGCGCGATACAGAGGCATTTATTGCACCGCGAGCAAGGGTTTGGCGGTTCATCCCGGCCAGCGGCCCAGTGGTCTACCAGATCACTATTGGCCACCAGTGCACGCGCGATTGATACACCATCACAGCCGCCTGAAGTGATAGCCTCGCGCACGACCTGAGCATTCTGATAGCCCCCAGTATTGATCACAGGGATGGTAACCGCACGTTTGATAGCGCGGCATTCTTCAAGACTTATGGCCTCATCTTCGCGGCCGTTTTTGAGGCGAAACCAGAGCCACCGAAAAAGCGGTCGTAGTAAGGGAAAGCGAAAGAACAGGAAATTTCGGAATCCGTGGACACCTGACGAAATCAACGCGTCATAGGTCACTGCCAGCACCTCGAGCGGTAGATCGCCCGGTGGGTTCAATGGGTGCGGAAACAACGAACCGGTCGAGACATGCAACGCATCAGCCCCCGCCGCCTCACACCATTGGGCGACCTGTGCCGTATCCGAGAGCGTATTTCCCTCCCCCTCCCACGGGATGATGTTGTTGTGATCCACTGCCGACAGCTTTACCTGCAAATGAAAGCTGTGGCCGATCTTGTCGCGAATGGCCTCAATCACCTCTAGCAGGAAACGCGCGCGGTTGCGCAAGGATCCTCCATATTCATCTGTTCGATCATTAATTGCTGAGCTCAGGAACTGGGTAAAAAGATAGCCGTTTGCCGCGTGCAATTCGAGCCCATCGAGGCCAGCTTCACGGGCGCGCCAAGCCGCGCGCGCAAAGTCGGCCACCATCTGACGCACCTCGCCCGTTCCCATCGCGCGTGTGGGAAAGCCGTGCAAAGTTTCAAATTGATTGGTGGGGCTCAGAGTTGGGCGATGAATGTTGTGAATGCCCGGAATATCCATTTGCCGCCCGGAATGGGACAACTGGATAATGTATTTTGCACCGTTTGCGCGTACCGCTTCACCCAATGACTGCCAAAGTGGAATGAAGTCGTCGGTGTGGATTGTAGCGTACCCGGCGATGATACGTCCATCCATCCGCACCGGGACGTAGGATGAGATCACAGCGCCAACACCGCCGCGCGCAAATTTGCATTCCCAGTTGATCCGCGTTTGCGTCAAAGCACCATTTTCGGCATCAAACCGGCCAGAGATGTTAGAGCGAAAGACCCGGTTCTTGACCTCCAGATTGCGAAATTTCAGCGGAGTAAAGATGACATCCTTGCTCATCATACGTCACCCGCTTCGCGCCAGACCTCGGCCAATAGGGCCATGACCCAATGTTGCGCCGGGCAGCGGCTCCAGCTTGATCCAAGAAATGCAAGATCTGCATCCATTGCCTTATCTGCGGCAGCGCGCGTGTTCAGGGCCACAAGCGTGGCTGGTCGAACCCGCCCACCGATTGTATCCTCATGCTCCGCAGCCGCCCGCATGACGGTGCGCGGGGCGGCGATGACGGACAAAGCGGCCTCTTCTGGTGCGAGCCGAGAGCGCATCGATTCATTCGCCCAAAGGGTCTGCATACGCTCAAGACTGAGCACCAGATTATGAACCGCAATACCGGTACCATGCATCGCTCCGGGATCTCCACTCGCAGCCTGCCGTAACGCAGACTGAGCCCGCGGCACGGCACCTGATATCTTGCGCAACAGCGCCATGATCGGATTTCGAGACTGCAAATGTTCGTCAATGGCTTGGGCCGCAGCCCATGTGTCTGCATTTGCGGTGTAATCGGAGTCAAAAACGCGGCCCATAACCTCTTGGGCAAGTTCTCCGGCGGGCCGCCCGGGCGTGCCGCGCACATGGGCTGCTATCAGCTTGACGAGTTCGCTATCCCAATTTCCGGGCGCGAACATCTTGCTCAGTCTGTCCGATGCTTGCTGGCGTTGTGGATCGCCGCGCATCTGCACACTCGGCAACTGCGTGCGCTCGAATGTCAACGCGGCCTTTATCCGTCGGGCCAGTATCCGGTTTATGAGGGGTCCACGCGCGCGAAAACCGCGATCCAAAGCTACTTGATTGGCCAGTTCGCGGATCTCGTCGGGATCATCGGTAAGGATTAAATCGGCGAGAAAGGGTATGCGGATATGCCGGGCCATCGCTTATGTTCCAGCAATCTGCCAGGGAAAGAACGGATTGCGTGTATCGCTCATCGCGTCAGCCAACTCGGGGCAATGGCGGCGCACAACATCAGCAAACCCATTTTCTGCCACCCATCGGAATCCGGCCTCGGTGTAAATCTCTGGCCGAAAATCATCAGCAAAGAATCGATCACTTTTCAATCGCCGCGATGCCATGAGAATGAAAATACGAAAGGCCGTATCGGAGAACCCGAACCTAGGAGGCTGGTTTTTGGATTTGGCCTCGGCCAGTGTGCCAACCAGCAGATCAACTTTGTCGACGGTGCCATAGACCTCTTTGAGTGCTGCCTGCCAGCTTTGGTCATCGGTGATATCGGCAAATGTTTCGGGACGGGTTGCGCCAATAGACTCGCGAAAGGCTGCATAACGCGGGACGCCGCGTTCGCGATCGCGCAGGATATCGACAGCGGCCAGATCGATGAAAAGATTCGATTCGACCTTCTTATCGAGTTTGCGAAGCGCCTCGGGGAAGTTGTTGAGCACCAGCGCACCTGGATGTTCAGTCCCCAGTGAATAGAGAACATCATCGAAATTGACTTCGTCATAGAGCGCTCGCGCACCGGGCCCGGCCACATCCACCAGGCCGACCTCGCGCAATAACGTATTGTCGCTATGACTGCGAAACTGAAATTGGTCCGGCATCAACGAATGCAGGCGATAGACTGCACTAAACTCTTCGGTCATCGCGTAGGGCGCGCCGTGGTGGTCTTGCGCCGAGCCGGGAATGCCCGAGACGACTTCGCTCTCTGACAGGCGGCCGAAGGCGTTGAACACCGTCTCGCCCATCAAGCCCCAGTAATTGCCCCGCATCGCCATGCGCCCCTCTGGGCTGTCCATTAAGGCAGGCGTCCATTCTACGGTGTGGATTTTAGCCATCAACGCAGCATTGACCAGCCGCGCTTTGTGAAACAGCCAGTCTTCGCTTTCATCGCCATGATCAATGCGCAACCTTGCCACAATGGCATTATGTTCTCGCGCAAACAGCGTGTGCAGCACTGACAGTCCGGTCCACCAGTTGCCATTGACTCCGGCCAGCTCCTGCCCGTCGCGCTTGGCCTTTTTGTCCAAAGGTAACATGCCGTTGTCCAGAGCAATCTCGGCGGTTTTGGGTTGTCCCTTGAGATTGGCGGTGCGAATATAACGCAGCCGCTCTTCGGTTGAGCCATAAATCTGCGAACCGTCCCACCAACTGGTCTCAGTATTGCGGTATGTGGGCGGCCGGTTGACATCAGCGTCACTGGTTTCCTGATCAGGCATGGTCCGTCGCGCAGTCATTTTTCCGCCCGGCCAATCGTCACCCTGAGGCAGGGGTATTTCATGAGGGTCCGCGTCGGGGTCATTGGGCCCGTGGCTTAGCCAGTCGTGAACCATGAACTGGATCCATCCCGCTGCAAGTATATTAAGATGCGGCACCGGCACGAATTCATGCCGCTTGAGCAGCTTTTCACTAACCAGTCGTGGGCTCGGCTCCATTAGTTCGGTCGCTGATGGCGGATAGGTTTCCCTGATCGCCACATTGCGACCAAAGCGCACTCCAGAGGCCCCCATGCGCGGTTCTGCCAGATCGTTGTAGCTACCGTCGGCTGTACGCCAGCCGATGATGTCAAAACCTTCTGGCCGTTCGTCACCTAACTCCGCGGTTTCGGTGTTGATCAAGTTGTGACGGCGCAAATTTACTCTGTGGCCAAGGACAATCGCAAGCGCCGGAATGAAAGGCCATGCATGCCATACCAAAACCCGCTGGGACAAACGAGCGAACCGACCCAGAAGAGAATCAAGAAGTCTCTCAAACATAGATGTCGCCTCCGAGGCGTAATAAATTCAATCGGACAATGCTCTGTACATAACACACTCTGCTTCGATTTTATAGAACTTCACCGGTTTCGACCGATTAACGCTGCCAGAAGTTCGGGCGGCTGTGCCCGGTGGATTCGTGACATTATGTAGACGGCGGTGGACACGATCATGGTTGGCAGGGATCGTGCCCAAAATCGGCGTGAACCTCCCACATTGAAGCCTTCCACGCCTATGTTTGGCGAAGGGAAGAAGTCCAAATCGGTCGTTCGCCGCACTGGTTTCAGATGTCTCACTTGCGGACAAAGCACCAATTTTCTTTAGCTGCCCCAAAGTCCGATTTAGGCGTATTACAGACGTAGCAAAACGCCTCGAACCCGGAAATTGGACAAGACGACCACACTCATTTGTACCGGTTTGTGAGAGTTCGGAGCGGACGCAAGCATAGCAATGACGTCATAGTTATGCTCCATAACCATTAAGTTCCGCCATGTCGCGATCATCGTTGGCGACAACTAAGTCTCCAAGCAGTTCTTCTCAGAAACTCTTGGTTTGGCGGTGATCTTGGAAACGTATCGTGAGGAGCGCCAGTCTTGGAGACCCGACCTGAGAATTCAAGGCGGCGGTAAATTGGAGGTATTCAACTTACCGAACACCCCAGACAGGCCGTAGCGCCCGGAGGCCTGCGTGTTAAGGCGCCTTGCATTTTGGGTTGACGATCTTGATGAGACCGTAAGTCAATTGGTGTCCAAGGACGTCTCGGTGGAGCCAGTGAGAATCGATCCGAATACAGATACCAGATTCACGTTGTTCGCCGACCCGGACGGTCTTCCGGTTGAGGATTACGAAGTTCGCAAGTTTTAAGGCATTGAAATACCGTCTCTAAACCTTCTGGGATAATTAGCCCTTGTAGTTTTTGGAACGTTCCAGTAGTTAAATTTGGAACGTTCCAATTTCCTGCGTTTGTAGGATTAGGCACTTGGGAGACATGTATGAGCAAAATTGTTCCAGTCGATGAAGCTGTCGGCCGTATTCAGGACAATGCCGTTGTGTCTGTGTCGTCGTCTTCGACTCTCGGATGCCCCGACGCAGTTCTCAAGGCGATCGGTATCCGGTTCGATCAAGAGGGCCATCCACGCGGCATCACGTCGCTGCATCCCATCGCGGCGGGCGACGTATACGGCGTCAAGGGAATGGACCATATTGCCAAGGACGGATTGCTGGCCCGCGTTCTCGCCGGTTCTTACCCTTCAGGACCATCGAGCGTTGAGATGCCCGAAATCTGGAAGATGATTGTTGAGGACCGTGTTGCGGCCTACAACGTCCCGTCAGGCATTTTGTTTGATATGCACCGGGAAGCTGCAGCGCATCGTCCGGGCGTGCTAACGCAAATTGGTATGGATACTTTCGTGGATCCGGTTCGGCAGGGCTGCGCGATGAATGAGAAGGGTGCTGCGGCTCCCATCGTGTCCCGGGCTGAATTTGCAGGCGAAACGTGGCTGCACTTTCCCAATGTCGTGCCAAATGTCGCCGTCATAAGAGCAACAACGGCGGATGAGCGCGGCAACCTGACGTATGAGCATGAGGGTGCTTATCTTGGTGGCCTTGAGCAGGCAATCTGCGTGCGCAACAATGGAGGTTTGGTCATCGCGCAGGTGAAGCGGATCACAGCAGCGGGCAGCCTGCGACCCCATGACGTCCGCGTTCCTGGCCATCTGGTGGACTACGTCGTGGTAGACCCCTATCAGAAACAAACAACCGAGACTCTTTATGACCCAGCGATTTCGGGTCAGGTGATGCGTCCCTGGGGCAGCTTTGGGCTGGCAGAGCATGGGGTCGAAAAGATCATTGCGCGCCGCGCTGCGCAAGAACTGAGCCAAGGCATGACTGCCAACCTTGGTTTTGGCATCAGCGCCTTGATTCCGCGTGTCTTGCTCGAAGAAGGTCACCCGGAAGCGGTCACATGGGCCATTGAGCAGGGCGCAGTGGGCGGAGTTCCCTTGACGGGCTTTGCCTTTGGCTGCGCATCCAATGCGGATGCGTTCATGCCGTCGCCACAGCAATTTATTTACTTTCAGGGGGGCGGCTTTGATGTCTCCTTTCTGTCTTTTCTGGAGGTCGATGTCGAAGGCAATGTAAACGTGTCCAAACTGGGCAAAAAGCCCTACCTGACTGCAGGGTGCGGCGGGTTCGTCGATATCACGTCGCGGGCGAAGAACATCGTTTTCTCTGGCTGGTTCGAGGCTGGCGCAAAGATTGACCTCACCGAGGACAGCATCGACATCACGGCCCCCGGAAAGTTTACCAAGATGGTAGATGAAGTGGAGCATGTCACCTTCTCCGGCCGTCGTGCGCGGGAGCAGGGGCAAAACGTCATCTACGTGACAGAACGTTGTGTTATTCGCCTGACAGGCAACGGATTGCTCGCGACCGAGATTATGCCGGGCATTGACCCGCAAAAGCACATCGTCGGCCCGTCGAAGGGACGGGTGCAAGTGGCGGAAACCGCGACTGTCATGCCGAAATCGCTTCTGTCCAAAGTTCCGATGGGGTTGGCACTGTGAGCTCGGTCACATGCAAATGTGAGGGCAGAGTAGCCGTTCTGACACTCTGCAATGAGAGGAAACTGAACGCATTGACGACCGGCATGTTGCTGCAACTCGAAACACATTTGACCGATCTCGACCGCGCGACAGATGTGCGTGCAGTGATCGTCACCGGAGCAGGGGCCAAGGCTTTTTGCTGCGGTGCTGACATTGCCGAATGGGGGCCGCTTGGCCCAGCCGAATTTGCCCGCAATTGGGTACGGGATGGCCACCGGGTGTTTGACCGGCTCGCACGGTTATCCAAGCCGACCATCGGGGCCTTGAACGGCCATGCCTTTGGCGGTGGACTTGAACTTTCAGCCTGCTGCGACTTGCGGGTGATGACCCCACGCGCGACGCTGGCCTTGCCAGAGGCAAAGGTCGGTATTGTGCCGGGTTGGTCTGGAACCCAGCGTCTGGCGCGGCTGATCGCAGAGCCTGCCCTAAAAGAAATGGCGCTGTTTGGCCGTCGCATCTCTGCCGAGCGTGCCCTGACCATGGGTTTTGCAGCAGAACTGGCAGATGACGCACTCGCCTCCGCACAAGATATTGCTGCTTCGCTATCCGATGTGTCGCCGCGTGCCAACGAACTGGCCAAGGCGATGATTCATGGCGCCGTCGGCGAAGACCGCGCCGCAGCCATTGAAGCTCTGGGCAGCGCCGCTGCTGCCGCAAGCAGTGATCGAGATGAAGGCGTGCAAGCCTTCTTCGAAAAGCGCACTCCCGAATTTGACGGAAACTAACCCTATGAAAGACCTCACGATCAACGACGCCATCGATTTTGACTTTCCAACGCTTTTCAAGGGTCGGCACATGATTGCCGGAGAATGGGTCGAAAGCGCGGAGACGTTTGAGCGCGTGTCGCCCTCCCACTGCACCGTTGTCAGCGTCTCCGCGAAAGGCGGCGAGGCCGAGACGGAACGAGCGATCCGTGCAGCCAAAGATACATTCGACGCTGGCATCTGGAGCCGAGTCTCGGGCAAAGAACGTGCTACTGTCTTGTTGCGAGTTGCCGACCTGATCGAGGTGAATGTGGAGCGTATCGCGGTGCAGGAGACACTGGAAAGCGGCAAGCCGATATCGCAATCGCGTGGTGAAGTCAGTGGCGCGGCAGACCTTTGGCGCTACGCGGCCTCGCTTGCGCGAAGCGTCCACGGGGACAGTCACAACACGCTGGGCGAAGATATGCTCGGCGTAGTACTAAAGGAACCAATCGGCGTTGTATCCATCATTACGCCCTGGAATTTCCCGTTCTGGATTCTGTCCCAAAAGCTGCCTTTCGCACTTGCTGCTGGGTGCACGGTTGTCGTCAAACCGTCCGAGATGACCCCGTCATCAACAGTGATGATGGGCGAATTGTTGATGGATGCCGGATTGCCCGCGGGGGTTTGCAACATCGTTTTGGGCTACGGTCAGCCGGTGGGTAGCCTAATGTCGACCCACAAGGATGTCCGCATGGTGACCTTCACCGGATCGACTGAAGTTGGCAAGCTGATCACGCAAGTTTCATCGGGCACACTCAAGAAAATTGCGTTGGAACTGGGTGGCAAAAACCCGCAAGTCATCTGCCCTGACGCTGATCTGGAAAGTGCGGCCGACGCCGTCACCTTCGGTGTCTATTTCAACGTGGGCCAGTGCTGCAATTCATCCAGCCGGATCATTTTGCACGAAGATATCGCGGAGGAGTTCGTGGCTCGCGTTGTCGCCCTGTCCCGCAAAGTTAAATTCGGCGATCCATTGGACCCGGACACGCAGGTGGGCGCGATTGTCACCGCAGAACACAACGCCAAGATCGGCGGGTTTGTTCAAGAGGCTGTTGCAGAAGGCGCAAAGCTGGAGCTTGGCGGCGATGCGCTTCCTGTCGTAGGCTTGGGCGAACAATTCTATCAGCCGACAATCATCAGCAATGTGAGCCCGGATATGGCAATTGCCCGTGAAGAGGTGTTCGGCCCGGTACTGGTTGTACTGACCTACCGCACGCTGGATGAGGCGGTCGCGTTGGTCAATGACAGCGAATACGGGTTGTCGGCGGGCATCTGGAGCGAGAACGTGCATACCTGCCTTGAATTTGCGCGCCGAGCGGAGGCCGGGACCGTTTGGACCAATACATGGATGGACGGCTATCCCGAGCTTGCTTTTGGCGGGGTCAAACAATCCGGGCAGGGCCGCGAGATCGGCCGCTATGGATTTGAAGAATTCTTTGAGGTTAAATCACTGGTGATGCGCGTCGGGCGCAGCCGAACACCTTGGGTACAAAGTGACGACTGAGAGAAGCGTCGATACACGACACGCAAACTGGGAGGATACCATGCGTTCATTACTGAAAACAAAGACGGCGATTGCACTAGCGCTGACGGTGACGGCAGGCTCTGCCGTAGCCGACGGTCACGGTGGTGTGGAAGTACTGCACTGGTGGACATCGGGCGGCGAAGCTGCTGCACTAAACGTCCTGAAGGACGACCTTGAAGGCCAAGGCATTGGCTGGACTGACATGCCCGTCGCTGGCGGCGGCGGTGAGCAGGCCATGACGGTTCTGCGTGCGCGCGTGACCGCAGGCAATGCGCCGACCGCGGTACAGGGTCTCGGTTTTGACATCATCGACTGGGCCGGTCAGGGCGCATTGGCCAACTTGAACGATGTTGCCGCAGCAGAAGGCTGGGATGACGTTATCCCTGCAGCTCTGCAACAGTTCGCCAAAGTTAACGGCGAATGGGTCTCCGCACCGGTGAACGTGCACTCGACTAACTGGGTATGGGCCAACAAAGCTGTTCTGGACGCCAATGGCATCGCCATTCCGGAAACATGGGACGACTTTGTCGCTGCAATGGATAAGCTGTCTGCCGCAGGGATCACGCCAATCGCTCATGGTGGCCAAGCTTGGCAGGAAGCCACCGTATTTGACAGTGTAGTTATGTCGGTTCTTGGACCAGACGGCTATAAGGCGGCATTCATTGATCTTGACGCCGACGTTCTGGGCGGCGATGGAATGAAAGAGGCATTCGACCGGATGGCCACAATCCGCGCCAACGTGGATGATAACTTTTCTGGTCGCGACTGGAACCTAGCGACAGCAATGGTCATCAATGGCGACGCTGGCTTCCAGATGATGGGTGACTGGGCAAAAGGTGAGTTTATCAACGCGGGCAAAGTGCCTGGCGAGGATTTCCTGTGTTTCCGATTCCCAGGCACATCTGCACAAGTCACGTTCAACGCCGACCAGTTCATGATGTTTGATCAAGGTGGTGACGTGTCATCCGAGCAGGCTGCTCTGGCAACTGCGATCCTGTCTCCATCGTTCCAGTCCGCGTTTAACGTGGTCAAAGGCTCAGTTCCGGCACGTACGGATGTCTCGAACGAGGCGTTTGACGCATGCGGCAAGAAAGGCATGTCAGATCTAGCGGCAGCCGCATCATCCGGAAACCTGTTCGGATCCATGGCACATGGCCACGCAAACCCTGCGTCGGTCAAGAATGCGATCTATGACGTGGTGACTGCCCATTTTAACGGGGAGTATGACAGCGAAACCGCCGTTGTTGAACTCGTCGATGCGGTTGAAATCGCTAAGTAAACCTACGGGAGGAGCGGCAGGATTTGTTGCTCCTCCACCTCTAAATTGCCCCTTTCAAATCAGCCCAAGGAGGGTGCGTGATGGCTTTGACCGCTGCCGCAGATTTCAAGACTCGGCTTCAGACATGGCTACCTAAACTTGTACTCTCGCCATCGCTCGCCTTGGTGCTGGTATTTGTCTACGGTTTTATCCTCTTCTCGGTTTACCTGTCATTCACCGACAGCCGGTTACTGCCGTCATTTGGTTGGGTCGGATGGGAGAATTATTCCAAGCTCTGGCGTCTCAGTCACTGGGAAATCTCGCTGACTAATATGGGTATCTTCGCGGCCCTTTATATCGGTATTTGCACAGTACTCGGCCTTGGCCTTGCGATCTTCCTCGATCAGAAAATCCGCGGCGAAGGTATGATCCGCACAATCTATCTTTATCCAATGGCCCTGAGCTTCATCGTGACTGGCACGGCATGGAAATGGTTTCTTGATCCGGGGATTGGACTTGAAAACGTCATGCAAAGCTGGGGCTGGACCAGTTTCGAATTTGATTGGATCAAGAACCGCGACTTTGCGATTTACACGGTCGTCTTGGCCGCCGTTTGGCAAACCAGTGGGTTTGTCATGGCGATGTTCCTAGCGGGGTTGCGTGGTATCGACAATGAGATCCTGAAAGCAGCCCAGATGGACGGCGCGTCGAACTGGAACCTCTATCGCCGCATCATCATCCCACAGCTGCGCCCCGCGTTCCTGTCGGCTTTTGTGATCCTGAGCCATCTGGCGATCAAGACTTTCGATCTCGTTATCGCACTGACGGGAGGGGGGCCAGGACGGGCCACCGAGCTGCCAGCGACATTCATGTATTCCTACACATTCTCGCGTAACCAAATGGGGATTGGCGCGGCCTCGGCCACAATTATGCTGATGACTATCGCCGCGATCATGATCCCTTACCTTTACGCCGAACTGCGGGAGAAAAAGTGATGTCAGTCGCAACTCAAGATACCGCCATCCGCACCGGTCGCGTTGCGCGCACGCTGATCTACCTCGTGCTGCTGTTGTTCGCCCTGTTCTACATGCTGCCGCTTTATGTGATGGTCGTAAACTCGGTCAAACCGCTGGAAGAGATCACAGGCGGGGGCATGATGAGCCTGCCGCATGTCTTCACGCTTGAGCCTTGGTCCAAGGCGTGGTCTTCCGCCCAGATCGGCGTGGAACCGACAGGCCTGTCGCCCTATTTCTGGAACTCGATCAAGATGGTGGTGCCCGCAGTAGCGATCTCTACCGTGCTAGGTGCACTGAATGGCTATGTGTTGACAAAGTGGCGGTTCAAATATGACACCATCGTGTTCGGGCTTATCTTGTTCGCCTGTTTCATCCCTTTCCAGATCGTGCTGATCCCCATGGCAAAGATGCTTGGGTTGATGGGGCTTGCCGGGACAACCTGGGGGTTGGTGCTGGTGCATGTGGTCTACGGCGTCGGTTTCACAACACTGTACTTCCGCAACTATTATGCCGTCTTCCCGACTGAGCTGATCCGCGCCGCCCAGATAGACGGCGCGGGGTTCTTCCAGATTTTCTGGCGTATCCTGCTACCGTCGTCTGGGCCGATAGCGGTCGTTTCGATCATCTGGCAGTTCACTAATATCTGGAACGACTTCCTCTTTGGGGCCTCCTTCGCCGGGGCCGACAGTCAACCGATGACAGTGGCTTTGAACAATCTGGTGCAGGCCAGCCACGGCGTGAAGGAATATAATGTTCACTTTGCCGGTGCGATCCTCGCCGCACTTCCAACACTTCTCGTCTACATCGTTGCAGGCCGCTATTTTGTGCGTGGCCTGATGGCGGGATCAGTCAAAGGATAAAACCCATGGGCTTTCTCGATATCGACAACACAACCAAGTCCTATGGCGCTGTTGAGGTGCTGCATAAGGTCGACATTTCCGTCGAAGAGGGCGAATTCCTTGTCCTTGTAGGTCCGTCAGGCTGCGGCAAGTCCACGCTCTTGAATATGATCGCGGGACTGGAGGAAATTACCAGCGGCGAGATCCGGATCAAAGACGGAGTCATGAACGGAGTCCATCCCTCAAAACGCAACATCGCGATGGTGTTCCAGTCTTACGCGCTCTACCCAAATATGACGGTGGGCCAGAACATTACATTTGGCTTGGAGATGCATGGCACCCCCAAACCCGAACGCGATCGGGCGATGAAAGAAGTGGCTCAATTGCTCCAGATCGAACCCCTGTTGGACCGCAAACCCGGAGCCTTGTCCGGTGGGCAGCGTCAGCGGGTGGCGATGGGTCGTGCCTTGGTGCGAAACCCCGATGTCTTCCTATTTGATGAGCCGCTTTCCAACCTCGATGCAAAACTGCGCGTGGACATGCGAACCGAGATCAAAAAGCTGCACCAAAAGCTGGGCACTACAATCGTCTATGTGACCCATGACCAGATAGAGGCCATGACCCTGTCCACCCGAATTGCGGTCATGAACGGCGGTTACGTCCAGCAATTAGGAACGCCGCAGGAAATTTATGATACGCCCGCCAATATTTTCGTGGCGACTTTTATGGGTTCGCCGGCAATGAACGTGGTTCCGGCAAGGGTCGCCATGGAAAACGGTCGGCCGGTGGCGCAAGTCGCACTTCATGATGGCACTTCGTGCGCACTGCCTTTTAGCCAAGACAATATGGCGGATTGGGATGGCAAGGACATTCTGCTGGGCATCCGACCAGAAACGATCACGGATGAGGACGCGGCGGATCGAAAATCCGCAAATATCGCCCAAATGACCAACCGGATCGTGGTCACGGAACCCGCTGGCTCTGATACCTTCTCGACGATGACGCTTAGCGGCAAAGACGTGATTGCGCGCATGCGGTCTGACGCCGATGTGCATCCCGGCGCGGATTTCACCTTTGCAGTAAACATGGAAAAGGCCGTGGCTTTCGATCCCAAAACCGAGACTCGGATTGCACCCTGATGCAACCAGACGTCATCATTATTGGATCTGGTATGGGAGGGGCGACGCTGGCAGCAGCACTTGCACCCTCAGGACGCCGGATTCTCATTCTTGAACGAGGAGAACACTTGCGCCCATCCCAACATGACCGGGATGCTAACGCAATTTTTGGGGATGGCGTGTTTCGCACTGATGAGAAATGGCTCGATGGAACGGGTAACGCATTCAACCCGGGCAATTACTATAATGTTGGCGGTAATTCGAAATTCTACGGCGCAGCATTGATCCGGTACCGTGACGCCGATTTTGAGCCCACCCAACATGAAGGCGGTATTACACCGGGCTGGCCGATAGACTACGCGGAACTTGAACCATTCTATCAAACGGCAGAACATCTATACGCAGTTCGCGGTGGTTTGGGCGAGGACCCGTCAGAGCCTTCACATTCAGGCGATTATCCGCATGGCCCCGTACCCGACGAGCCTGACATCGCAGATCTTCGCAAGCGATTGAAGGCCGCGGGCCTTCACCCGTCCTCAATACCACTGGGTGTCAGCCTCGCGGATTGGTTGGCGGGGGGAGAAACGACCTGGGATGCTTATCCCAACACCAAAAGTGGCAAGATGGATGCCGAGACCTGCGGTCTTAAAGTGGCGATGGCGCATCCCAATGTGGAGCTTCGGACAGGCTGCCGTGTTATGGCGCTTAGGACCGGTGCAGGGGACCATATCGACAGCATTGTTGTGCAAACTGGTGGCATCTCGGAGACACTCAACGCACCAATCATAGTGGTCGCAACGGGGGCAGTGCAGACAGCGGCACTTTTGCTGGCTTCGGCAAACGACAATTGGCCAACAGGGCTGGCGAATGGTTCGGGTCAAGTCGGACGAAATTTCATGAATCACAATTGCTCGGCGGTTCTGGCCTTACATCCCTTCCGCCGCAACCGCGCCGTCTATCAAAAGACGCTGATGCTCAACGACTTTTATATGGGCTCGAATGATCGACCGCCTATGGGAAATGTTCAGATGCTCGGCAAGATCACTGCGCCCATTCTCGCGGCTAATTCAAAGCTGCCGACATGGTTGGCAGGCTGGGTCGCCGCGCGCAGCTTTGATTTATATGCAATGTCCGAAGATCTGCCCAACCCCGATAGCAGGGTCACGCTGAAAGACGGACAAATCAAGCTTGACTGGAAACGTTCCAACTGGGCGGCGCATGAGCGACTTGTGGTCAGGCTGAAACAAGTTCTGCGCCGCGCTGGATTTCCAATCGTCCTCTCGCAAGCTTTTGACCGACGCACGCCGTCGCATCAATGCGGCACAGCCCGAATGGGTGACGACCCAGCGGCAAGTGTGGTTGATACGTTCTGCCGAAGCCACGACCACAAGAACCTGTTCGTTGTCGATGCGTCCGTGTTGCCCACATCGGCAGCTGTGAACCCGGCACTGACAGTTGCGGCGCTCGCGCTACGGGCAGGGCAGCATATTCTGGAAACGGAACTTCCGGCATGACTGTCAAAGGTTACGATTTCATCGTGATCGGTGGCGGTTCTGCAGGATCCGTTATCGCCGCTCGATTGTCCGAAAACCCGGATGCCCGCGTTTTGCTTCTGGAGGCGGGTGGCAGTGACCGACATCCGTTTTTCCACTTGCCAGCTGGTTTTGCTAAAATGACTAAGGGGATTGGATCATGGGGCTGGTCGACCACACCGCAACGGTCGATGCAGGACAAGGTTTTCAATTACACCCAAGCCAAGGTGATTGGCGGCGGGTCTGCAATCAATGCGCAAATCTATACGCGAGGGGCAGCGCAGGACTATGACGAGTGGCGGCAGATGGGTTGTGACGGCTGGAGCCACACGGACGTTCTGCCTTACTTCAAAAAGTCCGAGGACAACGACACTTATGATGGCGAATTTCATGGCAAAGGCGGGCCGATGGGAGTGTCGCAGCCCTCTGCGCCTCTGCCCATTTGTGACGCCTTCATCGCGGCGGCAGGGCAGGTCGGTATCCCGGAGACGAAAGACGTAAACGGCGCCAAACAGGATGGCGCTGGGTTCTACCAACTGACCCAACGCAAGGCGCGCAGGTCTTCGGCTGCAATGGCATTTCTGTCCCCTGCCAAATCGCGTGCGAACCTGACCATTCAGTTGCAGGCACAGGTACGTCGGATCACGGTCGAAAACGGCCGCGCCAAAGGGGTAGAAATGGCCGATGGTACGAAGATCACTGCAGATCGCGAGGTGGTCTTGTCCTCCGGTGCCATTGGTTCGCCGCGGCTTTTACAGCTGTCTGGCATCGGTCCGGCGGATGAGTTGAAGGCCCTTGCCATCAAAGTGGAGTATGATCAAGCGGGTGTTGGTTCCAACCTGCAGGACCACCTCGACCTCTACGCAATCTGCGAGGTCAGCGGCCCGCACACTTATGATCGCTTTGCCAAGCTTCATTTATCGGCTTTTGCCGGTCTTCAATATCTGTTCACTCGTAAAGGGCCTGTAGCGTCCAGCCTGTTTGAAACGGGCGGGTTCTGGTACGCGGATGAAAACGCGCGGTCCCCGGATATTCAAATGCATCTGGGTCTTGGCACCGGAATCGAAGCGGGCGTCCAGGCCATGCCTAAAGGCGGGGTGACGTTGAATGCCTGTCATTTGCGCCCGCGCTCACGCGGCACCGTGCGACTGCAGAGCGACAATCCTGCGGACATGCCGCTGATCGACCCGAATTACCTGTCTGACCCCTACGACAGGCAGATGTCGATCAGAGGTTTGAAACTGGTGCAAGACATCCTTAGTCAGGATGCGTTGAAGCCCTACATTCTGGCAGAGCGTTTGCCCGGACCGGACGTTCGCACGGATGAAGATTATTTTAACTTCATTTGCGCTCATTCCAAAACTTCGCACCATTGCGCGGGCACCTGCCAAATGGGCAGCGATGCCGACTCAGTGCTCGACCCACGTTTGAGGTTCAACGGCATCGAAGGTCTTCGGGTCGCCGATGCCTCGATCATGCCGACTGTAAATTCATCTAACACAAACGCACCTTCCATCATGATCGGCGAAAAAGCAGCAGACATGATCAAGCAAGACCAGGGAATGACATCATGATCCGCCATATCGTTTTGACCAAATTCAAACCCGAGACACATGAAGACAAGATCATAGAAATCTACGAGGGTTTGTCGGCACTGGCTGACAAGCTGCCCGGAGCGAAGAATTTTACCGGTGGGCGCTCAGAAAGCCCGGAACAGATAGAGCGCGGTTACATGCACGGCTTCGTCATCGATTTTGGTAGCTGGGGTGCATTAAGAAACTACGCTGAGAACGAAGAACATAAAGCGTTGGGCGGCCAGCTAGTAGCCAATGCCACCGGCGGGTTAGACGGTATCTTGGTGCTTGATCTGGACGTTTAAAGGCGTGCGCGGGCAACGAAGCCGAACGTAGCAATAGGACATGGCGGCGAAATGAAGGATCGACCCACAATCTTGGATGTTGCGAAACTGGCAGGCGTTTCCAAATCAACCGTTAGCCTGGTCCTGCAAGGGTCGTCAGTTGTGAAAGAAGCCACCCGTGTATCCGTTCGCGAAGCTATGGCAGAGATTGGGTATGTTTATAATCGCTCTGCGGCGACGTTGCGGTCCTCCTCCTCCGGCCTAATCGGATTGGTCATCAATGATCTGCGAAACCCGTTCTTCACTGAATTTGCAACGCTCTTTCAGATGGAGCTTGCCCGCAATGGCTTTGCAACTGTATTGGCAAATACTGACGAAGATCCCGAGCTGCAAACCCGCATGATATCATCGCTGGTGGAGCATGGCGTGTCCGGATTCATCATTTCGCCTAGCTACGGCGGTGAAAAGGAAGCGCTCGCGGTATTGTACGCCTCAAACACGCCGACGCTGCAGGTGTTCCGTTCCTTAAAAAGAGGCGATTCCGAGTTTCCATTTTTCGCACCCGACTATGATCGGGGAGGGCGCCTCGCGACCGAACACCTTCTGGAGATGGGATCCAAACGGATCGCGTTTATGGGCGGGCTTGAGGGCCGTGCCGTGACCGAGGAACGCATGAGTGGATATCTTTCAGTGTTGGCCGAAATTGGTATGGAACCCGTTATCCTGACTGGGCAAGCGACACGGGGGTTTGGCAAGGCCACGGCAGCCAAGCTTCTGGCTGAAAACCCGGAAGTCGATGGAGTCATTTGCTTCAATGATCTTGTGGCGTTGGGCGTTTTGTCTGCAGGCCTTGAGCTTGGCGTCAGGATTGGCACAGAACTGCGTGTTGTGGGCTTTGACGACATTGAAGACTGCAAAGATAGCTATCCACCTTTGACCTCGGTCAGCTGCAACATCCCTGACTTTGCCAAATCAACGGCGAACCAGATACTGGCTTGGGTCAAAGATGGCACTGCCCCAAGCGTGACAGAGCGTAGCCCGGTTGCACTTGTGAGACGAGCGTCAAGCGGCGCCTGAAATTTAGGATGTGGAAACGGAACAGATCGCAAGTTTCCAGCGCTATTATATGGAACGCTCCAGGCCAGTGCGAGATTTGATGAGAGGAAAGAGACTATGACAAAAGTAAACGTCGCGGTTTTGGGCGCAACCGGATGGATGGGTAGGGTGCACACTATGGCCTACCAGACCTTTCCCCATTTCTTCGGTGATGCCGGCGGAACTGCTCGGGTTTTTGCGTTGGTCTCCTCTAATCCGCAAGCTGCAAAGGAACTCGCTTTTCGTGCACCCGGCGCGAAAATCCTCCGCTCTTGGCAAGAAGCCGTAGGCGACCCCGATGTGGATCTGATCGACATCTGCCTGCCGGACAATCTACACTACGAGGTGGCGAAAGCGGCGTTACTAGCGGGCAAGCATGTTTTTTGCGAAAAGCCCTTGGCGGACACTGCCAAGCAGGCGCGTGAATTGGCTGATATCGCTTCTGAAAAGGGATTGATCACGCGGGTCGGTCATGCCTTCCCGCGCAATCCGGTGCACGACCTCGCAAAGGAAATCATTGATGTCGGTGAAATTGGTGAGATCAAGCTGTTCAAAGCCTGCCAGCATGTGGACATGTACGGCGACCCGTTGGCTCCGTATATGTGGCGCGCCGGCGGTGATCTCGCTCCCACCGGCATCATCGGTGACACCGGAAGCCATGTGTTTAGCTTCATGGAGTTTCTGGTGGGCAAAGTCAGTTCGCTGATCGCAGACAACTTTATCGTGACTGGAAAGCGTCCGGTGGTGGAAGGTGTCGGATTGGGCAGAGAAACGGCCCTAACAGGTAATGAACAATGGGCCGATGTGACCAACCCCGACGGGTCCAACATCCTGTGTCACTTCGCAAATGGTGCACGTGGTCTGATTGATTTTAGCCGTGTAGCCACCGGGCGCAAATTCATGCAGACCTACGAGGTTTACGGCACCAAAGGCAGTCTGGCTTACACTTATGACGAGGTGAACAGGCTTCGTTTCTATTCTAACGATGACAAAGTCGGACGCCGCGGATACCGCGAAATTGACGTGGGCCCCGAACACGAGACCTATCGCGCGTTGCTGCCGCTGCCTAATTTTGCGCTGGGCTACAATGAAAGCAAGATCATTGAAGCAGCCGAGGTGGTGCGATCGATCGTCTCGAACGAGCCGATGTGGCCGACTTTTGAGACAGGCCATCACATTTGCCAGATCGTGGATGCCTGCATGGAGTCTTCCCGTCAGAAAGCATGGGTCGAGGTCATATGACCTATAGCTCAGTCGCAATGGAGATTGACCAATGAGCCTGTCAGTCCCCCAACACATTCTTGACGCGTTGACCGATGTGACCTTGCCGCGTCTCACGGTTGCACCTGCCGCTGTGGATCATCATGAGGTCGCAGGAATTGACATCCCGGTGTTTCGCTGTGGCAGTCTGATCATTGGAAGCGGGGCCGCCGGTTTGCGCGCCGCCGTAGAGATGAAACGTCGCGGCGTAGATGTCACCATTATCAGCCAAAGCGCTTGGGGCGGCACTTCAGCGTGTTCGGGGTCTGACAAGCAGACGTTGCACACTGCCAATACCAAGGATCAGGGAGACAACTTCCAAGCGATGGCTGCCGCGATTCGAGCGGGCGGGGCGATGGACGAAGACACCGCATATATAGAAGCGGTGGGCTCCATCCGTGCCATGGCGTCCCTGCAATATCTGGGATTGCCGCTGCCACAGGACGACCTGGGCGGTACGCTGCGCTATAAGACGGACCATGACGAGGTCGGGCGAGCCACGTCGTGCGGGCCGCGCACCTCGCGTCTGATGGTCAAAGTTCTGGCCGAGGAAGCATTGCGTCTGCATATCCCAATCTACAACCATACGACCGCGGTCAAAGTACTGACCGACGGGCAGGGCGATCAGGCTCGCGTTGTCGGGGTGCTGACAATCCGGCCCAAGGTCAGCACCGAAGCGAACCCTTACGGTTTGGCATTGTTCCAATGCGCCGCACTCGTTATTGCCGCGGGTGGCCCCGGCGAGCTTTATCGCGACAGTGTTTTTCCCAACGGTTGTTTCGGTACCATGGGGCTTGCGCTTGAAACCGGTCTTGAACTGGTCAACATCACCGAAAGCCAGTTTGGCATCGGCACACGGCGCGAAGGCTTCCCTTGGAATCTTTCCGGCACCTATGTGCAGGTGATCCCGCATATCTACTCGCTCGACGCAGATGGCAATGAGCATCATTTCCTCGCGAACTATTATCGCACCACGCAGGAGATGGCATCAAATATCTTCCGCAAGGGATACCAATGGCCCTTCCACGCGAGCCGCATGCTGGAATATCAATCCAGTCTGGTGGATTTGGCGATTTTCCGCGAAAGCCAAAAGGGACGGCGGGTTTATCTGGATTTTAACCGCAACCTTTTGCCTGTGCCCGGGGATCTGCCGTTTAGTCTGGATCGATTGGATGACGACGTGGCAGTTTATTTGAAGACAGCCGGTGCAGACCGCGACTTGCCTATCGACCGATTGCGCCACATGAACCCGCTCGCGATTGAACTCTACAAGCGCTACAAGGTTGATATCACTTCAGATCCGCTTGAGTTTGCAGTGAACAATCAGCACATGAACGGTGGCATCGCGGTCGACACTTGGGGTCGCTCGAATATCGCAGGAATCTATGCAGTCGGTGAAGCAGCAGGCACCCATGGCGCAACTCGCCCGGGAGGGTCTGCGTTGAATGCAGGCCAGGTCTTTGGTACGCGCGTCGCCGAACATGTCGCGGCCAGTTGTCTCGCAAATGCGCCATCGATCGCAGTTAACGCCACGCAAACGCGGTCAGCGGTTCGCGAAATTAGCGCCGCGCTGAATTTTCAAAGCCAACTGGCTATCAAGGATATCCGCGCAGAGGTGCAAGCCCGGATGAGCGACCATGCTGGAATCTTATGTACGGCCAAGGACGTGGAGCAAGCGCATATGGGGGCCCAGCGGCTTAATGCAGCGATCCGCCAAGACGGCATATCGCTCGTACGCAACAGTGAAGCGGGCCGCGTCTTGCAATGGCAACAAATGGCGCTGGCCTCTGAAGCAGTGCTTGCAGCGTTGGATTTCTATATCTCAGCCGGAGGCGGCAGCCGCGGTGCCCGCGCCATTTGCGATCCTGAAGGGACATCCTTGCCAAAGGCGCGGACGGGGTCCCTGTCAGACGTTCGCTTCCGCCCTGAACGTGACGAGGATAAAGAATTTCAAATTCTTGTGCGATTGGATGGTGATGAAATAGTCATAACCACCCGCCCGATCCGATCGTTCGACGAGGACGCCAAGTCCTTTTTCGAGCGCGACTGGCCGGCGTGGCTGACAGGCGAAATCTTTGATTTTGCTGATACCGACACCCAGCCGATGAAGAAACATTGACCGAAGTGTCAGAGGCTTGTAGTTCAACACATTCGGCGACACCGTTTTATATTTATAGCCTGTATGGTTTTAGTTGGATTTAATGCACAATCTTTCCTGTTCAGACACATCCGGGCGAAATAACAACCTGTCGCTGGTCAGATTGGTGGCTGCTCTTGCAGTGATTTGGGGCCATTCCTATGCGCTGGTTCAGACGACCGAACGCGATCCGCTGGCAGTTCTCATGAACGGGCACACATATTCCGGTACAATAGCTGTGAGCGCGTTCTTTGCTTTGTCGGGCTTTCTTGTTACGCGTAGCTATTGGTTCAAACCCAACATCGCGGACTGGGTAAAACAAAGAATTGCTCGCATCTATCCAGGTGTTTTCGTTTGCCTGATAGTGATGCTTGTCTATGTTTTTGTTGTTTATCGGCGCGAAGACGGTCTGAGTTTCTTCAACTCAGAAGAAGTTTGGGAATTCATGCGTTATAATATGATTCTCGACAACGTGCGTTTCAAAATCACCGGAGCATTTCCGGACAACCGGATTACAGAGACTTTGAACGGCAGTTGGTGGACGCTACCAGGAGAGATTCGTGTTTACTTGCTGTTCGCCATACTGGCTCTTGTGGGCTTGACACCCAGCCAACACGGTCGCTTCCTCAGATTTCGCTGTATTGGCATTGTCGCATTGCTCGCCGGTATGATCGTCTTTTCATTTGTTGATCACCCTTCAATGCCGGTGATCATGAATCACACTTCCTATGCATCGCCGACACGGTATTTTTTGCTCGGATGTATCGCATTTTACCTTCGCAAATATATCGTTTTTCATGGTGGCATCTGCATTGTGCTTCTTGCTTTACCGTACATCGCTTATGACAACAAAGAAGTGTTCTTGGGTCTGCTGATGTTTTCGATCTGTTACACGGTCTTCTATATCGGCTTTGGGCTTAGAGATATTGGTCTCGAAGGGAAGATAGGCGATTATTCCTATGGAATCTATATATACGGTTGGTTCGCGCAGCAGGTGGCGGCGTCGTTGAACCCCGGGCAAAGTCACTACGAAAACTTCCTTCTTTCCGCGACGCTCTCTATTTTCCTAGGGTGGTTGTCTTGGCGGCTTGTAGAAAGTCCGTCGCTTGATCTGGCGCAAAAATGGCGACCAAGAGACCCTCGTTCTATGTTTAGAATATTCCGGAGTGTCGCGAACCCCTGATTGCGGTAACTTAGACGCCCAAATTTGAATCTTAGCGTGCCGCGGGTGTGGACCCTTGCATCGGCGCAACACGGATTGAGACAGCAATTTTTCGCCGTCTGGGCTTACCTAGAGGGTGTAAAAAAAATTGGGTGCCACATGAACGGTTTCGTCAGTTATCAGGTAGAATGAACCAAAGACTTTTTATCTTGATGGCAATTTGGCGTCAGTATCTGCTAGTCAAATGTTCCCGCGACTCGACCGAGCAACATGAAGGCGCGGGCAGTTCGGGTTTCGGACAGCGCCGAAATCTCTGAATCTGTCGCGGTTTCTTCAAAGTCAGCAAACATCTTGTCAAAAATCCGCAAGAAGTGATGGGCTGTATCTCTAAAAATGGGATCTTGCTTCATGCGCCCGGCCGTTAGCGCCAAAGAGGAGCGATCGCGGATCCCTCCGAGTGCTGCTACGGGTCGCCCGCGTGCGCCACTAGCAAAGTGGCGCCATATCTCTGGCCTTGCCATGTCGGGGCGAAGATCATCCATGTAAATGCCATCTTGTGACAGCAGTGTCAGAATATCCTGTGCGGACTGAATCAGTTGGGCGGCAGAGCGGTTTCGCAGCGCCCGGCGCAGCGCGTTGAAACCTTCCTGATCTTCGGCGGTTTCGGGGAAGTTGAGCGCACGAATAAAATCTGGTCGATCCAGGGGTGGATCCAACTCTTCAGCTGGGGTGCCCAATGCGAGAGAGGCTTGTTCTTCCGAAGAAGGGTTGGCGTCAACCTTGGGAGCCGCAGTTCGCAGAGCCACCTGGTCGCGGCGGCTTGAGAATGTTGCCATTGCACTTTCAGTCTTACGGGTGGCGGCTGCAATTTCATCAAGCTTACGCTTGACCGACGGCTCTGAAGCCGTGTTGCGATTTTGGTTTTGCGAGACATAGGCCTGGCGGATTGCATCGATGGCTGTCTGTAGCCGCTGGCTTTCTTCGCGCATGACACGCGCAGAGCGCGCAGCAGTAGCAGCAACCCAGATCATCGCAACCGGCATAAAAATCGCAAGAATCGTTATAACAAAGCGCAGGCTGGTCAGATCGCTGCCATCGCTGGCTTCGGTCTTCGGGATCGACAAGAAAAAGATCACCGCACCGATCAGCCACGCCGCACTCAACCCACCTGCAATGACCTCGATCCCGGATATTGGATCGCGGCGGGGCTTGTCGTAGATGCCCAAAGGTGTTGGGCGCACTGGATCATTTTCAGTCATTTCGCGGCCTTTTAGGCGTAGACGATTTTGAGTACCTCATAGGATTTCTCACCCCCAGGCGTGCGAACCTCTACACTGTCGCCTTGTTCTTTTCCAATCAGGGCGCGGGCAATCGGCGATTTGATGTTCAAAAGACCGGCTTCGATATTCGCCTCGTGCTCGCCGACGATTTGCCAGGTCTTTTCCTCATCAGTATCCTCGTCAACAAGCGTCACTTTGGCGCCAAACTTGATCGCACCGGACAGTTTCGCGGGGTCAATGACTTCGGCCAGACTCAGCACGCCTTCCAATTCTTTCACCCGGCCTTCGATGAAAGAGTGTTTTTCGCGAGCAGAATGATATTCTGCGTTTTCTGAAAGATCACCATGTTCGCGCGCTTCAGCGATTGCTTTGATGATCGCAGGTCGCTCAACTGTCTTCAACTGCTTTAGCTCAAGTTCGAGCGCTGAATGGCCCGCGCGGGTCATTGGTATCTTGTCCATGTTCAGGTCTTCCAAGGCATCAGGGTGGCCTTAGAAAGGTCCACCGGTTATCTGGCAGATACCTGACCCAAAGCGGCAGGGGAATGCAAGAGCAAGACGCGCAACGACCGGCATCGCCCTGCTCGCGGGCAATCAATCGTAAGCGACGACTTCATATTCGATGTTATCGTGATCATGGAAATAGAATCGTTTGCCGGGCTCATAGTCGGCATGCTTCTCCGGCGTGAATCCAGCGGTCTTTACCTGTACTTCCATTTTGTCGATGTCGTCCACAACCACAGCAATATGATTGAGGCCACCGATGGTCTTGTAGTTGTTATCGGTTGCCTCGTTTGGTGCGCCCGGCGAATAAAGTGCCAGATAATGCGTATCAGTGCCCACGTGGATGGTGCGGCCATCGTCCAGGGACGCTCCGGACCAGCGAATGTGCCATCCAAACAAGTCGCACATCCATTTCGCAGTTGCGTCAGTATCTGACACGGTAAAGTTCGTATGCTCTAGATATGTAGCCATCTTAACTTCCTTTCGAGGTTGATTTGGTTCACTGTAATTCCTAAACCTAACTTTAGGTCAAGGAGTTTGTTGTGATAAAGAACGATGGATTATCAATTGGGTTTCTGGCAGGGCGAACCGGCCTCGCCGTATCTGCAATCCGGTATTATGAGGCGCAAGGGTTGGTGAAGGCATGGCGCAATGAAGGCGGACAGCGTCGATTTGAGCGTGCAGACATTCGCCGTCTTAGTTTCATCATGATCGCGCAACAATTTGATTTCTCCTTGGAAGAAATTCGAGATCAACTCGATCGATTGCCGAACGGCAGGGCGCCGACTCCCGCAGATTGGGCAGCGATAAGTGTCGGATTCCGGGTGACATTAGATGCGAAGATCGAAACGTTGAAAAAGCTGCGCAATAACCTGGATGGGTGCATTGGTTGTGGTTGTCTATCGCTGCCAAAGTGTGCGTTGTACAATCCAAAGGACCGGGTTCAGAGCAAAGGAAAAGGGCCACGCTATTTGATGGGTGATGTGCCTGATCCGATCGTTGGCGCTGCTGATTAGCCGAATGGGCATCGTTCTTGGATCGACCTGTGATCCCAAACTAAGTGAAGTAGGTTATTTTCTCTTGTTTTCGATCGAGACATGATTGCAACGCGCGCGCCTCTGCGCTAGCCAAGCGCGAAAGAATATGTCGCCAGCGCGCTGCATCGCGCCACAAACCGTAAAGGGAAACTCAGGATGGCCGATATTGAACGTGAAGCAATGGAATATGATGTTGTGATCGTGGGCGCCGGGCCCGCCGGGCTGTCGGCAGCAATTCGTTTGAAACAGCTTGATGCAGAATTGAATGTAGTTGTGCTGGAAAAGGGATCCGAAGTTGGTGCCCATATTCTGTCGGGCGCTGTATTGGACCCCTGCGGCCTTGATGCATTAATACCGGATTGGGTGGAAAAAGGAGCCCCGATTAAAGTTCCGGTCAGACAGGATAACTTTTATATGCTGGGAGAAGCGGGGCAACTCCGTATTCCGAATTTCCCCATGCCGCCATTGATGAACAATCACGGTAATTATATCGTTTCCATGGGGAATGTGTGCCGCTGGATGGCCGAGCAAGCCGAAGAACTTGGCGTTGAGATATTTCCCGGTATGGCGTGTTCAGAACTGGTTTATGGCGAAAACGGCGCTGTCAAAGGTGTTGTTGCGGGTGAATTTGGTCTGAATCCGGATGGGACGCAATCCGATGGTTATGAGCCGGGAATGGAGTTGCACGGAAAGTATGTGTTCCTGTCGGAGGGTGTGCGTGGTTCCTTGTCCAAAGAAGTGATCGCCAAATATGACCTTTCAAAAGGAAAGGAACCGCAAAAATTCGGCATTGGTATGAAAGAGATCTGGGAGATCGACCCAGATAAACACCGTGAAGGCACAGTAACCCATACGATGGGGTGGCCATTGGGGGGAAATGCCGGGGGCGGATCGTTCATTTACCACCTTGAAAATAATCAGGTTTACGTCGGTTTCGTCGTCCATCTGAACTACAAGAACCCACATCTTTTCCCCTATATGGAATTCCAGCGCTTCAAGCATCACCCTATGGTGGCGGAACTCCTGAAGGGCGGAAAACGCGTAGCTTACGGCGCGCGCGCGATCTCTGAGGGCGGATATCAGTCGATGCCAAAGATGGTTGCGCCGGGTGTTGCGCTCCTGGGGTGTTCGGTCGGAATGGTCAACGTGCCGCGCATCAAAGGCAATCATAATGCAATGCTGTCCGGCAAAGCGGCGGCAGAAGTCGCGTTCGCAGCAATTCAAGAAGGCCGAGGCGGGGACGAACTTTCCGCTTACGAGGAAGAAGTACGTGGCGGAGCGATCGGTCAGGACCTCAAGAGAGTGCGCAATGTCAAACCGTTGTGGTCGAAATACGGGTTAATGGCGTCGCTGACTTTTGGCGGGATTGACATGTGGACCAACACGTTTGGTTTTTCACTGTTTGGTACCCAGAGCCACGGTAAATCCGATGCAGAAGCGACCGAAGAGGCCAGCAAGCACCAGCCTATTGATTATCCCAAGCCTGATGGCACACTGTCCTTTGATCGGCTGACAAATGTTGCGTTTTCCTTCACCAATCATGAGGAAAGCCAGCCCGCACATCTGAGGTTGTCGGACAGTGCTATTCCGGTGGCTCAGAATTTGCCGCAATTCGCGGGTCCCTCAGCGCGGTATTGCCCGGCGGGTGTCTACGAATTTGTCGAAGAGCCCGGCAAGGACACGAAGTTCGTCATAAACTTCCAGAATTGCGTCCACTGCAAAACCTGCGACATCAAAGACCCGGCGCAAAACATTACCTGGACAACACCGCAGGGCGGGGACGGACCCAATTACCCCAATATGTAATCGAAAAAAACCAGCCGCCGGCAAATCTAAACAGGACTTTGCTTCGGCTTAACACAGCCTTGGTCACGCGCAGCAACCATTGCGCGTTAGCTGTTTTGCGCTTATCTTATTTCATCGAGGCACAACAAAGCAAAAAGAGGCCGGGCATTTGAATTATATCGAAACGCGCGTAGCGCTATGTGCGGCATTGGCTGTATTCAATGCAGCCCCTGCAGCGGCCGACTCTGGTTCGGGGGCCTATTTGGCCGCCAGGCAAGCGGCGATTGCCAGCGACTTTGAGGCCTCGGCCGAGTATTTTACTCGCGCGCTCGTAAAGAACATCGGTGATCCCCAGTTGATGGAGAGCGCCGCATTGGCGCAATTGTCGCTTGGGCGGATTGACCGGGCACTACCAATGGCGCAGCGGATTGAGGCCGCTGGTTTGCGCAGTCAGATTGCACATATGATCGTGACCGCCGATCTGATCGAAAAGCAAAACTATGCTGCGCTACTTGAACGAGATCCTGTTTCTGTGGGGATCGGACCTCTGGTCGATGGGTTGGTCGAAGCATGGGCGCATATCGGAAACGGATCTGTTGCGCAGGGTTTGGAGCGCTTTGATTTGGTGGCGCAGGACGTGGGGTTGCACGGCTTTGCACTCTACCACAAGGCGCTGGCGCTTGCGATGGTCGGCGATTTTGAGGGGGCGGACTCAATTCTTTCGGGCCAAGAGGCTGGCAATATCACGCGAACACGGCGCGGGGCGATGGCGCATGCGGAAATCCTGTCTCAGCTGGGCCGCAATGCCGATGCATTAGCGCTGCTCGACGAGACTTTTGCCGGGCGTCTTGACCCTGAATTAGAAGACCTGGTGGCCCGGCTGAATGATGGAGAACCGCTACCATTTACACATGTCAGTTCTGTGAACGATGGCATGGCAGAGGTGTTCTTTGCTGTTGGATCAGCGCTGCTCAGCGAAGCCGCACCGGATTATGTCCTGATCTACACTCGCATGGCGGAGCATTTGCGCACAGATCATGTCGATGCAATTTTGCTGAGCGCAGAACTGCTGGAGGAACTGGGCCAATATGATCTCGCCATCGCGGTCTACAAGCGCGTACCTGATGACCATAGCGCGCATCACGCGGCGGAGTTGGGACGAGCGACCGCACTCCGAAAAAGCGGAAAACCGGATGCGGCAATTGAAGTGCTGGAGCAGTTGACGCGGACCTACCCGGATTTGCCTGTTGTGCATTCGACACTGGGCAATCAATTGCGCCAGCTCGAAGACTATGCTGCGTCTATTCCCTCTTATGATCGGGCGCTGGAATTGACAACTGACACCGCCCCGTCGCGATGGTTCTTGTTTTACGCGCGCGGAATATCTCATGAACGGCTCGATATGTGGCCCGACGCGGAGGCCGACTTTCGCGCCGCGCTTAAGCTAAGCCCCGAACAGCCTGAGGTGTTGAATTATCTTGGTTATTCGATGGTCGAAAAACGTGTCCATCTGGACGAAGCCTTGGCCATGATCGAATTGGCGGTAGCTGCGCGTCCGGAAAGTGGTTTCATCGTGGATTCACTCGGTTGGGTGCTCTACCGGCTTGGTCAATACTCAGAAGCAGTTGGGCACATGGAACGGGCGGTTGAGCTGGAGGCCGTTGACCCAATTGTGAACGATCATCTTGGGGACGTCTACTGGGCCGTCGGGCGCAAGCGTGAGGCGCAGTTTCAATGGCACCGCGCGCTTTCATTTGAGCCTGAAGAAAAAGAAGCGGAACGTATTCGTCGCAAGTTAGAGGTTGGCTTGGATCAGGTCCTTGAAGAAGAAGGTGCGCCGCCCTTGGAACTGGCCCAAGACGAAAATGACGGCTAGGGCATTTGCTCCGGCAAAGGTCAATCTGACGCTGCATGTCACCGGCAAGCGTGGAGACGGAAAGCACTTGTTGGACAGTCTGGTTGGTTTTGCCAGCGTGGGAGATTTCGTAACCGTCAACCCGTCAACGCGTCCCGGCCTAACGGTAACTGGCCCGGAAGCTGCTGGCGTTCCCACCAATCGTGATAACCTTGTCGAAAAAGTTGCTACCGCCTTTCCGAAGGCAGGGCCGTTGCAGATTGAGCTTGTCAAAAACCTACCCGTCGCATCTGGTATCGGCGGCGGATCGGCCGATGCTGCCGCCTGTTTCAGGGCGATTTGCCAACTGGACGGCGGGCGCGACGATGTCCCTACCATGCGGTCGTTGTTGGCTCTGGGCGCAGACATACCCATGTGTGTGCAAAGTACAGCGTCGCACATTCGTGGAATTGGAGAAGTGATTGCGCCAGTGGAAAGCTTCCCCGTTCTTTCGGTCGTTCTGGCGAACCCACGCTTGGAGGTCTCGACTAGGGCGGTATTTGCATCCTTGGAGCAACCGAACAACGCACCGATGGAAGAGCTCCCCGACAATCTCTCGGATATTGCGGTTCTGATACCTTGGTTGCGGCGTCAGCGGAACGACCTCCAGTCAGCAGCGATCAGGCTGACCCCCGAAATATCCGTGACATTGGATAGTCTTTCGGCCACACCAAATTGCCAACTTGCACGAATGTCGGGGTCCGGTGCCACATGCTTTGGTCTCTACCGTTCGGCCAACGAGGCAGAGATGGCGGCAAATACACTGCAATCTGCCCATTCCGACTGGTGGGTAGTTGCGACCGAATTGGGCAATCAGGATGTGGCGCTACTTAGTTGATGCGCTCTACTACATAATCGGCCACATCCAGAAGCATGGTACGAATGGCGTGATCCGGCATCCGGTTGAGCGCTGCCTTTGCCTTTCCTGCCCACTCAATTGCATCGCGCCGGGTCGCTTCAAGTGAGTCATGTCGCGCGAGCAAGCCCAGCGCGTATTCGAGGTCACCGCCATCCTGCCGACCTTTTTCGATCGTACGTACCCAAAATGCGCGCTCTTCGTCGTCGGCCTTTGCGACGGCTTTTATCACAGGCAGCGTAAGCTTGCGTTCCCTGAAATCGTCGCCAACGTTTTTGCCCGTTGCAGCTGCAACTCCTTGATAATCCAGCAAATCGTCAACGATCTGAAAGGCTATGCCCAGGGCGTCTCCATACTCAAATAGCGCCTCAAGCTGGCTTTCGGGTGCTCCGGCAATTACGCCACCAACCTGGGTTGCGGCCGAGAAAAGCGCGGCTGTCTTGCCCCGCACCACCTGCAGATAAACCGCCTCGTCTGTTGCGAGATCCTGGGCGGCGGTGAGTTGCAATACTTCACCTTCAGCAATCGTCGCTGCAGCATTGGACAAGATGTCCAACACCCTCAATGATCCAGTTTCAACCATTAGCTGAAAGCTTCGTGCAAATAGATAATCCCCGACCAGAACCGAAGACTTGTTATCCCAAAGCAGGTTTGCAGTCGGTCGTCCACGTCGCTGACCGCTTTCGTCAACCACATCATCGTGCAACAAAGTTGCCGTATGAATAAACTCAACCGTTGCGGCCAGATGTATATGGTAAGGCCCGGCGTAGCCGCACATTTTGGCCGTAGCCAACGTGAGCATGGGGCGTAATCGTTTGCCACCTGCCTCGACCAGATGCGCCGTTACCTCAGGAATGCGTGGCGCATGCTCTGAAGCCATACGTGCACGGATCAGCGTGTTGACCTGATCCAGTTCTGCTTCAAGATGAATAGCCAACTGCTCATGTGGCTTTTTTGACACCAATGCGCTGTGCACGTTAACCCTCTTTGACGGCTCGACATTTCTGCCGCGTTGCTTTTACATCCAGACCATGAAGGAACTTCTGCGCACGACTGATCCGACCATCATCGCTTTCGCGTCCGCCCTCCTGCAAGGAGAGGATATAGACTGCTTTGAAATGGACGTAAACATGAGCATACTCGAAGGCGGCATTGGCATTTTCCCGCGCAGAATGATGGTGCGCCTTGATGACTATGATCATGCCCTGAAAGTGATGAGAGACAATAGTATCGATCTGGGCCAGCCAACCTGATGTTTGCCGAAGATGCGCTGTCGTATGATGCTTTTTTAGGTGGAAAATTGCATCTTTTCCAACCCAGACGCGGGTATCGCGCCGGGGTCGATCCGGTCCTGTTGGCAGCCAGTGTTAATGCAACCGCAGGTCAATCGGTTCTAGAGCTGGGATGCGGGGCAGGGGCTGCGGCGTTATGTCTTGCGGCAAGAGTTGCTGATCTGAAACTGTGCGGCATTGAGCGGCATGCGGACTATGCTGAACTTGCCCGACGGAACGCAGCCGTGAGCGGTGCAAATTTTTCAGTCATCGAGGCGGATTTGACTGATTTGCCAATGGCTGTGCGTCAGCAGCAGTTCGACCACGTAATCGCAAACCCACCTTATTTCAGACGAGGGCGGGGTACGGCAGCGCGTGACGATTGGCGTGAGGCAGCGTTGGGCGAAGATACGCCGCTTGCAAGATGGCTTGAGGTCGGCGTAAGACGGCTGTCCCCGAAAGGTTACATTCACATAATACAACAGGCCGAAAGAATGCCTGATTTGCTGGCGGCGTGCGACGACCGGTTGGGTAATATCGAAGTCCTTCCGTTCAGTCCGCGATCAGGTCGGGACGCCCAATTGATCGTTCTGCGGGCGCGGGCGGGCGGGCGGGCCGCTTTCAAATTGCATGCGCCTGTCGTTATGCATAAGGGGAACAGCCACGATCACGATGGCGAGGACTATTCTCCACTCATTCAATCAGTCTTGCGTAAAGGCGCTGGCATAGAATTTAGCTCAATCCGATGTTAAGTTTTTGTTGAGAATTTGTGCGAAAACCGCAATCTTAGACCTTTAGCAAGAGGGTTTCCCTAGGCCAACCCAAAGCTTGAGGGGTAGGGACTATCTGAACAGGGTTGGCACAATTCAACGCGTCAGATTTTTTACTTCTTTGTGGCGCGGACAGTCGATCAAGTGATCATTGATCATGCCAACAGCTTGCATAAATGCATATACGATTGTGGGTCCGCAGAATCGAAAGCCTTCTCGTTTCAGATCTTTCGAGATTTGTGCCGATAGCGGTGTTTGGGCAGGTACCTCATTTAGTGCCGTCCAGTTATTCTGGATGGGCGCGCCGTCAACGTAGTCCCAAAGGAAGGTGTCAAAGCCGTCTCGCTGCTCGATTTTTTGCCAGGCCCGGGCATTTCCGATGGTCGCTTCTATCTTGCCGCGATGGCGAATGATTCCCGCATTTGAGAGTAGCCGATCAACGTCTGCGTCACCCCAACGGGCGATAATGTTTGGATCAAAGCCCCGAAACGCTTCACGAAAATTCTCTCTCTTTTTGAGAATTGTGAGCCAACTGAGACCAGCCTGAAATCCATCGAGAATCAGTTTTTCCCATAAGGCGCGGCTGTCATATTCCGGCACTCCCCAATCTGTATCATGATAGTTCAGATAGATCTGTTCTGGTCCGGCCCAGCCACATCGCTTTTCCATTTAACGCTCTCCACTGAATTATGTGCAATTAGAACTTAATCAGAACAAAAAGGGAATATTAATTGCATATTATCGTTTCTAAGCCAAGCTCACGTCAGAAATATGCACGCTGACAATTGGTGAGAGTTGTGATGGTGAGACGTAGAATCCGCAAGCAAAGTAGAGTGTCGCGCGACGCGGACTCACCCATCAACTACGCCGTAGCGGATCGCGACAAAACAACGCTGGAAATGGTCAGGCAGGCCGTGGCGCACAAAGAAGTTTTGTTAGCGTTTCAACCGGTGGTCCAGACTCGGGAACCGACGACACCGGCATTTTATGAAGGCCTCATTCGCGTATTAGACGAAACCGGGCGGATTATCCCGGCGAAGGACTTCATGCCTATCGTAGAGTCTGCTGAACTTGGGCGGCAAATTGACTGCCTGGCGTTGGAAAAAGGGTTGCGCGCATTGGCAGTCAATCCAGGGTTGCGTCTTTCCATCAATATGTCAGCACGTTCAATAGGATATCACCGCTGGATGCGGGTGCTTGATCGCGGATTGAGTCGAAATCCGACCATTGGCGAGCGCCTCATTTTGGAGATTACTGAAAGCTCCGCAATGCTTTTGCCCGAGCTCGTGATTAACTTTATGAAACGCCTGCAGTCCAAAAGCATAAGTTTTGCAATGGATGATTTTGGCGCAGGGTATACTGCTTTTCGCCATTTCAGAGATTTCTATTTTGATATCGTCAAGATAGACGGCCAATTCATAAGGGGGCTTGCAGACTCTCCTGACAATCAGGTTCTTGTGGGTGCTCTGGTCGCCATCGCTGAACAGTTCGACATGCTTGCTGTCGCAGAGCATGTGGAAACTGCACAGGAAGCAGAGATTCTTTCAGAGATCGGAATCGACTGCATGCAGGGTTACCTGTTTGGCGCTCCAAGCGTGCGGCCCCCTTGGAAAATTGATTCGAGCGATAACATGTCTGCACAGGCAAGTGCCTAGCAACCTGCGACGGACTGACCCACAGCTTTCCTGACTGTTGCCGCGCTGCAGCTAATCCTTTATGGGCTTCTCGCGAGGGCTGTAGGATTGGAGTGTGGCAAAAGGGCTGTCTACACTGCGTCGTCCGGCCCGAACCTTAATCTGCTAGAGGACACCACCACCATGACTAATGTTGTAATTGCATCCGCCGCTCGTACTGCAGTTGGCAGTTTTGGCGGTTCATTCGCGAACACACCAGCACATGATCTTGGAGCCGCAGTTCTAGAGGCCGTGGTCGAGCGAGCCGGCGTCGACAAGGCTGAAGTATCTGAGACCATTCTGGGGCAGGTTTTGACGGCCGCGCAAGGACAGAACCCAGCAAGACAGGCGCATGTGAATGCGGGTCTGCCATTGGAAAGTGCCGCATGGTCAATCAATCAGGTCTGCGGTTCAGGATTACGCACCGTGGCATTGGGTGCTCAGCACATTCAATTGGGTGATGCAGATATCGTTGCCGCTGGCGGCCAGGAAAACATGACGCTCAGCCCGCATGCCGCGGCGCTTCGGGCGGGGCATAAAATGGGCGATATGAAATATATCGACACAATGATTCGGGATGGATTGTGGGACGCGTTCAACGGTTATCACATGGGCCAGACCGCAGAGAACGTCGCAGAAAAATGGCAGATCAGCCGAGACGCGCAGGACGAATTTGCTGTCGCCTCACAGAATAAAGCCGAAGCCGCGCAGAAAGCGGGAAAATTCGATGATGAAATCACCGCATTCACTGTGAAAACTCGCAAGGGTGACATCGTGGTTGATAAGGATGAATACATTCGTCACGGTGCCAATCTGGAAGCAATGGCAAAAATGCGCCCAGCCTTTACCAAAGATGGATCTGTCACTGCTGCGAATGCGTCAGGCCTGAATGACGGTGCAGCGGCAACTCTGTTGATGTCGTCTGAAAATGCAGCGAAGCGCGGCATCCAGCCGCTCGCCAGAATCGCATCTTATGCAACTGTTGGTCTTGACCCGTCAATCATGGGTGCGGGCCCGATTTATGCCAGCCGTAAAGCGCTGGAAAAAGCGGGTTGGAAGGCCGAAGATCTTGATCTGGTTGAAGCAAACGAGGCCTTTGCCGCGCAGGCCTGTGCCGTGAACAAAGATATGGGTTGGGACCCGGCAATCGTGAACGTCAATGGCGGAGCAATTGCAATTGGTCACCCTATCGGCGCTTCGGGCTGCCGCATCCTGAACACACTGCTGTTTGAAATGCAGAGACGAGACGCCAAAAAAGGCCTGGCGACACTCTGCATTGGCGGCGGCATGGGCGTCGCCCTCTGCGTCGAGCGCGAATAAGCCTACGCTGGGCAAAGGATGTCCGGTTAGAAACAATTAACGCAGGACGTAAGCATTTACTGCCTGCGGTTAGTTCGCGTAATATAATTGCGCAAATGATCTGCAACGCATAACAAGATTATAATCTCAAATTGAAGGAAGTCCAGAAATGTCACGTATTGCCTTAGTCACTGGCGGTTCCCGAGGAATCGGTGCCGCGATCTCGACCGCTCTAAAAGACGCAGGATATGCAGTCGCCGCCACCTATGCTGGAAATGATGAGGCTGCGGCCAAGTTTACGGATGAGACCGGCATCAAAACCTACAAGTGGAACGTTGCAGATTATGATGAATGTGCGGCGGGCATCGCGCAAGTCGAAGCTGATCTTGGTCCGGTCGATGTTCTGGTCAACAACGCGGGCATTACGCGTGACGCACCATTCCACAAAATGACCCCCGATCAATGGCATGATGTGATCAACACCAACCTGACGGGCGTGTTCAACATGACGCATCCGGTCTGGCCTGGCATGCGCGAGCGCAAGTTCGGTCGCATTATCATTATCTCTTCAATCAATGGCCAGAAGGGTCAGTTCGCTCAGGTGAACTACGCGGCCTCCAAATCTGGCGATTTGGGTATTGTAAAATCATTGGCTCAGGAAGGCGCACGCGCAGGCATTACTGCAAACGCGGTTTGCCCGGGCTACATCGCAACTGATATGGTCATGGCGGTTCCAGAAAAGGTTCGCGAAAGCATTATTTCACAGATTCCCGCGGGTCGTTTGGGCGAACCTGAGGAAATTGCCCGTTGCGTTGTTTTCCTTGCGTCCGACGATTCGGGTTTTGTCAACGGATCGACCATTTCTGCCAACGGTGCACAGTACTTCGTGTAACGCTTAGTGTTCGAGTTGGAATTGGGCCGGTCGGAAAGAACGGCCCATTCCTTGGACGATGGTATTTCGACCTTCCCATAATCCGAACCAACGTCCTCTGAAAGCAGTCTTCAAGCAGCCAAAAAGTCGACGTTGCTCTTATTTCAAAGGCTTCACAGTATTTGATTTAGGGATATCTGCCTGGCAAGACCTGCCCGCGCGCAAACATTATTGAATTTATGGCGGTGTAGTTATCGGCTTTTCCAGCTTTGCCGACAGCCGATTCCGCGCCGACGACACCCGTGTTGCCAAACACAATCTGCTTTTCTGTCGAGGGCGTGCTGGGGCTAATCTGGTTCGTCCTGACTAACAGTATTCAAAAACTTCGGACCGTTCCAGTCGGCATTTATATTCCTGAAACTGTTGGATTATTTGACTAAAATTTGCTCCACTTTTTTGCTTTAAACTGGGCTCCTGCCGCCCAAACGGAGCAATTCTCATATGTTAGGCCACGCCTCATTGCCCAAGGCAGTGGCTGGTTTCAGGTAAGTGCTGTGGCCGGGTATTCCTCGGCCCTTCTGTGTGCCATTACGCGGGAATATTGTTCGGTGTTTCCGCGGGAACTTCGGGGCGTTCCCATCGAATCCGTCGCTGTTATTTGCTGTTCCGCTGCCAATCCATTTGGTCCTTTGCACCTCGCTGTGGAGGAGACTGCTTGGCCTCCGGCATGAGCAGTCGGGCCGCAACCGTTGGACTTAGGGCTGTCTGTCTTGCGTTCAATGCAAGAGATATTGAAGCAAAACAAGGTGGCACTCGCCCATTGAGCACGGCCTCAGATGCGGCCCCTGCTTTTATTTTTGTCCCTTGTGATTGCAGGAATCTCTTCTCATCAGCAGCTTTGGCATTGGTAACCTGCCTCATCACTGCTGGTGCGCTGATCGCGGTGCCCGCAAGTGCTAAATCAAATCGATCCGGTGGTTCAGGCCGATAATCTTTCGATTTCTTCTTTGAGTCGCAGTTTCTGTTTCTTCAAGTCTGCTATCTGAAGGCCATCCACCCCGGGCGCACGTTGGGCTTCTTCCACGGCGTCGCTCAGGTGTTGGTGCTTCTTTTTCAGTTCCGACAGATGCGAGCCCAAGCTCATGGCAATCCTCCTCTGAATAAGTTGCCCCTTCAGGAAACCACAAAATGTGCAACCTGTCACGCTTCTGTTGCAAATTTTAGGAGAGGTGAAGTGAACTGAAAGTTAATCAGGTGTCGCCATTAGGTTCCAACATAGACAACAAGATTGCCTTGGCGCTGTCTGATGCCCAATCGGCATCGCCCCGCAAACGAGCCACTTCGTTGCCCTTCGGATCAATGATCACTGTGATTGGTAGGCCAAAAATTCCCATTTTCCGGGCGAGCTCCTGCTTTGCATCCTGATGCCGAGGCAGGTTGTCAATTCCTATGTCATCAAAGAATTTTTTGATTCCGGCAGGAGAGTTCCTGCCGGTTGCAATCGTCACAACCTTGAAGTTATCGCCTCCAAATTCGGTCTGAAGCTCTGACAGCATAGGCATTTCCTTTCGGCAGGGCGCGCACCATGTCGCCCAGAAGTTCAACAAAACGTATTGCCCGCGAAAATCGGCAAGCGTACCGATGCCGCCATCGTCTTGCAGGACGAACTCTGTCGTTGGTACTGGCTGCGGTGCTCTTTGAAAGATCAGCTTTTTCATGTCACCTGATCGCAGCGCCTCAAGCTCAGCAATGTCGCTGATCGCCGGGTTTGCACCTAACGCAAGGGCCGTATAAACGAGCGCGAGCCAGAACTTTTTCATGTTACCTCCCAGCAGGTGTTTCCTAATGACCAACAAAACCTCAAACCAAATGTGGGGCGGCCGCTTTGCTGCCGGACCGGACGCGATCATGGAGGCGATCAATGCGTCGATCGGGTTCGATCAGCGAATGGCGGCGCAGGATATTGCCGGTTCAAGGGCCCATGCAGCCATGCTTGGTGCACAAGGTATCATTAGCGATAGCGATGCCGCGGCCATTCAGGAAGGGCTTCTCACGGTAATGTCAGAAATCGAAGCGGGGGATTTCCCGTTTTCTGCCGCGCTCGAGGACATCCACATGAACGTAGAGGCGCGTCTGAAAGACCTGATAGGCGCGCCAGCCGGGCGCCTACACACCGGGCGCAGTCGGAATGATCAGGTTGCAACAGATTTCAAGCTATGGGTGCGTGATCAGTTTGATGTGGCAGAAGGTGCGCTAAGTGCATTGTGCCGCGCGCTGGTCGGTCAGGCAGAGGTTGGGGCGGATTGGGTTATGCCCGGGTTCACCCATCTGCAGGTCGCACAACCGGTGACATGGGGCCATCATATGATGGCCTATGTAGAAATGTTTGGCAGAGATCTAAGCAGGATGCGCGATGCGCGCGCGCGGATGAATACGTCACCGCTGGGAGCGGCCGCTCTTGCAGGCACGTCGTTTCCAATCGATCGGGACATGACCGCTAAGGCACTGGGCTTTGAGTCACCGGCGTCAAATTCGCTGGATGCGGTCAGTGATCGAGACTTCGCATTGGAATTCTTGGGTGCGGCGAGCATCTGTGCGATGCATCTCAGCCGACTTGCAGAAGAATTGGTGATCTGGTCGTCGGCCCAGTTTCGGTTTGTGACTCTGTCTGATCGGTTCTCGACCGGCAGCTCGATCATGCCGCAAAAGAAAAACCCTGATGCAGCAGAGCTGATCCGCGCCAAGATCGGTCGTATCATGGGGGCGAATGTTGGCCTGATGATGGTGATGAAGGGGCTGCCGCTGACGTACTCAAAAGACATGCAGGAAGACAAAGAACAGGTCTTTGATGCGGCGGACAACCTGATGCTTGCGCTTGCCGCCATGGAAGGCATGGTGCGGGATATGACTGCAAACCGCGACCATCTGGCGGCGGCAGCTGGCGCCGGATTTTCAACAGCGACAGATCTCGCTGACTGGCTGGTACGCGTTCTGGGGCTGCCGTTCCGTGACGCCCATCACATTACTGGAAGCCTTGTTGCGATGGCCGAAGCCAAAGGTTGCGATCTGCCTGACCTGTCTCTGGAAGATATGCAATCCGAACATGCGCAAATTACCGTGCAGGTCTTTGATGTTCTTGGGGTGCAAAATTCGGTGAATTCGCGTATGTCTTATGGGGGAACTGCACCTGATCAGGTGCGTGCGCAGATTGCGCGTTGGAAAGAGGCGCTGGAGTGAGAAACGCGATTGCTTTGCTTGCTGTGATGGTAGTGCTGACAGCCTGCGGTGTGGATGGCGAGCCAATTCGACCCACTGCGGCCGTTGGGGTGAGTGTAACGCCCAACGGGGTCTACCCGTCTGCTGGGCTGGGCGCTAGCACGGGGCCGCTGTCACTCTGGTTAGGGTTGTAGCGCGGCGGCCGGTGGCGCAGGACGAGTGTCAAAGACAGCACCGTACCAGCGGCGTGAAACTGCCAGCACATCCATTAAATATTGGCTTTCTCAGAACGATTGAGATAGCATCGCTGCCAATAAGGCCGAAAAAATAGGCCAGTAACAAAGAGCAGGCAAATGGAAGCAGAGACGCTGGCAATGGCGCAGGAAATTGATTTTTCCATGTGGGCACTTTTCGCGCGCGCCACGATTACCGTAAAACTCGTGATTCTGATGTTACTAGTCGCGTCGTTCTGGGCGTGGGCCATCATCATCCGGAAATTGATAATGTATCGCGCAGCCAGAGGTGAGGCCGCCGCCTTTGACCGTGAATTCTGGTCGGGCGAGCCGCTGGACGGGCTGTTTGACAAGATCGGCCCGCAACCCGGTGGGAATTCCGAAAAAATCTTTGCCGCTGGCATGATGGAGTGGCGCAGATCGCACCGCACGGATGGTGGGCTTATTGCCGGTGCGACGGCGCGGATTGATCGCTCAATGGATGTTGCGATCAACAAAGAAGCGGAAGAATTGCAAAAGGGATTGCAGGTTTTGGCTACGGTCGGATCCACGGCGCCGTTTGTCGGGCTTTTCGGAACAGTCTGGGGCATCATGAATGCCTTTATCGAGATTGCAGCACAGCAGAATACCAACCTCGCGGTCGTGGCTCCTGGCATTGCCGAAGCCCTTTTGGCGACAGGTCTGGGTCTATTGGCCGCGATACCAGCGGTAATTATGTACAACAAACTAAGTGCAGACAGTGACCGGATCATCGCCGGTTACGAGGCGTTTTCGGATGAATTTGCCACCATCCTCAGTCGCCAGTTGGACAGCTAGGCTATGGGCGCAGGTGTTAGCACATCGGGCGGCGGCAGATCCCGCCGCAGGGGTGGCCGCAATCGCACCCGGCCGATGGCCGAAATCAATGTTACCCCGTTTGTGGATGTGATGTTGGTGTTGTTGATTATCTTTATGGTTGCCGCTCCGCTATTAACCGTTGGCGTGCCCGTGGAGCTGCCAAAGACTGCAGCCGGTGCTCTGCCGGTCGATCAAGAAGAGCCGCTGACAGTGACGCTGACGGCAGATGGTCAATTGCAAATCCAGACAACCGAGACACCGCGCGGCGAATTGGTGGGCAAATTGCGTGCAATTGCTGCCGAACGGCAAAGTGATCGGGTATTTCTACGGGCGGATGGTGCCGTGCCTTACAGTGACGTGATGCAAGTTATGGGTGCGCTGAACGCCGGCGGGTTTTCCAATATCGGGCTTGTCACAGACATTGGGGGTCCGTCGCTGGACGACGGCGGCTGAGGCAGGATTGTGAACAACAGGTTGGATACAGCCACCTACCTTTCAGGCGCAGGCCATTTAGGCTTGATCGCTTGGATTGTGTTTGGCGGGTTATTCACACCAGAACCGTTGCCTTTTGACGTGACTCAGGTGTCTGTTATGTCGGGAGCAGAGTTTGCCGCCTTGCAAGCCACGTCGCGCACACCGCAATCTACCACCGAAATTGCCCTGCCCGAAACACCCGAAGTGTCCAGCGATGCTCCGGACACAACTTCGCCGCCAGATGAGGTAAGCACCCAGCCGGTGCCGGATATATCCGGGACTCCACAGCCCGACGTGGTGCCAGATATTGCGCCTCTCGCAGAGGTGGAGCCGCCAGAACTGGCTCCAGATCAACCAGCTCCGCCCGAAGACATTGCCGTTCTTGCCCCAGACGTTCAGGAAGAAGCCGTGCCAAACCCAGCCGAAAGAGTCGCGCCCGAGCCGGTGGCCGAACCCGACCCTGAAACTGCCATTGCAGATGTTGAGCAGGACGCGGTGACCGAGGCAGAGACGGGCGAAACTGCACAGGAGACTCAAGAGGCGCAAGCGCCGGAAGAAGCCACAACAGAGATTGTTACCGAGGCGACCGCCGCTCCGGCCCGCTCGATCCGGCCACCATCCAATCGGCCAAGTGCGCCGGCTCCAACCCCGGCAGCTCAGCCTGCACCCGCTGAAGAACCCGAAACATCTGCGCAAGAAACTGAAAGTGCCGTCAATGCTGCCCTCGCCGAGGCGTTGGCCGGGAGCAGCGAACCGTCAGCACCATCAGGGCCTCCAATGTCGGCGGGTGAACGCGATTCACTACGTGTCGCGGTTTCCAATTGTTGGAACGTTGGCGCCCTGTCGACCGAGGCCTTGCGGACAACCGTGGTCGTCGCGGTCCGACTGGCTGAGGATGGCAAGCCACTGCCGGGCTCGGTCAAATTGCTGAATAGCTCCGGCGGATCTGATGCTGCGGCAAATCAGGCATTTGGCGCCGCCCGGCGTGCCATCATCAGATGTGGAGCGAGTGGGTATGACTTGCCAGCGGAAAAATATGAACAGTGGCGTGAAATTGAAATGACGTTTAATCCTGAAGGAATGAGGTTGAAATGATGAGATACCTTGCGACTGTCCTTGTGTGTTTTGGGATGCTGCTGTTGCCCGTGACGGTTAATAGCGAGCCGCTGCGGATCACGATAGATGAAGGCATCATTGAGCCCATGCCCTTCGCCGTGCCCGATTTTGAGGCCGAAAATGCGGCAGCAGATGCATATGCGACCAATATCGCGCGCGTAATCGCTGAAGATCTGAGCGGAACTGGTTTGTTTCGCGAGCTTCCAAGCAGTGCCTTTATTTCGCAGGTCACAGACTTCGGAGCGGCAATTCAATATGCCGACTGGAAAGCGATCAACGCTCAGGCCCTGATTACCGGTGCAGTGAATGTGTCTGGCGACACGCTCAACGTGAAATTCAGGGTTTACGATGTGTTCTCTGGTGCGGAGCTTGGCAATGGGCTGCAGTTTGCCGGGACGCTAAACGGCTGGCGAAGGATGGCCCACAAAGTTGCCGATGCCGTCTATAGCCGAATCACGGGCGAGGGGGGTTATTTTGACAGCCGCGTCGTCTTTGTTTCAGAAACAGGTCCCAAGAATGATCGAAAAAAACGGCTCGCGATCATGGATTACGATGGAGCGAATGCGCAGTTCCTTACAGGGAGTGAGGCAATTGTGCTGGCGCCACGATTCTCACCAACCGGCGACCGGGTTCTTTATACAAGCTACGAAAGCGGTTTCCCGCGCATCTATGTGCTGGACGTTGGCGGTACTCAGAATTCCCGCGCTCTGGAACAACAAGAAGGCACGATGAGTTTTGCACCACGCTTTGCGCCAGATGGTCAGACAGTGGTTTATTCTCTGACACAAGGTGGAAATACGGATATTTATACGCTGAATATCGCGTCTGGTGGAACCACGCGATTGACCAATACGCCTTCCATCGAAACTGCGCCGAGTTATTCGCCCGATGGAAGCCAAATCGTTTTTGAAAGCGACCGTTCGGGAACGCAACAGTTATATACGATGCCCGCGAGCGGAGGTGAGGCGCGCAGGATCAGTTTTGGACAAGGCAGGTACGGCACACCCGTATGGTCACCTCGCGGTGATCTTGTTGCATTCACTAAACAAAACAAAGGACGTTTTCACATCGGCGTGATGCGTCTGGATGGCAGCGAAGAACGTTTGCTGACTGCGTCGTTTCTGGATGAGGGCCCGACCTGGGCACCAAACGGCAGGGTGATCATGTTTACCCGCGAAACGCAAGGTGCGGGTGGGGTAGCATCGCTATACTCAGTGGATATTTCTGGGCGAAACCTCAAACCTGTTCGGACACCGGAAGGAGGATCCGATCCGTCATGGTCTCCGTTACAGAATTAGGTAAGGCTTGAGCTTCAGACGCGTTCACAAAAGGCTGTGCCTATGGTAAAACTCTATGGAATAGAATGAAAGATCAAAAAAAATAAGAGGCGAGCATAATGAGACTTATAACGAAAGCTACGATATTGGTGGCAGCGCTGGCGCTGGCGGCCTGCACCGATCCGGGTCGGTTTGGAAACGGAGACGGAAGCGGCGCGAATGGCGGTGCAGGTGCTGCAGGAAGCGCCTCTGATCCGACATCAACTGCTTATTTCCAGCAAAGTGTCGGCGACCGTGTCCTGTTTGCGGTCGATCAGTTCAACATTTCGCCGGAATATATCAGCGTGCTGGATGGGCAAGCGACGTGGTTGACAACCAACAGCGACTACATTGCCACGATTGAAGGTCACGCAGACGAACAGGGGACAAGTGCGTACAACCTTGCGCTGAGCGCGCGTCGGGCCAATGCGGTTCGTGAATATCTAATTTCGCGCGGTGTTTCAGGTAACCGACTGCAGGTTGTGAGCTACGGCAAAGAGCGTCCAATTGAGGTTTGCAGCGACGAGGCATGTTATACCAAAAACCGCCGTGCTGTGACTGTGTTGTCCAGTGCATTGACGGGGTAAGTCGAGATGCGCGTTTCAGCTCTGGTCGCCATGGTTTGGTGCAGTATCGTGGTGCCACATGTTGCTGTGGCGCAGAACGATCAGACTCTCGCCGACATCCGTCAGGAATTGAACGTCCTTTATGTCGATGTACAGCGCCTGAAACGGGAATTGTCTACGTCGGCTGCGCCCAACTTAGACACCTCAGGCGGCTCGACGCTTGATCGGATCAATGCGATCGAGGCAGAATTGCAACGGCTGACGGCAAAGACCGAACAACTCGAGTTCCGCGTTGATAGGGTTGTCAGTGACGGCACCAACCGGATTGGAGATTTGGAATTTCGTCTTGTCGAGTTGGAAGGCGGCGACATCAGTACGTTGGGTGAGACTACAACGCTTGGTGGTGGCGAATTGCCGCAATCATCTGCGACGCTGCCTGCCGCGAAACCCGCAGCCCCTGCGACAGAACTAGCAATGAGTGAACAAGCGGACTTCGACAAAGCTTCAGAGGCTTTGGCCGCCGGGCAATATCAGGCAGCGGCGGACCAGTTTGCGACGTTCAGTCAGACTTATCCGGGGGGACCATTGGCGGCCGAGGCCGCGTTGAATCGTGGTAAAGCGTTAGAAGGAACAGGCAATATCCGCGATGCGGCGAGGGCTTATCTTGATAGTTTCAGTGGCGATCCAACCGGTCCGCTTGCGCCAGAGTCTCTATTGAAATTAGGCACTTCACTTGCGGGGCTCAATCAGACATCCGAAGCATGTGTGACACTGTCAGAAGTTGCCGTGAGGTTTCCCGGTGCACCAGCAGTAACCGAAGCTGAAGCGCAAAAGCGCAATTTGGGCTGCCCTTGAGCGGTAGGACGCAAAAAACTACGGGACCACAAGCGCAATCGCATTTGGTGGACCGCATTTCCGCACATTTCGAACCGAATTCTCCGTCTCGTCTTGGCGTAGCAGTCTCGGGGGGCGGAGATTCCGTAGCATTGTTGCACTTGTTGGCAGATTTCTGCGCGTGTCATGATGTATTGCTGGACGCTGTTACCGTTGATCATGGCCTGCGGCAGGGTTCCCATGAAGAGGCGCAGCAGGTAGCGAAGCTGGCCGGATCGTTGTCAGTACCCCACGAAATTCTTACCTGGTCAGATTGGGACGGTAGTGGGAATCTTCAGGAACAGGCCCGTCGGGCGCGATATCAGATGATGACGGATTGGGCCCGCTCCAAAGGAATTGCGCTGATGGCCCTCGGCCATACGGCGGATGATCAGGCAGAGACTGTACTCATGCGCCTGGCACGCAGCGGCGGAGTCGATGGTCTTGCCGCCATGCAAACACGGCGATTGGAAAACGGCGTTACCTTGGTGCGCCCAATGCTGGATATCTCGCGGTCGGAACTGCGCGATTATCTACGTCAGAATGATCTCAACTGGTCAGAAGACCCAAGCAATCTGGATACTCGGTACGATCGGATCAAAATACGGCAGGCAATGGATTTGTTGGCACCACTTGGCATAACAACTGATGTTCTGACCCGGGTGGCCAGTCAGATGGGACAGGCTCGTGAGGCGCTTGATTGGTATACTTTTCTGGCTGCACGCGAAATTGTGATGGTAGATGGCGCTGACGTTGTCATCGGCCTGAGGCGATTTCGTACATTGCCTCAAGAAATAGCACGGCGTTTGATGGTACGCTCAGTAATGTGGGTAAGCGGATCACAATACCAACCTCGACGTTCGGCCATATCCGAACTGATAAACGCCGCACGCGCCGGGCAGGCTTGCACACTGGGCGGTTGCATTGTTACCAGCCATTTAGACGAATTATGGGTCAGTCGAGAATATAACGCCGTTTCCGGCATCAGTTGCGCACTGGACGAACCTTGGGACAATCACTGGCAGTTGCAGCCCCCTATTGTACGGCCCGTTCCTGACGAGAATGCACAGGCTTTTGTTGTCCGTGCGCTCGGGCCAGACGGGCTTGATATGTGTCCGGACTGGAAGACGACGGGCAAGCCAAGGGCCGCTCTACTTGCATCACCAGCCGTGTGGAAAGGTGATGATCTTGTGTCAGCGCCGACCGCCGGACACGCGGCTGGATGGTCGGCAACGTTGTTGTCAAGCAGTGAAGAGTTTTTTGCGGCGTTTTTATCGCATTGAAGAAACCAATATCATCTCTATCTTAGACTAGTCGTCGTGTGATAAGGGCATGACTCGTTCGATTTGATAGGAGAGTTTCCTTGGGCAACCTACGTAATATCGTGTTTTGGGTCGGTCTGTTTTTTCTGATCCTTGCACTGTTCAATATGTTCAGTGGCACCGGATCCACGATGCAAAGTCGCGAGATGAGTTATAGCGATTTTGTTGCCGCCGTTGATGCAGGGGACGTGACGCGGGCGACTCTGGATGGTGAGCAAGTGCGCTTCGAGCGCAGCGATGGACAGAGTTATGTCGCTATTAAGCCGCAAGATGCTGAAATTACACAACTTTTAACACAAGCCGACATTCCTTTCAAAGCCGAGCAGCAAGAGCAGTCAGGCTTCCAAACTTTCCTTATGTCGTTGCTTCCATTCCTTCTGCTGATTGGTGTCTGGGTTTACTTCATGAACCGGATGCAAGGCGGCGGCAAAGGCGGCGCGATGGGTTTTGGAAAATCCAAGGCCAAAATGCTGACCGAGAAACACGGCCGCGTAACATTTGACGATGTAGCAGGCATCGATGAAGCCAAGGAAGAACTTGAAGAAATCGTCGAATTTCTGCGCAATCCGCAAAAATTTTCGCGACTCGGCGGCAAAATTCCCAAAGGTGCGCTTTTGGTGGGCCCTCCGGGAACTGGTAAGACGCTGCTAGCGCGCGCTATTGCCGGCGAGGCGGGTGTGCCTTTCTTCACAATCTCGGGTTCTGACTTTGTTGAAATGTTTGTCGGTGTCGGCGCTTCTCGGGTGCGCGACATGTTCGAACAGGCCAAAAAGAACGCGCCCTGCATCGTTTTCATCGACGAGATCGATGCCGTGGGCCGTCACCGGGGCGCCGGTTATGGCGGTGGCAATGATGAGCGCGAACAGACATTGAACCAGTTGTTGGTCGAAATGGATGGATTTGAAGCGAACGAGGGCGTAATCATCATCGCCGCGACCAACCGTAAAGATGTGCTGGACCCGGCGCTGCTGCGCCCGGGCCGTTTTGACAGGCAGGTTACCGTTGCCAATCCGGACATCAAAGGCCGCGAAAAAATTCTGGCGGTACATGCACGCATAACGCCGCTTGGCCCGGATGTTGACTTGCGCATCATTGCGCGCGGTACGCCCGGGTTTTCCGGTGCTGATTTGGCAAACCTCGTGAACGAAGCTGCGCTTATGGCGGCGCGCTTTGGCCGTCGCTTTGTCACGATGGAAGATTTTGAGAACTCAAAAGACAAGGTGATGATGGGGGCCGAGCGCCGCTCTATGGTGCTTACACAGGATCAGAAGGAAAAGACCGCCTATCACGAAGCAGGACACGCTATTGTCGGTCTGAAACTCACCAAAACTGACCCTGTCTACAAGGCGACCATCATTCCACGCGGTGGCGCGCTGGGCATGGTCGTATCGCTGCCGGAAATGGACAAGTTGCAGATGTTCAAAGACGAAGCACGTGAAAAAATCACCATGACGATGGCGGGCAAGGCGGCTGAAATCTTTAAGTACGGTCCTGACTCCGTTTCGAGCGGACCTGCCGGTGACATCCAACAGGCCAGTGCGCTGGCGCGGGCGATGGTCATGCGCTGGGGCATGTCCAACAAAGTTGGTAATATCGATTACTCAGAAGCGCATGAAGGGTATTCGGGCAACACCGCCGGATTCTCTGTCTCAACCAAGACCAAAGAAATGATTGAATCCGAGGTGAAGCGTTTCATCGAAGAGGGCTATGATGAAGCGTACAAGATGATCGAAGGGAATTCGGTTGAATTTGAGCGTTTGGCGCAGGGCCTGCTGGAATACGAAACGTTGACGGGTGACGAAATCAAACGCGTGATGAAAGGCGAACCGCCATATGTTGATCCCGACGATGATGACAAGCCAGACGAAGGAAACGCTCCCAGCGTAACGGCGATTCCAAAGGCGAAGGCACGCAAAACGCCTAAATCGGACGGCGGAATGGAACCGGAGCCCTCTGCATAACTTAATTGTCTGGCGCGATCAGATAAGAACCTCGGAACTTGAGAACAGTTCCGGGGTTTTCTTGTTTTCGGCCCTACGGTTTGGGTTACTGCAATTTGCCTTTTTTGATGCACGCATAATTACCTATCGAAACGAGTTTTAGGCCTGCGGTTGTGACAGGCCAGAAAGGCTTAAGGCGAGGTGGGTTGAGAATGATCCATCGATCGTTTGATCTCAGTTCATGTTGCGGCCAGATGAACAGCCGGGCATGGTACGCAATAAAATGGAGATCTGTTATGCCCGCCCTCAAGCCTACGTCTTTCACTGGAAAAATCATCTGGCTGGGTCGGGTGCCAAATGAAAGTTTAGACATCAGATCGGTTGGACTGAAAGAGGCATTCGCTGGTTTCGCAGGTATCGACGGCGAACGCCACGGTGGCCTGACGCGCCCCGCATGTGTGCGGACAAGCGCGCAATACAAACCTGGAACCACAATTCGAAATGTGCGCCAGTTTTCAATTCTTTCGGGAGAGGAACTGGACGCGATTGCCGGGATTATGGGGGGTGAATCGATTGATCCGCTCTTGCTTGGGGCAACGATGATTGTTGAGGGCATTCCGGATTTTTCCCACGTACCGCCCTCCTCTCGATTGCAGACCACGGATGGGACATCACTTGTCGTTGATATGGAAAACCGCCCCTGCGTTTACCCGGGAAAAGAGATTGATAAAGATACACCTGGCTATGGCACCGGCTTTAAGGCGGCAGCAAAGGGATTGCGCGGCGTGACGGCATGGGTTGAACGCGAAGGTAATTTGCGTGTCGGCGACTCCTTCAAGCTTCATATCCCGGATCAACCCGTCTGGCATCATTTCGATGAGGCACGAAATTAAGAACGATTGGCGGGCGGTCCATTTTATTTTAACGCACAAAAATAGCGGCTGGACGTTCCTATGAGCGGATAGGTCGGAAATGCGGACTGTTTTTTTACCGGCATGGTTATGAAGCAGATAACGACTAGCTTTGATTTTATTGGAGGGGATTTCTGATGGTTTTCAGGACTGACATTGAGATAGCGCGTTCTGCGGTTAAGGAGCCTATTCAGGGGATTGGTTCGAAGTTGGGGATTGGGAGTGATGATTTGCTGCCGTATGGGC
>JBDVOA010000033.1:0-34186 GCA_039969355.1 Paracoccaceae bacterium
GGCCATCTTCGAATACATAAACGGCTTCTACAATCCGCGTCGTCGCCATTCAGCACTGGGCTGGAAAAGCCCCGTCGCTTTCGAAAGGAAAGTGGCCTAAACGAGCACTTGGGGCGGCACGAAAGCGCGACAGGTCCATAATTCCGAGCGCCATACGATGCCGAAAAAGCAGCCAAATTGATGCCTCTAGCCGCCTGATGGCAAGGCAGGTTAGTCTCGAAGATACATTGAACACGAATCGAGGGGGCTGAAGTTGGGAAAATTTTCGGACTTCGTCGACAGATTGTTCCCACAGGGATCACCAGATACGGACGACGTATTTAAGCGCGTCGATATCACCAAGGAAGTTGCCCGGTTCAAACCAGAAAAGTCTGGCGCCGAACGCGGCCAACAGACTGAACCATCAGGCGATAGTGATACACTGGATCCGGTTGAACTGCAGATCACTTCACATTTTACCGATCTTTGGCAAACGGCGAGCCAGCGTTATCATGAATACGTATCGACCTATCGGCGTCGTCTTGACCTCGCAGTTGATATGTCGGGCAACGTGGAAGAGGTCGCGATTGGAACTGTCGGTGACTTCGAGGCCATCGCCAAGGAAGCCGCTCTGAACCTTTACGCACCAAGGCAACGTGTGGTCGAAACCGATGCGGACTACTGGCGATTTCGCGACCGAAACCGACTGGAACGGCGCGCGGTTCCGCGAAAGAGCCAGATTTTCAACATCGGGGTCATCTTGTTGGCCTTGGTGGCTGAAAGTGCGCTGAACGGAACGTTTCTGGCCGAGGTTTTTGGCGGCGCGCTGTTGGTGGCCTTTCTTTTTGCTGTGGGTATCTCTGCGATCAACGTACTTGGGTCGGTCCTGTGCGGGATATTTTCGCGCTACGTCCAACATACCAACTTGCTGAAGCGGCTCCTGGGGCTGCTCGCGATTGCCATTTTTCTTGGCTGGCTTGCGAGCTACAATCTGTTCGTGGGGCATTTCCGCGATGCGGCGGAAAGTCTGGAGTGGGAGGCCGCGCTTGTCGAGTCCGTCCAGCGATTCATCGCGGCGCCGCACCGGCTCGAGAATTTCCAAAGCTGGATGCTGGCACTTCTGGGGGGGTTGATCTCGATTGTCGTCTTCATCAAAGGCGTGTTCTGGGATGATTTCTATCCGGGATTTGGTGGAATGGAACGGCGCAGAGGTGACGAACAGCAACTCTACAAGCTGATGGCCGAGGCCGCGATTGAAGAAGTTGGCCGCGTTCGTAGTGACAGCCGGTCCGACCTGCAGGTTGCACGCGAACGGCTTTTGACCGGCTTGAGCGAGACCACGATGATCCTGACCGAGCAAAGCGTGCTGTCCGTCAGGTACTTCGACTACCACCAACATGTCGAGGACGCCGCCAACCATGTTCTCGGCCTCTATCGCGAAGCCAACATGCGGGCACGACCACAGGATGCGTCAAAACCAAAACACTTCGGCGCGGCCTTCAGGTTGCCCAAACCCAGAAAACTGGAAGGTGTGGGAAACGTGGAGGGATCCGCCACGCAATTGAAAACAACTTTCGACGAGGCGCTGTCCAAGGCGCGCCGCTCGATCGAAGACGCCTATCGCGAAACGCTTGCGACGATCTCACGCTTTGAGGACCTCAACCTTCGATCGGAAACCTGATATGGCACGGCCGGGCTTTAGGAAAGTAAAGAGTAGCGGTGGGCAGGTTGTCGCGGGAACGCTTATGGCAGCGGTTGCGATAGCCCTAATAGGCGCCGCAATCTGGGCGTACACTGATTGCGACACTTGCCAGCCGCGCCGCCTCACAAACGACTTGTGCCCTGTCTCGGGTCCCGTTGGGTACGTCGCGATTGTCATTGACACGACCGACCGTGTCAGCCCGCTGGCGCAGACGGAAATCGACAAGGTGTTGAGTGCGTTGCTGGACGAGATGACCGCCGGAACCAAGCTGGGACTGTACCTCGTGGAGGATCAGACCGAGGCGGCGCCGGACGGTGCTGCCCGGATGGCCGCGCTCTGCCATCCGGGGAGGCCCGAAGACGTCAACATCCTGACCGAGTCTCGCCGGGACGCGCAGGAGGTCTTCCAAACGCAGTTCCTCACTCCGATTGATGCGGCATTGGCACGCATGCTCGCCGCCGACAGCTCCAAATCATCCCCAATTGCCGAGGCTATTCGCGTGGCTGTCGCAGATTTGCTGCCCTACGGCGATCCATCGGCCCCGCAGACGGTGATACTGGTGTCCGACATGATCCAGAACAGCGCAAGCTTCAGCTTTTTCCGCGGAGATCGATGGCAGAATCTGAGCACCGCCGCCAAGGAGTCGCTGTCTGCCCCCCTGCAGGACGCGGACATCAGGCTGATCCAGATCCTGCGCCCTGACTTTTGGAAAACAGAACGCAGTTTCGACGCAGACGACGTATCCGAATTCTGGCGCGACCTTCTGGCACAGGGACAGGTTGAAAGGGTTGAACGGGTTGCCCAGGTGCCGGCGAAATGACGGGGCGGAGGTGGCACTCTTCGGATCCGACCGCCAAAACAGGCCGCGGTATCACGGCGCTTTACGTTTTGGCGGCTTTCGGCGGTGGCGCTGCCATCGTGGCCCTGCGCTGGACCGAGTATTCCGCTGTGGTCACGGCGTGCGCAGGTTCGGGGGTTGTGGTCCTCTACGCGCTGGCGGCCATGCCGTTCAAGCCGCGCGCGATGTCGACCGGACCCATCGGTGACAATTGCTATTACCTCGGCTTCATCTTCACGCTCACCTCATTGGCTTGGTCGCTCTATTCGGTCGGTGAAGGGAAGGAGGACGACGCAGGGCTGGTCCTGGAAATCGTGTCCGGTTTCGGGATCGCCCTACTGACGACTGCGGTGGGTGTCGTGATGCGCGTCGCGCTCAATACACCCCGGGTTGATATGATCGAAGAAGAGCAGGCAGCTTTCCAGTCGATCCGTCACTACTATGACCTAATGCATCGGGATCTGTCTGGATTGTCCAACACGAACAAGCAGTTCGCATTGGGGATCCGGTTGTCGCTGGAAGAATTTCGCACCGCATTCGTTAATGATCTTCGAACCGAAGCCGACACCCGCCGTGAAGCAATTCGGGAGGTCGTCAAAAATGCGGAACAGCGTTTGCTAGACAGGCTGGCCGCCTTGGAAGCGCGGGCGTCCCGCCGTCTGGAAGTGGCCGGACAAGAACTGGAGGCCACCGCCGACGCGTGCGTGACCCAAGCCGTCACCGCAGTGCAAGAGGCCGCAGAAACGCGCGTCGCGGCATCCGTCGAGGCTCTCGAGATAAAACTGGCAGACGCCGCCAAGGCGGGCAAAGGTGCAACACAAGAACTCACGTCATCGCTAACGGAGCTTTCCGCTGCGACCGAGAAGCTTGCCGATGCTGCAGTCAGCACCGGTGAGAGGATTGACACAACTGATCGCACGGCATCCGAGCACCTCGACGCCCTGACCGCGATACTCGACAATCTGGCGGCGCGCGAAAATGACTTCACAAAGCGACTGAACGTTCTTTCTGATCAAATTGCGCGCTTTGAGCATGACGCGCGTCACAAGCGAGACGAACGGCCCGGTTTTCTGCTAAGATTGTTCAGGCGATGATATGTGGAAGCAGCGATTTGGCAATTCGGCAGACCGGGATGAGGCGCAGTATCGCAGAGGCGCCGCACTCGGTCTGACATTCGGTGAATTGTTTCTGCTGCTGGCGTTTGTGCTGTTGCTACTTCTTGCCCTGCTGGAATCCGAACGGCAAAAGGAACAGGTCGAGACAACGCCATTCGATCAGGTTCGTCAGGCAGCCCAGGCAACCGGGACATCACCAGACGATATTCTGGAACTGATCCAAGCCGCCGAACGTGGCGGGCCGGACGGACTGTCGCGCGCCTACATTGCCGCCGAAATCGCGGGCATGGATGCCGACAAGCTGGCCGACGTTCTGGCCGCGGTAAACGAACGCCCCCCCGAAGATTTCGATATGGTCCGCGCAGATCTCGCGTCGGGCGCAGAGTTCCGAAAACGCGCGCCGGACATCGTTCCAGAGGATTTGAACGGGCTGAACCCTGACACGATAAAGCGCGCGGTCAGCATCGCAGAGCAGGTGCCCGACGACCTTGAGCCGGAAAAGCTCGCCATCGCGCTGGAAATTGCCGAAGACGCGGACGAGCCGACAGTGACCGCTATCCGGCGTGCTATCGCACAGGATGCAGCCCTGGGCGGCGATATTGCCGAGGCGGTTGGTGATGCCTTGGGCCCTCTCATCAAACAGACCGGCGGCTCGCTCAATCCGTCCACCGGATCGGTGACGCTGCCCGAGTCGGTTCTGTTCCAGAAGAATTCCGCCGTCCTTTCTGAAGAAACGCAACAGTTCTTAACGGCATTCTGCGGTCCCTGGATCAAGACCGTTCACAGCTTTGGCACGCGGATCGCAGAGTTACGCATCGAGGGCCATTCCTCGTCTGAATGGGCCGATCTTCCGGCCGACGATCCTCGGGCGTATCTGGGCAATCTGGATCTGTCCCAGCGTCGATCCGCCACCGTGCTTCAGTTCTGTCTTGGTCAGGACGTGTCCGTTGGCGTGGCCGATTGGGCCAAACAGCGACTTGTCGCGGTGGGTCTCAGCTCGTCACGACCGGTTTTGGGGCCGGACGGATCAGAGGATGCGCGACGCAGTCGACGCGTGGTCTTTGGCTTTGAGACCGACAAGGTGCAGGTACTGGATGAAATCCGTAAGCAAATCGAAGCGGACGACGCACGCGATCAAGGCCCTGGACCCCAACCCGAAAATGAGCCCGAGCGTGAAGCAGAACCCCAAGCAGAGGACCCAGGCCCGCCGCCCATTCGCGAACGGTACGATGGCCCCGCCAGAGTTGTCGAAGCCGGGCTTTTGGAAGTCGATGGGGCCTTACTGCGGCTGGCGTCCATTGCCGCTCCCGATGCAGACGCGGTCTGTTCCGGGTCCGACGGTCAACAGCGTCCCTGCGGGCGGATTGCGGCATTCCGGCTTGCGCAATGGGTGGGCGATGCCACAGTGACCTGCATGCCGGACAACGCGCAACGTGATGCGCTCGGTCACCCGCTTGTGCACTGCGCGTTGCACGGACAGGACGTGGCCGGATGGCTGACCAGCGAAGGTCACGCCAAATCGCGGGACTTACCAACGAACAGCGACGTTACAGGAAGAGGTCCCAGAATGCCGCCGCAATAGCCGGTCGGTAATACAGAATGATCTCTCGCAACTGATCAAGCCGACCCGACCCGTCGATAGCCACGCGCCCGGACAGCCCGGAAAAGTCTGCCGTGACACCGCCACAACTGGGAAGTGCAAGTTGGACGGGCGTGCGACCATATTCCGGGTCTTGCGGCTCAGGCCAAAGGCGGATTTCTGAAATTCCCGGCAGTGTCTGCGGCAATGCAGGCGCTTCTAGCGTGTAGCGGTCCAACAACCAGTCTGGGCGAAACCCCGCGTGTTCAAATGCGCGTTCTTCGACGATCAGTCGCGCAATTGCGGTCCAGCGGAACACCTGCGCCAGCTCGGCATAGATGCCGTATTCCGGAAGCGCGGCGATGGCCGGGTAATTGCGCGAAAAGGAACAGGTGAACTGGCGCGCAAGCGGGTTGTCTTCGGCGGCGGCCACGATTTCTCCCTGTTGGGTCAGCAGTTCTGCTTCGTCAAGCAGAACGACGCGGGATTGCTCAAGCATACGAATGCCGTCATCGCCGGAAACGCTATGCCTGCCTGCGGCAAACCAGAACCGCGTCAACCCACCAATGGTGGGTTCAGACTCCCCGCTCAATGCGGCGCGTTTGGCCACTTGCAGCGACATCTCCGAAAGCGAAACGTATTGTGGCAATTCAATCGTGGCCTGTCCGTTCACAAACCGCTTCATGAGGTAGTCAGCATCCAGCATGATCCGGGCGGCACGGCTGTCGGGAATGCCAATGATGCGCACGTCCTGAGGCGCAGCGCAGAATTCCGGCCAGCGGCCCGTTATCGCTTCGACCCCGCCAGCAGCGTTTCCAAGTTCTTCAAGGCGCGCCAACGTTTCGGGACGCGGATCAATGGAAACACCCGGCGCCGTGGTCAGGATCGTGTTGCCATCGCGTTCGGAATACCGGTGCAACGCGTGGCGCAGCATGATCACCAGATCATCAAGGTGCAGCGGCGGCGCACCAGCGACGCGATGACCCACAAGGATCACATCGCCCGCATCGGCGTCGATCACAAACCCGTCCACCTGTGACAGGCCATAGACGGCACGTCCTTGTGTCATACACGCCACATCCGGACATGTCGCAAGTTCGGTTTCCAGCGCCCGCAAAGACACCGCGCGGTCGATGTCAGAGCGCGGGGCAGGATCGGGTTCGCACTCCTGCGCGGCAAGGGTGGCTGGCAGCAACAACCCGATGATGGCAAGCACACGCATCATGGCGACAGATCGCAGGCCGCGGACACCGAAAAATCGCATCCCGACAAAAGGGTGCGGATGTCACCACTTTTCTCCTCGGTCGGGGCAGTCGTGAACGCGGGCGCGATAAGGACACCGCCCATATCCTGCCCACCGTCCGCGGATGGCCCACCCGGACCGTTTTGCGCACTGCCCGGCCCTTTGCGATACTCGGCCTCCCCTCCGCCGGGACCTCCTTCAGGACCATCACCACCGTCATCCAACACGCCATCAGGGCCATCCGGACCTCTCCAAAACAGCGGCAAGTGGTCGTCTGGTGGTGGGCAATCTCCTCGCTCTGCACAGGATCTGGCTTCAGGTTCCTGCATCTTTATGCGGATGCAACCGGGACCCGATCCAATGCAGGGCAAGAGCGCGTTACGCGCGTGGCGTATGGCCTCGGGTTCTTTTGGAAGCAGCCTGCGCGTTGCTGGCTTGCTGGACTTCAGGGGCCAGATCTGCGCAAGCGGGCTCTGAACCGAGGCCCGCTTGTTTGTCAATGCGCTCGACCCACGCGCGCGGCGCGCAGCCGTCGCCTTGAAGTCAGCGGAATAGACCCCGACAGCGCGTCCGATCCCAGAGTCCAGCGTAACCGAGCCACACCGCCCCGCGATACAGGTCTCACGCCTCACGCTGTAGCTTGACGTGACCGTCGCACGCGGCGATGCGCGAACCCGCCAGCGTCGATTGAATTCCAGACGTCGCCAAAACCCGACTACGGACAGCTCCTGCGGCCCCAGAAGCTGGTCCATCGGCACCGGCGCGAACCCGGCGTTCACCGCCAGTTGCTGGCGTTGCTCTGCCTGCTCCAATATCTTTTCGGCGGTGCCGGACACTTCGTAGACGAGGCGATTGAAGGCTGGGGCAGTGAGGCGCCGCCCAAGCTTGCGTGCAACCTTGACCTGCAACGGGTTTATCCCGGCCAGTGCCGCCGTAAAATCGCTGAAACCGTCCAGCACCAGCATCACGCCCTCAGGGTCGCCAATGCTGTGCTGCACGCGAACCGCCCCTTCAATCATGTCGACCGCCCCATAATCCGAAATGTCCATTAGCGCCAATTGAAGGCGGGACATCGAAAGCACCGTTTCCGCACTTATTTTGATCGATCCGTCCGGACCGACCTTCTGAATATCCCGCCCCAGATTCTCTGCCAGCGCCTGCATATCACCCAAAGGCAACCAGCTGTCCGTTCCGTCCAGCGCATGGATCACATCATTGAGCAGGATCAGGTTCTCGGTAATTCCGAACGCCATTTCCGCACCGACGCGCAAATACGCATTGCGATCATAGACCAGCCCGCGGAGCGGCGTCTTCCCATACCCGACCGGGGGCACCCCTGTATTGGCGAACCGGATGTAATCTGCCTCGTTATGACGCGCATGGATTTGCCAGCCAGTGAAGTCGCCGATATCTGCATAAAAGCCGGCGCCGAGATAAAGAGAGACCTCAAAGCTTTCCTCGAGTTTTAGCAGGGTTCTGATGTGACCTTTCGTAAAAACCAACTCTTCGGTTGGCCGGACCCACAAAAGCTGCAAGCCCGGGTATTGCGCGTGCAGGCGCTCTGAATTGCCGAGAAACGCAATGTTTTGGTACCCGCCCATCCAGTCGGGTGCGGCCGGTGCGTCAAATTGCGAATTCACGATGCGAATGCGCGGGCCACCAAGAACGTCAAGCGCATCACGCACCAACCCAAGGGGCGCCCGCCCATCGACCAAAGTGACGCGGCGGATCATGTTCTCCCATGGCCGCCAGGCCTCATTGGCAAGGACAAAGCCCGCAGTGTCATTGGACCCAAGCGACGCGTCGACTCCGATCTGATGCCCGCGGCCTTCAATCTCGGTCAGAACATCGCCGATCGCGCCGTAAGCCGCACGCGAGAATTTCCCGACATCATCCTGAATGTCAGTGAGGTCGTGAACGGCATGCGCCAAAAGCGTATTGTCCTGAATCAGGTGAATTTCGAATTCGCGGCGCCCCGCCCGCCAATACGCGTCGACATGAGCGCGCAACTCTCTGGCAATGGCACCACGAAATTCCGCGTCCGTCCATTCTTCGCGGACGTCGTTTTCCGGCATTCGTATGATGATCGAGCCAACCGTGATCGGGTCGTCGTGAAACATCGTGTTCACCGTCAAATCCATGTTGCTCACGAGCGCGCGCGCATGATCGACGCGTTGGTTCACGCCCATACCGGTGATGTGCACCGTTGCCTGATCAGCAAGCACAGGCATGGCCGTGGCCGTCCAGATCGCCAATACGTACTTTACAAGCCGGGCCATGGAACCTCCGTGGCCCAGTATAGTGCAACTGGTGAAATCAGACTAGCTGCCTAGATTGTGGGCGTGGTCCAGTCAAGGAATGGGCGGCATGCAGCGGGACCTGTCAAATCTTTCAAACCTGACCTATCAGCAGTATAGGCATATGCCTTTCGGGCCGCCGATAGTTGCACGTTGATCGAGGGTACGGTCCGGGCCACACGCACCAGCTAAACAGTTTGGCTTGAACGTCTATAAATCCGAGTAGCAGTCATCGGAGTGAAGTGCAGCATTCGGCAGAATGGGCTCCTAGCTGCCGTTCGCTGCGTGCCGCGCCAATGTCTGCTATGCTGACATTCAACTGTTACGAGTCTCACAGGAATTAATCCCTAGTATGCTTGTAGCGACATTTAATGGGGCTCAAATGCCGACAAAGCGCCAAGCCCGTTTTCTTCAAGCGGTCGCGGAAGCGGCTCGTAGCGCCAAGTCGTCAATTCGACGTGGACGGCCGACCCCTGACAACCTGACGCCGGAGGGGCGATCTAAGGGCCTGTTAGCCATGCAAAGGGCCAAAAGGTGCAGAGGGGTCAACAGGAGCGGTAAGCTGTGTCAGGCGCCTGCTATGCGAGGCTCGTCGAGGTGCCTTAAGCATGGTGGTCGCGTCGAAGTGCCAGGCCACTCGCACAACATACGACGCTTTTTCAATGGCGATGCCGGGCCTATAAAAAGCTCTGGGCCAGATGAGCTGTCGGATCAAGAGCATTGGGACCAGTTGCCGTATCGGCTCAAGCGTGAAGTTCTCGAAGTGTTGCCGCCTAATGTAACTTCCAACTCGTCCAAGCTGTTTCTGGCCGCGCAAGTATGGATGGAGGTCAGAGACCGTGACTACCGCGCCGTACAACACTTTAAGAAAGCCTTCATGCACGTCTAGCCTTGTTGGTTTGTTCCAAAAAGGACCTCGACTGGTGAACGTGATGAATTGGCTTTGTATCTATCGGGCACTGCCAACCGTCCGCAAATGCAGGTGAGGAAACTTTGAATTTGGCATGTTCAAGTAGTGTTGCGGTCATGTCGGCGGATTCCGCACTGTGAAGAACCTTTTCTGGGCAGTTGTTCTATCGTGACGTGCAACGGTGAACATAGGGTGGTTACGTAGCCTCTCCGAATGACAAAACTGATGCGTACACTACCCGACCAACGAAAATTACTGATTAGAACAAAAGGGAGGGCGCTCTGATGCGCAACATACTGAATGCAGCAATACTGGCTCCGTTTGGCGGCATCTTTGTTGCAAGCGCGGCATTGGCGGACTGGTCCTACAGCGGGCCACCGTACCCGAATGCCACTATTCAGATCAACGACATGTCCTTGGAGTTGCAGTGCGACAGGATCAGGTTCGCCCCGGCCGGGTATGAGGATTCGGAGGATATCGTGCGAAAGAACGGCCTTTCCTTTCGTTTTCTGGTATACGGATCGCAAGAAGTCACTGCTTTTCAGATGGGACGCGAAAACTCGTTCGTCCAGATTGTCGACAATTACCCTGTCGAGATCCAGTTCAGCGACGAGGCGGATTATGCGTTCGTCCTCGACCAGATTGCCGCAAACGGCACACTGAATCTCTCGATGGTAGATACCCATTTCGTAGTGTTGATTTGAATAGCTGCGTGGGCAGTGATTTTATGGCACGATACTATCACTGAACAGCTGATCTCTTGAAAGCCTGTCGTCTCATTGCGGTCAGAGCTTCCAGTGCGAGCGTCGGCAGAAAAGCCTCCGAATGCCCCCTGACAGACGCTAGCTTTCATGCTATTATGTCAGTAACATTGACGTAAAAATGACGAGAATGACGATCTAATGTCTGATGAAGAGAATAATACTAGACGAGGCCCTGACGGCAAATTCCTGCCTGGTCATACGCCGCCCAAATCCCCAGGCCGACCACCAGGACCCAACGGCATCCAAGCTCGCGCGGCGAGGCTTGCGGGTGAACGTCTAGAACAGATGCTTGGACGCGCCACCGAAATCATTTCTGACGAACTGGATGACGGAAATCCGTCCATTGCACAATGGCTCATCGATCGGGTGCGGCCACCAGGGCGTTCCGACTACGTGCAACTGACCGAAGATATCAAACTAGATACCATCGAGGAAATTGTGGCCACATCAAATCACATTACCGCGGCCGCATCCCGAGGAGAAATCAGCTTGCAGAATGCCAAAGGGCTACAGGAAACTCTGGAACGACACGCTCAGTTGAAGGGCTTTCAAGAACTCACTATGCTTCGCGCTGAGGTCGAAAAACTACAGCTATCCGGCAATAGGCCGGCAACAGTCGACAACTCCCTGTTGCCAAAATGGGGCCGTCTCAGTGATGCCGGCCAGCAATCCACTCAGAAACTGGATGCGGTGGCGGATAAGTGAATGGAGGTCCAATTATGAAGACCCAACGATCAGCAGGAACTCGCCATGTTCCGCGATGGCCGGTTGCCTGTCGACAAGCTTCTGTCGCGCACAATTGGGTTCGCTGAGTTGAATGAAGCCATGGACAGGCTCGATAACGCGACAACTGTGCGCGAAGTTCTTGTTCCCTGACACCCAATCTCCAGCTCTTTTTTGGCCATCCCCGAAGTCACATGTGCACCGGAACCGGTCATTGGTGCACACGCGACGAATTCACGCTTTGTCCGCCTCAGCAGACCTTGCTGCATCCCGCTGCGAATGGCCGCTAGGAGCCGGGGGCTCAACCGGTCGACGCAACACACTCGGGCAATCTAGGATACGGGAATGCAGTGTATCCATTGGCCACTGGAATGGATTTCCGTGCAAGATATGGCAACTGCAACGGATCTGTGCCTCAGTCTCGCTAAGCTAACGGTAGAGGGGAAATAGGTGCCCGTCAGGTCGAATCAAGCCTCCCGACACGTCACCGCGAAAGTCCGATCTGAGCCCAATGCCGCGGGCAGAGCAATGAGTGAAATCTTACTCTGCCGCGCCTTTTTTAAGCCGATCAAGTGCGTCTGCGATGATATGTGCACGGTTTCCGCCCCGCTTACATTAAGGTCAAACGGGTCGCAAAACTTATATAGCTGCGGGGTGCGCTGTAGTCTATTTGGTTCAGGCAACACCCAGATAACGTCCGCCTGCAACAGCTGCTTGATTGCGCGATGAATGTTGGGCTTTTCCTTGCCGAGTTCATTCGCTAACGCCGACATGGGATAACGCTTTTCTTTTGTCAGGTCATGTCGCCACGCTAGTTCGCGCAGAACTAATTGGGCGGTTGGCGCCAGTCTAATATCTGATTTCAAAATCCCCGTTGCGTATTTAAAAGCCGGAACGCTCATTCAGCACCGACATTGCTCTGGTGATGGGGCCAGCGCATGTAACTCCGGCGCGCGGAAGCTGGATTTGTCGGTTGGCAACTGAGCCGGTGTTGCCGACACATATTGCGCTCGGTTGTTTCGCTGTAAATTCATAGTGATGGAGTCTTCCTATTGAGGACCGGGTCGCAATGCACTATTCTGTCGTTGCGGACGAAGAATAATGCCCTTACCCGGTGAAAACTGGGTTGGGGTTTCTTATTCTGCGCCAAGATACTTTTTTAATCGGCTTTCGGGCCAGCGGACGCTTTTCCCGACACGAGTTGGTTGAGGAAATATCTTAGCTTTGGTCAAGCGCCAGACTGAAGCCACAGAAATGTCCGCTCGTTCGGCAATCTCTTTAACGTTTAGAAGTTGGTCGAATGCAGTGTTATTAGGGGTTTGGTCTGCTGTTCCATGTCGCATGTACTCCGTTGATTACATGCGAGCAGTCATGCCACGACGCGACAACTCCATACAAAACCCATAAAATCGGTTGTCAGAGATCACTTTTTGCCAGTCTGAGTAATCGAACAGTGAAATGTCTCTTTTCATCTTTCCTGTGGGCCTCGGTCATGATGCTTTGTCGGTTGTATGTGGCAGATGCCGTCATGGTGCGTTTCCTTGGCTTGCAAAACCACTTAACTTGAAATATATTTAGGTTAAACGCCCTTGCGGGTCAATATATAACTTGAAAAAAGTTAAGGTTATTGATGCTAACAGGAACACAATGCGCAGCCGCGCGCGCCTTACTGCGTTGGAAACAGGGGGATTTGTCTGAAGCAATATCGGCCAATGGTGGGCGTCTTAGTGTCACCGCGATTACAGCTTTTGAGCGCGGTGGTAAGATTAGAGACAGTAATGCATTTCTGATCCAGGACGCCTTGTTTCAGGCTGGCGTACAATTTATCCCCGAAAACGGAGGTGGCGCCGGAGTCAGGCTTCGTGATCGTTCAGATGCCGAATGAGGCCGCTGGGCGAACGCATTTTCGCTGCGCATTTGAACCAAAATCAACGAACGCAAAAATAGAATTGGCGAACTGATGCAAACTGATCCAGAAGGCGAATTGACGCTTCAAACCGTAACCTTTCCTGCAGATACAAACTCTGGCGGCGATATTTTTGGTGGCTGGGTACTTAGCCAGATGGACATAGCGGCTGGCATAACTGCTGCGCAACGCGCCAAAGGCCGTTGTGCGACCGTCGCAATCAACGAAATGCAGTTTCATGCGCCGGTTCATGTGGGTGACCTATTTTCGGTCTACACAAAGATAATCAGGACGGGAAAAACCTCTATTACCATGCATGTCGAATCCTGGGTCAGACGGCAAAGAACAGGTGAACGCCTGATGGTAACTGAAGCTGATATTACTTTCGTCGCTCTAACCAAATCCGGAGTAAAAAGAGCGCTGCCAGACGTGTAACGCTTAGGTCTTCACCCCTTTCGACGGTCCTACTACTCGAAGCGGTAGAAAAGGCTGATCCTTCCGGAACCTTGCAAAGCTTACAGGCCTTTCGGAACGTTTTCGCCTGCAGTTATCGTGGGGTCGTTCTCTGCCATTTCAGGATCCCCGCCATCTGCAGACTCACAGGCGGACAGAGCAAGCAATAGGATACAAAGCGATGTAATACGAACCATAGTAATCCCCGCGCTGTTATTGTCTTATCTTTTTAGTGAAATTGCGCGACTTGGTCAATGCGGCAAGTCAGTTACCCTCTATCTTTGCTTCAACTGCAAGGGTTAACGCAGTTGAGAATTCAGTTGGTAGAGGCACGTGAGCCGTAATTTCCTCCCCAGCCGTCACGCCAAGGGCCGATAAAACGCTTATGAAATTACAAAGGCATTGAACTGAGCCAATTCTTGATCCACTTCGTATCCGAGCGGACGTTTTCTGTAGCAAATCCCTCCAATTGTGAGCACTAAAAAGCCCGCCGCGAAACTGCTGAGCACGCGACGGGCCGTCTTGAGCTGAGGAGAGAGAATCCATTCCAGCGAGCACCACGTGTAGCTGCCAAATTGGACATGTTTCTGGCGAAAGTCCGGCTTCTATTCGCGGGTGCATGCATAAATTCCACAATGCCACCATCTTTGGGACGCAATTGGGACGTAAGTATTAATGAGCGTTGCTGGCCCACACCGCAACGTTCAATTACGGCCCGTCGCTTCCTCCCATAATACTGCGACGGGTCATTTGTCTCTGCCACCCTGCTGATATGTTCAGATTGGCTTACACCACGTCAAATCAATCCATTTCGATCCAGTATGACTTGTCCCAGTTGTTCCAAATTTTATTGACGCGACCAAATGTTATTGGGCTTAAGCTCAACTGGGCAAGCGCTTTGGCGAGAAGAAACCGAGTTAGGGCAGTCAGAGAGACTTTTCAATCTGAAAATAGCGCTCGAAGAAGAACTTGCTTCCCTGCTTTTGCAGGGTAAAGAGCGTTCAACGACAGACCAAAAGCCGTTGCCATATCGCTGTTGGAGGATGTACTCTTGCCTGAGCGTCTCGCCACTTGGGATCTCCAGTTAGAAAGGTTTGCAAAATGATGAAGAGCGTTGGATACCTTGTTTTGGCTCTTGTCTTCCTTTTCCCAGCCGACAAAGTCTTGGCCGATGATGCAGAAATTGCCAAACAATTGTCGAATCCGCTGGCCTCGCTTATTTCGGTCCCGTTTCAACTGAACCGGGATACAGGATTTGGTACGCAAGATGGCGAGAAAACGACGCTCAATATTCAGCCGGTGATACCCTTCGCATTAACTCCAAATCTGAACCTGATCACGCGCACCATTATTCCATACAAATGGCAAAAGGATATTGGCGGAACAAGCGGTACAGAATCCGGTTGGGGTGACACGACAATGAGTTTCTGGCTGAGTCCGTCCAATGAGAACTTTACTTGGGGTGTAGGTCCTGTCCTTTACCTACCGACTTCCAACGACCCTAATTTTGGCGTGGGCGAGTGGGGAGGCGGGATAACGGGCATCGTGTTGGCGCAGCCAGGTTCATGGACGATCGGAGGGTTGGCCAACCACATATGGTCATTTGAGAGTAGCGACCTCAATTCTACATTCATTCAACCTTTTGTTGCTTATTCGACGCCGAATAACTGGACGTACACACTAAACTCCGAATCGACCTATGATTGGAATGCAGACGAATGGACGGTTCCGCTGAACTTCATGATTGCCAAGCTAGTCAATATTGGCAGCCAGAAAGTATCGCTGCAGGGTGGAGCGCGATATTATGCCAAAAGCCCAGATAACGGTCCCGATGGTTGGGGGCTCAGGCTGGCTGCAACGTTTGTGTTCCCGAAAAAACCGAAGCAATGAGGCGTGGGCCCGGTAGGTTCAACGTGAAACGCCTGTTCTAAGTGTCCGTTGGTCACTTATTGCGAAGCAGCACCGGCATTTCCATTCACAGCCAAGCTGGTCGGAAGGATCGTTGCGTCAGGTGATGATGGCCAGCATCCGACGCAGACCTAATTATCAGCAAGACTGGTCAGACGATTAAGAACTGTCGCGGGCCGGATGCAGGGTGTTCGATAGCGCGACGTTCGTTGCGGTCAAAACCTGTAGGTCAGAGCAATGTATCGTCCGTTCTGATCGGTGTCGTATTCGAAAGCGCCGTTCGACCGATCGGTCGCATGGTCGATGCCGTAGAAAACGTAGCCGAAGCTGAGCGACGTTTTTTCTCAGCCCTGCCAATCTGCATTGAAGAGTACGGTGTATTGCAGTTCGTCGTCATTTACGCCAATCCCCCGAGTTCGATGCGGCCGCCAACTGTCCACTTATCGGCGACTTCATAGGCACCACCCAGCATGATCGTCGGTTCCCACCATGTCTCAGTGCCCTCAAGCGAGGTTTGAACGCCGAGGCCACTACCAATATTCACATCCGCATCGATCTCTTGCTTGATGCTGTTCCAGCGTGCGCCGGCCGCTGCATCCCAGGCGAACCGGCGATTGGGATTGCCATAGGTTCCATGAGCGCAGCCCATTTTTGTTTGACATCCACGTCAACTCCGACGGTCCCCCCTGAGGGGCCGGACAATGTAGCATCGCCATCTGCGACAAGATCAACATAATACAGATCGGCGATGATACCCCAATCGCCTTTCCAGAACTCCGCACGACCGGCGAACGCAAAATCAAGCAGAACCACCGCATCGTCGAAACCAAGGTCCAGATCAACACTGGTTCCTGCGACCACCGATGTGCCCTCAATTGAAAACGGAAGATATGCATAAGGTGTGATGGACTTGCGCCATGCGCCATCTGTCTCATCGCCCACGGGCAATGCTTGAGACGCAACGCTTGTAGCGGTGCAGGCTATACAACTTGCGGCGGCCAGTAGATGACGCTGGACGCGTCGGTTATTTGGTATGCTTGACAAAATGCATCACTCCTTTTTCCTTCTCTCAAAGTTGAGAGCGAAAATCTTTTTGGACCTGGAAAGACGCTTTTTATGACAGGGCTGCGCGCGTTTTGAACGCTGGGCGAAGAGGGAACTTACAGATCGAAATGCATTCTAAATTTCTGGCTTCCTCTTAATTAGCACTTTCCAGTGTCCGTCGAGTATCTGCTCCCAATTCTCTTGTTCGCGTAGTCCGGCTGCTGTTTCACCCATCAGTGTCATGACCATCATACGGCCACGAATTTTTGCGTCCATTTTGTCGAAACCCGCCTCTTCAAAGAGCCATGCCGAGAAATCGAACCTTTTCTCCATTGCTCTGGTGTAGCAGACCGCAGCTCCCGCGTCCGACTTCGCCCAGACGGCGACTGCACTGTCGGGCATTGATGCATCCTCTGCGATAACCCGATGCATTAGGTTCCTGATGCGGTCTTCCGGCGCACCCTTGAACTGCATGGCCTCCTGGATGATGTGCCCTGTTTGTATTTCTTCCCAATATTCCAGAACGCCGTCCAACAGGTCCTGTATGTTCTTGAAATGCCAATAGAAGCTGCCCGTCGTCAGACCGAGTCTGCGCGCAATCGCAACGACCTTGACGCCTTCAATGCCGCGTTCCCTTAATACATCCAGTGTCGCCAGCAGCCAGTCTTCCCGAGAGGCGGAAGGGCGTTTTCCAAACTTCGCTGGCGCAGATTCCATAGATACCTCTATTGACATAGACTACTCTACGGAATTAACATAGAGATGTCTACGGTGAATTTCATCGAGGCGCCAAAGAGCCACATTTCACGAAGGGGACAATTCAATGTTTAGGCGAATAGTAAAACCGGCCGCGGCGTTTCTGGTTACAGTTGGGGCGCTGACGGCCACATTAGCCACAGCGCAAAACCAGCTCCCGAACGGGCGCAGTGCTGCGCCCATAGAGAACGGTGTGTATCCGGCGTCATATTTCCCGAATACAGAAATTCTTGGCGACGCGGAGATGCGTATCACGGCTCTGGGCACGGGCATGCCCAACCAGACCAAAGCGGCGGTGTCGATTTCATTCTACGTTGAACTGGGCAACGGCGATGTGTTCCTTTTCGACGTTGGGACTGGCGCCACCGGTAACCTCTTTTCACTCAGACCCGATTTCTCGAAGATTGATAAAGTCTTCTTCAGCCACTTGCACGTGGACCATGTCGGCGATTTCATGGCGCTTCATGTCGGCGGCTGGCTGTCCGGTCGCTACACGCCGCTGCGTATCTTTGGCCCCACCGGGTCAGAAGACGAGTTGGGCACACAGGCCTACGTTGACGGCATGTCCAAGGCCTATGCATGGGACTTGGACACGCGCACTGGCGCTCTGCCGGATGAAGGTGCGAAACTCAAAGTCACCGAGTTCGATTACATGCAAGAGAACGAGATTGTCTATCAGGAAAATGGTGTGACGATTCGCTCTTGGCCAGCGATTCACAGTCTTGATGGCTCTGTGAGTTACTCGCTGGAGTGGAATGGACTGAAGTATGTATTCGGCGGCGACACATACCCAAACAAATGGTATGTCGACCATGCCAAGGATGCCGACCTTGCGTCCCATGAGGCATTCCTTCCTCCAAAAGCTCTTGCGAAATATTTTGGTTGGGACATGAAGCAGGCCACATATGTAGCAACCCGTATTCACACGGAACCCGCCGCATTCGGCAAGGTCATGTCCGCCGTTAAGCCGCGGATGGCGCTTGGATACCACTCTGTTCTCTCCCCCGAGAATTATCAGGCCATCCTTGAAGGCGTCCGATCCACATATGACGGGCCGTTGACACTCGCGCGCGATTTGGTGGTCATCAACGTCACCAAGGATCAAATCGTGGTCCGTGACGCCACCGTTGACGAGTATGTGCTGCCACCGGCAGTCAGCGATGAGTATGTAAAAGCGCCACGCTCCAAGCAAAAAGAAACATCCAAAAAAGTTCAGGCGGGCAAATGGGACGGCTATACACCGCCTGCAATGCCGGACAATTGAAAAACTGATTTGGTGCGCCACTAATCTGGTCCAGCTTTGACTGAGATATTAATCGGAGGATACGAACATGAAAGTTGTGAGCATCGCCATCTTATGCGCGGCGACCGCCGGCTTGGCGTCACCGGCAATCGCTGATGAGGAAACCTGCCAAGCCCTCTTTGTTCACACAGCGGCAGATGTTGCATATGATGGCGATTCAATCACCATGAAGAATGCAAGCCCAATGGTCACTTTCTTTTGTGACCGCCCAGTGCGTTTGGCGGGGCATTTGACGGTTGGAAGCTTTCTGGAGACAGTTTCGGAGGGCGAGGATCCATTCAGCGCCAACCCGCCAAATGCGGTTCTGTCGGTTGTTTCCGGCAGCGACAAGCCAGTCGACCTAGTTGTGACCCTGAACAGCCGGCCTGAAGTGGAAGGCAACACCTTGACCTACAAAGATATCACCGTTCTGGAAGGCAACAACACAGCGGTCTCCGGATCAGGCACGCTCTTCATTGACCATTTCGGTCATCCGATGTCACCTGGATCGGTCGCTGGCGTTCACCGGCGCCACAAGAAGCGAGCGGTGAGATCCTGCGAGGGCGTTGATCCCGGTTTGAATCCTCCTGGTATAGACTGCAACTGCGGCCCGGGACTGGTCTGCCACTGATTGGGAGCTTGGGCTTGTTTCTTGTGGCTCCGGGCCACCGGGAAGAGCGCCTCTCATGGTTATTACATTGCTGACACGAAAATCCGGGATTGAACCGACCACATCGGGTTTTGCGCTTTTTATGACACTGCTGCTTGCATTGCTCTTCTTTGCCGGTGTTTATCTGGGTGCAGCAAAAGCGGACATTTCGCCATACACGGGAGCGGAAGTCGCGAGGAATATCGCTGTATTGCACATCGAAGACGAAGGTGTTCGCGTTGAGTTGGAGATATATCCGGTTGATGCTCAGGCATTTTCTGCAGTCATCCCAGAGGATATGCGTCTCGGATTAAAGGAGATTGTAAATTCCGGGCCGCAGGTCGATTTGAAAGGCCCCGGCGGCATTTCACTTGCGCGCTCGGACGGTTCGTTGCTTTCCCCACGTTTTATTAATGCTGATAGAAGATCGCGGGTGAATCGCGCCTCACCATTTGCGGGCATCACGGACCCGATAACCGGAACCGTTGTTCCGGGTCCACCTGAAAGCCCCGACGTCATATATCTCGAATTATTCTACGATTTCGAAGGAATCAGACCGGACGAACTCGTTTTGCGTTCGTTCTTTTCCGGAACCGGTGTCGGGCCCGAAGTCGGATTCATTTTATTTGACCGAACCGTACCGGTATCCCGCTTTTCATTTCTGACCGGAGATGCCCGTTTCAAAATAGACTGGCACGATCCTTGGTTCACGGCATTCAGCAACGTTAACCTTAACCGCGTGGCCAAGGATGGGACTTCGGCGTTTCTTTACGTCGCACCGCGAGAGATCCGGCATGAAATACTGATACGCGTCAGAGATTTGGCGCCCTGGCTCGGCCAATCCTTCAGGACCGGGGAAACTTTAGACGAAACGAGACGTAACCTCCTTCTTGATGCATCCTTGAAAACGATAAGGGTGCAAAACCCTGTCACCATAGACGGTAAACATGCTGCCCCTTCTTCTGTTCGCGGATCCTTTCTCGTCCTCAGTGAAACTGGTTTTCAAATTGTCGAAGACGCCAGACCCATTACGGCCGATACAGCATTTTTAGGTCTGATTTTTTCATACCCGATACAGTCGATCCCGCAGCGCACGAGCGTCACATGGGACATGTTCGGAGGCACCATCAAAAACGTGCCAATGACGCTGACGGACGCTGCTGGTCCTTTCCTCGACTGGGCTACGCCGGATGCAGCAAAGGTCACGTGGACCAATCATCTGAAAACCTACAAAGAGCCGCATGTAACGCCGGTCCAAACCGAAGGCCTCTTGTTCTTAAGAGCCTCTTCAATTGCAGCCGCCTTGGTGGCTGCTCTTGCCTTTGGATCTGCGATTTGGTTCAAAAAAACGACGGCTCGGTTTGCGCTGGTTTGTTTGGGTGCAAGTGCGCTTGTCATTGGCATTTTTCTGCGTGACGCTCAAGGCGTGGCGTTCGTCATTCAAACAGACCGACGCCTAGCTGACCAATCATTAGCCCGTGCGTTGCCTGAACTATTGGCAAATATTTATGTCGCTGCCCTTGAGATCGCGCCCGAAACGCGTAGCGCGGCCTTGCAGCCCATCGTAACCAGCGCGTCGCTGCAGGATCTGACGACGGAGCTGGAAACCAACCTTGCTATCCGAGTTGCGGGAGGCGAGCGCGCCATGGTGTCATCTGTCAAAGAAGTGTCGCTGGAAACAGGAAGAGTTTCTGCAAATGGCGCATACATCGGATTGGTCAGTTGGAGCGTCTACGCCGAAGCTGGTCACTGGGGGCACAACCACCGCCGCCAAATCGAATATCGGGCGCAGGTTGAAATCGTTCCGGAAGATGGAGAATGGAAATTGGCTGCTATGACCGTTTTGGAGGCGCGGCCCCCTGATGTCTAGCTCCCTAAAACGTAGTCTGAGTTTCCTGTTCACTCTGTCCCTTCTGGTTTTCTGGGCGGCGGCCAGCGCTCACTTTCTCTTGAACCTAAACGTTCGTGTATTTCGCATTGAGCACACAAATGAAGGACTGCGTGTCTATGCACGCATGTTGATGCAGTATCTTGTTGCGGACAAGATCGGTGACCCCGGTGAAGATGGTTTGCCGACACCGGCGCCCTTCACAACAAACGCGATCGAGAACGATGCGATTGTCCACTACCTCGATAAATCGCGATTCACCGATAATCCGCTAGGTCTCGGCGTGATTGCCGAAGCAGGGATACACCTTGCCATCGACGGGCAGACATTTGAAGAAGTTGTCAAAAACGTCGTGCTGCATCGTGTGGACAATGAGGCGGGTTTTACGACTTCTACCAGCCATTCATGCGCCGCGCAGCATCGGCCAAAGAGGGCTTTTTCGACACCTTCACCTCAGCTTCGATGAAGGGCCGCTAGCCGTGATAATCTATTGAACTCGCCGTTATGGCCCACACCAGTCATTCAACAGTCAATCTCATTGCTGCGCCGCAGCGGTGCGAGTTGCCGTTGGCACCTGTTGCAGAGAAATGCGTCTCGAATGACGGGGACACGGGACTAAGCAGCTGACACCGAGGAACGGCCGCCACAATTGACTACTTCATTTGACGGCGGACAGCCGATTATTGCCTGTTTACGAAAAAATTAGTGCTTTAGATCGGACATTAACTTTATCATCTCCGACCTCGCGATGTTTAAGATGCGTATCTTTGGCGCGCTGCACTGACCCCACGCAGCCAATCCTCTACGATCTGGCATTCGCTGAACGTCTCTGCACTCTCTGATCGCAATAGGTAATAGCCAGAGTGAGTTCGGATTTTGAAATCTTCCATCGGACGCACCAGCTTGCCCTGCTCGAGCAGCGGATCGACAAGGTGGGCCCAGCCCAGCGCCACCCCTAACCCATCCACTGCGGCCTGAACCGCCAATGGGTACGTGTTGAACAACGCAGCTTGCTCGGGTTCGACGTTCAATTTCCCGACCTCGGCAAACCACACTTGCCATGTCATCCACTCTGGATGTTTTGACGCGACAGCAATCAGGTCCAGCCGTGGCAATTCAGAAATGCTGCGCGCAAGTGGATTCTCTTTAAGATAATCTGGTGAGCAAACCGGAAATACGGTTTCTCCAAAAAGAAGATGCGCCTGATAACCCGGCCAATTTCCATCGCCTCGCAAAATGGCCAGATCAACCTGCTCTGACAGGCATTCTTCGTCGCGATCAGATGCGACCAGCATGATTTTCACATGTTTATTCTGAGAGTTAAAGCGGTGCAGGCGCGGCATGAGCCAAAGCGCAGCCACTGAATTTGTTGCTGCCAGCGTAACCGACTTGTCTTCGTGTTCAACGACGATTTTGCGGGACGCTTCGCGCAAAGACTTTAAGGCGGGGCATATACGCTCCAGAAAGGAAAGGCCTTGTGGCGTCAGGCTGATTGAACGATGTCCACGTAAAAAGAGAGGTACATTATAGTGCAACTCAAGAAGTCGAACTTTCCGGCTTATTGCAGTTTCACTGATGTTCAATTCCTTCGACGCGCCAACAAAGCTCTGACTTTTGGCGGCAGCTTCGAACGCAAGTAGGTAGTCCAGCGGTGGGAGTGAGGATTTCCCTTGGCCCATGGATTTGATCACTCCTGAAAATCGCGCCAATTTTCTTTGATAGTCGAAATTGTGGGCCAAGTTTGCCACCTAACACTTACTGTGTACAGTTTTGGCGCTAATTATTTGGGGCAAAGGGTATCAAAATACTGTGCAGAGAAATTGCGGATATTGGTCACACTCGCGATAATTCAGGCGAATCGTCCTGATCGGAGAACAACAATATTCAACAAAAAGGGAAACACCATGAAATTTGCACGAATTTTACCGGCATCTGCGTTAGTCGTCGGTATGTCTGGCGCGGCTTTTGCCCAAGACAGCTCGGACCCGATTGTCATTCCAATCCATAACTGGTCGTCACAGATTGTCATGAGCCATGTTGTGGGTCAGATTCTCGAAGGTATGGGCAACAACGTTGAGTTTGTGACCACGGACTCTCAGGCGGTTTATGAATCCGTTCGGACCGGTGACGTGACTTTAGAGCTTGAAGTTTGGGAAGGCGCGTTCGGCGCATCTTTTGACGCGGCGGTGGAAAAAGGTGGCATTCACGCGGCAGGTGCGCACAACGCGGTGACTCGCGAAGATTGGTGGTATCCGGCATGGACGAAAGAAGCTTGCCCAGGCCTGCCAAGCTGGGAAGCACTCAACGAATGTGCCGCAATATTCGCGACTCCCGAGACCGGTGACAAAGGTCGTTTTCTAGGAGGTCCGGTTGACTGGCTCAAGCATGACCAAGAGCGGGTTGATGCCCTGGGCATGAACTTCGTTGTTGTGAACGCGGGTTCTGCTGCGGCACTTTGGGCGGAAATCGGAGCGGCAGAAAAAGACAAAAAACCAGTCGTAGTGTTCAACTGGACACCGAATTTTGCAGAAGCTGTATGGCCGGGCGAGTTTGTCGAATTCCCCGAGTGGGTTGAAGGCTGTAATGAAGACCCAAGTGTTGGGCCAAATCCGGATGCTACATATGACTGCGGCAATCCTGCAACGGGATACCTCAAGATTGCGGCATGGGACGGTATGAAAGAGAAGTGGCCAACGGCCTATCAAACTCTATCGGAAATCTCTTTCACAAACCCCCAGATTGCCGAGATGGCGAAACTGGTCGACGTGGACGACATGGAGCCCGAAGATGCTGCCGCTGAGTGGTTGGAAGCCAATCCCGATGTTTGGCAAGGGTGGACCAGCTAACCGACAATTTCCCCGAATGATGCAGAAATAATAGTCGCCGGGCCTAGGTCCGGCGACAAATAACCCAAGAAAGCACGAATAAAATGAATACCGGTGCCTCGGTCATCTCCTGCAAGAATGTATGGAAAATTTTCGGGGCCTCTCCGGAAAAATACCTCGCTGGTTTGGAACCCGGCCGAACATTTGAGGAAATTGCGGCCGATGGCTACATTGCGGGTGTTCACGATGTATCGCTTGAAATTGAACGTGGCGAGATGCTGGTCATCATGGGGCTGTCAGGCTCTGGTAAATCAACGCTGGTGCGTTGCTTTTCGCGTCTTCATGAAATTACCGGCGGCTCAATAGAAGTTGAAGGTCAGGACATCGTAGCGATGTCAGACAAGGACCTGATCGATCTGCGCCGCAACAAAATGGGCATGGTGTTCCAAAGTTTTGGCCTGCTGCCACATCGCACAGTCTTGGAAAATGTGGCCTTCCCGCTAGAGATGCGCGGACAGGACCGTCATACGCGCCGGGAGCGGGCGATGGAGGTCGTAAAGCTTGTCGGTCTGGAAGGCCGTGAAGAATATTTTCCGCGTGAATTGTCGGGGGGGCAGCAACAGCGTGTCGGTATTGCGCGCTCACTTGCAATCGAGCCTGACATCTGGTTTTTGGACGAACCTTTTTCGGCGCTTGACCCATTGATCCGCCGTGAAATGCAGGACGAGTTTTTGCGGCTGCAAGAGATGTTGGGCAAGACAATCGTGTTCATCACCCATGATTTTGATGAAGCGTTGCGCCTCGCGGATCGCATCGCCATCATGAAAAACGGTGCAGTCGAACAATGCGATACCCCAGACCAGATCGTGCTGAATCCGGCGACGCCGTATGTCAAAAAATTCACCGAGGACATCGAAAAATCCCGCGTCGTACACGCACGTGTACTGGCGGAGCCTACGACAGGCACCATGCCAGACGGTGAACCGATCCGAGCCGGAGCCACGATCCTTCAACTCGCCCGCCAACTGGTCAACGAGACCCGCGAGGAATTGCCTGTCGCAAATAAGAAGGGCGAATTGATTGGTGTAATGAACCGGCAGGAAGCGCTTGACGTTTTGCTGGGCGATCGCTGATGGCAATTGCCGGAGCGAATATTACGACAACGGATGATGGGCTTGGCAAGCTTAAGGTGGCCCAATTTTTGTTAGCCTGTGCGGTCATGTTGGCCCTAGCGCGCCCGATCCTGCCCGATTTTCTGATCCGTGTACCTGAATGGGCAGTGCTGCCATACGACGTCTGGTTGCAGGCGATATTTGATTTCATCAAGGATGATCTTGGACTGCTTTATGTCACCCGCACAATCTCTGCCGGGTTGGAGTGGTTGCTCGATATCACGGCGAACCTGCTTTATGGCAAGCGCCGTTGGCCCAATATCGGCCCGATCCCCTGGACCGCGATTGCGGCGATTGCCGCAGTGATCGGGTTTTGGCTGGGCCGCTGGAAGCTGGCGCTGCTGGCAGGCGGCACTTTTGTTTGGGTGGCGTTGATCGGCCAGTGGGATCTGGCGATGCAGACGATGTCCGTCATTGCCGTAGCAGCCCCGGTCGCCTTTTTCGTTGGATTGTGCCTTGGCATCCTTGCGTGGAAGTCCGCCCGATTTGAAAAGATGTTGATGCCGATACTGTCGATCCTGCAAACATTGCCGTTCTTTACCTACCTGCTGCCAGCTGTGATTTTCTTTAAGGTTGGCCCCACTGCAGGTTGCGTGGCAACAGTGATCTATGCGATTCCGCCCATGGTGTTGATGACGTCACTTGGCCTTAAGAAAGTTTCGCCAGAGGTTGTCGAAGCGGGCCATATGAGCGGCTCATCTCGATGGCAGATGTTGCGCCACGTCTACCTGCCCGCTGCCCGGACTGAAATCCTGGTGGGGGTAAATCAGGTCATCATGCTATGTCTGGCGATGGTAGTTCTGACGGCCTTTATTGGCATGCCCGGTTTGGGGGCTAAACTGCTTTCTCTGATGAATTCTCTCAAACTTGGTCGCAGTTTTGAAATTGGCGTTACCATTGTCCTTATCGCGATCACGCTGGATCGGCTGTCAAAAGCATGGGTCGTCAAACAGCCCGAGCATTTCGAACGCGGAACGTCATGGGCGGCGCGGCACAAGTTCCTACTGATCGGCATCGGCGCCTTCGTGGGATGTATCATTCTGGCGCAATTTGTTCAGGTGGCGGATCACATTACCCGCAAGCAGGACCTGTCGATGGGTAAAGAAATCGACGGTGTTATCAGGGCGGCATTGGCAAACGACGTTGTAACAAGTGTGACAGGCTGGTTGCGATGGTTCCTAATTACTTGGGTCTTGATTCCATTTCGCAATGCGATGCTTTGGTTGCCGACAACAAGCGTGTTGTTTGCACTTGCTGCATTTGGGTATTTGGTCGGCGGGCGCAAATCGGCCCTTATCGCGTCGGGATTCTTTGCCATTATCGCACTGACAGGCTGGTGGGATCGCTCCATCATCACGCTTTATGCGGTTTTATCTGCTGTTATTCTTGCCATGTTGATCGGTCTACCGTTGGGCATCGCAGCGGCACGGAATAAAAAGTGGGCTGAACCGATATTGATTGCCTGCGATACAATGCAAACCTTCCCTAGCTTCATCTATCTGATTCCTGCGATCATGCTCTTCTCTGTCAATGACGTGGCAGTTGTATTTGCGATCTTGATTTTTGCCACCGTTCCCCTGACGCGCTACACGATTGAAGGCATGCGATCCGTGCCGGAAGAATTGATCGAAGCCGCCGACATGGCGGGGGCTTCGCGCCATCAAAAACTGATGAATGTGCAACTGCCTCTTGCTTTGCCTACCATGGCAGTTGGTTTCAATCAGGCAATCATGTTCGCCTTTTTCATGGTCATAATTGCAGCGTTCATCGGCACTCAGGATCTGGGGCAGGAGCTGCAAAAAACTCTGGCAGGGAACGATCTTGGCAAAAACTTCGTGCTGGGTATGTGCGTCGCGTTAATGGCCCTTACCTTTGACCATGTCATTATGCGCTGGTCCAATGATCGCCGCAAAGCGCTGGGGGTCGGCTGATGGGGTTGGCAGAGCAGCGGACGATAGCAAAGATCGGCTCGGCCCCGTTCGAGATCATGGACGGGCAGGGGCCGCGACCTTCCAATACCTGGTGGCACAACATCTCCTTTGATTCCGAAACCGGAAAGGGCAGCTATTTTATGATCATGCCGCCTGGCAGCCGTTCTGAACCACATACGCACCTCGGGCGGGAAGAGTTTTTTGTGCTTGAAGGAGAGTTGGTGGATGTCGATGGGCAGGTGTATGTCAGCGGCGATTTTGTAAGCCTTGATGCAGGATCGTCACATGGGGTGATCTCCTCTTCGGGATGCAAACTGATAGTCACACATCACGGCGCGACGCAGGCACTGACACCACTGGCCTGGGAGGCAATGCAGTGAACCAGATTCCTGTTTTTGCACAGCCCTATGATCGTTCCGGTGTGCGCACGCCGGGTCTGCCGGTTCTGCCACATGGGGTTGAGCGCCATCCGGTGCCAGGGGGCGGCAGCAGGGCGCTACGCATAGAAAAAGGCGATGAAATTACGGTGCAAGACCGCGAAGGCTTGCAACCGGTAGAATTGGTTTTCTTTGCGCCGGACGGCAATTCTGATGCTGGAATGATTGGGGCAAAAGGTGGAAGCGACCCCAAAGGCCTTAAGGCCGCGCTAGTTGGTGATGACTCCGGTTTCCGGGTGGTAACAGCCCTGAACAAAGCCGGTTTCGATATCGGGAAAGCAGATGGAACTCTGATCTTTTCTGATGAATCACGTGCCGGCGACTGGCAATCGTTCACCGCCAACAGCGATGGCCTATTGATTGTTTGTGCCACCGGAGGCGCGATGGAGCCGCAAGATCAATGGGCCCCTACCGACATCGCGGTTTACATCCGGCGGTTCACGCCCGGTGATCCCACCGAGACACGTCTGCCACCTGACCCGTTGGCCAACCCGTTGATAGACCTCAATATTCAACCGGGAGAGGCTAAGCCCTATGAAGTAAAAAAAGGCCAGTTCATTCAGGTTTTGGATGTTCAAGGGCGCGAGTGTTCGGATTTTCAGGCTTTTTCTTTGCGCTCATTAGACGAAAACCTTGAGCGCGAGATTGACCCGACAACGACGCGATCTTTGATGGGGTCGCTCTATCCGCAACCCGGTATTTTTTCAAAATACTTTTCGTCGGATCAAGAGGCGTTGGTGGAGATCGTGCAAGATACCGTTGGCCGGCATGACACGTTCGGCCTGGCTTGCTCTGCGCGGTATTACGAAGACCTTGGTTATCCGGGGCATGTAAATTGTTCCGACAATATCAATACGGAGCTGGCGCAATTCAACATACGCCCGCGGGGCGGTTGGCCTGCGATCAATTTTTTCTTCAACACTCTTCTGGACGACACCAATGCCATCGGGATGGACGAACCATATTCGCGCCCGGGGGACTATGTCTTATTGCGCGCATTGACGGACCTGATCTGTATTTCAACGGCCTGCCCTTGCGATGTTGACCCCGCCAACGGATGGAACCCGACCGACATTCAGGTGCGGACCTATCACGGAACCAATGATTTCAGCCGATCCATTGGATGGCGCAAAACGCCGGAGGCGGATGTGGAACACACGAAGAAAACAGGATTTCACAATTGCTTTGCCCGACATACCCGAGACTTTACAGAGTATGCGGGATTCTGGTTGCCCAACGAGATGACCAACTATGGTGCCATTGCCGAATACTGGGCTGCGCGTGAAAAAGCTGTCGTAATGGACCTGTCGCCGCTGCGCAAATACGAGGTAACAGGTCCAGACGCCGAAGAACTGATGCAGCTTTGTGTAACGCGCAACATCAAAAAACTTGCGGTGGGCGGCATCGTATACACGGCAATGTGCTACGAACACGGCGGCATGATTGATGACGGCACCGTCTACCGCTTGGGCGAGGCCAACTTCCGTTGGATCGGTGGCAATGATCAATCTGGCCTTTGGCTGCGTAAGCAAGCCGAAAAACAGGGTCTGAATGTCTGGGTGCGAAGTTCCACTGACCACCATTGCAATATCGCGGTGCAGGGGCCGCTATCGCGGGAAATCCTGAAGCAGGTTGTCTGGACACCGCCAAAGCAGGCAACCGTCGAAGAACTGCCGTGGTTTCGGCTGTCAATCGGGCGCATTGGTGATTTCCACGGACCATCCGTGGTGGTTAGCCGCACTGGGTATTCCGGTGAATTAGGGTACGAGATATTCTGCCATCCCAAAGACGCCGAAGTCGTTTTTGATGCCGTTTGGGACGCAGGGCAGCCGATGGGCATGATCCCACTTGGACTTGCAGCGCTTGATATGTTGCGGATTGAGGCTGGATTGATTTTTGCAGGATCAGAATTTGACGACCAGACCGATCCGATGGAAGCGGGCATTGGCTTTACAGTGCAACTGAAATCCAAGGAGGACGATTTCATCGGGCGTGACGCGCTGGAGCGGCGAAAAGCCAACCCGCAACGGAAAATGGTTGGTTTGGAATTGCCCGGTGGCATCATCCCAACGCCAGGTGATTGTGTTCATATTGGCAAACCGCAGATCGGCGTCGTAACCTCGGCTATGAAATCTCCAATCCTTGGCAAAGTCATCGCCTTGGCCAGGGTCGATATTGCACATGCCGAAATTGGAGCGGTACTAGAAATAGGTCGCCTCGACGGCGATCAGAAAAGACTGAATGCAACCATTGTCGGTTTTCCACATTTTGATCCGACAAAGGAACGGGTCAAGGGTAGCTATTCTAGATCGCAGTGACGCAATGGAGCTCTTTGTGTTAGATTTGAATCAGCTGACGCTGGCTGAAATCAAAGATTTGGGCACATTAGTCGCTGTGCCCGCCAAATAGAAAACAGATCATAACTCTCAGTTCCGCGAAAGACGGTTATTTGTCGGAAATCAAAATGGCTCGCGCATTGCCGTCATTAGCTATTCAAAGTGCTGCGTGATGCACGAATGGCTGGTCTGGTAAAGCTGCGCTGCGACTGTGGTTGTGGTCACCAGAGTCTGGAATGTGCCGTACACGACGGTTTAAGCTGACTTGGGGAATGACCGGAAAGTCCGCAACTCGGTCACTCGCCATTTTTTCCCGAACGTCCGGTGCTGGTGAGAGCGGACGTTCGGTTGAACTGCAGCGAGTTTAAGGTGCCCGATATCTGCTCCTCGGACATTTCTGCCTTATGCTGATGCAGCAAAATTTGCCTTCGCGGGACGATCTAATCTCAGGGTCTGTCGGGATGGCGCAGCATGGCTTCCCGAAAGCGGTCTTTGAATTCGGCCAAATTGACCCAAACCCAAACCGGTCCTTCGCCGCGCTAGTGACGGGTGTCTCACATGCGGACAAACCGGACGTTCGAACGATACAATTCAACGGCCGCCTTAGTTGAAGTAGGTATCCTTTCTCAGCCACCGTCGTCGGCACGAAACAGAATTCGGCCGCGCTGTGCGATGAGTTCCGGCTCGCCAGTGACGGGGTGAAAATAGCCTTCGACGCGTTTGCCATCGGGGTTGGTGCCATAGACTTCCCAGCAACCGCCATCTTCTTTCACGAACCGGGCTGACCAGCCTGTGGCTTCCAGTTTTTCAGTGATCTCGGCGTCGTTGAGCCATGTGGATTGGTCTGTTGCTTCGAATTCATGGGTGCCGGTGGCTCCGGCGCGGGGGCAGCAGAAGCAAGGCCGAGATGGCGGCGAGTTTGGTCTTGATGGACATGTCACACCTTTTGGGGGTTTTGGATACGTTGACGGCTGTTGCGATACAGTCGGTAGGTTTCAAGGGCCGCGAGCGGCACGAAATGAACAAGCGCCGGACCAAGGTTGTTGTGAACGAAGATCCAGTGCAGCAGCGTCGCGACTGCCGCGATGTAGACTGTGCGTTGAAGGGTCTTCCAGCGTGGCCCCAGTTTGCGTACCGCTCCGTCGGTGGACGTCAGCGCCAGCGGGATGAAGATCAACATCGCCAACCAGCCTGTCCAAATGCCAAGAGCCAGGAACTCGCCCAGCATGGCTTGCAAGCTGCCCATGTCGATGACGTAAAGCACCGTGTGGAAGAGGGCATAGAAGAACGCCGCCATACCGAAATAACGTCGCCGTTTGATCATCCAGCGCAGAAAGTCTGAGCCGGGAAACAACATCCGCAGCGGGGTGAGCATCATGGTGATGATCAGGAAGCGCACGCTGAATTCACCCGTGGGGTGCAGCAGCATTTCCGCTATTGGTTTACCGCCGGGGCCGGGTGCGCCAGACACCAATGCTGCGACCATCGGGATCGATGGCAGTGCCAGAATTGCCCAGATAAAATAGCGGTGGTTGATGATGTTCCTGGCCATCGGGCGTCCTTTGGATGCGCGTTTGATACCTAAACGTGTGACCCAGCGATTTCCGTCGGAAGAATTTCGTTCATGGGACGAGATTGCCGGTCACAAACGTGTACGAGGATTCTACTAGGTCATAGACGACGTCCAGTTCCTGCTCGGTTTGCGGCGTATAGATCATCACAAAGCCCTCCCAGCCTTCGCGTTGCTTTGCCCAGGGGTGCGCGATCGCCCAACCGGCTTTGATTGCAGCTTCAGCTGTTTTGAGTGCCAGTGACGCGTGCAGGCTTCCGTCGGGATGAAGATGCGCAAATTCGCGACCACCGACGATGACCTCAGGATTTGCCAATGTTACATCGCTGGCCAACTGGAAACCAACGGCACCCGGCAACGAAACACGCGTTGCGCCAAGATCGACGCCCGGGAACGCATCCACGCGGCGAAGCAATTCTTCGGACAGTTCTGACTTGGGGGCGACACCGATTTGTGTATGCGGCACTCCGTTTGTTGTCTCGGGCCGTGGTCCTTGGCGTACTGGCAGTTTCATGTCTTGTGCCATGGTCGTCGAGCCGACACTTGCGGCGACCAAAGCTGGAATAATGATAGGAAAGCGGGGCATTCATAGGTCCTTTCGTTAGCTGTTCGCGCGTTTCGCCTTTTGGTGCTGGTCCTCGATCAGACCGATTTTCCAATTGCCTGAACAGTAAACGTTTTCGTGTGGCAGGTTTTTTTTCTGTGCAAGAAACGCGCGTAGCGATCTAGAAACGCTGGATTCTCCGGCGATGCTGGTTTGCACGCGGCCTTCGGACCAGTCCGAGGACCGGATCAGTGCTTCCTGCGCCGTAGAGGCTGTGTGCGGGTCGGGTTGGATCAGCCAATGGACGTCTATGCCCTGGGGCATGTCGATGGTTTGGCGGTCTTCGTCCGAGGTGATCTCAAAGATCGCTACGTCATTTGCGTCGCGCGGCATCGCTTCCAGTGTCGCGGCAGCGACGGGAATGGCGGAAGGATCTGCTGCAACCAGATAGAGGTCGGAGACGGCGATGTCTTTGCCGCCTGCGTGCCGCTTGCCGTAAGTCACAACGAAGTCGCCTTGACCGATTAGCTGGAACATCATTTCGTATGAACCTGCGGCGTCTGAGTTCAGCCAGTCCGCCATACCCGCATGCCCGGCTCCGATCGTAGCGGCGTGTTGAACAATATCATCGGCCAGAAAGTCAGGGATTTTGTCAGGTCCATGTTCCTGCAGCACCTGCTTGGTGAATTCGAGGACCAGCGATTTGCTGGCGGTTGTGTTGGCGCTTGTATCGACCTCGCTGGTTCCCGCGACCATGCCAGCGCCCAAGGCGGTTTCCTGAACGTAGGGCTTGATCGTGTCCCAGTGTTCTAAAATAAGGCCATCACGGTCGGTATAGAACATGTCCATAGTGGCCCATTTTGCGTCACCATCGTTTAGGGCTTGAAGGGCGTTGCAAAACACCCAAGTCCCGTCTTCGAAAATCCGGACAATCTCAATCTCGCTTTTTGGATAGCGCTGAACGAAAGGTTCAAAGAACTCCAGGAACCATTCTACACCATCGGCAACACCCGCCGAATGCTGTGTGTAGCGGTGGCCGGTGGTTATCGTGACGGCGTCGCGAATGTTTCCGCCAACGATACCGTCCAAATAGATATCGCGCACGTTATGCAAACCTTTTTCCATGAGATTATCCCCTATAATGTTGGCCGGCCAAAGTCATTTTAGCCGTGATAGGATTTGCTGACTGCATAGCTGTCTTCGAACCAGTTCCAAAGAACGACCTTGCCGTCGCGCACTTTGGCGCACAGCGCGAAGGTGAAATCGCCAATCTCTTTGCCGGACTTCGTGGTGATACCGTTCATATTGCCGATCACCGCGACCGTGTCGCCGGACGTCAGAACATCTGCGTTTCCCCGCTTCGTGGTTTGGATTTTTTCACCAAAGACGGGGAGGAACGTGAAGATTTCTTCTTTGCCGTTCCAAGGCCCGATCCAAGGCAGCGCCGCATCAGCTTCGTTGTGCCACACCATGTCGTCGGCCATCAGGTTGGCCATTGTATCCATGTCGCCCGAGCGCATGGCTCCCATAAGTCCCATTACGACGTTCAGTGATGCCAGACTTGTTTTGTCCATGTCCTGCGCTCCTGCTTTGCTTCCGAGTACCAAAGCGAGTGCCGCGCCGAGCCTTCGTCAATGATCGAGTTTGCATCGAAGGTGACGACCGGATTTGTTGACGTCACCGTCTCGCACCATGGGATTAGAGATACATTTTTTCGATTTGACTGGTATCGTGCGGTCCAAAGCGGGCCTTCGGCAGGTTCCGAAATCTGTAAGGCGACTTTCCCGATTTTGCCATTGGTGCAAGTTTCAGCAAATTGAGTATATTTGTTCCGCAACCTGGTTCGCGCACCGGTCTCGCGGGATCTATTCATTTGATCAGAAGAAAGAAATCACCATGGTCCACTTCGCCCTCGTCGCACTCCTAGTAGGCATCGCCACACCCGGAATGGCCCAGATAGCGCCCTCTGCACTTGAAATCGCCAAATATGATGGTCTTTTTAAGGCCGCTCACGACGGTGAGGTTGGAAGAATTCGGCGGCTCGTGGCCGACGGAGCTGACGTTAACGCCCGCGATCCGTGGGGCCGCAGCCCGATACACGTAGCAGCTTTTGCCTCTCAGGACGAGGCCCTACGGGTGTTGGCCGAAGCCGGCGCAGATATGAACGCTCTAGAAGGCCAGGTCTACGATGCGGTCACGATTGCGGCTGTGGCAGATGATCCCGAATTGATGTCGCTCGCGATCACGCTGGGAAACGATCCGAGCCTCACAACCTCCCCCTATGATGGTACGGCACTGATCGCCGCAGCGCATCTAGGCCATGTCGAAGTCGTCC
>JBDVOA010000034.1:0-55884 GCA_039969355.1 Paracoccaceae bacterium
GGCCATCTTCGAATACATAAACGGCTTCTACAATCCGCGTCGTCGCCATTCAGCACTGGGCTGGAAAAGCCCCGTCGCTTTCGAAAGGAAAGTGGCCTAAACGAGCACTTGGGGCGGCACGAAAGCGCGACAGGTCCATAAAGTCTTTTTGCAATAGTGCAGACACAATTAGTGGCCTGCCTCAGTGCAAACCTCGGCTAAGTTTTATCGCTATCTTTGGGTGTGGTACGCCAGTCCCTTTATTCACAACCTGACGGTAGTACTTCAAAGACAACCCGTTCGATTCATGATCAAATAGGTGTGAACGCTCTTTGTTCCAGATATGGATGCGCTCGTCCTTGATCTCGATATTCCATTGATGCATTCCCAGATAGTGCTGCGCCTTGCCTTCATTTTCCCAGTGCATCAACTGAATCACGCCTTGCTCAGCCAGACTTCTAACTAACTCATCTAATCCTAGAGGAACATCGTAAGCGTGGTCTAGGCAGTTAGCCGCCGAAATGATCTGAAATTTGGGCAAATCCAATTTGGATTAAATTTCGACTGCACCGAAGACAATATCCCCGGTTCCAGGCGCACCCAAGAGGGCCATCAGTTTGTTATAAGCACTTGCAAGGGGATCCATATTGGTGACTTTGAGGTAAGCAGAACTGGCTTCTCCAAAGGTTGAACGCGGTCCCGAACCGATATTGAGGACGTGGACTGGTTCGTTTGCGTCCAATTGGCTTGCGTAGTCCTCAAAGACGAATGGCTCACTTTTGAATTGACCCCATTTTTCCAGTTCACCGTCTTCGCGCAACTTTAGCGTCCAGGCCCACCACCACTGTATTTCCTCAGCCACGTCGTCACGCCAACGATTACTAACGTTGCTTTCATATTTGCGAAGTTCTGTCACACAGTCATCCGCCAGCAAGATACACGTATCCCAATAAATACTGGACATTTTGAATAGAGTGTTGAGGCGTTTAGCATACATGTCACGTTCGGGGGGGGTACGGGAAGGCCTCGCCGTACACTTGACCGTTAAAGGTTCAATTGATCTTCAGACAGGCGGTCTCCCATTTTTAAACCCTCATTTGTGCAGTAACACTACCCAACGATAGTTGGTAATTGTTATGACGCCCGCCTTCAACACTCTAGTCCGATATTTTTTGTTGTTTCAATTGCTTCGGGGGTATAACTCAGCAGGCATATCGAGATTTTGGCAGGCGAAGCAGGTGAAAAAGAATGAACGTATTGCTAATCGGCCATGGTTACATCGGATCATATCTTACCTCTGCACTGCTTGAACAGGGGCACACACTAACTGTATGCTCGACCTCTTTTGGATTGCCGCCATCAACAGACGTGAACTGGATCGAAGGGCGCTACCAGGATTTGCGTTCGGACGTTCTGGCAACTTTTGATGCGATACTTTGGTTTGCGGGCCATTCCAGTGTTGGCAAGGCCGTACAGGATCCAACCGGAGCAATCCGGAACAATTGTTTTGATCTATTGGAATTTGCCCGTCGTAAGCCGGGAGGCGTTAGATTGATCTATGCAAGTACCGCCAGCCTTTATTCGGTTAGTCACGAAAAAGGCTCTAACAAGGGACCTGTCCCGCTCACAGAAACAGAAGCACGTATCAGTTCCTTAAATGCCTACGATAGCTCTAAAGCCGCTTTTGATGCATTGGTAGGACCGCTTGCGGAGAATACCTGCGGCTTGCGCCTTGGAACGGTCTGCGGATACAGTCCTAAACTAAGAAAAGAGCTCGTTTTTAATTCCATGAACATTAGCGCGCTGAACACCGGGCAAGTGAATGTCGCGAACCCCAATGTCTGGCGTAGCCTGCTTTTCTTGGAAGATCTTTCGTTTGTGCTGAATGCGCTACTCGCGACCGATGAACCGCTTCCTCGTTTTATGAATGTAGCTTCGTTTGATTTTCAAATCGGGGCGCTCGCAAACGATATAGCCGCGTGGCATGGTACAGAAACTGTGGTTCATCCCGATTCAGCAACATACTCATTTCGCATGTCGACAGATTTGATGACACGCCTTGCTGGTCCGCTACCAACCAAGTCCTTGTCGAAGCGATGCGAGGCATTCACCCGCGAATTTACCCGCAAAGAAGGATGCTCTCAGTGACGCAAGCGACTTTTCGCAAGATTTCGTCATGCATTATTTGTTCAACAAATGTGCTGCCCATTCTAGACCTTGGCAAACAGCCTCTGGCGAATTCACTAGTCGAAAATGAAGACACCCCTTTTCATACTTATCCGTTAGGACTTTCGGTCTGTCCTGCATGTGCCCATGGACAACTTACTCATTTCGTAGATCCAAAAGAGATATTCGTAGACTACCTATATGCCAGCGGCACAAGTCAAACACTCAAGAATTTCTTTTCGTGGTTTGCAGAAAAGATTGTCGCGTCGCTCGGTGTGGATATTGACGTCCTTGAGCTTGCGTCAAACGACGGAAGCCTGCTTGATGCCTTCAAAGAGCATGGACTCGATCCGACAGGCATCGATCCGGCTGAGAATCTTTGCAAAGCCGCAGAAGAAAACGGACATTCAGTGAAGTGTGGTTTCTTTCCTGAGGTCAGACCCGATTCGCCTGTGGATCTTATTGTCGCCATGAATGTCGCTGCTCACACACCGGATCCAAGTTGTTTTGCAAAGGGCATTTACGACAGTTTGCGGCCAGGTGGCATGGCGTTGATTCAAACGAGCCAAGCCAACATGATCGCGAACGGAGAATTCGACACCATTTATCATGAGCATTATTCGTTCTATTCGGCTAAATCGATGTCCGCCCTTGCACGATCGGCAGGTTTGGTGCTGGAGCGCGTGGAGTTGGTTTCGGTCCATGGGACAAGCTTCCTGTTCACTCTTAGAAAGCCCGGGGGTAAGCCTCAATACGTTGATTTTTCCGGGACGGACACAATAACCTTTCTTGTCGATATGCCAGAACCGCTTCCAGCACTGTTCGATCCGGACTGCTCGATCGACACGGCCTTGGAAATCTACAAGAAGTTTGCTGCGGCGGCAAAGACGAAAATGAGCGCTACGGCAAGTCTGGTCGACTCGTATGAGGGAGAGGGAAAGGCACTGGGACTGGTTGGTGTAGCTGCAAAGGCGTTGACCTTTGTTCATGCCTCAGGGATCAAGCCAGAATATTTTTTTGATGAAGCTCCGCTTAAGGTCGGTCGCTTTGTGCCCGGCGCAAAAACTCCGATCATGCCGCTTTCCGAATTGGCCGAGATTGACCGAGATGTTGTGTTGTTGATCGGAGCGTGGAATTTCGCCGAGGAACTGGCTCGGAAGATTCGAGAGAGTATCCAAGGCACCGCGATGGAAAGTCGCGTGACTGTAATCGTGCATCAACCTGAGTTAAGGACGTTATAGAATATGAAACTCGTAATATCTCATTTCTTTAACGAGGAATATCTTTTGCCCTGGTGGTTGAAGCACCATCGAGAGTTGTTCGACCACGGGGTGCTTATTGACTACCATTCCACAGATAGGTCTATCGACATATGCCGCGAACTTGTGCCTGACTGGGAGATAATTTCGAGCGAAAATAAACTTTTTTCAGCGTTGGATTGTGACTTTGAAGTAATGAAGCACGAGGCACGTTTTCCCGATACTTGGAAAATTGCACTTAACACTACGGAGTTTCTGGTTGGGGACCAACTCGAAGAAGTCATAGCGCGTGCAGAAGCGGAAAAAACCCTTGGGATTTCGATACCTGGCACAGCAATGATCGACAACAATCCCGACGCAAAGCTTGATACGAACATCCCGCTAGTCGCGCAGAAGTATCATGGTTTTTGGGAATCCGAGTTTCCTTTGGAGCGAGTGAGCTATCCATGGTACTTTCCAAGAGCTCGAACGCGTCTACTTCACAAGCATGCTTTTGGCGCGTACACACCTGGCCGCCATAGTTCAATGCTGCCGCAGCTTATGGATGTCACAAACAAAGAGTTAGGTATCTGGTGGTATGGATACAGTCCATGGACCCCGGAGTTTGTCGCGCGAAAAACTCAGATACAGACAAAAATGGACCCCCTGGACAAGGAAGTTGGCAGAGGAATCCAGCATCTCGCAGACGATCACGAACAGCAGAATCGCAGAAGGGTACTTTTGGATTACGCACATGATTTGAGTATGGCAGAAGAAGCCGATGCGACGGCTGATCTATCCAAAGCGAAAAGTCTCGAAGAGAGGCATATGGCGATTATTGATCGAGACACTGCGATTGCGGCGAGAGATGAGGCCATATCTGCTCGCGACGAGGCGATTGCTGAACGGAATGCGATGAGTCATGAACGAGAGTTGGCAATTGCTGAACGTGATCATGCGCGACGTTACCCTTGGAAATATATGGGACGTGCGCTTCGTAAGCGGCCATAAGGGAAGAGCGACCACTGTGTTTATTAGTTTTCGCAAAAACGAAAAACTCGAATACCTCCGCCATTCAAATGCGTCGAATTAGGTAGCGAATAGGTGGGAAAAAGAGTTCTATGAACATAATTGTCACCGCCGGACGGGCGGGGTCCAGTTTCTTGGCATCCCAGCTAAATTTACATCCTTCAGTCGCCTGTTTGAATGAAACGCATTATCTCCCTCTTTTGCTCGATGCTTTTGGCGACGGTTCCGCAAAGCCAGCCGATTTTCTGCAAATAATTGCTGATACAAATTTCCACAATGGCTCGAATATTCTCGAGTCGAATTTCCCTTTTTTAGGTATATCGAGTGCCGATTGGACTGAATGGCAATCAAGACTGAAGGCAAATAACAAAGCCTTGACCGTTGCCGGATTCCAATCCCTGCTGGAACAGTTCATTTGTGAAAAGACTGGCGCAGATGTAGTTGTGGACAAAACACCGTGTTATGGGGCCCATCTGGAAGCTCTTGAAGAACAACTCGGTGACATACGCGTCATAATCCTGTCCAGAGATGCCTTGCCCAGCATCAAGTCAATGTTAAAACACCCGGGGTTTCTTTTGAAAGTCCGAAAGGGCGTCAATACGTGGACAGATGTCATTCGTCACCATGAGGTAAAAGAAGAAGACATGTCCACAACGCTCCGCCCCGGAGAAGAGGAAGCGATGGCCAAGCTATGGGCGTGGAGAACAACCGAACCGATTAGACAAGCAAAGCAGGCCAATATTAGATACCGCAACCTTTTCTATGAAGATATGCAGAAGGCCCCCAAAGAATTTTTTGAAGTGGTTGAGTCGTTTTTTGAACTTGAACGATCCAGCGGCTGGGTCTCGCGTAGCGCTGAGCAGGTGAAGCCGTCTAATCATCCAAAAACTGCATTACCACAAGAAGCACATTCTATAAGTAATTTAATTTCGGTTCAGTCGGCAATTAGGAAAATGTTCGGTAAGCGACGCGCCAGTGACAAAGATTCATTGGGCCACGTTTTGACAATTCCAGAAGTAATCGAAGCCCGCTCTCTTTTGGGATATCCCCGCTGATGCCCGATTGGATTTTCATAACGTGACTACACTACTCAAGATATCAGGACGCCCCGCGCCCGTTAACTCTAGTAGGCCAAAACGAGCTGCAGCTAGGCCGCCGCGCCTGTCAGCTATATTAAATGCATCAAAATGGTACTTCTGGAACGCGGCTATAGGCGTCTCGGGGGGCTACGCCTAATTCCCTGCGCTTTCCATCTTTCGATGAGAGATGACCTCTTCGAGCCAGCCAAGTTTCATCTCTGGCACTGAGCTTAGCAATAGGTCTGTGTAGTCATCAAATGGCGGCGACAGCACGTCCGATTTAGAGCCATAACGCTGCACATTGCCTTGATACATTACCGCAATGGAGTCCGCGATTGCACGCACTGTGGCAAGGTCGTGGGTAATGAAAAGATAGGCGACATCTTCAATCTTTTGCAGATTCAATAAGAGCTTCAGAATTCCATCCGCGACCAGCGGATCGAGAGCAGAGGTCACCTCGTCACAGATGATCAGCTTAGGTTTTGCGGCAAGGGCCCGAGCGATGCAAACCCGTTGCTTTTGACCGCCGGAAAGCTCGGCCGGATATCGGTCGATGAAGCCTTCTCCCATCTCGATCTCATCCAGCAATTCCTTGATCCGCGCGGTCTTTTCAGCGCCAGTAAGGCTAAAATAGAGTTCGAGCGGTCGCCCGATGATTGTGCCGACGGTCTGGCGAGGATTCATTGCAGTGTCTGCCATCTGGTAGATCATTTGCAGTTCGCGCAAATCTTCCTTGGTCCGGCTGGGCAGATCACGCGATAAAGTGCGCCCGGCAAAGTCGATCTGACCCTCTCTTGGCGGCAAAAGCCCTGTAATGACGCGTGCCAGCGTTGATTTTCCCGAACCACTTTCGCCAACAACAGCCAAAGTCTGCCCCGGATGCAAATCAACTGTGACATTGTGCAGAACATCAAACTGGGTGCCACTGTAGCGCGCGGTGATGCTGGTGACGCTAAGCACGGGTTCGCTAGTGGGTTGCTTTTCCTCATGGGCAATTGAGCGTACCGAAACGAGTGCCTTCGTGTAGTCTTCCTGCGGATCATTGATGATCTGATCCGTGGTACCGTATTCAACCTTATCGCCCATCTGCAGAACCATGATGTGGTCTGAAACTTGCGCGACGACTGCAAGGTCGTGTGTGATGTAGAGAGCCGCGACGCCAGTATCTCTGATTGCGTCTTTGATAGCTGACAACACGTCGATCTGTGTGGTCACGTCCAGCGCTGTGGTGGGTTCGTCAAAGACCACCAGATCTGGTTGCGGACAAAGCGCCAGTGCGGTCATGCACCGTTGCAACTGACCACCTGATACCTGGTGCGGATAGCGATTACCGATGTTCTCCGGATCGGGAAGGCCTAGCTTGCGGAACAATTCCACGGCGCGCTCTTCCGCTTCTTTTCGGGTGCAACGGCCATGCAGCACCGCGCCTTCTACGATCTGTTCCATCAGCTTTTTGGCGGGGTTGAACGAGGCTGCAGCCGACTGCGCCACATAAGTGACCTCAGCTCCGCGAAGATCGCGCAGACCACGGATACCGCCTTTCAGGATATCACGCCCGTTGACCCAGACTTCGCCGCCAGTGATTTCAACACCACCTCGCCCATAGCCAAGAGCAGATAGGCCAATGGTAGACTTCCCGGCGCCGGATTCCCCAATTAATCCAAGCACTTTTCCCGGCTCCAGATCAAAGGAAACACCGTGCACAATCTCGATATCCTTGGGTTTTTCGCCTGGCGGATAGATTGTAGCACCGATTTTGAGATCGCGGATTTTGAGAAGTGGATTGCTCATCCCCGACCTCCCTTCAAGCTTGTCGTGCGGTTCAGAACCCAGTCAGCGACAAGGTTGATCGAGATACACAGCGCGGCAATTGCATAGGCCGGGTACAACGCGGCCTGAATGCCATAGTTGATACCTTCTTTGTTTTCTTTCACGATACCACCCCAATCGGCTTGCGGCGGTTGAACGCCCAATCCGAGGAAGGACAAGGTCGAAACGAAAAGCACCATGAAGATGAAGCGCAGCCCCATTTCAGCAACCAGTGGCGACAAAGCGTTTGGCAGAATTTCGCGGAAGATGATCCAAGCGATTTTTTCGCCCCTCAGTCGTGCTGCTTCGACATAGTCCATGACTGTAATATCGACCGCGACAGCCCGGGCCAGTCGATATACGCGGGTAGAGTCAAGCAGACCCATCAAAATGATCAGCGTAGGAATGGTTGTCGGCAGTACCGAAAGAACAACCAACGCGAAAATCAACGACGGAATTGACATGATCAAATCGACAAAACGCGACAGAACCTGGTCGACCCAGCCGCCAGAGACGGCTGCAAAGAATCCCAAAACCGATCCAGTTACAAAGCTGAGGATCGTGGCCATTGTCGCAATCGCAATCGTTGTGCGACCACCATAAATCATCCTGCTCAGCAGGTCGCGGCCAATACTGTCAGTGCCGAGCACAAACTGGTCTGACGGCGCTTCCCAGACGTCGCCGACGACTTCGGCCATGCCATAAGGTGCGATAAGCGGCGCGAAAATAGCCAACAGGAAAAAGAGTGCTGTCAGGAATAAGCCGATGAGGGCGGAAATGGGAATCCTCATGGCTGGACCCTCCGAGAACAAGTCATCTCGATCAGTGGTGCAGCGGCAGCGGCTTTTGCTGTTCCTTTTGCCGGATGTGTGAAGTTGTGATGGGACGTAAACTGAAGATCGAATCTCATTTTGGATGCCTCAGTCTTGGATTGGCGAGGATCGCGACAACGTCGGCCACCAAATTTAACCCGATATAGACTGCGGCAAAGATTAGCCCACAGGCCTGTACGACCGGAACGTCTCGTTTGGCCACGTGGTCAACAAGATACTGGCCCATACCGGGGTAGGCAAAGACGACTTCGACCACCACAACACCTACAACGAGGTATGCAAGGTTCAACATAACAACGTTGACGATGGGTGCGATGGCGTTTGGAAAGGCGTGTTTGCGGATTACGTCCAAACCGGACATGCCCTTTAGTTCAGCCGTTTCGATGTAAGCTGACTGCATGACGTTCAGAATGGCTGCACGAGTCATGCGCATCATGTGTGCGAGCACCACCAACGTCAGGACCATGACCGGGATCGTGATCGACTTGATCTTCTCGATCAAAGTCATGCTGTCGTTGATCAGTGCCACGGATGAAAACCGAAGGTTAGACAGCATCCAGGAACGAACGCCTTCCGACAGGAATTCCATCCCGTTTATCCATAATGGCAACTGGATCGAAAGAAAGAAGATCAGCAAGTAACCGATCATGAATTCCGGGATCGAGATCGTCGTAAGTGTAACTGCCGAGATCAGCTTGTCTGGCCAGCGATCTTTGTAACGCACAGCAAGCAGACCTAGCGCGATAGCAAGCGGAACCGCGATTATTGCCGCACAAAAGGCGAGGAAAAGCGTGTTGGAAAGCCGGGTGCCGATGCTTTCAGCGATATCGCGACCATTGGTCAAAGCAGTACCCAGATCACCCTGGATTACGCCTCCCAACCAACTGAAGTAGCGAGAGAAAGCTGAATCGTTCATACCCAGTTCTTCACGCAAATTGGCGAGCGCTTCAGGTGTGGCAGATTGGCCGAGTATAGACTGTGCCACGTCACCCGGCAGGATAGTAGTGCCTGCAAAAATAAGTATGGACGCGGCGAATAGTAAGAGGATGCCCAACGCCAAGCGTTGGGCGACCAGTTTCAGGATGGGGTGCATCTTGCGAGTCCCCTTAGGCTTCAATCCAGCACTTGATCGGGGCTTTGTTGTTCATTAGCGGGCCGTTCGGATCGTCATAGTACCCACCGATATTACTGGCGATGGCACCTACAAAGTCATTGAACATTGGCAGAATCAAGCCGCCTTCATCGCGCACAAGAACACCCATTCTTGAATAGATTTCCTTGCGTTTCGCTTCGTCAATCTCGGCACGCGCCTCCAAAAGCATCTCGTCAAACGCCGGCACATTGAAACGCGTATCGTTCCAGTCCGCGGTTGACAGGTAGGCAGTTGAATACATCTGATCCTGCACCGGGCGGCCGCCCCAATAAGAGGCGCAGAATGGCTGAGCATTCCAAACTTCTGTCCAATAGCCATCATTGGGCTCACGCTTGATTTCCAGCGGAATACCGGCCGCTTGTGCGGTTTGCTGGAATAGCGCGGCTGCATCAACCGCGCCTGGAAAGGCACCATCTGCTGTGCGTAGAATGATCGGCGACCCGTCATGGCCGGAATTCTTGTAGTGTTCGGCGGCCTTTTCAATCGAGAACTCGCGCTGTGGGATTGTGTCGTCAAACAGCGGGTACGAGGCGTTGATTGGCATATCGTTCCCGATAGATCCATAGCCCCGCAGAATCTTGTCTACCATCTCTTCGCGGTTGATCGCGTATTTCAGCGCCAGACGCAGTTCGTTGCTGTCAAATGGTGCCGTGTCGACATGCATGATGAATACGTAATGCCCACGACCCGCAACAGATGTCACCGACAGGTTTGGTGCTCGGTCCAGCAGCCCCGCTACTTTCGGATCCACTCGGTTGATCATGTGAACTTGCCCCGATTGCAGCGCGGCTGTCCGTGCCGTGGCATCATTCAATACCAATTGTTCGGAGAATTCGGCGTGGCCGCGATTTTCGGAGTCCCAATAGTCGTCACGACGTTTGAAGCCGTGGCGTACACCGGGTTCGTCGAACTCGATTGTGTAGGGGCCCGTTCCGATGCCGGCACCGGGATCGTCCATGCCGCCGCCGGGTTGGATCATCAGGTGATAATCCGCCATCAGATAGGGCAGGTCCGCGTTCCCAGTGGACAGTTCGACGACGAAGTTGTCGCCATCTACAGCCATATTTTCGATACCGCGCATGATACCAAGCGCACCGGATTGACTGTCTTCGTTGGAGTGGCGTTGCATTGTTTTGAGTACATCGTCAGGCGACATGTCTTTCCCGTTAGAGAAAGGAATGCCCTTACGGATCTTAAACACCCATTTTTTGGCATCTGCCGAGCCTTCGACGCTTTCGGCCATTCGCATTTCCAGATTGCCGTCGGCGCCCACATCTACGAGTGTTTCACCCCAATGGCGCAGATTGTACAACGGCACTTCGGAAGCTGTCAGGGCCGGGTCTTGGGTGTTTGTGCTTTCGCCGCCGGACGCGCCGAGCTTCAGTGTTCCACCTTTTACGGGGCCTGCTGCTTTGGCTGCAGTAGCAAGCATTGAGTTGGCGACAAACGCGCTCACGCCTAACGCAGCAGCCCGGCTCATAAATTCACGACGTGACATTTTTCCTGCAGCCGCGCGCGCGGACAGGTATTCTAATTGATCGTTCATCGGTGTCTCCCAGTTTTACGGTTCGCCAATTTCGGCGTTTTTATTGAGTGATAAGTCAAAGTTGCCGATTTTGACCCACCTCGCAAGTGCTAAAACGGGGTCGGGCAAGTCCAAGTGCTACATCTGGTCACGTGGTATCTGATCCGAAGTGTCGCGTTCGTAGATCAGGGTGTCGTTTTCATAAGCCTCAACCCGGGCGCGCAAATAAAACGCTTCCGCATCACACCACATTTCAGAATAGGTTTCTGTGCGAACGAACCAATCCCCCCGACCCAATTCATCAGACCAATGTAGTGTGCCGCGCGCTGATTTTGGTTCATCGGGATGTATGGCCCAGCGTTCGCGCGCGACCGATCCCGTGATCAGACCGTGGTCCGCGTCTTCCACTTTGCCAAAGTCATCCTCAATGACCAGAGAAACCTCTCCCGTGGTGTGATCCGTTTCGCTGCGCCGGATACTCTTCGTTTCGCGCAACGTAATTGTATCCCAAGGTTTTTCCGCCTCCGGGAGAGCAAATACCCATTCGTCTTTTTCGGTAGTCAAGCGAACAGGAACCGATAGTACACCGCTACTTAGTGTCAGGGTTGCCACATCGGGCGACGGCCAGACAAGCGGCCAGTAGGCGTTCGATATTGCCAGTCTCAGCCTGTGACCAGCAGGCACTCGATATGCAATGTGGTCGAGATTAAATGCGACCTCATACGGTTTGCCTGGTTCCAATGGGGAGGGGGCAGCGTGGCTGTCGCGGTGACTCAGATTTAGCACGCCATATGTTATTCTTGTGCTTGCGCCGTCAGGGTGGACATGGTTCAGGCGCACCGCGATCTGAGCCTGTGGTTTGTTTGCGCACAGGGTCAGATGGATTTCTGGGGCGCCCACAATATCAAAAGGCTGATCCAAAGCCTCACCATCGAAACAAATTGAAAGGGCATCGTCGGCTCGCTGATCACCCGGCAATTCGGGCCCAAGCCAAATGGCGCAGTATTCGCCTCCACCTGCACCGCAATGTGCCGGAGAGGTTACATCTTGGTCAAGCTTACCAGTGGCAGCGGACATCCCTTCATCCGTCAAATGCCATTCCTGCGTCGGTATATGTGCGGTTGCCCCGTCAGACTCTGCAATCCAGCGGCCTGCGCGTTCCGCGTACCATGTTCGCGGCCGTACGCCGTCCATCAGATAGGCGCGATAGTCCGGGTCATCCGCGACACCTGTATCAATGCCCTTAAGCCAATGATCCCACCAGCGCAGCGCTTCCTGTAGGAAACCGATCCGCGGTTCCGGAACGGCGAAATGCGGATACTTGTGAACCCATGGACCTACGATCCCTTTGACCGGAGCATTCAGGTTTTCGACAAGTTGTGGCACGGTGTTCTTGTAGGCGTCACCCCATCCACCAACAGCCAATGTTGCGGCCTTGACGGCGCTGAAATCTTCGCAAATTGAGCCGTGCTCCCAATACGCATCCCGTCTTTGATGTCGAAGCCAGGCAGAAGGCAAGAAAGGCTCGTTTTGTAAACGCTCGAGCCACATTTCACGCCACGCTTCACCAACAAGTGCCGGGTCAGGAGCGCGGCTGGAGTATGACCACATCGTGGCCCCCCACCCAAGGTTTTCGTTCAGAAGGCAACCACCTTTGTAATGAATGTCATCGGCATAGCGATCCGCTGTTGAGCAAAGCGTGATGATCGCCTTCAGGGGCTCGGGCGCAAGCGCCCCAATTTGAAGGCCGTTGAAACCACCCCAACTGATACCCATGATCCCGACCGCCCCCGTGCACCAGCTTTGGTTGGCAAGCCAGGTGATGACTTCGACCCCATCGGCAAGTTCTAGCGGCGTGTATTCGTCTTCCATTAGGCCTTGGCTGTCGCCATTGCCCCGGATGTCGACACGAATGCAGGCATAGCCGCGCTTGGCAAAATAGGGATGGGTCAACGCATCTCGGGCCGTGGTTCCGTCGCGTTTGCGATAGGGCAGGTATTCCAGAATAGCAGGTACCGGATGATTGGCTGCATCTACCGGCTTCCAGATGCGGGCAGACAATCGGATTCCGTCACTGAGAATGATGCCCTCATCGGGAGTTTCTTCGATTTCGCGCAATGCGTTCGAAGCCGTGGCAGTGGATTGGTCCGTCATGCACCAACGCTTGGTCAACGAACTAATGTTGTCAAGTGCGCAGGGCGATCATAAGGTCCATGACGTTGGTGCCGGTTGGACCGGTGCGCAACAGCGCGCCGCGCTGATCCAGCCAGGTCCCGGCGTCGGCACGCACCAACGCATCTTCGGCACTTGCATCCCAGGTATTTCCGTCAACAATAGCGCCCGCTGCGTCCGTCGGTCCGTCACTGCCATCTGTGCCGGCGACCAGAATTGTTAATCCTTCTGTGCCTTGAATCTCGCGCGCCAGATTTAGGGCAAGAGCCTGATTGCGGCCACCGCGTCCCGGTGAGTCCGGGAGTATGACTGTCGGCTCGCCACCAAAAACGTGCAAGCCGCAAGGCGAGGATTTCAACCGTTTTGCAAGCATCGGTGCGAGCTTGTTGACGTCATCATAGAGGTCCTCGGAATTGCTCAGGACGCGCAAATTTGCATTCTCTGCGGCCTTGATCGCCGCTTGGCGCGCAACAAAGTTGCTGGCAACAATATGGGACTCAAAGGCAAAGTCTGGGTTTTCTGGCGCATCGCCGATACCGGATCCAATAGTGGACAGCGCATCGCCCTCAACATCAGACACCGCCAATACAGTCGCGGACGCACCTCCAAACCGGTCGAGCAACTTGCCCCCTTTGATTTGCGAGAGAGATTTGCGGCGCGTGTTCATCGCATGAATGTCCAGACCTGCGCTCAGCATCCGACGGTTTTCTGTTGCAAGATCGTCAAGAGTCAGTCCGTCGTTCAGAAATTCGGCCAGCGAAGAGGCACCCCCTGATACCAAAAGCAAGAGATGGCTGTCATTGCTCATGCGATCGACTGTGTTTGCTATCATCTGCCCAGCGTGCAAGGAGTTTTGATCAGGAACAGGATGCGCCGCTTCAATGATCTTGGCTGAGGCTGATGGTGCTTTACTGTGGCCGTACTTGGTAACAACAAGCGTTGGGATTTCATGGCCATAGTGATCGATCGCTGCGCCCGCCATGGCTGCCGCAGCCTTGCCAACCGCGATGATTTGGTCCGGTACACGCGGATTTAGACGCCGAAGGGCCGCTGAAACGCTTGCCTCTCCACCTACGGCAGCAACCCCGGCATGCCAGATTCTTTGGACTATTTCCTTGTCAGGTCGTTTTGCCATGATTTGTTCGTCTTCCTGTTATCCCGCAGTCGCCTAGGATCGTGTATGATATCAATTCTATTTTTAGGAGGCAGCAAAAAATTCAGCACGCTGGAGATAGGTGGTTTTTCTAGATGTCCAACCAAAGCGTAACAGGGCCGTCATTCGTGAGACCTACGGCCATATCTGCCCCAAACGTTCCGGTTGCGGTAGGAACGCCAAGTGCTGCGATTTGGTCAACGAAATGTTCGTAGAGTGCTCGTCCCTGTTCGGGGGACGCCGCAGATGAGAAGCCCGGGCGATTCCCGCGTGACGTATCTCCCGCAAGCGTGAACTGGCTAACAATCAAAGCGGATCCGCCTATATCCAGAAGCGACTTATTCATCTTTCCATCGGCGTCTCGAAAGATCCGCAACTTGCTGATTTTTGCGGCCATCTTGGCGCTTTGTTCTTCGCTGTCTCCCTGCATGGCGCAGATCAGGATCAACAAGCCAGAGCCAATTTTTCCGACCGCTATTTCATCAATATCAACCTGAGCCTGCGTGACTCTTTGGATCAATGCCCGCACGATATCACCTTTGGTGTCAGTTGTTTTCGATTGGGGGCGAGGAAGTCCATGATACAAGTTCCAGCGGTGGTCGACAATTTTGGAGAGGATGGTCGTAGGCTTCGTTTCATGCAAGGTACTAGCGCTGTTCTCGGGTTTTGTTGCGCAATGCAATTTAGCATAACAACAGCCTGGCTATTGGTTTAGAGCTATCATGTATCCACCAACAGCTGCGAGAAGTAGGCCAAAGATAATCGCAAACGCGATCTTGACCGATGAGTACGGGCGTTCCCCCTGAACCTGACCCGTCCGACCATTTACAACAAATCGGTATGTCTTGCCGCGGTATTTGTAAGCGGCAAGCCATACTGGTAGCAGGATGTGCTTGAATGTGACGTCCCTAACAACCGTATCTATCGCGTGAATGCGTTGCCTGTCGCCGCCAATGTCAAACTTCACGTCGCGTGCAATTACCCGGTCCATATAACTACGCGCCTGGACGAAGCCTTCGGAGAGTTCGACACCGTAGCCTTCAGCACGGAAACCGGCCAGATATTCGGGGCGATATGGCTCAAGCTCGGAGAGATCCCAAGGTTCCAACGCATCTGTAAATCGCTTTGGCAGGCTCGCTGAGGCAAGAACAAGAACATCATCGAAGAAACGGGCCACTCGGCCGGATTTTGATCGCCAGCGGACTTTGGCTACATTTTGCTGAATTCTCTTTCCGTTTCGCACTACGGTTTTTGAAACGTAGTAGATCGTTCCACGTTGGCCCTTGTAAGAAGACTTTGTCTTGGCATCGAAGGTCCAGTAAGGAACGTAAATGCCCTGCATTTTTCGCCCTTTTCGAGCGTAACCCTGCAACCCGCCCGGCGCGAACCACAATCGGCCCAGCCAGGTTATCATGGCCTTGCGTGCGGTGTTCTCATCGAAGCCAAACGGCAGCACGCCTCGTGGTTTTATGTGACGATGCGTACCTGTGCCCGTGACGACCGGCGTCGCGCAAAAGGGGCATTCGGTTGCATGCATGCCTTCCTCAAACTCGACTTGCGCCGCACAGTTTGGACATGAAACGACTTTGATTTCCTCAATTTCGGCTTCCGGCAACTGATCCTGCAGCGCCGCGCGAAAGTCTAGTTCTCGTATGGCTGGGCTGCGAAATCCTGTTTCTGCAATTGTGGATGTGTCGCCACAATGATCGCAAGTCAAAGTGTCTGTGCCCGGCGCGTACCGGTAATCGGAGCCGCAGTTTTCGCAAGGAAACTGATGCGCCGCCTCTGTTGGCTTACTGGATGTTTCCATGAGATCAGACATGGGGCAGCATATGCGACTTGCGTTCTAGCGCCATGATTTCAATTGCGGTCAAATTTGCGGTGGGGGTGGGGGAAGGATGGTAAAAAGCTGTGCGAGTTCCTGTACGTCCTCCGCCCGCATCCAACCGTCCTGGCCTGCTGTCCAGACCAATGAATCGCGGGTCAAAGTGTCGTCGATTGTCATCCGCCCCAGCGCGGCTTTGGAATACGGACCGCTTGTTTCGCCAGCCTTGGCAATATGCCACACTTTCTCGACTGGCGGGGGGGGCGGAGGGGCAATCGGAGCTTGCGGCCCCCATGGTCCGGGGTTGGCCATTTGCCCAGCCATCGCCATGCCCATACCCATGCCCAATCCAGCCCCCATTCCGCCACCCCCGTTTGGGTTGCTTGCTGCCGATGTCATCGCTTCGGAAGCGGAGTATTGTGTGAAACGGCCCAAATCGCCCGCCAACCCCATCGAAGTGCGCTTGTCCAGCGCCGCTTCTACTGCTGGGGGTAACGAAATGTTTTCGATGTAGAGTTCTGGTATCGAAAGCCCATACGCCTCTAACATCGGAGCGATCTCAGTGGCGATCAATTTTCCCAGATCTGCAGTATTGGCGGCCATGTCCAGCACCGGAATTCCCGATGACGCGATCACACGAGAAAATTCTTGCACGATGATGTTTCGGATTTGGAAACTGATTTCGTCCATTGTGAATTCACCGTCCGTCCCAACAATTTCGCGCAGGAATTTAGCGGCGTCACTGACGCGTACTGAATAGGTTCCATACGCCCGCAGACGAATGGGGCCGAATTCCGGATCACGTGCTATGATCGGGTTCTTGGTGCCCCATTTCAGATCATTGAACCGGGTCGTGTTGACGAAATAGATTTCGGACTTGAACGGACTTCTAAAACCGTGATCCCAGTGCATCAAAGTTGTAAGAACCGGCATGTTGTTAGTTTCCAACATGTAAAGCCCGGGCGTGAAGACATCAGCCAATTGCCCTTCGTGCACGAACACAGCGGCTTGACCCTCGCGCACTGTCAATTTGGCACCATACTTGATTTCGTGCCCTTCGCGTTCGAACCGCCAGACCATTGTGTCGCGAGTGTCATCCACCCAGTGAATCACATCGATAAATTCTCCGGCCAGAAAGTCGAAAATACCCATAGTTTTAGTCCTCTTGGTTCTATTCTTGTTGGCGGTCGACGCTCAAAGATCGCCGTCCACGAGCTCGCGCGCGATGATGTAAGCAATCGGTGAGGCTTGTTCGAGGCTCATACTTTGTTTCAGCCGCGGATCGTAAAGCATTTTCAGTAACAATTCATCATGACTGGTGAGGAGTGCAAACTCGTCATCGTCATTAAAGATCGAGGGTCGAGCCGCCGGGCTGTCATTTGCCAGTCCCAAGCCTTGTGCCAATTCCTCGTGGACGCAGGAACGTCGCAACAGCGCGGGGTGTTCAGCTCGAATCACAGCGATTGCCGTTGTGTAGTTCTGTTCGTTTCCATTCTCCGAAAACGCAGCGACCAGGCAATGTATCGAACGCGGAATGTCACGGAAAATATTCAGCGAGGTTTCTGATATACCGGGGACAATCCTGCGAATGTCTTCAATGGAGTCAGGCCGGTCATCCTCACTGAGGAAAAAGACATGAAAGTTCGGGTTGCTATCAGTGTAGCTGATGGGATGGCCTGTGATCCGGCTTAGCCGCGCGGCATAGCCGCTGACTTCAGCGATGTCTTTTGTCCGCTGGTCCACGCTGACGCTTGCGCCGAATTTTGCGGCAATCCGAACAGGCCCGCCCCATCGGCGCAGGCCAGCCTGAACGCCGCCACCACGACTTAGTCCCGACCCCCGGGCGTACTCGTCATAAAACGCGATCTGCTCAAAATTTCGGGCCAAATCGGTGGCTGTAAATGGCGTATCCGGACCGCCGCCGTCCTGACGCAACAGGCCGCGTACTAACATGTCATTCTGGGCTCGGGCATAATACCGTTGCAATGCAATACTACTGTCGGAGGGTCCAGTTGGAGATTGCTGCGTTGGGCCGCTAGGCTTGGTCGGTTTCGCGTCTTCAACTGGCACGAGATCGCAAGCGGCAACAGCAACCAGCATCAAAGCTGCAACATTGATCCGCAAAAGCTGCGGCAATCGTGCAAGGCTGGCTGATGCGCCCATGTTTAAGCTCAGTCCGGAACGGCGGTGCCGGCGGTGTCGCCCAGTCCGTCTTTGCGAGCCTTGGCTGAGGCCAGGGTATCTCGCAGTTCGGCCTCCATCTTTCTAAGATCGGTTTCAGCAGCGGCTCTTTTGGCTTTACCTTCGTCTGCGATTGCAAGGCTTTCGTTGATGGTGCCAATTAAGTCGGCATTGGCCTGCTTGACCGCTTCGATATCAAACACGCCGCGTTCCATTTCTTCACGTATGACCTTGTTGCTGTCGCGCAGGTTTTTAGCGTTTGCCGTCAGCAATTCATTGGTGAGATCATTGGCAGCACGCACGGCACCTGCCGCTTCGGCACTGCGCTGGATGGTGACGGCCTGGGCAAGTTGCGTTTCCCATAGCGGGACTGTGTTGACCAAAGTTGAATTGATTTTGGTGACCAACGACTTGTCGTTTTCCTGAACCAACCGAATGGAGGGCAGCGACTGCATCGTCACCTGCCGCGTCAGTTTCAGATCATGCACTCGGCGTTCAAGATCGTCACGCGCGGCACGCAGATCGCGCAACTCTTGTGCAACCATCACCTGATCGGCCTCTGGTGCCTTGTCGACTTCTGTGGCTTTCTTCGGGATGGTCTTTTCATCGAGTTCTTCGAGCTTTTCGGTGCCCGCAGCAATGTAAAGCGCAAGTTCGTCATAGAACTGCAAGGTCTTGTCATAGAGAACGTCCAGGGATTTTATGTCCTTGAGTAGAGTATGTTCGTGTCCCAGAAGATCATCAGTAATTTTATCGATTTGCCCCTGAATGGTTTCAAACCTTGCGGTGAACTTGGCGAACGGCGCAGCTTTTCCCAAGAGCTTTTCCCACCAGGTTCTTTCGCGGCGCACATCTAATTCGCTGACGGAAAAACCGCGTATTGTCGTCACGATATTACGCAAGCTATCACCGGCTGGCCCGACGTCCTTATTGCGGACGCCACCCAGCATGGCTTGCGAGATTTCCTGCAACTCTGCCTGAGCGCCGGATCCAAATGATACGATCGAGTTGGTGTCGCCCATGTCGATTTCGTCCATGCGCTTGCGGATTTCAGCGCTTACCGGCGCGTCGGCCTGGGCAAGTGGCACGATGTCGCCAGCGGGCTCCGGTAATACAACGGCTGTGACTTCTTCGACCATGGCGAGCGATTGTTCGGCCTTTTGGCGGACGGTTTCTGACATTCGGGTTTTCCTTTTTTTGAGGCGGGTGCGTCAGTCGATGCTGACGCCTTCGCGCTGCAATCGATCCCGCAGCACGTCAATTTCGATATTAAGGTCACTACGGTCATTCAGCAGTGATTTTCGGGTGCGGTAAGCGAAATTCTGGTCCAAATCATCCAGTAAATTTGCATAGTCGCTGCGCGCTTTCGCATCTCGTGTGCGACTGAAGACATCGGCAAATTTCTCTGTCGCGTCAGATGCACCTCTTAGATAGACGCCGAGGTACTTTCGGACTGCAGTCAGGTCGCGGGGATCTTCCTCGACGGTACGGATAAGATCGCGCGCCGTGTTCTGGAACGCCTCAACCCGTGATTCCAGTTTTCGGTCTCCTGCGCGGGCGATGGCTTCGCCCATGGCCGCAAGATGCTTCTCGGCTTCGCCTACAACGCGCGCCACGCGGTCTTGTTGAAAAGTGTCTATGCCGTCCATGCCTTTGTCCTTCATCGGGTCAAAGCCAAAGCTGACCGAGTGCAGGATCATCGCAACGACGCCGTAAAGAACAGGGGCAGCAAAGCTAAGACTACCTGACGCTGAAACAAACTCGGTTTGGAACGCCGCGAGCGCGACGCCAATACCAGTCAGGACGCTGGCGGCCATCTTACGCGGAAAAGCGGGCCTGCGCGCGACCTTGCGAGATTTGTAAACTGCTTCAGCGCGTAGCCCGTCACGTAGTAACCACGCGGCCAGCGTGAGAAACGCTGCAGCGACAAGACCCAAGGTCAGCCCTACTGCACCGTCGTTGAGCGACACGAAAACGAGAACAATCGCGGGAATAAAAAGGACGTTTGAACGTGCACCAGCAGGGTCAACTCGCGCGCGATCAAAGTTTCCGCGCGGTGTTTGTGACTCGGTCATTATCTCGTCTGGGCTGAATTTTCCACCATACCGCTTAGCCATTCGCTAAAGCCCTCCAAGCCAGCCGGTTGCAACACCAAAAAGGAGCACAACCAGCGCCACGTAGGCGACTTTCTGAATGGCGGATGGCGTCATTAATTCCTCCTGGAACAGACCCAAATATAGGCCGTCTCGTTTGTCCTTACCAGAGTAATTACCAGCGAGACTCTAGCTGCTGCCCGTATACTCTATGCGACAAAGTGCGGATACAAAAAGGGGAAAACATCAGGAGTTGCGTCGCCTTTTGAGGCGTTTGACTTTTTTCCTGAGCGCATCGCTGGATATTGCGTCACCATCCGGTTTGTCCAAGCCAAGCTGGTCGCGCAGGACCTTGCGGCGAATTTCTTCGACCTCACCGGGTTTGAGCTGTCCCAACTGGAATGGGCCATAAGAAACTCTGATCAGCCGATTGACGCTTAGTCCGATATCTTCCATCGCGCGTCGAATCTCGCGGTTCTTACCTTCGCGTAGTCCAATTGTCAGCCAGGCATTGGCGCCTTGCTGCCGGTCAAGTGAGACAGTCATGGGCAGGAATTTCTCGCCGCCCACCAGCAGGCCTTTGCGCAACGGATTCAACATCTCGTCGCTGGGTCGGCCATTGACCCGCACTCTATATTTTCGCAACCAACCGGTACTGGGTAACTCCAGTTGCCGTTTTACCCCTCCATCATTGGTCAAGGGCAGCAGGCCTTCGGAATTTATATCAAGCCGCCCGATGCTCATAACCCGCGGGAGGGTCTCTGGCAGATCATCGTAAATCGTGCGCCGGCCCTGTTCATCGCGGTTGGTGGTCACGAGGCCCGTGGGCTTGTGATAAAGCCACAGTCGCGCTGGTTCGGGTGCACTCAGCGGTTTACCATCTACCGTGATCTTGTCGCTGCTGATCACGTTCAACGCCGGGCTGTCGATCTTGGTGCCGTTCACAGTCACTCGGCCCGCTGCGATGATCCGCTCTGCATCGCGCCGTGAAGCGATGCCTGCACGCGCGAGCACCTTGGCGATACGATTCCCGGGAGGCGAAGCTGAGTTTTTTGTCATAGGCGCGGGCATAGCCTATCTGCCTAGCTTGCGAAAGCAGGCATTGCGGGCCAGACTGGGTTATGGTGTTCAATTCACATATGGCACAAGCACTTGATGAAGCTAGAAAAGCCGCGATGCGCGGTGAAGTTCCTGTTGGTGCGGTTATCGTTAATGCGATGGGCCAGATTGTGGCCGTCGCGGGCAATCAGACCCGCGAATTGAATGATCCAACGGCCCATGCCGAAATGTTGGCCATTCGCGCGGCTTGTTCCGCGCTGGGCTCAGAACGACTTGTTGGTCATAGCCTTTATGTCACGTTGGAGCCATGCGCGATGTGCGCGGCAGCAATCAGCGCCGCGCGGATCGGGCGGTTGTATTATGGTGCGACGGATCCGAAATCCGGCGGCGTTGCCCGGGGCGCGCGCGTGTTTTCCCACTCTCAGTGCCATCATGTTCCCGAAGTTTACGATAACATCAACGCTCCGGAGTCCGAAGCGTTGATGCGCGATTTCTTTGCTTCCAGGAGGGATCATTCCTAGCGAGTTGGTGACGAGCGCCGGACGTTGCCGTGCCAATCTTCGCTTTGGACTGAACTGGCGTCGTGGCTAGAAGTTGCGCTGATCTGGTCCCAGACCCCTTGTGTGCCAAATACCAGAAAGCCAATAGCAAATCCGACAAGCAGTAGAGCACCAAAATGCCACCCCGTATGCCCTGTGCTGCTATTGGAATTGCGCACGTTTCCGAAAGTAGTCGCAGTCATGTCAATCTCCGTTTCGATCGTTAGTTGGTAATGGAGGTAACCTAGTTCGCCGCGATGCATAATGAAAATGAATGGTTGTGTGATAATGAATCAATAAATTTGATGATTAATGTGCATAAATAGAGAGGGGTAAAAGCGTCCCGACCCATAAACTCCTAGCTACAGGCCATTATTTCTTGATTTGATCCCGTAGATCCCAAGAGACGCCGACACTAAACCATTCAACCAAATTCATGTGGGGCGCTAAACGCAGTTCACAGGCTTGCAGGGGGCGGGGCAGGGCGGTAAACGGCCCTGAACACATCTAATAGGGGCGTTCCAATGTCCATTGACGAAAATACTGCCGCCCGAGTGGCAAAATTGGCCCGGATCAAGGTCGAACCGGAGGCACTGCCAGAACTGGCATCCGAATTCAACACTATTCTTGGCTTCATAGAGCAATTGAATGAGGTCGATGTAGATGGAATCGAACCGATGGTTTCTGTGACTCCGATGAATGCGCCGTTGCGGGATGATGCGATTACCGATGGCAGCCAACAAACTGCTGTGATGTCCAATGCGCCCGATGCGCGCGAAGGTTTTTTTGCCGTGCCGAAAGTGGTAGAATGATGTCTGATCTGAACAAACTTGGTCTGGCCGAAGCGCGTGATGCCCTGCGTGCAGGCGATGTGTCCTCTGTCGAGCTGACCGAAAGCTGCTTGAGCGCGATCGACAAAGCAGATGCCCTGAACGCCTTTGTGCACAAGACACCTGAAATTGCTGTCGAGCGGGCAAAGGCTGCCGATGCCCGCATCATCGCGGGCGATGCACCAGCGATGTGTGGCTTGCCGATCGGGATCAAGGACCTTTTCTGCACGAAAGGTGTCGCCTCGCAGGCGGGCAGTCGTATCTTGCAGGGTTTTGTGCCTGAATATGAATCGACTGTCTCCCAGAATCTTGCAGACGCAGGTGCCGTAATGCTGGGTAAGTTGAACATGGACGAATTCGCCATGGGATCTTCCAACGAAACCAGTACCTACGGCGATGCCGTCAGCCCGTGGCGGCGCGGCAACGATGCCGCTGCTCTAACGCCGGGCGGATCATCCGGTGGTTCTGCCTCAGCCGTCTCAGCGGACTTATGTCTGGCTGCAACCGGCACTGATACAGGTGGATCAATCCGCCAACCCGCTGCGTTCACCGGAATCGTGGGTATCAAACCGACCTATGGTCGCTGTTCACGCTGGGGTGTGGTGGCGTTTGCCTCTTCCTTGGATCAGGCAGGTCCGATGACAAAATCGGTGCGCGATGCGGCAATCATGTTGGAGGCGATGTGTAGCCACGACTCCAAAGACAGCACTTCTGCCAACTTGCCCGTACCTGATTTTGAAGCCGCGCTTACGGGCGACATCAAAGGCAAGAAAATCGGAATTCCCAAGGAATACCGGATGGATGGCATGCCGGATGAGATTGAAGCGCTTTGGGCCGAAGGAGTCGCGATGATGCGGGAAGCCGGGGCAGAGATCATCGATATTTCGCTCCCACATACCAAATACGCGTTACCGGCCTATTATGTGATTGCCCCGGCTGAGGCGTCGAGCAACCTCGCGCGCTATGACGGGGTGCGCTACGGTCACCGCGCGGCCTTGGCGCAAGGTGATGGCATTACAGAAATGTACGAGAAAACGCGCGCCGAAGGGTTTGGTCCCGAGGTGCAAAGACGAGTCATGATCGGAACTTATGTCCTTTCGGCCGGGTTCTACGACGCTTACTACAACCGCGCGCGGCGGGTTCGGGCGTTGATCAAACGCGATTTTGAACGGGTTTTTGCAGAAGGCATTGACTCAATTCTCACACCAGCAACGCCATCGGCAGCTTTCGGCTTGGGCGAAATGGCTGATGCGGACCCTGTGAAAATGTACCTCAACGATGTTTTTACCGTGACGGTCAATTTGGCGGGTCTGCCCGGGATCGCTGTTCCTACAGGGGTAAATACGCAGGGGCTTCCTTTGGGACTTCAGCTTATCGGCCGTCCATGGGAAGAGGGTGATTTGCTCAATTCTGCCTATGCTTTGGAACGCGCTGCCGGTTTTGTGGCAAAACCCGACCAATGGTGGTAACTTCTAACCAACAAAAGACGAACTTACTGGCATGAGTGGACCCTACAGGATGCGCAGAGTTTTTGCAGTGCTTGCACTTGGTTTCGTGGCGGCTTGCACGCAGCCGACTGTTCCGGATAGTGGGCCCGGCGCTTTGCGCGTTAATTCGCCGGAACAACAGCGCGCACGAGATGCCGCATTGGAAAACCCGGGCTTGCCGTCGCCCTATGCCATTTCTGGCGAACCCTCGGGAACATTGGTGACCCCCGTTGTGACCACTCCCCCACCCCCTCAAGCGCCTGCCGCCGCTACAACGGCTTCGGATGGTGCCGACATTGCTGCAGAAACTAAGGCCGCCTTGGCGGCGACTGCTGCCAATTCTGGTGTCGCGCCGATCGAGGCCAGCCCATCTAATCCTCAACCTCTTCTCCTTAACAGTCCGGGCATTTCAACCGAAAACAATTTTGAAGCCGTCAGCGAACGGCGAACGATCGAAGGGGATGCGGAGCGGCTGGCCAGCAACCGCGAACAATACGAAGTAATCGCACCTACAGACCTGCCGGCACGCTCGGCTGATGCACGCCCCAACATTGTGGCCTTTGCACTCGCGACGTCCAACGCACCGGGAACGCAGGTCCACAATCGGTCTGCCTTGAACTCGCAATCAAAGTTTCGGCGAAACTGCGCGAAATATGCCTCATCTGATCTTGCGCAAGAGGACTTTCTGCGACGCGGCGGTCCTGATCGTGATCGAAAAGGGCTGGATCCTGATGGTGATGGCTATGCTTGCAACTGGGATCCCTCACCGTTTCGTGCGGCAGCGGGCAACTGAGATACGAACCCAATAGCAACTGGCATCCGTCGCCGAATTATGGTCCGCGGCGGGATGGGCTGACGCCCACGCTAATAGTCCTTCACTATACAGCGATGCAAAATGCGGAGGTCGCCATTAAGCGGCTGTGTGATCCTGCTTTTGAGGTGTCGGCACACTACCTGATCAGCAGGCAAGGGCAGGTTACGCAATTGGTAGACGAAGCGATGCGCGCGTGGCACGCGGGTGTGGGTAGTTGGTGCGGGAAGGATGACGTTAATTCGCGATCCATCGGGATTGAGTTGGACAATGATGGGACGTCGCCGTTTCCTGCTGCACAAATGGATGCGTTGGAGGTATTAGTGACAGGCATTATGTCCCGTTGGCCCATCCCGGCGGGAAACGTAATCGGCCATTCCGACCTTGCACCGGGGCGAAAGATCGACCCGGGCCCGCGGTTCGACTGGCCGCGCCTCGCGCGACAGAACCTGGCAGCGCCAAGCAATTCTCGGGCAAGTCCGGCCCCGGTCGATGAGGGCGAGTTCTGCAAGCGTGCCAGCGCCGTTGGATATGCGGAGAATGCTGCTTTTAAAGCACTTTTAGACGCCGTCCGACTTCGATATCGTCCTTGGTCGGTAGGTCCGCTTGAAGCATCGGATATGGCTCTACTTCCAGATCCGGAAGCTTAGTTTCGACACTAATACTATCTTACAATCAAATTTCTGAAATCTATGCACACCTACCCCTATACAAGGAAATCCGATATGAAAGATGCTCCGGTTTGCCTCATAACTGGGGCCAGCGGCGGGCTTGCCTCTGGAATATCACGTCGCCTTTCGAAAGACGGATATCGTCTGGTCTTAATGTCCAGAAGTGGATGCGCAGAACTGGCGGAAGAACTTGGGCAGATCGGATTTGCAGGATCAGTTATGGACGATCGGGACATCGCGAATGCCGTCTCTTTTGGTGTAAAGCGATTTGGACGTATCGATTGCGCGGTTTTTTAGTGGCGGGAGACAGGGCGATCTTCTCAGTGAGTTTGACATTCCCAAACCGCCCCCCGCTGGTCCCGAAACATTCGTTTTCGACAGTGACTACAAACGCGACATCTATGATATTCCGTTTGAGGCATGGCACAGGAACTATGAAATGAATGTCCTTGGGCCGATGCGTTTGTTCAAATCGATGTTGCCGCAATTTTTGAAGAACGGGCGCGGTGCATTCGTGGCCATGTCGGGTATCGAGGCACTTCAGGCCCGTTTGCCTTATCCTCTCGGACCAAATCGGCTGGCCCTGCATGGTTTTGTCAAGTTGCTGTCAGATCGACACGGCCCTGACAACATCCGGGTCAATTGTATCTCACCCGGGTTGATGGAAAATGCGGCAAGCGAATTCCCGAATGGATGGCTGAACAAAGTTCCCATGGGGCGGCACGGTAAGGTCTCTGAAGTCGCAGGTACAGTCGCGTTTCTGCTGTCCGAAGATGCCGGGTATATCACGGGGCAGAATATCGTTGCTGATGGCGGCGTAAACCGAACAGAGGGACTTTGATCTAACGCGCTTAGGGATTGACCCTTTGGGCCCCTTGGCCTTATCCAGCCCCTTGCGCGGAGGGCTGGGTGATCGCGGGCGGGCAATCCGTTCGAGGAAAGTCCGGACTCCCTAAAGCAACGGTGCCGGGTAACACCCGGGCGGGGTAACCCGACGGACAGCGCCACAGAAATGAAACCGCCCGCCTTGCCAAAGGCATGCCGATGGAAACCGAGCGCGGGTAAGGATGAAATGGTGGGGTAAGAGCCCACCGCGCCGCTGGCAACAGGGGCGGCACGGCAAGCCCCACCGGGAGCAATGCCAAATAGGACCCTTGCGCGGATTGATCGGGTAACCGATATCGCCGCAGGCAGCTTTAGCCGGTAGGGTCGGGTTGGCAGCTAGAGATGCTTTGGCAACAAAGTATCAAGAGGAATGGTCATCCAGGAGGCTTCGGCCTCTGGACAGAATCCGGCTTATAGGCCCTCCGCGCATTTGGCTATGAAAGGAACTTAAATGAATCTTCAAGATAAAGTGGTGCTCGTTACCGGTGGCAGCGATGGGATTGGGCGCCATATCTGCCTGAAACTTGCCGCAGCCGGATGCCAGTTAGCCATTTTGGGTCGCAATGCAGATCGCCTTGCCAGCGTCGAAGCGGAAGCGCTGGCGGCCGGTGCGCCAAAGGCCAGAGGCACCGTCTGCGACATGCAAGATAGGGCGGCCATTGAAACTACGGCAGCTGCCGTCGGGCGCGAGTTTGGCCGAATTGATATCCTGCTTAACAACGCCGGGATATGGCACAAAACCGGCCCGCTTGAGACAATCGACAGCACGAAGGTAGATGCAACAGTGCAAACCAATCTGACAGGTTTAATTCACATGACGCGGGCCTGCATGCCTGTACTGCGTGCGCAGAAAGAGGCTGCGATCCTAAATATCGTTTCAAAGTCCGGCGTCGTGGCGCAGGCCGGGCAGTCAGTTTATACAGCTACAAAGTACGGCGTGCGCGGTTTTACGGAAGTTCTCAAGGAAGACGAAAAAGACTCTGGTGTGCGGATCAGTGGCCTGTATCAAAGCGGCACCAACACTCAGATGTTCGCCAAAGCCGGCGAAATGGTTCCCAACGATATATTCACCGAACCAAGTGATCTTGCCGACGTCGTAGTCTTCGTATTGTCGCGGCCGCCAAAGCTGTGGATACACGATATCCGGATCGAGATTTAGAATGCTCACTACACTCTTTTGAACGGGCCTTTGTTGCTGAAACCAGAAATCCTCGCACGTTTCAGGGTTGACTCGAACCTGCGCCTGCGTAAAAGCGCATCTTCATACGTATTTCCCGGATAAAATTTATCCGGCGCAGGAGTTTTATCATGGCGAAGCCAACCACAATCAAAATCCGCCTGAATTCGACTGCAGGCACCGGCCACTTCTATGTGACCAAAAAAAACGCACGGACCATGACTGAAAAGATGGTGGTGCGTAAATACGACCCTGTGGTCCGCAAGCACGTCGAATACAAAGAAGGCAAGATCAAGTAAGCCTTTACCAAAATCAGGACAGTGTATTCAGGGCCATGCGGGAAACCGCGTGGCCTTTTGCATTGATGTGGACGCGAAATGTTCAAAATCAGGACCTCACACAAGTCGGATCTTGCGGCGGTTGATGCACTGTTGTCGCGGGCTTACCCCAAGTTGCTCAAAGCGGACTATGCCCCTTCGGTACTGGTTACTTCGTTGCCTTTGATCAGCCGGGCCCAACCCGCGTTGTTGGAATGCGGCAGCTATTACGTCGCCGAAGCCTGGGATGGTCGTATCCTTGGCGCAGGTGGCTGGACGCCTGACCCCGAGCAGTCTGGTCTTGGTCATATCAGACATGTGGTGACGGATGATCGTCAGGTACGAAAGGGCGTCGGCTCTGGCCTGATGAAACACTGCTTTGGCCAAGCGCAGGCCGAAGGTTTCAATCGTTTGGAATGCTGGTCTACCATTACAGCCGTGTCGTTTTATTCGGCGTTGGGTTTCGCCGAAATAGGTCCGATGGACGTCCAATTGCAGCCTGGCGTATCGTTCCCGGCAGTACGAATGTTACGCCTGCTCTCATGAGTTTCTTTGAGAAGGCAATTCACTTTTTCCACAACTGAGTTCCGGGATGTTATGAAACAGCGACACTTCTGTTAAACAATGCAGTGGAGAATGTTGACGCCGACTCTGCCGCGTCGCAACATCTTCGATGTGGCGCCACGGTGATCTATGCTAGGCTTGCCGGGATCAAAGACGGAGGTTGGGATGTCAGAGCCAGATGACGCTAAATTCAAAGGCCGACTTCATGGGGAGCAATTTGAACCAGACGAGCAGGAGAACATCCTTTTGCGGTTGGTGTATATGCTGCTAATCGCGGTGATGATTTCGCTGGCGCAATCAGTGTTGGGCGTGGTGACGGTTGTACAGTTTGTCGTAATGCTTGTCAGTAACAAGCAGCCGAACGAGCGGCTGGCTGATTTCGGAACCGACCTAGGAATTTGGATCGCTAAGGCTGCACGCTACCAGACTGCTGCAAGCGAGGTAAAACCCTGGCCATGGAGTGAACTGGACTGATTGCATTCCGCTGTTCGCACCTTATCGGGTCCGCCGCGAAAATATGGGTGGAGCATTCGGTGTGACACAGTGTCTCCCGCCTCAGACCGAGGTTGCTCCAGTGGCGACTCTTCCAATAGGGAGACGATCAAGCGCAGGCTAATTCGCCTTGGCATCGTGGGCGTTCGTGAACGACCCGAAGCCTTTTGTTCAGGATAAGTTTGGCGTAACCTAGTTAACAATTTGCTGGCTGAAAGCTATTCCCGATGACTTGGCGTTTTGGAACACCCGCGGACGAGGCACCGCATATTGAACCTTCTGTCAGCAGGCAGAAACCGACTGCACAAGAGCGTCTGCGCAAGGTCATGCCTTTCCTTGCATGGCTGCCAATGGTTAACCGGACGTCATTTCGTGCAGACGTTTTCGCGGGCCTGACCAACGCGGCCATCGTTCTTCCCCAGGGTATCGCATTTGCTGCGATTGCAGGGCTGCCGCCACAATATGGCCTCTACACCGCAATGGTCACACCGGTCATAGCGGCCTTGTTCGGCAGTTCCTGGCATCTCGTGTCGGGTCCGACAACCGCGATCTCTGTCGTGATCTTTGCTACTTTGTCCGAGCATTTTGTACCGGGCTCGCCAGAATTCATAAGCGCAGTGTTCAGCATTACCCTTCTCGCTGGATTTTTTCAGCTTTGTCTCGGGATGGTCAATCTGGGGCAACTCGTCAGCCTTGTGTCCCACTCTGTCATGGTGGGCTTTACCGCAGGTGCTGCCATCTTGATCTTCCTGAGCCAGTTGCCGGGGTTCATAGGAAAGTCGTTACCCCGACCGGACGAATTATTCTTATTCGTGAAAGAACTGTGGCAAGCGCTGCCGCACCTCAATCCCTATGTTCTGGTGGTCTCAATAACCACACTGATCGTTGCAGTGGCGGTGAAAAAATACAAACCAAACTGGCCGAACTACCTTTTGGCGTTGACGGGTGGCAGCCTGCTGGCGTTCATTCTGAATGCCAATGACCATGGTGTGGTTTTTGTCGAGGCAATTGAATCCGGCATTCCACCAGTTGCCGTGCCGGAGATGTCATTCGACATTGTACGGGAATTGTCGCAGGGGGCCTTCGCGCTCGCACTAATTGGCCTGCTTGAGGCAGTGTCTATCGCGCGCGCTATGTCGCTTCAATCGCATCAATCGCTCAATTCTAATCAAGAGATTATCGGACAAGGACTGTCCAATATCGGTGGTTCATTCTTCTCGGCCTACATGGGATCCGGGTCTTTTACACGCAGTTCTCTCAATCTAGAGGCTGGCGCCAAAACCCCTCTGGCCGCGATACTGGCCGCGCTCTTTTTGTTGGTAATTCTGCTCGTTGTTAGCCCGTTGATCGCCTATATCCCGATACCAGCAATGGCAGGCCTGATCATGCTTGTCGCGTGGAAGCTGATCGACGTCAAGGAAATCAGGCTCATCCTCACAACCAGCTATTCCGAGACCGCAATATTCCTGATCACGTTCATTGTCGTATTACTGGTTGATCTAGAGTTTGCGATTTACGCCGGCGTCATCGTCTCGCTATCGCTGTTTTTACGAAAGACAATGCGGCCGGGCCTGCCAGTCAACGTCCCCAATTCAAACCTGGAAGGTCGCCCTTTCATGAGTCCGATCCACTGGCGCCTGCCAGAGTGCCCGCAGTCGATGTTCATCCGGATTCAGGGCCCGATGTATTTTGGCGCGGTTGAGTATCTTGAAAAAGAATTTCGCCGGTTGGAGCAGACAAGACCAGGTCAGAAACACCTTGGGTTGCTTGTAGATGGTTCCGTCGGGATTGACTTGGCTGGAGCTGAATGGCTGGTCGAGGAAAGCCGAAATCGCAAGGAAATGGGCGGGAGTTTATATATCGTTGGGCGCTATCCGCCGCTAAGACGGCAGATGGATCAGTTCCATGTCACTAAGCTCGTCGGTAGGGAAAACATGTTTCGCCGAAAGCGCGAAATGGTCGAGACGATGGTCCCCACGCTTGATCCAAGTATCTGCGCCAATTGCAAATTGCGGGTATTCCTCGAGTGCAAAAATATGCCAAACAATGCCGGAGATGATAAAAAACAGCTGGTGTCCTGAAATCCCGCAGTATTTCGAGCAAGTGCACTGATCGCGTCCGTTCTCAATTCCGTCGGCTTCATAAAAAATGGGCGCAAATTCGGTCCCAATAGGATTTCGTCACCTCATCTTTATGGGCGAGAATCCAATAGGTTTCCGAGGTTTCCAACTGATCTTTTGAAAGACACACCAAATCCTTCTCACCAAGAAAGCGGCGGCACAAAGGCAAGGACGCCAATAGCACACCTTGACCAAGGGCTGCTGCTTTCAACGCTGCCGCAAAACTGTCAAATCTGAGTTTTGGAACGGGCGTCGCCGGGTCGCCGCTGTGACGCGCCCAATCCTGCCACCCTGCACGCGGGCCGGACAAGGCGATGCGGGGCAGGGTACGCCAGTCACGTCCACCTGAAAGCAGGTCAGGAGATGCGACCGGGCAGAGCACTTCGTTGAATAACTTGCATTTATGCTGCGCTGGCCAGTCGCCGACACCATATTCGACTCGAATGGTCGCACCCCTGTGCTGGGCTGCGGAGGCCAGTACCTGAGTGGAAAATACAATCTGAAGTTGGTTTCCAGGTTGCCAGCTTTGCAACTTCGGCACGAGCCATAATTCGATTATTGAAGCGCTAGCAGAAATCGTCAGCTTTTCACGCTGTGTTCCAAAGATGCCCTCATAGCTTTCGCTAAGGTCGCGCAGGGCGGCTGAGACGTAAGGCAGCCAAGTTTCGCCGTCAACCGTCAGTGTTATTACCCGCGCACCCCTAATGAAGAGCGGGCTGCCAATGCGCCCCTCTAGGTTGGCAATGCGCTGGCTAATCGCGGCTTGCGTAACGTTGAGGTCTGACGCTGCGGCGGTAAAACTGCCTGCGCGACCGGCGGCCTCAAAAGCTCGCACCCATTCCAGTGGAATATTGTTCAGTGTCAGGTCTACCATAAGAAAACCGATGCCTTAGCTTTGGTTATTATTGATCGTGTTTATGTCCTGACCATGAGATGTTGCAAAGAAATTTTTGGCGGGTGATGGAAAGGCAATCAGACCATGTATAGAGTTGAAGTGGATGGCGGCGGACAGTTTCTGACATTGAAATCAGCCCAAAGATCTGTGCGATTTCATGCTATTTGGCTTAGGGATAACGCATGGGATGCCGCAACCCGATCACCAGCCAACGGCCAACGCCTGATTACCCTGCACGATATCCCCGTAGATACTAGGATCAGCGCTGCGCAGATGGCAGGCACGGCACTCAATGTAACATTTTTGCCCGAAGGTAAAAATGTCACTTTTGACACGGATTGGTTGCTGCGAAATGCCTATGATCAGGCTGGTCGTTGCGCAACTGGTTGGATCAATCGTGACATCGAAACATGGGATGGTGGTCTGAGTGACCTGGTGCCTATTGCAGATTTTGACACTGTATCTACGAGCCTAGTTGCGTTGAAAAACTGGCTTGGCGACATTGCACGGTTCGGTTTCGGGAAATTGTCAAATGGTCCAGTGTGTGATCAGGCTCTGATGCAGGTTGTAGATCTGTTTGGCCACGTGCGCGAGACAAACTATGGGCGGCATTTTGAGGTGCGCACCGAAGTGAACCCGACCAACCTGGCCTACACCGGCCTGGGACTGCAGGCACATACCGACAATCCTTATCGTGACCCTGTGCCCACGGTTCAGGTTCTTTATTGTCTGGAAAGCTCGGCCGCAGGCGGTGAAAACATGGTCGTTGACGGATTTCGTGTGGTTGAACGTCTGCGAGATGAAAATAAGGAGTGGTTCTCAGTCCTCAGTCGACACTGCGCGCGATTTGAATATGCGGGAGCAAGTGACGTGAACCTTAAGTCGCGCCGCCCGCTGATTGAATTGGCTCCGGACGGAGAATTGATCGGCGTGAGATTTAACAACCGTTCTGCCGCAGCTATCACCGACGTCCCGTTTGACGAGATGGAGCTTTATTATGCCGCCTACAGACGGATGGGCGAGATCATTGATGATCCCGATATGGAAGTTTCATTCCGGTTGGAGCCGGGCGAGAGTTTCTTGGTGGACAACACGCGTGTTCTCCACGCGAGAAAGGGTTATTCAAGCGCCGGAACACGCTGGTTTCAAGGGTGTTACGCCGACAAGGATGCGCTGTATTCAAAATTGGCAGTTCTTAGCGCTCAACACGTAGAGGCCGCCGAATGACCCACGCGGATTTCTCGACACTGACGCCGGACAATATCGTTGCTTTCCTCGAGGATATATTTGTACGGCGCGGAGGCGAAGAGTATCTGGGCGAACCGGTAACAATGGCCCAGCATATGCTGCAGGGCGCTACGTTGGCTGAGCAGAGCGGCAAGGACGAAGTAATCATTGTTGCGGCGCTGCTGCACGACATTGGCCACTTCACCAGCGAATTTGGAACCTTCAGTATGAATGACACCGAGGACCGGTTTCACGAAGATGCCGGTGCTGACGTATTGCAGGACTTCTTTCCAGATCTCGTAACGGATTGCGTTCGTTACCATGTCGCCGCGAAACGTTATCTTTGCGCGACCAAGCCTGCCTATCTGGATCAATTGTCAGACGCTTCGGTGCATTCCTTGAATCTACAAGGGGGGCCCATGAGCGAGGGTGAAGTGGCTGAATTCGAAAGAAATCCAAACCTGCGGGAAATCATTGAAGTACGCTATCTTGATGACGCCGGAAAACATGCAGATAGGCCCACGCCGGGATTTGCGTACTTTGCCCCCATGGTCCAGCGCATTGTAGACCAGCATTGCGCGGCAAAAGACTGACCGTTGGTCAGGGTTAACTGAACTATGCCGCTCCAAATGGCGCTCAGTAGCGGGGACGGCTTGGCTGCCGTGCTGCATCCGAGGACATCTTGCGGATGCTCCACTCGACCGAATCACGCAATGCATCGCCCAATGCTTCGTCAAATGCTTCCGCAATGTCTTCAGGTTTATCGCTGGCGGTGGACTCGAGTTCCTCGAAGGAACGCGAAGCAATGATCTGATCCAGCCCGGCATCAATGACCTTGATATTTAGTCGGACGTGGACCTGAAGAGGACTGTCGGGCGGCGCGCCGTTCGGAACCCGGGCCTGAAATTCGCGGACGTCGGTTACGATGATATAGTCCGCACGCAATCCGACGGATGAACTACCGACGGCGCCAACCTTGCCAGTGTTTTCATAGCTTTCAATTAGGAGCGTTTGCACCAACACAGGAGCCCGATCTACCCAACGCGCACCGGGAAGATACTGGACCTGCAAAGGTGTTGGCTGCACAGCAATTCGGTCGTTGTTTACCGCCGCTGTCGCTGTTGGTTCGTCCACAACAATCTGTTGGCGAATTCTGGGAAGACCGGAAGAAAACGTGCTTTTTGGGGTTAGCAAATACAGGTTTGTTGGCTTGGATGCCGAGTTGAGTGTGTTGATGCTTGCGCAGCTGCTCAGCAAAGCAATCACAACAAGCGAAGCCGCCAAACGGTGTGTCGGCAGTCTCATCGTTTATACTCCGACCCTTGGGTGCCCAGAATAAAGCGGGCAGGGTCACGCTCGGCACGATTCACGAACCGGTCGAGGGTGCTGACGAGCAGCCGCGCTTCTTCGGTGAGGCGCAGGAATTCCGGCAATCCGACCCTTAGAAAGTCCGAGACTTGCCGGCGGTTTTGCACAACGATATCGTCGAGTGTACCAACAAAGTTTGAGGCTGACTTTGACGCCATCAGAACTTCGGCAGAGATGGTGTCGATGTCGCCCGAGGCGCTTTCGATTGTGGTTGTGAATGTTTTCACCGCGCGTCTGACATCCGCCACGATTGCGTCCACATCTTCGTCGACTAGCCTATTCACGGTCGCAAAGGTCTCTTCCGCTTCGTCCAGTGCGGAGTGTGCGGAATCAAGCGCTGCGAGGGCAGACGGTTCTAGTCGCTGGGTCGCTGTTTCAAGTGTTGTCGCTGTCGCGGTGCCCTGTCGGATGAATGTCGACAAATCCCCCTCCATCAGAGTTTTGGCAGACGAAAAGGTAGCGTCTACAGTTTCTAACGTGCCTTTTGCGGTATTGATGGCGTCCTTTGATCTGTCAATTGCGTCCTGAGCCGAGGTCAAGGTCTTTGTCGCTGTCGTGAGCGTTGTCTCTGCTGTATTGGATAGCGCACCGAGCCTGTCGGCAAACCCCGCCACTTCGCGCGCGGCATGTCCCAGATCAGCAGAGAGCGACTCAAAATCCTTGAGTGTGCCGTTCAGCCGACCGGATGCGGAATCAAGATTATCGAGGATGTTGGTGACGGCAGCGCGGTTTTTATCGTTGACCACTTCGTTCACGTTTTCAAGCAGCACGATGGCCTTTTCCAGTAGTTCAGGCGCGCCTTCGAGAACCGATTGAATGGCGCTGCGTTCCGCCCGAATTTGGCCACCTTCCGGCAATATCGCGGCTGCCGCCGTGCCTCCAGACAAGGCGACGGTGCTGACACCGGTAACGCCCAGAGATTGCAGTTTTGCGACCGTGTCGGTTTTGACAGGTGTATCCGCATCGACTTGTATCCGAACTCGGATTTTGGATGTGTTTTGCGGATCAATCTCAAGCGACACAACCTGGCCCACGGGCAAGCCATTGTAATTGACGCCAGCCGCTTCGCTGAGCCCTGAGACCGAGTCAAACAAGACTTCGTAGTGGGCGTACTGCCGGTCCACCTGCACCTTTGCGAGCCAGAGTAAAAAAGCAAGTGCACCGATGATGCCGGCAAGGGTGAAAGCGCCGATCAGCACGAAATTGGCTTTGGTCTCCATCGGCCTTTTCCCTTTTTAACCGGTCATTTGCGCGGCTCGCGCACGGGGTCCGGTGAAGTATTCCTGCACCCAAGGATGATAAACTGCGGTCATCGCAGTCACTGGCCCCTCTACCAAAACGCGTTTCTCGGCAAGTACGGCAACACGGTCGCAGATCGCGTAAAGACTGTCGAGGTCATGTGTGACCATGAAGACCGTGAGCCCCAATGATCGCTGAAGTTCACCTATCAAATCGTCATAGGCTGCCGCGCCAATCGGATCGAGCCCCGCGGTTGGTTCGTCAAGAAAAACGATCTCTGGGTCAAGCGCCAGGGCTCTGGCCAATGCAGCACGTTTACGCATACCCCCCGATAGTTCCGAGGGATATTTGCCACAACTCAATGGTGGCAGCCCTACAAGACTGATTTTCAACTCACCCAGCGCTTTCATCAACCCATGGCTGAGTTTCAGGTGTTCCCGCATCGGTGCCATGACGTTTTGCAGAACTGTCAAAGACGAAAACAGTGCTCCATCCTGGAATGCGACACCCCAGCGTTTCTCAACTACTCGACGTTCCTCTTCTGCGCCATTCACGACATCGACGCCCAGAACGCGGATGCTCCCTGCCGCCGGTTGATTCAGTCCCACAATGGTGCGCAACAAGACTGACTTGCCTGTTCCCGACCCTCCTACAATGCCAAGAACCTCGCCGCGCCAGACATCCAGATCAAGATCCTGATGCACGACCTGAGAGCCGAACTGCGTGCGCAGCCCGCGAACCTCGATCACCGCAGCCCGCTTTGTAGAGCTTTCGGCGGTTAGTGTTTGTGGATCGTCGTCTCTCATATCCCGATCTCTGCAAAGAAAATGGAAAACAGTGCGTCAATTACAATGACCAAAAAGATGGACAGAACAACCGAAGAGGTGGTGCGCCGCCCGACACTTTCCGCGGAACCTCCTACCTGCATGGCCTGCCAACAAGCGACAACGCCAATGACGAGAGCAAAGAATGGGGCCTTGATCATGCCGACGGCAAGATGCCAGACGTCTGTATCCTCGTTCAGCCGGGTGATGAACATACCGGGGCTTACGCCAAGCTCTCCCCAACTCATTATTGCACCGCCAACAAGGCCAGACATGTTGGCGATGAAACCCAGGATTGGTAACACGATGACAAGGGCCAGGACACGCGGCAGCACCAGAACTTCCATCGGATCAAGGCCCAATGTACGCATTGCGTCGATTTCCTCGCGCACTTTCATAGACCCGATAGAGGCGGTAAACGCGGAGCCCGAGCGTCCGGCAACGATAATGGCGGTCAACAATATGCCAAGCTCACGCAAAATCGAGATCGAGATAAGATCAACGACAAAAACTTCCGCTCCGAACTGGCGTAACTGTGCAGCGCCCTGAAAGGCGAGAACCACCCCGATCAGAAACCCCATCAAAGCCACGATAGGCACAGCATTCAGCCCTGCCTCTTGCATCTGGCTGACAAGAGCGGTGCCGCGCAATCGCCAAGGGCGGAAAATGGTGCGTATCAAGCACAGCAGCAGCCTGCCGAAAAAGCTAAGCAAAGAAGTAATCGAAGTGCCAAAAGCTATCGTTGCAGACCCGACACTTCCAACCCAAGGCACGAATCCGCGAGGTGGCGCCTCTATGCCTCTTTCATTGGGCATAGCGCTTACCACTGTGTCGATCAGGGCACTTTGCACTTCTGTTGCGCCGCGCACTTCGACCAGCACTCCATCATGTTCCAATCGGGCCAGCAGATCGGCGATTACCCATGCGCCGCCGGTGTCCAGAGTTTCGAGCTGGGACAAGTCCACACAAAGTTTTTTGCCAGTCAGGGAAAGCCGTGAAATTGACGCTTCGATCGCACCTAAGGCTTCCGTCACAAATCGCCCGTTGAGGCGCAGCACAGTGTCGCCGGCAGAGATATCCAAAGTTATTTCGGGCGCGTTCATGATGACCCTGATTTTGAGGCAGATGGCGGAAACCGCAACCCGTAATATAACCGCCTATTAATTTCCGAGATGATTAGCCAGTAGTCCGACTGATGAAGACTGCTGGTCGAGCGTATCGACCTGCAGTACCGTCCTGCAAGAATCGAGCACGCGCGGCGTGCGGCACTTTCTGCCGTGAACAATTTGCGAGAATATTCATGTATCAACTTTATGCAGCCATCTGGCGCGTTAGCGGACGCCGACAGACAGTCTTGATTGCGCTGTCAGTCGCTGTGGCAGCGCTGGCCGCAGTGCCTTTGGGGTTCCAAAAAGAAATTATTAACGGACTTACGGACTCTGATGTGGATCGGTCGCGATTGTTTCTTCTGTGTGGTGGGATGATTGGAATGATCCTGGTGAGCCTGTCGCTGAAATGGGTATTGGGGTACAGGGCAAGCATTCTGGGCGAGGATGTGATACGCATGCTGCGCACACGAATTTATGGCAATGCAATCAAGGCCGGCCCCGACCGACAAGCGCAGGCGGGTACTCTGGCAACGATGATCTCGGCCGAAGCTGAGGAACTCGGCAACTTTACCGGCAGCGCGTTTTCCGAGCCTGTCGTTCAGATTGGCACCTTGGTCAGCGTCATTGGTTTTATTGCGTCGACCCAGCCTTTTCTGGGGGGCATTGCGCTGCTTATGATTGTACCGCAGGTTATTCTGGTCCTGAGCACGCAGGGGCATGTCAATCGGTTGGTGGGGCAGCGCGTTCGCGTGCTACGCCATGCCACCGACAACGGCGTCGCTACTGACTTTGAAAAATTCGATCAAGGCGTCGTCGACGAGTTCAACAAAATATTCGATACCCGGCGCAGAATTTTCCTTTGGAAATTGTCGACCAAGTTCCTGCTTAGTGCGATCAATGGTGCTGGGATGGTCGGGGTTCTGGCCCTTGGCGGCGCCTTCGTAATATCTGGCAAGACCGACGTAGGCACCGTGGTCGCAGCGACGATTGGCCTTGGCCGCCTGCAAGGCCCCACGGGTTTTTTGATCGCTTTTTATCGACAGGTCAGTGCGACGCGGGTCAAGTACGAATTGCTGCGGGATTCAACGGTGTTGCCACAAAATCGAGTTTGATGGCCATTTTTTCTGGTCTGACGCCTCTTGCCGGGTTTCAGCCGGCGGAATAGTCACGGATGACATAGTGCTTGGTTGTTGTCTCGATGACATTCCAGAATCCAGTGAAACCGTTTGGGATCAAGAACGCGTCGCCTGCGCGAAAATCCTGAATCTCACCCGCGTCAGTGATCAGCTGACAATGGCCTGAGATGATATAGCAAAACTCATCGCGATCAGCGAATGCGATCCACTTGCCGGGCGTGCTGGTCCAAGTGCCCGCAAGGAGGCTTCCGTCTGCGCTGATGAAGTGCGATATTGTAACGTGCTTCGGATCGCCTTCGACTACGCGGTCGGGCAGATCTGTGAGGCGGCGCTTAGCCGTAGTACCTTCGTTCTGAGCAAAGTTAATTACAGACAGTTTCATCAGTTACGCTCCTTCGTGCAAGACAGTCCTTGGGTCGGGGTGCGTTTTCCCCCGCCACACGCCCTCCCGCTAGTTGTTTGATCTACCAAGGACCCGGACTCGAGTCCTCAGTGCAAGCTTAGAGGATTTCGTCCCGCACATAGTAATATGGGTACATCATCCGCTGACCCATACGCCGGAATGGCGTCAGAACACCGTGGCTTGGCAAAGGGGAATTGAAGATTGGTAAATCGACTTCAATTTTTTTCCCTGCCACGATTTGCGCCAGTCGCCGGCCGGCTTGCGCGGAATACATTACGCCATTGCCACCATAGCCCATCGCGTAATACGCGGTGCGATCGGGATCAGGCTGATAAACCCGCGGCATCATATCGTGGCTAACATCCACCCAGCCCCACCAGGAATAATCCAGATCAATATCGGTCAGCGCCGGGAATTTCCGGTGCAGCCCTTTGCGCAGCAGCGCCAGGTGTTTTGGGTTCTCTGCATCCTTGCCGGTGATTGCGCTCCGGCTACCGATCTGCACGCGATTGTCGGGCAGGAAGCGATAGTAGTGGCGCAAGGTCCGCGTATCCGTCAGCGGTGACTTGGATTGAAAACCACATTCAGCAATTTCCGACTTGGTCAACCGTCGTGTCACGATCGAATTTGACAGTATCGGCATTAGCCGGTGTTTGGTCCTGTAATTCAGGCCCGGAGGTGTATATCCCGCCGTTGCCAAAGCCACAGCGCGCGCGCGCACAACCCCGCCCGGCGTGGTCAGGTGGTGGACGCCATTAACAACTGTCCAACCCATCACCGGACTGGCAGTGTGGATCTTAGCACCCAGTTTGCGTGCAAGTTTGACATAGCTGAAAGCAAGTTTGGCCGCGTGAATCGATGTACCATCAGGCTCCCACATAGCACCATGGGCTTCTTGATCTTTGACGTGTTTCTCGTGCAGTTCATCCCGCCCCATGACACGCGACGCGTAGCCGAAAGTATCGTTCAGCAACGCGCTTTCTTTTTCAAGATTCGGCATTACCTTTGCACGATGCGCAATATAAAAATGGCCACCGGGCTGTGGATCGCAGTTGATGTCATCCGAATTGATCAGGTCGTTAAAGAGTTCAAATGCCTCACAGACTTCGCCATGCATTTTCTTGGCGACATCGACGCCCCAGCGCTGAATCCATTGCGACCGTTTCAAGCGGCCGGACGATATTTGTGCCTGGCCGCCGTTTCGCGTTGAACATCCCCACGCAACGGTATTGGCTTCCAGCACTGTAGCTTTGATGCCGTGGTCCCGTGCCAGGTGAATTGCAGTCGATAGACCGGTGTATCCCGAACCAATGACAACGACATCAACGTCCATATCGCCCGAGACCGGGCCATCATCCTTTGGGGGCTTGCCGGCAGTGCCAATCCAATAAGTCGGCGCATGGTCCCGGTTGTGACCGGGCCCGGCATCGACAATGGGATCGTACTTGGGATCATAGGTGGCGCGAGGCCAATGACGTGGTCTGTATTTTTCGGGCATTGATTCGGTCCTCAGATAGAGGCGGGGTTAAAATTCAGGCCTTGAAGGGCGCGCGCGCTTTGCGGAGTGCCTGTTTCACGATGATCTTGCCGTCTCGCAATGTAAACAGATCTGCGCCCTGCACTTCGACCCGCATGCCATCTGCGTCGGTTCCGGAAAAGGTCCATTCTGATACGGCGCGATCCCCGTGAACAAAATGACTGTGGTGGTCCCAATGCGCATCTTTCATCCCGGCCCAGACAGCTGAAAAGGCGTTGGCTATTGCCTCGGCGCCTTCGATCTTTGCACCATGGGCCTCAGCGCCACCCACTGTGTAGAACACACAATCGTCGGCAAAGCATTTCATAACGCCATCCACGTCGTGCCGATTGAAAGCATCGAAAGTGTCAGACAGGTCTTGTGCGGTAAGTGCAATGGACATTGCCATGTCTCCAAATGTTCGTGTGAATCTGGAATCGAATTGCGTTTCGAAGCCAGTAGAATCTGTAGAGTAGAATTCGAGCATAGGGTCCGACTTGCTACTGAACGCTAAGCCGGTGATCAGCTTCTATTAGATGAAATATGATGTGCACTGATAGGGCCAGATTGGAATCTGGATCAGGCCAGCTGCCGCCTTTTCCAGTAGCCGGTTGTTGCTGGTTTTACCCAGAGGGCAGTGCATATCGTCTGCATTGAAGATTTATGTCTTGTAGCGAATCACTATCGGGCCTAAGCGGCAATTGTCGCTATGGCTTTATGCAGGAGAGACCAAATTAGTATCTGGCGCCGAAGGAGCAACCCCCCGGAAACTCTCAGGCAAATGGACTGCATGTAAGCTGACAATCTGGAAAGCGGTTCGGAGCATTTCCGAATCCACCGACGGAGAAAGCAAAAGCGAGTCTTTTGTGTAAACTCTCAGGTTCTTGGACAGAGGGGGTCACCGGTACGGATTTTCCGTACCAGATCGCGAACTGTTCGGGAGGAAAAATCCGAATGAAGAAGATAGCTATCATTGGCGCGGGCGTGACCGGCGTAACCACCGCGTATTCCCTTATGAATCGGGGCTATGACGTTACGGTGTTTGATCAGAACCGATATGCTGCCATGGACACGTCTTTCGCAAATGGCGGACAATTGTCAGCTTCGAATGCAGAAGTCTGGAACCGTTGGCCCACGGTTTTCAAAGGCATGAAATGGATGTTCGAGCGGGGCGCGCCATTGCTGGTTAATCCCAAGCCCAGCTGGCACAAATATTCCTGGATGGCCGAATTCATGGCCAACATTCCCAGCTACCGCAAGAATACTGTCGACACTGTACGCATGGCAATTGCTGCGCGCGAATTGCTGAAATCCTCTGCCAAAAAAGAAGGTTTTCAATTTGACATTGAAGAACGCGGCATCCTCCACATCTACAACACCAAGAAAGAATACGATCACGCAACCAACGTGAATGCATTACTTGCGGAAGGCGGGCTGACACGCGAGGCCGTTTCACCTGATGACATCAAAAAGCTAGAGCCTGCCCTGAACGGAAATTTCTACGGTGGTTATTACACCGCGTCCGATGCGACAGGTGATATACATCGCTACAGTCGCGGACTGTCCGAAGCGTGCAAACAAAAAGGTGTGACCTTTCATTTCAACGCGGATGTCACTGAGATCAAACATCGTGACGGCAAACCTGTCATCTCATGGAAAGATGACAATGGCACGCGGACCGAGGGACAGTTTGATGGTCTGGTTGTATGTGCCGGTGTGAGCAGCCGTAAATTCGGCAAGATGCTGGGCGACCGCGTCAATGTTTACCCCGTCAAGGGGTACTCTATTACCGTGAATCTGAACGACGAAACCAGCCAAAGCGCCGCCCCCTGGATGAGCCTTTTGGACGATGAGGCCAAAGTTGTAACCAGCCGTCTCGGTGCAGACCGCTTTCGGATCGCGGGTACGGCCGAATTCAACGGTTACAATTGGGACATACGTGACGACCGGGTCAAACCGCTTGTTAAATGGGTTGAGAGGCTTTTTCCTGACGTGGTGACCGAGCACGCTGTTCCGTGGGCCGGTTTGCGCCCGATGATGCCAGATATGGTACCCATGGTGAAAGGCGGTAAACGCCCGGGCGTTTACTATAATACAGGCCACGGTCATTTGGGGTGGACACTGTCTGCGGCCACCGCAGAGATCATCGCAGAGAAAATACAAACCGAGATGGCGAGCTAACGAGGGGAAAGGTTTGCGGGGCGCTGTTACTTTGCCTTGCCGGAAGTGGCGAGACACTATACCGGTCAATTCTGGATGCAATCGTTGATAGGCGCCGGGCTTTTGCGTTCAGCAGAGCCCGCTAGCAGAGGTTTTTGATGGCTGAAATGACCTCGCTGGATGCTGCATATGCCCTGATGGAGGCTGCCGCAGCTGATGATGCCGCGCGGCTACGGTTTTATGAACGGCTGGCAGAGTCCGAACTATATGTTCTCCTCAGTGCCGAAGCGCAGGGTGATCGGATCGAACCCGATCTGTTCGAGGTTGAGGGTGTTTCTTATGTTCTGGTTTTTGACCGCGAAACCCGACTTACAAAGTTCGTTGGAAAGGCAGCACCCTATGCGGCACTTTCAGGACGCGCGATTGCCGCAATGCTGGCCCAGCAACAATTGGGTTTGGGGTTGAACCTTGAGGTCGCACCATCTTCTTTCCTGATGCCACCTGACGCGGTTGATTGGCTTAGTCGCACTCTCGGAAATGCTCCTGACCAAATTGAGACTCGGATCGAGGCGTTTCGGCCGCCCGGAGGACTGCCAGAAACACTGATTTCGGCGCTTGACAAGAAATTGGCCACCGCAACCGGAATGGCCCATTGCGCCTATCTGGCCGGCGTAACTTACGAGGACGGCAAAACTGGTTATATGCTTGGCTTTGTCGATGCACTTGTTGGTGCACAGGACGCATTGGTGCAGGCCGCGAACGAAGCACTTATGTTCTCGGGCATTGAAGCGACTTCCATTGACGTCGGTTTTTTTGCAGCGGCAGACCTGGTGCCGGCGCATCTGGCGCGCTCAGGTTTGCGGTTCGACCTGCCCAAGGCACTGGTGACCACGCCTCAAAAACCAACCGCGCCGGGCAGCGATCCAACAAAACCACCGATCTTGCGGTGACAGTGATGTTACCGTCGTAGTCCGCCATTTGAATTGGAGTTAAGTTCTGCCAATTGGCGTAATCCGACTGAGATCCAACCCCTGTAGTTATCGGATCTCTACCATTCTAGGGCATAGTCCAAATTTCGGTTTGTGGGGCAGCTATTTTACGAAAGGTACATTTTGAACTGCAGTCGCTTAGGAGAGCAAGGTACATTCACTCAATTTTGGATTGGTACCTCTGATTCCGGCGTTCAGTCATTCTCGGTGCCGGATTTCCAACGGTGGCTTGCCCTTATCCGGTATTTCGCACAATGGCGCCTGCGAATGCGCGGCCCTCTTAAATCTTTTGACCTAACCGCTCAAACGCTAACGCACCTGCGTAAAACGTTTCCTGATCTAGCAGTTGCGACCAGAAACCGTTGCATCGGATGATGAAAATGCGTCTATTCTGGATTATTGTAGACCAGTCCTACACCGGAACGCCGGGGTTTTCATTTGGGTCACAATGGCGTCTGGCTATTTGGACGACAACCAATATGCGACCCCTAGCGCTAATGCCAATGCGGCGTAGGCGAAGATGACCGTTGGATCAATTTCCTTGTAATCAAGCGTAATGATTTTTCGCGCGACGGCCATTAGCCCGGTCGCAACAACAAGCCGCACATGTATAACGTTGGAGGTCAAATAAAGCGAAGCGTTCGTGTAGACCTCCATAGCGATCAAAACAGACAGCACGGCGCCAAGAACAATTAATAGGTCTTTTCCCCCAATCAGAAGCACTGGCGTATCGATCAGGTGCTTCCCGAATGTGTAAAAGGCGTCCAGTATTGTCCAGCCAATCACCAACACCATCAGCACCGAAAGCAAACGCGCCATTTGGCGTACGATGACGTTCGACGTCCGAATAACGGGATCCTCATGGTTTGGATCCAGTTCGACATGCAGTTCCTGGTCGTCGTTTGACATGCGGTTTCCCAGTGCTTTTTTGAACGGTTGAAACGTCACCTTGGTCGACTTCACCATAGCGTATGAGTTCTTCTTGCGTCCATCGTTTGACATGTTTGCCGGCCGTAGGGCGACAAAATCGACAGCTTCCTTGTAATCTGGTTGTGCTGAGGCTAACGCACCTGCATGAAACGTTTCCTGATCCTGCAGTTGCGGCCAGAAACCGATGCTTCGGATGATGAATATGCGTCTATTCTCGATAAATGCGGACTAGTTCCGGATCAGGTACATCGAATTCGTCTGGATCAAACGGATATTCCCGCGGATTTGGACGTCGCGGATTATGCGGCTGTGATTGTCGGGGGCGGACCCGGCTGTATCAGCGACGCACCCGAGCAGAAAAGCGCGATGGAGGCGCGGATTGAGCGCCAGGTTCTCGGCTTAATGCCTCAGATCATCAGCCAGGATCATCCGTTTATGGGGTGTTGCTACGGGCTGGGTATTCTCGCGCATCATCTTGGTGCCGAAGTGAGCAAGGCGCGATATCGAGAGCCTGTTGGTCCTTCGGTTTGCACACTGCTGCGCGACGGGTTGAATGATCCGCTCTTGCAGGGGCTGGAAACAGAGTTTGAGGTTTTTGTGGGTCATAAGGAGGCGGTGCAAAGCGTTCCACCTGGTACGGTGCATCTGGTGGGATCCGATGCTTGCCCTGTTCAGATGATACGTTACGGGCAAAATGTTTATGCGACGCAATTCCATCCCGAGGCAGACGCCTTTGATTTCGAGCGGCGCATTCGCATTTACCGGAACCATGGGTATTTTCCGCCAAAAGATGCGGAACAACTAATCGAAGCCTGCCATGCTGCCAATGTAACCGCGCCGGGAGAAATCCTGAAGCGATTTGCGGAGCGTTATCGCTGAGGTAGCGGGCAAGAAAGCATTGCATGATCTCGAACGACCAATAGGCATTTACTTCACACTCATTCCTTTTCGGGGGAAACAGGTGGCCCTTTGGCCTGTTGCTTCCTGCCAGCGACCAATAGAGCGTCTGGTTCTGAACCCCGGCAGGCCATCAGCGCCGCCTACATCGTGGCCCAGACTTTCAAGTGATCGCTGCATCGCTGCGATATCTGAGCGGTAAAGCAGGTCAATGGGATCCCAGCGGGCATAAAAGTCGCCTACTCCATACTGGATGCGATCCCCGACATGACCGACAAACAGTGCGTATAGATCGCTGGTGTTATAGTCCTTCAGGACATAAAAGTTCGGGGTCACGATGAACGCAGGGCCGCCACGGCCTGCGGGCATAAGCAAATAGCCCACGTGACGCGTTTCGTGGTCGGGGAAGGGACGACCTGAGGCGCGCTTGACCCCCAGTGCCTCCCAATCTGAAATAACCCGCCCTTGATCCGGTCCCTCAAGAATACATGAAACGGTGGACGGAACGGTGACCTCAAAGCCCCAGTCTCGCCCGGTCACCCAACCGTGTTGATCCAGGTAGGCGCCGATTGAGGCTATTGTATCGGCTTCGGACGTCCAGATGTCGGCGCGGCCATCACCATTACCGTCTGCTGCGTATTTAAGAAAGTTCGATGGCATGAATTGAGGCTGCCCGAGGGCGCCTGCCCAACTACTTTTCATGGTTTTTCCGGGCGCATGACCGGCCTGCGCGATCTCAAGAGCCGAGATTAGTTCGTCTTCAAAATAGTCCTTGCGGGTGCTCATGAATGCTTTGGTGCCGAGTACCTCAAAAACATTGTGAGGGATGCTTACCCGTCCATACCCGCTTTCGCGTCCCCAAATTGCCAGAATGATGCGGCCAGGAACACCGGTTTGGCGTTCGACGGCGCTCAATGTCTTTGAGTGCTTCTTTGCCATTTTTCGGCCGACAGAAGTCGCCGCATCCACGGAACCGCGGCTAAAGTATTTTCCCGGTGAACCAAACTCGGCTTGCCGTTGTTTTTTGGGGACTTTGGCTGTTGTTCCGGGCGGGACCAGATCCGGTAGCTTCCAGTTCAATGCGACTCCGTAGAATGCAGAACTGAATGTCCCGCGCGAGACTCCACGAGCTTTGGCTTGCGGCCATATCGTTTCTGCGAGCCAGTTTTGGAATTGATTTTCAATCGCCTGTTTGTCCTGTGCCTGGGCCTGTGTGGTACAAAAAGCGAGAAATACTGAGGTGGCCAGGAAGAGATTCATGGAAATCCTTTTGGTACGCGTTGGTGCATCGGCTTATTAACTACTGGTGTGTCGTCCTGATACTTACGCTAGGCGGACCTTATGGTTTCTCCAATAAATTTCTGCCACTGACTGTCTTGGCCGGGCCATAAGCGGCACCTCGCTAATCTGTACGTTGTACAGGCAGGCCAAATTTTGATTGCTCAGATTAGCTAATGCGTTTTGCGGAATGTGGCAAAGACAGATTCTCAAATCATCGGTCCTCACTGTGTCAACCAATTCGGCAATATATCTAAATAATCAGTCATCCCGGAGGTTGGCGCGGAAAAACGCCGGCGGCGCCATAACTGCTGTTACCCTAATTCCACCACGTGCTTCGTGAGGCTAAATGTGTCCCAAAGCGCGCACAATCCCGGTTCCGACATGATTTGATCTGTCCAGGGAGTATCGATAAAATGGATTTCGTCAAATTCGAACTTGGAGCAACGGGTATCTGCCCCAAACCAAGCGGTAAGGGGCAGGTAGTTTCGCTTAGCGATCTAGTGCGCCGACTCCCGAGAAGCGGAACGCCTCTTTTTCAAGGGCGTCGATCTCGTCTACCGACATCTCGTCGTGGGCAATAGTGATCCGACCCAAGAAGACAAATGGCAGCTCGCCTGCGCGATCTTCGAGATGATATTTGATGGCTTCGGCGGTCGCTGCGCCAACGTCGTCGCCCATACGCATTGGTGTCGCGTCCAGTTCTCCCCGGCGGATCGCGTCAAGTTCAAGACCTGTACCACCCCAGCCGGTTGAGAATATGTCGCCTGCTGCATCCACAGCAACTTGCGCCTCTACCGATCCCATGGCCATCGCCGTGTTTGCGTTGTGGATTACCTTGGCCTCAGGATACGCCTGCAGGATCAAACTAGTGCCCTCAAACCCGCCTTCACGCTGGTATTCGCCGTAGTGTTCATAGACCGGGTTCCAGTTACCCTTTTCGGCCACGCAATCCTTGAAATCGCCCGAGCGCTGGTTGTCGGTTATGCCCGGAATGCCGCGGTTCATGGCGTAGGTTACGTCGTTGCCCAAACGGCTCAGCATATAGTCACACATCTTCAGCGCGCCGAAGGCTGAAGAGAAATCGAACCAGTTTGCCGGTTGATTTTCCAGATATTTGAGCGGCGTGTGGAAGGCCCAGACAAAAGTCGTCAAATCGGCGTTTCCTGCCAGCTTGTCGATATTGTCTGCCTGCGTGGCCAGTTCCGATGGGCCAAAGATCACAAAATCATAAAGGTCTGCATCCTGATCGACCTGCGAGGCGTAGGTAGATTGCAACGAATGCTCGATCTGGCGCGAGGCAAATTCTGTTGTTTCATGCGCGATCCCCAGTTGTTCGAGCCGCTTGACCAACGCCAGATAGTTGCGCGCCCAAAAGTCAGAGGTATCTGCTGACGGGTAGATCAGCGCGATCTGAACCGGGTTTTCTAGACTGCCTTTGAACGGTACGGCTTCGGCGCCGACTACGGCCTGCATAGCATCAAGCGCACCATCGGCGTTGACCTGTTCGGGCACCCAATAGTCTCTGTCATCATCATCAGGTAGCGCCTTGAGCGGCAATTGCCCCTCTGCAGATGCCATGCTTCCCGCCAGCAAAGCCGCGATGCAGGTCACCTTGAATAACTCAGTTTTCATCTTTGTTCCTCCCTCGATGATAGCGTGGGGAAAGTCCCCGGTCGTAAGTTCGATCAGGCGGGGGTTGGGCCGCCCAGGATTGCGCCAAGTGCCAGTAGCACCAGCATTGCGATGGCAAGGCCAATGGCCAGGTAGCCAATCTTGCGATTATCAGGATTTGCGATGGCGGCGCTTAGGCTACCGCCTCCGTCGCGGTCCTTCTTTTGCAGCCATGTGTAGATGGCGACTGAAAGGATGATAACGACGCCGGACGCAACCGATTGCCAGAAGAATTCGATCCGCAAGGTGACGAGCGCGTTGATCATCATAGATAGCAGTAAGACCCCGGCGAGCGAGCCGATCATTGAGGCGCGCCCTCCAAAAAGGGACGTGCCGCCGACGACAACAGCCGCGATGACGTGAAGATTGAAATAGGGCGCGGATGTCGCCTGCACGGCGTTAAGCTTGCCTGTCAACATCAGACCGGCAAGGGCGGCCATTGTTCCCATCAGAACGTAAGCGTAAATCCGATGGCGGTCCACGCTGATGCCGGTCATTTCAGACGCTTCCGGATTTGAACCTATGGCGATCGTGTAGCGGCCAAAATGTGTTGCACGCAACAGGATGTATCCGACGATCATTGTTACCAGTCCGATGACAACCGGCGTCGGCAGGAATTGAAGAGTCTGCCCACGCCCGATTTCCGTGACCAGTTCAGGGAAACGGGCCAGCACTAGACCTTTTGCCAGCACCAGCGCAAAACCGCGATAGACGAGGTCCATTGCCAGAGTCCCGATCAGGTCAGGGACACGAAAAACTGTGATTACCAGCCCATTGATCAGACCCATCCCCGCGCCGAGCAGCAAGCATATGATGATCGCGACCCATGCCGGAAAATCATACTGTTTAATCAGAAATGCCATCATAATCGCGGACAAGGCCGCAACCGAGCCTATTGATAAATCAATACCGCGCTGGGTGATAACAAAAGTCATCGCCATTGCCATTGGCATGTAAAGTGCGGCGTCCAGCAGAATCTGGTTGATGTTGGACATCCGGAAATAGCGCGCGGGTTCAACGGCCCCCATGAACAAGGCGATCATCGCGATCATGACCATCGGGCCAAGGACGCCCATATAGGGCTCGATCCGAGCGGCAAATGTGGGTGAGGTTTCTGTGGCGCTCAAGCTGCGGCACCTCCGTTTGCCAGGTTAGCCCCGGTTATAAGGCCAAGGACTTCCTGACTGGTGGTGTCCGCAGTGTTAACAACACCCGCGCATTCACCCCGACGCATGACGTGGATGCGGTCTGAAATCTCAAACACATCGTCAAGCGAGTGACTGATAACGATGACTGCAAGCCCCTGATTTTTGAGAACCTGTATCAGCTTGAGCGTGCGCGCGGTTTCCTGAGGGCCAAGGGCTGCAGTTGGTTCGTCCATGACCAATACGCGCAGGTCATCATGCCGAACGGCGCGAGCGATGGCCACGGCCTGGCGTTGCCCGCCAGAAAGGCTTTCTGTGGCGACATCCATGCTTTTTAGCTGCACACCCAACCGATCCTTGAGGACTGCAGTCGCTTGTTCGGTCATTTTTTGGTTATCGAGAAGGGATATGCCCATGACGCGTTTTGTTAGTTCGGATCCTAGGAAAAGATTCTGAGCCGGCGTGAGATGATCTGCAATTGCTAGGTTCTGGTAAACTGCGTCGATGCCATTAGTAATGGCATCCGCGTGGCTGGACATGACCAACGGGCTTCCATCAAAGGTGATGTCGCCTCCGGTTGGCTGATAGACACCCGTAAGCACTTTGATCAAGGTCGATTTGCCAGCTCCGTTGTCGCCAACAATCGCAAGTACTTCGCCAGCATAAGCGGCAAGATCGACATCTCGCAGAGCCGTAACGCCACCGAAGCGTTTTGTTATGCCATGCATCTCGATGATGGGAGCCGGATTGGACATCGAGAAATTCCTCACCTGTTGGGTTAGTATTTTCAATTATGTGGGAATTGCTTGGGAGCCAAAAAATCTTTTCTGTTCCCTGGACTGGACGCCACCCGACGCCAATCCCCCCCCTCCTAACATCGTTCGGATTTTTAAGTTACCGTTAACGTAGAGTTGGTCAAGAATTACCGCCTGTCAAGAAGAAAAGTTAATGATCGCGGCGATAAGCGGGCTGTATTAGCTGCGTTGACCCCCCTTGAGATCGACGAACTTGCCACAAGCTGTTGTGGCTGGCAGAATAGAGGGTACGTTAATCCCAAATGCTTTTTCGCAAAGGATTTCGCAAATGATCGCACTTTTGTTCGCGTTGTTCGCGCTCGCCATGGGCCTTGCCTGGTACGACCGCCAGACTCCAGCTCTTTTGGTGTTTGGCGCTACAATGCTCATGAGTGTATACTGGCTGAAGTTTCATGCGACTTCAGTTCTGACAATTCAGTTGTGAGGATCGCCAAATGACCCTTACGCCCGAAATCTCACGCACATTGAACGCCCTTGGCATGTTGGCGATTTGTCTGGTTTTGGTCCTAGCCTACGCTTACCAGTTTGCGCTTTATGAATTGCCATGTCCTTTGTGCCTGCTGCAGCGCGTTGGTTTTGTGGCGGTGGGTTTCGGGCTGGGCCTCAACCTTCTCTATGGCGCTCGACCCCGAAATTATGCGCTGATGTTGATCGCGGCAATACTTGGCGCCAGTGTTTCGATCCGTCAAATCCTGCTGCATATTGTGCCTGGTACTGGTCACTACGGTTCTCCCGTGCTGGGGCTGCACTACTATACGTGGGCGGGGATTTGCTTTTTTCTGATTATTCTCGGTACGTCCTTCATGCTTTTGTTTGAGGGCCAGTATAAAACCGCCGCCGAAACCGGGCATGGGCCGAGGTTTGGTAACAACCGGCTGGCCAAATTTGCGTTTCTTCTTATGCTTGGACTGGCAGTAGCAAATGCCGTGTCGACATTGATTGAGTGCGGTCCAGGTATTTGCGCGGATCCTCCGCTGAGTTACGATTTGATCGACAAGGTAGAGGGTGATGTATAGAGCCCTCCACACCACAGCATGAGTCTTTAGACTGAGCAATTAGAGGCCTGACCGGGCATGAAGATAAAGGGATTTGAAGGCACAGTCGCCATGATAGAACGCGACTTGATGCTGACGGCATTTGGCTTGATGTTACTTGTCGTTGTGCCGGTCATAGTTCTGACCTTGGTTTTTGCTTGGCGGTATCGCGCCACCAACACGAACGCCGCATATTCTCCCGACTGGGGCGGATCGCCTCTCCTAGAGTCATTTATCTGGGGGGTTCCTGCCGTATTGATCATTGGTTTAGGAACAATGGTCTGGAAGAGTACCCACAGACTCGACCCGTACAGCCCAATTCCTTCCGACGTTGCGGCAACGCGGATTCAGGCAGTTGCTTACGATTGGAAATGGCTGTTCATCTATCCCGACCTAGGCATCGCGACGGTCGATGAAATGGCGTTTCCCCAAGATCGCCCATTGGCATTCCAGATTACTTCCGAGGTCGGGCTGAACTCTTTCATGATCCGGCATTTGGGCGGGCAGATTTACGCGATGGCAGGAATGGAAACCCAACTGCATCTTTGGGCAGATGAGACCGGCAAGTTTGAGGGCCGTAACATGCAATACTCAGGCGAGGGTTTTTCAAATCAAACATTCGACGCGCTTGCCCTGTCAACTGAAGATTTTGACGCGTGGGTGGCCAAGGTGCGAGATGCGTCCCTGACATTAAACGCGGACGCGCGAAAAGAGCTCATGAAGCCTTCGGTTTCAGGACCGGTGGTGTACTACAAGGATGTAACCGCGGGCCTGTTTGAAACCATTTTGGACACATATTCAAACTGTCACGGTGATTTGGACGGAATATGCGGATGACTGATTTGGGATGGCTTGGGCGCTTGGGAATAGAAGCGCTGCCGCTTTACAGTTGGGTCGCCGTCGGCGGAGCACTGGTCACGGTAGGCGCTGGTGCCGCTGTCCTTCTTGGCCTTACGATATCCCGGCAGTGGGGGAATTTCTGGAGCGGCTGGGTCACCAGCCTCGATCACAAGCGCATTGGTGTTATGTACATTGTACTGGCGCTGATCATGCTGATCCGGGGATTTGTGGACGCAATCATGATTCGGTTGCAACAGGCGATTGCCTTAAATTCAGAAGGCTACCTGCCCCCCGAACATTTCGATCAGATCTTCAGTTCGCACGGTACGATCATGATTTTTTTCATGGCCATGCCATTTATGACGGGCCTGATAAACATCATAGTTCCCCTACAAATCGGCGCGCGTGATGTGGCGTTTCCGCTGCTGAATTCCATCAGTTTCTGGTTGACCGCCTCCGGCGCGGGGCTGGTTCTGATTTCGCTCGTTATAGGGCGGTTTTCGACGGCAGGCTGGACTGGGTACCCACCATATTCCGGGGTTGAATTTACACCCGGTGTTGGTGTGGATTACTGGATATGGGCCGTGATCATCAGCGGTGTCGGCACCACAATGTCCGGCATTAATTTTATCGTAACGATCCTGCGAAAACGCGCGCCCGGCATGAAACTCATGCTGATGCCAATGTTCGTGTGGACCGCTCTTTGCTCTAGTATCCTGATGGTCTTTGCATTTCCTGCCCTCACCGTTGTGACGGCGATGCTGTCACTGGATCGAACCTTTGGTTTTCATTTTTTCACCAATGATGCCGGTGGCGAAGCGATGAACTACATGAACCTGTTCTGGATCTGGGGGCATCCCGAAGTGTACATACTGATCCTGCCCGCCTTTGGTATTTTTTCCGAAGTCGTCTCAACGTTTTCGTCCAAACGGCTGTTCGGGTATCCCTCACTTGTCTATGCCACCGCAGTGATTGCGATCCTGTCGTTCACTGTCTGGTTGCATCACTTTTTCACTATGGGGGCAGGGGCCAATGTAAATGCAGTCTTCGGGATCGCGACGATGGTTATTGGCGTGCCAACTGGGGTAAAAGTTTTTGACTGGCTATTCACGATGTTTCGCGGACGTATCAGATTTGAGACACCGATCCTGTGGACACTCAGCTTTATGGTGCTGTTTGTGATTGGTGGCATGACCGGCGTGTTATTGGCCATTCCACCGGTCAATTTCACAACTCATAACACCACATTTTTGGTCGCCCATTTCCACAACATGATCATACCGGGTGTCCTTTTCGGCTATTTGGCCGGGTACATGTACTGGTTCCCGAAAGTGTTTGGCTTCCGATTGGAACGTAAGTGGGGTGTGTGGTCGTTTTGGCTCTGGACGATCGGGTTCATGCTGGCGTTTCTGCCGCTTTACTGGACTGGCCTCAGGGGCATGCCGCGCCGCATGGAAACCTATGCAAATGCAGAGTGGCAGCCTTTTCTGGTCCTCACTTTTGTCGGCGCCTGCCTGATCCTTTGCGGCATAATATGCCTTGCGCTTCAACTTTGGGCCAGCGTGTCGAAACGATCTCAACTCGTTGATACTACAGGCGATCCCTGGGATGCCCGAACATTGGAATGGATGACGTCCTCGCCGCCACCTGTTTACAACTTTGCAGCACTCCCGGTCGTCAGCGAACGCGACGCATTTCATGTGGCCAAGCAAAACGGCACACACCTCAAGTTAGAATTCGATGACAGCGATATTCACTTGCCCCGGAATTCGATGATTGGTGTAATTCTGGGGGGCGCGTCTTTTTGCATTGGCTTTGGCATGATTTGGTACATGTGGTGGCTTGCTCTTTTAGGCCTCTCTGCAACCATTGCCGTGATCATTCTTCGATCCTTCAGAGAAGACACGGAGTATTCTGTTTCATCGCAGCAAATTGCCTTTGATGTGGCTGAACGGCAGGGCGCGCAATGACGACCGAAGTGTCGAGAGAAGACAATCTGCCAAATGAGGCAGAGTTTGGCTTTTGGCTTTATCTGATGAGCGATGCAATTCTGTTTGGCCTGATCTTTGCCACGTATGTGGTAATGGTGAACAATACGGCCGGCGGGCCGACGGGAGATGACCTGTTCAGTCTGAACAACCTCACCATACAAACAGTTTTATTGCTGACGAGCACACTGACTATTGCTTTGGGACATCAGGCGGCAGTCAGCAAGAACGCAGGGTCCGCGATTTTCTGGCTTGTTGTTACCTGTGTTCTGGGGGCTGGTTTTCTGGCTTTTGAACTCAGGGAACTTAATGATATGGTCGCAAGGGAAGCCGGTCCGGGGCGCAGCGGTTTTCTGACCTCGTTCTTCACGTTGGTGGGCACCCATGGGTTACATGTCACTGCAGGCTTGCTGTGGGCGCTTACCATGATAGCCCAGTTGGCGATTAAGGGCCCAACGCCTCCCGTCGCCTCGCGTCTCTTGCGCCTCACGCTGTTCTGGCACTTTCTGGATATCGTCTGGATTGGCGTATTTTCAGTTATTTATTTGCCGGGATTGATGGGATGAAATCTAACTCAGAGTCAAAAGATACCGTTGTCGGATTTCTGCTTGCCCTTGTGTTGACGGCTGTTCCGTTTCTCGCAGTACTCTACAAACTCGGATCTCGCGAAGCGATCACTGCGGTCATAGCAGCTTCGGCAATAGTTCAAATTCTGGTTCATCTCAGGTTCTTTTTGGGTATCCGGTTGCGAAAATCCGCGCCAGAGAATTTGTACCCTCTCCTGTTTGCCGTTGTCTTATTGGTTATCATGGTCGGCGGGACCCTGTGGGTAATGGCAAACATGAGCTACAGAATGGGGCACTGATGGCCCGACGGTCGAACCAAGGTATTGTATCTGAGTAGCATTTGTCTGCGGATCAATGCGGATCCGGAGACATACTTTACCGCCTCGCCGGTACAATCCGTGAGAAATATGGCTGCCATCAGGTGGATTGCGTAAAAGCCCAGATTGACTCCGTTTTTTATTGCCAAACGTAGTTGACCCGTAGGAAAATAAATTAAACAATGGGAAAATAATCGAGAATCAATACTAGCTTTGATTTTATTGGAGGGGATTTCTGATGGTTTTCAGGACTGACATTGAGATAGCGCGTTCTGCGGTTAAGGAGCCTATTCAGGGGATTGGTTCGAAGTTGGGGATTGGGAGTGATGATTTGCTGCCGTATGGGC
>JBDVOA010000035.1:0-6578 GCA_039969355.1 Paracoccaceae bacterium
GCAATACTTCCAGTTTAGGCCCAGGCAAAGCGCCTCTCGATGTAAATCAGGTGTCCTTGCTGATCATTTATGTGGAAAGAATGTGGCTGGCACACCCATTTCTCACCGGTGCTTGTTCGAAGGATTGCCGCATTGCCGCCCAATTACCGCCTCTTTGGAGCTGCTGCCGCGGACTTATTAATGACGAGATGGATAGCTTCGATACTGGATCGCGGAAAGCCAGCGTCGCAGTCGTTCATGCCCCTTGAAGCTGTAAATCGCCTGAATGACTGCATTGAATTTAAATGCTTACAAATCACCTAGTGGCTGCAACCTTCATCCAAATTTGGAGGTCAAACCATTGACGGCTCGCCAATGCGCCCCCATCTCGCAGCGCAATCGAATGCCTAACTAAAGCAAATAGGGAACCGCAACCACAATGAGGATCATTAATAGTGTGGCCGCAACAAACCCTTGGACAAAGGCTAGAATTTCGCCCCACGGCAGTGTTTGAGACTGCGGTTTGTTTGGAAATGTTTCATAGGTTAGGTCTTGGCAAAGTTCATTCATTATATCACCTATTTACTAGTTACTGATGTGTCATAAACACTTGTTAAGTGCGGCACATGGCTGCCGCTCAACTACGGCGCAAAGCTCACTGAGGCATCAGGTCGCGGCAATGCAAGCACTTTTATCCGCAATAGGTTTGGCTGAGCGCAAGCTGGTAATTTGTGCTCTGTGAAAAACAGTTCGTCCGCCGTCATGCTGTGGGGCTGCGCCGCACTGAGATTTTTGCGGGCCCACTTGAAACACTTGCGGTACCCAAGATCCTCCATCGTCTTGTTTAGGCCCTCCAGTGTAAATCAAAACGGATCCCGCCGGATTGAATTCATAGTCCATGTTCAAGATCATCGATCGGCATCCTTAGTCGAAATACCGTCACCAGGCACTATTGCAGACCTCACGCTTCCACACCCAAAGAACGTATTCAGAGCAGAAAATAAGGTAACAACGACACCATATTCGACGACGTCGAAAATACACTCCCAGACTTTTGGGAGTGTATTTATCGAACGGCATGGGGATCATGATACCCATCTTGGTCGAGCTCACACATGATCAAAAATCTAAACTAACTACTACTCACTGCTATCTATTACTCGTTACTCAACCAACCACTCAGATACACTTCACGCTTCAACACACTCAAAACTCGTTACGTTCAAACTATCGTAGTTGATACTCGTTACCTTATCGAACACCCTTGCAGCTATTCGATGAACTCAACATGAAGCAAAGAGCATTTCTGAACAATTCCTTATAATTTTAACCTGATAGGGTAATTTTTCATGCACCACTGGGTGATAAATCACTCATTATAGACGCCGATGTAAAACTGCCCCTGCATGCTCGGTACTGGAATCGATCTGCCGCGATGGAGAACCGCTTCAGTCAGCGATTGATACTGGTAACCGATGATGAAAAAATTGATTGGTATAGCGAAAAAATGGCTCAAACACGTGACGCCTCGGTCGCGAAAGGTTTTTTGCGCGAGCAATAGCTGTGCTTGGACAAGTCCGCTCTGTCCCGCATGTAAGACATCCGTCGGCTGCGCGGCGAACGGATGTCTCACATGCGGACAAAGGAACCAATCAAACGCACAGTGCATTCTAAGCGTGGAACAGAGTTCCGACATAAAAGGCAATTGTTGCTGCAACGCCCCCGATAATCAGGGTTTCAACAGCGGATCGCCACCATGGACTGAGAGACCATTGGCTCTTTAGCGCTCCAATTGCGAAAAAGGTACACATGGTCATCGTAGCCGAAATGGCAAACGCATTAGCCACTCCGAGAATAAACGGAAGCAGCGGAACGATCCCAGCGATGAGAAATGCGAGAAATGTCGTAATGGCAGATTTCATAGGGTGCGGATCAAAGCCGCCCAGTCCGTATTCCCCTTCCATCATCAAAGCGATCCAGTTTTCGTGATCTTGCGTTACTGCATCGGTTGCCTGACTCAGAACTTTGCCTGTTAGGCCCTTGCGTGCAAGAATTTCTCGAACTTCGAGTCGTTCCCCTTCTGGGTAATTCTGAATGTGGTGCTCCTCGATTTTCCGTATGCGACGCATGTTATCAAGTTCGGCTTTGGTCCCTGAATAGTTGGCCGCCGCCATAGAAAATCCGTCGGCGAGGACGTTAGCTATTCCAAGTGCAACTACAATGAAAGGCGACAGCCCGGCTCCAGCAACACCTGCGACGATAGCAAATGTTGTCACTGCACCGTCAATTGCTCCGTATATGGCGTCCCGCAGCACACCTCTGCCAGGTGGGGCACCAATTCGCTTCGCGATTTCCTGCGGGGTATGACCATGTTCGGACACTTTAAGTCTCCTTTAGAAACAGAATAGGATCTACAACAGGAGCTGCTTTAATTCAGATCAACATCTTTGGCCGCCTTGGGCTCACTGACGTTATTCCGTCGCTGTTTGTCTGACGATGTCGTCGCTCCGCAGAATGTCCAACTATCGGATCAAGCCATTGAAATAGTTAAAACAGCTTTTTTCGGGAACGGCGGCTTTCGGTACGCAGTTCAAATCTGTCCCGCTGCGCTGCTACAAGACTGCTCCGAGCCCATTCTACCAAATGCTGCGCCATCTACGAACGTCGGTTAAATAGAGTTTATCGATTTGTTGCCGGGCTGTTGTTCCCAGGATGGGTTCTTACCAAATTCAGTGATCAGAAAATCCAAAAACACCCGGACTTTGGGCGACAGGACGTTAGACTTGGGATAAATGAGCCAAAGGACGTTGCCCTCAGCCCCTTCGTATGTGGGCAGGACGCGTATGAGCTGTCCTGAGGCAAGCTCTTCATGCACGCTCCATAGTGCATTCAGCGAGATGCCAGCACCGGCCAAAGTTGCTCGCTTCTGGCTTAACCCATCATCCATGATCAGCTGGCTTTGCGATGCGCCGGGATTGAATTCAGCAGTATGACCTAGCGCGTTCGTCAATGGCCGTGGTCGCAGATGGCGAAAAGCAATGAGATTGTGATTAGCCAGATCGGACGGTTTTTCGGGCGTGCCATGGGCATTAAGGTAGGCTGGTGCGGCGCATAGGATACGCGTGTCATTTGCCAGTTTGCGTCCTTTTAGACTGGTATCAAGTAACGGCGCGTTGCGCAGTGCAAGGTCATAGCTGCCCTCGATCAAATCAAACTGCACATCAGACAAACGAAGGTCCAGTGTGATGTCAGGGTATTGGTCGAGAAACTTCGGCAGGATTGGGGCAATGTAAAGCTGTGCAAAGGTGCTGGGGGCGGCAAAGCGCAGAGTTCCACTAACTTCGGCCGTCCCTTTGCCCAATGCCGCCAGCGCCGCATCCTCCTGCGCGATCATCTCGCGGGCGAACGGAAGGAAGTCGGCTCCTTCCACGGACAGCGAAACTTTGCGCGTGGTGCGGTGCAGTAGTTCTGCGCCGACACTGTGCTCTAACTTGGCAAGTTTTGCACTGGATACAGCAGGCGCCATTCCTAACTTGCGCCCCGCTGCGCTGATGTTCAGCAACTCGGCGGCCAGTATAAAGAGGCGCAATCCGTCGGTATCGATGCTCATTATATTCATTTTCCGAATTATGATTACCGATCTAAGCCGTTTATTCGAAAATTGCCAGAAGCTATGTCCCCTTACAACGGATGGAACAGATTACAGGAGCGAACGTCGATGGCACACACAGCGACAGTCAATTACCACGTCCACAAAGACGAACGGCAAGCATTTGAATTGGACGCAGGCGGTATCGTGGGCAATCTGATTTCGCCCGAGCTTGCCTCCACACAGGTTCAGTTGACCGACATGCGCCGTTCGGCAAAAGCAGTGCGACTTGCACATGATGCCGTAGAGTTTGCCAGCGTGCCGAGTGTTGTTGAGGAATTTTCCGGGGAAAGTTGGAAAGAGACCTATGACCGAGAACTGACCCAGCTTCTGACCGACAGGCTGGGTGCGCGTGATGTTGTGATCTTTGATCATACGGTACGGGTTGATGATCCTGATGCGACACGCAAACCAGCGCGCAACGTCCACAGCGATTACAGTGAAGATGGGGCGAAACAGCGCTTGACCGATTTGTTGGGAGCGGAAAAGGCCTCAGAGTGGAGCGAAGGCCACTATGCGTTCCTCAACGTATGGCGACCCGTGGATCGTCCCATAAACAGCGCGCCACTTGGCTTTGTGCGCCCATCGAGCGTTGACCCTGCGGACTGGATCTTGCTGGATCTGATTTATCCGGACCGCAAGGGGCAGATCTTGGGGCTTGCGGGCAACCCTGCCCATGAATGGTTATACCAATCGAAGATGACACCTGATGAAGTGGCGTTCTTCAACATCTATGACAATCGCGGTCTGCCATCGATCGCGCACAGCGCACTGGATATGGTCGAAGACCCAAGTGTCACAACCATTCGCAAAAGTGTCGAAAGCCGGACTCTGGTGCGGTACTGATTGAGGAAAAATCATGTTGGATGAGATGCAAATCGGGACCTTTCCCCAGATCAATAAGGCCTACAATCGGGTCTTCAAGCCCGGTCGCCTGAGCATCGGGCTGGTATTGCCGCTTGAGGCTTACTCAGTTGGGAAAGAACCCACGATGCGAGGCCATATCGAAGCGGCTCAACTGGCCGAGGGTCTGGGATTCTCTGCGCTTTGGCTGCGAGACGTTCCCTTCAACGTGCCTAGCTTTGGCGATGCCGGGCAGATGTTTGATCCTTTCGTCTATTTGGGAACGTTGGCAATTGCGACGGATCGTATTGCACTTGGCACAGCCAGTATCATCCTGCCTCTTCGCCATCCGGCCCATGTGGCCAAGGCGGCGGCGACGGCAGATGTGCTCTCTGGCGGACGCGTTCTTTTGGGAGTGGCGTCGGGAGACAGGCCAGAGGAGTATCCCGCGATGGCACAAAATTACCAAGGTCGCGGGGCGCGGTTTCGCGATAGCGTGGAATATATTCGTGCGGTTGGCACGCCCTATCCGCGTCACGCAAGTACGCATGGTAGCTTGCCCGGCGACATCGATCTTTTGCCAAAACCCACAGGGCCACATCTGCCGCTGTTGATTACAGGTGGTAGCCAGCAATCGCCCGATTGGGTGGCGCAGAATGGGGACGGGTGGATGACCTATCCTCGGGACGCGACCTCACAAGGTCGCGTTATTGCTGACTACCGCAAGCGGTTGATGAATGCGGATCAACCGGACAAGCCGATAATGCAGTCGCTCTATGTCGACCTGCTCGACAACGCGGATGCGCCTGCATGCCCTATCCATCTGGGCTTTCAGTCTGGCACCTCTTTTCTAATTCGCTATCTACGCGAGATTGAGTCGCTCGGCGTGAACCACGTTGCACTTAATCTACGCTTCAACGGCGCATCTATCGACACCACACTCAAACGGTTAGCGCACGACCTGCTGCCTGACTTTACTTGAAGGACTGACCACATGACCAAGACCATCCTTATCACAGGTTCCACCGACGGGATTGGCCTCCTCACTGCGAAAAAGCTGGTTGCTGGCGGGCATAATGTACTGCTGCATGGCCGTAGCGTTGCGAAACTGCATGCAGTGGCTACAGAAATTGGCGGCGCGGTGGAGACATTTACCGCCGACTTGTCACACTTGTCAGCGGTAAAAGCACTAGCCGCAGATATCCGCGCTAAACACGACACACTGGATGTTCTGATCAACAACGCCGGTGTACTGAAAACGCCCCATCCCGTGCTTGAAAGTGGTCTCGATATCCGTTTTGTCGTAAATACATTTGCGCCGTATTTGCTGACTGACCTGCTCTTACCGATCATTCCAAAAGATGGTCGAATAGTGAATCTCTCTTCGGCTGCGCAAGCGTCAGTGAATTTAGATGCGATGCAGGGCAATGTGCGCCTTTCGGATATGGACGCCTATGCGCAGAGCAAGCTCGCCATCACAATCTGGACCCGGGAATGGGCCAAGGTCCTGCCTGACGGTCCTGCAATAATCGCCGTCAATCCGGGATCGCTGCTGGCGTCCAAAATGGTGAAGGAAGGTTTTGGCGTTGCGGGGAGTGACCTGAGCATCGGTGCTGACATCCTGATCGAAGCGGCACTCGGCGAGAGGTTCACTGATGCGTCCGGCAAGTATTTCGACAACGACAGCGGCACCTTCGCAAATCCGCATTCCGCCGCGCTGAATGCCGTGCATGCCGATGAGGTCATGCAAACGATCAAGACCTTCGTTCGCCAACACAACTAATCCGCGAAGCACGCCGCGTCCGCACACCCAAACCGCTTAGTCCCGATGCACTTTCGGCAGCTTCGGTGCGGCTTATTGCAAGATGTCGATGGACTGAAACACGCGCACAATGGACCGTGAGCACCTGTTCGAGCAATACGAGCAAAGGTCCGGATAGTCCGCATGGTGGACATTGGGGCCTACCGCAGCGAATGACCGCATTGAGCCCAAACTTACGGTTGAGGACTCGCGCGGCGAATGACCGCTGTTTTGATGGCGAATTTTGAGATTGGCATGCCCGTTGCAAGCAGAACCCGGCCTTCTAAGCAAGTTGCAGTATTTCGC
>JBDVOA010000036.1:0-58250 GCA_039969355.1 Paracoccaceae bacterium
TCTCCGACGCAATCAGTTCAATCTCATCCCGCTGACGCCCCAACTCAGACGAAACCGCCGCCATAATCTCAGGATCACGCGAAAACAAGGACTCCGTAAAAAAACCGGGGTTGCTGTCTAGGGTATTCATGGTCAGGCTCCGAATAGTGTGCGGTCAGGAATGGCCGTTTCGTATCGGAAACCAGTCCAGCGCGAAAGCTCATAAAGCGACCAAAGCGCCTGTAGGTGCGTCAACGCTGGCGCGTCCTGTGGATATGTGATTGTTTTGGAACCAAAGAGATAAGACAGGAAACACAATAACGATGCCCATTAAGATCGCTTTTGCTGCGAGTTCTGCGCCTGTTGCCCAAACGGCGCGTGCGGCTCTGACGGGTCGATACGGCGACGTCCTGCCGCAAGAGGCGGAAGTGATAGTGGCATTGGGTGGCGACGGTTTCATGTTGCAGACACTACACCATTTCCAGGATTCTCCGGCACCGGTTTACGGCATGAATCGCGGAACCATCGGGTTCTTGATGAATGAATATCAAGAAGGCGGTTTGGCTGAGCGACTTGAACAGGCAGAAGAAGCGGTGATTAATCCGCTTTCAATGTCAGCAACTTGTGTGGATGGCTCGACGCACGAAGCGTTGGCGATAAATGAGGTTTCCCTGCTGCGCGCCGGACCGCAGGCGGCCAAGTTGCGTATCACGGTTGATGATCGGTTGCGTATGGAGGAACTGGTTTGTGATGGTGCCTTGGTGGCTACGCCAGCAGGATCTACTGCCTATAACTATTCGACTCACGGTCCAATTCTGCCAATCGGAGCGGATGTTCTTGCACTTACCGCAATGGCCGCATTTCGTCCTCGGCGTTGGCGGGGGGCGTTGTTGCCCAAGAACGCAAAAGTCCGATTTGATGTGCTGGAGGCAGAAAAACGACCGGTAATGGCGGAAGCAGACAGTCGCGCAGTGATGAATGTTGCTTCTGTGGAAATCAAGTCAGAGCCCTCAATCACGCACCGCATTCTGTTTGATCCGGGACATGGGTTGGAGGAGCGGCTGATCAGCGAACAGTTTTCCTAGAGGGCTTGACGAAATGTGCGAAACACGTGCCAGACGCAAAGGGCGAAGTACAGCTGCGCGCGTTCCTACCCGTCAACCTGATTACCGCCACCTGCGGCATCCCTTTTCGCCCCAATCGGTGTTTTCTGCTGATCAAGTGCAATCATTGCACGATACGGCACTTCGGGTTTTGCAAGAACTCGGTATGAAGATTCTGTTGCCAGAAGCGCGCGATATCTTCGCCGCGGCTGGGGCGCGGGTTGACGGCGAGATGGTTTATATCGGATCCGATATTGTGGATGCGGCGCTGAAGACTGCTCCAACCTCAATCCGGTTGCGGGCCGGCAGCCCGGATCGCGATCAGATATACGAAGACGGAACCATGTTGTTCATGGCGGGGGCAGGGTGCCCCAATGTCACGGATCGCGAACGCGGTCGCCGTCCCGGTTCGCGCGAGGCGTTTCGCGAAAGCCTGAAACTTTGCCAGAGTTTTGATGTCATCCACATGCTGGGACCAAATGTTGAACCTCAGGACGTCGTCATTCAAAATCGCCATTATGCGATGATGCAGGACCAGTTTGCGCTGAGCGACAAGTTGGTTTTTATCTATTCGCGAGGCAGAGCACAGGTTCATGATTGCTATGAGATGATACGGCTTGCGCGCGATCTGTCGGATGATGCGTTTGATCAGGATGTATGGTGTTACACCATCATTAACACAAATTCGCCACGTATGCTGGACCAACCAATGGCACAGGGCATTATTGATTTCGCGCGGGCCGGACAGATGTCGATCATCACACCGTTTTGTTTGGCAGGGGCCATGGCCCCGATCACGGTTGCGGGTGCCTTGACATTACAACATGCTGAGGCGCTGGCGAGTATTGCGTTAGCGCAGCTCACCCGGACAGGAGCACCCGTCAGTTATGGAGGTTTTTCGTCCAATGTGGATATGAAATCAGGAGCGCCCGCCTTTGGCACGCCAGAGCACGTGAAAATGCAGATCGGTGCAGGTCAATTGGCACGTCACATTGGTCTGCCATGGCGCTCCGCGTCCGGCTCGGCTTCCAATACCTCGGATATGCAGGCCGCCAACGAAACCAACATGGCGCTGTGGGGCGGACTAATGGCCAACGCAACGGTTCTGGTCCATGCGGCGGGCTGGCTTGAGGGCGGACTGACCTTTGGGTATGAGAAATTCATCAATGATATTGAGGCAGTTCAGACCTTGGCTGAGATGAACGAGATGCCGGGCGCTACCAAGGCCGATATTGGTTTTGAAGCGCTGAAAGACGTGGAACCGGGTGGCCATTTCTTTGCAACACAACACACCATGGATCGTTATGAAGAAGCGTTCTACGCGCCTCTGGTTGCGGATCTCAGCAATTTTGGAACTTGGGAAGCGGCCGGGGCACAGCGATCTGACCAACGAGCAACTGCCATGTGGAAGCAGGTTCTGAACGATTTCAAGGCGCCGGCAAGTTCTGAAGGGGCCGCCGAAAGATTGGCGTCGTTCATTGAACGCCGCATTGGCGAAGGTGGCGCGCCGGTACTGGACTAATTTACCTAACTTTGGGGTGTCAGATAACCCGATACAATTTCTGTGACGGCATCGCTGTCTAGGACAGGGGGCAGAATTGTCAGTACCTCACCTTCTCCGTTTAGCAAATGGATAAGCCCGCCGTGGGTAAAAATTGGCCCATACTCTGGATCGACAAAAGCGATTGAAATGTCTACCGAAAATGCCTCGTACGCAACTGCCAATGCATCTTCATCACCGGTCAAACCAATAAAGTCGGGGTGGAACTCGGCCAGTGGTTCACCCATGGCGGCTACTGTATCCCGTTCGGGATCAACTGTGATCATCACAGGGCGCACTTTAAGATTCTGGTCGGCCAGCGCGTCTACAACATCGGCCATAAGTGGCATTGCAGCACTGCAGATTCCCGGACAGTTCGCGTATCCGAAGAACACCAGCTGTGGTTGACCCTCTGGGTCCTTTTGTGTGCGGGTCTGGCCGAACTGATCGGTGAGTTCATAAGGCCCTCCCAGATCAAACGGGAGCGGGGTACCGGCGTGCGCTGCGGTTATTGCAATACTCAGGAAAACGGCACTAGTTGCGGCGCGGATCACTCAAAATATTCCTTGATGAAAGCCTCATCCGTCTCAAGTCCTAATCCGAGATACCCTTCGCTTGCGATGGCTTTTTTGACGCGCGGATCCCTGCGAAACCAAGGCCCTTTTCCCTTGGCTTCGGGATGTGCGGCCGCCCATTTCTTGGTGAACTGGTTGGCTTTCGCCCAGTCCCCATCTGCGGTTTTCACGCGTTGAACCAGATAGATGTTGGCAACATTCAGGTCAGGATCCTCAATCATCAGGCCATCCACTTCGACTGTTTGCCGACAGTAAGGTGCAAGATCAATCGCAGCGCCGCTAAAAGCTGCCTGACTGTTTTTCATGGGCAACACCATGACGTTGTCCAACGTGCGGATCAGGCCAAGCTGGCGGGTTCCAGAGCCACAATCAGCTGGGCAGTCGCCCGTCAATTCGCACATGATATCAACGACCTGCGCTTCGAACTGTGCCGGAACCTCGGCGTAAAGGTTCCATGATTTTGCTTTGGAACCCGTCGAAAAATCCTGTGCCGTAGCGGGTGCTGCAAACATCGCTGTCGCCGCCATGAAAGAGAAAGCTTTGATCATGGTTTTGGCTCCGGAATTGCAAAGCCCGGTACCGGGCCATAATCGTCGTGGTTCAGGTTTGTGATCTTCAGATCACTGACGACCTTGGAAACGATCAGGTAGTTCAGCCCGTCGCGTTCATAGAACATGCCATCGGCTTCGATAGTGTGCGACGCTAGAGATAATTGAGTGTCGCCGCCTGCCGACTGATCGTCGTCCTCGATCTTGAGGACCATGTAGACAGTGCCATCCTCTGCTAACAACCCGACTGGTATTCCACCGGCACTGCACCACAAAGCGCAGGCATGGTGGGCCGATCCTGTGACCGCTTCAGGAGAACCCATTACCCCAGAATAATAGCACCAGGTGTCAATGATCTCGCCCTTTACCTGAATGCGCGTCCCCTCTGTCGCGTAGGCTGGCATAGCGACCAGAATAGAAAACATAACTGCCAATAAGCGCATAAAAACCTCCCCGAGTGTCGTTCGGGAGATGTTACCGCGACTTTGACCATTTTCAATCACACGTTTTGGGCAAGACCCTTCAACTTGGCGTTACGAGGTTGACGACCCCGCATAGCCAATTTTGCGCAAGGCGACCTTAATCTCATCCAATATTGCCGGATCATCAATGGTTGCGGGCATTTTGTATTCTTCGTTGTCCGCAATCTTGACCATCGTGCCCCTCAGGATTTTGCCGGAACGGGTTTTGGGTAGTCGGTCGACGACAAGCGCAAGCTTAAAGGCTGCAACCGGGCCGATCTTCTCTCGGACGAGCTTCACGCATTCGGTAGTTATTTCGCTGTGGGGGCGGTCGATGCCTGACGTCAGACACACAAATCCCATAGGTGCTTGTCCTTTGAGCGGGTCGGTAACGCCAATCACCGCGCATTCGGCAACATCGGGATGGCCCGCGAGCACCTCCTCCATTGCGCCTGTTGAAAGACGATGCCCGGCGACGTTGATAACATCATCGGTGCGCGCCATGATATAAAGATAGCCGTCATCATCGATCATGCCCGCGTCACCGGTTTCATAGTATCCCGGAAACTGAGTGAGGTAGGACTTGTGGTAACGTTCATTGGCATTCCACAGGCCCGGCAGTGTCCCCGGGGGCAGCGGTAACCTGATTGCGATTGCCCCAAGTTCGCCGGCCGGCATCGCGTGACCTCCCTCATCAAGGATGCTGATATCATAACCCGGCATTGCTACCGAGGGTGAACCGATCTTAACAGGCATCGCCTCGACCCCAAGCGGATTCGCGGCAATCGCATAGCCGGTTTCGGTCTGCCACCAATGGTCGATTACCGGAACATCAAGAATCTTTTGGGCCCACTCGATTGTATCAGGATCCGCGCGCTCCCCCGCTAGGTATAGGGCTCGCAAACAGGAAATATCGTATTTCTTGACAAACTCTCCATCGGGATCTTCGCGTCTGACAGCGCGGATCGCAGTCGGCGCTGTAAAAAATGCGCGAACATTATGTTCAGAAATAATACGCCAGAATGTTCCTGCATCCGGCGTGCCTATAGGCTTGCCCTCAAACAGGACAGTTGTGTTGCCGTGGATCAGAGGCGCATAACAAATATAGGAATGGCCCACGACCCAGCCTACGTCTGAAGCGGCCCAGAACACATCGCCGGGATCAACGTTGTAGATGGATTTCATAGTCCAATGCAGTGCTACAAGATGACCAGCGGTTGGACGTATGACACCTTTGGGCGCGCCCGTTGTTCCGGAAGTATACAAAATATAAGCCGGATGATTGCCCTCAACTGGTACGCAGTCCGCCGGCTGCACACCTGCTTGAAAATCATGCCAGTCCACATCACGGCTTTCTGTCAGTGGGACGACGTCTTGTTCGCGCTGGAAAATAACGCAGAACTCAGGCTTGTGGGCTGCCATTTCGATTGCGCCATCTAGAAGGGGCTTGTATTGCACCACGCGTCCCGGCTCTAATCCGCAGGACGCCGCGATAACTGCTTTTGGCGTGCAATCATCGATCCGCACAGCGAGCTCGCTCGCTGCGAACCCACCAAAAACAACGGAATGCACCGCTCCCAATCGTGCACAGGCCAGCATCGCCTCAAGTGCTTGTGGAACCATTGGCATGTAGATGATGACACGATCGCCCTTTTCTATGCCTTTGGCACGTAGTGCTCCAGCCAGCGACGCCACACGAGTCTGCAGGTCAGCATAGCTGATGGTCTCTTTGGTCTGTGTGATCGGGCTGTCGTATATTATGGCTGCTTGGTCACCGTTCCCGGCGGCGACATGGCGATCTAAGGCATTGTAGCAAGTGTTCACCTTGGCGTCTGCATACCATTCGTAAAGTGGGGCGTTTTCGTCGTTGAGCGCGCGGGTTGGGGCGGTTTCCCAATCAATCGCATTGGCCGCATTCATCCAGTAGGCTTCCGGATCGGCCTTCCAGCTTTCGTACAGTTCTGCGTATCCCATGTCCGATCCTCCCCAGATTAGTGGGCAGACCTTACGCCGTGGACAACACTGGCTGCAAGCGATCCGACGGCCTGTTACCGCCAACAGGATTGCGACATTTTCGCCCTATCCAAGCAAAGTTGCCCAAAATGGGATCGATAGTGACAGTTCTAGCGATAACCTCTGAAGTTCGCGTTTGTCACGGCGGCTTTGCAGGAACCCGGACTATCAGGTTGGCATTGGTAATATGTACCGTTCACACGGACACTTGAGGTGTCATATGTGCCATTTGAACCCTGAATGGTGCGGGTGCGCAATTCGTAGGTTCTTCCGTTGATAACAATGCTGCTATTGGTTTCGTTGACGACCGAACCGCAGGCGCTTAGCAAAAGAGCGGCTCCAATCAAAATTGATTTGGGCTTCATGTCGCGTGTCCTCTCTCGGAGCGGTGTTGTCACTCACAGGGTGATCTCGCTGCGAATGAAATGCAACCAGGCACCGGGTTCAAACCTAAAAGTTTGACCTGTCAGTGATCACAAGTTCGTCTCTTAACCGTAATGTTTAACCGGTGTGCCGGCAATCGCACCCATATTCAATAACCCACGCGCTGTAATTGACGGTGTCACAATGTGGGCTCGATTTCCCATCCCCATCAGAATCGGGCCGACTTCAAGCCCGCCACCTCTCATCTTCAGTATGTTGCGTACGCCGCTTGCCGCATCCGCATGGCCAAAAATCAAACCATTGGCAGCACCCTGCATTCGACTGTCGGGAAAGATGCGCTCGCGCAGTTCGGGATCCAATGCCGCGTCAATGTTCATCTCGCCTTCATAAGCGAAATCAAGATCACGGGAATCGAGTATGGCGATTGCAGCTCTCAGTCGTTCTCCGGTGCCGCCTCTCAGGTTGCCGAACTGTGATTGTGAACACAGTGCAATGTTGGGCTCGACCCCAAAACGACGAATGTGACGCGCCGAAGCAATGACAGTTTCTGCAATTTGTTCGGGTGTGGGCTCGGACCGTACATGCGTATCCGCAATGAACAAGGGGCCATCTTCCAGGATCATCATGCTGAGCGACCCGACTGTCGGTGCGCCAGTCCCAAGGACCTGCTCAATGTAGTTCAGATGCCAACGATACTGGCCGAATGTACCACAAATCAGGCAATCCGCGTCACCACGTTCAACCATAACTGCACCGATTGCGGTTGTGTTAGTCCTCAATATTGCGCGAGCGAGGTCCGGTGAAACACCGCGACGCGCCATCTTGGTGTGATAGGTTCCCCAATATTCGCGATAACGCTTGTCGTGATGAGGGTTCACGATTTCCACGTCCGTACCAATTTTTATCTTCAGCCCTGCTCTCTCGCAGCGCTGTTCGATAACTTCTGGGCGACCAATCAGAATGGGTGTCTCTTTGGTTTCTTCGAGCATTGCTTGCGCCGCGCGCAGAACACGTTCGTCTTCACCCTCTGAAAATACAATCTTGCGTGCTTCGATCCTAGCGGCTTCAAAAACAGGGCGCATCAACATGGCAGATTTGAAGACCGATCCGTCCAGACGCGCCTTATAGGCGTTCATGTCATCAATCGGACGCGTAGCAATTCCGGTCTCCATCGCGGCGCGCGCCACGGCTGAGGACACTATACCGACCAGACGGGGATCAAATGGCTTTGGTATCAGATAGTCTGCTCCAAAAGTCATTTGCTCGCCTTTGTAGGCCGCTGCCGCTTCGGCGCTGGTTGTGGCGCGGGCGAGTTCGGCAATCCCTTCAATACAAGCAAGTTTCATTGCGTCGTTGATATCAGTAGCACCAACATCAAGCGCGCCGCGAAAGATGAATGGAAAACAGAGGACGTTGTTAACCTGGTTGGGGTAATCACTGCGCCCGGTTGCAATAATGGCGTCTGGTGCAACGGCCCGCGCATCTTCTGGCAGAATCTCGGGAGAGGGGTTTGCGAGCGCAAATATTATCGGGCGCTTGGACATCTTCTTGACCATATCCGGCTTCAAAATATCCGCCCCGGATAGGCCAAGAAACATATCCGCGTCGTCCACAACATCGTCCAGCGTGCGCAGATCGGTCGCCTGCGCAAAGGCAGCCTTCTGAGGGTTCATGTCCACGTCCCGGCCTTCGTAGACCAGCCCGTGAATGTCACAGAGCCAGACGTTTTCGCGCTTCACGCCAAGTTTCAGCAGCATGTTTAGGCACGCAATGCCTGCAGCACCCCCGCCGGTGCTGACAATCTTGATGTCCTCAAACTTCTTTCCTGCAACCAGCAAGGCATTTCGTGCCGCGGCACCAACAACAATGGCTGTGCCATGTTGATCGTCATGAAAAACCGGAATGTTCATGCGCTCGCGGCAAATTTTTTCGACAATGAAACAATCGGGTGCCTTGATGTCTTCCAGGTTTATGGCGCCAAATGTGGGTTCCAGTGCACAGACCAATTCCGCCAGTTTCTCCGGATCGCTTTCCTCCAGCTCAATGTCAAAACAATTGATGCTGGCGAACTTCTTGAACAAGACAGCCTTGCCCTCCATCACCGGCTTTGATGCCAGAGCGCCAATATTTCCAAGCCCCAGAACCGCCGTGCCATTGCTGACCACGCCCACCATATTCGCGCGCCCCGTAAAACGTGCGGCATTAGCTGCATCGCTTTTTATCTCAAGGCAGGCCTCCGCGACTCCGGGAGAATAGGCCCGCGACAGGTCCCGACCGTTTGCCATTGGTTTGGTGGCTCTGATCTCGAGTTTTCCGGGCTTTGGAAACTCGTGATAGTCAAGGGCGGCCTGTCGTGTGGATTGATCATCGGACATCTGAATTGGTTCCTTCTCAATATAGTTTAGCGTTAAACTATTCCATGTGACGGTGCAATCTGCGAGGTGGCTGTTGAATCTGAAGTCCTTAGCTGTACCCCTTATTGCAAATGCCTGACCAAAGGCACACTCTGTATTTGATAGCCGGAGGGAACATGCCTGACATCAAAGCCGAAATGCGACTGCCTACGCAGGATTTGAGCAACGATATTCCATTTTACACCAAGGTTATCGGGATGCGGATGGACAGCATCTATCCGGCTGACGATCCACAGGTCGCGGTGTTTTCGGGGCATGGTCTGCGCATTCGTATTGAATATGGTGCGACAGAGCCGCCCGGCACTTTGCGCATTCTGACTGATGCACCCGACACATTTGCCAATGGAAAACGCGTTCTTACTGCGCCGAACGGAACGCACATTGAGATAGACGAACTGAACCCACCGTTGGTGATGCCCGAAACAATCCATTCCTTTGTGGTGCGCAGACTGGCCGATCAGGCCCCTTGGATCATTGGTCGCGCGGGTATGCATTACCGTGACCTCATTCCAGATCGGCTGGGTGGTTCGATTATTGCATCTCACATCCGGATACCTGATGGCGGACCGGTGCCGGACATGGTGCATTTTCACAAGGTCGGATTTCAGTTGATTTTTTGCTATCGCGGGTGGGTTGATGTTGTGTACGAAGATCAGGGTCCGCCCATGCGCCTGACGGCCGGAGATTGCTTTATCCAGCCTCCAGAGATACGTCATCGGGTTCTGGTGGCGAGTGACAATGTCGAAGTGATCGAGATTGGTGTGCCGGCTGAACATGTGACTGAAATTGATCATGAAATGGAGCTGCCAACGCCGCATCTGCGACCTGAACGGGAATGGCAAGGACAACGTTTTGTTTTCAATCAGGTCGATGGCGCAAGCTGGACGCCTTCTCGACTAACTGGGTTTAAAAGTCGTGACACGACGATCGCCAAGAGCACCCAAAACGTCGCTGGCGTGAATGTGTTTTGCAAATGCCCGGGTCAAGCTGAATGGACTGAGCATGATACAGACATTTTGTTTACTTTCGTCATGGACGGAACAATGACGTTAGAGGGAGAGGGCCGGGACCCTCATAAACTCGTTGCCGGAGATGCATTCGTGGTCCCACCCGGCATGAAGACGCGCTACAGCGCCCCGTCTGACGACATTCAGTTACTCGAAGTATCGCTGCCCGGTGCATTCAATACCACTAGTGGAGGGTGAAATGTCGTTAAGGTCTGCTGCAACCAAAGTGCGTGAAAACGCATACGCACCCTATTCCAGCTTTAAGGTCGGCGCTGCCATACGTGCGGGATCCGGTGCTGTGTTTTCAGGCTGCAACGTCGAAAACGTTGCTTACCCAGAGGGAACATGCGCCGAGGCTGGCGCCATTGCTGCAATGATCGCTGCTGGGGAAACCTGCCTTGAAGAGGTATATGTCATTGCAGATAGTCCGACGCCGGTGCCGCCCTGTGGCGGGTGCCGTCAGAAATTGGCAGAATTTGGTGCCGCCGACGTGTCTGTAACAATGGCGACGACGGACGGCAGCGAGCAGGCAACGACGATAGGCGCGCTGTTGCCAAGTGCCTTTACGCCTGAACATATGGCAGATAATTGATCTGATGGATTCGCGCTCGATCATAGCTAAACTGCGCCGACGCCAAACCCCAAGTGCGGATGAGTTGACGTGGTTTGCCCAAGGTCTGGCCGATCAATCGGTGAGCGATGCACAAGCCGGTGCATTCGCTATGGCTGTTTGTCTGAACGGTCTCACAGATGCGGGACGCGCAGCACTTACTCTTGCAATGCGCAATAGCGGAGACGTGTTGAACTGGGATCTGAACGGGCCGATTCTTGATAAACATTCTACCGGCGGTATAGGGGATTGTGTATCGTTGGTACTGGCACCCGCGCTTGCGGCATGTGGGGCCTACGTACCAATGATCTCGGGCCGTGGCTTGGGACACACGGGCGGCACCCTGGACAAACTAGAGGCCATCCCCGGTGTGGTTACCACTCTAGATGAGACGATAATGCGGGATATTGTTGCGGAAACAGGGTGTGCGATAGTCAGCGCCAGCGCCAACATAGCGCCAGCTGACAAACGGCTTTATGCCATCCGGGATGTGACCGCGACAGTTGAAAGCCTTGATTTGATCACCGCATCCATTCTGTCCAAGAAACTTGCTGCCGGGCTCGATGGGTTGGTGTTGGATGTTAAGGTCGGTAGTGGCGCGTTCATGAAAACTGCGAAAGATGCGCAGGCGTTGGCCGGAGCATTGGCCAAAACGGCAAATGCATCAGGGTGCCCAACAACAGCAATGATTACAGATATGAACCAGCCTATCGCTCCTGCATTGGGGAATGCGCTGGAAGTGACCGAGGTTATGCGCGTTCTTACCGGTTTGCAGAAAGGGCGTTTGGTCGAGATATGCGCTGCGCTGGGCGGCGCCTTGCTAGCCAGCGCTAAGCTGGCAGAAAATGAAGGTAAGGGTGCTGCCGCCGTCACCCGAGTAATCGAAAGCGGCGAAGCAGCAATGAGATTTGGCAGCATGATAGCCGCGATGGGAGGGCCTGTGCGCTTTGTGGAGAACTGGGCGCGGTTCCTTCCTGAAGCGACTGTTATTCGAGAGGTTACCGCAACCGAAAACGGGTTCGTATCGGCGATTGATGGTGAAGCGCTTGGGCTTGCTGTAGTTGCGTTGGGAGGTGGACGACAACGCGAAAGCGACGCCATCGATCCGGCTGTCGGTCTGTCAAATGTTGTTTCTCTGGGGGAAAAGATTAAGCGGGGCCAACCTGTGGCGACGATTCATGCGGCTCGGGAAACCAGTGCCTCTCGGATCGAAGCTGATGTGCAAAAGGCGATCAAAATCGCGAACAAGAAACCAGAGAGTCCCGAACTAGTCCGCGAAAGGATCATGTGATGCCGCGTGCCTTCTTGGTGGTCATGGACTCTGTCGGCATTGGTGGCGCCCCTGACGCGGCACAGTTTTTTAATGGAGACGTGCCCGACACGGGGGCCAACACGTTGGCGCATATTGCGCAAGCTTGCGCCGCTGGCCGCGCAGAGGAGGGGCGCAACGGGATCCTGAAAGTACCAAATTTGGAGGCGCTGGGCCTGGGCGCTGCGACACGGCTGGCCAGCGGCGACGCGGTGCCGGGGCTCGACAGCGTACCTACCGGGATGTGGGGTGCCGCCACTGAATTATCGCGTGGAAAAGACACGCCATCAGGGCACTGGGAACTTGCCGGTGTGCCGGTGCCTTGGGACTGGCACTATTTTCCAGATACGAGCGGGTCTTTCCCCGATGATCTGATTCAAAAGCTCTGCCAAGCTGCAGGAACCAAAGGGATATTGGGCAATTGCCATGCGCCGGGCACCGCGATCATAGAACAACACGGCGCCGAACATATCAGCAGCGGTTGGCCGATTTGTTATACGTCTGCCGACAGTGTTCTGCAGATCGCGGCGCACGAAGAGATTTTTGGTCTGGATCGGCTGTTTCGCCTTTGCGAAGCTGTTGCGCCGATTTTGCATGAGATGAAAGTTGGAAGGGTCATCGCTCGCCCTTTTGTTGGCGATCCCGAGGCAGGTTTCCAGCGCACTGCAAACCGGCGTGACTATGCTATTGCGCTGCCCTCTTCGACGCTGTGCGACTGGGTGCAAATGGCGGGCGGGCACGTGCATGCGATTGGCAAGATCTGTGACATATTCTCGATGCAGGGGATCGACACTGTGTTCAAAGGCCCGGACGCGGAATTGATGAACGACTTAATGGATAGGGCCGTCACGGCACCGGAACGAAGTCTTACTTTTGCAAACTTTGTCGAATTCGACAGTCTTTATGGCCACCGCCGTGATGTCTCGGGTTATGCGCGTGCGCTTGAATGGTTTGATGAGCAGTTGGGAACTATTCTGCCTCTGCTGCATAAGGAAGATCTGCTTTTGGTGACGGCCGATCATGGAAATGACCCGACCTGGTGCGGGACGGACCACACGCGCGAACGCGTTCCTGTTCTGATTGCGGGGCGGGGGACCGGACAGATCGGTCAGGTGAGTTTTACAGACGTGGCCGTCAGCGTCGCCACGCATCTCGGGGTTGCATCAAAGGGACCGGGGCGGTCGTTTTTCTGAAGACGGTGACTTGCAGGACCGACCGGATGAGGCCACAAAGACTCAAGCTGCCAAAGGAACCTGCCATGACCGACCATTTGACCGTCGTTGAACATCCGCTTGTACAACACAAACTGTCTCTGATGCGGGAAAAAGGCACTTCTACGGCCGTTTTTCGGCAGCTTTTGCGTGAAATCAGCCAGCTCTTGGCGTACGAGGTGACACGCAATTTGCCTATGACAACCAAAAGCATAGAGACGCCGATGGAAGCCATGGATGCTCCGGTGCTAGACGGCAAGAAACTGGCGCTTATTTCGATACTCCGGGCCGGAAATGGATTACTTGACGGGGTGTTGGAACTCATTCCTTCTGCCCGGGTCGGGTTTGTGGGGCTGTATCGCGACGAAGAGACGCTGCAACCTGTGCAGTATTATTTTAAGGTGCCACATGGCTTGGAAGATCGACTTGTAATCGCAGTTGATCCGATGTTGGCAACTGGAAACTCTTCGGTAGCGGCGATTGATTTGCTCAAGGAAGCGGGTGCGACAAACATCCGCTTTTTGTGTTTGCTTGCGGCGCCAGAAGGCATTGCGCGTATGAAAGAGGCGCATCCTGATGTCCCGATCGTGACTGCGTCTGTTGACAAAGCCTTAAATGATGTTGGGTATATTGTTCCCGGTCTGGGTGACGCCGGTGACCGGATGTTCGGAACCAAGTAAACTGGTGAATTTGGGTCACAGAGTGTGTGCTGTCTTTACTAAGCCTAGCGGATGCGGCATTCTGATGGCCCGTATATTGTGGAGTCTGGCATGAAAATCTCCCACATTGCAGCCTTGGTCGCCGTCGCCGGGGCATTGGGCTTGAACGGATTACACGCACAATCGACAGATACGTCAACGGCGCCTGCTGAGCTTCCGCCGGCTTCTTTTGCAGGTAGCCAATATGTCGACAGCCAGGGCTGTGTGTTTGTCCGTGCGGGTGTCGGCGATGATGTGACCTGGGTTCCGCGCGTTGGCCGGGACCGCAGACAAATATGTGGCGTTCAGCCGAGCGAGAGCAGCGTTACAGCTGCACAGGCACCTTCACCTCGGGCGGCGACTCAGCCTCCTGTTGACGTCGCTCTGGACACGGCTCCATTGATCGAAACAAGTCCCTCCGCCGCGTCGCGGAAGGTCACAGTCACACCCAAATCGACCGGATGGAAAAAGTCAAAAAAGATGACTTCCGCCAAAAGCACCGTTGTCCTTGCCTCCGCAAAGCCAAAGCGTACTACTAGAGGAACAACTCCGGCCCAAAACGCCCGGACGGGCGAAGTCATTCTTGTTCCTCGCGGCACAAGAGTGGTACCAAAGCATCTTTATGATAACCGCACGTCGGCAAGAAGTTTCAAGGTGCCAAGAGGATACAGTACGGTTTGGCAAGACGGTCGGCTTAACCCACGCCGCGCTGAACAAACCCTCGAGGGGCGCGCCCGGATGAACCTGATCTGGACAAAAACCGTACCTCGCCGCTTGATCGATGCAACAACCGGTCAGGACATGACGGATACCATTCCAGTGGTTTACCCATATACAGATGTCGCATCCCAGAGGCGTGCAATTGCATTATCATCCAAGAACACTGTTCAGTCGTCTGGCGCTGCAGTTAAAGAACCAAATGTCTCGACCAGATCGCAAGCGTTAGACGTTCCGTCAAAGGGCAAGAACGAGAGTATTGCGGGGCGCAATTACGTTGAGATCGGAACATTTGGAAATGCCCGCAGCGCGCGAAAGTCTGCACAGACGCTCAAGAAGCTGGCGCTACCGGTCCGGATTGGGAAATACGACCGTGACGGCACAACCTACAGATTGGTTCTGGTAGGTCCATTTGCCACAGGTGAAGAGGCGCAAGTGGCATTGGGGGAAGCGCGTGATGCCGGTTTCAAGGATGCATTCACACGCAAGTAACCCTCTTGGTCAGCGGTCGCAGATATTCTGGATTCTGATCCAGTCGCCATCGCTTAGCAAACGGCGCACGTCGCGCCCGGCCATTGGATCTGCTTCAATTAAACCAAGTACGGTCTCGCCCGAAACGTCCTGCGCAAATGCAAACGGCGAGGATCGTATCTCGGCAACTGCGAAGGCCTCAAGCAATTGGTCATCGCTCACGTCCGGACGCGGCGCAGTGAGTAGGTGCTGCGCGTAGGCGTCCAACGTTTCTTCAGTCAGGCTGCCTGTTGTGATCAGGTGAAAGCTGGCCATAACGCCGCTGGCGCGCAACATTGCCTCCAGAGGATCAAGTGCTGCTGCGCGAACCCGCTCCGCTATCACGTAACCGGCTGCCACATCCGGTTCTTCGTAGTCCTCAATCAGGGCACGGCTGAGCAATACCAACCCACCGGGCAGTTGCAGAGCATCCCGTACCCCAGCGCGCAGGACGACCAATTTTGATGATCCCAATTCTTGGCTCAACAGAGTCAGGGCGGCAAGCCCAGCGGGCTCGGCGCAGGATGGGCCGGAAACACGCTCAATCCTTTGCAACAGGGATCGGCCAATCGCTGCGCGGTTGACATCGGGCACAACAGATACCGTGTGGCGTAACATGGCATCGGGTAACCAGAAAACCATTAGCGCCGCGACGGCAAGGATTGATGCAGCAATGGAAAAAAACCGCAATCTGCCGGGGTGCGGCCGGGATTGTTCGACGGCGCGGCGCAACTTGTCGATTGCCGCAATCATCTCGTCTGCTGAAGAAGCCAGTTCGAGGGTCTCACCGGGGTCGCCGTCCGGAAAAAAAATGGCTGGGGTGTTGCTTGTGTTGGCTCGCTCAACCGCAGCCAAAGACCAATGCGTCAACGCCTGATCTCGCATATCGGTAATGATCAGTGTGGCCTCGCCGATTGACACAATCACCTCGCGGCGCTGGTCATCCGGTGTCGCGCGCCAAAGGCCGCTGGCCTCAAGCCGGTCATACTGATTTAGCGCGGTCATTTTGGTTGTGGGCCTGCTCTGCCTCGTTTTGTCTATCTTAGCATAGTAGGTCCGCGACGGGCAATTCAGACATACGGAACTATTGGCATCCGAACGACGTCAAAGCGCCTCCGCCAGTTTGCGCAATTCGAACTTTTGAATTTTACCCGTTGATGTCTTGGGTAGCTCCTGGAACACGACCTTCTTGGGTGTTTTGAACCCTGCCAAAGTTTCCCGGGTGAAAGCAATCAGCGACGCCTCATCCGCGTCGGCGTTGGCCTTGAGTTCAACAAAGGCACAGGGAACTTCTCCCCATTTGTCGTCAGGTTTGGCAACAACAGCGGCCAGCAAAACATCAGGGTGTGCCATCAGACAGCCTTCGACCTCGACAGAGCTGATGTTTTCGCCACCCGAAATAATGATATCCTTGGCTCTGTCTGCGATTTGAATATAGCCATCGGGATGCAGCACTGCGATGTCTCCGGAATGGAAATATCCGCCTTCGAAAGACTCTGCTGTTGCGTCGGGGTTCCTGAAATAGCCCTTCATGACTGAATTGCCGCGCATGACAATCTCACCCTGCGACTTGCCATTACGGGTGATTGGCTCCATTTCAGCGTCCACAACGGTAATGTCTTCCATCATCGGAAAGGCCACTCCCTGCCGCGCCTTGATGGTCGCACGACCATCCGGGTCAAGATCACCCCAGTCCCTGTCTTTCCAAAGGCACTCAGTGACGTGACCATAGGTTTCGGTCAACCCGTAGACCTGCGTGACCTGAAATCCGAGCTTTTCGATCTTGTTGAGCGTCGCGGGAGCCGGAGGTGCCCCCGCGGTGAACACTTCGACAAAGTGGTCAAAGGTGCGGCGTTCGCTATCTGGCGCATTGACTATCATATTTAACACAATTGGCGCGCCGCCAAAGTGGGTAACACCTTCGTCTGCGATGGCACCGTAGATTGCGGGTGCCGAAATATCGCGGCAACAAACCAGAGTTCCTCCAAGAACCGGCATCATCCACGTGTGGTTCCAGCCATTGCAATGAAACAGCGGGACAATTGCTAGGTAGATCGGTCGCAAAACCATGCGCCAGCTGATCACCGTGCCCATTGTCATGAGGTAGGCGCCGCGATGGTGATAAACGACACCTTTGGGTCGCCCTGTGGTACCGGATGTATAGTTCAGCGCAAGGCTTTCCCACTCATCTTCCGGCATGATCCAATCGAAATTCGGGTCCGCCTCTGCCAGAATATCTTCGTAAACCGGATGGCGCCTGCTGGCTGAAAAACCGGACTCGGCGTCTGGCACCTCAACGATAACCGGTCCTTCGGTTTTCATACGTTCTCTGGCAGTTTCTGCCAGCTGTAGAAACTGGCTATCCACCAACACAATACAGGCCTGACCATGCTCAAAGATATATGTGACGGTATCCGCATCAAGCCGGGTGTTGATTGTGTTTAGAACAGCTCCACAGGCCGGAATGCCAAAATGAGCTTCGGCCTGCGCAGGCAAGTTGGGGATTAGAGTGGCGACCACGCTACCGGGGGTTGCGCCCAGTCTGGCAAGCGCAGACGCCAGTCGCGTACAGCGTTCGTGATATTCTGCGTAGGTCTTGCGGTGAGCGCCATAAATTACCGCTGGATCATTCGCGAACACCTGAGCCGCGCGACGCAGATGCGACAGGGGCGTCAGCGGCACATAATTCGCAGAGCATTTACCCAACCCGCTTTCATCCGCCATCCACCCCATTTTCGATTTCTCCCAAGACATGAGTTGCGTGTCGCTGCGGACAGAGTATTGCAGGAAGAACCCGATTGAAAAGAGAAATGTCAGACATTTGAATACAGTTTTGGATCACAGCAAGAGCAACGACCTGCGGGCAGCGGGATCGATGGTATTGGCCATGGTTATCATTGGGATCATTGACAACTACATTGTGGTTCTCTCTGAGCACATCGGTCTTTGGCAGTTTCAGGTGGCTCGATCGGTGATCGCTGTTGCATTGATTGCGCTAATGTCCGCCGCCGGTCTGGGAACCCTGAAACCGCGTCGCCTATGGGCCGTGGCGGCGCGCAGCGCGTTTATAACCTTAGCAATGCTGTTCTACTTTGGTGCATTGGCTTTTTTGCCTTTTGCTCAGGCCGTAGCCGGGCTTTTTACATCTCCCGTCTTTGTTCTGCTGATAACTGCCTTTCTTTTACGCCGACCTATCGGGCCATGGCGCATATTGGCCGTCGCAATCGGATTCACAGGCATACTCTTCGTACTAAACCCCCAGGCCGGGCACCTGAGTTGGTCAATGATAATGCCGGTGGTTGGCGGTCTGTTTTATGCAATGGGTGCTATCGCCACGCGAGAGCTTTGCGAGGGGGAAAGCACGATGTGCTTGCTGAATGGGATTATTGTCATGCAGGCCATCTTTGGCGGTGTGGCGTTGATGGTTCTTACAATGGTCGCACCGGATGTCCCCGACGGTAGTGCAGGTTTCCTTGTGCGAGGGTGGATCTGGCCATTCTGGGAGGTGATGCATTTGGTGTTGCTACAGGCCGTGGGATCTGTTGCTGGGGTGGCATTGATCATTCTTGCCTATCAACTTGGCACTGCCAGTCAGGTGGCCGTTCTGGAGTATTCTGCCCTAGTTTTTGGCCCATTCTTTGCATGGATACTATTGGGACAAGTCATATCGATGTGGCAAGCGTTTGGGATCGCGATGATTGCATGCGCAGGGATCATAGTTGCTTTGCGGTCCGGCAGGAATAACGGGGCCTGAACCTAGGTGTCGCAGAATTGAAGGCAAGCCTATGCTGCGTCGGTTGTTTTCTATTTTTGGTTTCAAGCTTAAGAAACCCTTAATATCGCGCTACTATTAGTTGTGGACTGACGTTGTCGACGAGTTCGCCCAGTGGTTGATTAACACTCTGCATAAAGGCGATACTGCCAGCGGCAATTGAACCCGAATCATCCATGACGGCGTGGATTTGGGATTGGGTGATGAGATTGTCGGTCAAGATGGAAGGGAACGCTGATGCGATCTCAGATACGGAGTTTGACATCGGCCTGCACACCCAAATTCAGACGCAAGGAATCGCTGCCATGAGCGATGCATACGTCGGAACGTCGCATGGTTTGGTGGCGGGGACTCATGTCGCATCCAGTCTGGGTTGGCGTGCAGTTGACGCCATCGCAGTCGGTGACGAGGTGTTGACATTTGACAATGCGATGCAGCCCGTTGTTGAAATCCGGCGTGACGTGAAATGGAGAGATTTCGCCACTATTCCCGAGTCAAGGTGGCCGGTCACAATACCCGCTGGAGTATTAGGAAATCGGCGCGATCTGACGGTATTGCATGAGCAGGGGATTCTTGTGGAAAGCAATGCCGCAAACGATCCGTTGGGCGATCCGTTTGCGGTAGTGCCCGCGATGGCATTGGATGGATCCCGCGGCATTCAACGGGTCGCCCCGCAGCATCAGGTCGAAGCTGTCACACTGTTTTTTGAGCAGGATCAGGTCATTTATATAGAAGGTGGAACGTTGGCTTATTGTCCTCACCCTGGTGATCTGGTGAGCGATGATCTGGAGCAGTCGCCCCGTATTTACGATGTATTATCAATGCATGATTCCGCATTTCTAGTGGAGTGCATGGTAGAAGAAGACAAAGTGGACCTGCAGTCAGAATGGTCAACGTTGGCACCCGCAGAGGCGTGAATCCGCGGCCTGCCGGTGGATTTGCAGTGATTGGGCTGCAAGACCTGTCGACCGTCTGATCAACTGTCCATGCCGCTGTCAGGCCGCCTCTGAGCCGATCCCGAACCGGGTATAGAAACTATGGCCCTTACCCGCCATTTCGCGCAACAAGGCTGGACATTCAAACCGGTCACCAAATGCACCGGCTAGCTGATCACACCGCTCTGCTGCATAGGGCGCGCCGATCATATCGAGCCAGCTAAACGGCCCACCTGACCAGGGTGCGAAACCCCATCCCAATATGGCACCGACGTCGCCTTCTCGGATGTCTTCCAGCACGCCTTCTTCCAAGGCGCGAACCGCTTCGAGAACCTGCGCAAAGAGCAACCGATGCTGTACAGTGATGAGATCTGGCTGCTCGTCAGCTTCCGCGTATTTCTCCCTGACACCGCTCCATAGCCCCTGACGTTTTCCCTTGTCGTCGTAGCTGTAAAAACCAGCTTTGGATTTGCGACCCAGACGGCCTTCGGCTTCCATCCAAAAAACAACCTCATCGACAGCACTATCCGGGTAAGCATCACCCATTGCCGCACGTGTCGCTCGCGCAATCTTGGAGCCAAGATCGATTGAAGTTTCGTCGACAAGTTGAAGCGGGCCAAGCGGCATACCGACCAGGCGAGCAGCGTTTTCGATCAGTGCCGGCGCAACCCCTTCAGACACCATGCGGATGCCCTCGTTGATATATGGGATGATGCAGCGATTCGCGTAGAAGAACCTTGCATCGTTCACCACGATCGGTGTCTTGCGGATCTGGCGCACGTAGTCGAGCGCCTTGGCCACGGCGGTATCTCCGGATTCTTTGCCTTTGATGATCTCGACAAGCAGCATCTTTTCGACCGGCGAAAAGAAATGGATGCCGATGAATTGATCTGGGCGCTGCGAGGCCTTGGCAAGCCCTGTTATTGGTAAAGTTGACGTGTTTGAGGCAAATATGCAATCCGCACCGATGACCGCCTCAACCTTGGCCGTAACGTCGGCTTTGATTTTTGGGTCTTCGAACACCGCTTCGATGATCAGATCGCATCCTTTCAAATCCGCGAATTCTGTGGTTGCAGTGATCCGCGACAGCAGTTGCTGCTTTTTCTCTTCAGTGGCTTTCTTGCGCGCTATGCCCTTGTCCATATATGTCGCACTGTAGGATTTGCCGCGCTCGGCTGCGGCCTGATCCTGATCCAGCAAGACAACTTCGATACCAGCCTGTGCCGATACAAGTGTAATACCGGCGCCCATCATACCGGCACCAAGTACGCCAAGTTTCTTGACCTTCTGATCAGCCACTTCTTGGGGCCGAACGGCACCTTTTTCCAGCGCCTCTTTGTTGATGAACAACGAACGGATCATCGCGCCGGATGAGGGGTTCATCAGAACATTGGTAAACCAGCGCGCCTCGATTTTCAGGGCGGTGTCAAATGGGACTTGCGCGCCCTCATATACCGCACTCAGCAGCGCCTTGGCGGCAGGGTAGACGCCTTGTGTCTTGCCATTGACCATTGCAGATGCGCCGACAAAGGTCATGAAACCCGCCGGATGGTATGGCGCGCCGCCCGGCATTTTGTAACCTTTCGCGTCCCAGACCTTTATCAGATCGGCGTCTTTGGCGTTCAAAACCCATTCTTTGGCAGCGGCGATTGGGTCGGCGACAACTTCGTCAATGAGGCCAGCCCGCTTTGCCGCATCCGGATTACTCAACTTACCCTCCAGCAGGAATGGCGAAGCCGCCATGGCGCCCATTTTGCGGACAAGTCGCGTTGTGCCTCCTGCGCCGGGGAAAATACCCACCATGATCTCGGGCAGGCCGATCTTAGCCTTGGGATTGTCCGCACAGAAAATTCGATGCGTGGATAAGGGCAATTCCAGTCCGATACCAAGCGCGGTGCCCGGCAGCGCGGTCGCAATCGGCTTGCCGCCTTTCTGCGTCTTTGCGTCCATACCGGCCAGTTCAATTTTGCGTAGAACGCCGTGCATCTGCATGACACCGTCAAAGACGCCGCGCGCTGGATCATCTCCGGCGTCCTTTTTCATTTTTGCAATGACGTTCAAATCCATGCCGCCGGCAAAAGTGTCTTTGCCAGACGTAATAACGATGCCCTTGACTGCTTCATCAGCCAACGCCCGGTCAATCAGATCGCTCAACAGTTCAAATGCTGTCTGGCTCATCACATTCATGGACCTTCCAACTGTATCCCACGTGATCAGGGCCACACCATCGGTGTCTGTTTCCATCATGAAGTCATTCATGTGTCGTCTCCGATTATGTCAGGCGTTAGCGGGCTGCCGTCCTTTTTGGTGAATTCAAACCCGTTTTTGTCATCGCGGACCATCATATCTACGTCACTATAATACCCCGTTTCGGTCGGGGTGCGGGTTCCAACCACCAGGAATGTCGCTGACTTGTCAGTAAGGTTGAGAATGTGGTGTCCATTGGCTTCACCAGCCGGAAATGTTGCGCAATCCCCGACCTGCATCTGGTGCTCGCCATCGTCATCTTTCAGTGTGCAAACACCTTCTGTCACAATAACAAACTCGTCCTGTTCCATATGATAATGGCGCAGAGAAGAGGCTCCGTTTGGTTCAAGTCGCACAAGATTTACGCCGTATTGCGTCAGCCCACCCGCGTCACCGACACGCTGAGTACTGCGCCCCTCAACACTTTTCGCCAGTTTCCCGGGATAACTTGATCCGGATTTGAACGGTATTTGTGACAGATCAAGTTTAGGCATCATACCCTCTCGATGATTGTGGCAGCACCCATACCGGACGCAATGCACAGGGTGGCAAGGCCGACTTCTTTGTCGGCCCTTTCCAACTCGTCCAACAACGTTCCTATGATCATCGCGCCCGTAGCACCAAGCGGGTGGCCCATGGCGATCGATCCGCCGTTGACGTTGACTTTTTCGTGGTCCACTTCAAACGCCTGCATGAAGCGCAACACAACAGACGCAAAGGCCTCATTTACTTCGAACAGATCGATATCCTTGATGTCCATTCCGTAGTCAGAGAGTATCTTTTGGGTGACTGGCACCGGACCGGTCAACATGATTGTCGGGTCCGTGCCAATCTTGGCAGTGGCGCGAATTCGGGCGCGCGGCTTAATGCCGTATTTATCGCCAAATTCCTTGTTACCGATCAGGACAGCCGCCGCGCCATCTACGATGCCAGATGAATTCCCTGCGTGGTGGATGTGATTGACCCGCTCCAGATGCGGATACTTCATCAAAGCGACCTTGTCGAAACCCGGCATTACCTCGCCCATTGCCTGAAAAGATGGATTGAGCGCCCCCAGCGTCTGCATATCGGTTTCCGGGCGCATATATTCGTCCCTGTCCAAGATGGCGAGACCATTCTGGTCACGCACAGTGATGACCGATTTTGCAAAGCGATTGTCATCCCATGCCGCCTTGGCCCGCCGCTGGGATTCCACTGCCAACTGGTCGGCGTCATCGCGGGAAAAACCATATTCCGTTGCAATAAGATCGGCGCTAATCCCCTGAGGGACAAAGTAGGTTTCCATGGCAAGGGTAGGATCAACGGCAATCGCCGCCCCGTCACTGCCCATCGGAACACGGCCCATCATCTCAACACCGCCGGCGATATAGGCGTCACCTGCACCGCCCCTGACCTGATTAGCTGCAAGATTGACGGCTTCCATGCCCGAGGCGCAAAATCGGTTGATCGCAAGACCAGGAATAGATTCATCGAGATCAGAGGCCAGAACCGCCGAACGCGCCAGACATCCGCCTTGCTCCTTGACTTGTGTGACATTGCCCCAGATTACGTCCTCAACGGCATGGCCATCCAGATTATTGCGTTCTTTCATCGCGTTAAGGGTCAAAGCGGATAGACGCAAAGACGTCACCTCGTGCAGTGCACCGTCTTTGCGGCCTTTGCCGCGCGGTGTCCGCAGGGCGTCATAGATGTAGGCATCGGTCATCAGCGGTCTCCTCAGGCACGGTCAGCAGGGCTGCCCGGCATCAGATCATAAGGGTGTTTCCAACCTTCGGTATTTGAAATACGGGTTAGCCACGCATCGATATGGGGCCATTCTGTACGGTCAAAACCAAAGGGTTCGGGGTAAAAAAGATATCCGCAGCAGGCGATATCGGCGATGGTAAGACGGTCACCGACAAGCCAGTCTTTATCAGCGAGCTCATCATTCAAAATGGTGTAGGCGGCCTTAAGACGGCCTTGGGAAAAGGCGATCACTTCTTTAGGTCGTTTCTCTTCGGGCAGGAAATTCATCAAGAACCGTGTTGGCCCGGCTACCGAACTCAGCTTGTGATTGTCCCACAAGATCCATCGCATGATTTCGCGGCGTTCATTCGCGCTATGGCCGCCCATCTTGCCACCCTTAGTGCTGACATAATCCTGAATGGCCCCAGACTGGGAAAGCGTCAGATCTCCATCTACCATCACAGGTACTTCGCCCATTGAATTTATTTTGCGAAATGCCTCTGAGCGGGCTTCACCATTGAAGAAGTCAACAAATACCGGTTCCCATTCCAGACCAGATAATTGAAGTGTGAGCGCCGCCTTGTAGGCATTTCCACTTTCGCCGAAGCAATATAGTTTGATGGGCATTCTGGCCTGCTTTCTGTTGTGGAATAGGTGTCCATGGTTAGGTTTGGGTCGCATCGAGCAAAAAAACGGATTCTTATACTGATCTTAAGGCTAACCCAGGCGGCGTCCAGACAAGGTAACCTGCAAGTGATATACTGGACCTTACCTTTTTCGGCTGTCCAATTCGGAATTGAATAGGCGCATTCGGGCGATCAGATTCTCAGAATTTGTGACGCTATCGAAGTTTTCGAACAGGAAGGATAACGCCTCCCCTTCATCAAGCCCCGCTTCGGAAGCGAAACGTTTCAGGCGGCGGTATCCATCTTCTGTCATCGCGACAGGGAATCGGCGAGTCAGGCGAAAGCGTTTAGGCATTGTCGTCCTTTCAGGTCAGCCCTTAGAAATGCTCGGCATTCAGCGCCATCACGACGTCCGCGCCGCTTTCGATGCGAGCGAGATGCAATGCCGTAGCAGGAAGTCGTCGTGCCATATAGTAGCGTCCTGTTGCCAGCTTTGCCTCGTAATACGCAGCATCTGAAGTGCCTGCATCCAATGCGGCGCCAGCAGCCTTGGCCATGCGCGCCCACATCAATCCCAGACAAACATGGCCGAACATATGCATGAAGTCGTATGATCCTGCCAGTGCGTTGTTGGGGTTTTTCATACCGTTTTGCATGAAGTACAAGCCCGCAGCCTGAAGATCTTTGGATGCTGTCTTCAGGGGCTCCAGGAATTCACGATCAAAAATCGCGTCATCGCCCGCGTTTTCCTTTACGAAACCTTTTACCATCTCAAAAAAAGCCAGGACATGTTTCCCATTATCTTGTGCCAGCTTGCGCCCCACAAGATCAAGCGCCTGAACGCCGTTTGCGCCTTCGTATATCATCGCGATGCGTGCATCTCGTGTAAACTGCGACATGCCCCACTCTTCGATGTAGCCGTGGCCGCCATAGATTTGTTGGGCCAAGACAGTCATGTCATAGCCCTGATCGGTCAAGAACCCTTTGATCACCGGAGTAAGCAGTGAAATCAACCTGTCGGCTGAGTCGTCTTTGCCGCGATGCGCGGCATCAATCAATGTCGCGCCCCATAGGATGAAGGCCCGCGCGCCCTCAACGAAGCTTTTCTGATCCATCAGACTGCGACGAATATCAGCATGCACGATCAGCGGGTCTGCAGGGCCATCCGGGTTTTCGTCACCTGTTACAGCGCGTCCCTGCAAACGATCCTTAGCGTAGGCCTGTGCGTTTTGATAAGCAGATACAGCTTGTGACAAGCCTTGCATGCCAACACCGATCCGGGCCTCGTTCATCATGGTGAACATCGCGCGCATGCCTTTGTGTTCCTCGCCCAGCAGGAATCCTGTGGCCTCATCGTAGTTCATGACGCAGGTCGAATTGCCGTGTATACCCATCTTCTCTTCGATGCTGCCGACTGCTACGCCATTGCGCGCACCTAATGATCCGTCGTCGTTTACGAGGAACTTGGGGACGATGAAAAGAGAAACGCCTTTGATACCTTCGGGGCCGCCTTCGATTCTGGCCAGCACCAGATGAATGATGTTGTCAGCCATGTTGTGTTCACCGGAAGAGATGAATATCTTTTGGCCACTAATATTGTAGCTGCCAGCTGCATTCGGTACCGCTTTGGTGCGCATAAGACCCAAATCGGTGCCGCAATGCGGTTCGGTCAAATTCATGGTGCCGGTCCATTCGCAGGCTACCATGTTATGCAGGTACATGTCTTTTTGTGCATCGGTCCCGTGAACCAGAATGGCGGAAGCTGCACCGTGTGTCAGACCCTGATACATGGTAAACGCCATGTTCGCGCCCGAGAACATCTCGCCTACGGCGGATCCCAGAACATACGGCATATTCTGCCCACCATATTGCTCAGGCATGTCGAGCCCCGGCCAGCCACCCGCCTTGACCTGCTCAAATGCGTCCTTGAATCCGGTTGGCGTAAGCACGACGCCGTTTTCGAGCGTGCAGCCTTCTTTGTCGCCGACGACATTAAGCGGTGCGACAACTTCTGAAGTCAGTTTCCCGGCTTCTTCCAGGACCGCATTTGTAAAATCCGGCTCTAGCTCATTATATCCCGGAATATCGGCCTGCGAAACCTGGAGAACGTCATGCAATACAAATTGCAAGTCTTTGGTCGGGGCGGTGTAGGTGGGCATATAGTCGTTCCCTGGATATTGTTCTCGAATCGTGAGGACTGAATTGTTTTTATCCGGCGGCCTTACGCACTTGACCCATTGAAGCCATCATCTCTGATCCCCAATTCAGCTGTTCTTTCAGTTCTTGAATGGCATCGTTGAGTTCGTCGCGCTGAGCTTCCATTTCGATCAGTCGAGCACGGGCAATCTCCACTGTTCGAACCAACTGTGTGTGCTGCTGATCATCGGCTTGGTAGAGGTCGAGCAACTGACGAATTTCTTCTAGACTAAAGCCAAAGCGCTTGCCACGCAGGATTAGCTTCAGCCGCGCACGATCGCGTTTGGTGAACAGGCGTTTCTGACCGTCCCGGATAGGCGCCAGAAGCTCCTTGGCTTCGTAGAACCGCAATGTACGTGGTGTTACCTGGTAGGCGTCGCACATCTGCCGTATTGTCATCGTGTCTTTGAACATTGTCTCACTCTTTTTTGTGGTTGTTTCCTCGTGTCTTGAGACGCCAGATGGATACAACTCTGCCAGGTTACAACACTGCTTGACGTTTACGTAATCTCGACGTTACGTCACTTTCAGGGCCAACTCGACTTAACCATGCGTCAGCTTTGACTTTTTTCGGGACCGGGGGGAAACTTCGTAAATTCGCAGCAACAGCGCCTATTTCGCCAACTCGGCGGCCACAGAGTCTCTAAGGTTCTCTAGTTCGTTCAACGCCTCATCAAGTTGATTTCGCTGCTCAGCAAGTTCCTTCAACTGTCGGTCGGCCAATTCAACCATAGCGCGCATCTGCGCGTCTGTTCCTTCGTGTTCGTAGATCAACAGCCACTGTCTAATATCCTCTAGCTGAAAACCGAATTTTCGGCCTCGCAATATCAACTTCATGCGCGCCAGTTCACGCGGACCATAAAACCTGGACCTGCCTGCGCGATCGGGGCTGAGAAGTTCGATGTATTCGTAATACCGCAGGGTTCGCGGCGTCACGTCAAACGCGGCGCACATCTCTTTGAACGAAAGGCGTGTCTCGGACATGGCATCTTCCCCCGGATCAATTCGTAAGGCCATGATCTGATTAGCGCAATAGATGGGCTTGCTCTTGTCCCTGACAGAGGATCATAAAGGCGCGAGAATTTGCAAAAGGAGCGTTTTGGCATGGTCGACAAAACCAAGATTGCCCGACAATTCATCGAAGCGATTCCCCATTCGCGGGCGCTGGGTATGTCTCTGGCCGAAATTGGCGACGGAAATGCCACAATAACAATGCCTTATGCGTCCCACTTGGTCGGTGATCCAGAAACAGGGGTGATCCATGGGGGCGCGGTGTCGGCGCTAATGGACACTTGCTGTGGCGCTGCAGTGATGAGCCACCCGGCGGCTCCATCAGGGACGGCGACGATTGATTTGCGAATTGATTACATGCGCGCTGCCGTTCCAGGTCAGACCATCACCACACGCGCGGAATGTTACCATGTCACCCGCTCAGTCGCATTTGTGCGGGCAACTGCAAGTGATGATGATTGGGATCGACCGGTCGCTGCAGCCTCGGGCGCATTTACATTGGAGGGGGCATAGCAATGGCCCGCCCCGCGCCTGAACCAGTGCAAGTTGTTAAACAACGTCGCGATGCTGCCCTGCGCGCTTTAGTCCACGGCGTGCCGTACATTCAGTTCCTCGGGATCGAGTTTGATCGACGCGGCGACGAATTGACGGCGATCTTGCCATTTGAAAAAAAGCTGATTGGCAACCCCGTTTTGCCCGCTCTTCATGGCGGGGCGACAGCCGCGTTTCTTGAAGTCACGTCAGTGATATCGCTGAGTTGGACGTACCTCTGGGAAGACGTCGAATCCGGGGCCATTGATCTAAACAGTCTGCAGGCCGGAAAGCTACCGCGCCTGCCCAAGACCATCGATTTTACTGTGGACTATTTGCGTTCAGGATTGCCGCGCGATGCATATGCACGCGCTACGATCAACCGGTCTGGCCGGAGATATGCTTCCGTCCACGTTGAGGCATGGCAGGATAACCGACAACGCTTGTTCGCACAGGCGACGGGACATTTTCTGATGCCGCAGCGCGACGGCTGAAATGACCGAGCAGGATGCAACGCACAAACCCGTGACCCACCGACGGGTGCTGAACGTGGCCATTCCGATTGTGTTGTCCAATGCAACCGTGCCTATTCTTGGGGCAGTTGACACTGGTGTGGTCGGTCAAATGGGACTTGCAGCACCCATCGGGGCAGTTGGCCTTGGTGCCATTATTCTCAGTGCTATCTACTGGATTTTTGGTTTCCTGCGCATAGGCACGGTCGGCATGACCGCTCAGGCATTGGGAGAAAACGATACGGGCGAAGTTGCCGCGCTTTTTACCCGTAGCCAAATCATCGGTTTGACTGGAGGCTTACTCCTGATTTTGTTGCAGGTTCCGATCTTTTGGATTTCGTTTAACGCCGCGCCGGCCAGCCCGGAAGTAAAAGGTCTCGCGCAAGATTACATGGCCATTCGCATCTGGGCTGCACCTGCTGCAATTGCGCTTTATGGCATCACAGGATGGCTGATCGCACAAGAACGCACCCGCGCTGTTCTGATCATTCAGGTCTGGATGAACGGGCTTAATGTACTGCTCGACCTGTGGTTCGTTCTGGGTTTGAATTGGGGTGTACAAGGCGTTGCATTTGCCACTTTCCTCGCGGAGTGGAGCGGCTTCGCCACAGGTATCTGGCTCTGCCGCGGTGTTTTCTCAGGACCTGCCTGGCGGGATGCGGCCCGGGTTTTCGACGTCGTTCGCCTTAAGTACATGGCTGTCGTAAATTCCGATATTCTTGTTCGTTCACTGTTGCTTGAGGCAATGTTTGTGTCATTCCTGTTTATCGGATCGTCCTTTGGTGATGTCACCTTGGCGGCCAATCAGGTGCTGTTGCAGTTCTTGATGATTACGGCCTATGCGCTTGACGGTTTTGCCTTTGCCGCTGAAGCGATCGTGGGACAGGCACTGGGTGCCCGCGCGCGGCTATCACTGCGCCGTGGTGCGCTGCTGACGAGTGGTTGGGGACTGTTTTGCGTCTGTCTGCTGTCGCTGTGTTTTGCTTTTTTCGGTGGCGCCATCATCGATGTGATGTCTACCGCATCCGAAGTTCGGTCAGAGGCACGCCAATATTTGATCTATATGGTGCTCACGCCAATCGCTGGGATCGCCGCTTGGATGCTGGACGGTATTTTTATAGGTGCAACCCGAACCCGGGACATGCGCAACATGATGGCGATCAGTTTTGCCATCTACGTTATTGCCGCCTTCAGTCTGGTACCAATGTTTGGCAATCACGGGCTTTGGCTGGCATTGCTGATTTCATTTGTTGCCCGAGGTCTCACGCTTGGAATTCGATACCCCGCGCTGGAGCGATTGGCCGACCGTTAAGAGTAGCCAACGAGGCCGCGCACGACCTGCGAGCTCACATCCAGCGTTCCCGATCTGAACCTACGGCTTGGGCAACGGTTTCAAAACCGTCACCCGCAAGCAACATATCCAGCCCGCGCGCAATCTCGGCGGCGAGCGACAGGCCACCATAAACCAGTGCCGTATAGAGTTGCACCGCAGAAGCTCCGGCGCGGATTTTTGTATAGGCGTCCTCTGCAGAACTTATGCCACCGACACCGATCAGTGGGATTTCTGTTAGCGTGCTGAGTTGCGCCAGAATCCGAGTGGATTTTTCAAACAGTGGTGTGCCGGACAGCCCTCCCGCCTCTGTTGCGTGGGGGCCGTGCAATCCGATGCGATCTAGAGTGGTGTTGGTGGCGACGATGGCATCAATGTTGGCCTTTTGGGCAACCGCTGCAATGTCAGTCAGGTCATTTTCGCTGAGATCAGGGGCGATTTTCAGGAAAACGGGAATAGGGTGGGCAAGGGCATCACGCACTTCCATGACACGATTGAGAAGAGCGGTGAGTGCATCGGCCCCTTGCAGGTCGCGCAGTTTCTCGGTGTTGGGGGACGAGACGTTGACCGTCGCGAAATCAAGATAAGCGGCGCACGTCCCCAACACGGTGGCAAAGTCGGCGGATTTGTCGTCACTGTCTTTGTTAGCCCCAAGGTTCAAGCCGATCACAGCCGACTTCGGCCTTGAGGACAACCGTGCAGCAATGACATCCATCCCATCATTGTTAAAGCCAAACCTGTTGATGGCAGCGCGATCTTCGCTCAGGCGGAAGAGACGGGGTTTTGGATTGCCGAGCTGTGGTCGTGGCGTAGCAGCGCCAACCTCGATGAACCCAAAACCAGAGCGCGAAAGTGGCCTCAACGCTTCCGCGTTTTTATCGAACCCCGCAGCCAGACCAACGGGATTGGCAAGGTGCAGACCCGCCAAAGTCGTTTTGAGTCGATCTGATGTTACCGGGCCGGTCAGCGGCGCAACCCCGTGCCGAAGGGCCTTTAGCGCAATCCCATGTGCGGTTTCGGGATCGATTTGACGCAGCGCGGCCAGGCCAATCTTTTCCAATGTTCTCATAACAGCCCGATTGGGAATTCGTGCTTTCCATCCACTAGCGGAAGGGGCTGTGCCCATTCGACATCCGACAGCTTCAGCGGGCCATAAAGATGGGGGAACAGAGCACCCCCGCGCGAAGCTTCCCAAATAAGTTCGTTGCCAAGGGCATCGTCATCAAGGGCCAGAAGCATCAGGTCTTCGACCCCTTCAAAGTGTAGGGCGGCTGTTTGCACGACTTGATCCGGGCCTGACAGATGAACATACCCGTCGGCCACATCAATCGGCGCTCCGACGGTTTGCTTTTGAGCCTGTAAGTCAGACCATTCTTCGGCACGGAGGATTTTGTAGATTTGCATAGTTGGGTGATGCCTTGGGTGGCAACGGTGGTCAAGCCGAGGAAGCAGAATTATGCGAGGTGAACTCGCAGAGCCTTTGACTCTGTTTCCACTTGCGCGCAGCATTGGAGTAAATGTCACCAAAAAAGGAATCTCTGCCATGATGTCGCGTCTTCTAACTTCTGCCGCAGCTCTGACTCTGTCCGGGGGAATCGCTGCCGCTGATTATTCATTGACTATTCTGCACACCAATGACTTTCATGCTCGATTTGAACCGATCAACAAGTATGACAGCGGATGTGGCAGTGAGGATGCGGCCGAGGGGAAGTGCTTTGGTGGCTCGGCGCGTCTGGTGACGGCGATTGCCGATGCGAGGGCGCGCTCAAACAATTCGATTCTAGTTGATGGCGGTGATCAGTTTCAGGGCACGTTATTCTATACATATTACAAAGGTGCGCTGGCTGCCGAGATGATGAACAAAATGGGCTATACGGCAATGACCGTTGGCAACCATGAATTTGACGATGGCCCTGAAGTTCTGCGCGGTTTTCTTGATACCGTGGATTTTCCTGTCCTGATGTCGAATGCGGACGTTTCGGCGGAACCACTTTTGGCAGATGTAATCAAGAAATCGACGGTAATAGAGCAAGGTGGCGAAAAGCTAGGCCTTATTGGACTGACACCCGAAGATACCGACGAACTTGCCAGTCCGGGCCCAAACGTCTCTTTTTCTGATCCGGTTGCTGCCGTTCAAAAAGAGGTCGATCGCCTAACAGCGGAAGGTGTAAATAAGATCATCGTGCTTAGCCATTCAGGCTATGGCGTCGATCAGGAAGTTGCGGCCAACACTACGGGTGTGGACGTGATCGTCGGTGGTCATTCCAATACGCTGCTCAGCAATACTTCTGATCGTGCAGCGGGTCCTTATCCCACCATGGTTGGTAATACGGCCATTGTTCAGGCCTACGCATATGGCAAGTTCCTGGGCGAGTTAAATGTGACGTTCGACGACGCGGGGGAAATCGTTGAGGCCAGTGGGGAGCCGTTGATTATGGACGCCACCGTTGCACAAGACGAGGCAGCAGTTGCTCGTATTGCCGAGGCCGCCGAGCCGCTTGAAGAAATCCGCAATCGCGTCGTAGCGGATACCGGAAAACCCATCGGCGGAGAGCGTGACGCTTGTCGGGCGATGGTCTGTGAAATGGGCGTACTGATTGCTGAGGCGATGCTGGATCGGGTAAAGGATCAGGGTGTCCAGATCGCAATCCAGAATGGTGGAGGCATACGCGCGAGCATTGATGCAGGTCCGGTCACTATGGGCGAAGTGCTGACTGTGCTGCCGTTCCAGAACACGCTGTCGACATTTGAAGTGTCGGGTGCGACGGTCATCGAGGCGTTGGAGAACGGCGTATCCCAGGTCGAAGACGGCGGTGGCCGTTTCCCGCAGGTTGCAGGACTTAAGTATACGTTTGATCCATCGAAGGCCGCTTCGGACGGGCGAGTCAGCGACGTCATGGTCAAAACAGCAGATGGATTTGCGCCGATTGATCCGGCGGCTGACTACAAACTGGTTTCCAACAATTATGTCCGAAACGGCGGCGACGGCTATAAAATGTTCAAGTCGGCCAAAAATGCCTACGATTACGGTCCTGATCTGGCTGACGTTACAGCCGAGTTCATCGCGGCAAATGCACCATATGCGCCGTTCATCGATGACCGTATCACGATAAAGTAAGTTTGGCGCTCAGCAAAGCTAAGACGCGCGGCCGGTGCTGCGTGTCTTTTTGTTTACAGGTAATGGGCCCATAAGTCGGGGTCGAGGTGGTCGCAGAACACTTGCAGGTCTTTCGCGGAACGCTCCCACGCCTTGACCGATCCTGTGTGTACGGCCTGCCGTACCTGAAACCGGCTGGCGGTTTTGACTGCGCCTGTGTTTGCCTCAGGTTTCAGCATTGCAGAGTCCCACTCCAGCCCACATGCTTCCGCAATCTTCGGAACTTGCCTGGCCAAATCTCCTACCAAATCTTCATAAACGACTGAATAAACGCGCTCTTCGCCAAGTTGGGAGATCCAATAGTTCACGTATTTTCTGTACCGGTTGGCTTCGGCGGCCATATGGCGTTGATCGTTTGTATAATTCATTTCGATCGAGCCAAAATTCTTGCGCCACATCGAAAGTGCCACATCCCGGGGATCGCGATTGACATTTATGATCACTGATTCTGGAAAAGCTGCCGAAATGTATCCTAAATATCTGAAATTGGCAGGCATCTTGTCAACAAAGCCGACAATACCCTCTTGCATTTGGGGCAATTGACTCCGGTAAGTCCTTGATAGCCCGTCGGCAGAGTTGAGATTCGGGTTGCGATTCGCCCAGCCTCCAACCGCAGTCATTTCCCCACATCCCTGGACGGCTGAATGTGCGCTGATGATCATTTCCAGCAGTGTTGTCCCCGACCGCGGAAGCCCCACAACAAAGATGGGCCGCGGCATCGCGTAGTCCGGATCTGATGCGCAGGGTAGATCAGCCATAGCCAATATGCTCCGGCATTTTGCTTCAGAAGCGGCATCGTCAAACGGACTGTGGCGGGCGGCATGTGCTTTTGCCTCCGCCAGGTGGTGCATTGCCTTGGCATCATCGCCCTGACGCATTGCAAGCTCGTACCTCGCAAACCCCAGCTTGTGCGTACGCTCATCTTTTTTCTTTGTCAGTTCTTTTTCTGCGTGACGAAGATATTCGCTGAGATCCAAAAGTTCCTGCTCACTGAGGCCTGGTAATCCGGACAGCACCTGAAGCGCCAAAACATGAGTTTGGTCTAACTCCAGCAGATCAAAATACTGCCGCTTGGCCTCCTCCACCTTGCCAAGTGAGGCAAGCGCCGAAGCGCGGCCCTCCATCGCTTCGACGTGGGTCGGGTTTTGGGAAAGCACAGCCTCAAAATCTAGCAGCGCACGGTCGCTTTGCAATAAGTCGGTGAATGCCTTGGCACGCAGCAGCAATGCCTCCTGTTGCCCGGCTTGCAGTTGCAGCGCGACGCTGGCGGCGTCGGCAGATTTTTGAAAATACTTTTCATGCAAATGGCGCAGCGCCCAAAGATTGTGATAGGTCGCCGAGTTGTTACGCGCCTCAGCATGCCTTGTCAGCAGAGCGTCCGCACTTTCGATTTGCCCGGACGAAATCAGACTGCGGGCCAGATTGTCTTGAAATTCCTCATGGTCCGGTTTGATTTTGTAGGACTTGTGGAAATGCGGAGCAGCAGCGCCGGGTTTTTTCCTTGCAACCAGAGCCGCACCGGCCATCTGCGGAAAGATGGGGTTGGCCGGATGTTTTTTTGCACCGGCAATAGCTTTCTTAAGAGCGATGTCTGATTTACCGGTCTTCAGAAGTGTGATGATCTTGTGAATTTCTGCCTGGGTATTCTTTGCCATAGCTTAGACCTGTTGGCCGTCGTCACAGGGTGTGATGAGGGCATAAAGAGTTAGGTGGAAGTCAGTCGTTTGGTATTGCCATGACAAGGTATGAGTTTGCAACTCCTGGGGCTGTTGCAGACACCACATGAAATCTTATGAGCCGTCGATGATGCATTTCGATGGTGGTTGGTGTTGTTGCTGGTATTATTATTAAACTTGCGTTTGTAGCGGCACTTCATGACGCTGCTTCTGGCAAGCGCGAAGGCCACGCAATGGTTTATTGGAAGAGAAACCTGATCAAATTGGTAAATCGGGACGTAGAGTAGCACGGGTCGTAGTTTGAGAAATGCATTGGGGATAAGGATAAAATGAGCTTAAGAACACGCCACTGGGATCGGTTGGGCAACGGTGGACTGACATTTACCGAACTCGGATTCGGGACTGCACCTCTGGGCAACCTTTACAAAGCAATCACTGACGCAGAAGCGCGCGCGACGTTGGACGCAGCGTGGGAAGGGGGTGTTCGCTATTATGATACCGCCCCGCTTTATGGATTGGGGCTGTCAGAAACGCGTCTGAACCCGTTTCTGCGGGACAAACCTCGCGATGACTATGTCCTGTCGTCCAAAGTCGGGCGCCTGATGAAACCTTGCACGCCGCAAGAACGCACGGGGTTGGGTAAGTGGTTCGAGGTTCCACAGCGCCGCGAAGATTACGACTATTCCTATGATGGTGTCATGCGCTCGGTCGAATTTTCGATGGAGCGGCTGGGCGTCAGTCGACTTGATATTCTCTATGTCCATGATTTGTGCATCTTCACGCATGGATCGAAGGAAGCGTCAGATTCGCGCATCGCCGAATTCTTTGATTTGAAGGGCTACAACGCGATGGTCTCCCTGCGCGATCAAGGCGTCGTCAGAGCAATAGGCGGCGGTGTCAATGAATGGGAGGTTTGCCAAACTTTAGCCGAACGCGGAGACTTTGACCTGTTCCTGCTGGCGGGACGCTATACCTTGCTTGAACAGGACGCGTTGAACAGTTTTCTTCCGCTGTGCGAGGCGCGTGGTATCGGCATTGTGACGGGTGGACCCTATAATTCAGGCATTCTGGCCACCGGCGCAAGACCGGGCGCTTTTTACAACTATGATCCAGCGCCTGAGGATGTTCGCCAACGGGTGGATCGGATCGAAGCTATTTGTAAGAAGCACGGTGTTCGGCTTGTTGATGCCGCCTTTCAGTTTCCGTTGCTCCACCCCTCACATGTTGCGGTAATCCCTGGTGGGCAGGCCGTTGCTGAGACAAAGTCGAACCTGCAGGCAGCAGAAACCGTGATTCCCGACGCTCTATGGGAAGACTTGAAACTGAATGGGCTTGTTCGGCAGGATGCCCCGATTTAGCCCGGTGCAAGCCGGGAATTCAACAAAAGGGAAATCGGTTGTGTTGAACAAAAAGTTGCTCCTGATCATCATCGATGGCGTACCCTATCGCAACTGGCGTCGTTTGTTTGGCAATCTGGAAGGTTGGGTAGATAGCGGAGATGCTCAGGTCTGGACCCATCGGGCTGTTTTGCCGTCGATTTCAGCCAGCTGCTACGCGTCAATCCACACAGGTGTTACCCCTCAGGTTCATGGCTGCACAGGAAACGGTAACGTGTTTCGGTTGTCTCAACCCGATATCTTTTCGCAAGTTCGAAAGGCAGGTGGAGTAACAGGCGCCGTTGCACATTCATTCTGGTCAGAATTCTTCAACCGCCATCCTTTTGATTACGTGCGCGACGTCGAATATGACGAACCAGACAGCGACGGTATCAATCACGGCCGGTTCCATTCCATGACCGGCTACGGGCAGGCCAATCAGATGACACCGTCAGATATCGATCTGTTCGGTACGTTAACCAGCCTTTGCCAGCGTTTCGATCTCAACTACGGTATGCTGCACACTTGCACTCTCGATAGCATGGGGCACCGATTTCAACATGAGAGTCATCAAATGGATCATGCTTGCGCGGTGATGGACGAGATGTTGGCGCCCTTTATCACAAGATGGCGGGATGCCGGATATGAGCTGATCATCACCGCCGATCATGGTCAGGACGAACGGGGCCATCACGGTGGGCGGGGTACGTTACAGCAAGATGCCGCGCTGTATTATTTCGGAGATGCCGCGGGACCTGCCGAAGATGTGGTTGTTGATCAGGTGCAACTGGCTCCGACGATACTCGGGCGACTTCGCGCGCCGGTTGCAGCCACGATGCAAGCTTCCAGTTTCTTGAAATAGCATGGTTTCCGGGACTAGGTCGCCCATTCCCAAGGTCGGGTGTATGCGCCTAATATAGCAGAAATGGTGGCTTCGTCTGTATCCGTCGGTCTGTCGAGTTGTGCAACCAATCCGCGTTTCTTGTCATCCGTGACGGATACAACGCGCGCGGAAACACCGCCAGTTTCAAGAGCAGCATTGTAGACCCGAGATATGGCGTGTCTGCGCAGATCGGGTTTGAACACTTTCCCGACCGCAGTCTTTGGCAATTCATCCAGAATCGTCAAATGTTTTGGCCGGGCCGCTCTTTCGTGCACATGTCGTTTGCAATATTCCAGCAATTCTTCAACAGTGACATCCGCGCCATTGACCAATTCCACAAAAGCACAAGGAATCTCACCTGAATGGGCATCGGGTTGGCCAATTGCCCCGGCAAAAGCCACCGCTGGATGACCCAGCAGCGCCTCTTCAATCTCAGCCGGGTCAATGTTATGGCCACCTCGTATGATCAGATCTTTGGCGCGTCCTGTGATCCAAAGATAGCCGTCGTCGTCCTTTCGCCCAAGATCGCCGGTGCGCAGGTATTTGTTGGCGTAAAACAGATCTTCGTTCTTGGCCTCTTCGGTATAGGTGTGCCCAGCAAAGACGCCGGGGTTGGAAACACAGATTTCGCCAATTTCATCCGCATCGGCCTCGATCGGGCCATCCGGTGTCTCCTTGTAGATTTTTACTTCCGTGTAGGGTAGTGGGATGCCGATAGAGCCGACCTTTTTGGGCCCATCGACCGGATTGACGGAAACCAGACAGGTGGCTTCGGTTAGCCCATACCCCTCTACGATTGTCATGCCGGTGGCTTCCTCAAAGCGGCGAAACAACTCCAGGGGTAAGGGGGCGGAGCCGGAAAACGCTGTCTTGACAGAGCTGACATCAGCATCCACCGGGCGCTGCATCTTGGCTGAAATTGCAGTTGGAACGGTGATGATAAAGGTGGTTTTCCAACGTTCGATCAGCTTCCAGAAATTGTCAAAAACACCTTCTCCGCGGTAGCCTTGCGGGGTGGGAAATACAACGTGAGCGCCGCTGGAAACCGCAGCCATCATGATCACATGGCAGGCAAACACGTGAAATAGGGGCAGGGGGCACATTATGCTGTCATTCTCAGAAAACAATAAGGTATTGCCCAGCCAGCCATTGTAGATGAGTCCTGAGTATTTGTGCTGCGCCACCTTTGGCATGCCAGTTGTGCCGCCGGTGTGAAAATAACAGGCGACCCGGTCCTCTTGTATGTCCTCAAAATCCAGTGTGGTGTTTTGCCGGGCAATTTCCGCGTTGAAGTTATGGTAATCCGCATGGGTATGCCCCTGCGGCTTGGGGCGAAGGAGTGGGACTATCCACTTTTTTGGCGGGGTAAGATATCGATTGAGATCAACTTCGAGTACAGTTGTGACCGAGGGTGCATGATGTATCGCATCGCGTGTCTTCTGCGCGATGTTGGTCTTGGGGAACGGCTTCAGCGTGACAACCACCTTGGCGTTGGTTTCTCGCAGAATGGAAGAGATTTGCTCTGGTTCCAGCAACGGATTGATTGGATTGACGATTCCCGCGGTCGCGCCGCCCAAAAGCGTCAATGTGGCCTCGTGACAGTTGGGAAGGATGTAGGCGACTACATCGCTGGGTCCGACTCCAAGTTCACGGAACAAGTTCGCAGTCTGGGTCACTTTGCCATGTAGTTCCCGCCAGTTCAGCGTTTCAGCTTTGTCGTCAGGGCCAGAAAGAATCTGATAACTGACTGCACTGTGGGTTGGAAACCTGGACGATGTCTTGCTGAGCAGCCCATAGAGCGTCACTGCAACATCGCGCGCGTCCCATGACTTTTCATTCTCTAATGCGTCGCGGTCTTCGATTCCTGCATATGGCATCTTTAGTCCTCCCAGTTGCCCTTTTGCAGGCTATTTTGTTCTATGTACAAAGATGGAATTCTTTTGTGCGCGGCGCAAGCACTAGCAGAAAACGTAGCCGAAGCGCCAAAACCTGAGGTGCCACTTTCTGTTGACCCGACTTCGTTCATAAACCCTCTGGTTTGGCCAACAGGGGGTACAGATGATCACTGACCATCTTCTCAATGGCCGGCCGATTTCGCTCTGCGTACTCGACTTTGGATTGTTCCGCGTCTGGGCAGGACCAAGGAATGTTGGGATTTGCGGTTTTCTCATACGCACAGATTTGGATGAGTGTATTTTGACCGACAGCGGTTTTCCCGCAAAATACGCCGAGGACTCTACTGCGGCCGCGCTTGGAGATGGACTGGACAGGTTTGGAACCGTGCTAAGTTGCAACGCAGAAAACTTGGTGGCCGCGCAATTTAAAAAGGCCGGCATAGAACCAGATAGACATCACGGTTATGATCCAAGGCCATACACATATTGATCACATTGGGGCCCTCTCTGATTTTCCAAATGTTCCGATAGTGATTGCCGAAGCTGAAAGGGCGTTGCCAAAACCAATCTATTGGGAAGAGGCACAACCAATTGAATGGCCGGATCAGGAGTATGTTCATTTTACTGAAGACACGAACATTGGGCCGGGGTTCGAGGTTTTGCTTGTCCCCGGGCACGCGCCGGAACAGCTTGCTTTGCTAATTGAGTCGCCAGAAACCGGGTGCGTGCTGTTGACCTCTGATGCCATTTCCCGACCCGCCGAGATCGCGCAAGAGTTTGAGGGCTCATGGGATCAGGCGCTGGCCCGACAACACAGTGTGCGATTGGTAGAGATTGCCGAAAGAACCGGAGCGGTGAATGTTTATGGACATTCTCCGGAACAATGGCCGACACTCTGGAAGGCCCCGCAGACCTATACTTTGTTGCAAGTCGCGCACAAATAGGCGCGCCCTGCTTTTAAATCACCCCAACTTCGGTGAGTGCGGCTCACCCTTGGGGAATACGCAAAACCTGACCGGGATAGATCTTGTCCGGATGGCTCAGCATCGGCTTGTTCGCCTCAAATATCTCTTCGTAGCGCGCACCATTTCCAAGCGTTTTGACAGAAACCGCCCAGAGCGTGTCGCCTTTCTCAACGGTATGAAAGACTGGCTCCTTGCCGCTGCCGGTGGCTTCATCAGAGACGGTCGCTACGCCCTCGACATTACCAACCGCCAGAATTACCTTTTCCTTGATCTCTTGGCTGACGGCGTTACCAGATATTTTTACCGTGTCGCCTTCCATTGATATGTCCAGCCCCTTGGCGTCCAATTCAAGATCAGCAACTTCCTTTTGGAGTACTTCGGCCGTCAAAGCCGCTTCATCGCCGCCACCAAACAGCGATTTGCCGCTTTCCTTCACAAAATTCCACAGACCCATTTAACTCTCCTTCTTGTTTGTGAGGAACATGGTTATATTGGCGAGAACAGCGAATAAGGGGGAATTATTCTGCTGCGATGCCATCTGTGAATTGCAGTCGCGCCAGACGCGCATAAAGACCGCCCTCCGCTACGAGTTGGTCATGAGGGCCAATTGCGACAATGCGCCCTTGGTCAAGCACAACAATCCGATCGGCCTTTTTTACGGTCGCCAGCCGGTGGGCGACGATTAGGGTCGTGCGCCCCGCGCTCAATGCATCAACAGCTTTTTGGACCGCTTGTTCGCTTTCGGCATCCAGCGCGCTGGTGGCTTCGTCCAACAACAGGACAGGTGCGTCGCGCAAAATGGCGCGGGCAATGGCAATGCGCTGCTTCTGGCCGCCAGATAACATGACACCGCGTTCGCCAACATAGCTTTCGTATCCATCAGGCAGAGCAGTAATGAAATCGTGCGCTGCCGCTGCGCGCGCGGCTGATTCAACTTCCTTATCCGTAGCGTCGGGGCGTCCGAAACGGATGTTTTCGCGTGCAGAAGCTGCAAATATCACGGGATCTTGTGGCACGATGGAAATGAACTGTCGGAACGCGTTACGCTCCATGTTGCTTAGTGGTATTCCATCGAGCGTAATATCGCCCGAATCCGGATCATAGAACCGGAGAATCAATTGGATAATTGTCGTCTTGCCAGCACCGGAAGGACCGACAAAAGCGACGGTCTCGCCGGGGTTTATTTGCAGACTGATACCGTCAAGTGCGGCGGTCGCCGGACGCGAGGGATAGCGGAAAACAACATCATTCAATGCTATCTCGCCACGCACTTTGTCTGGAAGCGCCTGAGGATCTGTTGGATCGAGGACCGTGTCAACGGCCTGTAGCAATTCGACTAGGCGTTCGGTTGCGCCGGCTGCGCGCTGCAATTCGCCCCAGATTTCCGACAATGCGGCGACAGAACCAGCTACCATGATTGAATAGATTACGAACTGAACCAGTGTGCCGACAGTCATTGACCCGGCGCGCACATCATTGGCCCCAATCCATAGAACGCCGACAACGCCGCTAAACACCAGAAAAATAACGATCACGGTCATGACCGAGCGGGTCCAGATGCGGCGGCGCGCGGCATCAAAGCTTTTTTCTGAGACTTCGGCAAAGTGCATGCGACTGGCATGCTCGTGTGTAAAGGCCTGTACGGTCTGCACCGAATTCAGGGTTTCAGACGCTGTACCGCTAGACGCGGCGATCCAGTCCTGATTTTCCCGGCTCAGGACCCGCAGTCGGCGTCCCAGTACCAGAATTGGAACCACAACCGCAGGAACAATAAGTAACACGAGCGACGTCAACTTGGCGGATGTCAAAAGCATCAAGGCTAGTCCGCCGATGAAAATCAGAAAGTTCCGTAAGGCGATCGATATGGAAGACCCGAGAACAGATTGAATAAGCGTGGTGTCTGTCGTGATCCGACTGAGGACTTCGCCTGTAAGGGTTTTTTCGTAGAACGCCGGGCTCATTCCTATGACCCGGCCAAAAACAGCCTTGCGGATGTCAACGACGACCCTTTCCCCCAATCGCGTGACAAGTGCGTAGCGCAGACCGGTACCAATTGCGAGAAGGGCTGCAATCCCCAGTGCCGCGACAAAATATTGATCCAGAATTACGCTGTCGCGCGAGTTGAAGTTGTCCACAACACGTCTGACGGCCAATGGCAGCGTCAATGACATCATCGCTGTCAAAAACAGTGCCAATGTCGCGGCGATCATCAACCCGAGATACGGATAAAGAAAGGGCCTCAATGAATGCAGCGCACCTATTCTTTTGGACTTCTCCCGCTCCTCGCTGCCGCTGTTGGCAACGATTTTTGGCGCCGCTTCTCGTGCCATCATAACCCCTTTCCATTGCGCGCCCGTCATGGCTGTTGCGACCGGTGCGGTCAAGCAGAGAGATGAACCTAGTGTAGTGAGAAACAGTACTCTTTTGCGTGAAAATGTGCTCACCACAACTGGTGACCAGACTGGAAATGTCCGGGATGTATCCCTTGCGAATGCGCTGTCGATGGGGCGGAAACTCTCCATCGATCTTAGAGTGGGTGGCGGGGATCGAGTCCGTTTAATATGCATGGAAGACAAACTTTCAAAATCCGAAAAACCTCATGGTGTCTGTGGTTTGTCGGAACGAACTAGAAAAAATTTGCACGTAATTTTTAGGAAAAGAATTTCTGGAGCGGGCGGCGGGAATCGAACCCGCGTCATTAGCTTGGAAGACAAAAGTCCAAATCCGAGAAAATATAATTGTGTAGGTAGTTTGTCGGAAGCGATCACAAATCTTTGCAGGTATTTTGTAGGAAATAGATTTCTGGAGCGGGCGGCGAGAATCGAACTCGCGTCATTAGCTTGGAAGGCTAAGGTCTTACCACTACACAACGCCCGCTCAGTGGATTCATCTAGTATTTCATAGCTATGTGGGCGTCAAGTGGCACCACTGAATGATTGTGATTGTAGACTTGTTGACAGTCACTTTCGGCCCATTGCGGACTTTGGTCGGTTATCACGACGCCGCAGTGCAGCTTCCCCAAACCAGACCTTTGTGCATTGCGCAGCATTTCACTGGAATTTGATCGCTCAACGGGACATTGCGGCCTCTGACATTTGACCAGTCAGCGGTATTATGAGCCGAACCGGCACATTTCCGTCGTTTGCATTTGTGTCCAGCGCGATGGATAACCCAGCATAGCACAATTGAGTTATGCCACGCTCGCATTTAGATTTTGTATTGCTCTCGGGCGTAGTCACCCAGACCGACTGCATCGAGTTTGTTAAGAGGCGCCAGGAATGTCACATGGATTACGCCGGGCGCGCGTCCGATCTCGATTGCACCATTTACGGTTGCCCGATTACGAATTTCAGCGACAGTCACATCCAGCAGCTTCGCCGCACGCGCCAATCCGTTTTCGATCGCCTCGTTCAAATTTGCAGCCGTCCCGATGACTGAAATCGGCGCAAGCGCTTCTATATCAGACACCTTCCACTTATCAGCGAGATGCGCGCCTTTTGCCTGCTCTGAAGCCGTAAACGGCTTTGCCAAAGGCGGCAGGTCCTCTTCAAGCGGGAAAAGGACTGGACCATCCAACGGGTAGTTCTTTATCACCTCGACTTGCAGGGTCACGCTGCCTGAGACATCCATCGTGTGTCCCGCGATTTCGCCGTCGCCCTGGCCGGCATGCATATCGCCTAAATAGACGCCTGCACCTTTTACCTTCACCGGGCACACAAGAATTGCACCAGCGCGCACGGCGTCAATATCCATGTGCCCATCGGTCTTGTGTTCGGCCAATTGTTCCGCTGTGATGCCGTAGTCATGGGGGGCGCCTATCAGGAATGCTCCGAAATCGCCTGCGTTGTGGCTGTCAGGCATCGGCATGGATGGGCAGGTTCCAAGTTGCCCCATGAATGGTCGCATGCGCACAAGCGTACCAGGCATATCGCACGGCGCATAATTCAGAATGGAATGCTGACGGCTTTCATCCGGCAACGCCGAATAGTGGTCTGCACTCATCGCGATCGTCTCGGCTGCCTCTTGCGGCAGTGTTAGGCCAACCGTCCGCGTTTCGTCGAAGGTGACGGTGTAGCCGTGCACGATCTCAAATGGTTTGACCGCATTGCCGCAAGCATCACATTTGACCGAGTCCTGGCCAATACCCTCAATATGGGTCTCAGGCCAAACCGTATCACAGGTGGGGCATCGTGCAGCCACATAAGGGTCTCCGAGACAGAACCCCTCAGGAGAGCTGTCGTGGCCGGAAGCCGTCGCGCTTGAGGTGACTGTGATGTCGCGAATGCGAATTGCGACACCATCGCCGATCTCGGCGCCTTCAACAAAGACAGGCTGTGTCACTTCGTGGCCGCCGCGCAGGCTCGGCGTGATCATCGGACCCCAGCAGCCCGGCGCGGTGTTGGCTATGATTGTTCCGCCATCCTCGATCGGGCCCAGCATGGGGGCATCTGGGTCAAGGACGCTATTGGTGAATTCATGAACCACGACGCTGCGCCGTGCCGGGTTTGTCGCTGTGCTTCCGTCCGCCATTCTACTTCACCTCGCTTTTGAATTTATAGGCAGCAATGATAGGTCCGATGGCGCAAACAGCAAGAATTTATGTACTCAACCGCAGCTACTCTTTGTGTGGAATTCGCCTCGCCAAAACCAGAAAGGAGCGACGTGTTCGACCCATTGCCGCCTTTCGACGCTTCACTCAATGCCGCACTACAGCTTTCGTATTGCAGACATTCGTGCGGCTCGTAGTATCTTTACTGACCAGATGACGGCTGTGCGGACAATGCCGTCTTCACTCTCCGATACCCAATTGGTGCTTCTAGCCAATCGACTGACACAAGGGCGCAATCGTTTTCTTGGTTGATTGCGATCACAACACAGGACCGACGATTGCCAGGGAGTTGTTCCATATACGTCGTCGCCAACTCCAGGATTGGACCTCGTCAAGAGTAATAGACCTACTGTCCTCAATGTAATGAGCCTGCCGAACGCGCATTTCGGCGGTAACTGCAGGATCAAGCAAAAGAATGTTGTTCTCATAGTTCAAATCAAAGCTGCGGCGGTCCATGTTAGCCGACCCGATCAATGTGATCTGACCATCCAGCGTCATCGATTTGGTGTGCAGAATGCCGAGCCGGTATTCGTAGATCTTTACTCCGGCGGTCAACAACTCCTCATAGTAGCTCCTGCTGGTTGCCCCGACCGCGAAATCATCGTTGCGTTCAGGAAAGATGATCGTGGTGTCGACACCGCGGTTTGCGGCCGCACATAGAGCGGCCTGCATTGGGCTGTTGGGGACGTAGTAGGGAGTGGTGATGACCAACTCTTGCCGCGCCCCATACATCAGGCTTTCGAACATCTCAGGCATGGCAGAGTTCCGGACCGTCGGGCCTGTGCCGATCACCTGCGCGATGAACCCCGTTGCCACCGGTTCCATTGGCTGGCGCAGGACGTCGCTGATGTCCTCGTCGACATTCGCCATCCAGTCGCTGGCGAAAAGATGCTGGTTTTGTCGTACCACCGGACCTTCGAACCGCATAACGGCATCGACCCAGGGTGCAAACTTGGCTTTAGGCAGAAACGCAGGGTCTGCGCAGTTCTGGCTGCCACAATAGGTGACCCGATTGTCGATCACGAGGATCTTGCGATGGTCGCGCAGATCGACGCGACCATTGAAGATCCGGGCCAAGGGGTTTCCGATCTTAAGTGCGCTCGCAGTTTTCACACCTACGGAGGCCAAGTCTTTCCACGGCTGGCTGCGCACCATTTCCCGCGAGCCAAGGTCATCGACCATTGCGCGACAAGTGACGCCCCGAGAAGCCGCCCTTTTGAGTGCTTCGACAACCTTCAAGCCGTTGTTGTCGGTCAGCCAGATATAGAACATCAGATGGACGTGGTCGGCGGCGGCATCGATATCTGACACCATTCGATCGATGGCCGCGTCGGAGTCTTTCATGAGCTCCGCACGGTTTCCCCCTACGGGCTGATAACCGTTTATCGATTCTGCTACACTAAAGAGCGGCGCCCATTGCCCTAACTCCTGCTGCGCGTCGCCGAGCCTGATCCAGCCAGGTGTGTCTTCAGGACGCGGCAAATCCTCGAATATCTTCTTAATTCGCGCGACGCGTTTACGCCCGATATTGGTTTCCCCGAGAAGCACATAGGCAAGGGCGCCTGCATACGGCAGCACAAGAACAACGACCAACCACGCAATGCGTGACTCGGGCTGTCGATGCGGGCGCAGTAGAATTCGAATGATGCAGGCAACGACAATGCCGACATGTGTAACAACCCAGAGCATTTCACCTTCCCCAATATGGCCTGCATCGACGTATTGCTCACGGCAATACAACCTAAAGCTCCTATGCCGACGCCCGGTACGGATGCCAGATCCACACTACCGCAACCAGTACGATCGTGACAGGAATAAACTGACGTGAACGGCCCAGAGCATGCGTAATTGGGCTGCCTCTGTTCTGAGGTCGAGCTCCCAATAAGATCACAAGATGATTTGTGAACAAGGGAGATAGAAGATGGAATATTTTGCCGGACTAGACGTATCGCTGCGATTCTGTGCGCTGTGTATTGTTGATAGTAAGGGGACGATGCTGTTTGAGCGCGAACTGCCTTGTGAGATTAAGGATATCGCTGGGTGCCTTGCGGGTTTCCCGCATCCGATTGAACGGATCGGCTTTGAAGCTGGAACGATGAGCCAGCATTTGTTCTTCGGTTTGAAGGCAGAGGGCTTTGATGTGGTTTGCCTGGAAGCGCGTCAGGTGAACGCTGCGTTGTCCGCGATGCGGAACAAAACAGACAAGAACGACGCGCGTGGCATCGCCCAAGTTCTGCGCACCGGTTGGTTCGGCCCAGTGCATATGAAGAGCCGAGAGGCACATGGCGTTCGTGCGTTACTCAGCACGCGTAAAGCGTTGCTTTGCAAGACAATAGATCTGGCCAACGAAGTGCGTGGGTTGCTGAAGATATTTGGCATCCGCCTGCCCAAAGCCGTGCAGCACGGCAGCTTTGATGGCATTGTCCGACCAATGATCGAGATGGACGAAGTATTAACCCATGCCTTGGTGCCACTCCTGGATGCGCGTCTGGTTTTGTATCAGCACTTTCTGGAACTGGATCGCAGGGTCAAACGCGCGACCACCCAAGATGACGTCTGCATGCGGATGATGACCGTTCCAGGCGTAGGACCGATTGCCTCATTGACCTTCAAAGCCGCTGTTGATGATCCGAAGCGCTTCAAACGGTCACGGATTGTTGGTGCTCATTTTGGCCTGACGCCGAGACGATATCAGTCAGGTGAGCACGACAATCCCGGCCGAATATCAAAAGCGGGCGACCGGGATGTCCGCGCAGCTTTGTACGCAGCCGCCAACGCTTTGCTCATGCGAACGATGGCCGGGTCTCAGTTTAAATCGTGGGGTATGAGGCTGATGCGCACAAAAGGGCGTCGTCGCGCCGTTGTCGCAGTCGCGCGCAAACTCGCCGTCTTGCTGCATCGCATGTGGACAGATGGCACAGAATTTCGTCCAGAACCGGTGGAGGGAACGGCATGATCTAAACGCCTAATACTTAACCTAACGGGGTCGTCCCTCACCGGACGAGGTTCGTGCCCTCTCGGGCATGTAAACATGCCCTGCCTGGCAATAGAAGAAGCCGAAAAGGACTGCTGCGCAACGTGAAGCGCGTCCCACAGCAAGGCTCTCCACTGCCGATCCGACATATGCGTGCAGCGGTGCCATCAGAGCATCAAACAACAGACTGCGAATAGAAGCGTGACCCGGATGAGCGACGAAAACCCGAAACAAAGAAGGAAAATGAGCTTGACCCAAACACCCAATTAGAGAAGCCGACCTTCGACCAAAGCGCAGCGAACGGCAGTTCGGAGCTCAATCTGTGAGTTGGATGTTGTCGCGGCGTGGGCCTGCAGCAAGAAAATTGCGGCGTGTGCGAAATTTTCTGCTCCGCAGCGCGGCAAAAAGAGCGGCCATTCATGCCAAACGCATAGATCTCCGTCGTAGCCCTGCGCGTTCAAGAGAAAATTGCCAGGCGGTAGCACATGTCATAGCGCAGGGGCCAATTTGATTGACGGGCGTGGCACCGTCCGGCGGCGCATTATGACATGATCAAGCCGCCATCGACGTTGATCGTCTGACCTGTTATATAGGAGGCGTCCTGACTGGCCAGAAACGCCACCAGTCCGGCCACATCGCGCCCTTCGCCGGCGCGTTTCATGGGAATGTTTTGCACCCAGCTTTCCATCAGCTCGCCGGGTCCGAAATCGCCAAGCATCTGGCCCCAGACTCGGTCATTGTAATCCCACATGTCGGTCTGGATGATGCCGGGGCAGATTGCATTTACTGTGATACCGTCCAGAGCCACCTCTTTGGCGAGGCTTTGGGTCATGCCCATAACACCGAATTTGGAGGCCGCGTAGTGAGGCGTATAAATGAACCCGTCGCGGGCCTGACCCGAAGCCGTGTTGATCAGGCTGCCGCCCTTGCCAGACGCACGCATTTGGCGGATCGCTTCCTGGCAACACAGGAAGACGCCCTTTGTGTTCACGTCCATCGTCGCGTTCCATTCCTGTTCGGTGAGGTCTTCAACCTTGGCAATGGTGATGATGCCTGCGTTTTGCACGGACACATCTACGCCCCCGAATTCGGCCATGGCAAAAGCATAGAGCGCTTTGACCTGCTCTGCGTTCGACACGTCACAGACAAAGCCTTTCACGGTCGCGCCGCTGCTGCTGAGGGTCGCGGCGGCGTCATGCACCTGCTCCTCGACTGAAGCGATGACTAGGTTTGCCCCTTCGGAAGCGAAACGTTCGGCCATAGCGTAACCGATCCCCTTGTTACCACCTGTGATAACGACGGTTTTGTCTGAGAATCGAGACATAATTCTTACTCCACTGCAGTGTTAGTTGGATCTGAGGAAAGTAGGCGTTCTGCCGTGAATTTGTCAGTGAACAACAGATCTATCGCGCCAGTCTGAAGTGCACCATGAATGGCCGCTGTCTTTGACTGACCGCCGGCCAATGCCATGACGCGATCGATCTTGGAGAGTTCTTCCAGCGTCATGCCGATCACCCGGCTATCCATAGGCGTTTTGACGGGCTGTCCTTCTGCGCTAAAGAAACGTAGGCTGATGTCCCCGACGCCGCCAGCGTCTCTTACTTCGTCTATTTCGCGGGAGGTGAAAACATTGCCGCTGCGTGCCAACATGCTTGATGGCTCCATGCCACCTATGCCGACAATCGCAAGTGTAACTTTGCTGAAGAGATCCATCGTTTCGCGCACGTAAGTATCGCTCAACAAAACCAGCTTGGCCTCACGCGACTGGGCCACACCGGGCGCACTGAGCAAATGCGCTTCACCGCCTGTCAATTTCGCAAACCGGGTGGTCAGCTGATTTGCATGGATCTGCACGGTCGGATCACCCATCCCACCCAGTGTTTGGACGACCCGCTTGGCCTTGCCTGACTTCATCGGGTGGATGTTGTCCACCATCTTCAGGATAGTCTCCGACCAGCTTGAGACACCGATAACCTCGTCGGGTTGCAATGTGGCTTCAAGAAAATGCGCGGCAGACTCGCCGATACGGGCCATGATCGGGCCGTCGCGATCTTCTGAGCACTCCACAACGACGGCTTCGGTGATACCGAATTTGGCGCGCAGGCCGCTCTCCAGATCGGCGTAGGTTCCTGACGGGGAGACGACAGTGGTGCGCACGATTTCTTCGTCTTGTGCCCGCTTGAGCATACGTGACACGGTCGCCTGTGATATTCGCAAATGTTTGGCAATCTCTGCCTGACGTTGGTTTTCAACATGATACATCTGCGCGATACGGGCGATCATTCTCAATTCATTCAGACGGGACATGCGGAACGCTTTCGAAGTTAAATGAATATACTTCCACTAGTTGCGAAGGGTAGTGCGTGCAATGGCCACCCGCCATGCATCACGCCCCGTTTGTGTATTTTTTGGCGGGATTGGTGCCTCATGCGCGGCCAGCGCCGTCAGTGCGGCCAAGTCCGGCCAAAACTCTGTGGCAAGCCCTGCAAGATGGGCCGCGCCGATAGCCGAGGCTTCGGTGTTGCGGCAGGGCGTGACAGCATGTGCAAGGCAGTTGGCCACAAGTTGCATCAAAAACGGATTGCTGCTGGGCCCGCCATCTACAAAAAGCCGCCCGATGTCTGACCCGGTGCGCTGCATGATCTCGTAGACGTCAGCTACCTGATGGGCGAGGCTATCAGCAGCGGCACGCGCGATATGAGCCGGTGCGCTATTGAACGACAGTCCCGAAATCAATCCGCGCGCGTGGCTGTCCCAATGGGGGGAGCCAAGGCCCACGTGGGCCGGAACCATACAGACGCCGTCCGCGTCTTCGATAGTTTGCGCCAAATCGAGCAAGGTATCGACACTGGGCAAACCCAGCATTTTGGCGGCCCAGGGGAAGATGGCGGCGCTCACAAGGATGTTGCCCTCCAGGGCATAGGTAGACGTCCCGTTAAGGGACCACGCAATCGTTGTGGTGACCCCGGACGGGGGCGTGGTAAAGGTCGGGATTGTTGTCATCACAGACGATCCGGTGCCAAAGGTTACTTTGCCATCACCGACGCCAAACGCACCGTGACCAAAAAGCGCTGCATGGGAATCACCGATGGCCGATGCAATGGGAACGCCATCGGGCAGGACGCCAATGCCCTTGGTCTGTGCAAAGATATGCGAGGAATCAAACACGTCGGGCAGGAAAGCCTGATCCACGCCAAAGAGCGCGCATAGCTCTGGGTCCCATTGGTTTTGTGAGAGGTTGAATAGCTGCGTCCGCGCGGCGTTGGACCGGTCCGTCGCATGCACCTGACCGCCAGAGAGCTTCCAGATCAGCCAGCTGTCTACAGTCCCGATACAGATATCAGCGCCGTCACCGGAATGACGCTCTAGCAACCATGCCGCCTTTGTCGGGGGAAACATCGGATCAAGTGGCAATCCCGTCTTGGTCATGACCAGCGGTTGGTGCCCGGCTTGCTTGAGCGCGTCGCAGGCCGTGGTGGTGCGACGACACTGCCATGTGACGACGGGGCCAAGCGGTCTGCCGGTTTTCCGGTCCCAAATCAGGATGGATTCGCGTTGATTGGAAATGCCCAAACCGACAACCGAAATGTCGGGGGCTTGTCTCAGGCAATCAGAAACGGCCTTTTGGGTCGCCACCCAGATTTCATCGGCATCCTGCTGCACCCAACCTGATTGGGGGTGCGCAATTGGCACGGGCGCCGAGCCGCCAGCAATGATCGCGCCGCCCTGATCCACAAGCACAGCTTTGGAGTTGGTCGTGCCTTCGTCAATCGCGAGGATGGCTTGTTGTGCCAAACCTAACCCTTTCGTTTGATCAGTTCGATTGCGCTGTCTGCGATGCCATCTGGAGACATGCCAAATTCATCAAGCAGGAAATTCGCGGGTCCGGTCGGCGCAAAGACACCTGGAACCCCAAGACGTGTCATCGGAACGGGGCTGTGATCGACAACGACCTCGGCCACGGCGCTACCGAGGCCCCCAAAGACAGTATGCTCTTCGCAGGTCAGAATAGCTCCGGTGTCTTTTGCCGCCGCAATGATGGCGTCGGCGTCGATGGGCCGGACGGTCGCCATGTTCAACACGCGCGCCGAGATGTCATGTGCGTCAAGCAAGATCGCCGCGCTCATCGCGCGATGTGTCAGCGTGCCATTGGCGATGAGTGTAACGTCAGTGCCGTCGCTTAACGTATTGGTGCGGCCGAGCTCAAACACGTGATCCAGTGGGAAAAGATCAGGTACACCAACCCGGCTCAGGCGCAAGAAGCACCCACCTTGATGGCTGGCGGCCCATTTTACAGCAGCGGCCGTTTCGATCCGGTCCGCAGGAGCAATCACCGGCACATTCGGTAACGCCCGAATCCATGCAAAATCCTCTATCGAATGATGCGTCGCACCAAGCTCACCGTAGGCCATGCCAGAACTGATGCCGACAAGTTTCACATTCGTCTCGGAATAGGCCACATCGGCCTTGATTTGCTCAAGCGCACGGCCAGTCAGGAAGGGAGCCGCCGCACAGACAAAAGGAATTTTTCCGCCATTGGCGAGACCAGCCCCGACACCCACCATATTCTGCTCGGCGATGCCGACATTGATCAGGCGTTCAGGGAATTTGTCGCGAAAACCCGCCAGTTTCGAAGAGCCAACGGAATCGTTAACAACAGCGACAACTTCATTATTCGACGCACCAAGCTCTTCGAGTGTCCCGACAAAGGCGTCGCGGCAATCGTGAAGATTGGCGGCTTCAAAGGGTGCGTTCATTCTAAGGCCCGCTCTAGCTCGGCCATCGCTTGTTCATATTGTTCTGGGTTTGGAACTTTGTGGTGCCAGGCGACGTTGTCAGACATGAATGAGATGCCCTGACCCTTGTTGGTGCGCGCCACGATGCAGGTCGGCTTGCCAGATACGCTCTTGTCCGAGTGCAATGCCGCGCAGATTTCGCCCATGTTGTGCCCATCGATCTCCTGCACGTTCCAGCCAAAGGCCTCTAATTTGGGGCGCAACGGTGCAATGTTATTGGTTTCGGACAGGCTTGCACCCTGTTGCAGGCGATTGTGGTCGATAATCAGCGTCAGGTTGTCCAATTTGAACTGCACGGCGGACATGATGGCTTCCCAGTTGGAGCCTTCCTGCATTTCGCCGTCTCCGGTGATCACAAAAGTACGCCAATTTGCATTGTTCAGTTGTGCGGCCTTGGCCATGCCAACAGCGATGGGCAGCCCATGCCCCAAGGGGCCGGTGTTGGTCTCAACCCCCGGCACCTTTGTGCGGTTCGGGTGCCCGTTCAGGCGTGAATGCGGTTTGAGAAAGGTCGCAATTTCTTCTTTTGGAATGAAGCCCTTTTCCGCAAGAACGATATAGAGCGCTAAGGCGGTATGACCCTTGCTGAGGACAAGCCGGTCGCGATTGGGATCGCGTGGATCAGACGGGTTGACCGACATGACATGAAAGTAGAGCGCCGTAAGAAGATCGATGACAGACATTTCTCCACCGACATGCCCGGCACCGGCTTCAAAGACGGCTTTCAGGTCACGGCGTCTGATTCTATTGGCTACCGCCCTTAGTTCAGGGGAATTCATGCACGCTCCTGTATAAAAATTCATCCTATAAAAAACATGCAGCCAGAAATCTGTCAAGCTACCCTGATCCAAAATTTAATACACTTTATGTGGTCATCTGCAAGTATTGACAGGTTTAAATTGTTCGAATAGGCATTTAATATCGGATGTGAATATATATTCCATACCGATGATATGAGGGGGAAAAATGACCACGACCATGAGTTCCAGCTCGGAAGTACGGGCAAGACTGTCTCAGTTTTTCTCGTTGAGTGGGGCGACGGGGCCGTTGATCGGCCTAATCCTGCTTTGTTTCTTTCTCTCTTTCGCGACGGATTCTTTCCTGTCGTTTCGCAATTTTCTGAACATTGCTGATCAGATCACGGTGCTCGGAATTATGGCTGTCGGCATGACGTTTGTGATTTTGATTGGTGGGATTGATCTGTCAGTCGGTTCTGTCATGGCGCTTGCGATGATGGTGTTGGGCTATCTGAACGTTCAGGCGGGGATGCCGATGGGGGTCGCGATCAGTGGCGCTCTGGCGGCCGCAGCGCTGTGCGGAGTGATTTCGGGCCTTTTGATCACAGAGTTCAAAGTACCCGCCTTTATTGCCACTTTGGCGATGATGTCGATCGCGCGCGGCCTTGCCAATATGATAACCAATGGCTCGCAAATCATCGGCTTCCCGGCATGGTTCAACATGGGCGCCATTATCCGGCAATTTGGGTTTTTGACGATGACCGTGGCCGTGATGTTGGTTGTATTTATTGTCTCTATTTTGTTCCTGCGGTTTCGCGAAGAAGGGCGGTCGTTGTTTGCCATTGGCGGCAATCCCGAAGTCGCGCGCCTTGCAGGTATCAATGTCAGATTGACGACGGTGATGGTCTATACTGTCTGCGCTTTGCTGTCCGGCCTTGCGGGTGTTTTGCTGGCGGCACGGCTCGACTCGGTACAGCCAAGTTCAGGTGTCGCATACGAGCTTGATGCCATTGCTGCCGTTGTGATTGGCGGCACCAGCTTGTCGGGCGGCACGGGAGGTGTTGTCGGAACATTGATCGGTGTGTTGATCATTGGTGTTTTGCGCAACGGCCTAAACCTGCTGAGCGTTTCACCCTTTTTGCAGGCCGTCATCATCGGCCTCGTCATTGTGCTCGCGGTGGCGGCGGAAACATTCAAGCACCGCAGAGTATGAACGAATGAGGCGTTGTTGACTGCAACGTCTCTTACAAGCTGGTCCGCACTTTCGGACTGAAAATGGTTCCAACCAACTGGGCTGGACCAAACAACTCGGAGGAGAAAACCATGAGAAAAACAATCAAGAGCCTGATGGCAGCGACCGCTGTCGCAGCGCTTGCCACATCCGCTACAGCCGATGGTGTCGGCGGTGTTTCCAAAATCGGCCTTGCCGTTCCAAACCTGCAAGCTGACTTCTTCAACCAGATCAAGCTGGGCGTTGAAGGATATGCCGGGAAGCTGGGCATCGAAGTTATCGTTGTCGACGCCAAGAATGATACGGCCACCCAAGTGAGCCAAGTACAGGATTTGATCACACAAGGCATCGATGCCTTCATCTACATCCCAGCCGGCGCTGCAGCGGCGGCAGTTCCCACACGTCTGGCCCGCGCCGAAGGCATTCCTGTCATCAACGTTGACCGTGAGCCCGATGGTGAGCCCGGCGATACCGTCATCTATGGCGAGAACGTCTTGTCGGCTTACCAGGTGTGCGACCACATCATCGGTCTGGCTGATGGCAAAGGCAAAATGGTTGTCATCCATGGCCAAAAGGGCACCACGCCCGAAGTTCAGCGCTTTGAAGGCTGCAAAATGGCCATCGACGAGAACCCCGGTGTAGAGCTGGTTGCTCAGCAATGGAGCCAGCAATGGTCCCCTGATGAGGGTTTCAACATCGCGCAGAACATGCTGCAAGCCAATCCGGATATCTCGATCATCTTTGGTCAGGCCGATGGCCTTGCAATGGGCGCTGCGAAGGCCGTTGAAGTGGCTGGACTTGCGGATCAAGTTATCGTCGGCGGCTATGACGGCGACGGCGCAGCATTGGAATCCTTGGTTGCCTGCGACACGCCCTTTATCGTGACCGCTACGCAAAGCACCCAAGCGATGGGCGTTCTGGCCGTGAACTCTGCCATCGCGGTTTCAAACGGGGCATCGGTGCCTGCGCGCCAAATCCCGAACGCGGTGCTGACAACATGCGACGACGCTGCGCGCTTCGTTGAAAAACACCCGTAAACCTCCCATGCCGGCACCATGAAGCGAAAGGTTATTCCATGACGTCAGACGGTAAGGCACCGATCTTGTCATTGCGAAACATCAAGAAGTCCTTTGGACTGATTGAAGTCCTGCATGGCATTGATCTGGATGTCTATTCGGGCGAAGTCGTGGCATTGCTTGGCGAGAATGGTGCCGGCAAATCGACAGTCTCAAATGTCATCTCTGGTACACTGCCTCCTTCAACCGGAGATATGGTGTGGCAAGGCGAGACCTATACGCCCGCCAACCCCCGCGAAGCGTTAGACAGCGGGGTTGGCATGATCCATCAGGAGCTGCTGTTGCTGCCGCACCTGTCAATTGCAGAAAATATCTTCGTCGGCCGCTATCCGACCCGCGCGGGTGTCGTGGACCGCAAGGCGATGGAAGAGCGCGCCCATGTGGGCCTGCAGCGGCTGGGTCTGGACATCTCGCCGCGCCGCTTGGTCGAGGGTCTGTCCACGGCAAACCAACAGTTGATCGAGATTGCCAAGGCGTTGACGCTGAACGCGCGCCTGCTGATCCTCGACGAGCCGACAGCCGCACTTGGCGGCGAGGAAACGGCGAAGCTCTTCGAACAGGTCGAACGGCTGAAAGCCGATGGTGTCGGCATCATCTATATCTCGCATCGGCTGGAAGAGATCAAACGCATTGCTGACCGCATCGTCGTCATGCGTGACGGCGAGAAGGTGCAGGAATTCGACAGTGCCGATGTGCCTGTCAGAACCATTGTCGAAGCGATGGTCGGGCGTAGCCTCGACCGGATGTTCCCCACCATTTCGACCCCGCAAGTAGAGACGGTGCTAGAGGTGAAGGATCTGAAATCCGGTCTGGGTCACTTTTCTGGCGTGAATTTCAAAGTCGGCAAGGGCGAAATTTTCGGCATCGCCGGCCTTGTGGGCGCAGGCCGCACCGAGCTGGTACGCGCCATCACCGGTGTCGATCCCATTAGCGGCGGACAGGTGCTTCTGCATGGCAAAGAGATCACGCCGCGCAGGCCGCAAGATGCCATCCGCAATGGCATCGTGCACGTTCCGGAAGATCGTAAACTTCAAGGCCTTGTCCTGCAGCATTCGATTGCCGAAAACATCGCCTATGCCAATATGAAAGAGGTCGCCCCCTCTGGTTGGGTCACCCAACGCAAAGTGAATAGCTTTGCCGACGACAGCATCTCGAGATTCGGCGTCAAAGGCGCGGGCCATCAGAATGCCGATGAGATGTCGGGCGGCAACCAGCAGAAAGTTGTCATTGCTAAATGGCTTGCGCGCAATCCGCGTGTGGTGGTTCTGGACGAACCAACACGCGGGATCGACGTTGGGGCACGTTCTTCGATCTATGACATCATCGTTGGTCTTGCCGAAGAAGGGGTGTCTGTCATCGTTGTCAGCTCGGATTTGGAAGAGGTGCTGGGCGTCTCTAACCGGGTCATGGTCATGGCGCAGGGCAAACAATCCGGTATCTTGTCTCGTGAAGACGCAAACGACGTGTCGATCATGGAATTGGCAACGCTTTGAGGCGTTTGCCACAGCATCCAAAAGGAGCCAGCTATGTCTGAACTCACTCTCAATGCGCCTGCGCTATTTGATCTGTCGAGCCGTACCGCCTTGGTTACCGGAGCTGGCAGCGGCATCGGTCAGCGGATCGCCATTGGCTTGGCGCAGAGCGGGGCAGATGTGGCCTTGCTTGACTGCCGCACCGACAACGGTCTGGCTGAAACAGCAGAATTCATTGCTCAGACCGGGCGCAAGTCGCTCCAGATTGCCGCCGATGTGACATCGGGTGAGGCAATGGCCGACGCCGTTGCGCGTACGCAGACCGATCTCGGGCCGCTTCGCCTCGCGCTCAACGCCGCGGGGATTGCCAATGCGAACCCCTGCGAGGACATGAGCGAGGATCAGTATCAAACCCTCATGGACATCAACATGAAAGGCGTTTGGCTGTCCTGTCAGGCCGAGGGCCGCGCAATGCTGGCACATGGCCAAGGAGGCTCCATCGTCAATATCGCTTCGATGTCAGGCGTGATCGTCAATCGCGGGTTAAGTCAGGTACACTACAACGCATCCAAGGCAGGCGTCATTCATATGTCGAAATCCATGGCAATGGAGTGGGTGGATCGGGGCATTCGGGTCAACACGATCTCGCCCGGCTATACGGCGACGCCAATGAATACTCGGCCTGAAATGGTGCATCAAACCAAAGAATTCGAAAGCCAGACACCGATGCAGCGGATGGCTGACGTCAACGAAATGGTTGGTCCTGCTGTGTTCCTGTTATCCGATGCGGCTTCCTACTGCACCGGCGTCGACCTTCTGGTCGATGGCGGTTTCTGCTGCTGGTAAAATTCGAATTTCAGTATCTCCTCCTAACTCTCAGGAATGCACGTTTTGATGCCCGATGCGCCGATGGAACACAGTGAATGATCAGTCTGAAGCATACCAAATAAGTGCGTCGGAACGTCTGCACCGTTGAGAGTTGCTGCGCCGCCAAGTAGTCGCCGCTGCAACCCAGAAGGAATGCTGCTTCAGCAATAGCTGAATTTGCGCAAGACCGGTCTGTCCGCGTCTCGATTGTTCGAACGGATTGCAGCGAAAAGTCAGTTTGAGATTTGCTCCTATGTGCGTGTTCGAACGTACGCTTCGGCGAAATTTGCCGCTCTGCCAAATAGTCGTCGCTACATCTGCTAGAGATTGCTGCGTCAGCAATAGCCGCATCTGCACAAGTCTGGTTTGTCCGCTGTGCGGTTGTTCGTGCGCGGCGCAGCGAAAGTCCGCTGTCCGCCTTTGTTGGCCCGATACGCGCCCGCACAGAAAGGCAGAACACATCAGCATCCAGTGCGCCCCCGCGCCCGCGCAGCGAAGAAGTGGTCTTTGTAGAACTTGAATTTCCGTTTGAAGGCCAGCCCGGTGCTTTCACCTTCATGCCCCCCCCTCGA
>JBDVOA010000037.1:0-9036 GCA_039969355.1 Paracoccaceae bacterium
TTACGACAGCTGCGCCAAAGTCGCCGGCGCAATCACCCCCGTCCCAGGCGGCGTAGGCCCTATGACAATCGCATGCCTCCTCGCAAACACAACAACAGCAGCCCTGCGCGCAAACAACCTCCCAGAAAACACAGGACTTACTAAGTGACGGACTATCAGGACACGCTGGTAACTGTCGCAATACTCATACAAAACACCATGTTGCACACCAACGGCAGTTGGCCGCTGGCTGGATCAATTGAATCCCAGAACACCGATACCGCAAAACACGATGGCCGCGGCCATCCACTGCAACCCATTCATGGGTTCGCGTAGAATGATCCGTGCCAGTATGATTGTCAGCATTCCAAACAAAGAGGCTGAAACAGCCGCGAGTTGCGGATGCGGGAGCGTACCCGAAAGCGTGACAAGTGCGAGAGCAGAGGCATCCAGGAAACCCATCGCGACCAGTCGCGTCAGGATCGCCCGCGGGACTTTTGGCGGCCGCAGAAGGACAATCAAGAGTATTCCCACGGTAATTGTTGCGGACGCGCGCGAGACGAAAATTACGGGCATTTCCGCGCCATTTCCGGTCGCGGCTTGCGATGCTGCAAATGTCGCTGCAAAACCGATTCCGGCCAATGCGGCGTACAAAATGGCACGATTTCGCCCGTTTACACTCTCCGTCGGCGTTGAAAATGCCGCAACCATCGCAATACCCATGACCACAATCAAAACTGCTCCCCATTGCAGGCCAGATATTTCCGCCCCATTGATTGCTGCCCAAGCCATCGACAGTACAGGGTAGGCACCGATGATGGGGGCAACCAATCTGACAGGGCCAATGGAAAATGCGGCATAAAGAGACAAGCTTGCGAGTGCAAAAGTTGCACCTGAGAAACAAGCAACTGCTGCGTCTTGTCGGGTCAATTCGATCCAGGTGGCGCTTTGAACTGCGGGCACAAACAGGAAAGCGGTGCCCGAGAGCATCACGAGGAAAAGCATTGGCAAGATGGGAGTGCTTTGGGATATTTGTCGCACCAGAAGGTCGTGAAAAGCCCAGGAGAATGCGGCGCAAAGCCCTAACAGTAGTGCCATCGTTTGACCTTGTGCTGCCCGGCTTTCACCGATTGAGGGCGCGCGCAACCTGCATGAAACGCAAGCCCATGGAACATAATATTCCCTGAATAATAGAAATTATTGAATTGCTGTAGTTTTTCCCTGACAATCATCGCCCCGAAATCAACATTATCAACGTTGCGGAGACCGAGATGCCAAAGAAGATGATTGACGTAGTTGGCGGAGAAAGCGCGTTGTTGAAGTTGGTCAACGATTTCTATGATCTGATTGAAACGGCCCCCGAAGGTGAGAATATCAAGAAGCTGCATTTGCGGGGCCATGGGTTGGAACATGCGCGTGATGAACAGTTCAATTTCCTAAGCGGTTTTCTGGGAGGACGTCGTTACTTTGAAGAAAAGCATGGGCACATGGATGTAAAATTGATGCATGCGCACGTGCCAATTTCAAAAGAAGATGCTGAAAACTGGCTGACCTGCATGGATAAGGCGTTGCAACTCAATGATTTAAGTGGCGCTGAGATTGACAAACTCCGCAGGGTGCTGCGCAAGGTCGCATTGTTGTTGGTGAATGACTTGCAGGATTGGGGTGTTCGTCCGCTTGTACCCGAATCTTGAGGCACCAAAACACGGAATATGAGATTGCGGTGTATGGTGCTCAAAGAGCATCAGCGGCTGAAGAGCGCGGCTGATGCTCTTAATCCTAATCAATAAACTGATCATCGCACACAGATTTCGCAGAACTATTCGGCGGCGATTTGCCGGGCTTTTTCAACAAGTACCTCGGCTTGCCGAATTGAAGCATAATCAATCAGACGACCATCCAGTGAAACAGCTCCTTTGCCTGCTTCCTCCGCCTCGGCCATTGCCTTGAGGATACGCTGGGCCCGATCCACTTCCTCTGGGGAGGGACTCATGACTTCATTGGCAAGCGCGATCTGGCTGGGGTGGATTGCCCATTTTCCCTCACAGCCAACGACTGCCGCACGATATGCAGCGGCTCTGAATCCTTCGGGATCGGAAAAATCACCAAATGGGCCGTCGACCGGGCGCAAACCATTAGCACGAGCAGCCACAACCATACGCGAGATTGGATAATGCCACATGTCACCCCAATGCAATTCCCGGCTATCGTCTTTGTCGGGATCCGTTAGCACCGCATAATTCTTGTTCACGCCCCCGATTACCGTGGTCCGGGCGCGCGTACTGGCAGCATAATCGGCAACACCAAAATGGAGGCTTTCGTTACGCTTCGAGGCCGCCGCTATTTCGCTGACGTTTTGCATCCCCAGTGCCGTTTCAATAATATGTTCGAAGCCGATCCGTTTCTTGAGACCTTTGGCCTCTTCAATCTGTGTCACCATCATATCAACCGCATAGACATCTGCGGCGGCTCCCACCTTTGGAATCATGATCAGGTCCAGCCGTTCACCAGCTTGTTCGACAACATCAACAACATCGCGATACATGTAATGTGTGTCCAAGCCGTTGATGCGAATCGACATGGATTTGCTACCCCAGTCAATTTCGTTCAACGCCTTGATGATGTTCTTGCGGGCCTGCTCCTTTTCATCTGGTGCGACCGCATCTTCAAGGTCCAGAAAAATAACGTCGGCATCAGATTTCGCAGCCTTTTCAAACATTTGGGGTTGGCTCCCTGGCACCGCGAGTTCGCTGCGATTGAGACGCGCGGGGGCTTGTTCAATGGGATGGAAACTCATGGGGTGATGCTCCTAGGCAAGGGACAATTAAGATGATGGCGATGCAATTAGGAAAATTTGTTTCTTGTCAATAATATTTTGTAACCGTAGATCTCGCGTTATGTAACGAAACTTCGTCGACACTATGGACCTATTGTTTCCCCCGGTAGGCGGCTGGAATAATAAAATGCAATGGCCTGAGCCCGATTGCGAACAGATAGTTTTTCATAAAGATTGGACAGATGGAATTTGACTGTATTGGTCGAGATTCCCAGTTCTTTGGACAACTCCCGATTGGTCAGTCCCTTTGACAGCGCCTCCAGCATGGCGCGTTCTTTGCGGGACAAAGAATGGATAGGATCGTTCTGCAGTTCGCGGACGTCGAGAAACGGAAATACCATCTTTCCTGCGGCGACCTGTTCGCAGGTATCCAGCAAACCTTCGACCTGGCCGCTGCGCGCAACAAAACCGGCTGCGCCGGCGCTCATCGCAGCGCGATGCGCGTCGCTGCCTTCATCGGCGTAGACAACCAACCTAGGCGAATCTTCCTGCTCTCGAAGTACCTCTAACAAGCGTGCGCCGCCTAGAATCGGCAAGTTCCAATCGATGACCCCGACTTGAACCGGGATGCGCACGACCGTGCTCAAAAATCCTTCGGCAGTCGCGGATGTACCAACTAGAGAGAATCTGGAATCGCCGTCAAATACGCCCGACATTGCAGAAAGAACCAGCGGATTGCTGTCTGCCAACATGATTGTAATTGGAGCCATCTTTATCAACTCGTTGATATTTAGAAGTTATATGGAGGAAACTATTCATTAGGGTAGGGCGATTTTTGGTATACTACGGCATATTTACCGGTTTGGGTAGTAAATTCCCCACCCTAATAGATACCCAAAAGCAGGAGCATCTTACGTTGTGCGATTGCCTGAGTCATAGTCTTCTTTTTGTGAATTGCATTTGATCAACGGGAAACATGACCATGGCCAATACTAGACATTTTCCGCAACTCGTTATCCCTGAGACATTGGCCGCCGGCCCAGGACCAGGCAATACTGATCCGCGTGTGTTGCGGCAGTTTGCCAGCGCTGGTGTTGCGGACCACATGCAGCCAGATGTTCTGCGCGGCATGGTTGAATGCAAGATGATGCTGCGTCAGGTGATGGGTACACACAACATTCACACTTTCGGAGTTGCCGGTACCGGGTGGAGCGGGCTGGATATGATGTTCAGTTCAGTGCTGCCAGGTGACAGCGTTGTGATGTTTGTAAACGGCACGTTTTCCGGCATCGACGGTTTGACTTTGCGGATGAAGGCGGCAACTGCACAAGAACTTGCTGCCAATCCGTTGGACCCTCAAGCCGCGAATGTGACTATCATCGACGTTCCGCACGGCCAGTCCGTAACGCGTGATGTCATCGAAGAGGCGCTTGCGAAACACAAGCCGAAATGGGCTGCGATGGCACATTGGGAAACCGGGTCCGGGCGGGTGAACGACATCAAAGGTTTCTCAGATTCGTGCGAACGGCATGGCGTCATGGGGTTGGTCGACGCGGTGTCCTCGCTGGGCGTCGAAGATTTTCGAATTGATGATTATCCGGGTGTGCAGGGGTGGGCGTCATGCCCGCAAAAGGGCATCTGCTGCTTGCCTCTGACCTACGCACCGGTGTCATTTACAGATCGTTATGTTGAGAGCCTCAAAGCCAATGGATGCCGGACATTCGTGCATCACCCGCTTATGGAGGCGCGGCATTGGGGTATCGTCGGCGGGGCAGACGTAGAAAAGGGTACGTATCACCGAACCCATAGCGGCTACGCGGTCGCAGCCTTTCACGAGGCGTTGCGCATTACACTGCAGCAATCGGTCGCCAAGCGCGCCTGCGATTATGCATTCCACGAAGCAGCGCTTCGAAAGGCGGTCACGACCATGGGCTGCAAAGTGACATCAAATATGACATCCCTTGTGGTGCTGAACCTGCCAGACAGCCTTGCTGGGCGAGAATTGGAACTGGTGCAGACCTGTCGCGCCGAAGGTTTTGGCATCTGGCCGACTTTGTCCGCACCGGTTCAAATCCGCATTGGAATTCTTAACCTGCTTACCCCGATCGCGATCTCAGACATTGTGGTCCGCTTTGCAAACGCGATGGCCGCGATGGGTGCGCATGTCGATCTTGAAGCTGTCACTGACGAGCTTGATCGCCACTACAAAACAGCGATCGCTGCTGAGTGACCGGCTGCCGAGGGAGAATGAAACTATGGACATACACGAGTATCAGGCGAAAGAACTACTGAGCAACTTTGGCGTTTCTGTTCCGACTGGTGCGCTCGCCTATAGCCCAGAACAAGCGGCATATCGCGCCCGCGAAATGGGTGGTGAGCGCTGGGTCGTTAAGGCCCAGATTCATGCCGGCGGCCGCGGCAAGGCAGGCGGCGTCAAAGTCTGCCAAAGCGACACCGAAATTCAAAGCGCCACCGAAGGCATGTTTGGCAGAAAACTCGTCACGCATCAGACTGGTCCCGAAGGAAAGGGCATTTATCGTGTCTATGTCGAGGCTGCAGTACCGATAGAGCGAGAGATTTATCTTGGCTTGGTATTGGATCGGACCAGCCAGCGCGTGATGATCGTTGCGAGTGCCGAGGGTGGCATGGAAATCGAAGATATATCGGCAAGTCGTCCTGATAGTATTGTACGTTCGACTGTTGAACCGGCGGTCGGGCTTCAGGATTTCCAGTGCCGCGAGATCGCTTTTTCCCTTGGCATAGAAGCTTCGTTGATCCAGCAAATGGTGCGTACCATTCAGGGATGCTACCGCGCGTTTACTGAACTCGACGCGACGATGGTTGAAATCAACCCGCTTGTGGTCACCGGCGACAATCGTGTCATGGCGCTTGATGCCAAGATGGCATTTGATGACAATGCTTTGTTCCGACACTCGCAAATATCCGAGCTGCGGGACAAATCACAAGAAGATGCGCGGGAATGTCGTGCCGCCGACCGGGGTCTGTCCTACATCGGTCTGGAAGGGAACATCGGCTGCATTGTCAACGGCGCAGGGCTTGCTATGGCGACAATGGACACCATCAAACTTGCCGGAGGAGAGCCCGCCAATTTCCTTGATATCGGAGGTGGTGCGACGCCTGAAAGGGTTGCTAAGGCCTTTCGTCTCGTGATGACGGACAAGAACGTGCAGGCAATTCTGGTCAACATATTTGCCGGTATCAACCGCTGCGATTGGGTGGCGCAAGGGGTAATTCAGGCCTTGCAGGAAGTGCAGGTTGATGTCCCCGTTATAGTCAGACTCGCGGGTACAAATGTTAAAGAAGGTCAGAGAATTCTTGCCCAAAGCGGCCTGCCGTTGATCCGGGCGACCACGCTGATGGAAGCGGCTGAACGAGCGGTTGGTGCTTGGCAGAGTGATCAAACAATTGCCAGCAAAGTGAGGGCGGTGTAATGAGCATTTTTCTGAACCGCGATACAAAGGTAATCGTGCAGGGTATTACCGGAAAAATGGCCCGGTTTCACACAAAGGATATGATCGAATACGGCACGAACGTTGTTGGTGGCGTTGTCCCAGGAAAAGGCGGTGAGACCGTCGAAGGTGTACCGGTCTTTAACACGGTTAAACAGGCTGTGTCTGCTACAGGTGCCGAGTCGACATTGGTTTTTGTGCCGCCGCCGTTTGCGGCTGACAGCATAATGGAAGCTGCAGATGCAGGAATACGGTATTGCGTTTGCATCACCGACGGTATTCCAGCCCAGGACATGATCCGAGTGAAACGCTATATGTATCGCTACCCCAAAGAACGGCGCATGGTGCTGACCGGACCGAATTGCGCGGGCACTATCAGCCCCGGAAAGGCACTGTTGGGAATCATGCCAGGCCACATCTACCTTCAGGGGAATGTGGGCATTGTCGGTCGTTCGGGAACGTTGGGTTACGAAGCAGCAGCTCAACTCAAAGAACGTGGCATTGGGATTTCCACTAGTGTTGGAATCGGGGGTGATCCGATCAACGGGTCGTCCTTCAAGGATATTCTGCAGGAATTTGAGCAGGATGGCGAAACTGATCTGATCTGTATGATCGGTGAAATTGGCGGTCCACAGGAAGCTGAAGCCGCCGAATACATCCGCACGCAGATCAGCAAACCGGTTGTTGCCTATGTGGCCGGATTAACCGCGCCAAAAGGTCGAACAATGGGACATGCTGGCGCAATCATTTCCGCGTTCGGGGAAAGCGCAAGCGAGAAAGTTGAAATCTTGACGGCTGCTGGCGTGACCGTCGCGGAACACCCCGCTGTCATTGGCAAAACCATTGCAAATGTATTGCAATAAGAGGATCTGGTCATGGTAAAGCCCAAGGTACTTGTGACGCGCCGGTGGCCTGTAGCGGTAGAGGCGAAGCTGGCAGATGGATTTGATGCTGTTTTCAATAAGTCTGACCAACCACTGCATCCTGCGGATTTCAAGCAGGCGCTGGCATCTTATGACGCAGTTCTTCCAACAGTGACGGACAAGATTGGGTCAACGGCGTTGGAGGTGGTGAAACCCCAGACCAAGATTTTGGCGAACTATGGCGTTGGTTATAGCCATATTGACATGATGCGTGTCGCCGACCACGGCATTACTGTCACCAATACACCGGATGTGTTGAGCGAATGTACTGCCGACCTCGCAATGACCTTGTTGCTGATGGTTGCCCGGCGGGCCGGCGAAGGGGAACGCGAGTTGCGTGCAGGGGATTGGTCGGGGTGGCGCCCCACGCATCTTGTTGGCACAAAAGTGTCGGGAAAAACACTGGGGATCATCGGATACGGAAGGATCGGGCAGGCGATGGCACAAAGGGCCCATCACGGATTCGGCATGAAAATCATCATTCAGAACCGTAGCCCGGTTGATGAAAAGGTGCTGGCCCACTGCAACGCAAAGCAGGTCGACAGCATCGAGGCGCTGATGCCCCAATGCGAATTTGTGTCGCTGCATTGTCCAGGGGGCGCAGAAAACCGAAACCTGATTACCGCCCAGCGTCTCAACCTCATGAAGCCAGACGCCTTTCTTATCAACACGGCACGTGGCGAAATCGTAAACGAGCTTGCGCTAACTCAAGCGCTCTGGTTCGAGACGATCGGCGGCGCCGCACTTGATGTGTTTGAAGGCGAGCCGCGGATAAATCCAAGGCTGATGAATAGCGATCGACTGGTCATGTTACCACATTTGGGTAGTGCCACACGCGAATCCCGAGAGGCGATGGGATTTCGCGTAATCGACAATTTGCACGACTTTTTTGATGGGCGAGTCCCGCGTGATCGTGTGAACTGATGCAAAGCCACGCCGCTCTTGCCGAAACAGATTGGGGCGGGCCTCGCCTTGAACCCGATGTCGATAGCTTGCGTGCCGTTCTTTTCGATCTGTGGCCCAATTTAATTCGCAAACGCGCGCCCGAGATACTGCCACATCTGGAAGGTGATTGGCTTTCGGCGCAGGAATTTTCTGATGTTCAACTCTTGCAGCAAACACAGAACATCAAGTTTCAGCTCATCAAGATCGCCGGAGAAAATGCGGCTGTGTGCGCTAGGCGAATTACAGAGAACAAATTTGCTCAACTGGCTATAGAAGGTAGCTTTGCCAAGGTTCTGCGCGAGAGCAGAGACGCTACTCTTGCAAAATTCAGTCTCGCAAAAGACGTATTTTCGGTTGGTCCAACGCTGACGGCACATCCAACTGAGGCCAAGCGCGTTACTGTGCTGGAAATACTTCGCCGCATTTATCGCGCAATTGTCTCGCTCGAAACTCATCGTTGGGCCCCGACAGAGCGGCAAGAGGTTCTGTGCGACATAGAAGGTGAAATTGATCTGGTGTGGTTGACGGGAGAATTGTGGCTGAAAAGGCCTACGCCCGGCGATGAAATCGAATGGGGTTTGCATTTTTTCCGCGATAGTCTTTTTGATGCAGTACCGAATCTTTTCGCGCGTTTTCAGTCTGCTATCGCCGAACACTATGGTCTCAAGGAGAACTGCACACCTTGCAGCGAGTTTCATTCCTAGATTGGTGGCGACCGGGACGGAAATCCCAATGTCAATGTCGCGACGACACGCACGGAATTGCGGCTGGCCTTGGCTGGACCGGCTAGAACAATAATCAGGGAGCCTGACCATGAATACCCTAGACAGCAACCCCGGTTTTTTTACGGAGTCCTTGTTTTCGCGTGATCCTGAGATTATGGCGGCGGTTTCGTCTGAGTTGGGGCGTCAGCGGGATGAGATTGAACTGATTGCGTCGGAGA
>JBDVOA010000038.1:0-2979 GCA_039969355.1 Paracoccaceae bacterium
TCACAAAGCTGAGCATCCGCGCCGGGGCTTCGGCGGGGCCATGGTAAGAACTCAGGTTTAAGTTTTGCCCTGGTTGGAAGATCGAGGGGCATGACAAACAAAGCCGCCATTCAGAATTTTTTTTGAACGGTGGCTTTGTCCCGCATAGCAGACCTTGCCACCTACCGCCACGAATGGCAGCTAGGAGCCCAGAGGAGACATGGCCAGGCGCCGACGCTCGCAGATGCAGCGACGTACTCGACCGGAGACAACAGCTGCGGCGCAGAAAGAAAAGCGGGCGTTCGTGCAGGCTGCAGCGAGATTTCGGACACCGATCGATGTCCGGGTTGAGGGACAAGGGCAAGACGTGTTCGATCATATCGAGATGTTCTACAACCCCAACCGCAAGCACACGAACAACGGCATGCTGCCTCCGGTTGACTACGAAATCAAACAATGGAAAATGAACGAGGCAAGCGTCTAGTAAACTCAGGGCGTTTCAGCTGATCCTACACATTCCTTATTGCGGCGATCTCGGTCATCGCAACAATTGCCGTTTCATCCAAATGCTCTGCAAGGACAGGCATTCCGTTTGCGCAAGCAAAGGTTCTAAGGTCAGTAAGAACGCTAAGGATCCAAATGTGATTGTGGATATCTTCCATGGAATCCGACCGGGCACTCTCTGTTCCACCTTGCTCGAGCAGCGGTTGTCTGGCCGGGTCAAGTGCCTCTCGCGACGAAGACTCAGGTTCCGAAAACCCATCATATAACTGGTCAGCCTGCCTGAACATCTCCTCGATCTGTTTGATTTCTTGCGCGGTTTTATCGATTGAAAAGCTGAGTTTGTTTTCGTAGGCCATAGTTGGTTTCCCTCTAAAAAATCCTCGGCCAGAATGCTTAGGGAACGGCAATACGCCAGTACGTGCACGGCAGTAACAGGTGTGATATGGGAATATTTGCATACGTCTGTTCGGCAAATTTCAGAAAATTGGGCAAGCGATCGTGAGCGGCAAAATGAATCCAGCTGGCAAAACACCCCTGAGCGAAGCCAACATAACAATCGAAAAAGTCATCGAATCCGGAGTCTTGGGAAGCAGTGAGCGGCGCGCAACGCTGTTGAAATATCTTGTCGACAAAGAAATCTCGGGGCGCGGTGAGGAAATCAAAGCCTTTTCCATCGCCCTGGACGTGCTTGGAAGAGACGCGTCCTTTGACCCCAACACCGACAGTATCGTGCGGTCTGAAATGGGTCGTCTGCGAGACGCGCTGCGGCTTTATAAAGCCGAATATGCCGAACCAAAGGATGTGTGCGTTGAAATCCCCAAGGGAACGTACCGACCGGTTTTCTCTGCTCCGGTGCCGGATTCGCCCCCGTCTCCAGTACGGTTCCTGAGACCTGCCGCGATCTCTGGCCTTGTTTTGGGGATTGTGCTTTTGGTGATGGTCGGGTTCGGTTTGCGACCCGCCGAACAAGAAACCCGTGAACAGACATTTACACCGATGTACTCGGGCTTGCCCTACGAGGTTGTCCGGATTGCTGTTTCCATTCCCGAAGTCCACGGCGAACATCCGAGTGCCAAGAAAATCGCAATCGGGTTGAACGCTGAACTAATCATGGATTTGTCTGCCTACCCATGGCTGTCGATCATTTCGCCGGTGGGTGGTTTCGCTGACATCGATCCCGGCGATGTCGACTATGTTCTGGATGGCGATATTTTTTGGGGTGATGACACGCTGGAATCGCAGACAAGGCTGGTGACCTATCCGCAAGAAGAGCTTGTCTGGACGAATTCACAGACGGTCGCACTCAATGCCACTGCCGTCAGAGACACGATTGTCGACATCGCCAGTCTGATTGCGTTCAAGCTTGCCTCGACCGGTGGGCTTGCGCCTGAGTTGGCGAAGGTCAAAAATGCGCATAATTCTCCGGAAAACCTCGACGCTTACCTCTGCTATCTGGGCGTCCATCTCTATCTGAGCGCGCCAACGGATGAAAAACATCTCGAACTACGTAACTGCCTTTTGCAGGCTGTGGAGGACTTCCCCGATTTTGGCGATGGCTGGGCTGCACTGGCGATGCTCCATATTGATGAAGCCCGGTTTAACAGCAATCCCCGAGCGGGCGCCAAGCCTTGGGAAGACGCAGATATGGCGGTCCAGAAGTCGCTCGAACATGCACCGCTGCGGATGCCGACACTGAATGTGGCACTGATCAACAGCATCGAAGCCCCCAATTCGGACCTAGACGAGTTCAATCGCGTGTCCGATTTGTTGCTGAACTTGTTTCCCAAGCATCCCTCGACCCTATACAATGTGGGCTCTCGTGCGGCCGAGTTCTTGGGGCATTGGGTTGACGGGCTGGCTTTGGTTGATCAGGCGATTGATCTATCGCCAGCCCCCCCGAGTACGTTCTATCTCACGCGCGCATATAAAGTGGCCATGGATGGAAGCGACGAAGAAGCGCTTGCGTCAGTTCACCCACTTGTCAGTTCAGCGTCGGTTTCTCAACTTATTCTCAATTATCTTGCCGCTGCTCGGAACAATTTGCCGGGCGCGATGCAAAGTTATCAGGCCTCTTTGCAAGACAGAGGACTTACCACTCATGAGGATCTCATGGCGCACGTAAAGGACCGCCGATATGACAAAAAACTTGAGGCAGCGCTGCTAGAACAGTTGGAACTGGCAAATGCCAAAGCACCATCGCAGTAGTTTCGCAATTTTTCTCCCGGATCGTGTCCCTTGACCGAAATGGGAAGAGCCTGTCCAGAGGGCCCGGAATGTGCTCTTAGGGAATGTCGCCGCAGAGCGGTATAATCTCCGTAGTTGCGGCTTCAACATCGTTACGGATCGTACTGTGTGCGCATAGGTCCGGAAAGTCCTGTGTGGATGGCGTCTGCTTTGCAAGAGCAAAATGCGTTGATTGCGCGGTTGGTTAGTACAGTCCTGTGTTCCCATTGCCCGGCAGGCGATTGCGCAGCAATCTGCCGAGAGGGGCCTTTG
>JBDVOA010000039.1:0-12678 GCA_039969355.1 Paracoccaceae bacterium
TTACAAAATCCCGGTGGCGAAGCCAGCCCGTCACCGTGAAGAAAGCCGGAAAACTCCAGCCACCGGCGCTCCAAAGTTCGGTCTCAGAGCAAAAGCCGGAAAACTCCAGCCACCGGCGCTCCAAAGTTCGGTCTCAGAGCACCGGCATGCGCGCCGACATAAAGACCGGTCCAATCGAAGGTGGCAGCCTCCACGACCGGTTCCCGAAACCGGTCCGGATCGATCGGATCGGCCGCCAACGCAGCTGAACTTGACGCGCAAAGAAACGCCGTGGCGGGGATCAGACTTCTAATGTGCATATCATGTGCCTTTCAGTGTGCCGGCAAGACGGTGCCGTTCTCATCTTCGACTGGATGCTGGGTCTGAAGCGCTGAAACCGGCCGCGTGGCGTATCTATTTGCAGGCGAACTTCAGGTTCTTTGCGTGATAGCGTCCAAGGGTCCAATCTCCGACCAGGGCTTGCGAACTCGCGCTTTTGATATGGAAACGAGCCTGGTCAATTCGGACGGTATTTCCTGACAGACTGACCGAACTCGCACGATAGGCGTTGGTCCGGTAACCAACCGGCTTTCCATTCCTGAAAGTCAGCCAGCCTGGCCCGTGGCCCGGAAAGTCCGCCTGGCAGGTTGCGTTTTGCGGGCCGGCCGCAAGAACCCTCTTCGCTGGCGCCGTGTCTCCGCCGCCGTCAGCGGTGGCTGTGCAGCCTGCTGCGACTGCCGCCAGGCCGATTGCAAAAATGGCTGTGGGTAGCCGCATGCTCTGCTCCTTCCGTCTAGTTTCGAATTGGTGGATGAGAGGTCGCCGGACGACCGCTCCGCAGTCGCCAGAACGAGCGCATAGTGACGAATGCAAACATAACCCTCCCTATATTCCAATAGGAATATTACTGTTTGGAATATATAATAACTGGAATTTAGTCAATCCGTTGTCGCGGTATGACGGACAACGGATGCGCACCGGCCTTTATTCGCCGCTCAACACGCGGCTCAGTGAGATCATGAAACGCGCCCGGCTGGAGGCCGGCATAACGCAAGCGGACCTCGCGCGTGCGACCGGTCGCACGCAGGCATACATCTCGAAGTTCGAGAACGGTCAGCTGCGGCTCGACGTTGCCGACTTCATCGTGTTCGCCAAATGCTTGGGCGCTGACGCGCACCGCCTGCTTGACGAACTCGACACCGAACCCGCGGACTAAGGTGGGTCACGAGACAACACTCGCATGCCCGAAATAGCTCTTGTCGTCATCGTGGCCACCCCACCTCAATTGCGTTGGGAATGAGCATAGTCGAGGTGTCGCAATTGCGTGTCTCAAACCGAGTCGCAAAAAATGAGACAGGGAACGCGACCGATTTGCCTATGATCACCACATGCCGATACCGATCCGAAAATCTCTGGCGCTGTCTCTCATCAAAGACCGGTACGAATCCGTGGACGGGCTCGTGGTCGAGTGGGAACATCGCGACCAGCGCAATTCTTCAGGCAAGAGCAACGGCCGCCCGGACAGCCGCCACAAGGCCACTATCTATCGCTGGCTTGATCACGGTATCCCCTCGCGCGCCGATACCGTCTTCGGGTTTGCGTCACTCCTTGATGTTGATCCGGTCGCGCTCATGGACGTGGATGAAGAGTACGTCTATTCGCAGTTCGGCCGCGAACGACGCCTCTATCACCTACGAAGACCGACGAGCACGCATTTGGCGCCGCTCTGGAGCATCTACGAGGTCGACAGCGGCTGGCCGAACCAGGCACTTGCCAACGCCCATTACGGCCGCAACTGGTACACGCATGATTTCCACCACGACCCGACGGCAATCTCTGACGTTTACGCCGCCGTGCTGCTCACTACCGGAGATGCTGCAGCGCCGCGCGCATACCACTTTGCCTATCGTCGGTCCGGCGTTCCCGACCGCACCTGGCGTCCTTACGGCACTGTGGTCGCGCTCGAAGACGACATCATCCTGGTCTCCGAGAGCGGGCACTTCCAGCAAAAGCCGCGTAGCGGTGATCGCTTCTCGGTGGAGACATATTTTGGTCTAGGAGCGGCCGACTTCCGAATCGTCTCGCTCCATCCCTTCGACCTGGAACTTGAAGTGCCGTCCCACCAGACCGAGTGTGTTCGGTTCGTCGCGTAGTTCGCCGAAAGGAGGTTGAAGAAGATCAGGCTGGCCGGTACGCTTCCATCAATTCATTGCCTTTTTCTCCTTTGGTTCAATGAATGCAGAGCGCCGCGCATCATGTGGTAACTGTGCGCGGCGTTTTCTTTGACCGGATGAGATGCTCTCAACGGGGACCCAGCTTGGACCGCGAACAGAACTGCAGCGCAAGGTTCGGTATGCCCCAGTGCTGCGTGAACGCGCCGGAGCGGATCAGCGCATCGTAGGTCGCTTCCTTAAGGGCCCGGCTCGATGCCTTGGCCGTTGATCGCGAAATTGGGCTTGTCCGCTCGCATTCCAACGCGAAGAACCGATAGCGTTTCTCGCCTCCAGCTCGGTGCTCTACGCCGTAAAGAGCGTCCGGGATAAGGTGCGTTTCCATGCGGGTGCGGACAACCGGATGGTTGCGCTCCGGCAAAACAGTCACCGGGATCGATAGCGGATTCGGGGCACGCCGCGTCGAGGCCGGAGCACGAGCCAGGATTTCATCGACCGGGACGAATCGCTGGTTGGGTGTCTGCCTCGTCGCGAGTTCAACGGCCAAAAGGGTGTCGATGATCATCATCGTGTGCAGTATTTGCGGATTGTATGCGCGGGGCGACCGGCGCGAAAAGGTGACGGTACGCGGCGGCAATGCATCATGGCTATCAAGATAGGCCACGCCACTCTGACTGATTTCGTAGAGCATCGGCGTTGATCGGGCATCGAAATGCGGCGCCAACAGCGCAGGCCTATTGAGGTAGCCGGTTTCGTGGAACAGGTCGCCGAGCCGCTCCACAAAGCGCTTTTCTGACCTCGGCCGGATCAGCGCCAGCAAGTGGTCCTGGCGCAAATAGCGGTAGCGATAGAGCCAGCGCAGGATCACCGCATCGCGCGGCCCAAGCACCAGCCGCTTACCAAGAGGCGTGCGGGTAAAGCGGCAGCGGCGTCCAAGCGTGTCGCGTTTTGCGGCCGTGTCCATCTGTCCTTCGCCTCGACTGTCGCTCGTCTTCTTGTACGAGCCCCGAGACAAGCTTGGCGAAAGCGGAGCCGCGCGTCACCGTTTGCTATGGTTCGCAATGGCGCGGGACAATCAGCGGCGAAGCGCTATGGTCGAGGCAAAAAAATCACTGGCACTTAATGAAACCGAGGACGCAGCCGATGATGGCGCGGTCGTTGCGCCAGGTGATGCCACGGGCCGCAAAGCGAACTTTTTCAACCACCAGCTTTTCCGGCACTTCGCGCTCGTTCTCGCCGGTCGCGATATCAAGGAGCAGTTGGCCAAACGATCGCCCGTCACGCGGTGTTGAAACCCGGAGTTCGACATCAAGCAGCTTATTGGAGTTGCCGTTGAAGACCTGCAGCGATGGTGTCGTGAGCCAGGGAATGAGCCCGTTGCCAATCGTAAACTGATAGTCGGGATGGTTGCCGACGCCGGCACATATGACGCGGCGCAGCGGCCACGTTTCGTAGCGCGACCCGGATGCCTCGACGGCCATGTCGAGCATGCCCCGGGTGGCCCCCGATTGGTCAATCGCGCGGCGACACCGAGCAGTCTTGATTCGCGCTCTGAGTGATTCGCGGAGCTGCTTGCAGGTCTGAATCAGAACTTCAGGCGGACTGCCCTTGAGGTTGCACATTGCCAGGGCCGCGTCGGCCGATTCGGTCAAGGGCTCCGCTGATTTATAGGCTTTCCTGATCGTTTCGACCGCATCGTTGACGGCGCTGTCGCGATGGGTGCGGAGGGCATTATCAAATTCGATCTCCAAGCGCGTTTGTTGCAGCGGCGTGAAACGGTCCCGACTTGACGGCTTCAGCTTGAACCAGTTGTGCTGTCGTAGGCCCTGGAGCGTGGCCGGCGCTTTCAGCAACGGATCAGCCAGACGCGCGGCTTCCTGCTTGACGATGCGCCGCCCGTAACGCTCGGCCTTTCTGTCACATCGGTCGTGCATGGCTTCAACCGCGTCAGCGGGCGCTTGCCGCGCGACCGCGATAACGCGCGACAGGAAGAAGTCGCGGCAGGCTTGGGCGGCGTCAACGGGTGCCAGAGTGGCCAGTGTCTTGTCCTTGAAGAACCAGTCGATGTCGGCATCGTCGGTCAGTTCGGCGATGAGATTGGCCTTGGCTTCGGCTTCGCGTCTCTTTTGTTCGGCAGCTTGCGACCTTCTCTCTGCGTCATGGTCGGCTTGCGCCCGTTCGCGCTCCGCTTGATGACGCAGTGAACCGTCTTCGTCAGGCTCGCCCTTCTGAGCGGTCTTGTCCTTTTTCGGAGTGTCGCTGACGCCGGTTTCTGGAACCTCAGCGATATCATTTCCGCCCGGCAGCGACGGCGCAGGCAAAAGAGGCGCGGCAGCACGGTTGTCGTCGATGAAACAGAAGATGATCGTGCCGTTGCGAATGGACAGGCACGGCTGCCCTTCGTAGGCAACTTGCTTTGCCGCCGCGCCGATAAAGGTCAGCGGCTTGCCTTCTCCCCAGCGGGCTTCCATCAAGTCACGCGGTGGCCAACGATAGGCTATTTTGCAGTCCCGCGTTCCGTTGCAGGTTTTCTCGGCGGTGCATTTGTTGCGAAACAGCACCTCGCCGCCCCGAAGCGCCAGACAGACGCCCTGGCGCAATCGCGTGGCGTCTCCGGCCGCGCGGTTTCCGAGCAAGACACGCGTTTCCAACTCTTGCTGCAAATCCTTGCCGACCTGATCAATGGTGCGACCAAGTCTCTCGATGAAGGTTTCGGCTTGGGCAGGCCAGGCGATGGCCATGCTGAGCAGTAGGGATGCAATTAATCTCTTCACGATCGCCAGCCTAGCGAGAGCTTATGCACAGAAAACGGATGAATCCACCGTAGCAAGCGACGCGATCATCTTCAAAAGCAACTTGACCCATACATCGAACCCGGTCTCAATTCTCCTGTTCGGGACGAGGAAGCCGTACATGAAGATTTTGATGCGTCACGAGCAGACTCCGGGACTGTTTCGGTCCGTTCGCTTCAAGCTTTGGGGCAAGGTCGAACTTGAAGGTGATGAACAGGCGATCATCGATCGCTATGACTTCGACCAGGCGAAGTTGATCACCGAAGAAATCGAAGGGCTGATGAAATGGTCGGTCATCATCGGTGTGGTAACCGTCGTTCCTGCCTTCTTCGTCTGGGCGGGATTTTTCGGTCGCGCGATCGGCACGCCGACCGCCCTGGCGACGGGCGCGTTCGCCGGATGGCTGTTCTACGATCGGTTTCGCGAAACTGTCTACGTCAAGGATTTGCTCTACGGCCGACATTTCCGCTGCAAGTCGATCGTCGATATTTCGATACGCGAGGAACGCCTAAGGCAAATGGTCGCCTATCTTCGCGCCGTCATGGAAAGCGCCAAGCATTGGGGCGGCACGCAGACGACCGACGTGCCGCCGCTTGATCCGGAAACCTCGCGCCGGATCATGCTTAGAGGCTTCGCAAGAGGATGGTAGCGACCAAGCACCTCGGCGCTCGGCTCCACCGCTTCGTCTATGGGTTTTTCCGCCAGAGCGATCATACCGAAGTGGTGCATCTTCACGGCCGCATCGACCACCTGCTCCAGGCCAACGGGGTCAAGACGGAAGGTCAGTTGAACGACCTTTGCGCGCGTGTTGCCGGCGATGTTGGCAACGTCTTGCACCTTCCCGACGAGCGGCGAGACGAACTGCGCCACTTCACGGCGCAGCTCATCGCATATGAGGGGATGTTCCGGCTACCGGATGTAGATTTCGCCGAGACCAGGACGACCGCGCAATATTGGGAGTTGAAAGACGAACTCAATGCCCAGAAGGCGTTGCTGGAGCGGTTCCCGTCCGTCACGGACGCCATCACGCTATTGGTGCAGGGATGCTTCGGCGCGCTCTACGACAATCTCGGCAAGGTAGGCGCTGATGACGTCGGTAACGGGATCAACGTAGTGACGCCGCGGATCGATCGCATCGCCTCATTGGGCGAAGTCGTGGAGCGGATCGCGGTCGCCGCTCACGTTGAAGAAATTGAGCATCTCGGCCTGTTTCCCCGACTTCGCAAGCGCCTTGAGGCGAATTTCGTTGCCGCATCGGGCGGTGACCCGCGCGATATAGACGGCTTTTCCAGACCTCTCCGTATGCCCTCCAAGTTTGATGCCAAGACACCGGAGGATTTGGTCGTCACCTACCTGTCCGGAACGCCGCTGCTTGAATTGTTCGCCGGCGAGGAGATGTTCACCATCCCGCAATCGATCCGGTTCGAGCATCACCACATCATTGCCGGGTCGGGTCACGGCAAGACGCAAACATTGCAATACCTGATCGCCAAGGATCTTGATGCGGTCGCCTCCGGAGAGCGTTCGGTCATCGTCATCGACAGTCAGGGGGATTTGATCTCCAACATTGCTGGTCTGAAGGCGTTTGCTCCGGGTGAACCGCTGCATGATCGGGTCTGCATCGTCGACCCGACGGACATTGAGTGGCCGGTCTCGCTCAACCTGTTCGACGTCGGCCAAGCGCGGCTTCAATCCTATCCGCTCTTGGAGCGCGAGCGCCTGACCAATTCGATCCTGGAACTCTACGATTTCGTGCTGGGCACGCTTTTGTCCGCGGAGATGACGCAAAAGCAGAGCGTGATCTTTCGCTACGTCACGCGGCTGATGCTGCACATTCCCGACGCGACCATTCACACCCTGCGCGAACTGATGGAGAAAGGCAGCGAAATCCGCTTCGCCGAACACATTGCGCGCCTGGAAGGCACCGCCCGGCATTTCTTCGAAACCGAGTTTCCGTCAAAAGAATTCGCGCAGACGCGTCAGCAAGTGTTACGCAGATTGTGGGGCATTCTCGAAAACCAGACCTTCGAACGGATGTTCTCTCATCCGCGGTCGAAGCTCGATCTCTTCGCCGAAATGAACGCGGGCAAGGTCATCCTGATCAACACTGCGAAGGACCTGTTGAAGGAGAGCGGTACCGAAATTTTCGGGCGCTTCTTCATTGCCATGATCGCCCAAGCCGCCCAGGAACGTGCGACACTGCCGGAAAGCCAGCGCATGCCCACCATGGTCTATATCGACGAGGCCGCCGATTATTTCGATCGCAATGTCGGGATCATTCTGAGCCAGGCGCGTAAATTCAAGATCGGCATGGTGTTGGCGCACCAATATCTCGGTCAGCTGGACTCAAAGCTCCAGGATGCGTTCTCGGCCAACACCGCGATAAAGTTCGCCGGCGGCTTCACTGGCAAGGACGCGCGGGCCGCCGCCCAGATGCTCAATTGTGATCCGGCGCTGATCGAAGCCCAGCCGAAGGGCGCCTTTGCCGCTCATGTACGAGGCATGACGCGCGCCGCGATCCCGTTGCGATTTCCGCTCGGTGCCCTGGAGGAAATGCTCCGCATGACCTCTGATCAGCAGAACGCGCTTCGCGACCAGATGCGTGCGAACTATGCCGTCCATTACTCGGAATTGAGCCAGTACCAGAGCAAATCCGAGGACCGCGAGGACGCCAAAGCGCAAGGGCGAGACGACCGCAAAGACAAAGACGAAGAAGGTGAAGGGACTCTGTGGGAACAGTCTGAGGCAGCGACAAGTGCAAACCCAAAGACCAAGTCCAACAGGCCGCACCCTCCTGGTGATATCGAGAAACCGGACGACGAATCCGACTGGTAGCGTCGAGCTGTTGCGGCCACCAGTTCCCGCCGCAGAATTCTTTGCCTCTTTGTGATTCCTGCCGAAATTCGGAGTTCCGCATGCGCTACAATGAGCCGGTTTGAGCAGATATGTCCAGCTGGCAAGCCACACGCTGCGAGTGGATACCGTATCCCCCTGCATATCCCCATCGCAGACTGGTAAAAAAGAAAGAGAACCGGCGTTGCCACCGGTTCTCTTCGCTCTCACAAAAGGAGAGTCAGTGCTGTTGACCACGAGCGTCGATGCGTTCCTGAAGCCACTCTAGCACTTCTGCCTCGACCCATCCGACCCGGTTGTTGCCCAGCCGTACCCGCTTGGGGAATTGGCCCGCCACTTCCAGGCGCGCTATGTGTTGGGGAGAGTACAGGACCAGCTCCTTCACCTGCCGCTTGCTCAACAATCTCATCACGATACTCCTCATGTTGAGGAGCATCGCGATGCCCCGGGGTTGATACCCTAGGGTTCAAGAATTGTATTGAATTCTTGATGGATAACAACTCCGCGAGCGGAAGCATTTCATTCCGGTGGATCAAGGACAGCTTTGCGCTCCCAAGCACGAACCCGCTTCGCGGGAGGGCGCCTTTGCCTGAGATGGCGTAATAATCATAGCCTTTGAGCGGTTAGCTGCGGGCGAGCCGCCCATGGAGTTCCCTTCAACGAGAGGAACTCGCCATGGCTACCCCGTCGACCGATGCACCTATCTCGTCGCTTCGCCAGCGCATGCAGCACGACATGCTCATGCGGGGCCTCGGCTCCCACACGCGGCAGGACTACGTTCGTCATGTCCGGTACTTTGCCGCGTTCCTCGGGCGCTCGCCTGATACCGCGACGCCGGACGATATCCGCCGCTTCCAGCTTGATCAGCATGAGAAGGGTGTTGGACCTGCGACCATCAACGGCGCTGTCTCGGCGCTTCGGTTCCTGTTTCTGGTGACACTGCAGCGCCGGGATCTGTCGCGCGCCCTGGTGATTACCCGCTATCACCGCAAGCTGCCGGATGTGCTCAGCGTGGAGGAAGCGGGGCGACTGCTAGAAGCCGCACCGGGCCTCAAGTACAAGGCCGCCCTCGGTGTTGCTTACGGCGCAGGGCTGCGCGTGTCCGAGGTCGCGCACCTCAAGGTCGATGATGTCGACTCGACGCGCATGCTCCTCCGTGTCGAGCAGGGCAAGGGCCGCAAGGATCGCAACGCGGTGCTCTCGCCACAGCTCTTGGAACTGCTTCGGCTAGCCGAAGCCACCTCAATCGCCGTCGAGATCGTCAAGCGCAAGCCCGACCAGATCGGCTTCACGGTCCAGCAGAGGCGGTGGGTAGTCGAGCGCTTCTTCGCCTGGTTCAGCCGCAACCGCAGGCTATGGAAGGATGCAGAGGCCACTATCGAATCCGCCACCGCATTCCTCTACGCTGCAGCCGTCATGATCCTCGTCAGGCGCTTCGCACGAAACTCATGAGCGGTTTCGGCACGGACTCTAAGCGTAATCGGCGACTTGAAATAGCAAAGATGTGTCTGATTCCTCGGCTAGCTCAAGCTCATATGGTCCTGCAGAACCCTGCTCCATCCTGCCGACCCAGAATCCCTCGAGCCCTAGAATGACATAAACCATCGGAGCGCGGCGCTTGTTGGCTTGGCTTTGCCAGGTTTGGATATCGACCAGAGATGGTTTTGGAGAGACCTCAGGATGTGAGTGCCATTCGCCGATCCAGTCCACTTTGAATCCAGAAACGAGCCATTTTCGAACTGCGGCGATTTGATGGATACGATCGAATCTGAGGAACCAGATTCGCGAACTGCGATCACGCAGGCCGGGAAGTGTCGCCGCGGTCACGTGAAGATACTTTCCTCGACGCAAACCCAATAGTATCCCGCCTACTTCATGCTTTGCCCCCTCGTTCCTTGCACATGAAATAATCGCCGCCCACGCGCTCTTGTCAACGAGCACCTGTCCCAGCTCCGCAAGCGGGACACTGTTCGTGTGGCTTTGGTGATTTTTCATTCAGTTTTCTGGCTTCTTCTAGATCAAGTGCAATGGTTCGTAGTCGAGCGCCTGGTTTGCCATCAAAGAAATCCAATATCGCCTGCAGGCCAAGCCCCGCCGCCATCGCTGGTGCGGCAACGGAGAACGGTAGGTATGGGCCATCCCCACATGACGTAGCAGCTATACGTCCCACATCTTTCACGTCCTTGCGGGGATCGTTCAGCCACGGCTTGCCAAGATCGGGACGAAGGCATCGGTAACAAGCGAACCCGTCACCCACGTTGAGAAAAGATTGGGCCGCAATTCCGTTCCCAAACAACCAAGTGTGCAAGAGAAACGCAGACTGTCCAAGTGACCGAGCTTCCAGCGCCCTTTGGTTCAAATAGTCGCTTACCGCTTCGACACCTGTAGCATCTACGACTAGATCGCATCCGCGCAATCGGTTCCACACGTCCTTTACGTCAATTGCCAGTGCTTTGATCCGCACGTCCGGATGAAAACGGGATAGTTCAGTAGCAAGCGCCTCTGCCTTCGACTCACCGATATCGGCGAAGTTAAGCAAGTGTCGACCGAGATTGCCGGCTGCAAGTAACTCGCGGTCCACCAGAAACAGGCGAGCGTCGTTTCCGGCCCCTGATTGGACAAGATACCGAGCTAGATGGCTTCCTATTGTTCCACAGCCAACAACCGCGATAGATTTGCCTTTTAGCGACGTGGCCATGCCATTCAGGTTGCGGGAAGTGATATCGTCCAAGCTTGCCTCGCTACCGTGATACCTGATCAGCCCAATATTGGTTTCACGCTTCCTGATTTCGCCGCGCAGAAATTCCCGCCTTGCGCCACGCTTTGCCAACAGCTTGAGGTCAGTAGGGAGTTCGATTTGGCAACCAACCCAACCGTTGCGCGCCGCGATAAACAGCACCTGTCCGTCAGACAACGCGTTGCCGATTTCTCCGAAGCTCGGAACACTAAATCCGGACTGTTCCTCATACCATTCTCGAAGCTGACCAAGCGTTTTTGGTACCAGAATATTAGTTCCAGCGCCTATATCCGTCGACGCGTGTACGGTGATAGCTGAACGTCCTGTTTGAAATCCGGCCGGGATATGCTGCTTGTCGTTGACCAAAAGCAGTTGTGTCGACGAATTCAAGCTATTTGGAACCGCTAGTCTGGCAGTTCTAGCGGTTGTGCTACGGCCAAACATGACCAGGACGTTGCTTCCGCCCCAATATGACGGGTACTCGGTTGCGACTTCCAAAAGCGCGCCGCCGGCGAGCGATTTTGCAATCGTTGCTTCGGCCTCTCTCAACACACGCAATATTGAAGCGCCGGGTCGGAACCGGTCCAATCGCAGTAGGGAGCGGTCAGCGTAGCAGAGGCCTGTGCCTTCCTCCAGGTGTGCAATAATCGGAAGGCTGACTGACGAGCGGTCAACGAATCGGATTTTGGGCAGTTCTACAAATTCCAGGTCAGGAATGTCGATCTCAACCTCGGCGGTCGTATGCCCAATTCGCAACGAACCACGGTATCGGTCGGGATTTGGCCCGACATGCCGGAAACCGCGTTTTCTTAGGGTAGCGTCGACTTCCCACCGCGCCGTCTGCTCCGCTATCAAGCTGATACCGAAGATCCTACGCGAGGCATCGGCACGGTTTCAGCTTTAGTCTCCAATACCGCTGCGGTCTGCGCTGCGGCGGCAATCACCACCGCTTCAGGCGCATTTGGGATACGATCACTCAACGCCCGCCTGAGTTTCTGGATGACTACGTCCGAATGGAACGTGTCATAAAGAGCCGCTTTAACATCGTCACGAAACGACTCAGCCGCTTTGGCAAGTTCTTCGCGCCACTCTGGTGACCATTCATCGTCACATGCACGCTCGCCTTCACGCCAAGAAATACTCCCCCTCCTTATCCGCTCGGGAAGGTGCTCGGCAACAGCCAGAAGCAACAAATCATCCCGATCCTCGGACGGGCGCTCGCCAAGCGCGGCTAGTGCTTCCACACAAAGCACCATCAGTGCCAGTGAAGAGAAGGCAGCATCATCCCATTTATCGTCACGCCAAGCCTTGGCGTAGCGGCTCAGCCGACGCAGGACCTTTCCATATCTCGTTACATTGGCGATGAACCAATCGTGGATGGCCTTCGGGTCTGACGGGCGCCAGTCTTCCTCACGATCAGCGAGGAGAATCTGCCCTGAACCGAGCCGCACGGATTTCGCGATGGTGTCCAGAGTATCGTTAAGATTGGCCGATTTGCCAAACGTTGTTTCGGTCTGTCGCTCAAACATTTCGGCTAGACGGCGGAAGCTTGTGTCATCGACCGCAAACAGTGGTAGGTCAATGTGCGCGCCTTTTCCGACCAGTGTAATGCGAATGCAGGTGTTTTTTCGCTTGAACTTCCAGCCCTCGCGGGTCACTAGCGGTTCAAGTGCCCTTTGCATAATTTCAAACAGGCCTTCCGATGAGAACACCGGCCGGCCATCTACAAATGGCATGGGAACATAGATGCCGTCGTCCAAGTCGATTTCTTGAGCCCAACGCCGAGCGGGCCTAATGAGTGTTCCATAAGCAAACGAGCCCTGCGTCAAAAACCGGACGTCAAGCTCGCGAAGTGATTCAGCCTTGTTGATGAATTGGTAATCCCGTTTCTCAAAAAGCTTGCCGCGAACATCCGCGTCGGAGACGTAATTGCGCAATGCGCCGAACGCACCCCGCAGTTGCGCCCGAATTTTAGTTCTAGCTTCTCGCAAAAGCTTGTCTTCGGTGCTCTGAGACCGAACTTTGGAGCGCCGGTGGCTGGAGTTTTCCGGCTTTCTTCACGGTGACGGGCTGGCTTCGCCACCGGGATTTTGTAATGCGATCGGGACGTTGTATCCGATCGCCGAGTGAGGCCGAACCTCATTGT
>JBDVOA010000040.1:0-209935 GCA_039969355.1 Paracoccaceae bacterium
CGTACTCATCTATCGAGACAGGTGCAACCAACTTGACTTCCCAGACGTCTACTTTCCTGGGCAAGCAAGATCCTAACGCCTCTACTCCTACTACTCCTTAATAATTCGGCCTAACAACAAATCAGAGGCCGCATCCTGAAATATGGATGCGGCCTTTCTTTTTGAGAAACGTCGGGGATTCACCAACTCTTCATCAGTGGGGCAGAGTCGTAGATTGAGGCGCTAAGGTTCACGCTTTGCTATCTCTCTGAACGGTGTGATAGAGAAAAATCCGAGATGAAGCGATACCTTACCTACCTGTTATTGGCCGTCACCGGCCTATGTCTTGGTGTCGTTGTGCTTGCAACCATGAGCAGTACGCTCGTTGGTGTTGTGCCAGCCGAAAATCTGGTAATCTGTGGTGCACGCCAACCAAACACGAGCGACAAGACATGCATTGTGGATGGCGATACGCCTTGGTTGAACAGTGTGATTATCAGACTCAAAGACTTCGACACGCCCGAGTCGCGCACCAATATCTGCGGCGGCTTCGCCTAGATTGATCTGGCCCGTGCGGCGACAGACCGATTGCAAGAACTCCTAAATAGTAACTCTTGGACCATCGAGACTTTCGGTATGGACGGATCTGGCAAACGCCGCCTTGCGACCATCAAGATTGCGGGGGAGGACGTTGGTGACATCCTAATCCGTGAACGGCTTGCTCAACGCCGGCCAGACGGCGAAGAATTTTGGTGCGACTGACTTTTGAACAGGCAGTCACTGCCCCGCGCTCAACAGCAAGCGCCGCAAAGTTGTGAGATGAATGCTAGCGACTCATTGTATGTTCGCATTATGTTCTTGATCATGCCGTACGAACCGCTGGTGCTGGAATTGAAAGGACGGATTAGATTATCGCACCTGACAGCGCGCGATGTGGTCGTCGTTCTCTGTCCAGTGTGCCATCGGAATTGGCGGGTCGCGCCACATGTCCTTTATGACCGATACCATGAGTATCAGCCCATCGAGGTCATCGCCAAGGACTTCAAGTGCAGACGGTGCAATCATGGAGACCCTATGTATTGGCATCTTGAAAGGGCCACGGGACATGAGTTTCCGCGAGCAGCTCAGCAAGCTTTTCAACCAGCATAATGGTGGACGGGTTGTTGTGGGCGACCACCCCCAAGTTTCTGTTGGTGACACGCGAAACTGCGTATGGGGATGGCCGCGAGAGGTCGAAATCAGCACCCATCCAACCAATAAACACCTCTCGCCCTCTAGTTTACGGCAAAGCACTCTTTTGGTCTTTGACGTGGGTCACACTGTAGTCATTGAATTGTAGATTCTGTGCGCGCACAGATGCAGCGCAATGGCCAAGTCTACAGAGCGACTCTGCGTAGCAAAAGGAAGAGTGAGAATATCGCATCTGAAGAGCGCAGTGAGAAAAACACTTTAGGTGTCGATAACAGGCGCTTTGGTGGCATCTTCCTGCTGACGTCAATAAAACTGCTCACGCGTTCAAGTTTGAAGGTCGGGTTCATGCATCGACTACGCTAACTCCGTGCAACGGGCGCATGACGCGCCGAGATGCACTACCCGTTCAAAACGCTCCGGCCTTCTGTGCAAATCCCCCGCTGTCAGAGGGTGGGACGTATGCAGGATGCACGGTGCGGGTGGCGGTGCGCCGTCGGGTTCTGCGCATCCGAATTATCGGAATGGGCTGCGCAGCCAGGAACTGCAGCAGATGCGGTGGATGGTTTCTTTTCTCGGTAAGGGAGCGCTAAAGCTTAGCTAAGACGTTGGCAACATGCCAGCTTCCAGAATGACACCAATCACCTGGCTAGTGTCCGCACAAAGTTACTATCTTTCGTTTAGAATATTTTGAATGTCTTTGAAAAACAAAGTTTCACTTATGCTTTCAGCCACTATCTTGTGACCTAGTCTATTCCAATGAAAGTCGTATTTGAAATTAAAAGAGCGTTCGAATTGAAACCAATGTCTTAGGAAGATTGGATGCATGTCTAACACTGTGAACTTTTTGAAACCACTTGCCTTGTCAAGAAAGTACCCAAAAGAAATATTATAAAATCGATCCATATTTCTTTCTATACCTCCATTATAGATTGAGCGCCTATCTCCATCGACAACAAATAAAACAGGTTTGCCATTGACGATCTCTTCCATTTTAGTGAGGAATATGTCTATCGCATATTTCGCATCATCGATTCTACTTTGAGACGGTTTGTATCTGACGGTATTCTTCTCAATTTTCTCCGCATCGCCATTTACCCAGCGTTTTTTTAGGTTTTCAAATTGAAAACGGATCTTCAGATCTAGGATTAAGTATCGCAAAAATGCACTTTTTCTTGCCACGACTTCTAACGCAGTTGGTGAATAGTCGACTCTCTCAAGCCCTCCATCAGAAGAGAAGTAATGAAAGCCAGGGCTTCCCTTATATCGAAAAAAAGACTGATCAAAGTCGTTTTCGATTACAATGAATATATAGGCATTTGGAGAAAATTCTTCTGATGCAAATTTGGCAAAAGCAACGTATTGCGATAGTGGTGAACCGCCCACTCCAATTGGATAAAAATCCATCTCTTGGTAGGACGACGATAATACACCATGAAAAGAATGTTCGTTACGAACCTGTATAGCTTCAACGTAACTGTCACCCACTATAGCCACCAAGGGTTTATCTATTTCACGCGTAACATCAAAATTATTATCGGTGGCATAACCATAATTGTTAATATGTTTCGTAATAACGTGTGAAAAATCAGAGCCAATCTGCTTGTTTACTTTTCTATTTTTGGCAAACTTTAAAACTGGCTCCTGTTCGTTTACGCTAGCGGACTTTAGTGAGTCCGAGACAGGTAGAAAATTAAAAGTAATCTCCAGTAGCAAAAATGAAACGAAAATTAAATACGCCATGTATTTGACAAAAGAAACAAATTTACTGATCAAGCTCATAGCGTTCCCCATAACTTTCTTTCGATGACTCGTCTTGTAGGCACTTTCTAAGGAATTGAATTCCGACAGCCAACATATCTGAGTCTGTTCCAAAGGCGGATATGCCCAAAATATACATAAGAAAAGCTTATTCTTAGAACAGCGTATAGATGAATGGTGCAACCGCTGAGCCTTGTGCCAATATCAAAATTCCACCCAAAATCAGCATGAAGAAAATGATAGGTGCCAACCACAGTTTCTTCCGTAACGTCAGAAAAGCCCACAGCTCTTTGATAATTTCCATTAGCCGATATACCCCAAGTAGCTTAGGAATTGAGAAGATGTTGCCTCGCTGGGCCTGTTTTGGCAAGGTCGTCGCTGGCTGGCTTGGTTATTTGGCCGTGGCCACCCGGCCCGGCTAATCCACCCCTTCCAGCGACTGGATATATGCGACGAGGTCGTCGACTTCGTCCGGCGAATGCATCATCGCCCAAGCTGGCATCGACGAATGCATCGTCGGAAACATAATCCGCATCTGAATCTGTTCGGCGGCGCGGAAGGCCGCGATCGAGGCAAAGCTTGGCGGCATGGTTTTCATCTCGCCGCCGACCGAGATGTCATGGCAGCGTACGCACCATTCTCCGGCAAGGGACGCACCGTTGGCGACGTCCGCCAAGGCGCCCGTGGCCGTCAGCAGCCCCATGGCGAGGGTTATGGCAAATCTCATAGCATCCTCCCCTGCCATAGGAAGTGTATCAAACCGACGCGCGCGATGCCTTGATGCAAGTCAAGCAAGCGCTGGGTGGGTGGTTCTTGGTCGTCTGCAGCGCGGGCTAAAAACACAGCCCATTCAAAGCGCTCTCGTCTTCTGTGCAAATCCCCAGCGGTCCGAGGGTGGCACGTTTGCCGTATGCACGGTGCCGGTGGCGGCGCGCCAGCAGGGAAGGAACATCCAAATTTTCGCCATGGGCTGCGCAGCCAAGAACTGCGACAAATTCGCCAATTGGCATCTCTTCTCAACAGAGCGGCTCACGACGCTTTTGAAGAGCCGGGATAGCGACCCCGATGGCCGCTTTTGTCGATAGCGATCGAGGGCCATGACGGCAAAGCGGGACAAAGCTGTCCTGACGGGCGGGAGGAATGGAACTTTTTTGAGAGCCGTCGCTAATGCGTCATCTCCGCGACGAAAAACTTTCTAGCAATCAAGCTGTTAACAGCGGTAGGTACCAATGCTTGCCTCCAACATAGCGAGATAATTCAACAAACAAGAGAAAGATCGAAATGGTCGAATTCTATTCTCTTCCGCCCTTTTCCTCCCTAAACGTGTCTCCATGAATACTATTTGGAGGTTGGAATATGATAATGTTCTGGACTGGAGTATTTCTCCAAACCTTAGCCAATCTGATGCTCGGAATCGGTGGCATGTTAATTGCCTTTTATACATTGCCGGACGACCACCTACACCTCATCAGAAACAGCGTTCACTATCCTTCTTAGATCAACGGGTTAGAGGTTAGAAAATGGGGGCAAAGAGACGAAGCGGTTTTGATAAACAATCAAAGTTTTCAAAAGAACCGACAGGTGCAGCTCCACTGTTAATACATTGAAAAAACAGGCGACCAGCGCAACAATATGCTCGACTTCAGATGCTTAAATCCGAATGCAATGCGGGGAACATGCAAGCCTGCCGTTCGTGGTCAGCGCCGCTGAGACCGTGACCGGCAAAGTGACCAAAGCCCGCGACGCCGACACGGTGGTCGTCAAGGGGCTTCCAATCCGCCTGAATGGCATTGACACGCCCGAAAACGACACTCTGGCAGGTGACTACCCATATTTTCAATGAGTCGATTGCGCGTTGGAAGCTAACGTGCGCTTTGATATCGAGCCAGCCTGTAGGCGGCAAGCAAACGGGAGCGGCTGGGGCAGGCTGTGAGGTCATTGGGCGCACCGATTCCGAGAACACCAAAACTGAATCGCTGGCACACCTATCTGCGAAAGCGCGAACAAGTCAGGCAGGCGGAAGCAAAGTATCTGGCTTTCATGATGGGTTGAATTGGGGCGGATTCGAGTAAAACGGGTCTGACAGTGGAGTTGGTCAAGAATTACATTGGTGCGTCAGTAGAGGATTAATAAACGGGGGATAAATCAGGGGATAAAATGGTCGTTATTAATAATAACTGTTAAATATCAATATTTTACCAATTAAAGTGGTGCCCCCACACGGACTCGAACCGCGGACCTATTGATTACAAATCAATTGCTCTACCAGCTGAGCTATAGGGGCACTTCGGGTCGATTTAGTGCCATTAGGCGCGCTCTGCAAGACAAAAAAACCTTCGTCTGCCACATGTCGGAAACGGGTTTCGCCCAACGTTAAAATAGATATACTCGCCACCTGACACATTCTCTTCTTCCGGAGCATCATGCAGGTCATACTACACACCGGCGCGCATTGCACTGACGAAGACCGTTTGCTGAAATCTCTGTTAAAAAACAGGGATCTGTGCGCGAAGCAAGGGACAGCCGTGCCGGGCCCGGGTAAATTCCGCAGGCTTATGCGCGAGACGCTGATGGCAATGCGAGACGCGCCACCGGACGATGGTGCCAGAGAGGTTCTTCTGGACGCCATGGTGGATGGTGAGCAACCAAAACGGGTTGTCCTGTCCCATCTTTACTTATTCGGAGCGCCACGCACTGCGGTACGCAATGGATTTCTTTATCCCAATGCGATCGAGGTCCTTCAGCATGTGCAGCAATTGTTCCCGGATGACGAAATTGAAATGTTCATGGGTCTTCGCGATCTATCTGGTTTTTTGCCCGCCGTATTTGCACTGTCGCCCAAGGAGCAGATGATTGAGTTTCTGGGAGGCGTAGATCCACGGGAAATGCGTTGGTCGGAAACCATAAGGCAAATCCGCCAGCAAGTTCCCAGCATCAGGATGACGCTTTGGTGCAATGAGGATACACCGCTGCTTTGGTCAGAAATCATTCGGGAAATGGCGGGACTCAGCTTTGATGCTGAGATCGAAGGCGCGTACGATCTGTTGGCCGAAATCATGAGCAAGGAGGGTATGCGCCGATTTGAGGCCTATCTGTCGGCACACCCGGTCATGACCGAAATACAGCGCCGCCGCGTCATTGCGGCGTTTCTAGGTAAGTTTGCTCTTGAAGATCAGATTGAGGAGGAACTGGATGTGGCTGGTTGGACCGAGGAACTGGTCGCTGAATTGGAGGGCATTTACGACGAGGATGTGGCCGAGATCAGTCAGATGCACGGAGTTCACATGATCATGCCGTAAAGTGAGTTATCGTTTTAATGGCACGCCTATCTGGCAAAGACTAACCCGGCATGAACGCTGCATGAATCGGGGAAGAAGTGGCTAAAAGTTTGTGATCAGGCCATTAGACGAAGTCCGGCGAAACAATCTACAGTGATAACGCGTTCAAGCACTTCGTCGCCGACGGTCCTGATCTTGCGGCAATTGCAGTTCTACTGATCAACAACCGTGAAGGTCGCTTGGGTACGCTGCACAGGTTACATCCCCAAAGCTTCCTTGTACATTTCCAGCACTGCTTCTTCTTCGGCAATATCGTTGGCGTCACGTTTGCGCAGGGCAATGATCTTGCGCATGACCTTGGTATCGTATCCGCGCCCCTTGGCCTCGGCCATTACTTCTTTTTGGGCTTCCGCCAGATCTTTCTTTTCAGCTTCAAGGCGCTCTATCCGTTCGATGAACTGGCGTAACTCGTCTGCGGTCACTCGGTAACTGGCGTCAGTTGATGTATCGCTCATCTCGTCGGTTCCTGGCTTGGTGGTTAGTGGATCAGCCTGTCACTATCGCTCTGCCCGGTTCGCTGCAAGTCCCCGTTCGACTGCAATTGCTATGGTCGCTGCTTTTACCTCTCAGGCGCAGTGCAAGCTGGTTCAACAGGGTTGCAGAAGCGGGTCATCTGAGCTAGCGCACGATCATGGAAAATGACGGCTTCACCATTTTTGACATTCTTATCTGGGCGGGAACGGCAGTTTCTCTGTTGGGGCTGGTTGGACTTGTGCTTTGCATTCTGCGTGTTGCGAAGGCACGTCGTGCAGGCCTATCCGACGACAGGTTACGCGCCGTCGTTCAGTCGGTTGTACCGCTAAACCTTGGCGCGTTGTTCTTATCAGTTGCTGGATTAATGATGGTCGTTATCGGCGTGTTTCTGGGCTGACGATCCGATCAAACCGGCGCGCCAGCGACAGATATTAGACCGGCATGTTGTCGAAACGCGCTTCGATAACCTCGTCCAACAATTCAGAATCAAGCTTTCGCAGATGAGCAGGTACCGGAACACCCTCTGACCTTAGCGTTACAAGTACGCGGTTGAATTCCGGTTGCATGCGCCGCCGGTTGACCGGACTCGCGCTGGCAATTTGGCGGCCCATGCTTTCGGCATTTTCACATAGCTGTAATCTGGTCATGATTTCCCCCATTTGTGATCCGTGCATTCATTGCTACAGGGTATTTGTAACACAACTTTGGCGGTAGCGCGCCCCTAATTTCGGATCAATTTGTGCTTCCTCAATATCCGGCGATGTCTTGCCCATGTGCAGTCGCAAAATCGCGTGTTCGCTCAAATGTCGCCTTTGCACGATTATGCCGCAGACAAATCGATGTTACATTGATGCAGATCAGGACACCTGGCCAATTTCATTTGCTAGACTTACCTGAATTTCTGTAAGTTTAGTCAGAACCAGCGGAGCATATCATGACACCACACGTTCAGGCCTTTTTCGACCAAGCAACCAATACCATTTCTTACGTCGTTCGCGAGCCTGAGGGCAGGGCCTGCGCTATTATCGATTCCGTGTTGGATTTTGACCACGCCTCGGGACGCACCGATACGAAGGCGGCAGATGATATCGTGCAATACGTGGGCGATGAGGGGCTAAGGGTTCAATGGATACTGGAAAGCCATGTGCACGCGGACCATTTGTCCGCAGCGCCCTATCTGCAGGAAAAACTGGGCGGGAAGATCGGAATCGGTGATCAGATCATGACAGTGCAGGACACGTTTGGCAAAGTTTTCAACGAAGGCACAGAGTTTCAGCGGGACGGGAGCCAGTTTGATCGCCTATTCGGCGAAGGTGACAGTTTCCATATCGGGCAAATGCGCGGTGATGTAATGCAAACTCCGGGACATACACCAGCCTGCATGACCTATGTGATCGGCGATGCTGCATTTGTAGGGGACACGCTATTCATGCCCGATTTTGGTACGGCGCGCTGCGATTTCCCCGGCGGATCGTCTGAGACCTTGTATGCATCGATTCAGAAAATTCTGTCGTTGCCGGATGCTACGCGCATCTTTGTTGGTCATGACTATAAGGCTCCGGGCCGGGATGAATTCGCCTGGGAAACGACAGTGGGCGAACAGAAGGCCCGCAATATTCACGTCGGCGGCGACAAGGCTGCGGAAGAATTTGTCAAGATGCGCGATGCTCGTGACGCAACACTGCCAATGCCCAAGTTGATCGTGCCATCGCTGCAGGTCAACATGAGGGCAGGGCATATGCCCGAACCAGATGAGTCGGGAACCGTTTTTCTAAAACTCCCGATCAACAAATTGTAGGGGCATGCAAGTGGAACTGGATTGGATATTGGGTCTGGCCGGCGGGCTATTGATCGGTGCGGGCGGGGCCGTATATCTGCTCGGAAATGGCCGTATCATGGGGGCCAGCGGCATCATCGGGGGATTGGTAGATGGTAGCGCCCGTCATCATGCTCGCGAGCGGCTGGCGTTTTTGGCAGGTGTCGTGATCATGCCTATGCTGCTTGCGCCGTTCTTCAGTGATGTCAGCACGCACGTTACAAAAAATGTCGCTTTGATCGTTGTTGCTGGTGCGCTGGTTGGTGTGGGTACGCGTATCGCAAATGGATGCACATCGGGGCACGGGGTTTGCGGAATATCACGTCTTTCTTTGCGTGGTATTGTTGCTACCGGGTTCTATATATTGGCGGGTGGCCTGACGGTTGCTTTGTTCAGACACATGCTGGGACTCATATGATGCGAATCCTTCTTGCAGCTTTGGCTGGCAGCCTGTTCGGAGCAGGGTTGCTTATATCGGGCATGACGGACACCCGCAAAGTAATTGGCTGGCTGGACGTATTCGGCGCGTGGGATCCGACACTTGCCTTTGTCATGGGGGGGGCGATCATCCCGATGGCGATCGCATGGCGTCTGACGCCTGGACGCGCGCCGCTGGTTGGGGGAACCTTTCCTGCTCCCGCCGAACCGTCCATTGGGCGACGACTTGTTGTGGGATCAGTGCTTTTTGGCATGGGCTGGGGACTTGTCGGGTTATGTCCCGGGCCGGCGATTGCGTCGCTGAGTTATGGCGGCACAGGCGGGCTGATCTTTCTGGCGGCAATGCTGGCGGGCATGTGGGCTGCGCCAGTGGCTGGAGCGCGTCTGGACAGTGTCGCACCTGCAGCATAAGACAGGCGCCCATGGATAAACGTCAAATCACACCCACCTATTTTGTTGCCCCGCAGATTGATGCGGCGGATGTTGTGGAACTGGCAAGGTCTGGATTCACCAGATTGATTTGCAATCGACCTGATGTCGAAGTACCACCCAGCCACCAGTACGCCGCAATTGAGGCCGCGGCCGCAGCGGCAGGTTTGGAAATTGTGTATCACCCTTTGACACACACGACGATGACACCTGAAAATGTTGCAAAACACCGGCACTTGGCCGAGACGACGTCTGGTCCGGTACTTGCCTACTGCGCTTCCGGCACGCGCTGCACCATCGTTTGGGCCTTGGGGCAGGCTGAAGCCCTTGGCGTTGACGAGATTATTCAGGCTGCCCGACAGGCGGGGTATGATTTGGCAAATATGCGGCCAATGCTCGAAACAATCGCGTCGCAGCGAAATTCACAAGACGATACCTAGTTTCGACCACCGCGGCACTGCGGGCAGGGGGTGTTACACCGTCCGCGCCGCTGGAAATTGGCTCGCGAAACTTGATTGCAGCTCCAGCGCGATATGAAACAATCCTGCGCAGATCAATTCCTCGGAGTCGTATTGCTGTACTTGCAGGCCTGCAATGCTAAGCGCCATACTATAGGTCGATGCCAATTGACTGTTTGAGATCAGCGCGACGCGCGCTTCTTTTTTTAGGCCTTGCCCGGCGATTTCCAGACCAATTAATAGACCTGAAAGACGGGCATACATGTTGTTTGCTTCATTACTTCCAAGCAAAAGCGGCCTTGCGCGAACACTGAACAGAGCCTGCAATATGCGCTGTGGATACCTCAGGGCCTCGCTCACTGCGACTTCAAACGCCGCGGAGGTTTCAAACCCCTCGACCTGATTAGAGGTGAAACATGACAACGTGGATTGCTTTGACAAAAGCGCAAATAATTCACCGGTCATGGATGTCTGAAATCTGGAAATGACACCATTTTCGATTTCGGCCCATTTCGAATGTGTTCCCGGAAGGCAGACAGTGCCTTGGACATTGTGCTTTAGCGTTGATCCCAGCAATAACGTTTCCTCGCCGCGTATGACATCTGGTGCAATCATCGGATCTTGGGACAGGCCGGGAATGATGAATACCGGGCGACTTGTACCCGGCACTCGGACAACCTTTTTGGCAAGCTGCGTGGTGCAGGTTGGCAGGGGAACATAAGGCGTTTCAACCCAGCCCTGCGCCGCACCAGCCATGCCGCAAATAAGGACCGGAGCTTCATCAGGTGCCGAAATCTCGCCAAGGGCTGCATCCAACACGCCTTGGAATTGATTGGGGCGCAATGAATGCATGCCGCAGGCTTTGAACAGGTTGGCCCTAACGCCACCCTGACGGTCCAATAGCCACAAGCGAAAGCTGCTGGTTCCCCAATCGACGGCAACCGTGTGTGTGTCCAATGAACGCCGCGTCGTCTGTATCATAGTTAATCTTCAAACCTCATAATGCGCGATAAAGTCCGGATCTGGGGTGACGCCTATCCCCGGAGCATCCGGAACTGTAACGAATCCGTCTTGTGTTTTGACCTGTTCAGCGATGTTGAGCGGCTCCTGAAGGAGTTGGTCGCGAAACTTGTTGTCGGTGGTGTCGAACTCCAGCATCGGTTCAGATGGATGCAGCCCTCCGGGCAGAGGCGGCATTGCCGCAAGCAATTGCAGATTTGTGGCCACGGCGACAGCAGACCCCCAGACATGGTTGATAACCGGAGTAAAATGCGCGTGGCACAGTGCAAGAACACGCATGTATTCGCTGATACCACCGACGGCACATACTTCGGGTTGCGCGATATCAAGCCCTCGGTTTTCGAGTATCTGGCGCCATCCCCAACGGTTGAATTCTGCCTCACCACCGGAAATATTGACCTTGAGGCCTGCTCGCAAATCGCGGTACCCATCCAGGTCTTCGGGTGCAACTGGTTCCTCAAACCAATAGGCCCCAAGCTCGTCCAGTGCGCGCCCGACATAAAACGCGTCCGGTGTGTTGTAGCAGTGATTTGCATCGACCATAAATCGCGCGTCACCTGCACCCGCAGCTACTGCCTCACATAGTTTTACATCGGCTTTTGGGCCAAGGCCGGTTTTCATTTTGGTGGCCTTAAATCCCATCCCGATAATCGCGGCAGCCTCGTCTTTAAATCGGGCCACGTGATCCTCGACACTTTCGCGTTTCAGCATCATGCCGTAGCCATAAGCCTGAACCTTGGTGCGATGTGCTCCACCGATCATTTTGTGAATTGGCAACCCGGCCACCTTGCCCGCAATATCCCACAGCGCAATATCCACGCCCGAAAGCGATTGCATTGGCATGCCCTTTTGACCGTGATCGCGCAGCAAGTTGTAGACATTGTGCCAGATCACATCGCGGTCCATCGGATCGAGGCCCAACACCATCGGCTGAATCACGGTTTCAACAATAGCCTTGTTCGCCAAAGCGATTGTACCGGGGCCAAAGCATTCCCCCCATCCCGTAATGCCCTGGTCAGTGCGCACCTCGACCAGATGGGCACTGCGTTTGGTATAGTACTGTTGCGAATAACCCAGCTCTTCGGGAAGGTCATATTGCAAGACATGGCTCTTGATGCTGGTGATCTTCATCTGATGCGCCTCAGTCGAAAAGGGTTTCAATATTGGTCTTTATGCTGTCGCCAACATAAAGCGCCAGTGCCTGGATTGTTGACGTTGGGTTCACGGCGCCAGAGGTCACGAAGATCGAACCATCAACAATAAAGAGGTTTTTGACGTCATGGCACCGCCCCCAGCCATTCACCACCGAGTTTTGGGGGTCGTGGCCCATCCGGCAAGTTCCCATCTGGTGCCAGCCGGCGCGCCACCAAACTCTGTCACTCCCTTTTGGGAGAACATTTTTCGCACCGGATGCCAGCAGGATCTCTGCGGCTTGTTCTTCGCCGTGGCGCAACATCTTGCGGGTATTTTCGCCCAGGCGATAGCTGATTTTCGGTGCCGGAATGCCGTCGCTGTCGGTCAATTCCGGATCGAGCGTGACGCAATTGTGCTCTTCGGGCAGGTCTTCGGTGACGATGGTCAGGCCCGCGAGATAGGGGTATATATTATCCATGATGTCACGATGCTCCTTTCCCCAGGGGATCGGGGCGTCAACGCCAAAGCCGCCCAGTGCATAGGTCATCGGTGTCGTGGAGCGGCCGGCATGCAGACCATAGCCGCGCTTGAAGTCATGATCAGGGTCGGTTTCATAAAACTGCTGGCTCAGGATTGAGCAGGCCATGGGCCCCTCATGGCCGCGCATCGGTTCGTCAAATACTCCTGCCACGCCAGTCAACGGATGGAACATCAGATTTTTGCCGACTTTACCGGATCGATTGGCCAGACCGTCAGGAAACGTGTTGTTTGCGGAATTCAGCAATAATCGGGGCGTGCCGACACCGTTACAGGCCAAAACGACCAGTTCGGCCTTTTGTTCATGCACTTGACCATCGGGGCCATGATACAAAACGCCTGTTGCGAGACCGCTTTGCTCACTCACCAGAATTTCGCGCACCCGGCATTCTGTGCGTAGTTCAACACCGGCACTTTCAAGTATCGGCCAATAGGTGAAATTCGTCCCGCCCTTGGCACCCGCCGCACAGCCCAGATCGCAAGTGCCCGCATTTACGCACTTCTGGCGCCCGTCTTGGTCTCGGCTGAGGATAGCGACGTCCGACGGCCACCAATGCCAACCCATCTTGTTGAAACCCTCGGCCAATGTCTGACCCAGCTTGCCAAGAGGGATTGGCGGCAATTCAGGTGTGTAGTCAGGGTAGGCGGGGTTGCCCCCCAGACCGGACACACCTGTGTTGCGGTCATTCAATTCATAAAACGGAGCGAGCGTTGCATAGTCAACGGGCCAGTCGTCGCCGACACCATCAAGGGATCTGGTTCGAAAGTCGGAAGGTTTCATGCGCGGCCAGTGGCCCAGAAAGTTGATCGTTGATCCGCCGACCGCATTGAAATTCACCGGGGTGATGCAGCTGTCATCCACATTGATCGGATAGTCCTGCTTCAATCCCCGCACGTTGGGATCACAAGAGAAATCGCCATAACGCTTCAGCTCATAGGTGTCTTCGCGACTGGGAAAATTCTTGTCCGTCAGACGCGGCCCTTGTTCGAGACACAATATGCGCATGCGGGTTTCCAGCAGCGACCAGGCGATAGCTGCCCCAGACGCGCCCGCCCCGATGATCAGTACGTCAACTGGTTCGTTTTTCGTCATCTCGTCCTCATCTCATCGAACCCTCAAGCATTGCGAAATGCCGTGCCGCGCGCGCGCACGGGGGACGTCAACTCAGCGAGCAGTTCTTCGCTTTCCCGTTCAACAGCGTAGCCGACCGGGTGAACCGGATGGACGCCTACGCCAAAGAGGGCGCGTGTTTCAGGGCGGCTGTAATACCCCATATAAGTGAGTTGCACCAAAGCATTGAATGGCTCTGGGTGGTCCTGTTCGACGGCCTTCAGGACGGCTATTTTTTTGGCGCCATCGAGCGTCTCAAAATTGGGCGTGCGTGCGGTGACGGCATCCGCGATTACCTGCGCAGACCCGACCGGGTCGGGCACATACCGTCTGGCATCGGCAAAAAAGGCAGCAACACCAAGAGTGCCCGCACCCGGAACGCGCCCGTCCGCGCTAGGCGGTATGAGTTCATCAAGGATCGCTGTTAGAAGTTCTTTATTCATTGTTTCTACCCTCCCGGTCCGCTGCCCGAACGAGAGATCGCATCAATAGCTACAGCCAGCAGTAGAATTGCGCCTGAGAACATCAATTTGTCTGCAGCACTTGCGCCTGACAGATCAAGACCGTTGCCCAGGGACCCTATGACCAAAGCGCCCAGAATGGCATTCCAGACCGACCCGCGCCCACCAAACAGGGATGTTCCGCCAATCACGGCAGCGCCAATGGATTCCAGCAGCAGGGATCCGCCCGCAAATGCAGTGTAGGATACCGAACCAAAGCGAGACGCACCAAAGATGCCCCCGATTGCGGCCATCAGACCAACAATCGCAAATGCCGATACGCGGATACGTTTGACGTCCATCCCGACCCGGCGCGCGCTTTCTTCGTTGCCGCCTACGGAAAACAATGATCGCCCATAAGGAGTAGACGTGGTGATCCAGCCGACTAGTGCCGTGATCAGCATCAAAAGAACCAGCAGCAACGGCACAGAGCGATAGCTATTGAGTGTCGCAACGGTGGCGCACATCAGGATGGCAAAAAAGGCAACCTGTCCCCAGACTGCGATGCCTTTGTCAACCTCCAGTCCTTTTTGCTGGCGCTGACTTTGAGTACGGATTGTGGCATAGGAAAATACCAGAACGCAAAGAATGGCCAGCGCCCACCCGGCCGCGTCCGGCAATAACACGCGGGCAAGTCCGCGCACAAAAGGATCTCCGACATTTAGGTTTCCAGTGGGCAGGATTTTTTGCATCAGGCCCTGAAATCCAAGCAAACCGGCAAGGGTTACAACAAAGGACGGAATGCCGACATAGGCTACGAGCAGGCCCTGTGCGGCCCCCATGACGGAGCCCACCACCATGACGATCAGACAGGCAGCCCATCCAGGAATACCTGCCAGAACAAGAACACCAAGCAATGCGGCACAAACGCCCGCCGTCGCCGCCGCTGATAGATCAATATCGCCTAGTAGCAGTACCACAGTAATGCCCACCGCCAATGTGGCGATGACGGCAGACTGCATGAAGAGGTTGTAGATGTTGCGGGAACTCAGAAAGATGAACCGGATACTCTCGGCATCAGGATCACCCCAGTATTCCCACAACGGGACCGCCAGACCAAAATAGAGCCAGATCGCGGCCAGCGCCAGCAGGACCGGAACGAATGCGCCGAACCGGGTTTCGCGCATGATCCGCAACCGGTCGATGAAAGATAGCTTTGGGTCAGGCTGCATTGTCGGTTCCGGTATCCAGCCCGCGTGTCATTGCAGCGACAATTTCATCAGGGGTTATGTCCCGTGTATTCCATGTCGCGACGTTGGCGCCGTGGCGCAGGACGCAAATCCTGTCCGCGACCTCAAATATGTCGCGCATGTTATGAGAAATGTAGATCACCGCATGATTGGTATCGCGCAACCGTTTGACCAGATCGAGCACCTGACGGGTTTGCGCAACTCCCAAAGCGGCGGTCGGCTCATCCAGCATCACAACGCTCCCGTCCGCGCCGACAGCACGCGCAATCGCAATCGCCTGCCTCTGGCCCCCGGAAAGTCCGCCGACCTTAGCCCGAACCGATTGCAGGGTTTTTACCTGCAGGCGTTCGATGGCTTCTCTTGCCTTGACTTCCATCTCAAGGGCATCGAGTGGGCGCAGGTAGCGCGGCAAAAACCCCCAGCCGGGCTTCACTGGTTCGGCACCAAGCGAAAGGTTGGCGGCCACATCCAGGTTCTCGCAAAGTGCAAGATCCTGATAGACAATCTGGATGCCCAGATCATTGGCATCGTGTGGTGTGGCAATAGTCACAGGGGTTTCATCGATAAAGAACTGGCCATCATTGGCGATATGAGCGCCTGCCAGAACCTTCATCAAGGTCGATTTTCCCGCGCCGTTGTCGCCGACTAACGCCATGACTTCACCACGTGCAACTTCGAAGTCCACGCCGCGCAAGGCATGGACACCTCCAAAACGCTTGTGAATTCCACTGACACGCAGATGCGCGGGTGGGGCCGCTGGCCCCACCTTATTTTCGTTGTGTGACATACTGGTCCCGATTACTGGCAGAAGGCCGTTGCGGCGGCTTCACCTTCGCAGATCATCTCTTTTGTAATCGATTTGTCATTCTCGATTACATAGGCGACGCCTTCCTCACCAACGGCAGAGTAGGATCCGACGGGCACGTAGGCGACCTCTGCGCCAACCCCGTTTGTCACCTTTTGTGGTGCCAGGTCTGAAAAATCTTCGCCGTTTACGAGACGAACTGATACCTCAGCAGCGGCTGAGGCCATGTCTTCCAGTGGACGCCAGCCGCATTGGGTCTGCTTGCCCAGCAGCATCAATTGCTGAGCCTGAACAGTGCAATCAAGACCAGATACCGGAACAGTGCCAGCCATACCCTGTTCTTCCATTGCGGCGATTGCCGCACCGGCGTTGCCGTCGTTGGACGAGACTACACCTTGAACGTTGTTGTCCAGCTGCGTCAGCGCCTGATCCATTGAACGACGGGCAATGGCGGGGTCCCAGCCTTGCGTCCAGTTCTCATATCCCATGACCCGTGCGCCACTTTCATAAAGTGGGGTTAGGGCACGCAGCTGGCCATTGTGAATAACGGCTGCGTTTGGATCTGTGGGTGATCCCTTCAGCATCACCAGCGTATCGCCCTCTTTGGTATTTTCGATGACGTGCATCGCTTGATCAAATCCCATTCCCTCAAGATCAGCCTGCACCCAGAACGTGGTGTTTTCTGAGTTGATCATGCGATCGTAGGCGATTGTCGGCACGCCTTCCTCGGCGGCTGTGTCCGCAATAATCGCAGAGCTCTCGCCGTCTATTGGAATGACAACCAGAACCTTGGCGCCTTGGGTCAGGGCCTGTTCCGCCTGGCGCTGCTGTACAGACGTGTCATTGTTGGCATTGAAAACTTCAACTTTGACGTCGGGTGCAATGGCAGCCATTTTTGCCACGAATGCAGCTGCATCCTGCTGTTCCCATCTGGGGTTAACATTCTCGGGTAAAAGCAGAGCGACCATATCCTCGGCGGTCGCGGCGTTGGCTGCTAAAAGCGCTGACGTCGCTACAGTGGTCGCCAATAGGCCTTTCGTTAGTTTGGAAAACATCATATCCTCCTCGTTGATGTTTCGGTGCCTTACGGCACGGTTTCTTCTGGTGGTTATGTTCCCGAGCTTCGGGTTGCTTCTGGTAATGCGAGCTTGCTTGAACTCTTCTCGCGTTGCCGCCACTAGCCTGCGCACCATTTCAGACCAATGTGTATCGTTGGCTTTCGCCTAAATAGGCTTGCGCGTTCATCTCATCCCGTTTCCTTTCCAAGTGTATAACGGCCGGATAGTCCGTTGATCGCGTTTTCAAGCCGTTCACTGGTATCGGCCAGATGTGCGTTCATGCTGGACTCGGCTAACTCATGATCCCTTGCCTTGATGGCGTTCACGACGCTTCGATGAAACGGAATTGATTGCGCGTTTTCCCGCGGATCTGAGTTGGTCAGCCTGATTGAACTGAGCAGGGCCGAAAAAATCACACCCTCCATCGACAGCAATATTTCATTGTTGGCGGCACGCAGGATTGCCCGGTGAAACAGCGCATCAGCAAGTACGAACTCTTCGATGGACTGGGCTTCCTGTTCCATGCGGGCCTGGGCGGCTTCGATCACTGCATGGTCTTCATCCGAACCGTGTATCGCGGCCCATGCGGCTGCCTTCGGTTCCATCATCCGGCGAATTTCCATCAACTGGCGGAGAAACTCGGGTTTTGGATCGACCGAGAGGTGCCATGCTAAAACGTCATCATCCAGAAGCGCCCAGTTGGCCCGGCGCCGCACTCGCGTCCCGTGCCCGCGTTTGACCTCAAGCAAGCCCTTGCTGACTAAAAGCTTCACACCCTCGCGGATAACGGATTTGCTAACACCAAAGCGCTGCGAAAGGCGGCCTTCGTCTTCAATGAGCGTATCTTCTTTATAGTGACCGCCCACAATACGCCGACCAAGTTCGCGAGAGACCTGCGTCGCAAGTCCGGGCGCTACGCCGCTTGCATCCTTCAAGTCATAATAGAGCATTTCATTCATACGAACATCGTAAACATCTGATGTTTGATATGTCTAGATGAAATGCTGATTTATCGCTCGATAAGACTTGTCCGGTAATGAATTGAAGCATAGGGATTTTTTGTTGCTCGCGAAAAAAAAGAGCCCAAACGTTGATCTCAAAACTCTTCGAAGGGCGGCAATTGGCGTCGAATCGAATACGCGGGCCAACGCAGATATCGTGGCGCTCTAGTGTTGAGACTTCGGTTCTACTGAACCTGTGCAACACAGTTTGTGGTGCGGACAATCGTGAAAACTCTCGGACCCTGCCCAAAAAATATCCAAGTTCACCGCTAGGAGGAGTGTGTAGCTTTGCGCCCAAGGAAGTTGGTTTTCACAATGACCCAAATGTACCGTTTTTTTCTCATTGTCTGTTTGATGAACTGCGCCGGCGCGGCCGTGGCTGAACGGGTGATAACGGTCGAGCCCGGATTGTGGGAGTATACCCATAGCCTGATGATTCCCGGCTTGCTGCAGCCTTCGGCGGGGCCAAAAACAGAATGCATCACGCCTAAAGATGCAACCCGTCGTTTGTCGGACCTTCTTGAAGAGTTGTCCAGCGGGGGAAGGTGCTCTGTTTCCAACCTGAAAGATACGTTGAGCACCGTTAAATTTGACCTCAACTGCAACAGCGACATCGAAAGCGTTTCCCTGAATTCTACGGGACACCTTGCATTTAGATATGGTCGGACGAAGATAACGGGCAGTGCAACGGGGTTGATATCGGTAAACGGTATGGAAATGAACGTAGCAGCCACAGGCGTTGCCCAGCGTATTGGCCGGTGCAAGAAGAAGTAACGGCCTGATGGCAATGCAATTCTTCTGCGTACATAGCTGATTTTGGTGACCTGACGGCGCATTGGCTGGTCGTTCGAACTAGGGCTAAATGAGTACGCTTTCTGGCGCGCATCCAGGTGGCAAGGCGTCGATGAACTCGCTGTTTCGCAGGGTCAACTGCCACAGAGTTTGACGAATCACATTTTTGACTTGCGGCAGCCGAAATTAGGTCGGGCCGACGCCGGTGTTTCGCGTTTCAAGACAATAAGGCAATTAATCCCGTTCAGTGCACTAGACGTATAAAGTCTGCGTTCAATTGTGGCAAAATCTTAACGATAAAGTGCCTTAAAGATGGAAAGTAAGGAGTAGAGGTGGTACCCAGAGATAGTGTTTTTACGAGTTTGAGGTTTATCATGTTACGACAATTTGCTCTTTCGGGAGCATTCGCAGTTATGTTTGCAGGCCTTGCACATGCTGCCACAGTTAGCGGAAATTTCAGTGGGACAATTGATGCGCCAAGCGGCGCTACAAGTACTCTTGTTGCGACCGGACAGGGTACCAATTCGCTTGCTTGGGGAACTCCGACTCATACAGCTACTCAGGTTCAGGCCGGAAACTCAAGCTCTCTCACGGTTAACAACAGCGCCTTTTCTACGAATGCGGCAACGACTGGTGTTACTAAGATCCTGTTCGGCACAATCACCTGGAATAACCAGTCCAATTGGAAGACAGGTGGTAGCTGGACCAGTAACGTGAACTTCAACATCGATTTTTCGGCACCTTCTAATCCGGTGAGTTTGGGGCAGTCGGTTGGGTTTTCGATCGTAAATACAACAGATATCTCCGGCAACACGACGACCAATGAAACGACCGGACTGAACCCAGACAAGATTAGTAGCCTTCTCTTGTCCTCTACGGCGTTTGGTGTTCCGGTCAGTCTAGGTCAAGGCCTCGTACTGACCAGCGTGTTCTTTGGTCTGGAAAATGCTGGTACTGCCGGAACACAAACTGCCGTCAGCAGTTATGACGCTGCGACCGGCCAATGGATCAACCGCGAAGGCGGTACATCGACAATTGGTATCTATGGCAACGTTTCGGCCGTGCCACTTCCTGCAGGGGTATGGCTGATGTTGGGCGGTTTGGGCGGTCTCGCAGCACTGCGCCGCCGCTCAAGAAAGGCGGCATAGAGTCCTTTAACCATCCAGCTCTGTAATCAGTATCGTTTTTAGAGGTTAATCATGAAGTTTCCAGTACTTCTCAACACAAGCCTGGTAGCCGCAACTCTTGCTGTTGTGGCGACCAACGTGCCGTCGCAATCACTCGCCGAAGAATTTAACATGTGCGATTTGCATGCGGTGCCGGAGCAGATTAAGCGAAAGGTTACACGTCGTGCCGACTACGACGATATTTTGAGGCTTATGTTCTCAAATTGCCCAGAGGCTGCATTGGCACTGACGGAAGCTGCAACAGCGGCAATTGGAACGACTAAGTTTCCCATATACGAGCGATTGGGCGATCCGAGTCCTGGCAGTGTTTCCGCCAAAGACGATGGCAATAACGGCGGCGGCAATAACGGCGGCGGCAATAACGGCGGCGGCAACAACGGCGGCGGCAATAACGGCGGCGGCAATAATGGCGGCGGCAACAACGGCGGCGGCAACAACGGCGGCGGCGATAATGGCGGCGGCAATGATGGTGATAATGGTGGTAGCGAGCCTCCTTTGCCCGCATAAGACAAACTGACTTACAAAACCAAATCCAAATCCGGTTTTGGCTGTAAGGGCGTTTGATCGATTTACGAAAAGGGCGCCAATTCGGGCGCCCATTCTCGTTCTAAACCGAAGTTTTGTTACCTGTGGCTGTTAACGGAACTTGCCTCTTCAGTTTGGATGGCATCGCAATGACGTTTGGTAGGTTTACCTGTCAATTCGAAGGCGATGTAGTATCAATAGTGACACTTTTTGCGCCCGTGCCTTCTAAGTTAGATGGATTTTCGATGATAATAATCGAGCGACTGGCCTAGGTTTTCTATCTCGAAGCCGTCGGCGAGTCTTTGATGACACCGCCTGCCAGAACTGCCTGCCATCTGCTCAGAGAACGGGGGTCCTGCAATTTCAGGAATGTGTACCCCGTCTGCTTCCAGGTGGTGATTTTGTTTGTCAAACTGTCGAGAACAAGATCGCCCTTCTTGGTTCTGAGGACCAGTACGGCGTGGCTATTCAGTTTTCGATCCAGCACAGTTGCGATCAGCAAGGTTTCCGATGCGACGCCTCGTTCCAGAAGCATCTTTTTCTTCAGCAGAACCAGATCTTCACAATCGCCACCTCGCGCAGAGGGCAGGGTCCAATACTCTTCCTTGCCGTATTGCTTCTGATCGTCGATCTGGCGGGTTCCACGATTGACATGGGTATTGACGGATTTTGCAAGCTTGAGAACCGTGTTCTGACCAATGGTAGTCTGACCCGAGCGGGCGCAAACCCATCCGTATTTGGCGCACAATCCATTAAAACCGGCGGGGGCTGTAATCGTGCGGTGACCTACCAGGAACACGCCATGTTTGCTGCCGGCAAAAGCAGGGGTCAAGCCAACAGCCCACAGCACAAATAGCGCTAAGGCAAAGTGGAGCATAGATACCAACTGGCATCGCTCGCTTATGGAATGACGTGTCCCCGCGACCATCGTCTGCATATTTTTGCCCCGTCCCCAGTCTATGTTGTCGTTTGAATTTACAACAGGAGCCATGCTTTCGCCGTTCGGTAGTATCACTTTTGAAGCCTCGCTGCAATTCGGGTTGACAAATTACCATTGCGTGCAATCTGGGCACTCATGTGACCGGAATAAGGGTTTGAAAAGGTTAAGACATAAAATTGGTGTCATATTTCTAGGCGCGAGATAGGAGACTCAGTCGGCACGACAAGAAAAGAAAACGCCATATTTTTCAACGATAATATGTGTCACCGCGTATCGAGGCGCGGTTTCTTTTAGAGCGAAATCAAATTCTTATGCTGTGTTTCATATGTTGCGGGAATGCAAGTAAACGCTCAGGCCGTCAGGCATCCGGCGATCACAAAAACACCTGTCTCAATTGATAACTTACGATGTGCCCTGATCTGGCAGAGTGTCTTCGCAAGGCGATGTTCGCCTTATCGGTGTTCCTTACTCAGTACAGATCAACCCGAAACGGGGAGGTCGTCCAGACCAATGCCGCCAGTTGGATGATCCGCTCAACCGGGTCTTTTTCAGCCGGACCTGAATCGAAGCGAGTCAGCACCTCGTCCATCGCATTCTGGCTGCCGGAGCCAAAGGCGCCATCGACGCTCACATCTCCGCCAAGTTCCAAAATCAGCTTCTGCGCGCCGGCATCCAGCGCTTTTCGCGGAAATGAAGCGATTAGTTCTTTGGCCCGATCCGCAGCTCTGTGATTGCGCAGTGCGGCTGCCTTTGCTCCGATCAGGGCTGCATCGGCCATGTCGTACCCGGGCACATTAGCCGATGAAATCAGATAGGCCGCGTCGTTACCTGCAAAGGCATCTCCACGCTCTAGCCCCTTGGTGAACCAATCAACTGATTTGCGCAGGTCTTTTCCGCTACTGACCAAACCATCGCGATGCATGACGGCTAGATTGTAAGGCGCATCCGGTTGCCCACCTTCAGCGGCTCTTGTGAACATTTCAAACGCCGCGGGATAGTTGGGTTTAATGCCCCCTAAACCCCGCAGATAAACAAGCCCCATGTTGTTGAAACCATAGATGTCTTCGCGCGCAGCACTTTCACTCAGATATCGAAGTCCACGCTCCGGATCGTAAAACTCAGCGTTTTCGTTGAGATAAAAGAACCCAAGCTCGTTCATCGCAAAGGTATGGCCAACTTCAAGGGACCTCATCATCAAGTCGTAGCCTTCAATCTCGATCTCTTCGGTGCCGCCATAGCGCATGAACTGGCGTCCGAGAGCATAATAGGCATAAGGGTCACCGGCATCCACGCCGCGTGCAAACAATTGCAGGACTTCGTCGCTGGCCTGAGAACGGGCGTTGCCGCCGGTTCTGCGCGCTTCATTCATTTTGGCATTGCCCAGAGCCACCCATGCGCGCGCATGCTCAAGATCGCGCGCGCGCTCAAACGCCGCATATGCTTCATCGTAGCGACGTAATGCCGTCAAGGCGCGGCCCAACTGATAGTGAAAGCGTCCGACGTCCGGCGCGTTTTGCACCGCAGCTTCGCAGGCGGCCAATGCGATTTCCGGGCGCAATTCGTTGGCGTAACGGGTGATGCCCATGCCGTCGGGATCAAGATGATCGCCTGCCTCAAAATCGCAGGCATCCGGCTTCAGGTTCAGTGCAATATTCTTTTGATTGCCGTTGACGGACAGGGTTACGGCGTCGCCGATCTTGCCATCTTGAAGCGACAGAGCAGGGATCTGCACGGATTCATTGATCAGCAGCAGCTTGTCGACTTCGCCGCCCTTAAGCGACTCGCCTGCAACATTGCGCCGATATCCGGTGGCATCGGGCAAAACGAGGCGGCCGGTTTTGGGTCCCTGGACAACCGTGACCAGATCCGCCGGTGTCAGATCCAGCGCGTCGCGCATGGTGAAACGGATTTCGACCTCGGGAACAAAGTCCGCGTCAAGATTGGTCAGGTCGGTTGATGAAGCTGGCGTCGAAGAAACGGTTTCGACATTAGAGGGGGTAAGGCGCACCAGTCCGCGCGAACTGCCGCCGCCCCGACCGTCGACAACGATTGGGCGCGACTGTGCAGCGCCAATCCCGAAACTGGCCGGTTCGATCAGGGTCGAACTGTCCCAGGGCACTTGCCGCCCGTTGGTTTCTGCGTAAACCAGACGGCGAACGCCTTCAAAAACATTTTTGACCAAATCGTCCGGCCTTGCGCTGGCCTCTTTGACCAGCGCCGCCGTGAACGGACTGTTGTCGCCCTCGCCATCAAATGCGATTGACCCGGGCGCGGTAGAAAATACCAGCATTGAATTCAGCGGTGCAGCCTGCGAGGAAAATCCCGTCTTGGTTTCGCGCAACTCGTTGCCAATCTGTGTCAGCGCCGCCTGACCGGCAAATGGATTATCGCGGCAGCTGTCAAGGATCACGACCTGCAGGCGCGCGCGCGCGCCGATGATACCGACAAGACTGCCCAGCGAAACTGCTTCGAACGGGACGTCATAAACTGTGTCCAGATTGGCATCGACCGGAACCAAATAATTTTCAGATCCAATCTGGAACCCATGTCCGGCAAAGAACACAACAACTTCCGTATCGTCATCGACGTCAAATAACACGCGACGCAGCACACCCTCAAAACCGCGCTTTGTGATGTTTTCGTGGTGTTTGACGTCATACCCTTGTGATTTGAAGAACTGAGCCATGACGCGGGCATCAGCAAGTGCATTGGGCAGGTCCGGGACAGCACTGTAATCAGAGTTTCCGATAACAATGGCATAGCGATGCGACGCCCGTGTCGTTGGGTCAATCGTGCGTTGTGCGCCGAGACCTGAGGACCCTTGAATAAGACGTTCAAGCGCGGGTCCGTTCTGAGCGTCAGCTGTTCCCACTGCGAGCGCGGAAACAGACAATAGTGCCGCAGCGATCACAGATCTGGGGAGCTGTGCCATTATCCGGTCCAGCCTCCGCCGCCGCCGCCACCTCCGCTATTGCCGCCGCCACCTCCGCCGCCGCCACCTCCGCCGCCGCTATTGCCGCCGCCACTATTGCCGCCGCCACCTCCGCCGCTATTACCGCCGCCATTACCGGCGTCTTCATAAGATGGCTGTTGTTCGCTTTCAGCCGTGGTGGACGCGGAACTTGTTGCCTGGTTTGCCTTGGCAGCAGCTTCTTCCTCGGATGCCGCGTCAGTCTGTGGTAGCCATTGCTCGCAGGCCGACAGTGTCGTCACAGACGCCAGAATGATACCATATCGACGGAATGTCTTCTCGTTCATTGTAGTCTCCTAATATCGCTTGTTACTCTTCAGAATGGGGACGATGGATTGATTTTAATGTGTTTTTAACTCTAGCAGCCCTTGGCGCAAAAATCGACCACGCCTGTGCGAAACCTATTTTTTTATCTGCACAAAGGGATGAAAGAACCGGAACCATAAAAACTCTGCGATCCTTCTTTATTGCTTGCTCGCTGTCTCATGAGACGACCAAGCGCGCATCTCAAATGTTTTTTCGCGCAGCCACAGCAGGTCAAATCCCGTGATCATCCGGTAGCCACGCGCAAAAAGCGTTTCGGCCTGCGTCTGGTTAAGTGCCACGCCACCTAGTGGAATATTTGCGGACTTTGCTGCCTTTTCGATCCGAGCTAGTGCGGCCTGAAAGTCGGGATGGTCAAATTGACCAGAAATGCCCATATCAGACGACAGATCAAAGGTTGCCGGAATGATCAGATCGATGCCTTCGACATTGCAGATGTGTTCGATGTTTTCAACTGCATCGGTGGTTTCGATTAGGATGCAGCAAATTAGCTGAGGTTCCATTTTGTCGCGGTATTCGGCCAATGTCGTGTTCCACCGTGATTGGGCAATAAAGGGGCCGAATCCACGAACGCCGTTTGGTGGGTATAGCAAACTTGCGACGGCCCGCTCAACGTCAGCGACGTTGCGGGCCAGCGGGAACACAATGCCCTCTGCGCCCAGATCAAGCGCGCGCTTGCATTGCACAGCATCGATTTCAGAAATGCGCACCAGCGGCGCACAATCTGTCCCAGCCGTTGCCGCGATCATGGCGTGTGCCGAGCCATAATCGATCGCCCCATGCTCAAGATCGATGATCACGGCATCCGCACCAGATGCTGCAAAAGCCTGAGACACGGCAGCAGAGGGAATAGTGCAAAGCTGGCATGTCAGCCGATCAACGGTTTGGGTAAGTTTGGTCTTGAGGCTCGGCATCGGCATTCCTTTGAACTGCATTCTGTGATTTTCGACTTTGCACAGGAAGACGCGGGACCGTCCATGATAATTGCCACGGCTGGTGTCGCTGCGACAAAGTATGTCGTGAAAGGGCAATCGCCAGCGTTCTGTGAAAGCCAATGTGACCCCTGTCAAAACAGATCAGAGGATCACTCTTATGCGGACCCACGCACAGGCTGTTGTAATCGGGGGTGGAGTCATTGGCTGCTCGATCCTTTACCATCTGACCAAACTTGGATGGACAGATGTGGTTCTGCTGGAACGTTCGGAACTGACGTCAGGATCAACCTGGCACGCGGCGGCCAATATCCACGGCCTGCACGACAGCACCAATATCAGTCGCATTCAACATTACACGATGGGGCTTTACAAAGAACTTGAGCAAGAAACCGGTCAGAGTTGTGGTGTTTTCCAACCTGGCAGTCTTTACCTCGCGCAGACTGAAGCCCGCGAACATCAGCTGCGACTGCAAGCTGCCAAGGCCAAGCTTTATGGGATGAATTTTCACGAGGTCGACCGGGCTGAGGCGGAACGGCTGCATCCTCTGGTCGATTATGACGGCATCCGTTGCATTATGTGGGAACCGGATGGCGGCAATGTCGATCCCTCGGGCGTGACGAACGCCTATGCCACCGGCGCACGCCAAAACGGCGCTGAGATCATCAGGTTTTGCCCGGTGACCGGGACTGAGCAGCAAGCTGACGGCAGTTGGGTTGTTCGCACCGAAAAGGGCGACATTGCCACGCAGTGGGTCATCAACGCAGCTGGCCTTTGGGGGCGGGAGGTCGCGGCGATGGCGGGCTTGGAACTGCCGTTACAGCCGACCGAGCACCAGTATTTTGTCACCGAAACCATTGCAGAAATTGACGCCATGGATCGTCGTTTGCCATCCGTGGCGGACCGGGACGGCGAATATTATTTGCGTCAAGAGGGGCAGGGGTTGCTGGTCGGTGCTTACGAGCGGGACATGCGCTTTTGGGCTGAAGACGGCACTCCGCAAGGGTTTGGGCACGAACTGTTCGCAGATGATCTGGAACGAATTGAAGAGAACATGATGCGTGCGATTGACCGGGTGCCGGTTGTGGGTACAGCGGGCATCAAGCGGGTGATAAACGGCCCGATGATCTGGTCTCCGGATTCCAACGTTTTGTTTGGTCCGGTCCCCGAACTGAGTAATTATTTCTGCTGCAACGGCATCATCCCCGGGTTCAGCCAATCCGGTGGCATGGGGCTGATGGCAGCCCAGTGGATCATCGAAGGTGAATCCAAATACGATATGTTTGCATGGGACATGGCGCGCTTCGGGGCGTGGGCGGGAAAAGAGTTCACCAAGGCGCGTGTCGGCAACCAATATGCACATCGTTTCAGCATTCACTTTCCCAACGAAGAACGCGATGCCGGCCGCCCGGTCCGCACGCGCCCGATATACGAGCTGCAAAAATCCATGGGCGCGGTGATGGGGCTCAACTATGGCTGGGAACACCCGCTTTGGTACGCGGGTGCGCCGGGAACAAAAGATACCAACGGGTTTACGCGCCAGAATTGGTGGGCCCCGGTGGGTGAGGAATGCAAGATGCTGCGGGATCGCGCAGGCATCATCGATATTTCGAACTTTGCCAAATACGTTTGCAAGGGTCCGGGAGCCGCTGCCTGGCTGAATGCAGTGTTTGCCAACACCATGCCCAAAGCAATTGGTCGATCCTGCCTGACGCCGTTGATCGGACAACGCGGCGGTATCGCCGGGGATTTTACCGTAACCCGACTGGCAGGGGACGAGTTCTGGATTATCGGCTCCGGTATGGCCGAACGTTATCACGCCCGGTTTTTCAAGCAGGTGCCATTGCCTGATGGCACGACCTTTGAAAGCAGGACTGAAGCGATGTGTGGGTTCAATGTTGCCGGACCTGAAAGCCGCGCCATGTTGCAACGCTTGACCAACGCGTCTCTGGCGACCGAAGATTTTCCTTTCATGCGATCCAAGAAGATCGAGCTCGCCGGGGTAGGGGTGCTTGCCCTGCGGGTTTCTTTTACTGGTGATCTTGGTTGGGAACTTCATTGTGCCACCGATGATCAGGAACGTCTTTACCAGGCATTACTCGAGGCTGGAAAAACCATTGGCGCCGGTCCCGTCGGCGGGCGTGCGCTAATGAGCTTGCGAATCGAAAAAGGCTATGGGTCCTGGAGCAGGGAGTACTCCCCAGAATATTGGCCACAAGAGGTTGGTCTGGATCGATTGTGCAAAATGGATAAGGACTTCCTCAACAAAGGGTCTGTCGCGGAGACAATGAAAAACGAACCGCGCGAACGTATGGTCATATTGGCGCTGGATGAGGCAGACACCAAAGATTCAAATGCCGATGCGACGGGCGGTGAACCAATATTCAAGAATGGCGTTGGCATTGGCCGTGTGACGTCGGGCACCTATGGCTACACCGTAGAAATGTCGCTTGCGCTGGGCTTTGTGAAAGACGCCGGACCCGGAGATCAGGTTGAAGTTATGGTACTGGGCAGACCGCACAAAGCGAAAATACTAGATCAAGCGCCTTTCGATCCGCAAGGCACGAGGCTTCGCACCTGAGCAAATCCGTGCCTCGCTGGGTGCCATCGAAATGGTGCCGCAAAACCGATCTCGAACATTTTTGTGAGGTCTGGAGATATGCCGGCGATGCCCTCACGTGTTCATTTGCGAGAGAAGCTGCCCGCGTATTGATGAGTATGGAAGCGATCAATAAGATTACATTAATTTCGGGTGGTATATAATTGAAAAATAATGATAATTGTTTGACTTTGGATAGAAAGAAGCGCTCCAGCGTGACTCATTCAATTAATTGTAAAGAAACGTGTTCTTTTTATTGGGTGTAATCCGCAATATTTGTGCTAGGATGCGAGTCCACAACAACAAGTTATTATTACGAGTTTCCAAATAGATAGGCCGCGTGCAACTGCAGAGCGGATTTTGCGCCAAACCGCTTAGAAATGTGAGATCATAGATGTTTCACTGGTCCAGATTAACGATCCTTGCAATCGCCTCAGCCAGCGTAGGTGTGCCGGCCTTTGCGGAATTCAGATATGACAATAACTCAGGCGGCAACGTGCTTTTGTACGGCCAGTTTGACCCCGCATATCTGTCCTTTGATGATGGCGTATCCACCACAAATGAGATCGTGGACAATACCAATTCCAACAGTCGCGTTGGGCTGGATGTGTTTCAACCCTATGGGGACAACATTTTTCGCTTCAATTTTGAGACGGCGTTGGGGCTGCGCCAATCGGCTAACGTAAGTCAAACCAACACCCCTTCGGGCCTGAACTGGCAACGGACGGATATCCGGAAGGTCGACTTTAGTTTCAAGACGGCAAATTATGGGACTTTCTCCGCTGGTCAGGGGAATATGGCAACGGACGGGGCCGCCGAGACTGATCTCTCGGGAACGACACTGGTGAACTATTCGTCGGTTCCTGACACAGCAGGTAGCTTTGAATTCCGTACCAGTGCTGGTGCTCTTTCAGGCATCACCATCGGTGACAATTTTTCAAACTTTGATGGGAGCCGCCGTGGACGCGTGCGTTATGATTCACCGACCTTCAGCGGATTCAGGGTATCGGCCGCTTGGGGTAAAGAAATTCTTGCGGAAAACAACGATGACGAATTTATGGACGTCGCGCTTCGTTATGCAAACGAATTTGGTAAAATAAAGCTTGCTGGTGCCGTGGGTATTTCCCGGCGTGACAGTAACGGAACCGACAGAGACGACACCATCGGTTCGATCAGCATGCTGCACGATACCGGATTCAACGCGACCTTGGCACTGGGGGACCGGGAGGGCGCTGGTGACTATCGCTATGGAAAGGTGGGTTATATCGGAAACTGGCTGTCGGCGGGAACAACGGCGTTGTCCGTCGATTATTACGATGGTTCAGATACTATCTCTTCGGGATCGTCCTCGGAAAGTTTTGGCTTTGGTGTCGTTCAGAGAATCGATAGTGTAAGGCTTGAAGTCTATCTCGGGTATCGGACCTATGAATTAAGCGAGACAACGCAGAGCTATCAGGATGCCTCTTCAGTCCTGTTCGGCACCCGGCTCAAGTTCTGAGTTACGTTTTAAGACTTGGGTATTGAAATGAGCACGTCCGGCTTTGGGCGTGTTTTTTTATGTAGTTTGCGGATTTTTGACTATGGTCTGCGTCCCAATGGCCTTTGCACTTGCACCGACCCGCGTGGGCCAATAGAAGGCCACAAATTTGCTTGGCGCGCGGTTTGCGTGCGCATGAACTCATGGGGAAATCTTGATGCAGGTTACCGAAACGCTGAACGAAGGTCTGAAGCGCGGCTATTCCATTACTGTCACCGCCGCAGAACTGGACACCAAGGTCAACGACAAGTTGAAAGAAGCCCAGCCAGAGGTGGAAATGAAGGGCTTTCGCAAGGGCAAGGTTCCGATGGCCCTGCTGAAAAAACAATTCGGTCAGAAGGTTCTGGGCGAAGCGATGCAGGAAGCCATCGATGGCGCGATGAACGATCACTTCAAAGCCAGCGGTGACCGCCCGGCGCTTCAGCCTGACGTCAAGATGACCAACGAAGACTGGACTGAAGGCGATGACGTTCTTGTTGATATGTCATATGAGGCACTGCCTGAAATCCCAGAAGTCGATCTGAAAGCGATCAAGCTGGAAAAAATGGTTGCAAAGGCGGATGAAAAAGCAGTGGACGAAGCGCTGACCAATCTGGCCGAATCCGCGCAGGATTTCAAAGACCGCAAGAAGAACTCCAAAGCCAAAGATGGTGATCAGGTCACTATGGATTTCCTTGGCAAGGTTGATGGTGAGGCCTTTGAGGGTGGTTCCGCCGAGGACTATCCGCTGGTACTGGGATCGAACTCATTCATCCCCGGATTTGAAGAGCAACTGGTTGGTGTGAAAGTTGGCGAAGAGAAAGCCGTTAACGTTTCGTTCCCAGCAGACTATCAGGCAGAGCATCTGGCCGGAAAAGAAGCGATGTTCGACTGCACGATCAAGGCTGTCAAAGAACCAACCGCTGCAGAAATCAACGACGAATTGGCTACCAAATTTGGCGCGGACGATCTAGCCGCTCTTAAGACCCAGATCGGTGAGCGTCTGGAATCTGAATATACAGGGGCCGCGCGCGCTGTGATGAAGCGCGGGCTGTTGGATGCGCTGGACGATGTTGTGAGTTTTGAATTGCCACCTTCGCTGGTCACAGCCGAAGCGGGTCAAATTGCGCACCAGCTTTGGCACGAAGAAAACCCAGATGTGGAGGGGCACGATCATCCAGAGATCGAAACCTCGGATGAGCACACTAAATTGGCAGAACGCCGGGTACGTCTTGGTCTTTTGCTGGCGGAATTGGGTCAGAAAGCCGAAGTGGAAGTGACTGACGCTGAAATGACGCAAGCCATCATGAATCAGGCGCGCCAATACCCCGGGCAAGAGCGCGAGTTTTTCGAATACGTCCAGAAAAACCAGCAGATGCAGCAGCAGATGCGTGCGCCGTTGTTTGAAGACAAAGTTGTTGACTACGTTTTTGAACTGGCAAATGTGAAAGAAAAAAAGGTTTCCAAAGACGCTCTGCAAAAGGCGATTGAAGCCCTCGAAGACGAGTAACCATCAGCTCGTTTCGATCATTGGGGCGGCCCTAAAAGGCGGCCCCTTTTTGCGTTTTATGGTTTGGCTGCTGTAGTTTTCCGATGGATTCTAGCCGCCTCTTTTAGACGATCATTGCCAACCCAACAGACGGGTTCGAACACTGGTCTGGTGACAACGGCGCGGTTCTAGTCACATTCAAGACCTTTGGCGGTCACTAATTGGCCACGTTTTGATGGTTTCTCGGGTTTAGCCCGCGCCTGCAGGGATAGAGAATACATTTTTGAAAAGGCAAATTGAGGGGAGAGCGGACATGGATCTGGTTGCTTGGCTGGCAAACCCAACTTGGATGTCTGAGATCACCATCTCATTGCTGGCGATTCTTGTGCTCTACTTCGTATTCAAAAAAACATCTGAGTTGAGCAGACATGCAGCGGAAAACTCGGTCGCTACTCTTGTTCTTGGGGCTGCGAATATCTGCGTTGCAATTCTTTTTTTCGAAGACCTCAACGCGCTAGCGCAATCAGCTTATCAATCGCTTTCCATACCAACACTTGATCCAAAATTATGGGAAAATGTTCCGTTGTGGATTGTCTGTATCATTGGCGTCGCCGCCAAAGATCTGGTCGATTACTGGAATCATCGATTAATGCACACAAAGTGGGGCTGGCCGACCCATGCGGCCCATCATTCGGACACTCATGTAAATGCGTTTACGGCAAACAGGATTCATTTCCTCGAAGCATTGGTCATGAGCTTCAGCTACATTCTGCTACTGACCTGGATGCAAATTCCGCAGGCAATCCCGTTTGTCGTCATCTTCTACTCTTTACACAACAAATATGTGCACATGGATTTGGATTTTGAACACGGGCCGCTCAAGTATCTTATTGCTTCGCCAGTATATCACCGGTGGCATCACGCAGATGTACCGGAAGCCTATGGGAAAAATCTGGCCAATGTTATGCCCATTTATGACGTAATGTTCGGAACCTTCTACAATCCGGGAAAATGCCATGCGCCGATGGGCGCGTTAAAGAGCGGTATCGCAGACAAGAACCCAATTCTGATCTTTATCTATCCGTTTCAGGAGTGGGCACGGCTTATCCGGGCATCATGGACAAAGCATACTGACACAAAGAAGAAATATGGGTCCGAAACCTCCATTGGGCCAGATTGTACGGCTGAAATGTCAGATACTGCGACGGGTCGCTAAAGGACACTGCGGCGACATCTGTAGGTAGGCCACCTGAGTTCAATTTGTATTGTACCTTTTGGAAAACACTCAGGATCTCAGTCCGGTTTCTTTGAGCATGCCGCGTCGTTTGGCCTCGTAGTAATAGCCCTGAGAATACCATTTGACTGCTGTATCGTAGCTGCGGTCTGACAACAGCCATGCACCGCGCAGGTATTTGACCGCGTATTTCAGGTTGGTTTCTGCATCAAGCAGGCTATTTGGCGGACCTCGATGCCCCATTGTGCCAGCGGTCTGAGGCAGTATCTGCATCAACCCATAGTACGGGCCATTGCGGGCGCTGGGTCGATGTGTGCTCTCGCGGATTACGACACGATGAACCAACGGGCGAGGGACTTCGTAGAAATCGGCGTATTTGTTGATCAGCACCCGTAGCTCCGGAGTTTCGTTAGGGTAGAGCGGCGGCTCATCTTGATCGACGTCGGACCGGCGCGCGCATCCTGTAGCAAAGGCAGTGATCAGAAATAGCGCGGTCCGGCGGGTGTACTTTGACATATTCGCTCCTAGGGGCTCCAATCTCTATCTGTCAGATGCAACGCTAAGCACAAGGCGGACTTCTGCCATCAGCGACAAATTGAGCAATTACCATCGCAACATCGTAAGGCACCCACAAAAAAGCCGCGCAGAGAATCTGCGCGGCTTCTAATTTATTGGATGGAGATGGCCTAGCTGGCCGGCGTTTCTTCTTCGCCGCCCTCGGATGCTTCACTTTCTTCGTTCGCAATGCCAACACTTTCGGCAAGATCAAAGTCTTCCGAAGCAGCGCTGCCGATATCATCGAACAATTCGGCAATTTCGAACTCTGCTGCAGCTTCTTCTTCGGCGGCCAGTTCCTGAATCGACTTGCCGGAAGCTTGCAACTCCGCCTCTTCTGGCGAACGCGCAACGTTCATGTATATCTCGGTTTCAACTTCCGGGTGCAGCACCACGGAAACTGCGTGCAGGCCCAGATACTTAATTGGACTGATCAGCGCGATTTGTTTGCGGTCCAGAGAGAAACCATTTTCAGTTGCACAGTCAGCAGCGTCACGGGTTGTGACCGAGCCATAAAGAGCACCAGCATCTGAGGCAGAGCGAATCACGACGAACTGCTGTCCGCTCAGCTTCTCCGCCATAGCTTCGGCTTCTTTTTTGGTTTCGAGATTCTGAGCCTCTAATTGGGTCTTGCGTGCTTCAAAGCTGGCGATGTTGGCGTCAGAGGCCGACAGTGCCTTGCCTTTTGGCAGCAGGAAGTTGCGGGCATAACCGGGTTTGACGTCGACGACTTCGCCCATCTGGCCCAGTTTGGCCACACGTTCTAAAAGGATAACTTGCATGTGCTTTGCTCCTTAGTTCACGGCGTAGGGCAGAAGCGCCAGAAAGCGTGCACGTTTGATGGCACGGGCCAGCTCACGTTGCTTTTTGGCGGAGACGGCGGTGATACGCGAGGGCACGATTTTGCCACGCTCAGAGATGTAGCGCTGCAGGAGACGTGTATCTTTGTAGTCGATGGCTGGCGCGTTATCGCCCGAGAAGGGGCATACTTTGCGACGGCGGAAAAATGGTTTGGCTGCCATGGTTTAGCGTCCTTGTTTCAAGCGTTCGATCAACGGCGTTCGCGGCGATCGCCACGTTCGTCGCGTTTTTGCATCTGCACGGATGGCAGTTCAGCGTGGGCATCAACCTTAATAGTCAGCACACGCATCACATCGTCATGCAAACGCATCAGGCGTTCCATTTCCTGCACAGCAGGGGCCGGCGCATCGGACCGCATAAAAGCATAGTGTCCCTTGCGGTTTTTGTTGATCTTATAGGCCATGGTTTTGACGCCCCAATACTCGTTATCCACGAGTGATCCGCCATTGTCTGACAGAACAGAGCCAAAATGTTCGATAAGGCCTTCTGCTTGCGTGTTGGACAGATCCTGACGCGCAATCATTACATGCTCATAAAGGGGCATGTGCACTCCTACTTTTATATCAAGGCGCATTTCAAAGGCGGGGCGATAGCCTTTCGCGGCCCCACCACGAGAGACTGCGCGGTTCAGATGTTTGCGAAAGGAAGGCCCCATATACACGGTCTGGCTGTCATCGCAAGCCCGCCGGTAAATGTGGTCCAAATAGCGGCTGCGGACGGCGTGACCGACAATTCCTTGCCAATGTGCAAATGATCACACAACCTGTTGACAATTGCCGGATTGCTGAAGCCGTTGGCAATGCCTTTATCGGGTCATCTAACATATTTATTCAGGAGACACCGAAATGAGAACTATCTTCTTGGCAGCTGCCTTGGCTACCTCTGCCACTGTCGCTACAGCGGCACCCGAAGCCTATGGCGTCGACCCCAGCCACAGTCAGGTGGCGTTTTCCTACAGTCATGCTGGATTCTCGACGACATATGGTATGTTTTCGGGCTTTGAGGGTGAGGTCTTGTTTGACAAGGACGACCCGGCGAATTCTTCTGTGACGGTGTCCATAGCAACCGAGAAAATGATCACCGGATGGGGTGACCGGGACGACCATTTTCTGAAATCTGGTGATTTTTTTAAAACTGCGGACCATCCGGCCATAACTTTCGTGTCAACAAATATTGAGGTGACGGGAGAGAAAACCGCGCTTATCTCTGGTGATCTGACGTTGAACGGAGTGACGAAAGAGGTGGTGCTGGACGCAACGCTGAATGCAGTTATCGAATCCTATCCGTTTCCTCCATTTGACGGAAAACCGGCCTTGGGTTTTAGTGCAACGACAACTCTGACGCGCAGTGAATTCGATCTGGGGCTATTTGCGCCGTTCGTCGGCGATGAAGTTGATTTGCAGATTTCGATTGAGGCGATGAAGCTGAATTGATCCAATTGGCACCGAACAACTACCACCGGCCGTGATTCCTCGTTATGGCCGGTTATTATTCTGTGGAATTGGTTGCAGTAAGTGCGACGGTGACCTCTACAGCAAATCCAAGCGACGTCTCATCAGGCATGTTGTCACCGATTCCGAAGTCACGGCGATCCAGTTTCAATTTACCACTCATTTCAGCGGTGCCATCTGCGACAGCCAGGTCAAAGTAAAGTGTGACCGGAATGGCGCGATCCTTGATGGTCAAAGTGCCTTCAGCCACATTAGTTTCACTGCTGGTCAGGATATCCGCCTCAAACCGGGCCGTAGGGAATTCCTCTGAATTAAAAAAGTCAGGGCCAAGCGCTTGTGCCGTCACGGAACCCAGTGTGAGTGAGGCGATCGCGATTGTGACGTTGACGGAACCTGCGGGTCCTTCTTCAATGGTTTCGTCAAAACCAATCTCGGCGGTCCAATTCGCAAACGAGCCTGCGACAGAGCTGCCAAATTGAACGACTGAAAACTCAATCGTGCCATCCTGAACGACCCATTGCGATTGCACCACCTCCAGCGCAGTTGCGTTTTGAGACACGCGGTGATCCCCATAGGCGCCGAACATTGCGCCAATTCCCAATGCCGCTGCCCAGATGATAAGAGCCACAATGACTGGTGCGGGACCGTGGTTTTGGGCTGGAAGTGGCGGCATCTCTGGCGCGTTGAGCAGCATTCGCCGCAAAGTAGCGTCCTTGTCGATGAAATGGTGTTTAAGTGCCCCCGCAACATGGAGTAGCACTGAGACAGCCAGAACCGCGATCAGTACATGATGCAGCCCAGCAAACCAGCCTGCAATGATATCGTCCTTGGGTACAAAGGGCAGCGATTGTCCAAACGGCCACCAAATTGGTGCAAACCCCGTTGTTGCAGCGTGGTGAATCCATCCACTTAATGGCACAAGCAGGAGCGATCCATAGAGCAGCCAGTGAACTGTTTCAGCGAGCGTTGCCTCGATCCGGCGTTCAGCGTTCAACAAACCGGGCTTGGGTTGGCTGATCGCCCAGCCTATGCGCGTCACTGCTACAAAAAATATTGCGACCCCCAAAGTTTTGTGAATCGAAAACAGTAAAGCCTTTTGCGTAAGTTGTTCCGGCGTATTGAATGCCATCTCGTGGGCCACGATACCAAGCGGTAATTCGCTGAGAATCAACAGGGCTGTAAGCCAGTGAAAGGTCTTGGCGACACCTCCGTATGAATTGCTTGTATTTCTCATGGCGCACTCCTGTCGATGTGGCGAGACTATCGCGACATAGCAGGGCTGCAACGCTGGAATCGCACAGCGCGCGCGCAATGCTGCACATCAGACGGGGTTGCTAACAGAATGGGGCTGTTGTTAGGCCCCAACTTAGATTTTTTGCCAAAGCGGGCGGGTTCAAGCCGTCGCTGCGGGCGTCTTTGGTGGCGGGGTGATCTTGCTGCGCGCATATTTCAGCACACGATTCATGAGTGGCCAGGACATCATTCCCATCAGGATTACGATGCCGACTGCAAACAGATTGCGCGGCATGGGGCCGGAACCCTCTATCCACCGGAAAACGCCGTCAAGTACGGGCATGGAGGAGGCCTGGCTCCAATTGCCTTCAAGGGTAAATGCCCAGGCCGGGCTTGCCAGACAAAAGACAACGATGGAGGACAGGAAAACCTTGGACCAATGCACCTTTCCGTTCAAACGCAGAAAGCAGGAAAGGGCCACGCCAAAAAAGAACAGCATGGCAGCCAGAATGAGCAGCGCCGTTGTCCGGGCAAGTTCGAGGCCAAAAAGCTCGATAATGACAATGGTGGCTTCGATTGCTCCGAGCGCTTCGGGCGTGAAAACAGACCCGACTTCTGGCGCTGCTGTGCTGAAGATCGAGCCGACCTCGGGGGCGGTTGAACTGACGGAACCCATGTTATTCACTCTCTGCTTCTACAACGCTTAAGCTGTTGCAATATGTTTGATCTTCGCCGCAAACGATCCAGCCCAGCTTGGCAAGTGATACCGGGTCACTAAGTTGAATCCAGCGTTCCACCGAACCGCGCTGAATAACGTCGACCTGATCTGTGACCACCAAATCAGCCCGGGGCGTTCCGACGGGTTCCTGAACTTCATACCCGCGGTTGGTCTTGTCCAGCGGATAGACTTCTGCGCCATCCACGCTGGGGTGCAAGATGCCTGTTGGAACTTGGCCTTGCTGAAACAGTGCATTGGGTGGGGCGTTATAGATTGTTATGTTTTCAGTGGGGCGCACGTTCAGCCCCTTGAGGCCGCGCGTCAATTCGGCAGCCGCAGCTTGTGCAAAACAGGCTGTTAGTCCCAAAACCAATAGCATGCGCATCATGGCAATTTCCTTCTACGAATAAGGTATCATTACAAAAAAGATATTCAAAATATGGGATAACTCTACCATAACTTGTAAAAAGAGGCAATGTTGCGGCGTTGCCCTTGGTGGTTGTGCGGGCTATGCCAGTGCAAAACAGGGGAGAGGCGAAATGAGCCGAGCATTTGTATTTCCGGGGCAGGGTGCCCAAAGCATCGGAATGGGGCGTGATCTTGCGCTGGCTTATCCGGCGGCCAAAGCGGTGTTTGACGAGGTTGACGAGGCGTTGGGCGAAAAGCTGAGCCAACTGATTTGGGATGGGGATCAGGAAACGCTGACCCTGACGGAAAACGCCCAACCGGCCCTTATGGCGACGTCTTTGGCTGCGCTAAAAGCTCTGGAAGTTGAGGGGCTAGGCGTGTCGGATGCGGCCTATGTTGCCGGGCATTCTTTGGGCGAATATTCTGCCTTGGCTGCTGCCGGATCAATTTCGATAGCTGATACGGCTCGGCTGCTGCGTACGCGGGGCAAAGCGATGCAGGAAGCCGTGCCCGTAGGCGTCGGAGCTATGGCGGCCCTATTGGGTCTTGATTTCGAAAAGGCCAAGGCTGTCGCCGAAGAGGCGGCAGGGGATGATGTTTGTCAGGCTGCCAATGACAATGATCCGGGGCAGGTGGTTGTATCAGGCCATAAGTCTGCGGTGGAACGCGCGGTCGAGATTGCCAAGGCGACAGGCGCAAAGCGGGCGGTATTGTTGCCAGTCAGCGCCCCGTTCCATTGTGCCTTGATGCATCCGGCTGCCGAAGTGATGGCCGGGGCGTTGAGCGGCGTGGAAATCAAAGCGCCAGTGGTCCCACTTGTTGCCAATGTTTGCGCCGAAGGGATTAGTGATCCGACGCTAATTCACGCTTTCTTGGTCGAACAGATAACCGGTTCGGTCCGATGGCGGGAAAGCGTTGCGTGGATGGTGCAACAGGGTGTCGACGAAATCTGGGAAATCGGTGCAGGCAAAGCCCTGTGCGGCATGATCCGCCGGATCAACCGCGACGTTGCATCCAAGGCGATTGGATCGCCGGAGGATATTACTGCCGCATTGGCAGGCGAATGAAGGATCTCAAATGTTTGATTTAACGGGAAAAAATGCACTGATAACCGGTGCTTCGGGCGGTATTGGCGGACAAATCGCAAGCATATTACACAGCGCGGGGGCGACGGTCGGGTTGTCCGGCACACGCACAGCTCCGCTGGATGAACTGGCGGCACAGCTGGGCAGTCGCGCCCATGTTTTGCCATGCAATCTAAGTGACATGGATGCGGTTGAAGCGTTGCCAAAACAGGCGGTCGAAGCCATGGGCAGTGTGGATATCCTAGTCAACAACGCGGGAATCACCCGCGACAACCTGTTTATGCGCATGTCAGACGAAGAGTGGCAGTCAGTTCTGAATGTAAATCTGACCGCCACGTTCAAACTCTGCAAAGGGGTAATGCGCGGCATGATGAAGGCCCGCTGGGGGCGGATCATCAACATCAGTTCGGTTGTCGGCGCAACCGGAAATCCCGGGCAGGCTAATTACGCTGCATCCAAAGCTGGTATGGTGGGGATGTCCAAATCGCTCGCTTATGAGGTCGCGAGTCGTGGGATCACCGTAAATGCAGTCGCTCCGGGCTTTATTGCCACGGCCATGACGGACAAGCTCACCGATGACCAAAAGGCGGGAATCCTCGGACAAATTCCTGCCGGACGCATGGGAGAAGCTGATGAAATTGCTGCGGCTGCATTGTATTTGGCAAGCCCCGAAGCAAGTTATGTTACCGGAACGACCTTGCATGTGAACGGCGGTATGGCCATGTTGTAGCCCGACGAAGTCGCCGCTTTGAAAGCGTTTGCCATCCGCGTTTGGTATGCTATAGGCGGCGCAGAATCTCCCATTGGGCGTCGTGGACGTCTTTTGGTGCCTGACTGTTCCGGGCAAAAGCCACCCCCGTTTCGGGATCATCCAAGCCAACCCTTTTGGGTGAAGGCAACACCGGGCCAACGCGCCCAAAATTATGAGGACTGAATATGAGCGACGTTGCAGACCGCGTTAAGAAAATTGTGGTAGAACATCTGGGTGTCGAAGAGGACAAAGTAGCTGAGAACGCTTCGTTCATCGACGACCTTGGCGCAGACAGCCTGGACACAGTCGAGTTGGTTATGGCCTTTGAAGAAGAGTTCGGTATCGAAATACCGGACGACGCAGCAGAGACGATACAGACCTTTGGCGATGCCGTGAAGTTCATCACTGAAGCCTCCTGATCTTGTCATTGACGACAACTTAAAGAACGGCTTTTTTCTGCGGAAAATTGCCGTTTTTTTATTTTTTCGACCACGCAAGCCTTGCGATTTACGGCAATACGTTTCAACTATTCGTTTCTTTTGGTCGTTGCCAAGGAGTCGCCCGATGCCGCGCGCCATTCCACATATCAATACCTCGCGATTGACGCTGCGCGCCATGCGCCTGGAAGATTTTGACCGGTATGCCGAGATATGGGCCGAGCGGGACGTGGCGCGATATATTACGGGCCAGCCACGCTCCAAGGGCGACAGTTGGGCCGCCTTCCTGCGCAATGCGGGTCAATGGCAAATGACTGGCTTTGGGCAATGGGCAGTGGTCGAACATGCAACAGGGCAAATGATAGGCCAAGCGGGTTTTTTTAATGGCGCTCGTGATCTGGGAGAGGACTTTGATGCCTTTCCCGAGGCAGGTTGGTTACTGGCGCCTGAGGCCCACGGCAAAGGACTTGGAACCGAGGCCGTCAAGGCAGTGCACGATTGGTATGACAGAGTCATACCAGGCTCATTGGTCGCGACTGTAGACAAACGCAACACCATATCGTTGAAGATGGCAAATACAGTCGGCTATTCGTCGTTGCGAGAAGTTAAAATCGGTCGTTACTTTGTTGAGCTACTGCGTCGCGACAAGGTTCCGCAGCACTAAACGTTCGCAAACGGCTTTTCGATGGTCGTGTGTCGAATTGAAAATCATACTAAATTGGGTTATAGTGGTCGCGCTAACATCTGCGGATGTCAGCCATCTCAATCAATATACCTGACTGGAAAAAAGGGGAATGTCATGATTGTGTATCCAATGATCGAACTGCAACATGGTCGATGCGTTTCGCTTAACAGAGGCCGCATCGAAGACCCGATGATCTGGCATGTTGACCCAATTGAAACAGCCCGCGACTATGCGGCAGTTGGCGCTGAATGGATACATCTGACGGATTTCGATGCAATCGACGGCAATGATGAAAACAGTAACCTTGTCGAAAGTATTATTCGTAGCGCGGGCATTCCACTTCAGTTGGGAGGTGGATTCCGTACGGCAGCCGGTGTTGAGCGCTGGATCGACAAAGGGGCGGGCAGAATTGTCGTTGGATCGTTCGCTGCACATGATCCTCAGGCAGTCAAGGAATTGGCGCGTCGCTATCCAGACCAGATTGTTCTGTCCGTTGATATCTGGATGGGTCAAGTGATGGTTAATGGCTGGCGCACGCCGACCGCATATTCTCCGGGTTCTTACATCAGCCTTTTCGATGATGCTCCGTTTGCGGCCGTTGCGATCACCGATATTGAAAGCGATGTCGAGGACAGTGACGCGCAATTGGGTCTGGTGGCGGGGCTGGCTGCAGAAACGCGCCTACCGGTTATCGCCAACGGAATCATTCGTGGAATTGACGATATTTCCCGCCTGAAATATGTGCCGAGTGTTTCGGGTGTCATGGTCGGACGCGCCTTGTTCCGCAAAACTTTTGATTTGACAGATGTGCTTGATATTGCGCGTCCCGACCCGGAGGCACTGGCAGAATTTATCTGACGGACTGGAGCGAGCGGGGCATTATCTTTTCTATGATCAGAGTGATCTATCGGACCGCCGCGGTCGGGGTGCAGTATTGTGCGCGGCGTTTATCCAGTTGCGCGCGCGGCCTCTTGCCCCCATCCCCTCTGGCGCGGTAAGAGCGCTCATCGGAACGATTGGGCAAGAGGGCACTTAATGCGCAGAGTTGTTGTCACCGGGCTGGGGCTGGTTACGCCGTTGGCCAGCGGAGTGGAAGAAAGCTGGGAACGTCTTCTTGACGGTCAATCGGGCGCAGGAACCATTCAGCGTTTTGATGCGAGTCATCTGGCTACCAACTACGCGTGCGAAGTGCCGCGCGGTGATGGCTCGGAGGGAACGTTCAATGCGGATGATTGGCTAGAGCCGAAAGAACAACGCAAAGTCGATGATTTCATTCTGTTTGGGATTGCTGCGGCGGAACAGGCTGTGCGCGACGCAGGTTGGACGCCAGAGGGCGAAGAAGATCGGTTGCGTACTGGAGTGATGATTGGGTCTGGCATAGGCGGGCTGTCGTCTATTGCGGATACTGCCATTCTGATCAAGGAACGTGGGCCGCGTAGGGTGTCGCCTTTCTTTATTCCAGGAGCTTTGATCAATTTGATTTCGGGGCAGGTAAGCATTCGCTACGGGTTCAAGGGCCCTAACCACTCAGTTGTGACGGCTTGTTCCACGGGCGCGCACGCCATTGGAGACGCATCTCGGCTTATCCAGCATGGGGATGCGGATGTTATGATTGCGGGCGGTGCTGAGGGCGCGATCTGCGAGATCGGAATCGCGGGGTTCAATGCCTGCAAAGCATTGAGCACTAAGCGAGCGGACGATCCTCAGAGTGCCAGCAGGCCCTATGATGAGGATCGGGACGGGTTTGTTATGGGTGAAGGGGCTGGCATTGTCGTGCTTGAAGAATATGAGCACGCTAAAGCGCGGGGCGCCAAGATATATGCAGAGATTCTGGGTTACGGCATGTCAGGTGATGCCTATCACATTACTGCGCCTTCAGAAACAGGTGAGGGCGGGGAGCGATCCATGCGTGCGGCCCTGAACAACGCTGGATTGGAACCATCGGATGTTGACTACATCAATGCTCATGGCACCAGCACGATGGCCGACACCATCGAACTGGGTGCGGTTGAGCGGATGATGGGAGACGCGGCTGCGGATGTCACAATGTCGTCTACTAAGTCTGCAACTGGTCATTTGCTGGGTGCTGCGGGAGCAATTGAGGCAATATTTTCGATACTGGCACTGCGCGATCAGGTGGCACCGCCGACGATCAATCTGGACAATCCGGCAGCCGAAACGAAGGTTGATCTGGCCCCAAACGTAAAGCGCGAACGCAAGATCGATGTCGCGCTGTCAAATTCATTTGGATTTGGCGGGACAAATGCTTCTGTCGTCTTTGGTAAAGCACCGGTCTGATGTGGCGTCATATTGCGTCTAACGGGCTGACTTTTCTGGCGGTGGGAATGTTCTTGCTAGGCGGCATCGTCCTATGGGGGCAACGACAGTACAATGCCGAAGGCCCATTGGAACAGACAATCTGCGTCCGCGTCGAAAGTGGATCGAACATGGACGCGGTAAGTCGCGATCTTGTTGCGCAGGGTGCGGTCAGTAGCGGCGCGATTTTTCGCATCGGTTCTGACTATGCCGATAAGTCATCTTTGCTGAAGGCAGGTAGTTTTCTGGTCGAGCCTGGAGCGTCGATGGAAGAAGTCGTCGACGCAATTACGCGTGGCGGGGCGAGCACCTGTGGCACCGAAGTGGTGTACCGTGTGGGCGTTGCTCGAATGAACGTGCTGGTGCGTGAATTGGATCCGGCAACCAATCGGTTTGTCGAGCGAGCATCTTTCGATCCCGCAGACGACCCTGTGCCTGAGCTATATACGGAGAAGCGTGCCGATAGCGATACACGGTACCGCGTCGCGCTCGCCGAAGGGGTGACCAGTTGGCAGGTCGTGGATAGTTTGAAAGCGATGGACGTCTTGTCGGGAGAGTTACCGGAGATCCCGCCTGAAGGCTCTTTGGCACCTGATAGTTATGATTTGACGGCCAATATGGAGCGTGCAGACGTATTGGCGCAGATGCAGGTGGCTCAGGATGCGCGCATCAGTCAGGTCTGGCAAAGCCGGGCGGACAATTTGCCTCTGGCTGATACTGAAGACCTGCTGAAGTTGGCCTCAATCATTGAAAAGGAAACTGGTGTTCCGGAAGAACGTCGGCAGGTTGCCAGTGTTTTTGTTAATCGGTTGAACCGGGGCATGCGGCTGCAGACAGATCCGACGGTGATCTATGGTGTCACTGGTGGGAAAGGGTCTTTGGGTCGGGGACTTCGGCAGAGTGAGTTGAGAAAATCTACGCCATGGAACACTTATGTGATCGAAGGTTTGCCGGAAACGCCGATTGCCAACCCGGGGCTGGCCAGTCTGGAGGCTGCGGCTAACCCTGATACGACAGGATTCGTGTTTTTCGTGGCTGATGGAACCGGCGGACACGCCTTTGCGGAAACTCTCGGTGAACATAACGCAAATGTGGCGCGCTGGCGCAAGATCGAAGCAGAAAGATCCGGAAACTGATCGGAATTCGCGAAGTTTACGTCGCACTGTTCAGGTGGTCGAAAGTTAAGAAACTGTAATGATACAGTGCGCTTATGGGGCGGTCTGAAAGCGATTTTGCTTGACTCTGCGCACGCTCTGATGTACACCTTGTGTCAAGCTAGAAGAAGTGCGTAAGCGGCCGTCAGGATAACTCCTGAGCGGCCGTTTTGTATTTCACTCGTGCGGGGATAATTACGCGTGAGAGGTATGAGCAAGAATGAACCTTAATCCCCCGGACCAAGATATTGCCAACGACGAAGACCTTATAAGGACGACAATTACGTCTCTCAGAGACTTGGCAAAACAAATCGAAAATCTGAAAGAACAGATTCAATCCGGGGAGGATGCGGACCTTAAGAAAGCCGCCGCCCAACTGGCATCGTTGGACGCATGGATGAGAAACTACGTAACAACGGAGAACCGCCTTGCCGAGCTTAAAAGAAAACACCGCGGACCGGACGGAGGCGGACTTGCCCTCGACCTTAACCGCGCTCGATTTGAGATCGGGTGCCGACTTGCTCGCATCAGAACCACAAGATGTAAGGGATGCGTTTCTGGATGAGTTGGGAAAGGGAGAGCTCTTAGCTCTCCCTTTTTTGTTCGAATTCTGGGCGATGGATCATCAATTGCCACCTGACGGCGATTGGCGGACCTGGGTGATCATCGGAGGTCGTGGAGCAGGTAAGACCCGTGCCGGAGCTGAATGGGTGCGGCAGCAAGTCGAGGGCGCAGGCGCGACTGAGCCCGGCTTGTGTAAGCGGGTCGCATTGGTCGGCGAAACGATTGAACAGGTCAGGGATGTGATGATCTTTGGCGAGAGTGGGATATTGGCCTGCTCGCCGACCGATCGCAGGCCCGAATGGCTCGCGACGAAGAAATGCCTGCTTTGGCCAAACGGTGCCGAAGCCAGAATTTACACGGCCAGTGATCCCGAGGGGTTGCGTGGTCCGCAATTTGATGCGGCGTGGGTGGATGAGTTGGCCAAGTGGAAACGCGCGGAAGAGACGTGGGACATGCTACAGTTTGCGTTGCGTTTGGGCGCGTGTCCGCGCCAGTGCGTTACGACGACGCCGCGCAACATACCGATTCTGAAGAAGATACTGGCGTCGCCGAGCACAGTGATCACCCATGCCGCTACAGAGGCGAACCGGGCAAATCTGGCGGAGAGTTTTCTGGAAGAGGTTAGAGCGCGATATGCCGGGACCCGGCTGGGTCGACAGGAGCTGGATGGCGTATTGCTGGACGATGCAGAGGGAGCGTTGTGGACGACGAAAATGATCGAGAATTGCCGGGCTGACAAGGCCCCGGATTTGGATCGCGTCGTTGTGGCGGTTGATCCGGCAGCGAGTTCGGGCCCCACATCCGATGAATGCGGCATTGTTGTTGTCGGAGCACAGACGCAGGGCCCGGTCCAGGACTGGCGGGCCTTTGTATTGGCCGATTGCACGATTTCAGAAAGCAGTCCGAGCACTTGGGCCAGAGCGGCGATTGCGGCGATGGAGCATTACGGAGCGGACCGTTTGGTTGCAGAGACCAATCAGGGAGGGCAGATGGTGGAGGAAGTGATCCGCCAGATTGACCCGCTTGTGCCCTTCAAAGGGGTCCATGCATCCAAGGGTAAAGCTGCACGGGCCGAACCAGTGGCTGCGCTTTACGAGCAGGATCGGGTGCGTCATATCGGGACCGGATTGAACGCGTTAGAGGATCAGATGTGTCTGATGACGGCGCGAGGGTTTGATGGCAAAGGATCACCGGACCGGGTTGATGCGCTTGTCTGGGCATTACACGAACTGATGATTGAACCAGCCGCGCGGTGGCGCCGCCCGCAGGTGCGCGCTCTCTAGAACCGCCACAACCCGACTTGGTTCGGATCGTATTCACAGCCCGGCTTTGTAATTTGCAGGAGCCGCCGAGGTGTTGCGCATGGACCGTACGCAGGGTGCGTTCGCACCCCTCACCAGAGATTTACGACAGGCAGGTATCAATTGGGCAACCCCAAAACGACGCTGGATTTTGGCGGCGGGTGAGGGGCAGGCGGCGATTGCAAATGAAGGAGCATCACGGCATGGCATTTAACTTCTTTCGACGTGGCGTTGTGCAGGATGTCCCTGAGCAGAAAGCCAGTGCGACAGGGCCGGTTGTGGCTTATCACAGCGCTGGACGTGTCGCCTGGAGTCCCCGCGATACGGTATCGTTGACCCGGTCCGGTTTTCTGGGCAACCCGGTTGGATTTCGCGCGGTCAAGCTGATTGCCGAAGCTGCCGCCGCGCAGCCTTTGGTATTGCAGGATCGCGAACGCCGCTATGACGAACATCCAGTGTTGAGCCTGATCCTGAATCCTAATCAGGCGCAGGGCCGTGCCGAGTTGATGGAGGCCCTGTTTGCGCAGCTTTTGTTGTCTGGAAATGGCTACGTCGAAGCGGTATCCGGTGAATCTGGCTTGCCGCTGGAACTGCACGTCCTGCGCTCTGATCGGATGTCTGTTGTGCCGGGCCCTGATGGCTGGCCGGTGGCTTATGAATACGCTGTCGGTGGGCGCAAACACCGCTTTGATGCCAGCGCAGATCCGTCACCAATCTGCCACGTAAAGGCATTCCATCCGCACGATGATCACTACGGATTTTCCCCGATGCAAGCCGCAGCAATGGCGCTGGACGTTCACAATTCGGCGTCGCGTTGGTCGAAGGCATTGCTCGATAATGCAGCCCGTCCTTCTGGTGCGATTGTCTACAAAGGCGCTGACGGTCAGGGTAGTCTGAATGCTGATCAGTATGATCGGCTGGTCAGTGAGATGGAGAGCCATCATCAGGGCGCACGCAATGCGGGCCGACCGATGTTGCTGGAAGGTGGACTGGACTGGAAGCCGATGGGCTTTTCGCCCTCGGACATGGAGTTTCAGAAGACAAAGGAGGCTGCGGCCCGTGAGATAGCGCTGGCATTTGGCGTGCCGCCGATGCTTATCGGTATCCAAGGGGATGCCACATATGCAAATTATCAGGAGGCTCATCGCGCTTTTTACCGCCTGACTGTGCTACCGCTGGCAACCCGAGTTGCGGCTGTGTTGTCGGACTGGCTGTCGCAGTATTCCGGCGAAGACGTCGAATTGAAACCCGATCTGGATCAGGTGCCAGCGTTGAGTGCCGAACGGGATGCCCAATGGGCACGCGTTTCGGCCGCCCAATTCCTGAGCGATGCCGAAAAGCGCAGTTTGCTCGGGTTGCCAGCGCAAGCCAAGGACATTTTTGATGGCTGAAAATCACTGGGCATTCGAAAATTTCGAATGCGCGCCCGGGCTGCGATTGAAAGCGCATGAGCGTGTATCGCAAATCCATTATGACAATATAAATAAACGGTTAGATCGGTTGGAAGAGCTATTGGAGCGGCAAGAACGCCGTCTATGGATCGCGGTCTATGGGGTCGTCGCTGTCGTGCTGGCCCAGGTGTTTAAGTCGGTTTTGATGATCTCGTCGTGACCATCGCCGCAGATCTGAAGGTAATTAACTGAGGAGGGTTCTATGGACCTGGATACCGGATTAGAGCGAAAGTTTGCCCGCTTTGGTGAAGGGCTGACCGTACAGGACGGAAAGACGATCGAAGGGTATGCGAGCCTCTTTGGGAGTTGCGATCAAGGTGGCGACATCGTTCAAAAAGGTGCCTACGCAGCCTCTTTGAAGTCGCTCGTCGCATCGAGCCGCAAGGTGAAGATGTTGTGGCAGCACGATCCATCCCAACCGATTGGAATCTGGGATGACGTGAGCGAGGACGCGAACGGGCTTTTTGTCAGGGGCCGGCTGCTGGACCGCGTGGAAAAGGGCAGGGAAGCCGCTGCGTTGATTGAGGCTGGCGCGATCGACGGCCTGTCGATTGGATATCGCACTGTGAAGGCAACAAAAAATGACAAGGGTCAGAGGCTCTTGACCGAACTGGAACTTTGGGAGGTGTCGCTTGTGACTTTTCCAATGTTGCCGAGTGCGCGGGTGGCGGCCAAGGGCGATGACCCGACGGAAGACATTCTGCGTGAATTGGCCGTGGCTTTTCAAGGCGCGCGCCAGAATCTGACGCATCTCGTTTAACTGCGTTTCATTTTAACAACCAGACTGGACGTGCCCAATGAGCAATACCGAGACTAAACCTCGGATCGGGGAAAACTTGTCTCCGGCCCAAGATGTGAAGCAAGCAGTTAAAGGATTTGTTTCCGATTTCAAAGGCTTTCAGGCCGAAATTTATTCTAAACTTCAACAAACAGAAGAGCGACTAACCATGCTGGATCGTAAATCAATTTCCGCTGCCCGCCCACATCTGGCTGGCGCAAACCCGGTTGAAGCCCCTCATCAGAAGGCGTTCAATGCCTATCTGCGGTCGGGTGAGGACGATGGCCTGCGTGGTCTGGATATGGAGTCCAAATCATTGTCCACCTCGGTGAACTCCGATGGCGGCTACCTTGTCGATCCGCAAACCGCGGAAACGGTCAATTCGGTACTGCATTCTACGGCATCAATCCGGTCGATTGCTTCTGTTGTGAATGTAGAGGCGACTTCTTATGACGTTCTGATTGATCATAGCGACGTCAGCTCAGGATGGGCCTCTGAAACATCGGCGATGACCGAGTCCTCGACACCACAAATTGACCGGATTACTATTCCGTTGCATGAGTTGAGTGCATTGCCAAAGGCATCTCAGCGTCTGCTGGACGACAGCGCCTTTGACATCGAAGGCTGGCTGGCTGGTCGCATCGCCGACAAATTTGCCCGGGCAGAAGCAGCGGCGTTCATTAACGGCGATGGCATCGACAAGCCCAAGGGTTTCCTGACCCACCCAACGATCGACAATGCGACCTGGAGCTGGGGCGAGTTGGGGTATGTGCCAACCGGTATCGACGGTGGTTTTGGCGCACCGGACTCCTTAATCGATCTGGTGTATGCGCTAGGCGCACAGTATCGCGCCAATGCGTCGTTCGTCATGAATTCCAAAACCGCTGGCCTGGTGCGCAAGCTTAAAGACAATGATGGTCGGTTCCTGTGGTCGGATGGTCTGGCAGCGGGCGAACCCGCACGTCTCTTAGGATACCCCGTTCTGATTGCCGAAGACATGCCGGATGTTGCGACGGATGCGATGGCAATTGCGTTCGGAGACTTCAACGCTGGGTACACGGTTGCCGAACGCCCCGATCTACGTGTTCTGCGCGACCCCTTTAGCGCTAAGCCGCATGTCCTGTTTTATGCCACCAAACGTGTTGGCGGTGACGTCAGTGATTTTGCTGCGGTGAAACTGCTGAAATTCGCAGTCTCGTAAGAGGCAGCGAGTAGGGGTCGGGGAGACCGACCCTTAGCGGGCGCGTGCCACACGACCCTCGTTTGTTGTCTAGCTGCTCCCCTCCGTCCGAGCAACAACCGGGCGGCACGCGCCCGTATCTGGCGGAGGGGTCCGGATTTTTGTCGGAGTAATTCCATGATATTAATCGAAGAAACCACAGTGCCAGACGCTTCCTTGCCAGTGGCAGAGTACAAGGCACATTTGCGGTTGGGCACAGGGTTTGGCGACGACAGTCTGCAGGATCCGGTGCTGCGTAGTTTTCTGCGCGCAGCAATGGCGGCGATTGAAGCCCGAACGGGCAAGGTGCTGATCACCAGGCAGTTTTCCTGGACGTTGACGACGTGGCGCGACCCTGCGGGGCAAGTGCTGCCAGTTGCGCCTGTTACCGCGGTTACAGGTGTTGATTTGGTGGATCGTGCCGGATCAGCATCTCCATTGGCGGCGGATACTTTTCGTCTGGAGCAGGACGCCCAACGACCGCGGCTTCGCCCGACGGGCGGGGCATTGCCCTGGGTGCCACAGGGGGGGTCGGCAGTGGTGTACTTTGATGCGGGGTTTGGTGTGGACTGGGACAGCATTCCACCTGATTTGGCGCAGGCGGTCCTGTTGCTCGCAGCGCATTACTACGAATACCGAAATGAAACATCACTGAGCGACGGCTGTATGCCTTTTGGCGTGAGCAGTCTCATTGAGCGCTACAAAGTTATGCGGCTTCACGCAGGGCGGATCCAATGAGCAACGTAAGATTATCCCGCCGCTTGGTGCTGGAATCACCGCAGCGTAGCGATGACGGGGCAGGCGGCTTTGTCGAAGCGTGGGCGCCTATGGGAGAGCTTTGGGCCGATGTCTCTGCCCGGTCGGGGCGGGAACGCGTAGCGGCTACGGCACCGGTTTCGGCGATGAGCTACAAAATTGTTGTACGCGCAGCACCTTACGGGTCGCCCGCGCGACCTCAGCCGGAGCAAAGGTTTCGCGAAGGTAGCAGAGTTTTTAATATCAAGGCTGTGGCAGAACGTGACCCCGAGGGCCGCCATCTTACGTGTTTTGCAGACGAAGAGGTGGCGGTATGAGTTATTCCGTCTCTGCCGCGCTGCAGGCTGCGGTCTATCAGGCTCTGGCTGGCGACGGTCCTCTGAATAGCCTTGTTGGCACAGCGATCTATGATGCGATTCCGACAGGCACGTTGCCTGCGACCTATGTGACACTGGGTCCGGAATCTGTTCGGGATAAGTCCGATCAAACTGGCTACGGCGCGGAGCACAAGTTTACCATTTCCGTGGTCACTGAAACATCCGGATTTAGTACGGCAAAAGCCGCTGCAGCAGCGGTAAGTGATGTATTGCACGACGCGGACTTCGGTCTATCGCGGGGTCGCCTTGTGGCGTTGCGATTTGACCGGGCAACGGCCAGACGTACCGGCACGGCCGGAACGCGGCAGATTGATCTGCGTTTTTCCGCGCGGGTGGAAGACGCCTAACTTTTTTGAAATCTGACAATTGGAGTGACACTCATGGGTGCTCAGAATGGCAAGGACCTGCTGGTCAAAGTGGACATGACCTCGGCTGGTCAGTTTGTATCCGTCGCGGGGCTGCGTGCTACGCGTATAAGCTTCAACGCTGAAAGCGTTGATGTCACCAGTCTGGAAAGCCAGGGGGGGTGGCGCGAATTGCTTTCAGGGGCAGGGGTCCGCTCAGCGGCCATTAGCGGGTCAGGCGTGTTCAAGGACGCAACGACCGATGAAAGGGCCCGGCAATTGTTCTTTGATGGTGAAACTCCGGACTTTCAGGTGATCATTCCGGATTTCGGGATCATCGAAGGGCCATTTCAGGTCACGGCGATCGAATATGCGGGCAGCCACAATGGGGAAGCCACCTACGAAATGTCGATGGCAAGCGCCGGCGCGCTGACTTTTACGGCAATATAAATCATGGCCAATCCGTGGACAGGAGAGGTGACGCTTGTCATCGATGGGGAACGTCGGGTGCTCAAGCTGACACTTGGCGCATTGGCGGAGCTGGAGGCTGGTTTGAAGACCGACACCCTGGTCGAGCTGGTGCAGCGGTTTGAGAAAGGAGCCTTTTCCACCGGAGATGTATTGGCGCTGATTGCGGCGGGTCTGAGAGGTGGGGGCTGGCAGGGCCATGTTCCGGATCTGCTGACGTCGGAAATTGTAGGCGGTCCGGTGATGGCAGCGCAGGTCGCGGCACAGTTGCTGGCGCACGCCTTTATGGCCCCAGAAGATGCAGTCTGAAGATGGAACAGGGGCGGTTTAACTGGCCGGTTCTGATGCGGGCCGGAATGCGGGAACTTGGGTTATGCCCTTCTGCTTTTTGGCAGCTTACGCCAGCAGAATTGCAATTGATGTTGGGCCGTTTTCGGTCCGACGCCCCGCTGACGCGGATTCGGCTGGGCGCGCTGTTGGACGCCTATCCAGACAAAACCGGAGAGACGATAGATGACGGACATTGAATCGATTGAAGCCCTGGAAGACAGCGCTGACGGGTTGAGTGACAGCCTGACGCAGGCCTCGTCCATGGTCACCGGATTTGACAGCGAGCTGAGCCGGATGCGCGAAACCCTGTCCGCCACGGGGAAAGAGGCGGCATCGTTGGAGAAGGGTTTGACCAAGGGTTTGCGGCGAGCCTTTGACGGGGTTTTGCTAGACGGCGTCAAATTGTCAGACGCGTTGGGAAACGTAGCGCAGTCGATGATAGATACGACCTATTCCGCAGCTATCAAACCGGTCACCAATCACTTTGGCGGTTTGCTGGCCAAGGGCATCAATGGCGTCACTGAGGGTATATTGCCCTTTGCAGATGGCGGGTCTTTCTCTCAGGGGCGGGTGATGCCGTTTGCCAATGGCGGAATTGTGTCAGGGCCGACTACTTTCCCTATGCGGGGCGGCACCGGCCTGATGGGCGAAGCAGGACCAGAGGCGATCATGCCCCTTGCGCGGGGTCCGGATGGCAAGCTTGGCGTGCGTAGCGGCGGCTCTTCGCCCACAATCGTTATGAACATCAGCACTCCGGATGCACAAAGCTTTCAGCGCAGTCAGGGCCAGATTGCCGCCCAGATGTCGCGGGCTTTGGGGCGCGGCAAACGAAATCGGTAATTGAGGGAGACATTTCATGGCATTTCACGAGGTGAGGTTTCCCGTTCCTCTGAGTTTCGGCTCGGTTGGCGGACCAGAGCGGCGCACTGATGTGGTGACGCTGGCAAACGGATTTGAGGAAAGAAACACCCCTTGGGCGCATTCGCGACGGCACTACGATGCCGGGTTCGGCATGCGGTCACTTGAGGATGTTGAAACGCTGATCTCTTTTTTTGAGGCGCGTCAGGGTCGGATGTTTGGATTCCGCTGGAAGGACTGGTCGGACTTCAAATCCTCGACGGCAAAGGTGGCGCCGGCGTTTTCGGATCAGAAAATCGGAGTCGGCGACGGTGTTGCGACGGTTTTTCCGTTGATCAAGACTTATCAGTCTGGGGCGCAGACGTATGACCGACCAATCGTCAAACCTGTTACAGGCACGGTGCGCGTCGGAGTAGAGCTAAGTGAGATGCAGGAAACTGTGGATTTTGGCGTCGACGAGACGATGGGTTTGATCACCTTTAATGTGCCGCCCGCAAGTGGCTTGGCGATTACCGCAGGTTTTGAGTTTGACGTGCCGGTCCGATTTGACACGGACCGCATTCAGACCAGTGTTGCCAGTTTTCAGGCCGGAGAGCTTCCAAATGTACCCATCGTGGAGGTTCGGGTCTGATGAATGGGCTAGGCTACGAAATGAAGACCCACTTGCAATCCGGAGTGACCACATTGTGTCGGGCTTGGGCGATCGTGCGCAAGGACGACACCACGTTTGGCTTCACAGATCATGACTTGCCGTTACACTTTGACGGTATTGAATTCAGGGCTGATTCCGGCATGTCCGCTGTAGCTTTGCAGCAAACTACAGGCTTGTCGGTTGACAATACAGAGGCATTGGGCGCTCTGAGCGATGCTGCGGTACGTGAAGACGATATTGAGGCAGGGCACTTCGATGGTGCAGATGTTCGAGCCTGGTTGGTCAACTGGGCGTCGCCTGCAGAACGCTGGCTTCAGTTTCGCGGTACCATTGGAGAATTGCGCCGTGCAGACGGCGCGTTCAAGGCCGAACTTCGCGGCCTGACTGAAACGCTTAACCGTCCGATGGGGCGAGTCTTTCAGACGCCATGCACAGCTATTTTGGGTGATAAAAACTGCAAATTCAATCTGGCCAATCCAGCCTACTTTACCGACCGCGCCTTAGAGGTTGTCGAAGAGGGCCGTGTATTTAGGTGGAGTGTTTTTGCTGGGTTTGTTCCAGCGTGGTTTACGCGGGGCCGGTTGGCATTTTTGAGTGGGGCCGGTGCGGGGTTGGACGCAATCATCAAGAAGGATGTCGTCGAAAATGGCATGCGTGTCATTGAAGTGTGGGAACCGATTCGGGCCGACATTGCGGCGGGCGATCAGGTTCGACTAGAAGCGGGATGTGACAAGCGCTTTCAAAGCTGCAAGCTGAAATTCAACAATGTCATCAACTATCAGGGTTTTCCTGACATTCCGGGAGAGGACTGGATGGCAGTTCCCCCAAAATCGACCGGTTCGAATACCGGTGGTAGCCTGCGATGACGGAGCAGTCAGAACGCATCGTAGCCACCGCACGTGGTTGGATTGGCACACCATATCGTCATCAATGTGCACAAAGAGGCGCGGGCACCGATTGCCTGGGTCTTTTGCGCGGGGTGTGGCGAGAAGTTTTGGGCGACGAGCCTGAGAAAGTACCGGCCTACACAATGGATTGGTCAGAGCCGCAAGGAGAAGAGCGGCTATGGGCGGCGGCACGTCGCCATCTCCTTCCAAGTCCTTTGAGTGTAGATGTAAAAGGTGGTGTCGTCCTGTTTCGAATGCGAAGCGGATCCGTGGCGAAACATCTGGGGATCATGGCGCGCGCCGGTGAGAGTGCGAGCTTTATTCACGCTTATTCCGGCCATGGGGTTGTGGAGAGTCCGTTGAGCACGCCCTGGCGTCAGCGGATTGTGGCCCGTTTCACATTTCCTGAGGAGATTACCTGATGGCAACGATTCTACTTTCGACGGCGGGCGCTGCGATCGGGGGCTCAATCGGCGGCAGTTTTGCCGGTTTGTCCTCGGTTGCGATCGGTCGTGCAATTGGTGCGACATTGGGCAATGTGATTGACCAGCGGTTGCTGGGGCAAGGTGCGGAAAGTGTCGAAACCGGACGCGTCGACCGGTTCCGGCTGACCAGCGCAGGCGAGGGTGAGCCGATTGCCCAGCTTTATGGGCGCATGAGGTTGGGTGGTCAGGTCATCTGGGCCTCAGATTTCATCGAGACTACTACGACGACAGGTGGTGATGGGGGAGGCAAGGGTGCGCCTAAGAAACCGACACCAAAAACCACGACGTACAGCTATTCGGTAAATCTGGCTTTGGCCGTTTGCGAAGGTGAGATTGCAAGAATTGGGCGGGTATGGGCAGATGGCGAAGAAGTCGCGCCCAGAGATATGAACATGCGCATTTACAAAGGCAGATCCGATCAATTGCCGGACCCCACGATGGAAGCGATCGAAGGGGCGGGCAATGTCCCTGCGTATCGGGGAACCGCATATGTCGTGATGGAAAACCTTCCGTTGGAGCAGTTTGGCAACCGCGTTCCTCAATTTACCTTTGAAGTGGTTCGGCCTGAGCAGCGCGATGCACCGGATGCAGACATCGATCTGACCTATGGTGTGCGCGGTGTCGCGTTCATGCCTGGTACTGGGGAATATGCGTTGGCGACCTCTCCAGTCTATTACACAAATGGGCCTGGCAGTAGCTGGAGCGCAAACATCAATAGCCCGTCTGGCAGGACGGACTTTGAAACCTCGCTGCTGATGATGCGGCATGAGTTGCCAAATTGCCGGGCGGTTTCATTGGTGGTGTCCTGGTTTGGGGACGACCTTCGGTGTGGCAGTTGTGAAGTGCGTCCCAAGATCGAGAAACGCGCCAATGAGGGCAAGAACATGCCTTGGACAGTGGCGGGTTTGAATCGCAACAACGCACAGGAAATTGTGCGCATCAACAATCGACCCATCTATGGCGGCACGCCCTCGGACCAATCTGTCGTTGAGGCCATCAGGCGGCTGAACGAAGTTGGTCGCGACGTGATGTTTTATCCCTTTATTCTTATGGATCAGATAGAGGGCAATACATTGCCCGACCCTTACAGTGCGGCCTCAACACAACCAAAATTGCCCTGGCGCGGTAGGATTACTTTGTCAAAGGCGCCGGGCGTTGCTGGATCACCGGATGGGACGGTGCAGGCGAATGCACAGGTTGCGGCGTTCTTTGGAACGGCCAATGCTTCCCATTTCAGTGTCGGCAACGGCGCGGTTACATACAACGGGCCAAACGAATGGAGTTTGCGACGGTTTATCCTCCATAACGCGGCCATCTGTGCTGCTGCGGGTGGTGTTTCGGCGTTTTGTATCAGTTCAGAAATGCGCGGACTGACCCAGATCAGAGGGGCGGGTGGATCGTTCGTTGCGGTTCAGGCCCTGCGCGCACTGGCGGAAGAAGTTCGCGCGCTGCTTGGTCCTAGTACCAAAATCAGCTACGCGGCCGACTGGACGGAGTACTTTGGTTACCAGCCTCAGGACGGCAGCAATGACCGCTATTTTCATCTGGATTCGTTGTGGGCTGATCAGAATATCGATTTCATCGGCATCGATAACTACATGCCGCTGTCGGATTGGCGCGACGGCACGACCCATCTGGATGCCAATTGGAAGTCGATTTATGAGCTGGATTACCTGAAAGCGAACATCGCAGGTGGAGACGGCTATGACTGGTATTATCCAACGCCTGAAGCACAGGCGACGCAGATGCGCACGCCAATCGAGGACCTTGCACATTCCGAGCCGTGGATCTGGCGGTACAAGGACATTCGAAACTGGTGGAGCAATGTACACCATGAACGGGTAGGTGGCGTGCGGCAATCAAACCCCACGCCTTGGGTGCCGGAATCAAAACCCATCTGGTTTACGGAATTAGGGTGCGCCGCTGTCGACAAGGCTACGAACCAACCCAATAAATTTCTTGACGCGAAGTCATCTGAATCCACTTTGCCCAAGTATTCATCGGGTGCCCGTGATGACCTGATTCAGATGCAATATCTGCGTGCGATGTTTTCCCATTGGGGAGATGTTACGAACAACCCTGTGTCGTCGCTTTATGGCAGTTCCATGGTGGATATGTCGCGGGCATTTGTGTGGGCTTGGGATACGCGCCCGTATCCGTTTTTTCCAAATAATACAACGCAGTGGAGCGATGGCGAAAACTATGCACGCGGTCATTGGATCAGTGGGCGTACGTCGTCTAGGCCCCTTTCATCGGTCGTCGGGGAAATCTGTCGAGAGGCGGGTTTGACCAACTTCGATACCAGTGAGCTTTTTGGCTATGTTCGTGGCTACACGGTGAACGAAGTCGCAGACGCCCGGTCTGCGTTGCAACCGTTGATGTTGCGACATGCCTTTGATGCCGTGGAACGGGACGGCGTGTTGCGCTTTGTGTCGAGAACCGGAACCAGCGCGACACTTTTGGATCAAGATACCTTTGTCCGTAACGACGAGTTGGATGGCATTGTTGAACAGAACCGCGAAGCCGACGCGGAGATGGCCGGGCGTGTCCGGGTGCAATTTTTGCAGGCCGATGCGGACTTCGCCGCATTGTCTGAAGAAGCGATCTTGCCGGATCAGGCCACTCATGCGGTTTCTGCGAGCGAGCTGGCGCTGTCACTAACCCGCGCCGAGGGCAGGCAGACTGCAGAGCGCTGGCTGAGCGAAGCACGGGTTGCACGCGACACCATTCGGTTTTCGTTGCCGCCGTCCCGTTTGGACATCGGTGCGGGTGATGTTGTCACCTTGCCCGGAGATCAAGGGGAGGGCGCCGGGAATTATCGGGTTGATCGGGTCGAGCAGAACCAGTCGCAGATTATTGAGGCCGTTCGAATAGATCCCGAGGTTTATGTTCCAATTTACATACCAGATGACAGAACATCAGGCCGACCATTTACACCGCCAACACCAGTACTTCCGCTGTTTCTGGATCTGCCGTTGATGACCGGTGATGAAGTCCCACACGCGCCGCATCTGGTGGTGACAGGAGTGCCTTGGTCGGGAGGTGTCGCGCTCTACAGTTCTTTGAGTGATCAGAATTACAAACTAAATCAGATCATTGCCGCACGTTCAACGATTGGAACGACGGAAAACGAGATGAAATTCGCTCCGTCTGGAGTATGGGACACCTCGGGTGCGTTGCAAGTCAAACTGATCTCCGGCGCGTTGGAGTCCAGTGTCCCTGACGCCATCCTGAATGGTGGCAACCTTGCCGCCATCGGTGACGGAACGCCCGGAAACTGGGAACTGTTCCAGTTTCAAGATGCTGAGTTGATTGCCCCCGATACCTATCTTCTGAGCAACCGCTTGCGTGGGCAATTGGGCAGCGACGGACTGGTGCCGACCGCCTGGCCGGTCGGATCCTGGTTCGTTTTGCTTAACGGTGCCGCGGAGCAGATCAGCATGAGTGGCAACTTGCGTCGCCTCGATCAGCATTTTCGCGTCGGACCTGCGCGTAGCGGACTGAACGATCCGTCGTATCAACATATTGTCGAGACCTTTGATGGAAACGGATTGCGACCCTACGCGCCCTGTCATCTCAGTGTGTCCGCCGAGGCGGGTGGGGATCACAAGCTGAACTGGATCCGCCGCACGCGCATTGATGGAGACCCTTGGGAGTTGCCGGACGTGCCTCTGGGCGAAGAATCAGAGCACTATTCGGTTCAGGTTCATCTCAACAACACTCTCGTGCGTGAAGAAACTGTTAGCGCGCCCTCGTGGGTCTACACGACTGCAATGCGTTCTCTGGATGCTGTGGTTGGACCCTATGTAGTCAGTGTGTCGCAACTCTCGGCGCGCTTTGGCGCCGGGCTGTCCAAGCGCATTGATGTCGATCTTTAGAGACTTTTTTTGCAGTGGAGGCATTGATGCGTCCGGTTTTACACGGAGATGTCATCTCAGCAGCGCGCGCGTTGCTGGCCGTTCCGGAGGCCGCACGCGTGGATTTTTGCGCTGCGCTGATCAGGCGGGCCGATATTGCTGACAAACACCGCCGCCAGACTGGTCAGGTGCATCAAGTGTGGGGAAACGGGTCATTGATGGCAGCGGCGCGGGCATTCCCGTTGCTTCCTGAGCCGGGTTTTGACGACGATGTTTATTGCAATTGTGTTGAGATGGTCTTGAATGCGCTGGTGAAGTGGCGCTTTAGCCAGAAGCGCAACTGATGCATTTTGTAGCCGCTGGATCAAATTCAAGCCGTTTTGGGGCGATCCATTCGCCGCAATCTTCACATTCACCAAAGTCACCACTATCTAGTCGCGCTAGCGCTGCACGAAGGCGCTGGGCCAAAATGTCACGACGGCCTTGCTGGGCCTTGGCCATAGCTTGAGACTGCAAAGCATCCATCCGACTGAGGCGCCCCACCGATTGCTGATCGAGCGTTACAACTGATTGCGATTCGCGCCCGAGCGTATCTTCTTGCGTTAATTCCGACAGCTTTGCTTCAATCAGTTTTTTGAACAGTTTCAGTTTGGTTTCATTCATGCTCATGTTCATCCAATCACGGGATTGCGTTTTTAATTTTCGACCTTAGGTGATATATTCTAGACACAAGGAAGGATACGACACCATGGCCGAAGCCCGTCCGAATATTTCAAGTGTCAATCCGGTCTGGGACCGGATTACAAACGAGGCCCAAGAAGCTGTGCGCGACGAGCCGCTGATGGGCGGATTGCTTCACGCTTGCATCTTGCACCACAGATCGCTTGAGAAGGCGCTGTCTTATAGGTTTGCGGCCAAGCTGTCGTCGAACGAAATGTCACAGGTAATATTGCGCGAGATTGCGGACGATGCACATGCTGCTTCGCCGGAATTGGTTTCAGCGGCGCGTGCAGATCTGGTTGCCGTATTTGAACGTGACCCGGCGTGCCACCGTCTGTTGCAGCCGATCATGTTCTTCAAGGGATATCAGGCGATGCAGGCCTATCGCATCGGCCATTGGCTTTGGACGTCGGGCAAGCAAGACCTCGCCTATTTCGTGCAAATGCGGGTTTCTGAAATCTTTGGCATTGATATACACCCGGCAGCCCGCATCGGTCAGGGGATCATGATTGATCACGCTCACTCCATTGTTGTCGGTGAAACTGCAGTCGTTGGCGACAACGTTTCGATGTTGCATTCCGTCACGCTGGGTGGGACCGGCAAGGAAGAAGAGGACCGGCACCCCAAAATTGGCAATGGTGTATTAATCGGGGCAGGGGCCAAAATATTGGGCAATATCAAAGTGGGGAATTGCAGCCGCATTGCTGCCGGCTCAGTTGTTCTAGAAGATGTGCCCGCCTGCAAGACGGTTGCTGGCATTCCGGCAAAGATCGTAGGCGAAGCGGGATGTGATCAACCGTCCGTCTCCATGGATCAGATGTTTGGCGTGAAACCGTAGTGTTGGTGTTCAGGAAGCCTAAACTTCGTCACAGTGGCTGATACTCGGTTTAAGATCCAAAAGCGTATCGCTTCGAGAAACTGTTGGATTTGTCGAATTGATGCGACTGGCATTCGACGAATGCCCAACGCTTATAGAAGAAAACTGGCCTCTATTGTTGCCGCTGACGTGGCGCGATACTCGCGCCTATTGGCCAGCGATGAAACTGGCACAATCGATGCAGTGCGCAAGCTCAAATGTGAGCGCGTCGAACCCGTACCCACCGTGTTCTTGCGGCTTTAATGCCGAAGGTCAGTTAGAGCCCGTGTCCGGTTGGTGTGTCAGCTACGTTGAAGGTCTGCAAAGTCTGCATGCCGACGGTAAAACCGACAAATTGATGCATTATGCAGGAGTGGCAGCAATCACGGGTCGCACAGCAGCGTGCAAATCCGGTGGCGAAGGGCCATTGCTCCTATCAGAAGAATGCTGCATTTGCGAAAAACAAATGTTCTGACAGGACCGCTTCTGGGACGTATTGAGTGACAATTAAGGCGCCGTAGATAGTATATTGTTTGAAATGCCGGTCGCACCGTTGCTTCACGCAATGAAGCTAGTGAATCGTAACTCAATCAACTCAAGTGTGTGTCTGGGTTTTGTGTCATGGCCGAAATCCAAGCGGAAGCAACGCATATCCATCATCGTCCCAAAAAGATTGCGCCAATTCAATTGCAATTCTACACCGCGCCACTTTGCGCGTATCACGCCGAAATCTAGCCAAAACGCGTCACCCGACCTTCACGACCATTTTTCCAAAGTTTCCGCCGACCAGTAACTGATTAAATGCTTCAGCGGCGTTCTCCAGTCCCTCAACCAAGTGTTCTTTGTATTTGACTGAGCCATCCTGAAGCCAGCCGGTCATGTCATGGGCAAACTCTTTGTAAAGCGACCTCGGGAAGCTGTCGAAGATGATAAACCCCTGCATCTTAACCTTCATCTTCAGGATATTGCCCATGATCGCAGGGCCCATATCCGGGCCTTCGGGCAAACCCGGCAAGTTGTACCACGCCACGACCCCGCACACCGGAATGCGTGCAAATGGATTCAGCAGCGGCAATACAGCATAAAGCACTTTGCCGCCGACATTTTCAAAATAGACATCAATACCGTTTGGGCATGCGTCGCGTAATTGGGTGGCCAAATTATCCGACCGATGGTCGATACAGGCATCGAAGCCGAGGTTTTCAACGACGTGGGCACATTTCTCGGGACCACCAGCAATGCCTACGACGCGACAACCCTTTAGTTTCGCAATTTGCCCGACAGTTGCTCCGACTGGCCCGGATGCCGCCGCAACGACGACGGTTTCACCGGGTTTCGGCTCGCCGATCTTCAAAAGCCCCGCATAGGCCGTATAGCCGGGCATCCCAAGAATACCCAAAGCCCACGACGGGTTTTCCGGGTTTTTGCCCAAATTCAACACCAGCGTTCCGTCGGAAATTGCGTAGTCCTGCCAGCCGCTACCCGACAATACGTAGTCCCCTGTTTCGTAGCCTTCCAGGTTTGAATCCACCACCTGCCCAACAACTTGAGCGGTCATGACTCCTCCGATCGCGACGGGTTCGGCATAAGACTTGGCGTCATTCATACGTCCGCGCATATAGGGATCCAAAGACAAATAAACCGTGCGCACCAACATCTCATTCGGGCCCGGTTGCGGAACCGCAGTGGTTTGCATTTTCAAAGTGTTTTCGTCTGGCTGGCCCTTCGGGCGTTCAGCGAGGATAATCTGGCGATTGATTCCTGATGTTTGTGGCATTGATGTTTTCCTTAGCTGCGCCTGGTCGTCTGACGATGCCATGATTGCGCAACGGGTAGAAGGCAAACATCAGATTAAAGTGGATTGCTCTTGGCCTCATGAGAAAATCTTTTAGTTGATTTCTGGCTCTGGCACTGGTGCACCAAACTCTGAGCGCAAGAAATCAAAATCGCACCCTTTGTCGGCCTGTTCGATATGCTTCAGAAACATCCAACCGTAGCCTCGTTCATATCTCGGTTCCGGTGGGACCCAACTCTCCTTGCGCTTGGCAAGCTCGTCGTCAGACAGCTCAACGTCCAGACTGCGGTTGGGAATATCTATCGAGATCATGTCACCCGTTTCGACGAGTGCGAGTGGCCCGCCGACGAACGCCTCGGGGGCAACATGAAGGATGCATGCGCCATAGCTCGTGCCACTCATGCGCGCGTCTGACAAGCGCACCATGTCCCGATGCCCTTCGTTCAGCAGTTTTTGCGGCATAGGGATCATACCCCATTCCGGCATGCCGGGCCCACCTTGAGGACCTGCATTGCGCAGGATCAAAACATGCTCGGCAGTAATTGCAGCATCCGGATCTTCAATGATCGACTTCAGTTCGGGATATGAGTTGGCCACCAGTGCCGGCCCGCGATGTATCATGAACTTCTGATCCATAGCAGCGGGTTTGATGACGGCGCCATCTGGCGCAAGGTTGCCTTTCAGAACTGCCAGGGATCCTTCTTTGTAAACGGGGTTGCTCAGCGGGCGGATTACATCGCTGTTGAAATTCTTTGCGTCTGAAATGTTCTCTCCGACAGTCTGGCCGGAGACGGTCATCGCGCCCAATTCCAAGCTGGCCCCTAATTCCTTCATCAAAGCGGGCAGACCGCCAGCATAGTAAAAATCTTCCATCAGGTAGTCTTTCCCCGAGGGACGAATATTGGCAATTACCGGTGTTGTCCGGCCAATCGCATCCAAATCATCAAGTTTCAGCGGAACGCCAGCCCTACGTGCCATAGCAATAAGGTGAATAATTGCGTTCGTTGAACATCCTGTGGCCATAGCGATTGTGACGGCATTTTTGACGCTGTCGGCGGTGATGATCTGGTCTGGTGTCAGATCCTGCCACACCATGTCGACGATACGCCTGCCACATGCGGCGCTCATCCGCTGATGGTTCACATCCGGCGCAGGAATGGACGATGCCCCAGGCAGACACAGGCCGAGCCCCTCAGCGATTGAGGTCATCGTGCTGGCCGTTCCCATCGTCATGCAATGCCCATAGGACCGTGCGATACCGCCTTCGACACCGTGCCATTCCTCCTTGGAAATCTCTCCCGCGCGCCGATCATCCCAGTATTTCCAGGCGTCCGCGCCTGATCCGAGCACTTTACCGGCGTAGTTCCCACGCAACATTGGGCCAGCGGGAAGGTAAATGAAAGGAAGTCCCATGGAGACCGCACCCATCACAAGCGCTGGCGTTGACTTGTCGCACCCCCCCATTAGCACGGCGCCGTCAACCGGATTGGAGCGAAGGACTTCTTCGACCTCCATTGCGACCATATTGCGGTAAAGCATCGCCGTAGGCTTTAGCAACTGCTCGCCCAATGAGTGGACGGGGATTTCGACGGGCATGCCGCCTGCCTGCAGCACGCCTTTTTTCACGAACTCGACACGGTCCTTAAAATGCATATGGCAGGGCTGCAATTCAGACCAAGTATTCAGTACGGCTATAACCGGTTTGCGGTCCCAATCTTCTGCAGACAGCCCCATCTGCATTGCGCGTGATCGGTGGCCGAATGAACGAAGATCATCCGGCGCAAACCACCGGGAAGAGCGGAGTTGGTCGTAGGCAATTTTGGGCATTTGCTAGCATTTCGTTGTTTCTACTTCGACCCTACTGCCAAAAGGCAGGAGTTTACCACGACTGTGTAACACTTTTGAGCCAAATCTCGGGAGGTCAACAACTGCAACGCAATCCTATCGGACGCTACCTTACTCGGACAATTGTCCTAACTCCGCGGGACAGGACACGGCGGTGTATTTAGCCACAACAGCAGCACATGAATTCCACAGCGACAACTTACTTTGGCCTACATCACTAGTCACAAGCAGGTTCAAATCTTGGTTAACGAGTGAGAACATGACACTTCAAAATAATGGTTTTGAGCGCAATGCGACATTAGTCGCCAGCCTGCCGGCAAAGTTGGCTTTCGATTTTGGTTATGGACAGCGCCTCAGTGTTTATGACCGCTTCTTTAAGCGTGTTCTGGATCTCTTGATTGTCGTTTTGGCAGCCCCGATAGTGGCACCCGTCGTTGTGATGTTAGCGTTTCTCGTTGCTCGGGATGGCCATTCGCCATTCTATAGGCAAGACCGGGTCGGCCGGCATGGTCGCATTTTCTCGATGTGGAAATTGCGGACGATGGTACCAGATGCCGACCGACACCTAGCCCAATTCCTCAGCAAGGATCCGATGGCGCGTCAGGAATGGGCTGAATCCCAAAAACTGAAAGCCGATCCGCGAGTAACTAACTTTGGAAGATGCTTGCGGAGGACCTCAATGGATGAACTGCCGCAACTGTGGAACGTGTTTGTTGGTGATATGAGTCTGGTTGGGCCCCGTCCTATGATGACCCAGCAGCAGGATTTGTATCCGGGAAATGCATATTATTCAATGCGCCCAGGGCTAACGGGCTACTGGCAGATTTCAGACCGCAACGAAAGCAGCTTTGCCGCACGGGCAAACTTTGACACGCGCTATTTCAACGATATGAAGCTGTCGACTGATATCGACATTTTATCAAAGACTGTTGGGGTCGTACTACGCGGCACCGGCTACTAACTGTCTGTCGAAAAAGCTTTTTTGAATCCAATTGCCGCGAGTTCTAACACGGTTTTTTAATCATCTGGTTGGTTTGATTACGTGGCGTTTTGGCTGTGATGCAAGCGTCGCGTCTCGAGAGACTTTCTCATAATCATTACTCGTTGTTTCAGAATGCCTTGCTAGCGACCGAAGTAATCGTCGGCGACTTCCGACCCCGGGAAGTTTAGTGTTCCAAGCATATCATTGAACAGAAAAATAAAGTCTTGGCCTGTGTGAAACAGGTCTGCTCTCGCAGCAACCGTCTTGTTCTGGCTCTAAATCAATAAGTCTAGAGTTTAGGCAAGCATCACAATCGGGCTTTCCAGATTGTCGACGATGGCTTGCAACAATTGTGCACCTAATGCCCCGTCAATCACTCTGTGATCTACCGACAAAGTCACCGACATCACAGTTGCAACGGCCAGTTCTCCGTCGCTGCCGACTACCGGCTTCTTGACACCAGAACCGACGGCGAGAATGGCACCATGGGGTGGATTGATGACCGCGTCGAAGTTGTCGATGCCGAACATGCCCAGATTTGAGATCGCAAAGCTGCCGCCCTGATATTCGTGTGGTGCAAGTTTGCGGTCACGCGCGCGGCCAGCCAGGTCTTTCATTTCAGCGGAAAGTGTTGACAAGGATTTCAGTTCGGCGTTTTTCAGAACCGGCGTAAACAAGCCGCCTTCGATGGCGACGGCCACGGCCACATCCGAAGGACGCAGCTTCAACATGCGATCTCCGGCCCAAACCGCATTTGCATCCGGTACCGATTGCAAGGCGAGTGCGCAGGCTTTGATGATGAAATCGTTGACCGAGAGCTTCACGCCGCGCGGTTCCAAATCTTTGTTCAATTGGCCGCGGAACTTAAGTAAGGCGTCCAGTTTGATATCCCGGCGCAGGTAAAAATGAGGGATGGATTGCTTGGCCTCGGTCAGGCGCGCGGCAATGGTTTTGCGCATGCCGTCGAGCGCGATTTCTTCGTAGTCCCGATCCGCATACATCTTGGCAACTGTGTCAGCGGAAGGGCCTGTCGCCATAGCAGGGGCTGCAGCAGGGGCAGCACTTGCGGGGGCAGCCGCCACTTTCGGTGCAGAGGTTGCGTTTTCGACATCTGCCTTGACGATACGACCATGCGGGCCAGAGCCCGTGATCTGGCCAAGGTCGAGGCCTTTGTCCGCCGCAATTCGGCGGGCAAGGGGCGAGGCAAAGACACGTGCCCCATCCGCCGCTGCGGGTGCTGCCGGGGCGGGAGCAGGAGATGTGGGCGCGGTTGCAGGTGCTTCGGTCGGGGCAGAAGCTGGCGCCTCAACCGGGGCAGCAGCAGGCGCACTTATATCATCGGCACTTTCGCCATCTTCCAACAGGACCGCAATCGGAGTGTTTACTTTCACTCCTTCCGTGCCCTCAGCGACCATGATCTTGCCGACAACCCCTTCGTCGACGGCTTCAAATTCCATGGTGGCCTTGTCTGTTTCGATTTCGGCGAGCAGATCACCGGAACTGACGGTGTCGCCTTCCTTGACCAGCCATTTGGCCAAAGTGCCTTCTTCCATTGTGGGTGAAAGCGCGGGCATGAGGATTTCTGTAGGCATCTTGCGCGCTCCTATTACCGATAAGTGACTTGTTTGGCAGCTGCAACAACTTCATCAGTTGTCGTCAACGCGAGTTTTTCCAGATTGGCGGCATAAGGCATCGGAACATCTTTGCCGGTGCAATTGATCACCGGCGCATCAAGATAATCAAAAGCCTGCTGCATGATCACGGACGATATGTAGCTGCCCACAGATCCCTGTGGCCAGCCTTCCTCCACGGTCACGCAACGGTTCGTTTTCATGACTGAGTTAATGATGGCTCCGGTGTCCATCGGGCGCAGGGTACGCAGATCGATCACCTCGGCAGAAATGCCATCTTCGGCCAGTTTGTCGGCGGCTTCCAAGGCGTAGGTCATGCCAATGCCAAAACTGACGATGGTGACATCTGTTCCTTCGCGCCAGATACGCGCTTTGCCGAATGGGACTGTGAAATCCTCGAGATCAGGCACTTCAAACGAACGGCCATAAAGTATTTCGTTTTCCAGAAAGACGACCGGGTTGTTGTCACGGATTGCAGTTTTCATCAGACCTTTGGCATCCGAAGCGGAGTAGGGCATCACCACTTTCAGGCCCGGCACCTGCATGTACCATGCAGCATAATCCTGGGAATGTTGTGCACCAACACGGGCGGCCGCTCCGTTAGGGCCACGGAATACCATAGGCGCACCCATCTGGCCTCCGGACATATAGAGCGTTTTGGCAGCGGAGTTAATAATATGGTCAATCGCTTGCATGGCGAAGTTGAAAGTCATGAATTCCACAATCGGACGCAGACCACCAAAGGACGCGCCAGTGGCAATACCGGCAAACCCATGCTCCGTAATTGGCGTGTCAATGACCCGCTTTGCCCCAAACTCGTCCAGCATGCCCTGCGAGATCTTGTAGGCGCCCTGATATTCGGCAACCTCTTCGCCCATTAGAAACACGCTGTCGTCGCGGCGCATTTCTTCGGACATGCCGTCGCGCAATGCTTCGCGGACGGTTTGAGTTTTCATCGCCGTGCCTTCCGGCCAGTCCGGCGTCAGATCTGCGGGTGGGGCTACCGGTGCCGCAGCCTGCGCTGGCGTGGCTGCAACAGGCGCAGGTTGTTCGGCCGCGGGCGCCGGCACGCTGGCGGCCACGGCGGCCGTGGCGTCTTCGCCTTCCTCCAGCAGAACTGCGATGGCAGTATTCACTTTGACGCCTTCGGTGCCTTCGGCGATCAGAATCTTGCCCATCACACCTTCATCGACAGCTTCAAACTCCATCGTCGCCTTATCGGTTTCTATTTCGGCCATGATGTCACCGGAACTGACAGTATCGCCTTCCTTGACCAGCCATTTTGCCAATGTGCCTTCTTCCATTGTGGGTGAAAGCGCAGGCATCAGAATTTCAGTAGCCATATCTTAATCCTCCTCAGCCCTTCAGGCGTAAATATCTGTCCACAGCTCTTCAGCGGCGGGTTCGGGGCTGGTCTTTGCAAATTCAGCGGAAGCGTTCACAATGGCTTTTGTCTCTTTATCAATCGCCTTGAGATCGTCCTCAGTTGCATGTTTGCCGGTTAGCAGCAAACCGCGGACGTGTTCGATCGGGTCTCTTTCTTCACGCACTTTCTGAACTTCTTCACGGGTCCGGTACTTGGCCGGATCGGACATAGAGTGGCCTCTGTATCGGTACGTCTTAACCTCAAGAATGTAGGGGCCCTTGCCCGACCGGCAGTGGGCGACCGCCTTTTCGCCAGCTTCCTTGACGGCAAGAACATCCATGCCGTCAACCATTTCGCCGGGGATACCAAATGCATTGCCGCGATGATAAATGTCAGGGGATGATGTTGAACGTTGTTGCGACGTTCCCATGGCATATTGGTTGTTCTCAATGACGAAGACGACCGGCAATTCCCATAGAGCCGCCATGTTGAATGTTTCATAGACTTGGCCCTGATTGGCAGCGCCGTCACCAAAATAGGTGAATGTTACACGATCGGTGCCCCTGTACTTGTCTGCAAATGCAATACCCGCACCCAGAGGAACGTTTGCGCCCACAATACCATGGCCACCATAAAAGCGGGCGTCCTTGCTGAACATGTGCATGGAGCCGCCTTTGCCTGCAGAATAGCCACCGCTGCGTCCAGTCAACTCGGCCATGACGCCGTTCGGGTCCATGCCGCAGGCCAGCATGTGCCCGTGATCCCGGTATGTAGTTATGCGGCTGTCACCATCTTCGGCGGCAGCCTCTAGACCAACAACAACAGCCTCTTGTCCGATGTAGAGATGGCAAAACCCGCCGATCAGACCCATGCCATAAAGCTGACCGGCCTTCTCTTCGAATCGCCGGATCAAGAGCATGTCCTTGTAGTAGGTCTTAAGCTCTTCTGCCGAAATATTTGGTTTCTTTGAGGTTTTTCGGGCTGCCATGGCTGCTTTCTCCGATATCCGTATAGATAGTTTAGCGTTAAACTATCTAATAACGGATTCAGGAATAAGAGGCGAGACCCAAAGTGTCCTCGCGTCAAATTGTCGAGATCGTCGGCGCCGTGGACCTTATCGGATGACGATTTCGTCAGCGCGCAACATGCCCAGAACGGTGCGGGCCTGTTCGTCCAGAAGATCGAGGTCAAGGTAGTCGTCAGACAAGCGCAGGGTGATATTTTCCATCTTTGCCACTTCGAGTTGGATCCGTGACAGCTGTACCCTGAGTTGGTCAGACTCTGCCTTGATCTCAGCGCGGCGAAACAGGCCGTAGTCCCCCTGAACCGCAGCAAAAGTAAAATAACTGCACAGGGCAAAAGCGGCTGCGAAAAAAATCAATGCACCTAAACCGGGGCGGGATGCTCGTGTCACTTTTGCCTACCTCAAACGCGTCTCTTTTCGGACGTCCGAATCAGTATGGCACAGGTGATTCGCCGTGTGAATCCCCTATTTATCAAAAGAATTGTAACGCCCCTGAATACCAACAGCCTCATATGGGTAAATTAGGATGGACAATGGGCGTGGCGAGTTAATGTCCTTATGGGGAACCTTGAACACAATTGAACGGTGGAGGTGCTTGGAGGCAGCAACTACGAGAGAAATCAGCATTATTGTCTCAAACGGCCAGCAAGATTGATACTTTGTCGGCTTTGCGGACAAAATCGCCGTCTATCTTTAATCGACAATTTGGAGTTCGACAAAAGACTGCGAGACAACTCGTCGAAGGGCTGATTGGCAATACGCAATCACCGTTGATCTCTCAGCAGGTGCCAAACTCCCCCAATTCGTGCCTGAAAGGGATACCGGCAATTTTTCAATACCCATGAGAGATCGGCCCTGGCGGATAGTCTCACCTGTCTGTGGATTTACGAGACTGGGTGTCAGCCCAACGGCGCACAAACTGGAATTACCCTGTCCGCCTTGCTCACTTCCAGCAATGCGCAGAACTGAACGTGGCTGATACCGTCTGCTGTTATCCACGATGATCACCGCCATGCCTCCGGCCGCAGCGGCTCCGGCAACACTTGCTGCGCTGATCAGCAAATCTCTGCCCGGGTCGTAATTCTGGGCAAACGCGTCCAAGGGTGTTTGCTGAAGTATGACAACTACCTGTGCAGCCTTTGCATTCGCACTTCCAGCCTCGGACGAGACTGAGACAGAGGCCCCCGTAGGTCCCAGGATTTCGCGCGAAATCTGAACGACCCCGTTGGCAGCGGACCAGCCCATGTTTGCTTCCGAAACCGCCGGTTGGGCCATTGGACTTGGCCAGTAAACCGACAGGAGCCTGTCATTGACTTTTGGCACAACAGCAATTGAACTGTATTTGGATCGTGCCCCGCTCACAACACCAGTTTGGGATTCTGCGCAGGCCGTCAGGACGACGAGCAGGACCGAGGTCAGAGCTGAAGTCACTAGCCGCTTGAAATTGCCAGTTGTTCCAACGTCAGAGTGCATTGGCAATACTTCTGTCTTTGCGGAATTTTGCCGTAATACGGCTCACACATTCATTTGCGACCTTCGAAATAAGTGAATCTGAAGGCCATGCTGCAGTTCGTGTTACACAAACATCCGAGTAGTTCCGTTGTGTACCATTGACGTTGACGCTTAAAGCCGCATCAATAGTGACATCCCAATACAGTGCTGTAGCGGGGGTGCTCAGGGCAAACCGCTGCACTGTCCCGGAAACAGTGGATGGCCCACCTGATACGCTGTGACCGGCAGCGCTAATTTCAGACCTTATCGCGTCGGTGAATAATACTTCTGGCGGAGGTGAAATGGTTACGTACCCCATCGACACATTCCCAACAGTCGTTCTTTCTCCTATGCGCCCGGGGAGAACACCTACTCCACGCTTCATGGAAAATGCTTGCACAGTCACTGCTCGGGGAGAAACTCCGGCAAGCACACCATCAGCTGCTTCTGGCGTGTGTTTCTGAACCGTCGCTGACGTGTCCGACGTACCTTCGCAACCTGCAAGGCTGAATGCTATCAACACAGCGGCTGAAATACGAAGGGCGTAATTACCAGTTTCCATCTTTAGTCCTCCTCCTGAAAAACGTATCGGTCGCGAGGAAATGATATTCTATAGCGAGAATGTGAACTTGATGTGGATCAACAATGCCTGAACAACCCAGTCAGCAATCACAGATTTCAAATTTTAAGTCCGCTCTGGGCTCAAACCGGTCCTTAGCGACACACAATACCCGACTACCAACGATTATATTGGTGACCGGGTCATGCATACCTGACGTTTAATTCTTGAAGTTATCCGGCAACAGATGCCGCATAGATGCTGCCGATGGACTGGCCCAGCAGCGCATTAAATTCTGTGTCGCTCTGCTGGGCAGTCAGTCCTTCGCTGAGCGCACGTGAGAAACTGGCGACCATGCCAGTGTTCTGTGCCAGCCGGGCATTCGCCTCTTCACGGGTATAGCCCCCGGACAAGGCGACCACGCGCAGAATGTTGGGGTGATCGATCAGCGGTTTGTAGAGATTGGGGGTTTCGGGCAACGTCAGTTTCAGCATGACTTTTTTGTCAGCGGGAAGCGCATCAAGATGGTGCGCAATTTCGTCTCGTAAGAGTTCTTCTGCTTCGGTCTTGTCTGTTATCGAGATTGTGACTTCTGGTTCCAGAATTGGGATCAGACCATGGCCCAGAATTTGATTTCCGATCTCAAACTGCTGGGCAACATTTGCGGCAATACCAGTGGGCGAGGCCGCATCGATGACGGAACGCATCTTGGTGCCGAAAATGCCCTTTTCGGCAGCACGCGACAAAAGGCCGTCAAGATCGCCCATCGGTTTCATCAAACGTGCACCGTCTGCCTCGTCCAGCAACCCTTTGTCGACTTTCAGAAAAGGGACAACGCCGCGGTCTTCCCAGAGATATCTGGCTGAGGGTTTGCCGCCAATCTCGCGATCCATAGTGTTTTCGAAAAGGATCGCCCCGAGAATGCTTTCGCCAGTGAAATCCGGGGCATTCACAATTCGCGAGCGCATATCGTGAATCAGACCATACATTTCGTCGTCATTGGCATAGGTATCCTCGCTGATTCCATAGAGACCGAGCGCTTTGGGCGTTGAGCCACCGCTTTGATCCAGGGCGGCAATGAATCCTTTGCCGTTGCGAATTTGATCTGATTGCTTTTGATCTGGCATGTTAATTGTCCAACGCTCTTAAAAAATGCCGCGAAACGCGGGGTCATATGTGCATAAGCAAATGTGATCCGTCATGCAATTGAGTTAGCGCGAACAGTGTGTTGCTAAGTTTTGCCCATAGCGATCTTGGTAATGCGGGCCAGCAGGGCGCGTGGCATAAATCGGGGTGAAAACGCGCTGAGTTTGTTCATCACACCGGGCACAACGATGCGTTTGCCCTCTGATGCGCCCCACCAACCCTGCTGCGCCACGACGTCTGCATCCATCGGTTTGGACAGGTTGATGAGCCGGACAGACTCCATCTTGGCGTCGGCAAAAAAATTGGTCTGAGTCGCGCCGGGGCACAATGTCGTTACACTGACATTAGTTCCGCGCAATTCTTCGGCCACAGCTTCGGAAAGAGAAATCACATAGGCCTTTGTGGCGTGATAGACGGCCATGCCCGGACCAGACATGAAACCAGCGACAGAGGCCACATTAAGGATTCTCCCGCCACCCGCGTCGTCCATGTGTGGAATTGCCTTTTTCATCAGATAGGTGAGGGCGGTCATGTTAACGTTGATAGACGAAAGTTCGCGTTCCCAGCCCGCCGCGTCACCAAACGGATCGTTGCGCCCCAGACCGGCGTTGTTCACCAGCATATTGATGATACGTCCGTCGCTGGCTTCTTGCCAAAGCCGTTCGGCTTGGGAAAGGTCAGACAGGTCCGCCGGTACGACCAGCACGTCGCGCGGCAACTCCCGCAGTTCGGCAGCGAGCGCGTCCAGCTTGTCCTTTGAGCGTGCTGTCAGGATGATGTTATGCCCGTCTTTCGCCGCCAGACGGGCAAATTCCACCCCGAGCCCTTCGGAGGCGCCTGTAATCAGTGTCCAGTTTTGCATGGAATTTCCTCAGCTTGATCGTGAGGAACTTTAAGGAGCGAGGTCCTTAATTCCAAGCGGTCCTTGTTATGCGCTTTGTAATGCGGCAACGCCGGGCAGTGTTTTGCCCTCCATCCATTCCAGAAATGCGCCACCTGCAGACGAAATATAGGTGAAGTCATCCGCCACACCTGCCTGATTGAGGGCGGCAACTGTATCCCCGCCTCCCGCGACCGATACAAGCGCTCCGGCTTTGGTCAGCGCGGCTGCCTTCTGGGCGGCGGCGTTAGTAGCCGCATCAAAGGGTTCGATTTCAAATGCGCCCATCGGTCCATTCCAGATCAGAGTGCGCGCTTTTTCAAGTACCGCGCTGATCAGCGCCACAGTCTGTGGCCCGGCGTCCAGTATCATTGCGTCCGCCGGGCAGGCATCCGCCGGGACTGTTTCGCTGGGTGTCCCCGCCTCGAAGGCGCGGGCAACCACAACGTCTGACGGTAGAATGATGTCGCAGCCGCCTTCTTTTGCTTTGGCCAGAATATCGCGCGCTGTGTCCGCCATGTCATGTTCGGCAAGCGATTTGCCAACATCATAACCCTGCGCGGCAAGGAAAGTGTTCGCCATGCCGCCCCCGATTACCAGATGGTCGACCTTGGTGCTGAGATTGCCAAGCAACTCAAGTTTGGTCGACACTTTTGCCCCGCCCACAACCGCAACCACAGGTCTGTCCGGGTTTCCGAGAGCTGATTCCAGCGCGCTGAGTTCAGCCTGCATCAGGCGACCAGCGCAAGACGGCAGCAGCTGTGCGATGCCCGCTGTCGAGGCGTGCGCCCGGTGCGCGGCAGAAAATGCGTCATTGCAATAAATGTCGCCAAGGCGGGCCATTTCAGCGGCCAGCCCAGGGTCGTTTTTGGTCTCACCAGCGTAAAAGCGAGTGTTTTCAAGCAACAATATCTCACCGGGCGCAAGTGCCCCGACAGCAGCTTCTGCCGCAGGGCCTCTGCAATCTGCGACAAAGATGACGGGGGCAGCAAAGGTGGATTCCAGCGCGGGGACCAGTTGTTGCAGCGACAATTCGGGATCACGGGTGCCCTTGGGACGACCGAAATGCGCCAGTAGGATGGGCTGCCCGCCTGCGTCCAGAACATCACGGACTGAGGGTACCAGCCGCTGGATGCGGGTATCGTCACTCACATACCCGTCTTCCATCGGCACATTCAAATCGACCCGCATCAGAACGCGCTTTCCGCTAAGGGCCATGTCATCCAGCGTCTTCCAGCTCATTGCGGTGTCTCCGTGTTAACGTTTGGGGCGTTTTTTCCCGCATTTGGCGCTGTCGTCAATGGGCACTTGGCAATTGGCCCCGTGCGGCTTAGGTAAATGCCAACCAAATTTTGAAGGAATGCCCAAATGGCCGAGATTAAAGACCCAGAAAACACCGTCCTGGTTGAGTTGACCAACGGGACCGTCACCATTGAGTTGATGCCAGACGTTGCGCCAAAACATGCTGAGCGTATGAAGGAACTTGCACGCAGCGGTGCCTATAACAATGTCTGTTTCCACCGCGTTATCGACGGGTTCATGGCGCAGACCGGCGATGTGGCCAACGGCAATATGGAAACGGACTTCAATATTCGCGCTGCGGGCACGGGTGGTTCTGATCTGCCAGACCTTCCAGCCGAGTTTTCCAAACTTCCTCATGATCGAGGCACTTTGGGCGCGGCGCGGTCGGCAAATCCAGACAGTGCCAACAGCCAGTTTTTCATCAACTTCAAGGATAATCACTTCCTGAATGGTCAGTACACGGTCTATGGCCGCGTGATTTCGGGAATGGAACATGTGGACGCGATTACCAAGGGCGAGCCCCCCGCAGCGCCGGACCGTATGATCAACGTTAAGGTTGCGGCTGATGACTAAACGGACCTGGCTATGGATGGGCATGTTTGCGTGCGCGACCATGCTCGGCGTTATGGTCGTACTGGTGCTGCGATCGGGGCCGATGAACGCAGCGCCCACCGAAGTGGTCACGCTGGCCGCCGCTGATGCGGTGACGCCGGATCCAGTGGTTGCAGGTATCCCTGTGGACTGGGACCAGCCTGGTCCTTACCTACAGATCGTTGTTGGTGGCGAAGCGAACGGAACTATTACTATTGATCTGGCCGAAACGGTTGCGCCAGAGCATGTGGCGCAGATCACCGCGCTGGCGGAAAGTGGCGCCTACAATGGTGTGGTCTTCCATCGGGTGCTGGACGGCTTTATGGCCCAGACCGGCGATGTCAAATTTGGTAGGGTCGGACCAGATTTGCGCAGCGCGGGTATGGGTGGTTCTGATCTTCCCGACATCAAGGCCGAATTTTCCGATGTCCCATTTGATCGCGGCATTGTCGGCATGGCGCGCAGTTCGAAGCCGGACAGCGCCAACAGCCAATTCTTTATCATGTTCGACGAAGGCCATTTCCTGAACGGAGAGTATACAGTGATTGGCCGGGTAACGGATGGCATGGACGTCGTTGACAAGATCAAACGCGGTGCCCCCAGAAGCGGCGCGGTGGAAGAAGAACCAGACGTCATGCAGTCAGTAACAGTCGTACGTTAACACCTGCAAAAAACGCGCCACACAATGCCTCACCATTGAGTGAGGCATGCTGGCGCTTTCAGCCCTTTCCCCGCATCATGAGTATACAGATGCTATGGGGAGGGGAGGTATGCGAATCCTGTCAATTCTGGCTGCTGCGGCACTGTTGGCAAATGTGGCGACAGCGGATCCCGGTACATGGTCGCAAGAGTGGCCTGATACTGATTTTAACAGAACCACGATCACTGATTGGGGTGAGATTCTGTCGGGCGGTCCACCCAAAGATGGTATCCCAGCGCTGAGCAATCCAGAGTTCACCCCCGTAGGCAAGAAACGCGGAATCAAGGGGACCGAGCCTGTGATTGCCGTTAAAATAGGGCAGGAAACACCGCGCGCCTACCCAATTCGCTACCTCATGTGGCACGAGATTGTGAATGATACTGTGGGTGGCGTCCCGGTCGCGGTCACGTTCTGCCCACTGTGTAACTCAGCGATGACCTTTGATCGACGGACTGCCGGGGGCACGCTGACTTTTGGCGTTTCAGGCAAGCTGCGCAATTCGGACATGATTATGTATGACCGCGAAAGCCAAAGCTGGTGGCAACAGGCAATCGGTTCGGCGATTGTTGGTGAGTTGACCGGGACAGAGTTGAAAACGCTGCCGACGTGGCTCGAAAGCTGGGCGGAGTTTAAGGCGCGCAACCCGACAGGATTGGTTATGGACGAGCCGGACTACAATCGTGATTACGGGCGCAATCCCTATCAGGGGTATGACAGCCTGTCCAAACCGTTCCTCTATTCCGGTGAGCGACCACCGCACGGTGTCGAACCACTTGCCCGCGTGGTCCGCGTCGGCGCGCGTGCCTGGCCGCTGGCAAGGCTCGCAGCATTGCAAGAAGTTACCGAGGCGGGGGTCACATTGTCTTGGCGGGCTGGGCAAGCGTCTGCGCTGGATACAGGGCAAATCAGCAAGGGGCGCGATGTCGGCTCAATCAGGGTGCGTGACACCAAAGGGCAGAATGTGGCGCATGACGTGATGTTCGCTTTTGCCTTTCACGCATTCTGGCCCGAGGGGGATTGGATGCTGGACTGATGAGACGGCAGAACACCCAGCCAAAATGAAATCAGGCACCGCAGCTATGCTGGATGCCTGTTAAGAATTCGGTCTGAAAACTAGATTCAAGACGCGCTGGGCGCTTTCGCTGGCTTGGCCTGTTGAACCGCAGAAGCAGGTGGCGGCGTCGGCGCTGTCTTGCCCGTATTCAGAGGATCATCCTGCCGTTGGACCGATCCTTCGAAGTGTGCACCGCTTTCGATGGCGATTGTTTTGTGGATGATGTCACCTTCAACACGTGCCGTGGAGGTCAGACGCACTTTCAGGCCGCGAACACGACCAACGATGCGGCCATTGACGACAACGTCATCGGCGATCACTTCGCCCTTGATCGTCGCGGATTCACCGATGGTCAGCAGATGCGCCCGAATGTCGCCTTCCACTGTGCCCTCAACGTTAATGTCGCCGGTCGTTTTCATATTGCCGGTCACATGCAGATCAGCAGACAGGACCGACGCCGGTGGCTTGGCCTTTGGCGCAGACGGCTTGTAGTCGTCCTGCCGTGTCGCCGCAGCCGGAGCTTCGGCTGCTGCTGGTTTTGCAGTGTCGGCTTTAGAACCGGGCTCATTGATTTTGCTTTTAGAGAAAATGGGATGCCTCCTTCAGCCGTGTTCAGCTGATCCATACAGACGATTTCAGCGCTTTGTGTAATCCATCAGTCATTGGGGATCAAGCGGCTTTCGATCCATCAGGATACTCTCTTAGGTTGTGCGGCGATGCCGTGACACAACGCACGTGCTGCAACCCCGTCCTGATACAGCGATTTCTGTCCGAAGCGTCCATTTTCTGGAGTCTGTCAGCCCTGCATAGGCTTCGTTTTGCGCCCTGCATCGTGATGCAAATTGACCGGTCTGCTTGTATTCCTAGCGAGTTTCCGGTCGTGCCGGGCGGTTTCTTTAAGTGGTTTGTGCCGGATTTGATGCGTATTAGTACTGTCCAAACCCTTGTTGGTCGGCGGTTTTTCGCCAAACCTGCGGTATTTTCGCCGGTATTGCTGACCAAAGTGACCAACATACTTGCCCAAAAGTTACTCGCTGGATATGCACCGCCCCAAGGTGCCGTTCCGAATAGGATCGGAGCGCCATGTCGGGGATGGGATAAGGATGCAGATGTGAGGACTCGTCTCGCTATTCGGACGCACGCAATACTAGAAAAGTATTTTCCAGAGCGTCGACTTTTTCTGAAATCAGACACTGACACACGGTTTATTCGACTCAGATCTGAAACCCAGCTTGTTGCATTTGCGGGAAGTGCCGCAATTGTTTCTTGGGTCATTATTGCGACCGCCATATTGTTAATGGACAGCATCGGCTCTGGAAATTTTCGCGAGCAGGCTAAACGAGACCAATCAACATATCAAACCCGACTGAATGCGCTGGCCGATCAACGCGACATGCGCGCAGAGGAAGCCCTGGCTGCGCAGGAACGTTTCAATGCCGCGCTCGATCAGATTTCAGTGATGCAATCCCAACTGCTGGCGTCAGAAACCCGCCGCCGCGAGCTGGAAACCGGTATTGATGTGATCCAAAGCACGCTGCGCGGCACGATGAAAGATCGTGAGGCGGCACGACAGCGTGTGGCTGCGCTTGAATCCCAGACTGAAAACGGACCTCAGTTACCCAGTTCTGTGGCGACATCAGCCCCGGTTGATTTTCTTGCCGATGCTCTAGCGCGGACCGCACAAGAGCGTGACAACGTGATCGCCGACGCGCAGGACGCATTGCTGCAAGCCGATGAAATGGAACTCAAGATCGCCCTGATGGAAGATCAGAACGATCAGATTTTCCGTCAGTTGGAAGAAGCGATGACTGTTTCGGTGGCGCCATTGGACAAGATGTTCCGTTCGGCCGGGATGTCGACTGACCGGATTATCGAACAGGTGCGGCGAGGATATTCCGGGCAGGGCGGGCCGCTGACGCCGTTGTCGTTTTCGACCCGTGGCGCGCCACCATCGCCCGATGCAATGCGCGCAAACCGCCTGTTGAACCAGATGGACCAGCTTAATCTTTATCGTATCGCTGCGCAAAAGGCACCTTTTGCAACGCCAGTCAAAAACGCGTTCAGATTCACCAGCGGGTATGGCTTTCGACGTGACCCAAAAACGGGCGGGCGACGGATGCATAGCGGGGTCGATTTCGCCGCAAGCAATGGCACGCCGCTTTATGCAACCGCTGATGGGGTTGTCACCCACGCCAGCTGGGACACTGGCTATGGTCGTCTGATCAAGATCCAACATCAGTTCGGTATCGAGACCCGGTATGCCCATCTATCAAGAATGCGCGTCAAAGTAGGGCAGAGGGTGTCCCGCGGCGAACGGATTGGCGACATGGGCGCATCGGGCCGCGTGACGGGTGTTCACCTGCACTACGAAGTTCGGGTTGGCGGTAAACCTGTGAATCCGATGATTTATATCAAGGCAGCCAAAGACGTCTTTTAGGGACTGAACTGCTTTGGCCGGATTGTTGGTCACGACGGGCATTTCATACTGCGAGCATGGAAATTTCGATCTCGACAATCGGAGATTGCAAACCAACGTGGTTGGCAGTGGGTGAAAAAAATTTCCAACAGATGCTCGTCGACCGAAAGTTTTAGAAGATGCCGCAACCAATGACTCTGACCGAGATGGCCGTTGATGTTCTTACAACGGCGAATGGTTGCGACAAGGCCGCCAGGTCAAGGGCGCATGCGGCGGTCTGGCAAGAAGCGCGCGAAGCTGGCATCGACATTGAACTGGGCGTTGCAGTTCCGCCCAAACATCCATCACGCCCCGCAAGACCCGAACTTCTTAGCCCACGCGAGATGCCCAAGCGCAAACCGGGAACCGTTGCTGGACGTCAAGCGTTGCTACACGCCATCGCCCACATAGAGTTAAATGCCGTTGATTTGCATTGGGACATCATCGCCCGGTTTGCACATATCAGAATGCCAGCGGGCTTTTACGACGACTGGGTTCGCGCGGCTGACGAAGAATCGAAGCACTTCAACCTTCTGTGCGATTGTCTTGAAGCATCAGGTGGCGCCTATGGCGCGCTGCCGGCACATGATGGCATGTGGCGCGCCGCAGATGACACCGCGACGGATTTTATGGGACGGCTCGCAATTGTTCCCATGGTTCTCGAGGCGCGCGGGCTGGATGTCACGCCGGGCATGATCGCGCTATTTGAAAAAAACGGTGAGCAGCAGACGGTCGACGCCCTGAAAATCATTTACGCCGAAGAAGTTGGCCATGTGGCCTACGGATCAAAATGGTTCAATTTCTGTTGCGGGCGCGAAGATTCTGATCCCAAGGTCGTTTTTCACGCGTTGGTGCGCAAGTATTTTAAAGTTGGCCTTAAGCCGCCCTTCAACGAGGAAAAACGCGCCGAAGCCGGGATTCCTCCGGATTTCTATTGGCCGCTTGTAGACGATTGATCAAAGCGCCCGCACGGCCTCAAGGACTTCTTCGACGTGGCCCGGGACTTTCACTTTGTGCCAGATACGGGCGATAACGCCATTACTGTCGATCAGGAATGTCGTGCGTTCAATGCCCATGAACGCCTTGCCGTACATCTTCTTTTCCTTCCAGACCCCATAGTTTTCGCACACCTGACTTTTTTCATCTGAAAGCAAAGTCACGGTAAGATCGCGCTTGGCAATGAATTTCTCATGGCTGGTCATACTGTCTTTTGAGATCCCGAACACCTTTGCGCCCGACGCCTCAAAGTCTTGTGAGAGTTCAGAAAATCCAATGGATTCCTTGGTGCAGCCCGGCGTATTGTCACGGGGATAGAAAAACAGAACAACAGCAGCAGGACGCAGGGACGACAGAGTAACGTCGGTTCCATCCGTAGACGGCAGGGTAAAATCGGGGGCAATGTCAGAAATGTCAGGCATAATGTGCTCCATACGGACGGGATAACTATTGAGAAAAAGTGAGTTTCATATTTGGCCGAGGCAGGCAACAATAAAGCCATGAATACAGCAACCCCGGAGAACCCTAACAGCGATGAAGAAAATGCACAGCCTGTGTGTAATAGCCGCTGGGGACGAACCATTGTTGTTTCCGCAGTGTTCGTTGCAGGATGTATTGCGATTGTTGCGACCGCTGCTGTTTTGCTGCTGTCTGGACGTCCGGTAAACGCTCCGGACTGGCTGCGCGACAGGATTGAAGTGCGGATCAACAACCAGTTGTCAGGTGCGTCTCTGGGTTTTGACGATTTGGAACTAATCGTTGAACGCGGCTGGCGCCCCAGCGTGCGCCTGCGCGACGTCACTTTCACAGATGCAGTAGGCGTGCCCATCGTGTCGGTGGCGAATATTGATGCCAGCCTCGCCATGCGGCCGCTATTGCAGGGGCAGGTTCAACCTAAACGTATTTCAGTGACCGGTGTTGTCGCCGAATTGCGGCGCGATCAACAGGGGCAGGTGGCTTTGTCCTTGGGTGACAACAAGGCACCAACCCGTCAGGCTTCGGATATGGCGGAGTTGGTTGGGCAGCTTGACAACGTGTTTGACCGGCCCGCCCTGCGCGCCTTGGTCGGGCTTGACTTGCGGGCACTGACACTGCGTTACGAAGATGTTCGTATTGAGAAAGCCTGGACGGTTGATGGCGGGCGGTTGCGTATTGACCGCACCGGGGAAGACCTTCGGTTATCTGGGGATTTTGCACTGCTCAGTGGTGGCGCTGATGTGGCAACGCTGGAAATGAACTATGATAGTCGTTTGGGGTCAGCCGCTGCCGAACTTGGCGTGCGGATTACGGATGTCGATGCTGCTGATATCGCCGCTCAAGGCCCGGCATTAGCGTGGCTTGACGTCCTGCGTGCTCCGATTTCGGGCGCTCTGCGGGTGCGCGTTTTGCCGGACGGTTCGGTTGGGCCACTTAATGCCACGCTGCAGATCGGTGCGGGAGTCGTGCAACCCACGGATCAGACCCAACCCATTCCTTTTACGGCGGCGCGCAGTTACTTTACATACACGCCCGACACCCAAACCATTCAGTTTGATGAATTGTCTTTGGAAAGCGACTGGGTCACGGGAAGTGCGGAGGGACGTGCAACGCTTGGCGAGATTGTCGGTGGCAAACTCAAAGACCTGACGGCGCAGATCAACATATCGGAATTGGTCATTAATCCGGCACAGTTATACGACGACCCAATTTCTCTGGGTGGGGCCGCAATGGACCTCCGGCTTCGTCTTAATCCATTTGAATTGACGCTGGGACAGGCACAGATTGCTGATAACGGGCAATATCTGCGACTGTCAGGGGATTTGAAGGCAGCGCCTGATGGCTGGCAGCTTGCGCTGGACGGGCACCTGGACGGCATTGAGCGGGATCGCTTGTTGACGCTGTGGCCCAAAAGGCTGGTTGTCAAAACCCGCAAATGGCTGGACGAGAATTTGCTTGCTGCCAACCTGAAGAACGTCAGCCTTGCATTGCGGGCCGAACCGGACAAAAAGCCCGATTTGCATCTGGGTTTTGAATTCTCCGATGCAAAGATTCGCTATACCAAAACCATGCCCATAGCCGAAAATGCCAGTGGCAATGCCAGCATTCTGCGCAAGCGTTTTGCGGTGAGCGCTGATGCAGGGTTCGTTCAGGCTGATCAGGGTGGGCGGGTCGATATTGCCGGTACCTCGTTCATTGTGCCCGATATCACCGTCAAAGGAGGCGCACCTGCTGTCGTTCGTTTGCGCACCAGCAGCACGGTCACGGCGCTGCTTTCAGTGCTGGATAGTGACCCGATCAACGCGATGAAAAAGGCGGGGCAGTCCCCGACCATTGCAGACGGCCGTGCCGAGATGGAAGGCGCTTTGGCATTGCCTTTGCGAAAAGGCATCAAGCCAACTGACATCGAATATTCAGCGCAAGGTACGATCTCATCGGTGCGCAGTACGGTCTTGGTTCCGGATCGCACCCTTGCGGCGGATGCTTTGACGGTAGTGGCTGACAATTACGGTGTTCAGATCGCGGGATCAGGCCGTATTGGCAGCGTGCCGTTTGATGGTAAATGGAACCAGCCCCTCGGTGAGGATGCCAAGAATGGTAGCACGTTAGCAGGCACTGTTGAACTTTCAGAGCGCACTCTTGACGAGTTTAACATCGGCCTGCCCAAAGGGTCGGTGACCGGTGCAGGCATAGCCAATGTTCAGATGAGTCTGGTCAAAGGGCAAAGGCCAACACTTGATTTACGCTCGACCTTACAAGGATTGAGATTGGCAATTCCGTCAGTGGGTTGGGCCAAACTGCCAAAGGCGCAGGGTAGTCTGCGCCTTGCAGCGACGCTTGGGCAACAACCGGACGTCAGTTTGATCAACATCGAGGCTTCGGGCCTGTCTGCCTCTGGAACCCTGAGCACTAAGCCCGATGGAAGCCTTGGGCGTGCGACATTTTCAAAGGTCAAAATTGGTGGCTGGCTGGATGCCCCGGTCACGATTACCGGCAAAGGGCCTGATAGGGTGCCGGACATTGCTGTGAACGGCGGCGTTATTGACATGCGACGGGCTGATTTTCCAGAGAGTGCAAATTCTGCGGATTCACCCCCATTAATGCTTACGCCAAACCGCCTGCAGATCACGGACACGATCGCGCTGACCGGATTTAGTGGCCAGTTTGACACTCGGCTTGGAATGAACGGAGATTTTAGCGGGCGGGTCAACGGCGGCGCCCCGGTGACAGGCAGTCTGGTGCCACAAGGTGGACGCAGTGCGATCCGCATCAAAAGTGCTGATGCGGGCGGCGTGTTTCAATCGGCTGGCGTATTCGAACAAGGGCGCGGGGGAGATCTTGATCTGACGATGGTGCCGGTCGGGGAGGATGGTATTTTCGATGGAACTCTGCGTGTGACCGGAACCCGGGTCAATGATGTTCCTGTCCTTGCTGAGCTGTTAAATGCGGTTTCCGTCGTCGGATTGCTTGAACAATTGGGAGGGCAGGGTATTCATTTTCGCGAGGTTGAGGCAAAGTTTCGGCTAACGCCGTCGCAGATCATCCTCACGTCAAGCAGCGCGATTGGTCCGTCGATGGGTCTGTCTATGGACGGGCTATATGCCGTTGCAAGTGGCCAGCTGAGCATGCAAGGCGTGATCTCGCCGGTTTATCTTCTAAATGGGATCGGCAGCATTCTCACGCGCAAAGGCGAAGGGCTGATCGGATTTAGCTACACCCTGACCGGAAATGCCAAGGATCCGGATGTATCAGTCAACCCGGTATCTGCGCTCACGCCGGGGATGTTCAGAGAAGTGTTCCGTAATCCTGCGCCGGTTCTGGAGGGTTTTGACGACGAGGTCGCTCCACCTCCGCCGCCGCGCGAAAGGACGGTTGTGCCGCTTGGCTCTGACAGGTAGCAGGCCTGCATGAAACTCTCAGACTTCGACTTCGATTTGCCCGAAGGCCATATCGCGACGCGACCGGCAAAACCCCGGAGTGCGGCGCGTCTTCTGGTGGCAAATGGGCGCGCGATCACGGACGCGCATGTGTCTGATCTGCCCGGGCATCTGCGCGCAGGTGATCTGCTGGTTTTAAATGACACTAAAGTCATTCCAGCCCGGCTGAGTGGCATGCGTGAGCGCCAAAGCGCGCAAGGTCTGACGCTGGCGAAAATCGAAGTCACCTTGCTTGAACCCAATGCAGAGGGGGCATGGACCGCCCTGATCAAACCATTGAAAAAGCTTAAGCCGGGCGAAAAAGTTGTGTTCTCGCCTGATTTCAGCGCGACTCTAGTTGAGGTTGTGGAGGGGCAAGGCATCTTGCAGTTTAATCTGTTGGGTGACGATTTTGACCGCACTCTGGCTGAAGTCGGGGCGATGCCATTACCACCTTACATTGCAGCGCTGAGGACGGCAGACGCACAAGACAAGGCCGATTATCAAACAGTCTTTGCCCGCAATCCGGGCGCTGTTGCAGCGCCGACTGCATCCCTGCACTTTGATGAAGGGGTATTGGAGGATCTGGCAGCTAAAGGCGTTCAGATCACCTACGTCACACTGCATGTCGGGGCCGGAACTTTCCTGCCGGTCAAGGTTGAGGATGTCAAAACCCACAAGATGCATGCCGAATGGGGTCGGGTCGACCGTAAGGCGGTTGACGATATCAACAGAACCAAAGCTGCCGGCGGGCGTGTGATCCCGGTCGGCACAACCGCATTACGTCTGATCGAAAGTGCGGCGCGCGATACCGGCGAGATTGCGCCTTGGGAGGGTGAGACCGACATTTTCATTTACCCCGGATTTGAATTTCAGATCACAGATGGATTGATGACCAATTTTCACCTGCCCAAATCAACATTGATGATGTTGGTTTCCGCCCTGATGGGGCAGGATGTTGTCCGCAGAATTTATCAGCACGCAATTGAAGACAGATATCGTTTCTTTTCTTACGGCGATGCGTCCCTTTTATTTCCCGCACGGGCTTGAGCGTAAATGCGACATGTGATTGGTCGCAGTTATAGCCGAAATGATTCTCTCCTTCGGCCAATAAGTCCCTAAAACCATATCAACCGGCATCGGAGATCAAGATGCTTCAAGTCCTCTCGAGCGCATGGGCGCTATTGCTTGGCATGGGCCTGCTGATGGTTGGCAATGGCATGCAGGGAACGTTGCTTGGTATCCGCGGCGAGATAGAAGGCTTTAGTACACTGCAGATGTCGTTTGTGATGTCGGCCTATTTTGTGGGATTTCTTGGCGGGTCGCGGATGGCACCGAGTATGATCCGTCGCGTTGGTCATGTGCGGGTCTTTGCCGCACTCGGTTCATTCATCTCAGCTGTGATGATCCTTTATCCGACCTTTGCTGACCCGATCGCGTGGTCGCTGGGACGCGTTGTTATCGGATTCTGCTTTTCGGGTGTTTATGTGACCGCCGAAAGCTGGCTGAACAACGCAGCGGACAACACAAACCGCGGCAAGGCGCTGTCGCTCTACATGATCGTCCAGACGAGCGGTATCGTTGCCGCGCAGGGGTTGTTGCTGACGGCTGACCCGTCGGGATTTGTCCTGTTTGTCATTCCATCAGTTCTGATCTCGATCTCGTTTGCACCAATTTTGCTGTCAATCAGCCCGACGCCGGCGTTTGATACGACCAAGCCGATGACATTACGCGAGCTTTTTGCGATTTCGCCTTTGGGATTCGTAGGCATGTTCCTTTTGGGCGGTGTGTTCTCGGCTCAATTTGGTATGGCACCCGTCTACGGGGCCGAGGCGCGTCTTAGCGTGGGGCAAATCTCGTTGTTTGTCGCAATGTTTTTTGTCGGATCGGTGATTGCACAATACCCCATCGGATGGATGTCGGACCGCATGGACCGGCGCAAATTGATCATGGTTGTTTCAACAATCGGAATCGTTGGGTCCTTCATGGGAATGATGCTGGGCCATAGTTTTTATCTGCTTTTGGTTGCGGCCTTCGTCATCGGTGCGATGTCCAACCCGCTCTACTCTTTGCTGATGGCCCACACAAACGACTACCTGGAACGCGAAGACATGGCTGCTGCATCGGGCGGGTTGATTTTTATCAATGGGTTAGGGGCCATCGCCGGGCCATTGATCACCGGTTGGATCATGGGCCAGATCGGTCCGGGAGGGTTCTATCTGTTCACAGGAACACTGTTTATGATCCTGGCCGTTTATGCTGGTTATCGGACGACACAACGTGCCGCCATCCCGGTTGAGGACACCTTTAGCTACGCTGCAGTATCACCGTCATCATCGCCCGTTGCCGTTTCCGTCGCACAAGAATGGGCGATTGATGCCGCGCAAGAAGAAACTGAGACCTAAAAGAGTCACATTCACAATATGTCGAACTTGTTGCAATTTGTTACTGTTCAATTAATCTTAACAAGATGTAACGTTTAACTATTGGGGGCAAATAGCTATGGAGATAGCCCAATGTACGGTCCTGAAGAAGTATTGAGTTTTTGGTTAGATGAAGTTGGCCCCGAAGGTTGGTACAACAGTAGTGACGATCTTGACACCGAAATAAGATCCCGGTTCGAGACAACATGGCAAGCGGCGCGAGATGGTCGATTTGCTTTGTGGCTGACATTCCCAAGCGGTGCGTTGGCCTATATCATACTGACAGATCAGTTTCCGCGAAACATGTTCCGCACTGATTCCCGTGCGTTCAGCACCGATAAGGCAGCGATGACAGCGGCAAAATCAGCCATTTCAAAAGGCTGGGACATGCGGATTGATGAACCTGCGCGACAGTTCTTTTATTTGCCGATGATGCATTCGGAAAACCTGTGTGATCAGGAGCGCTGCGTGCGTCTCATGAAAGAGCGGATGCCAATCTATGGTGACAACAATATGTTGCACGCGCGTGCCCATCGCGAAGTGATCCGTCTCTTTGGCCGGTTTCCGTATCGCAATGATGTGCTGTCACGCAAACCAACAGCGGTCGAATCCGATTATGTCCAGCAGGGCGGCTATGGCCACACCGTGCGACAAATGGATGTCAAAGCCGGGTAAACCCCGCACGCTAAAAAATACTAGGGTTAACTCTTAACGCTACTAATGCAGCGTTACGTGGCAACGCGTCCATTTACGCATTTTGTGGGACGTCAGATGACATTTGCAATAACGTCGGCAAGCTGACCCAAATTGCCAATGCGGACATAGGCACAGGATGCCGCAAAGGCCTCGATAGAGCCTGAAGTGACCATAGTGTTTCGGTGTGGCGAATGTCCGGATTGCGGATGACATTCATCTCTGTGACGCAAAAGCAACCTAAACTCGAGCTTCGAATAGATGTGCTTTCTGAGGTACGATAAAGACTTCGTTTACAGCATATTTTTTAAGCTTGCCTGCAACATCTTCGATGACGGAAAGAGTAACATCATCACCAGCGTCTCTTAAGTCCCTTTCGACAGGTAACGCCATTATCTGCTCGAAGAGGTTTTCGAAACGCCGCTCAAGTACGATTTCTTGATGGGCTTCAATTATGAAACCTGAGCCCTCAAGTAGTTCTCGGATTACAACGCCATCACGGAATGAAAACGGCGCTTTTGCTTTGGTAGATGCAGCTTCACCAATATGTTTGCCCAGTGCGTCAGCCAACGCTCCATTGAAAGGTGAAACCGCACTCCAACAGGTAAGTTTGAGCTGTCCACCTTTCTTGAGGATGCGCCGGATTTCAGCTAGAGCAGCCGGTCTGTCGGGAAAGAACTGTAGTCCTTGCTGGCAAAAAGCTAAATCGAAGCTTTCGTCTTCGAAGGGTAAATCACAAACGTCAGCAGAGACATAATTCGCGTCATGCGGTTTTGGTGGATGGCGTTGAATCGCCAACTCGATCATCGTTTCATTAAGGTCTGCTCCAACTATACGGCCATGTCCTTGTAGCCGCGAAGCAATTTCGCGTGTCAAAGCGCCTGTTCCGCACGCGATATCAATAATATGCGCACCCACGGGCAACGGTGTTTTATCCAAGGTGGCCCGCGCTAATGGCCTGAACATTGCGGGCACGCTGTGATTGTCATATTTCTGAGCCGCCGCTTGCGTTAAGCGAAATTTGTCCATTTCAATTCTCTTGCTCCAGTATGCCGCAAGCGTCCCCGCGTCTTAGTTACGTATCATGAACGATCTAAGTTAGCTCCAGTTTTCTATTCAATGCGTCTGCTGTTTTCGCACGGATTTGTATGGGTCATTTTTCAAGCGATCACTTTTGCGCATATTTTCAAGAGTCGCTTAGTTCGCAATGCCAGTGGCAGTGTTTACCCTTGAGAATGTCCAATCTGGGGCGGGATTGTTTGGCGTTTGGGTCAGCAGTGCGCGACATCAGAGTACGATCCGACGCGGAAAATAGGTTTTCATGAGTGAATAAACATCGACGTTCCAAGCATTGGGAATGATACCTCATGTCGCGCCACATCGGATTGATGCTTCTGGCCAGATAGTTTAACGGTGAACTAAATCTGGAACGGAGGGCACCATGGCCGCGAAATCATTTGACCTAATTGTAATTGGCGCAGGTCCGGGCGGATACGTGGCTGCCATCCGCGGCGCTCAGTTGGGACTGAATGTTGTAATCGTTGAACGCGAACACATGGGCGGCATTTGCCTCAATTGGGGGTGTATCCCGACCAAGGCGATGTTGCGCAGTTCCGAGGTGTTCCATTTGATGCACCGGGCCAAGGAATTTGGACTGAAGGCGGACAACATCGGTTATGATCTCGATGCCGTCGTCAAACGCTCCCGCGCTGTGGCGGCGCAGCTTTCAGGTGGCATTGGCCATCTGATGAAGAAAAACAAAGTCACGACCGTGATGGGGCAGGCGACCCTAACCGGTAAGGGCCAGGTTTCGGTCAAAACCGAAAAAGGCACGGAGGACCTGAGCGCCAAGAACATTATTGTCGCAACCGGCGCGCGCGCGCGCGAATTGCCAGGGCTGGAGGCGGATGCTGATCTGGTCTGGACCTATAAAACCGCACTGAACCCGCCACGTATGCCTAAAAAACTGTTGGTGATCGGATCTGGTGCCATTGGTATTGAATTCGCCAGTTTCTATAACACGCTGGGGTGTGACACGACCGTGGTCGAGGTCATGGATCGCATCCTCCCCGTTGAGGACGCCGAGATTTCTGCCTTTGCCAAGAAGTCCTTTAAGAAACAGGGTATGAAGATCATGGAGAAAACCATGGTCAAAAAGCTGGATCGGGCGGTCGGCAAAGTCACTGCGCATATCGAAACCGGCGGTAAGGTTGAGAAACACGATTTCGACACTGTGATCTCGGCCGTCGGTATCGTGGGTAACGTAGAAAACCTTGGGCTTGAGGCGCTGGGCGTCAAGATTGACCGCACGCATGTTGTAACGGACGAATATTGCCGGACGGGCGTTGACGGCGTCTATGCTATCGGGGACATCGCTGGCGCCCCGTGGCTAGCCCATAAAGCCAGCCACGAAGGTGTCATGGTTGCTGAATTGATTGCCGGTGGCCATCCGCACCCGGTCAAACCCGAAAGCATCGCAGGGTGTACTTACTGCCACCCGCAGGTCGCATCCGTTGGCTATTCAGAAGCCAAGGCCAAAGAGCTTGGATATGATATCAAGGTGGGTCGTTTTCCCTTTATTGGCAACGGAAAGGCAATCGCGTTGGGAGAGGCTGAAGGCATGGTCAAAACCGTCTTTGACGCCAAGACCGGTGAACTCCTTGGCGCGCATATGGTCGGGGCAGAGGTTACAGAGATGATCCAAGGATATGTCGTGGGGCGTCAGCTTGAAACGACTGAGGAAGACCTGATGAACACTGTCTTCCCACATCCGACATTGTCCGAAATGATGCATGAAAGCGTTCTGGATGCCTATGGTCGTGTTATCCATATGTAGACTTTCCCGATCGCAGTGATAGCCTTGCCGCATTCATCAGTGACCAGGAGTGTTTCATGTCCGATCCCTTTCAGGACGTTGATTCCGGCGGTGCGGAATTTGTGAAAGCCATCGGTGACGCGCTCGAAGTGCGGGCCGCCGAAGCAACGATGCAGGCCATCGTGGATGGCTATCTGGGCGAATTGTCATACCCGCCCGGAGGATTACATGTTGAAATTGGTGCTGGAACTGGCGCAATTGCGCGAAAAATTGCGGCGCATGCCAAAAATGGGCAGGTTATCGGCAGCGACTTGTCGCCCGGGCTGATCGAATATGCAAAATCGCGGACCGACAACCCTGATAATCTGAGCTTTGAAGTCGCCACTGGCGCTGAGTTACGCTTTGAGACCGGCACTGTTGATACGGTGATCATGCACACAGTTCTATCCCACGTTCCCGATCCGTCCATATTGCTGGCCGAAGCCGCGCGAGTAATTAAACCTACAGGTACGCTTGTCATTTGTGATGGTGATTTTGCCAAGGCGTCGATTGCCAACACCCTTGGTGATCCACTGGGCGCATTTGCAGTTTATTTCGCCGATAATTTTGTGACGGATAAGTACCTTGTCGGCAAACTACAGGGATTGGTAACTGCGGCTGGGTTTTTGGTCAGGTCGTTCGACGTACAAACGAGGGTGATTTCGGAAGGGCTTGGCGGAATGAACTGGGTCGCAATGGGAGGCAAAATGATGGTTGATCGCGGATTGATCGGCCAGCCTGTGGTGGATGCCATGGTGGAGGAATACCATCGTCGGATCGAGACCAAAACGCTCTATGGTTTCCAGCCCTTTGCCGTCGTGATCGCCGGGCGCTGATCAGTTTGTCGAAGCGAAAACCGCGAACCCACAATAAACGGCGCATCTAGCAAAGGTAATAGCTGTGGTCAGTTTGAATCGCGTCGAAATGCAAAGATCCAGCCGTCGCATGATCAAAGGGCTGGAACCGGAATTTCTCGAAGTGGCTGAAATTTCCGGAAAATGGGGGCGGCGATTTAATTTCCGGTCTTATCGGCAGTTTCGCCTCCCTAAACACGACATTTGCGCAGGGGTATTTACCAACGGCAGGGGCAAGACGCGGCAATTTGATCTGATTCTCGCCAATCAGGTTTGGGAGCATTTGGACCGTCCCTATGCCGCAAGCCAAAACGTGTTACGGATGCTGAGACCGGGCGGGTATTTCTGGGTCGCCGTCCCATTCTTTATCCCGTTCCATGCGGCTCCAACGGACAACTCGCGCTGGTCGGCGCGCGGACTCAAAAACCTACTGATTGAGGCTGGTTTTGACGAGCATGCCATCCAGTCTCGGCAATGGGGCAATCGCAACGCTGCGCTTCGCAACATGGAGGAAGAATGGCCACCGATTTACGTTGAGGGGGAAGATCCGCTGGACAATGACCCCGATATGCCGGTCTGCGCCTGGGCGCTGGCACAAAAGATCTAAGTTGCCTGTGTCGCATACTCCGTTTCCCGTGGTCTTTGCTCTCTGGGCCGCAGGGCTGGGGGCCGCTGCCCAATATGGCAAGATGAGCGTGGCCTACGAAAATCTGGGCGAGATTTATCCGCAAGCAGGCGCTGCATTGGGGTTAGTCGTATCTTTGGTCGGGTTGGTGGGGATTGTGCTGGGTGTTACGGCAGGATTACTGGTGGCGCGCATTCGTTATCGGCGTGCACTGCTCTGGGCATTATTCGTTGGCGCGGGTTTGTCAGCCTATCAGGCGAGTCTGCCTCCCATCGGGTTGATGCTGCTCAGCCGGGCCTTGGAGGGAGCATCGCATCTGGCGATCGTCGTCGCCGCGCCGACATTGATCGCGCAGATCAGCGCACCGCAGCATCGCGGCTTTACCCTGACCCTCTGGGGTAGTTTTTTCGGTGTGGCATTCGCCTTTTTAACGTGGGCAGGGCTGCCACTTGTCGCAGCCTATGGGCTGTCTGCACTATTCTTGGCGCACAGCGCCTATATGGCGGCCATCGCAGTATTGCTCTGGCTGACACTGGCCAAGCTAAACGCGCCGGGCCCCAGCGGAAATTTGTCGTTGGGCCAGATTATCCGCGAGCATGTTCTGATCTATCGCTCGCCATTTGTTAGTGCACCGGCGCTGGGATGGCTGTTTTACGCCTTTTGTTTTGTCAGCTTGCTGACCCTGTTGCCGCAGTTCCTGGCGCCCGAGGTGCGGGCCTTCGTCATCGGCGCTATGCCGCTGGTCAGCATCGCCTCTTCAATGACCTTTGGCGTGTGTTTACTGCGTTCCTGGTCTGCCGTCCGGGTGATCCAATTGGGGTTCAGTCTTTCCTTGTTGGCCTGCCTGTTTCTGCTGGTGTTTCCGGGCGTGCCGGGGCTGTGCCTATGCCTCGCGGCCTCGTTGGGGTTGGTTCAGGGCGCGACTTTTGCCGCTGTTCCACAGCTTAACACTACAGCCGATGATCAGGCGCGTGCCAACGGAGCGTTGGCTCAGATGGGTAATATCGGCAATACATTGGGTACGCCGGTTATTGCGACTCTGATCCTTTCATTTGGATATTCCGGTATGATCTGGGCGGTGGCGTTGATATTTGCCGCGGGGGCAACGACACATTTTCTGCTTGCCCGTCGAAGACTGTCAGTAGACATATAAAAGTTCCTGCTTCGTTCTCATTTTTTGATTGGAGAATCTCTCCGAACCAACTATGTCTATCACGTTAACCGGGGGCCAGCATGGCGGAGCAGAAGTTCATCGAGGTTCGCGGCGCGCGCGAACACAACCTGAAATCCATTGACGTGGACATTCCACGAGACCGACTGGTGGTGATCACGGGTCTGTCGGGGTCCGGGAAGTCGAGCCTCGCGTTTGACACGATCTATGCCGAAGGGCAGCGCCGCTATGTTGAATCCCTGTCAGCCTATGCGCGCCAGTTTCTGGACATGATGCAAAAACCGGATGTGGATCATATCACCGGCCTGTCCCCCGCTATTTCGATTGAACAGAAAACCACGTCGAAAAACCCACGCTCGACCGTGGGCACCGTGACCGAGATATACGATTATATGCGCCTGCTTTTTGCCCGTGTCGGTACGCCGTATTCGCCCGCCACTGGCCTGCCCATCGAAGCCCAGCAGGTGCAGGATATGGTCGACAGGATCATGGCAATGGAAGAAGGTACCCGCGCCTATCTTCTGGCTCCGATCATTCGCGACCGAAAAGGAGAGTACCGCAAGGAATTCCTCGAGTTACGCAAGCAGGGCTTTCAGCGTGTGAAGGTGGATGGCGCGTTCTATGAGCTCGATGAACCGCCAACACTCGACAAGAAATTCCGCCACGATATCGATGTGGTTGTGGACCGGATCATCGTGCGCGAAGGGCTGGAGACCCGTCTGGCAGATAGCTTGCGCACGGCGCTTGATCTGGCGGATGGCATTGCGGTGCTTGAAACCGCGCCAGCCGAAGGGGAACCTGAACGACATACTTTTTCCGAAAGGTTTGCCTGCCCGGTCAGTGGCTTTACCATTCCCGAAATTGAGCCGCGGCTTTTTTCCTTCAATGCACCGTTTGGGGCTTGTCCGGATTGTGACGGGTTGGGTGTGGAACTGTTTTTTGATGAGCGGCTGGTTGTCCCGGACGCGACTCTGAAAATTTACGACGGCGCGCTGGCACCCTGGCGCAAGGGCAAGTCCCCCTATTTCCTGCAAACGATCGAGGCCATCGCAAAGCACTATGAGTTCGACCAGAACACTCGCTGGAAAGACCTTGATCCACATGTACAGCAGGTCTTTCTCTATGGCTCCGGTGATGAGGAAATCCCGTTCCGCTATGACGAGGGCGGTCGCGTCTATCAGGTGACCCGCGTCTTTGAGGGAGTCATTCCAAACATGGAACGGCGCTACCGCGAGACCGACAGTAACTGGATCCGCGAAGAGTTTGAACGCTTTCAGAACAATCGTTCCTGCGGTACCTGCGAGGGGTACCGCCTGCGGCCAGAAGCGCTTGCCGTCAAGATTGACGGGCTGCACGCGGGTCAGGTAGTGCAGATGTCGATCCGTGACGCGTTTGAGTGGTGCGAACGCGTGCCGGCTCGCCTGAGTGTGCAGAAAAACGAGATTGCCAAGGCGATCCTTAAGGAGATCAGGGAACGATTGGGTTTCCTAAATAATGTGGGATTGGAATACCTTACGCTGTCACGTTCAAGTGGTACGCTCAGCGGCGGAGAAAGTCAGCGTATCCGTCTGGCAAGCCAGATCGGGTCTGGCCTGACGGGTGTGCTGTATGTGCTGGACGAACCCTCAATCGGGCTGCATCAACGCGACAATGACCGCCTGCTGCTGACCCTGAAGAACCTGCGCGACCAGGGCAATACCGTGATTGTGGTCGAGCATGATGAAGAGGCGATCCGCGAGGCGGATTACGTCTTTGACATTGGCCCCGGCGCAGGTGTGCATGGTGGACAGGTAGTGAGCCAGGGCGAACCGGCGGTCATCGCTGCCGATGCCGCGTCGATCACGGGGCAATACCTGACGGGCGTGCGCGAGATCGCCGTGCCGAAAGTACGGCGCAAGGGCAACAAAAAGAAGCTGAAAGTCGTGAAGGCGACGGGCAACAACCTTAAAAACGCCACAGCAGAGTTTCCGTTGGCCGAGTTTATCTGTGTGACCGGCGTCTCGGGTGGGGGCAAATCCACGCTGACCATCGAAACACTGTTCAAAACCGCGAGCATGCGTCTGAACGGCGCCCGGCAGACCCCGGCACCCTGTGAAACCATCAAAGGTCTGGAACATCTCGATAAAGTTATCGACATTGATCAACGCCCCATCGGGCGCACGCCAAGGTCAAATCCAGCGACGTATACGGGTGCCTTTACCCCGATCCGCGACTGGTTCTCCGGACTGCCCGAAGCCAAGGCGCGCGGTTACAAACCGGGGCGGTTCTCTTTCAACGTCAAAGGCGGGCGCTGTGAGGCGTGTCAGGGCGACGGGGTGATCAAGATCGAAATGCATTTCCTGCCGGATGTCTACGTGGAATGTGAGACCTGCAAGGGCAAGCGGTATAACCGCGAGACACTGGAAATTCGGTTTAAGGGCAAAAGCATAGCCGATGTTCTTGATATGACGGTGGAAGAGGCGCAGTCGTTCTTTCAGGCGGTGCCAAGCATCCGCGAAAAGATGGATGCGCTGATGCGGGTCGGCTTGGGCTACATCAAAGTCGGGCAGCAGGCCACAACCCTTTCGGGGGGCGAGGCGCAGCGGGTCAAACTGTCAAAAGAACTGTCCAAACGCTCGACCGGCCGGACGCTTTATATTCTGGATGAACCTACAACGGGTCTGCATTTTGAAGACGTACGCAAACTGCTTGAGGTGCTGCACGAACTGGTAGATCAGGGCAACACGGTGATCGTGATTGAACACAATCTGGACGTGGTGAAAACCGCCGACTGGATCATCGACATCGGCCCCGAAGGCGGCGACGGCGGTGGAGAGATCGTGGCTGTTGGCACCCCCGAAAAGGTGGCCGAGGAAGAACGCAGCTACACGGGTCACTACCTGAAATCGATGCTCAACCCAAAGCGGGTGGCGGCCGAGTGACTACCTAGAAATTGGGGCTGCGTCTGTGCGGCCGAACAAGTTGATGACCGCTTGTGATCTAAGGTTTCTAACTCGCAAATGCGCGGCTAGATACTGATACTGAGTTGTTAGAAGGATCTTTGGCATTGGCAAATACATAACCTTCGGCTTTGTGGATCGCGCCAAATGACAAATTGTTTGCCGCAGCGGTTTTGCAAAAGGCGGGGACGTCTTCAACGTCAAAGACGAGCTTGACCAACGACTGGCCCTCATTCTGACCCTTTGAAGCAGGGTGCAAAAGCAGTGCCACTCCACCCTCTTGTTGCTGAAGTTCGACTATGCGGTCGCCATTTTTGCGCAACTCCTTGAAACCAAGTTTTTGCAGTAAAACTCGATCATCGCATCCATTTTCTTCGTGTAAATAACGAGGCGCCCCAGAGGTAATTGCATGATTGAATTCCTGCTGATAGGTAGTTTGCTTCGATATAATGCAGACGCATTGTCGGTTTGCAATGTTACCATTGCCGTTGTGTCGGCCCGCGCGTTTTCTAGTTGCCTAAAGGCGCAGCAGTACACAACTTAAGAAGCCGTGCGAAGTCGCTCTCATTCAGGCTGTCGAACGCGCCGCTTAGCTGTTCCAGTTCGTCTGCGCGGCCCTGACCCAGAACCGGATCGGCAAAAACGTGGAACTTGTCGGATATTTCTCTGTCCGAGAGCGGCAGGTCCGTGTCTCCGCGTGGGGTGCGAGGAGCGTCTGTATGTCGGGTGCCATCTCGCATTTCAATGGTGACCTGCGCCCAGCGTTTGCCGACGCTGATTTCGGTGAGGTGCGGGTCATCAATCAGGACTGTAGCCTGACTAACCCGCAGGATGTCGGGGTCTTCTAGCGCGGCAGGCTCCAGTTCCGGCACGCCGACTTGTCCGCGCACGATTATGGCTGCCACGGGAAAGGCGATTGAATAGGCGAATTCGTCGGCTGTGGCGGGGGTATGGCCTGCCAGACGTGTGGCATTGTGGAAAGTGCTGATCTCGACCTTTGCAATGTCGGCGTGGTGCAGGCCGTGCTGTTGCATAAGATCGCGTGCAGCGTCCATCGACGGGTGCGCCCAGCGACAGCACGGATAGGGTTTGTAATGGGTGTCTTCGGCCGCGCGCCACGCATCACCGAGATCAGCCCAATGTTCAGCGGCCTCTTCGCCTTCACAGGTCAGTGCCGGGGCGCCGGTGAACCCAAGCACTGCAAGATAGGCGGCAGTCACGCCCGAAGGCGCGCCCCAGCCAACCCCGTCGCGCAGCATGGTTGGGTGATCGATACAGCGCATCATCTGACTGCGGGGGCCGTGGTATTCGCCGATGCCAGCGGCGTGACGAATAATGTCGGCGCTGCCGCCCAATTGTCTGGCAACGGCTGCGGCCACACCAACAGCAGCCCAGGCACCTGAGGTGTGATAGTCTGCACAGGTTGCATGTTGGGCAATGCCTGCGCGGTAACTGAGTTCATAGGCCACGGCGAGCGTTTGGGCGAATTGTGCGCCATCCATGGCACGCTCCTTCTGCGCCTCGGCGTCTGCCACGGCCAGAAGGGCAGGAAAGACCGCTGATCCGGCGTGGCCCTTGCAGGGCGACGTGCCGTCATGGGCGTCAATGCTGTCGATGGTGAACGCGCCTGCCATGGCGGCACCGGCCGGGCTAACTGCGCGCCCGTCCATCAGCATGCGCGAAGGACCAGCGTCTGTCACACCAAACAGAGCCAATGCCCCTTTGCGTGCAATATTCGAAAGCTCGCTGGTAGAACCGACTGCTGCCACACCCATGGTGTCGGTAAAGCTACGGCGCAGGGTTTTCAGGACGGGGGCGGGAATATCTTCATAGCGCAGATCGGCGGCAAAGCGGTGAAAGGGCAGGGACATTAACGACTCCTTTGTTCCCGGAGGTTAGATTGCCAACCCCGCGGGTCTGGTCCAGATGCGTCAAATTAGGAGCCGTTCTGCTGAATTCAGGTGACCTGCCTAGGTTTAGTCGCGCCACCTATGCACGAAATCCACAAGCGCTTGCGTCGATCCGTCTTTGTCTTCTGCTGACTTGGTGCCTTCAACCACCGGGCCAAGAGATGTTGCCAATTCCTTGCCCAGCTCGACGCCCCATTGATCAAAAGAGTTAATGCCCAATATGACCCCTTCGACAAAAACGCGATGTTCATAAAGTGCGATGATCTGGCCCAGCACAAACGGTGTCAGTTTCGGATAGGCAAGCGTGACCGAGGGACGGTTACCCGGAAAAACGCGATGGCGTGCCTGCCGCTCAAGCTCGTCTCCGCTAAGACCCTTGGCGGCCATGATTGCGCGTGCCTCGGTCAGGGGGCGGCCTCGCATCAATGCCTCTGATTGGGCCAGGCAATTGGCCACCAATAGCTGGTGGTGGTGGGCAAGGTCCGGCTCGTGTCCCTCTGCCGCAATCAAGAACTCGCAAGGGATCACACGCGTGCCCTGATGGATCAGTTGGTAAAATGCGTGCTGGCCATTGGTGCCCGGCGCGCCCCACACTACTGGTCCTGAGGGTACCGTCAGATCAGAGCCATCCATGGTGACGCGTTTGCCGTTACTTTCCATTTCCAGCTGTTGCAGATAGGCGGGCAATTGACCCAGACGTTGATCATAAGGCAGCACGGCGCGGGTCGCATGACCACTGATTTGATTGTGCCAGATGCCGACGAGTGCCAGCAGGACCGGCATATTCTCGTGCCATTCCGCCGACTTGAAATGCACATCCATTGCCTGCCCACCGCGCAGGAACGCGTTGAATGCGTCCGGGCCGATGGCAATCATGAGGGACAGACCGATGGGCCCCCACATCGAATAGCGACCGCCAACCCAATCCTCAAAACCAAACACGCGTTCTGGCGGGATTCCAAAGGCAGATGTCTTTTCTTCATTTGTTGAAAGAGCTGCAAATTGCGCCGCGGGATCACCACGGTGTTCGACCATCCATGCCCGTGCCGTACGCGCATTTGTCATGGTTTCGATGGTGCCAAAGGTTTTGGAAGCGACAATGACCAAAGTAGTTTTGGCATCCAATCCACGCAGTGTGTCTGCGATATGGGCGCCGTCCACGTTTGACACAAAATGGCAACGGGGTCCGTCGTGATACGGCGACAATGCCTGTACCGCCATCGCAGGTCCCAGATCGGAGCCGCCAATACCGATGTTGATTATATCCGTAATTGTGCCACTGCGTATTTCGCGTGCGTATACAGCCATTCGTTCCAGTGTGGCGTGCAGCTCCGGCATCACATCTTGGCCATCAACGAACACCGGATCCCCGTCGAGATTTCGCAGTGCCGTGTGCAAAACAGCACGCCCCTCGGTTTCGTTGATTGGCGCGCCTGCAAACATCGCGCTGCGTTTGCCTGCCACATCCGCCCCGTCCGCCAATGCGAGGAGTGCTGACAGGACGTCAGCATCCAGATTTGTTTTGGAATAATCCAGCAGCAGATCGCCCGTTGTAACGCTAAGGTTCGCCGCGCGCCCGGGATCGTCAAAAAGGTCTAGCAGGTTTCGGTTCTGCACCTTGCTGTGCAGAGATTTAAGTGCGTCCCACATGGTATCTACTCCGCCCAGTGCACCGTCATGCCGCTCAGAACAGCATTGATCGGGGCTTGCTCTGGCGGCATACCCGCCGCTTTTTCAAACACATCGCGTTTTGCTGCGCCGTAGATAACCAGATGCTTGGACAAGGCACCGTCAAGCACCGGCGCGGTCAGCGTGATGCGCGTTTCGGGCTGCCCGTCAATGCGCATGGGCATCAGGATCGGTGCATTTGGGTCAAGCGCGGCCTCCAGCAGGCTGCCACCGGGAAACAACGACGCCGTGTGCATATCTGCGCCCATACCAAAAAGCGCCAGCGATATTGGCAACTCCGGCGCAATTTTGGCCTCAAGCTCTGGCAGGACTTCTTCTGGTTCATCCGCAGGCACATAAAGGGGTAAATACACCGCCTTTGCGGCTCTGTTCACGAAAAGGCGTTCCCTAAGCAACCGGGTGTTTGAACGTTCGTGATCCTGAGGAACCCATCGTTCATCAGTCAACAAAACCCGGACGCGCGACCAGTCAAGATCCGCCGCGCAAAGCGCATCAAAAATCGGCCCTGGTGTGGTGCCGCCACTTACGGCCAGGGATGCTGTTTCATGGCTGAAAAGACAGGTTTCAAGCTCTCCCGCCAATGCATTCGCCACATCAATTGCCAGCATATCCCGATCTGGATATTCTTTAAATGTCATGGGTTTATCCCTCGCCATTCACGTGCATCACGCTCCATCAGCTGATCCGCGTCCGGTGGACCCGCGCTGCCACTTTCATACGGTTCCGGCACTTCGCCCCGATCACGCCAACCGGCAATGATCGGGTCGGTCCACTCCCACGCGGCTTCGACTTCGTCGCCGCGCATGAAAAGCGTCTGATTGCCACGTATAACATCCATGATCAAACGTTCATACGCGTCAGGTGGGTCTTCGCCCTCGGGACCCAGTGCTTCGGCAAATGACATGTCAAGCGGGACATCCACCAGACGCATCCCACCCGGTCCCGGTTCCTTGATCGTTACCCCCAATGTGATGCCCTCATTGGGCTGCAGCCTGATTGTCAGCACATTGCGATGCTGGCCTGAATCGTCTCCAAAAATATGATGTGGTGTATCCTTGAAAACCACGTTGATGACAGAAGAGCGTGCGACCAGCCGTTTGCCGGTGCGCAGATAAAATGGCGTGCCGGCCCACCGCCAGTTGCTGATATGCGCCTTTAACGCAATAAAGCTTTCGGTGCTGCTACGTGGATCACCGACCGCTTCACGATAGCTGGGTTGTTCAGTCTCATCCCCAGATACCGCTTCGTACTGCCCCCGTACGATATGATGAGGTTCTACTGGATCTAGGGCGCGGATCACCTTGAGTTTTTCGTCCCGGACCGCATCGGGATCGAACTTCGCGGGCGGTTCCATCGCGATCAGGCAAAACAATTGCATCAGGTGATTTTGAACCATATCGCGCATCGCGCCGGATTTATCGTAATATTCACCACGCCCACCAACCCCCACAGTTTCGGCGACAGTGATCTGAATATGATCGATATATTGCGCGTTCCAGAGCGGCTCAAACAACACGTTTCCAAACCGTATGGCCATTAGGTTCTGCACGGTTTCCTTGCCCAGGTAGTGGTCAATCCGATAAATCTGGCCTTCGTTAAAATGCTCGGCCAATGTGGCATTTAGGGCTTTTGCAGTTTCAAGATCGCGGCCAAACGGTTTTTCAACCACGATCCGGCTACTCGCATCGGCCAGTCCGTAGTGGTGTAGGCGTTCGGCCAGATCACCAAACAGTGTTGGACCAACTGAAAAATAGAAAGCACGAATGCGCCCGTCATTCGAAACTCGCGACACCAAATCGTCCCATCCTCCGGTCCCGCGCGCATCGATGGTCACATAAGACAGTGCCTTGAGGAATTCGTCCAACGTTCCATCCTCGCAAGCGCGCCCGCCGCCAAATTCGCGGATCGCCTCTGCAGCAAACGCCTGATATTCGGCATCGTCATGAGCACTACGTGCCGCACCGATGATGCGGGCCCCGGGCAGGATTTGACCAGCACAATAGCGACGAAAAAGCCCCGGAAGGATTTTACGACGTGCCAGGTCCCCTGTGCCACCAAAAATGACAAGATCAAACGTGTCGACCGGAATAATACGTGAGACCATGGAATCCTCTTAATTTGCGGCATTGTTAGCCCTAACATCTACATCGATAGGGTCAAGTATCACAATGGTGTCAGAGCTGCCCTCGGCCCTTTTCCTCGCACATTCGAGCCATTAGGTGAACCATAACTAGAAAACAAATACAGGGCACGTGCATGAAGGATCTCTCCTCCATTGGGAACGAAGGCAAATTTCAGGATCGCTTTGTGACTGCATCCGGCGAGAGACGCGCCAGTGTTGCGCTCGAAAACCCGCAAACGCTTTGGTTCAATACGGGCACATTGTGCAACATCGAATGTTCTAATTGCTACATCGCAAGCAGCCCGACTAACGATAGTCTGGTCTACATCACGTCAGATGAGGTCAGATGTTATCTGGATCAGATCACAGAAAGACGCTGGCCTGTCACCGAAATAGCATTCACCGGCGGAGAGCCGTTTATGAACCCGGACATGATCGAGATGGCGCGACATTCGCTGCAGCGCGGATATTCGGTGCTCATTCTGACCAATGCAATGCGCCCGATGATGCGTAAGTTGATGTTGGACGGTCTAATTGAGCTGAATGCGGCTTTTCCGGGCAAGATGACGTTACGAATTTCAGTCGATCACTACGAGCCTGAACTGCATGATAAAGAGCGAGGTAATGGTAGTTTTGTGAAGACTTTACGCGGCATGGAGTGGTTGCGTGACAATGGCATACCGATGGCTGTGGCCGGACGCACTGTGTGGGACGACAGCGAGACGGTATCACGCGCCGGGTACGCCGCATTTTTTGCCCGGTACGGTTTTGAGGTTGACGCACAGGATCCGGGCCAGACCGTTCTTTTCCCAGAGATGGATGAAACCGTATCAGTGCCTGAAATCACCACAGGATGCTGGGACATTCTGGACAAATCTCCGGCAGCGGTCATGTGTTCTTCGTCAAGAATGGTGGTGAAACGCAAAGGCGCCAAGACGCCCGCAGTGCTGGCATGTACTTTGCTGCCTTATTCCCCGGAATTTGAGCTTGGGGCAACGTTACAAGAAGCAGAGCGTGACGTGCACCTGAACCACCCGCATTGCGCCAAGTTTTGCGTTTTGGGTGGCGCAAGCTGTTCGGTCTAGACCAGTTTACCGATTCCAGTCCCAAGTCTCTGATATTAATTGATCTTTTATGTCTCCGCTCTTAGGGTCGCGAAATATCGACCGTCGGGAGGATAGCATTGGATTTATCATATCTGGGCACAGCTGGCATTTTCGTGCAGCTTGCACTGCTCTTCTATGTCATGGGCCTCCTGACAAGAAATGAACTGGGCCTTCGCCTACTGCTGCTGATAGGGTCATTTTTTTATATTATCTATTATTACTACGTGTCCGACGCGCCGCTTTGGGACGCAATCTGGACCAGTGCCGTCATTGCGGCGTGCAACATCGTTATGATCTGCGTCATCCTGCGAGAACGCTCTACTCTTGGCATGAAGCCGGACATGATTGCGCTCTATCAGTCTTTTCCCACGCTCAATCCCGGTCAATTTCGCCGTGTTATGAGGCAAGCGAAATGGATTGTTGCAACAGAAGACACTGAAATCTGCTCACAGGGCATACAGCCAGAATACCTTTTCCTCCTGACACAAGGCCCCGCAAAACTGGTGCGCGACGAAAGATCGGTATTTATCGGTTCAGGAAATTTCGTGGGCGAGATTTCATACCTGATAGACGGTCCGGCGACAGCAACCGTTGTGGCCCCCAAAGGCAGTGAATATGTTCAATGGAAACGTACTGATCTAACCGACCTAATGGAAAAATCTCATAAGTTATCCAATGCTTTGAGCGCCCTTTTCAACAAGGACATCGCTCGCAAACTGGCTGTTAGCTGGCCTGAAAAGCCGGACGACGCGTAAGAACTCCGACAATGGCGCGGTGCAGGGCCGCTAATGCAGGGTAAACTCACCAACAACATTACGCCATTCGCCGGGGCCGATCAGTTTGCGATGTGAAAAGCGCACCGAATGCAACGGCCCTTCGATTTCCGACCGCCAAAACTCTACAAATTCAAACAGGCGAGGGTGGTCTGGCGTTGTATCATAGTCCTGCCAGACAAAGGTGTTTAGAACGTGTGTGTAGTCGGGCATGTGGTAAAAGAACTCCGCCGTCGTCAGCCCGTATCCTTTCAGCATCAACTCAGTTTCTGAGGTGTCCATATTCTGACCTTTCCGCCCCCTCTGCGTTCCATCATGCCCGAAACAAATTACTTTTCAATGAAAACAATATGTTATCACTCGCCTTGTTGTGCTGACAGGCCATTCCGGACACAGGCATTGCACCCTATATCCGCCCTCTGATATAGACTGGGGCACAAGATATGGATTCCTCCCGAAAAACGGACTGATGACTTGAGCGACACGCCGGAAACACCTGAAAACGAAGACGAAATGCCGCCGGAGCGCCCTGTGTATGATGGGCCACTGGTTTCGATCGAGCACGAGATGAAGACATCTTACCTTGATTACGCCATGTCGGTGATTGTCAGTCGCGCCATTCCCGACCTGCGAGACGGCCTGAAACCGGTACATCGGCGCATTCTTTATGCGATGCACGAAACCGGCAATGCTCACGACAAGTCATACCGCAAATCCGCGCGCCCGGTGGGCGATGTGATGGGGAAATACCACCCGCATGGCGACAGCGCGATTTACGATGCGCTGGTTCGAATGGCGCAGGATTTTTCCATGTCGCTGCCGCTGCTGGATGGGCAGGGCAACTTTGGCTCCATGGACGGCGATAACGCTGCTGCCATGCGCTATACCGAAGTGCGTATGGACAAGCCTGCAGCCTTTTTGCTGGCGGATATCGACAAAGATACCGTTGATTTCCAGGACAATTATGATGGCAAAGATCAAGAGCCGTCTGTTTTGCCCGCGCGGTTTCCGAATATGCTGGTCAACGGTGCGGGCGGCATCGCCGTCGGGATGGCGACCAATATCCCACCGCACAATCTGGGGGAGGTTGTCACGGCCACGCTCGCGCTGATCGTTAATCCGGATCTGACCAGCGAAGAGTTGATCGAATATGTGCCGGGCCCAGACTTTCCGACAGGTGGCATCATGTTGGGGCGTTCTGGTGCACGCAAAGCCTATCTTGAGGGGCGTGGTTCAGTAATTGTCCGTTCCAAAACCCGCGTTGAGGAGATTAGGAAGGATCGTTATGCCATTGTTATTGATGAGATTCCGTATCAGGTGAACAAAGCGACGATGATTGAAAGAATCGCGGAGCAAGTGCGCGACAAAAAGATTGAAGGTGTCAGCCACGTTCAGGACGAATCTGATCGTAACGGCGTGCGCGTTGTTGTCGAACTCAAACGCGATGCCACAGCGGAGGTGGTCTTGAACCAGCTTTTCCGGTTCACCCCGATGCAAACCTATTTTGGCTGCAATATGTTGGCGCTCAACGGCGGGCGTCCCGAACAACTCACGCTGCGCCGGTTTCTCACCAGCTTTATCGACTTCCGCGAAGACGTTGTTGCACGGCGCACCGCATTCGAGTTGCGCAAAGCCCGCGAACGCTCGCATGTTCTATGTGGTTTGGCCGTTGCCGTCACCAACATCGACGAGATTGTCGCTACTATTCGCCAGTCCGCCGACGCCGCTGAAGCCCGGCAAAAACTGATGACCCGCCGCTGGCCTGCTCATGATATCCTTGAATATATCGCGCTAATTGATGACCCAACCCACACTGCCAACGACGATGGCACCTATAACCTGAGCGAAACGCAAGCCCGCGCCATTCTCGAATTGCGTCTGCAACGCCTGACCCAGATCGGCGTCAAGGAAGTCACCGACGAATTGCGCGAGTTGGCGGGTAAGATCAGGGAATACCTTGAAATTCTCAGTTCGCGCGAGCGGATCATGGGCATTATTGCGGACGAATTGCGGGATGTTCGCGATCAGTTTGCGGTGCCACGTCGTACGGAAATTGTCGACTGGTCGGGCGATATGGAAGACGAAGACCTGATCGAACGCGAAGACATGGTCGTGACCGTGACATCGGGCGGCTACATCAAACGAACACCTCTGATCGATTTTCGCGCGCAGCGCCGGGGCGGCAAGGGCCTGTCGGGCATGCAAACCAAAGAAGAGGACGTGGTTACAACCCTGTTTGTGGCGAACACCCATACGCAGCTTTTGTTTTTTACCACCGACGGTATGGTCTACAAGCTCAAGACCTGGCGTTTGCCGCAAGGCGGGCGCACGTCGAAGGGCAAGGCTGTGGTGAATATACTGCCAATTCCAAGTGGCGTTTCTGTAGCAGCCATCATGCCAGTCGATGTAGCGGAGGAAGAATGGGACGACCTTCAGGTGGTCTTTGCAACCTCAGCAGGGACTGTCCGGCGCAATAAACTGAGTGATTTTGTCAATGTGAAACGTAACGGCAAAATTGCCATGAAGTTTGAAGACGAACATGCAGAAACCACGCTGATCAATGCGCGGATTGCCTCAAATGATGATGACGTGATGCTTGTCACCAAATCTGGGCGCGCGATCCGGTTCCGCGCAACCGATGTTCGTGTGTTCAATAGTCGGGCCTCGGTCGGAGTGCGTGGCATCCGGTTGGGCACCGACGATGCGGTGGTTTCAATGTCCGTTATCCGTCATTTTGAGGCGGAGCCCTCAGAACGTGTTGCCTATCTTAAACGGCGCCGTCTGATGGCTGGAAACGTGGAAGAGATCGAAGCTGATGAAGACGAAGAAGCAGTTGAAGAAGGCCAGCTAAGCATCGAACGATATGCGGAAATGTCAGCGGCGGAAAATCTGATCCTGACCATCACGTCCGGTGGATCCGGCAAATTGTCCAGCAGCCATGATTACCCCTTGCGCGGACGTGGCGGCATGGGAGTCGCCGCAATGGACAAGGCAATGCGCGGCGGTGCTCTGGTGGCGTCTTTCCCGGTTGAAATGGACGATCAAATCATGCTTGCCACCTCCAAGGGTCAGTCCATCCGGGTGCCGGTCGAAGGAATTTCTTTCCGCTCGCGGAGTGCCGGAGGGGTCAAGGTTTTTGACACCGGAAAGAACGAAGTAGTGGTCAGTGTCGCCTGGATTGCAGACCAGGGAGATGAGGGCGAAGAGGAGGCCTGAGTTCCTTCTCTTTTTGAACGTCAGTCTTTGGGAAAATCATTGGACCCGATGGTTGTCTGTGCCAGCGAATTGCGGGGTTCATCTGTGCTTCGCACAAGCAGATGTAACTTAAGCCGATCAACATGATTTGTCAGAATCCGCCGAATCTGATTGCCATAAGAGGATCGGCTTCATAACCTCTTTTTACAAAACTGTTACAAACGGTATCTGGGAGGAACCATTATGAATTCATTAAAAGCGACGTTCGGCGCATCGGTACTGGCACTCATGGCGGCATCAGGCGCGGCGCAAGCCGACAAACTGACGCTTTATTGCAGCGCTGACGACGAATTTTGCCAGGTTATGGCGCGCGGGTTCGAAGCTGCGACAGGCATCGACGTGAATATGACGCGCAAATCTTCGGGGGAGACTTTTGCTCAAATCAAAGCCGAAAGCTCAAACCCAAAGGGCGATGTCTGGTGGGGTGGCACCGGCGATCCGCATTTGCAAGCGGCTGAAGAGAATTTGACCATGGCCTATGTTTCGCCGATGCGCGCCGAACTTCATCCTTGGGCACTGGGCCAGGCCGCTGCAGCGAACGACAAGACGATCGGCATTTATCTGGGCGTATTGGGGTACGGATATAACGACGAGATTATGGAGGCCAACAACCTGCCATTGCCAACGTGCTGGAAGGACCTGCTTGATCCGGTCTACAAAGGTCATATTCAGATGGCGAACCCCAACTCATCGGGCACAGCCTATACCACACTGGCAACAATCGTTCAGATCATGGGCGAGGACGAGGGCTTTGAATACATGAAAGGCCTGCATGCCAACATCAACCAGTATACCAAGTCTGGTTCTGCCCCGATCAAGGCAGCGGCACGGGGTGAAAATACCATCGGCGTGGCGTTCCTTCACGGTGTGGTGAAGCAGGCGGTTTCCGGATTTCCGGTCTCCGGTGTAGCGCCTTGTGAAGGCACCGGGTACGAAATCGGATCGATGAGCATAATCGATGGTGCGCGCAATGTGGAAGAAGCAAAAAAATTCTACGATTGGGCATTGAGTGCTGAAGCGCAATCCGAGGCATGGAAGGTGAACTCTTTCCAGGTGCCATCAAATGTCAGTGCTGAATCATCGCCATTGGCACCGGATCCCGCAACCATCAATCTGATCGACTATGACTTCAAGCTCTACGGCTCGAGCGATGAGCGTAAACGGCTGCTGAAGAAGTGGGATGACGAAGTGTCGGTCCTGCCGCAGTAAACCCATTGCGTCAGCTCACCTCTGAAAAGACGACCCAGCCGGTTCTGATCTTCTGGATCATCGCTGGCTGGGTCGGTTACCTCGTGCTCCCGTGGTATGGGGTAGAAGAATTCTTTTCTTTTGAATGGCTTATCGACGGATACCCGTTCGACGAAGACTACGCCCCTGCCGCGTTTTTGGTGGCGCAGGGCGAAAAGCTGTGGCTGGCGCCGCTGCTTTTGCCATTGGTGGCTGTGCTTGCGGTCTTGCGATTGCGCAAGTCTGACCCGGCATACGGCATCATTCTGATTCTTGTGGGCGCCATTGGCTTTTCCATGCTTGTTGCGCAGGGTTTCGGCATTGGCATTCGGGGCTTCAATTTTTCTTGGCTCACGGCTGTTTTTGGTGAGTTGGGCGACCGGCAGTTCGGCATGGGCTATGGCGCACTGCTTCTGGCGACCTCATTTCTGTTTCTCTTTACGCAGGGCATAGCGGCGCGGGGCGCTGTCAACGGCGATGTATTTGTCGTTAGTGCCATTGGCGGAATAATTGTTGTCGTTACGGTTTTTGTCTTCTTTCCTATTGCCAAAATGTTGATTGCCGCCTTCATCACGGAAGACGGCGGCTATTCTGCCAATGTCTTTGCTGAAAAGTTTCTGGATGATCGGATATGGGGCTTGGGGTGCCTCAGCGGAGCGCGGTGTGGGGTGGCATGGAATTCGCTGTTCCTGGCAATTATAGTTGGAATCGTCACAACGGCGTTGGGACTGGTCTTTGCGCTGGTCGTGACGCGCTCAGGTTTCAAATACAAACGCGGATTGCGCGCACTGACAGTCTTGCCAATCATTACGCCGCCTTTCGTGATCGGGCTGGCGTTGATCCTGCTCCTGGGGCGCTCTGGCACCGTCACGGTTTTTTTTGCTGACCTTTTCGGCGTGCAGCCAACGCGCTGGTTCTATGGCCTTCCCGGTCTGCTGATTGCGCAAACCCTGGCGTTTACGCCAATCGCGTTTCTGGTGATGATTGGCGTGGTGGAAGGTGTCAGCCCCTCGATGGAAGAGGCGGCACAAACATTGCGGGCAAATAGATGGCAGACATTCCGCACAGTCTCATTGCCGCTGATGCGGCCAGGGTTGGCGAATGCATTTTTGTTGGGGTTCATCGAGAGCATGGCGGATTTTGGCAATCCACTTGTTCTTGGGGGGAATTTCAATGTGCTGTCGACAGACATATTTTTTGCGATTGTCGGTGCACAATATGATCAGGGCCGTGCTGCAGTACTGGCTATGGTATTGCTGTTTTTTACTCTCTCAGCTTTTTACGCCCAGCGGGTCTGGCTGGGCAAAAAGAGCTATACAACCGTGACAGGAAAAGGCGATGCAGGCGTGCATCCGCTGATGCCCAGGCGACTTGCGCTGCCTGTATTTGCAATTGCTGCCATCTGGGGCGCATTCACTGTCATTGTCTATGTGATGATCGTATTCGGAAGTTTTGTAGAACTTTGGGGCGTGGACAATTCGCTGACATTCACTCATTATCTCACCGCCTTCCGGGTTAGCTATAACGAATTCGGAATCCAATGGGCAGGCTCGGCATGGGACAGTTTCTGGACCACGCTTAAGATCGCGGCGATCTCTGCACCTCCCACGGCCATCGTTGGGCTCATCACGGCGTATCTACTGACCCGCCAGACATTTGCAGGGAAAAACGCGTTTGAGTTCGGCACCATGCTGTCCTTTGCGATCCCCGGTACGGTCATTGGTGTCAGTTACATTCTGGCCTTCAACGTGCCCCCGATCGAGATCACCGGAACTGGCATTATTCTTGTGGTCAGTTTTATCTTCCGAAACATGCCGGTTGGCGTGCGCGCCGGTATCGCATCGATGTCGCAACTCGACAAGTCGCTAGACGAAAGCTCTCTGACGCTGGGCGCCAATAGCTGGCAGACCTTCCGTCGTGTGATCCTGCCATTGCTGAGGCCGGCCATTCTGGCAGCGCTGGTTTATAGTTTCGTGCGCGCCATGACGGCAATATCAGCGGTGATCTTTCTGGTCAGCGCGGAATATGACATGGCCACCAGCTACATTATCGGGCGGGTCGAGAACAACGACTATGGTCTTGCAATTGCCTATTCGACAACGCTGATCTTTGTCATGCTTTCGGTTGTCGCGTGCATGCAACTCGTTGTGGGTCGAACCGAGATAGGTCGTCGTATGACTCAATCACGTAGCAATGTGTAAGGACGCCTGATGAGCATCAACTCCAAAGCCGCACCGGTCAGTTTTCGCAACGTGACAAAGGTTTACGGCAGCGATGTCGTCGCTGTAGATGACATCAGCCTCGAAATAGAAGCGGGTAAGCTGGTGACGCTGCTGGGTCCTTCGGGATGTGGAAAGACAACTACCTTACGCATGATCGCAGGGCTTGAAATGGCCACGCGCGGCGCGATTCATATTGGGGATCGCGATGTTACCATGCTCCCGGCCACAGACCGTGACGTTTCGATGGTTTTTCAGAGTTACGCGCTATTCCCGCACATGACGGTGATGGAAAACGTATCCTACGGACTGGGTTTTTCCGGTTTTGACAAGGTTGAAACCAAGGACCGGGCGGCTCAGGGGCTTGATCTGGTTGGTCTTAAGGGTTTTGGTGATCGCCTGCCGTCTGAACTGTCGGGCGGGCAGCAGCAACGGGTGGCCGTCGCGCGCGCATTGGTTCTGGAACCTCAGGTGCTTTTGTTTGACGAACCCTTGTCCAATCTCGACGCTAAGTTGCGTCGACAGGTGCGTGAAGAAATCCGAGAGATTCAACAGAACCTCGGCCTTACTGTTGTCTACGTCACCCACGATCAGGAAGAGGCGCTTGCTGTCTCTGATGAGATCGTAGTGATGCGTAACGCAGGCATTGCACAAATCGGAAGCCCGCGGGACCTCTACGACACCCCGGCAGATCGCTTTGTTGCGGATTTTATCGGCGAGGCGAACATCATTCCCTGCCAGATCACAGATGTCGCGGGTGAAACCGCAACCATTGACATCGACGGCTTCACGCACAGCCTGCCGGCGCGTGGCTTGCAGGTTGGGTCGGCCGCCTTGGCTGTGCGGCCGACGCGACTGAAACTGGGTGCGGCATCCGGAATATCGATGCAAATCCGCAAGGCCACCTACGTCGGAAGCCGTATGGAGTACACATTGGAGGCGGGTTTTGGGACAGTTTTCGCGGTCAGCGAGAATGTCGATGCGCCGCTGCAGGTCGATGATGTTGTTACGGTTGGACTGGATCGGACCGGCCCGGTGCTTTTGCCCGCGGATCAGAACAGTTAGGGCGGTTTGTGTATCGCCATACACTTCTGATGCCGGCTGAATTTGCGTGAACCGGTCACAAAAAATCACGACAAAAGCAGCAATTGATCTGAATTCGATTTACGGCATATGCTCGACGTTTTCGCAGACTCATTTGAAAGGACTATCCAATGCTTGACACAACCAGTGATACGGAGATGACAAATCTGCTTGGCGCGCTGGATGACGCGCTCTCGTCTGGGGATGTTGAGACGGCTGTGAACCAGTTTCAGGACGATTGTTATTGGCGCGACCTGGTCACGTTTACATGGAACATCAAAACAATGGAGGGGAAAGACGCCATACGGGACATGCTGAACGCGCAGTTGTCTGGCGTTGCGCCCTCAAACTGGAAGATCGCGGAAGGTGAAACCGCGACAGAGGACGGCGGGATTATCACGGCCTGGATCAGCTTTGAAACTGGCGTTGCCCGCGGATATGGGCTGGTCCGGGCAAAGGACGGCAAAATCTGGACGCTTTTGACGTCGATGGTGGAATTGAAAGGGCACGAAGAGCCATTAGGGTACGAACGTCCCCTGGGCGCCAAACATGGTGCAGGCAAGCATCGGCCCACGTGGAAAGAAGAGCGAGAGAAAGAAGCCACCGAGTTAGGGTATAGTACCCAACCTTATACAGTCATCATCGGTGGCGGGCAGGGTGGCATCGCACTTGGTGCGCGGCTACGCCAGTTGGGCGTGCCCACCATTATCGTCGAGAAAAACGAACGCGCTGGCGACAGCTGGCGCAACAGGTACAAATCTCTTTGCCTGCACGATCCGGTCTGGTATGACCACCTTCCTTATCTGCCGTTCCCGCCGAACTGGCCGGTCTTTTCGCCTAAAGATAAGATTGGCGATTGGCTTGAGATGTACACCAAGATCATGGAGTTGAATTACTGGTCTAAAACCACCTGCCAGTCTGCATCTTACGATGAGACCAACGAGGAATGGACCGTTACTGTTGATCGTGATGGTGAAGAAGTGGCTCTGAAACCGAAACAATTGATCCTCGCAACCGGTATGTCGGGCAAAGCCAATGTTCCGGATTTTCCGGGCATGGAGAAATTCAAAGGCGACCAACATCATTCATCCAAACATCCGGGACCGGATGCCTACAAAGGCAAAAAGGCGCTTGTGATTGGTTCGAATAACTCGGCCCACGATATTTGTGCAGCCCTTTGGGAAAACGATGTGGACGTTACCATGGTTCAGCGCTCCACAACCCATATCGTGCGCTCCGACACGCTGATGGATATCGGATTAAGCGCGCTTTATTCCGAGCAGGCCGTGGCTGATGGCATGACGACAAACAAGGCTGACATGATTTTTGCGTCATTGCCCTATCAGATCCTGCACGAGTTTCAGATCCCGCTTTATGATCAGATGAAGGAAGTCGACAAAGACTTTTATGCCGGTCTCGAAAAGGCAGGCTTTCAGCTGGATTGGGGCGCTGACGGATCGGGGTTGTTCATGAAATACCTGCGGCGCGGCTCAGGCTATTACATCGACATCGGGGCCAGCCAGCTGGTCATCGACGGTGAAATCAAGCTGGCGCATGGCCAACTCACCGAAGTGGTCGAGGATGGTGTTATTTTGGACGATGGGACCAAGCTTGACGCTGATCTGATCGTTTATGCGACCGGATATGGATCAATGAACGGTTGGGTCGCGGATCTGATTGATCAGGAGACGGCCGACAAGGTCGGAAAGTGCTGGGGACTGGGATCGGACACACCGAAAGATCCGGGTCCGTGGGAAGGTGAGCAACGCAATATGTGGAAGCCGACGCAACAGGAGGCGTTATGGTTTCACGGCGGCAACCTGCACCAGTCGCGGCATTACTCGCAATTCCTGTCACTCCAGATCAAGGCGCGGATGGAAGGTATCTCAACGCCGGTCTACGGCTTGCAGGAAAGCCATCACAAGGGATAACTCATCGGCGTGGGCCGCTCATTGGTGAAACCGCGATAGAAAACCCCGCCGTTTCGGCTGCGCCTCGAACGTTAAAGGCGATTGGGGGGACTTGGTATGAAGGCAGGGCGCTTTAGGCGTCCAGCTGAACCCAGATCGGTACATGATCTGAGGGCTTTTCGCGTGCTCTGATGTCGTTGTCGATCTGACAGTCCTGCAGCAGGTCTGCGCATTGGGGCGTCAGCAGAAAATGATCGATGCGGATGCCATGGTTCTTGTTCCAGGCTCCGGCTTGATAGTCCCAGAAACTATAATGGCCGGGCCCCTGTGTGATGGCGCGGAATGCTTCAGTGAAACCCAGGTTCAGTATACGTCGATAGGCTGCGCGGCTTTCGGGCCGGAAAAGCGCATCTTCGGCCCACACTTCAGGTCGGGCGGCGTCTTCGTCCTGTGGTATGATGTTGTAATCCCCGGCCATCAGGGCGGGGGTTTCATCTGCCAGCAGTTGTTGGGCGCGGGTATGAAGCCGTTCCATCCACGCCAGTTTATAGTCGTATTTGGGGCCCGGCACAGGATTGCCATTGGGCAGATACAATCCACATAAGCGGATCGCTTGTTTGCCCACAACAGTCGCCTCGATCCAGCGCGCTTGCTCATCGCCTTCATCGCCAGGCAGGCCGCGGGTGACGTCCTCCAGCGGCAGTTTTGACAGAATCGCGACACCGTTAAAAGATTTTTGACCGTGGGTCTCAACGTTGTAGCCTCGGTCCTCGAAAATCTCGCGCGGGAAAGCTTCATCCACTGACTTGATCTCTTGCAGCAACACAGCGTCTGGTTGTGCTTCGTCAAGCCAATCGGGCAGCGCATTGATGCGCGCTTTTATTCCGTTGATGTTAAAACTCGCAATTTTCATGACGCCCTCGGCTACCTGTTCGGTATTGTATCGCTGATGAACGACGGGGCGACAAGAGCGATCACACCAGTTCTCGGTGCGAACAACAGAGAATCATTCAGCACAATATTAACCAAATTCTGATACTGATTCGGTTATCATCGACTCTAAATCGCGTCACATTATTCAGAAAATGGTCACAATTTGGCCCGTTGAAGAATTTTTTTTGTTGATTTTTTACCGGCCGGCTTTGGTTTTTAGCTCAGTAAGTTGTGGCAATTTCTTAATGTAATTATTAGCGTTAATCTAAACCTTAAGTAGAAAAAATGTTTTGACACTCTCTTTTGACGTGCAATCGTTAAGGCACGTTCAACTTCATTTTCGGGAGACACTCAATGCAAACTCAACTCAAAACTTACGACATCGCCACTACTGCCGGTACCGATAACGAAGCGTCGCAATTTGACGGCGCTGGGACAGAAATGTTCACGTCAGCCGCTTCGCCCGCGACTTCAGCGAATGCCTTGATGGGCGAAAGCGTAGAGATGTTCACGTCTGCCGCTTCCCCTTCGCAAAAAGGCGATCTGATCTCTGGGGTCGGTACGCAAATGTTCACCTCAGCCGCAGCACCAGCCACCACAGCAGATGTTTCTGCCGGTGACGCCACAGAGATGTTTACCTCCGCAGCGAGCCCAACGCTGGAAAGCGATCTGATCTCAGGTGCCGGAACGCAGATGTTCACTTCCGCGGCAGAGCCAGCAACCACTGCTATTACATCGGTAGGCGACGCCACCGAAATGTTCACGTCAGCTGCATCTCCTGCAACGACTGCTGATGCATCCGCCGGGGATGCCACAGAGATGTTCACGTCTGCTGCTGCTCCGGCAACAACCGCTGATGCGTCTGCTGGTGAAGCAACAGAAATGTTCACCTCGGCTGCAGCACCGGCAACTAAAGCAGATGCCTCAGCAGGCGACGCCACTGAAATGTTTACGTCTGCCGCCGCTCCAGAAGTCAGCAGTGACGCAGTTGATGGCGATCGCACCGCGATGTTCACCTCTGCCGCATAAGCGGCGCAGTTCTACTTGAGACGACGAAGTTGGAACCGGGGCGTTCAGAAGCCCATTTGTGTAAAGGATAATACCCATGTCAAATGTTGTGCATCTGAGCGCTCTGTCCAAACGTCAAACAAAAGAGGATTGCATCGCCGCTATGTTGCGCTCCTTCGCCCAGTATCGCCGCTTTGGTGATGACGTATTCTGGCTAAAAGAAAACGCGGAACTGCTGAATATTCTGGAATGTACCGGTGCTGAAGTCAGCGAGGCCGCACTGGACGCCCATCAGGGGTTCTACGACCAGGTCGAAAAACGGATGGGATTTTTCCCACAGTACTACCGGTTTTTATTGTCGATCTGCCTTGATCTGGAAGATCTAGGAATGGCAGGCAATAAAGGTGAGACTTTGGTGCAATGGGTGGCCCGCGAGGGTATGGCCGACGCTGAGCTGTCTGACCTGCAGCGCTTTGAAGCGCGGCGTTTGATGATGCGGCGTGGTATCGACCCACTGCCACTTGATACAGGACTTGAAGATCGCATGCGCCGGTTCATGGATCGGTCGGCAACTTTTTCCATGCCGAACAAGAAAGCTGCTTATGAGTTGACCCACACCGTGTTCTATCTCAGTGAATATGGAAGACGCAATCCAGAGTTGAGTAAATCTGCCATTACTAGCCTTGAGTTTGCGGGTGTGCTTGCGTACCTTGACCAAAACGCCGACCTGCTTTCTGAAATCTGCATTTCTTTACGCTACGCCGGTGTCACGCCTTCACAAATCTGGGAGAACTGGCTGCAACGCGAAACTGAAATGTTCACCGTCCAATCCGGTCCCAATGTGAGCGCCCAGGACAATTATCACGACTTCTTTGTGTGCAATTGGCTGATGGCCGTCTCTGGTCGGAAATCCTTTACTAAAAAGACGGAATTCGACCGTATGGCGTTTTATCGCGCAACTCCGTGTCCCGGACCCTTGCGGGAGATGTCGGAATGCATGTTCCATCTGGACGATCAGCGCAGCGGTGACTGGAACGAGATGCGGCGCGTTGTCGAAGGGTCGCTGTCAGAAAACGCGTATGAAATTCTATGCGAGGCCGAACAATCAACCGACAAGTTTGGCGCCTTTTTCGAAGGATTTGCGCGCACCGGAATGCAAAGGGTTTCGGCATGAATACGGCGGTGATGGCCCGAACTCCGCTGATGAGCGTGGCATCCGCCGGTGCCTTGCTGGTTGTTGTCTATACGGCGCTGATCTCAAGCGCGGATGCGATCACAAAATTCGTTGCGGGTGGCTATGCTGCGCCGCAACTTTTTTGTTTGTCCGGATTGATAGTTATGGCGCTTAGCGTTTTGGCCGACCGCCATAAAACCCAGCGCCGTGGATTACGTACAATCTGTCCGCGCGCGATGGCTTTGCGGGCAGGGGCGACGGTGCTGGCATCAGCTGCGTTTTTTTATGCCTTTCGCGAATTGCCCTTTGCCGAAGTGTTCTTGTTCATAGGATTGATGCCCATATTGGCCGGTATCATGTCAGGCCCTATTCTGGGGGAACATGTGCGCCCGCTCGCCTGGGTGGCACTGGTGGCTGGTTTTGTCGGCGTTTTGTGCCTTTTTCCAGCGGGGCTCTCTCATATGTCGACGGGTCACGTTTTTGCGCTGCTTGCCAGTATCACGGGGACTTTTTCAATGGTCATGGCGCGATATATCGGTCGGTACGAGCAAAATGCGCTGGCGCAAGTGTTCTATCCAAACCTCGCTGTATTCGTCGCAATGGGACTGGCATTGCCCTTTGTATGGCAGCCAATGCCGCTGTCTGATCTGGTCTGGGTCGTTACCTACGCGGGAATACTGTTTGCAGCGCGCTGGATTCTTGTGGTGGCCTTGCGATTGCTGGCGGCCTATGCGGTCGCACCGTTGATGAACCTGCAATTTGTCTGGATGGTCATTCTGGGGGCCGTGTTCTTTGGCGAGGTGCCAGCAACCAGCACCTATCTGGGCGTCGGCATTGTTATCGCAACGGGCTTGTTTCTGGTCTGGGATCAGTTTGCGCCCGCGCACCAAAAACTACGTTCGGCGCCGGCCTGAGCTAAGACGCAGGATGCGTTACATCGAGAACGAGGTGCCGCACCCACAAGAGCTTGTCGCGTTTGGGTTATTGATCACAAATCGCGCACCGATCAGCTCTTCGCTGAAATCGATCACGGCATTCTCCAGGAAGGGCAATGAAACGTGGTCGACCACGACCTTTTGCCCTTTCCCTTCGAGAACAAGGTCATCTGTCGCGGGTGTATCGAGATCAATTTCGTACTGAAATCCCGAGCATCCGCCACCTTCGACCGCTACTCGCAGGGCCTGACCCTGGGCGGCTGCGCCAATTTCGGCCAGACGTGCAAACGCGCGATCGGTGACTTTTGGAGGCAATTGCATTGGCTCAGCCTTGGGATGGTTTCACTTAGGTTCTGTGTGCAATATAGAAAGCCTCAGGACAGGCCACAAGGACCTCGCGAAAATGCACGCGCCTTTTGCCTCTGATCCGGCACGCAGCAGGGGACGGCGCGTGGCGGAAGAGGAAAGTACGTTTCGATCTTGCTTTCAGCGGGATCGCGATCGGATCATTCATGCCTCTGCCTTTCGGCGGCTCAAACACAAAACGCAGGTTTTTGTGGAGCATGAAGGCGACTATTATCGCACCCGGTTGACACATTCCATCGAAGTTGCGCAGGTGGCGCGCACCATCGCGGGCGCATTGGGGCTGAACGTTGAACTGACCGAAGCCGTGGCATTGGCGCATGATCTGGGCCACACACCTTTTGGTCACACCGGAGAAGACGCGCTGCATGCGCTGATGGCACCGTTTGGCGGGTTTGATCACAATGCCCAGGCGATCAAAATCGTCACCTCGCTTGAACGACACTACGCCAGTTTTGACGGACTGAACTTGACGTGGGAAACGCTGGAAGCAATTGCCAAGCACAATGGTCCGGTAACCGGTATGCTGCCGCATGCGTTGGCAGAGTACACGGCGCAGCACGATCTGGAACTGCACACCCACGCAAGTGCGGAAGCGCAAGTGGCGGCCCTGTCCGATGACATTGCGTATAACAACCACGATTTGCACGACGGATTGCGCGCGGGCCTGTTTTCCGAAGAAGAGATTGCAGAGCTGCCGATTGTCCGGCAGGCGTATCGCGATGTGGATCGGTTGTTCCCCGCGACGGACGGCTATCGGCGGCGTCACGAGGCGTTGAGGCGCGTTTTTGGCGTTATGGTCTCGGATGTGATCGAAACTTCGCAAAGCCTTTTGACCGCATCTGGGGCCAAGGATGTGGCCGATATCCGTCATCTGGGGCGTCCGGTCATTCAGTTCTCGCCGGATTTATGGGCCGATCTGCAGGAGATTCGCGCCTTCTTGTTTACAAATATGTACCGTGCGCCGTCAGTGATGGAGAAACGGTCCGAGGTGACGCAAGTCGTCGAAGACCTGTTCCCCTTGTTTATGGAGGATCCGACCCTGCTGCCGCGACGTTGGGGCAATGAAGTGGCTGCGGCGCAAAAAGATCGCCAGCAGCTTGCGCGCATAGTCTCGGACTACATCGCAGGGATGACCGACCGGTTCGCGCTTCAGGAACATGCTCGTCTTTTGCGGCGCACCTGATCTGCTTTCTCTGCCGCGTTGACGCAGCGCACAGGCCTGATAAACCGCAGCAAGCCCCGAAACAGGACCAGACGTGAAATGAACCTCTTTTCAGATATCCGCGCACTTGTAATTGCCAGCCTTGAGGCGATGGTGAAGGACGGCGATCTGCCAGCCGGCCTTGATATGGGGAACGTCACCGCTGAACCTCCCCGTGATGCGGCACATGGCGATATGGCGACGAATGCAGCGATGGTCCTGGCAAAACCTGCCGGAAAGAAACCACGCGATATTGCCGATGCTTTGGCGCAGATATTGGCAAGGGATGACCGGATTATCAGCGCCGAAGTTGCGGGGCCGGGGTTTTTGAACCTGCGTTTGTCCCCTTCCGTCTGGCAGGGCGTTGTCAAGAACGTCTCGACCGTGGGCACCGATTTTGGACGTTCGGATAAAGGGCAGGGTGCCCGTGTGAATGTTGAATACGTCAGCGCTAACCCTACCGGGCCGCTGCATGTTGGGCACACGCGCGGCGCGGTCTTTGGCGATGCGCTCGCTTCATTGCTGGATTTTGCCGGATTTGATGTGACACGGGAATATTACATCAACGACGGTGGTGCGCAGGTCGATGTGTTGGCCCGTTCGGTTTATTTGCGCTATCTTGAAGCGCACGGTCAGGAGGTTGCGTTTGAGGACGGGACCTATCCGGGCGATTACCTAATTCCGGTGGGACAAGCCTTGAAAGACAAGGTCGGGGACGCCTTTCTGGACAAGGGTGAGCAATTCTGGCTGGCAGACGTGCGCGAGTTTTCCACCGATGCGATGATGCAGTTGATCCGCGATGATCTGGCAGCACTGGGCGTCAAAATGGACGTCTTTTACAGCGAAAAATCGCTTTATGGCACGGGTCGGATCGAGGCCGCGATCAAGGATTTACAGGACAAGGGTCTGATCTACGAAGGCATCCTGGAACCGCCCAAGGGCAAAATGCCAGACGATTGGGAGCCGCGTGAACAGACATTGTTCCGCTCGACGGCGCATGGCGATGACGTTGATCGCCCGGTCAAAAAGTCCGACGGCGGATGGACCTATTTTGCGCCGGACATCGCCTATCATTATGACAAGGTTTCCAGAGGCTTCGACGCGCTCATTGATGTGTTCGGAGCCGATCATGGGGGGTACGTCAAACGGATGAAGGCGGCAGTTTCGGCGTTGTCGGACGGCAAAGTCACGCTTGACATCAAACTGACGCAGCTGGTGCGCCTGTTCAAAAATGGCGAACCCTTCAAGATGTCAAAACGCGCAGGCACTTTTGTGACATTGCGCGATGTGGTGGATCATGTCGGGCCTGACGTCACGCGGTTTGTTATGCTGACGCGCAAAAACGATGCACCGCTTGATTTTGATTTCGATAAGGTGCTCGAGCAAAGCCGCGATAACCCAGTGTTTTACGTGCAATACGCCCACGCTCGGGTGATGAGTGTTTTGCGCAAAGCGGGAGAGGCGGGAATTGCCGCCGACGATACAGTGTTGTCTGCGGCGGATCTGACGGGCCTTACACACGAAGCAGAACTGGCTGTCGCCAAAAAGCTTGCCGAATGGCCCCGGCTGATCGAAATCGCCGCCCGCACAAACGAACCGCACAGGGTCGCATTTTACCTTTATGAACTCGCGGGCGAGTTTCACGGGCTTTGGAACCGGGGCAATGACGTTCCTGAACTTCGATTTGTGCAGGAGGGTGACAGAGATACATCACAATCCAAAATTGCTTTGGCACGGGCTGTTTCCGTTGTAATCGCGTCAGGTCTTGGTATTCTCGGCGTCAACCCGGTCGAGGAGATGCGATAAAAATCGCGCAACGCCGGGTGTTGAGAGCAGTTACATGATCCCGGCGGCATCGTATCGCCAGGACAGCGAGGCAAGACATGGCGGCAGATTGGGCGGGCGCGCAGGGCGCCTTTGATTCAGATTTACGAACAACAGCATCTGACAGTTTAAACTCAACGGATAAACCATTGGGTCAATTGACAAATGTAGTGGGCGCAGTGGTCTCACTCGCCCTGATGGCGGGGATCGGTGTCTGGGGATACAAACTATTTGTACGCGACGTCAGCGGCGTACCAGTTGTCCGCGCTGCAGAAGAAGAGATGCGAATTGCGCCAAAGGATCCCGGTGGCCAACAGGCCGCGCATCAGGGACTAGCGGTCAATTCCGTGGCGGCTGACGGAGTAGCCGAGGCACCGGCCGAACGGCTGGTGCTGGCGCCGCGCCCGGTTGACCTGCTGCAAGAGGATGCACCGATGCCCGAGCTTGCGGCGAAAAAAGTGTTGGAGGCCGCGCCATCTGACGTTGCCAGGGTCGAGATCGAACAAAGCGAAACCGATGTTGTGCAGGCATCTTTGCAGTCCGCGTCTATTGATGCACTTGTCGCCGAGCTTACTAATGGTGTGGAGCCACTTTCGGCTGCCGATCCCGACAATGATGTCCCGGTTGTGACTACGGTCGCTGCGCCTGTTGCTAAGCCTGACAAGATTGTTGCCCCTGAACCCGTCGTAAAACCTGAAGTTCCAACGGCAGTATTGGACGCGCCCGGCGTCAAACGTTCATTGCGCCCTCGTAATCGCCCAGAAGGAGGTTCGACCCTGATAAAGGCCGCCCTAGAGGCACCTGTTGTGGAAAGTCTGGATGCGGCGAGTATTGAGGCAGGCACCCGGATGGTGCAGTTGGGAGCCTTTGAAAGCGAGGCTATTGCGGAGTCGGAATGGGGGCGTCTGAAAGGCGATTTTTCAGACTATCTTGATGGTAAACAACGGGTTGTACAGCGCGCCTCAAGCGGTGGACGGGTATTTTACCGCCTGCGCGCAGTTGGCTTTGATGACCTGAGCGATGCCCGCCGGTTCTGTTCGGTTCTGGTCGCAGAAAACGCCGATTGCATTCCGGTTGTGGCCCGGTGACCCGATTTGGCGCGACGATTCAGGACGCGGAAGGGCTACGCCTGACTGCCGAAGAAGTCGCGCTGTATCGAGATGTCAATCCATTCGGATTTATCCTTTTCGCCCGCAATATTGATGCACCTGATCAGGTCAAAGCGCTGTGCAACGATTTTCGCGATGCTGTAGGGCGGGATGCGATCATAACAATCGATCAGGAAGGCGGGCGGGTGCAGCGCTTGCGCGGGCCCCATTGGCGGCAATGGACGCCGCCGTTGGAATTCGTTGAGCGTGCAGGTCCGGATGCAAACCGGGCGATGTACCTTCGATATCGCCTGATTGCACACGAACTTTATGCGGTGGGGATCGACAGTAACTGTGCCCCGATGGTTGATGTTGCAGGCTCCGATACCCATGAATTCTTGCGCAATCGCTGCTATGGGGGCGATGCGGAGGAGATCGCCGACCTGGGCCGTTCGGTGGCGAATGGGCTGCTTGCCGGGGGCGTTTTGCCTATCGTGAAGCACATGCCGGGTCACGGACGATCCAAGCAGGACAGCCATTTTGATTTGCCCCATGTGCGTGAGGAAGTCGCTGAATTGGAGGCGAATGATTTTGTGCCATTCAAGGCGCTGAACGATCTGCCAATGGGAATGACAGCACATCTTGTCTATGACGCAATCGACGATGCGCCAGCGACGCTTTCCGCCGAAGTCTTGAAGGTAATCCGCGATGATATCGGCTTTGGTGGATTGATCATGACGGATGATGTTTCAATGAAAGCATTGACTGGCACACTGACAGAGATCTCGCGCACATCAATCGCCGCAGGTGTCGACGTGATTTTGCATTGCAACGGCACGTTGGCGGCTCGTGCTGAAGTCGCCAATGCTGCCGGAGAGATGACCGACGTAGCGCAGGGTCGAGCAGGGGCTGTTCTTGCGGCGCGAAGACAACCCGACGCGCTTGACATTGCTGACTGTGAAGCCCAGCTTGAGGCGCTTTTGCACGGGCAGGTTTATGGCTGACAATTCATTTGAGGAAGATAGCCTGTCGGTCACCGAAAGGATGGCCGCCGAAGCGCTGATCGTCGACGTCGATGGCTTTGAGGGGCCGCTGGACCTGTTGCTGACACTTTCCCGGACACAAAAGGTGGACCTGCGCAAGATCTCCGTACTTCAACTGGCCCGGCAATATCTGGAGTTTGTCGAAAAAGCCAAGGTGCTGCGAATTGAACTGGCTGCCGATTACTTGGTGATGGCGGCCTGGCTTGCGTTCCTGAAGTCCCGACTTCTGTTGCCACCAGACCCAACGGAAGAGGGGCCGTCGGGCGAAGAACTGGCAGCGCACCTGGCGTTTCAACTGGAGCGTTTGCAGGCAATGCGCGATGCCGCCGCCCGGCTGATGGCACGTGACCGACTGGGCCGCGACTTCTTTGCGCGCGGCGTGCCGCAAACTGTTGAGCGGACGCGCCGGGTTACTTATACAGCGACTTTGCTGGATCTGATGCAAGGCTATGCGCGCATCCGCACGCGGGACGAGTTTCGCCCGTTTGTCATGGATCGGGATGCGGTTTTTACAATGGAGCAGGCACTGGATCGGATGCGGGGGCTGATGGGGTTCGCTGGCGACTGGACGGATTTGTCGAGCTACTTGCCGGAGGGGTGGGAGATTGACCCGCAGCGCCGCAGGAGTGCCACCGCCTCAACCTTTGCGGCCTCGCTGGAACTGGTGAAGGAGGGCCATATGGAAATTCGGCAAAGCGATTTATTTGCCCCGATCCAGTTACGTAAGAAGGATGCTTAGCGTGTCGCAAGATGCTGATTCGGAAAAAGAAAGTCTGTTTGACGCCCCTCCTATGGCGGAACAGGAGCGCATGGTCGAGGCGGTGCTTTTTGCCAGCGTAGAGGCGGTCAGCGTGAACGAGCTGGAAAGCCGAATGCCGCATGGTTGCGACGCCGCCGAGGCACTAGTGCATTTGCGCAAACGTTATGAAGGGCGCGGCGTGCATGTAGTCAAGGTTGGCGATGGCTGGGCGATGCGAACCGCGCCTGATCTTGGGTTTTTGATGCAAAAGGAAACCGTCGAAACCCGGAAGTTGAGCCGCGCTGCAATCGAAACGCTGGCGATTATTTCCTATCATCAGCCAGCTACCCGGGCAGAGATTGAGGAAATTCGCGGCGTCAGTGTATCCCGCGGGACGGTCGATCAGTTGCTAGAGCTGGAGTGGATCCGCTTTGGCCGGAGAAAAATGACACCGGGGCGTCCGGTAACTTATGTCGTAACGCAGTCTTTTCTGGATCATTTCGGTCTGGAAAGTGCGCGGGACCTGCCAGGCCTGAAGGAACTGCGCGCCGCCGGACTATTGGAAAACCGCTCGCCGCCGAGCGCCATGCCGGTCGTTGGAGAAGAACGGGACGAAGATGAAATTATCGAGGGACAACCGGAACTGTTTGAAGATTAACAAATCCTGCCGTGAAATATCCATGATTTGTCACTATGTGATATCCTGAGAAAACTGGAGCCAGACATGAACATCAATCAAGTAATCAATATGATCGTCCGTATGGTAATGCGCAAAGCAATCAACAAAGGCATCAATGTCGGCATTGGACAGGCGACAAAGCTGGGGCAAAAAGCCAAAAAACCAACGCGAGATCAGGCCGACGTATAAGCTGTTGACGTCAGCTGAAGTGCTTTGACAACTTCAGTCCCTGTCCTTGATAGTTGGACGCAATGCCTGCCCCGTAAAGCTGTGTCGGGACTGCAGCCATTCGTTCGTAAACCAGTCGACCGACAACCTGTCCGTGCTCCAGAACAAATGGCGCTTCGTGACAGCGCACTTCCAACACGCCACGCGATCCGGCACCTCCCGCAGCCCCGTGGCCAAAACCGGGATCAAAGAAACCGGCATAATGGACTCTGAACTCACCGACCATTGCGAGATAGGGAGCCATTTCGGCGGCATATTCAGGCGGGATATGAACCGCTTCGCGGCTGACCAAAATATAAAAAGCACCCGGATCAAGAATAATCTGACCGTTTGATGTGCGAACATCCTCCCAGTAATCTGACGGATGGTAATGGCCGATACGGTCCAGATCGATAACACCGGTGTGAGGTTTTGCACGATATCCAACCAGATCGGTGTCCGGCAGTTCAAGATCAACGGAAAAGCCCAGACCGTCATCAATGACTGCGGGACCATCTACCAGCGGCGACACTGCGTGAAGCTGTTTGAGTTCGCGGTCTTCCAGAACAGCATGTCCGGCACGAAAACGGATCTGGTTCAGGCGCATGCCGGGACGCACCAGCACCGAGAAGGAGCGGGGGCAGATTTCGGCGAAAAGCGGCCCGTGATACCCCGGCGGTATGCGGTCAAATTCAACGCCGCCGTCGGTGATGGTTCTGGTAAGTAGATCAAGTCGCCCGGTCGAGCTCTTGGCATTGGCGACGGCTTGGACACCATCCGGCAATGCCAGTGATTCCATCAGCGGCACAACGTAGACACAGCCTTTTTCCAACACCGCGCCACCGGTCAGATCGACACGGTGCATTTCAAATTCCTGTAATCGGCCTTCGACGCTTTGGCCGGCACCAGCCAAAAATGAAGCACGCACCCGATAGGCTGTAGTGCCTAGTCGCAAATCAAGACTGGCGGGCTGTATCTGGGTCTCTAGAATGGCAGGATCGGCGGATATTGCTCCCTGCGTAATCATATCCGAAAGCTGTTGGTTGGGAATTACACCAGTCATTTCAAACCTTTCGATTCCAATGCCGCAATTGCGCCTGCAAGGTATGACGCGGCAATTCGAGGCGATATCGTCGGATGAAATTGGTCGGGCTAGCAGGACTCGAACCTGCGACCTTCCGTCCCCCAGACGGACGCGCTACCAGGCTGCGCCATAGCCCGACGATGGGGTGTTCATAGTGGAATTGCAGCCGGGAGCAAGGGGGAATTGCCACTTTGGCTTACTCTTTGCCTGTCCCGGACAGACGCGTGTACAAAGCCTCGAGCTGAGATCGGGCGGCGCGAAAATCATCGACTTTTCCGGCTGGCACATGATTGAGTGCCGAGAGGCGGGCGAGAAGGCCGGGTGGGACCTCGATCTGATCTTCCGAAGGACCATCCGGAGCATCAACAATACGCGGCACCTTAGGGGGTGGCGCAGCGGTTTCGGTGTTCCGCTTGTGCATAAACGACGGCAAAACTACATTTGGTTCAGGTTCAGGTTCAGGTTCAGGTTCGCATTGCGCCGCAGTTTCAATTTCGGGCTCCGGCGTGCTCTCAGGTTCGGCTTGTGGCGGTAATTCCGGCGCGGCTGGCGCTGGTTCCAACGTGACAGGCGTTGGCTCAGAATTCTGCAGATCTTCGACCTCAGCAATTTCCGCAGCAGGTTCAACTAGCGCAGCGTCCGTTATTTCCGGCTCTGGAACATTTGGCGTTTCGCTTTGGGCGGCATGGCTAGCGAACGTTATGGAAGGCTGTTCTGGTTCGGATGGTTTTTCATCGTCGACATCGTCTGACGTGGTTTCTGCAGCAGGTTGTTCGGCGGCAATATCGTCGGTGGGTTCATCGGCAGGTACTTCTTCTTTCGGCGCCTCTGCACTTTGACGGCTTTCAAAGGGGAGGACCGTGTTTTTGAACGCATCGCCGACACCGGCAACTTCGCCGTCAAGCTGAGCCATGGTCAAATCATCAAGCGATGGGGAATGGTCAGCCACATAGCTGGCACCCTGTTCGCGCAACAATTTCTGCACGCCCTTAATGGTCATGCCATCGTCATGCAGCAGTTTCTTGATCCCGCCCAGTAACAACATGTCAGCCGGGCGATAATATCGCCGACCGCCAGCCCGTTTAACTGGCTTAACCTGAGCGAATTTGCTTTCCCAAAATCGCAGGACATGGGCTTGCACACCCAACCAGTCGGCGACTTCGGATATAGTGCGGAAGGCTTCGGGTGACTTGGCCATCGTGCCTGTCCGCCTTAGTTATCGTCTATTGCCAACTGCAACACGATCTTTCATCAGATGTGAGGGGCGAAAAGTCAGGACCCGGCGAGGATTTATCGGAACCTCTTCGCCGGTCTTGGGATTGCGACCGACGCGGGCCGATTTGTCACGGACACTGAATGTGCCAAACGAAGATATCTTGACCTGTTCACCACGCACCAATGCGTCGGACACTTGCTCCAAAACACCCTCAACCAACTGCGCACTTTCGTTACGTGATAGTCCGACTTCGCGGAACACCGCCTCGCTCAGATCCATGCGGGTTAAGGTCTTTTCGGTCATTTCTGTCCCTTTCTTTTTCCCAACCATAGGGGTTTAGGAAATTCCGAGTCAATATCAATGACTTGAGGCAGGCCGTTTAAGCGACCATTTGGCAATGCTCACCAGCGCAACACGACCGCTCCCCAAGCCAGACCGCCGCCAATTGCCTCTGTAACGATCAGATTGCCCGGTTTGATCTGCCCACGTGCTTTTCCGACGGAAAGCGCCAGGGGAATCGATGCGGCCGACGTATTGCCGTGGTCCTGGACCGTGACCACAACCTTATCCATCGAAACACCCATCTTTTTGGCGGTGCCCTGAATGATCCGGATGTTGGCCTGATGGGGTACAATCCAGTCGATTTCATCGGTGGCCACGCCTGCTTTTTCCATCGCCGTTTCAGCAGTGTTGGCCAGTTTCGCAACGGCGTGGCGAAATACCTGATTTCCCTGCATGCGGAGATGGCCGGTCGAATGTGTACTCACACCACCATCGACATAAAGCAAATCGCGATATCGACCATCACTATTAAGATCGGTCGACAACACGCCACGATCACTGTTGGTGCCAGTTCCAGTCTGCGCTTCGAGGATAAGAGCGCCCGCACCATCACCAAAGAGCACACAGGTACTGCGATCCGTCCAATCCATGATCCGGCTGAAAGTTTCTGCACCGATGACAAGAACCCGATCGGCCTGTCCCGACGCGATCAGGGCCGACGCATTGGACAGCGCATAGATAAACCCGGCACAAACGGCCTGCACGTCAAATGCGAAGCCTTTGGTCATTTCCAATTCGGCTTGCACCATTGTGGCTGCGGAGGGAAACGTCAGATCGGGAGTCGAAGTCGCCAGAATGATTGCGTCGATTTCAGAAGCGTCCAGACCAGCGTCCTCCAGCGCAGCTTTCGCCGCATGAGTTGCCATCATCGAGGTTGTTTCGCCCTCAGCGGCAAAATGCCGGCGTTCGATTCCCGATCTGGATTGAATCCATTCGTCGCTGGTTTCAAGCGTTTCTTCGAATTCACTATTGGGTACAACCCGCTCGGGTAAATAGTGCCCGACGCCTTTGACTACGGCGCGTCTTGTCATTCTTTTTGTCCGTTCTTGGCTGCGTCATGTTCGCCCACGACGGCATCTTCATCTTGGTCAAGCAGTTCCGTGGATGCAACCCGCGCTGCCAATTTTTCGGTGAATCCCAGCTCGGCAAGTTGAAACGCCAGCTTTACGGCTGCTGAAACCCCGGTGGCGTCAGCCGATCCGTGCGACTTTACAACCGTACCGTTCAACCCCAGAAATACCCCACCATTGACCCGTCTAGGATCAATCCGCTTCTTCAGACGACGCAGGGAAGTGAGGGCCAAGACAGAGGCGACGCGTGACAACGTGGAATACTCAAAGGCTTCGCGCAGCAGATCGCCGATCAGCTGGGCCGTGCCTTCGCCGGTCTTGATGGCAACATTGCCGGTGAAACCATCTGTAACAATGACATCTGCGATGTCGCCGGGGATGTCTCCGCCTTCAACAAACCCAACAAATTCATAGCCAGCACTATCGGCATACTGGGCAATCATTTCGTGCGCCTCTTTCAGTTCTGCGCGCCCCTTGTGCTCTTCAGTACCGACATTGAGCAAGCCGATGCGAGGGCGCGAAAGACCGAGGCCATTGCGCGCATAGGACGCGCCCATCAGCGCATATTGCAGCAGGTCGCGTGCGTCGGCGCGAATATCGGCACCCACATCGAGCAGCACGTTGAAACCATGCGCATTGCGTGAGGGGTACAATACGGCAATTGCCGGGCGATTGACGCCGGGCAATTTGCGTAGGCGGATCATCGCCAAGGCCATGAGGGCGCCGGTATTGCCACATGACACGGCTACAGTCGCGTCGCCGTCCCTTACCGACTGGATTGCAGACCACATCGACGTATTTTTGCCCGTGCGCACGACAGAAGAAGGCTTGTCATCCATCGAGACCACGTCCGTCGCGTCACGAACTTCGCAGCGCCCAAGCAGCGGCTTGCGCTTGTCGACTAGAGCATTCAGCTTGTTTGCATCGCCGTGCAAGATAAATCCGATGCTTGGATTCCTGCTCGCCGAGTCAGAAATACCCGCGACAACAGCCGCCGGACCCTGGTCTCCGCCCATAGCGTCAACAGATATGATAATGCGGCCGGTCTTCGCGTTGGTCTGATCGGGCTGTGCCGTCATGCGAATGCCTGCCTGCTTGGTTGTTAGGCCGCGTCTTCGTCCAGATCGACCTCGTCAACCATCGCAACGACTTCCTGATCGTCATAGTGGCCGCAGGCCGCGCAAATGTGATGCGGACGTTTTAGTTCGCCACAGTTGGGGCATTCATTCGGGTTTGCAGCAACCAGAGAATCGTGGGCGCGACGATTGTTGCGGCGCGAGTTTGATACTTTGTTTTGTTGGACAGCCATGTCTCAACCTCAGTTATAAAGGGCCTGCCGATATTGGCACGGGGCCGCGTTTCACGAGCGTGACGTGCGTTTAGGCCCAAGCCTGCGTCATGTCCAACTCTAAATTCGATGAAAGCGCGAAAATACCGTTATTTGTGCGCGGCGCAAGTGATTTTTGGCCGTGATTAGGGTAGAGATCGCGGCACTTTGCTTTAGTCTTCTTTGTCAGGCGTGTTCCGCAATGCGGCGAGACCGGCGAACGGGCGGGCATCCTGATCTGTCATTGGGGCAACACCGGGTTCACTGAAGACGGCATTGTCCAGACTTGCTCCCTCTTTACGTGGATAAAGCGGCAAGGCAAGCGCCAGCGCCTCCAGCATCACTTTTGCGGGATCAATGACCGTGCCCAGCGGCTCGATCGCTTCATCTTCTGGCATTTCCACCTCTTCCTCATCAAAAACCTCGAGGGTCTTGGTGAATTGCCGCCGCACAGGTACATCGATTCGTGTTGTAACGGGATCAAGAGTAACTACGCAGGGTTGGATGACGGTTGCCCCCAAAGTCCCGTTAAGCTCCCAATCTTTATGGCCAAGAGCTTGAAGCGTGCCCTTAAAAGACAGTTTGCGCAGGCCGAGGAGCTCCAGATAGTCTGCGACCACTGCCAATTCTTCCGCTCCGGGTCGCAAATCAAACGGCGCTTCGCTGTTCTGAGGCAGGTCCGCAACCCGCAGCGGGGCCGTAGGCAATGAGGCAAGGGCCATGGGTGAACTACTTTCGTTTCTTGAACCGGTCGCGTTCCTTCTGTAATCGGGATAGCAAGGCACGAGATGCCAACGCAAGAGGGCTGGACTATTGGGGATGAGAACCGGATTGATGTGGGCTGTATTTGCCCCCGTCCTTATCGCGCTGTCGGCGTGCACCGCACAATTCCGCAATCACGGCTTTGTGCCCAGCGAAGAAGATCTTGCCGAGATCGTTGTCGGTGTGGACACCAAAGCCAGCGTGGATGAGACGATTGGGGTGCCCTCGGCCACTGGCGTATTGAATGACGATGGTTATTATTATGTGCGCAGCCGCATGCGGACCTACGGGCCGCGGGCAAGTCGGGTTGTTGACCGGCAGCTGGTCGTGATTGATTTTAGCGATGCGGGGGTCGTGACAGACATTCAGCGCTACGGGCTGGAGGATGGCCAAGCGGTACTTCTGAGCCGCAGAGTGACCGATAGCCCGACCAAAGGTAAAGGCATTCTTCGTCAGCTTCTGGGTAACGTGGGCAACTTTGGTCTGGCCTCGCCGTAAGCTAAGGCGCATTTGACATGGATAATGTTCCGCCGAACGCTATTTCTCATGGCAATAGATCAAGCCAGATGAATATTAAGGTCCGTTTTCGGAGGCAAAGATGGTCTTGATAAGCAGAGGCCGCTACAGGGTTCGTCTGGCACAATCCTCAGAGGACGTCAGCGCAGCACTGCGGTTGCGCGCATTGGTCTTTGCGCCGCAGAACGCATGTGATCGCGACTCATTTGACGGTCTTTTTCAACATGTTTTGGTATTTGACGAATGCAGCGACGAGCTTGTTTGCTGTTACCGGATATTGCCCCTTTTGGATGGAAGTGCAATTTCAACAAGCTATTCCGCGCAATTTTACGATCTGTCCTTGCTGGAAACATACGCCGGCAAGATAATTGAGGTTGGCCGGTTTTGTCTGCGCCCGGGCTGCACTGATCCCGACATACTGCGTTTGGCATGGGGGGCACTGACATCTTATGTCGAGGCGCGTCGTGTTGAACTGCTCTTTGGTTGTTCGGCCTTTGCGGGGAACGATCCTATGCAGTATTCAGATGCATTCGCTTTGCTCAGGGACTCTCACATTGCCCCTGAATGTTGGTCGCCAGGGGAAAAGACCTCCGATATTTACCGGTTTTCAACTGACCTGCGCGGCACGGGCGACTCAAATAAGGGGCTGCAAAATATGCCGCCCCTCCTTAAAACCTATCTGCAGATGGGGGCCTGGGTCAGTGATCACGCGGTCTTTGACAGGCAGTTGAACACGTTGCATGTTTTTACCGGGCTGGAAGTAAGCGCCATTCCTTCCACCCGAAAAAGATTGCTGCGCGCGATAGCTGGCTAGGCAGGCTGCCTTTGGCATGAAGGTGTTTTTAGATATTGACGGCCATAGGCCGTTGACGCCCTTCGTCCGGCGGTTTAGCTGCGCTGCTATGGCACGTGCACCTCTTTTACAGCTTACAAATATCTCGCTGACCTTTGGCGGTGATCCTGTTTTTGATCAGCTTGATCTGGTTGTTCAACCCGGCGACCGCGTGGCCTTGGTTGGACGGAACGGCTCTGGCAAATCAACCTTGATGAAGGTCATGGCTGGGCTGGTGGAGGCCGATAGCGGCGATGTCATCATTCCGCCGGGATTTTCAGCCGGTTATATGGAACAAGAGCCTGATATGAGTGGGTTTTCCACTCTAGGGGATTTTGCCACGAGCAGTCTTGATGCTGGTGAGCTTTATAAGGTTGAACGCGCGGGTGAAGGCTTGAAGTTTGACCCGGATAGATTGGTCGCCACTGCCTCTGGTGGCGAAAAGCGGCGTGCCGCATTGGCAAAACTGATGGCCGAAGCCCCGGACCTGATGTTGCTGGACGAGCCGACGAACCATCTGGATATCGAGGCAATTGCCTGGCTTGAGGCAGAGTTGGCCCAGACCCGTGCAGCTTTTGTCCTGATCAGCCACGACCGTGCCTTTCTGCGTGCACTGACACGTGCAACCCTTTGGATTGACAGGGGAATGGTGCGGCGGCAGGAAAAGGGGTTTGATGCCTTTGAGGGGTGGCGCGACGCCATGTGGGAAGAAGAAGATACCCAGCGGCACAAGCTCAACCGCAAGATCAAGGCTGAAGCCCGCTGGGCGGTGGAGGGCATTTCAGCACGGCGCAAGCGCAATCAGGGCCGGGTGCGCGCACTACAGGAATTGCGCGAACAGCGCGCGTCACAGATCAAACGGCAAGGCACCGCTGGCATGGTGCTCGAGTCAGGCCAAAAATCTGGCAAGAAGGTCGTGGAAGCTATTGATATTGCGAAGGTGTTTGATGACAAGCCAATTGTCACCCATTTCTCGTTAAAGGTTCAGCGTGGCGACCGCATTGCATTTGTAGGACCCAATGGCGTGGGCAAGACCACATTGCTCAAGATGTTGATGGGCGAAGAGGCCCCTGACAGCGGCAGCATTTCTCTCGGAACCAATTTGATGCCAGCAATTTTTGATCAGGCCCGCACTCGGCTGGACCCCGATATGTCGCTTTGGGACAGCCTGACAGGCGATCCGGAAATGCGGGTTTCGGGCAAGGCGGACCAGATAATGGTGCGCGGTAACCCGCGGCATGTTGTTGGCTACCTCAAGGAGTTCCTTTTTGATGAATCGCAGGCCCGCGCGCCAGTCAGATCTTTGTCAGGTGGGGAAAAGGCCCGCCTTTTGCTGGCCAAGATCATGGCGCGCGAAAGCAATGTTCTGGTGCTGGATGAGCCGACCAATGATCTGGACGTTGAAACGCTGGACCTGCTGCAGGAATTGCTGGGAGACTATGACGGCACGGTGCTCTTGGTCAGCCACGACCGTGACTTTCTGGACCGTGTTGCCGCAACCACCATCGCAATGGAAGGCGACGGCAAGGCCACAGTTTACGCAGGCGGGTGGAGCGATTACCGCGCGCAACGTGGAACGGTCGACTTTGCAGAAAGTGTAGGTAAAACAAAGCGCAAACAGGCAAAGACCAAGTTGGAAAATGTCCCGAAAACGGGGCTGAGCTTTACTGAAAAGCACCGGCTGGAAGCGTTACCGGCCGAAATCGAACGCTTGCAAGCAGAAGTGGCCAAGCTGGAAGAACTCATGTCCGACCCGGAATTGTTCACCCGTGAACCTGTCAAATTCCAAAAAGCGACCGACGCATTGGTTGCGCGCCATGACAAGATTGCCGAGGCAGAAGAAGAATGGCTGATGCTGGAAGAAAAAGCCGGAAGTTGAGGTTCGGACCCTTGGCTCCGGACCTCAAACGCAAAAACTGATGATTAGAGGCAAAGCGGTCGTTGGAGCGCTCCGCAGCGAACGGCGGCAACGAGCCCAACTTGATCAATGCTGCGCAGTGCGCGAATGTCTAGTTTCCCACCCCGACCCAGCTATTCAGGCCGTGCGATAAACGCCAGTTTTGCAGACAAAATTTCGTCGAAGGTTGGGTGCGACGGCAGTATGATGTGATTAGGGCTGTCCACCTCCATGAACTCAGCGTTTGGTATCCGCGACGCGATCAATCGACCCTGCGCAATAGGGTTCAGGGTTTCATGCCGGGCATGAATAACCAAGGTAGGTGCCTGGACATTCGAAATCACGTCCATGATGTCGATTGTATCAATAGCCGTACGAACCCGCGCAGCCATCTCAGGTGTCGCGGACGCCAACTGTATTTTCGCCAGACTACTGAGCTCTTCCGGCGTGGCTGTGGGGCAAAAAAGCGAGTTGAAGGCGACCATAAAGGCACTGCTGGGCTTCCCCCAGCCAGCACGCACCATTGTCAGCAACGCTTTGGCCTCATCCGCAGAATAGCCATCATCGCGTTTTGAGCGCCCTTGCGCAAAACCGCCATAAAGCACCAACCGGGAAACGCGTTCAGGGTGATGTGCTGCGAAATGAATCGCGGTTGGTACGCCCTGAGATGTGGCAATCAGAGGGAATCGCTCCATGGACGCCGCATCGGCAACCGCCAACAGATCGTTGGACTGTGCCTCAATAGTCAGATCATCGGGGGTGTCGGTCGAAAGACCGGTGCCTCGCTGGTCATAGCGCACAACCGAGTATCCGTCCCCAAGCCGATCCAGATAGGGCCGCCAGACAGCGTTGGTCCAATCGTGCTCAAGGTGCGTCAGGAAATGCCCGGTCCGCAAGATTTTCGCCCCATGCCCCGTGACTGCATAGGCGATGTGGGTTCCGTCCTGTGATCTGGCGTAACGAACGGTCTGCTTTTGATTCTTTTGATGATTGGTCAGTGTCTCACCCGGTACTCTGACAGCGGCCACCAGCTTGAAACCGCGACGCGGGATCGTCTTGATCACCCGTTGTGCATTACCAGTATCACCAACCGCGGTGCGGGCCGCATTTATCCGTGATGATATCGCCGCATCAGAAATGTTGCGCCCGTTCCAGACGCTGGCGATCAGCTGCTCGGTGGTGACAAGGGCTCCGGCGTTTTCGACGAAAAGGCGCAGGACATCAAAAACCTGAGGTTCGACATGCACTTCTGTCTCGTTACGAAAAAGCGCGTACCGTTCAGTATCGAGAACGCATTTGGCGAAACTGTAGATCAATACGCCTCCTCGCTGCATCCATTTTGTGAAACCGCCCCGTAGATTTAGATGTAAATCAAGCATTTCTCCAGAACTTCTGAAGGTTGTCTCCAAGCACTTCTCCGACACCTTGAATAAGCTCGGCCCATAGCTGACTTCGGAGGACGTCCAATGACAACGAGCAAGCCAACTTTCAAAATCGCGGCGATACAGGCGACGTCGGTCTTGTGTGACCGTGAAGCGTCAACCCAGAAGGCCTGCCGCCTTATTGCCGAAGCGGCCGCAACAGGCACGGTACTGGCCGCGTTCTCGGAAAACTGGCTGCACGGCTACGGTGGCTACGGCTGGCGCCCCATTGATGGGCCGGAATGGTGGGATTTTGCTGCGAAGTTCAACGAAGAAGCGGTGGAGGTCCCATCTGATACGACGGATCGTCTTTGCGCAGCCGCCAAAGAAAACGAGATTGATGTTGTTATTGGAATTGTGGAACGCGATGCCCACACTCAGGGAACCCTATATTGCACAGCTTTGATCATCGGGCGAGAGGGCAAGATTCTTGGCAAACACCGAAAGCTGAAACCAACCTGCGGCGAGCGGGTTGAATGGGGCGAAAGCCAAAACGGCGAAAGCCTTCAGGTTTATGATCGTGGCTATGCGAAAATCAGTGCCCTGAATTGCTGGGAACATTTCATGCTGTTGCCCTCATTTGCCTTGATGGCACAAGGAACACAGGTACATATCGCCCTCTGGCCTGGCCGCGAACCGGCACAACCTCCAGCAGCACCAGAGGCGATGTGGCCGCGTCAGCATTTGATGTCGCGTGCATTTGCCTCTGCGGGGGCTTGCTATGTCATGTGTGTTGGTGGCGTCAGGACAAAACAAGACCTCCCAGAAGAAGGTGCCAAATGGCTCAATCCAAGCACCGGTGACAGCGTGATCATAGACCCGCGAGGTGAGATCATCGAAGGCCCATTACACAACGAGGAAGGTATCCTTGTGGCAGAAGTGAACCCGTCACACATACGTGCTGCAAAGGCCGTTGTAGACAACGCTGGACACTATTCGCGACCCGATGTCTTTGAGCTTCGCGTTGATGGGAACAAGGTTTTCGGAAAGTAAACTGAGTTGGCGCTAAATCGGCAAATTCTTTGAGCGCCGCTGACGCATAAAAACTAATAAGCTGTCTAAGCGGCCATTTACGCACTCTGCGGCGAACGGCAAGTTTGTCCGCAACTCGGTCGTTGAAGCACCTCACAGCGAACGGCAGCTTCTAATCGTTTTATAGGTCCAGAGCCTAGGCCAAGCGAACGACGTCGCCTAAGTTTATTCTACCGCCATTGATGATTCTACAATTGAGACCCGATCGGTGCTCAAGTAGGTCGCAGACCTTCTTTTTGGTGATCATGTCCAGATACCGGCAGGGCGTGTTTAGCCGTCCGCCTTCCAATAGGACGGTCCCCACCCAAAATTGCTGCCCGACCAAGTGATTGAGCGGCACGTCCCGGGTGGTTAGGTTGCGACGATGTTCGATTGTTTGCAATTCAATGTCGTGATCACGCGTGAGTGCCTCAAGCGATTCAACTTCAATCAACGTAACTTCCCTGATGTCGGGGAAGTTCGAATAGGTGCCGGATTCCGTACCAATGGCGTATCGGTCACCTTGAACACCTACGCCGGCGATCAGGTCTGCGGACCGGTGCGCGATCATGGGGGAACGCGCGTGGGCTGTCGTGTGGATATTTAAGAGTGTTCCTTGCCACATTGTCAGGTCTTTCAGGCATCGGTTTCATTTCTCGGCCGATTGAATATCAGCGCAGTCTTAGGGCCCCGTCAATGCGGATCACCTCTCCGTTTAGGTAACCTGCAGTTGCGATGAACCCAACCAATTTGGCATATTCTGTAGGATCACCTAAGCGAGGCGGGCAGGGCACGTCGGCGGCCAACGCGTTCATGACGTCATCCCCAAGACCGATCAACATCGGCGTGCGAAAAATGCCGGGGGCTATTGTCATGACCCGTATGCCGATGCTTGCGAGATCGCGTGCCATCGGCAGGGTCATGCCAACAATACCACCCTTTGACGCCGCATAAGCGGTCTGACCTTTTTGCCCGTCAAACGCGGCAATTGAGGCGGTGTTAACGATAACACCACGGTTCCCATCTGCTGTCGGGACGTTCTTGCCCATCATCTCGGCGGCCAGACGCGCAACGTTGAAGCTGCCGACCAGATTTACGTCGACGGTTTGCTGGAAGGCGCCCAATGGGTGGGGACCATCACGTCCGACGGTCTTGATAGCGTGCGCGATGCCGGCGCAGTTGATGGCGGCATTCAGTCCACCCATGCATTCTGACGCACCCTTGATCGCGTCCTGAACGGATGCCTCTTCCGTCACATCGGTCTGGATAAAATACCCGCCAATCTCGTTCGCGATAGCCTTTCCCTTGCCCGCGTCGCGATCCAGCAAAGTTACCTCGGCGCCTTGCGCTGCAAAATGCCGCGCAGTTGCTTCGCCAAGGCCCGAGGCGCCGCCGGTTACGATAGCTTTTGTATTCTCAAGAGTCATGGCGGGATACTCCACACAGCTTAACTTATACTCAAACGATCACGTGCGCTCTGGCCTGTCTAGATCGGTTTCGCGAAATCATTCTGTTATTGGTCCCTGGTTCGCGCGCGTTTGAATCCCTCTTCTGATTAGCGCCGGTGTCTGATAGAGGCGAAAGTGACCAAACTAGCGAAAGAGGCCCCGACCAATATGCACAGAGTACTCACTGAATTTGGCATGGGCACTTCACTGCGACGCGGGGACTACACAGGGGCCGCAAAACGCGCTTTGCGGGACGCGTTGTGGCACAATTCGATCAATATGGCCGAGTTGTTTGGATTTCCCAAAGAAGCGATGATCATAAAGGTGGAAATCGGCGTGCAAAACCCTGCGGCCGTCGATGCAGACGCGTTGACAGCGGTATTTCCCTATGGACAGCCCACCGTTCACGTGACGCAAGGCGGTCTGGATATCCCGCGCCCGGACGGGCAGGGCCACCCGACCCTGATTGCCAATGCAGCGATTTCAGTTTCCTTTGATATGGAGCGCGCCCAATGAACGAACAGCGTGTGATTATTGAAATGGGCATGGGCAACGACCTTTACGGTATGGATTACACCAAGGCTGCAGCGCGAGCGATTGAGGATGCGATCCGGCATTCGTCTCTGCCGCTGTTTGAATCGCTGAACCTGTCCCACGACGAAATGCGGGTGCAGGTGACGGTTGGCGTGCAAGACCCCGAGGCGGTTGATATAGATGCACTGGTGCAGAAACTGCCACGCGGGCGCGCTGCGGTGCGAGCCGTGAAAGGTGGGTTGAACGTAGAAAACGCCGAAATAGGCAAGACCATCGTAATCGCATCTGCCGCTGTTGAGGCGTTCTTGCCGGCTCAAACAGATTGGCGATTGAAAAACGAGATCGGACTTGTAGTCGTCCCGAAGGAGAGAGAAGATGAGAGCTCTTAAAGCTATTCTGACAGCAGCGACTTTCATAGGCTGTACCCTACAAGTAACTGCGCAAGGTCTCATTGACCGTGGCTATGTCGCCGGCTGGAACATTATGGTTGATCCGGCATTGGGCAACGGCTGCCTGATCCAAACCATATTTCAGGATTACTCGGTCGTGCGCATCGGTTTTGACGCCGCAAAGAAGCAAGGCTATTTTGTCGTATTCAACAAGGCTTGGGGGGATATCAAAAAGGGCAAGACATATGATATCACGTTTGAGCTGGACGGAAAAAAGTTTGATGCCGTGGCAACAGGATTCTTTCTGGACAAGGTGCCTGGTGCTGGCGTCACTTTCACAGATCGGAATTTTGTTTACGCGATTGCCAAAAGTCAGGTCATGACAGTTTATAACGAAGCAGGAGAGCAAGTTATGGCAATTGACCTTTCAGGAAGTGGTAAGGCGATCGAATACGCCCGAAAGTGTCAGGCAGAGACGGGTTCAGGTTAGTGAGGATGCACGTTTCTTGTAATTGCACTTGCCGTCGCGCTACATCGTATTCGTCAGGCCAGACAACGGATTAAGCAGATGAGTCTACCTGAACAGATATTCTGGGGCAGCGTGTTTCTGGGCGTCTGCGTCATGGTGCAAGCGGCATGCATTGGGATGGCGGCACATGTCATGGTGCAGATGGGCGCGCGCCTGCGTGGCCTCGGCAGACCCATGCACCTGAGCACATTGCTGGCGATCGCTTTGGTTGCAATTATTGGTGGGCTGACCGCACAGGTCTGGATCTGGGCCTGGATCTACGTCAGGTATGATGTTTTGATGGACTGGAATTCTGCGGTGTACTTTTCATTGGTGACGTTTACGTCTCTGGGCTACGGCGACATCGTGGTTGTGCCAGAATACAGGATATTCGCGGCCTTTGGGTCCGTCACCGGATTGCTGTCGTTTGGAATAGGCACAGCGTTTCTTGTCGCCGCAATGTCGCGACGGTTTGGCGAAAGACACGACCGTTTCTAATTCACTAACGATACGGCTTCAGTCGACCGTCAGCTGTACCAATGCATGGCGCTTTTTGCCTGCGCTCAACTTAATCGGACTGACCAGAGCGGTTGCGTCTATCATCAAGCCCGCATTGGTCAGCGGCGCGTCGTCTAGACGCGCACCGTTTTCTGCGATCAGACGTTTTGCCTCCTTGCCGGACCCGGCAAGACCAGATCTCACGATCAACTGAACGACTGAAATACCATCACCCAGATCGGCAGCGCTAAGCTTCAGTGTCGGCAGATCGCCCCCAACGCCGCCTTTTTCAAACACTTCGCGGGCGGTAGTTTCTGCGGCACGGGCCGCCTCAGCGCCATGCAACAGCGTGGTCACCTCATTGGCAAGACGTACTTTTGCCTCGTTGATCTCTGATCCCGCCAATGCGCCCAGTCGTTCACACTCATCAACCGGCATTTCGGTATAAAGCTTGAGGAACCGTTCGACATCCGCATCGGTTGTATTGCGCCAGAATTGCCAGAACTCATAGGCGCTGAGCATGTCGGGGTTCAGCCAAATGGCGCCTGACTGGGACTTCCCCATTTTTTTGCCATCGGACGTGGTGAGCAATGGTGAGGTGAGGCCAAAGACCTCTCCGTCAATCACGCGCCGGGTAAGGTCGATACCGTTGACGATATTGCCCCATTGATCCGACCCACCCAATTGCAGAATACAGCCGTAGCGACGGTGAAGTTCCATAAAATCATAGGCTTGCAGGATCATGTAGTTGAACTCAAGGAACGACAGTGACTGCTCGCGATCAAGCCGGGACTTGACCGATTCAAAACTAAGCATGCGATTGATCGAAAAATGCCGACCTATGTCACGCAAAAAATCGAGGTAGTTCAGATCGTCCAGCCATTCGGCATTGTTGAGCATCAGCGCACCGGTTTGGCTGTCGTCGTATGTGACGTAATTCTCGAACACGCGTTTGATGCCAGCGATGTTGTCATCAATTGCCTCTGGCGACAGCAGGGGTCGTTCATCTGCACGAAAGGAAGGATCGCCAACCTTGGTCGTGCCGCCACCCATAAGGGTGATCGGCTTATTGCCGGTCTTTTGCAGCCAGCGCAGCATCATGATCTGTATGAGAGACCCGACATGTAATGACTTGGCTGTGGCGTCAAATCCGATATAGCCGGGCTGCCCACCTTTGAGCAAAGCGTCGTCCAGACCTTGATAATCGGTGCAATCTGCGAGAAAGCCGCGTTGCATCATCACTGCGATGAAATCCGATTTGGGGTGGTAGGTCATGTCTTGCCTCGGGTCATGGTTGCGAGGCAGTGTATAGGCGGCGAAGAAGCAAAGGAAAAGGCCATGATTAAGGCCGTTAAGCGGGCGAAAGTGATAAAAGTTCTCGGGGCCATGTCCGGCACCTCATTGGATGGGGTCGATGCCGCTGTTCTTGAGACAGATGGCACGGATATTGTCGCCTTTGGACCGACTGCCTACCGCGCATATTCCGAAGATGAACGCGCCATTTTGCGCGCCGGGCTTGGTGAGTGGCACGGGGACAAGGTCATTGCCGCATCCCGCGTTGTCGAGGCCGCCCATCTGGATCTGCTGGAACAGTTTGAGGCTGTTGACCTCATCGGCTTTCACGGACAGACACTTGCCCATGCGCCTCGTGTACACGGTACGCTGCAGGTAGGGGATGGCGCGCTGCTGGCTAAACAGTTGAACACAAAAGTTGTGTGGGATTTCCGCAGTTCAGACGTGGACTTGGGCGGTGAAGGCGCGCCTCTGGCCCCTTTTTACCATTTTGCATGCGCAAGATGGATGGAGGCTAAGGCCCCGATAGTATTTCTCAATTTGGGCGGTGTTGGAAACCTGACCTATGTTGACCCGTCTTTCGAAACACCAGAGCAGTCGGGCGCATTGCTGGCTTTTGATACCGGCCCGGCCAACGCGCCGGTAAACGATCTTCTGATGGCACGGCGCGGTATTCCGTTTGATGAGAATGGCGCAGTCGCATCAAGCGGTCAGGTAGAGCAGGGTGCGCTTGAGCTGTTTCTGGCAGAGCCCTATTTCACCCGCGTGCCACCCAAGTCATTGGATCGGAATGACTTTGAAGAGATGATCGCTCTAGTCAATGAATTGAGTGATCAGGATGCCGCTGCAACCTTGACGGCGATGTGTGCTGCCGGTGTTGCAGAAGCCATGCGGCACTGTCCAACGCCCCCTGCGCGCGTTTTGGTCACCGGCGGCGGGCGGCACAACCCGGTTTTGATGGCGATGCTCAAGGTTTCGCTTGATTGCCCGGTTGCCCCTGTCGAAGCTGTTGGGTTGGACGGCGATATGTTAGAAGCACAGGCCTTTGCTTATTTGGCCGCGCGCGTGGTCAGGGGCCTGCCAACGTCGTGCCCGGGCACAACAGGGGTGCGCGCAGCAGTCGGTGGTGGCGTGGTTAGCGCCCCGATCATTGCGCAATAACCACCAAAAACGACACCCTAGAAAGCGTGATGCCACCGCAGTGAAACAGCGTTAACGCCCGGATTGCTCTGGGCGGTACTGGCGTTTGACTTATGCGAGACCGCTAAGGAGGTCCGGTTACCGCCCTTGAAGGCGTACCCAACCGCAAACAGGCTCCGTATTTCGAAGGCGCTGCCAAGATCGTTTGCTTCTTCATTTTCGCGGAACAAGCCGGGCATCACACTGGCCTCGACGAACCACTGAGTGTTGAACGTATAACGGGCGGACAGGCCGCCGCCTAAGAATGCATCCCCACTAAAGTGCGCTATCCCAACCGCGCTCCACGCAACATCAATGCGCCCGCGCTCATAGAAGGGCTTGTGTCGATATTCTAATGACACCAAGGCACTATCAGTGGAAAGGTCTTCAAAAAACTGTGTTTGCCCCACTCCGAAAAGCAATTCCTGGGCCTGTGCGGGCGCTACGCTGATCAATCCAGCACACACGGCAAGCTGCATTGCGGATTTCATGCTCAACTCCTTTGTCTCCGAGTGCGAAAAACCTGCCTCGAAGCTGCAGTACTTGCGGCTGTTCTTAGTGATGCGTTCCGGCGACCCACCGATAAGCGTCACTAACGTCGGGTCCTTGGATGTCGGGATGGTCGTTAAGGATACAGGTTACTGGACAATATTCGGCTTGCCGTCGCGTAAGTCGTGTAAGGATTTGACAATTGGTTCCCGATCCGAAGCCGTGTAAGAATGAACTATATCCAATGCGGGGAACTGGATGAGCTTAGATCGGCAGTCTGATCGACAAGGCGGTGGCTCATCGGGGCCTGCATCTTTGACGAATGCTAGTCATCTCCCTAAGTTTGTACGTGAAAACACCGGGTGGATGCTGGCGGTTGCTGTCAGGATTTTGCAAGACACGGGCCTTGCAGAAGATGCGGTGCAAACTGCCTTTGCCAAAATCCTGGGCAAGATCGACGGATTTGAGGGACGATCAACGATCAGAACCTGGATGCACCGCATCGTTGTCAACGAAGCGCTGATGATCTTGCGCAAAATTAAGCGAAGGCAGGAACAAAGCATTGATGCACTCTTGCCGACATTTGATCAATCTGGTTGTCGGATCGAAAGTGATCTGGCCGAGACAGTGACCCCAGAGGATTTGTTGGATCAGGCCCAGACTGGTCGTGCCGTTACTGCCGCGATCAATAAATTGCCTGATACGTATCGGGTTGTGTTGTGCTTGCGCGACATAGAAGGGTTGAGCACTGCTGAAGTGGGCGAAGCGCTGGGTATCAGCGAAGCCAATGTAAAGGTACGACTGCATCGCGCCCGCGCCGCGCTTAAGAAACTGCTGGAACCTGTTTTGAAAGGTCACATGCCATGACGCCTCATGCACCAAAGCAAGACCACCGCCCCCTCGCTGCGCTTGCGTTCAAGATGCCATTCATGATTGATTGTGTGGCATTCGAAAATTTCATCACTGCCTACTTCAACGACGATTTGTCGTTTCGTCAGAAACTTGTATTCAACATTCACCTAAAAATGTGCCGTGAATGCCGAGAGTACCTAAAAGCTTATGAATCTACTATCCTGCTTGCCCGCGCGCAGGCCGACGTACCCTATGCAGAAATGGACTTGGGGGAGGTGCCTGAGGACCTGATCAAAGCCGTTATCGAAGCTGCGACGGAAAAGTAAATCAAACAATGTGCCTGCCCTGATCATCATTGTTGTTCATGACCGGGAGAGCGACGTGCGGATCTGGCTCCACAATAGGGCAGGTGAGAGTCCTCTTACACAACTTGACGCTGTATTTTCCCAAAAAGAACGCCGGGCTGGCCATTTCCCGCCGCATTTGCGCGCAAAAGTCATCCTCACGGACACACACACCGAAGGACAAGACCATGAGCACCCAACCCGTAAAAGTTCGCCACGCCCGCCTATTCGAGATGCTGCGCCAGCAGAATCAGGCTGCCAATACAGCCGCACGTCTCAAGAGCTTTGGGCTTCGCAAAGTCAGTTCGGAAGAAGCCGATGAGATCAAGGCCAGCGCGCGCCGCTCTTTTGCCATGCAGGCCTGATCGGATCAGTCGTCGGTACCGCCGCGAAAGCCGGTCGCAACCACGAACTTTTCCGAACTATCTGAACGAGAGGCTGGTGGTTTTACGTTAGCGACCTTCTTGAACTTCTGTTTCAGCAGTTTTTGCAAATCGCCTTCAGCACCGCCTGCCAATACCTTGGCAACAAACGTGCCGCCATCTTCCAGTACATCAAAGGCGAAATAGGCCGCGGCTTCGCAGAGTGCGATGATGCGCAGATGATCCGTTTGTTTGTGGCCAGATGCACTGGCGGCCATATCGGACATTACCACCTCGGCCTTGCCTCCCAGCCATTCCTTGACCTTGATGTCGGCATCATCTTTCATAAAATCTAGTTGATACAGGTCGGTGCCGGCAATCGGTTCCATTTCCTGTAGATCAACACCGAGAACCCGGCCAACAGCCTTGTCTGATCTCTCACCCAGTGCATTGACACGTTTGACGGCCACCTGGCACCAGCCACCGGGGGCGCAACCCAGATCAACCACGCGTGCACCGGGCACGAGAAATCGATACTTTTCATCAAGTTCAAGTATCTTGTAAGCCGCGCGCCCGCGATATCCTTCGGCGTTGGCGCGTTTGACGTATGGATCATTTAACTGGCGCTGCAGCCATCGGGTCGAGCTCAGTTTGCGTCCACGAGCGCTTTTGACCTTAACTTTTAGGTCCCGCTCGCCACGCCCTGATGTGTTTTTGCCACTGGGTGTCTTTGCCATGATCCGATGCGGCCTTTGTCCGTTTCCGATTTGTCTTGTTCGTTCTCAATTCGCATCCATTGCGCGCGCAGGGTCACTAAGTCAAAAGGGCCCATCTTCCAAGACGCCATCAACGCTCATTTGCGCATAAAGCAACCCCTCACGCAGACCGCGATCCGCAACAGATAACCGATCTGTCGGCCAGACCCGCATTAAAGCCTGCAGAATTGCCGACCCAGACATGATCAGCGCCTGCCGGTCCTGCCCGATTCTAGGGTCCGCTCGGCGTCCCTCTGGCCCCTGATCAAGATAGCCGCGAATGACTTTGTCGATCTGATCGGTGCTCATCCGCAGCCCGTCTACTTTGGTTCGATCATACCGGCGCAGACCAAGATGGGTTGCCGCAACGGTCGTCACGGTCCCTGAAGTGCCGACGATCTGGAACCGCTCGCGCTCCTGTTCGTGTTTATAGGGTGCAAAATCAACCAGATTCTCTTCAAAATGCCAACTCATCAACGCAAAGCGGGCAGCGTCATCCTCCACATCGTTGAACTGGTCCCGCAGTGTCGCAACTCCCAACGGCACCGATATCCAGTCCACCACCTTGGCGGCTGGAAAGGGGCTTTCGATCGGGCGAAAACCGGCATGAAGACGCATTATGGCGCTCGGCCGATCCCGTTTGGGCACAGAACTGATGTCAATCCAAACAAGTTCAGTCGATCCACCACCGATATCGACTACCAAAAGCTGCTCCGTTTTGGTGCTGACAAGTGGCGCGCAGGAAATCACTGCGAGACGGGCTTCCTCTTCTGGTTGAATGATCTCTAGTTGAAGGCCAGTCTCGCGTCGCACCTGATTGATGAATTCATTGGCGTTCTGGGCCCGTCGGCATGCCTCGGTTGCGATCAGGCGCATGCGTTTGACCCTGTTACGCTTGAGTTTTTGCTGGCATATGCGCAGGGCTTGTACCGTGCGCGCCATGGAATTGCGCGACAAACGGCCCGTGCGTTCCAATCCTGCACCCAGTTGGACGGATTTAGAAAAGCTGTCGACCACATGAAACCCGCTGCCCTTGGGTTGGGCAATCAGCATACGGCAACTATTTGTGCCCAAATCCAGCGCAGCATAGAGTTCTGCCGGATCAAGCGGTTTCGGCGCGGGGCTTTCAACCGGTTTCGGGAACGCGCCCGCACCAGTGGGACGCTTGGGCGCCATAATACACGCCCTCCATTTCGAGTTACGTTTACGCTAACGCCTTGTCTGTTGTCGCGCAAGCGTTGCGATACACAAGGCCTCATAATGAACCTGCGGATTTTTCACATCACACACGCTGGTCGCGGGCAAGCAGGTATGGGAGGATAGGACGCGTCGCGGATAAAGCGTGTTCTGTCGAAAAAAAGCCGTATCGCGCACACGAGGTGCATTAGACAGAGGCCAACAACACGATTTTGAGGAATCAATGATGCCCGACGTTACTGTAGTATACTGGCGCGACATCCCGGCACAGGTGATCGTAGGCAAGGGCCGACGGGGCTCCAAACGGCAGCTTGAAGAGCGTTTCGAGCAGGCGATTGACCGGGCGGCCATGAAAGTTGGTGCTGAGGACACGGACGCTTATCTGGCAGAATGGCGCAAAGCTGATGCCTATGCAGTTGATGGGGATCCCGATCAGATTGCCGAGGCTGAGGCGCAGCGCCTAGAGGCCGAATACGATAGAGAACGCATTAAGACCCTGATTGCAAATGATGGCTGGGCCTGATCCTGCCCCGACACCGATCCATATGGGAGGCCGCTATGGCTTTGTTGAATTTTAAAAGACGCGAAGAACCAACGGAAAAAACTCTCAATCCAGAAGTTGAAGCGTTTTTGCAGGACTATTCGATCGAAGTGATGCCTCGCACGGCCGAAAAGATCGAGAATTTTCGCGATTTGTTGCCCGATGGCACGCGCGTTTACATCGCCCACATCGAAGGCACGCCGATTGAAGATATGGTGGCAACCGCCAAAAGGCTTTCTGATGATGGCTTCGCGGTGATGCCGCACTTCCCGGCCCGCATCATCAAAGACGCCAAGACGCTGGAGGATTGGATCGCGCGTTATCGCAGCGAGGCGGGTGTTGAACAGGCTTTGCTCTTGGCAGGCGGCGTGGAAAAGCCTCATGGCGATTTTCATAGTTCAATGCAGTTACTTGAAAATGGTGCGTTCGACCGCGCGGGGTTCAAGCGCCTACACGTGGCGGGACACCCTGAGGGTAACAAGGATATTGATCCTAAAGGTGGCATGAAGAACGTTGAGGAAGCGCTTGCCTGGAAACAAAAATTCTCTGAGACGACTGATGCCGAGATGGCATTGGCGACGCAGTTCGCGTTCGAGGCCGCACCCATCATTACATGGGCGGACAATCTTAAGGCGGGGGGCGTCACCTTGCCGATTCACATTGGCATTGCGGGCCCGGCCAAGCTGCAAACTCTGATCAGATTCGCTATTGCCTGCGGGGTCGGTCCGTCGCTTAAGGTCCTGCAGAAGCGTGCCAAAGATGTAACCAAGCTGCTCTTGCCGTTTGAACCCACGGACGTCATTACAGAACTCGCTGCCCACAAGGCAGCCAATCCCGATTTCAATATCGCCAATGTTCACTTTTTCCCACTGGGCGGCATCAAGACAAATGCCAATTGGGCCATCCAACATGGTGGCGCCTCAGCCCGTACCGCAAACGCATCCTAAGGACCGCAAATGACCCGCACGATTGTCGAGAGCAAGACCAAGACAGCTATTATCGGATTTGACCAGCCATTCTGTGTCATCGGCGAACGTATCAACCCCACGGGGCGCAAGAAGCTGGCGGCTGAGCTGGAGGCCGGCGATTTTTCAACCGTGGAAAAAGACGCGCTGGCGCAGGTCGCTGCCGGGGCGACGATGCTAGATATAAACGCGGGTGTGGTCTACAATTCCAATCCCAATCCAAACGAGACTGAGCCCCCTCTGATGGTCAAGACTCTCGAATTGGTTCAGGGTCTCGTAGACGTTCCTTTATGTATCGACAGCTCAGTACCAGCCGCGCTTGAGGCTGGTCTTGGAGTGTGTGAGGGTCGCCCCTTGCTCAATTCCGTCACGGGCGAGGAAGATCGTCTGGAACTGATCTTGCCATTGGTGAAGAAATACAACGTACCGGTGGTGGCCATATCCAACGATGACACGGGTATTTCTGAGGACCCCGACGTTCGCTTTGAGGTCGCCAAGAAGATTGTGCAACGTGCCGCAGATTTCGGCATTCCGGCGCATGACATAGTTGTTGATCCGCTGGTGATGCCCATTGGCGCGATGGGCACGGCTGGGCTGCAAGTGTTTACGTTGGTGCGCCGCTTGCGTGAAGAACTTGGCGTTAACACAACCTGTGGCGCATCCAACATTTCGTTTGGCTTGCCAAACCGGCACGGTATTAACAACGCGTTCCTGCCTATGGCAATGGGCGCCGGCATGACATCTGCGATCATGAATCCTGTGGCACTGCCGGTCGGTCCGACCAAATTGCAGGAGCGTCGTGATGAACTTGCGGCCGCTGGTATCATCGTTCCCGACGATATCGACCCTGAGGTGCTTGCCACGTTGACGGGGCTGGGTTCAACCAAGTCCCGTGCGGGCAAGGAAATGGAAGCGATCCGCGCTGCGAATTTCCTGACCAACAATGATCCGAATGGCAGTGAGTGGATCCGCACTAACAAGCAACCAGTGAAAGCCGGAAATGAAGGTCGCGGGCGCGGCGCGCGCACCGGTGGACGTAGGCGTCGCGGATGACGTGCAGCAGGCGCTAGCGTTGAATGACCGCATCTTCCCATTCGCTTAAGAAGCGGGCGCGCTTGTACTGGTCCAGATAGACCAGCAGGCCGGGCCCAAGACGGATGGGTCTTAGTGAAGATCGGTCGGGATCAAGTTCCGGCGGCATCGGCGGAAACGGATAATAGGATTCACCTTCGGTGCTCCATGAAGAGCGGATCAAGTGATCCAGAAACGACCCTCCGAGATCAGGGTTATCGGCGTTCGTCGGTATGACGGCAGACCGTAGCATTACCGTTGTAAAGTCATGCGGTTCTATGACGTCGATGGTACCGTTGGAATCGGTGCGCGCCTGCGCGTAGCTGCCCAATACGTTATAGGCCACGGCAAGCTTGCCGCTTTGCACGTCGTCGATCATATCAGATGAACAGCAATAGAGCCGAGGGCTGAGATTGCCCATCGTTTCCATCAGACGCCAGTACGTTTCCGATGTACGAGCGTCCTGTGTTGCAAAAAGATAGCCGAGACCACTGACTCGAATGTCATATGTGCCCACGCGGCCGCGAAATCTATCCGGCTGACTGCGCATGAGTGATATCATGTCTTGCCGTGTACGGGGCAGTTCCAGGCCATCGAATGCTGACTTTGAAACCACAATTGCTGCGGGCTCCTGCGTGAACGCAAAGACCTGATCGCGCCATTTCGCCCAGTCGGGCACCAATTCGGTTGCGTCAGAGTTATGTGACAATGTCAGGCCGTCGTTGGATAGTTTGGTTTGCAGATCCATCGCAGATGAAATCGCGAGATCAAAGGACTCCCTTTCATCTTGCAGCGCAGTCATCAACTCAGCGCTGCTGACCGTCACATAGTTGACGGCCGTATCAGGATAACGGTCCTGGAAGGCGACAATAAGTGGCGCGAAAGAGTCGGTATCGGCGGTCGAGATAATGTCGATGGTTTCAGAGGCATTGGGGACCTCAAACAAGGTTTGAACCTCGATTTCAAAGCTTAAGGCCGGCGGTACCAATGCCACCCATCCCGACAGGATCAGGCCAGCGGAAAGAAGAGTGTTACGCATGCGCCAACCTCATTTTTGTTGTTTCCGATTGTGATGCTGCCGCCGTGCGCCTCAACCACTTCCTTTGCTATGGTCAGCCCCAGCCCGGACCCGACGGTTGTGCGTACATTGTCCCCTCGCGCAAAGCGATCCAGCAGTCGATCAGTATCTTGCTTGGGAAAACCCGCCCCTCGGTCCGAAACTTGGACAACAGCCGACTCGTTTGTCTTTCCAATCCAAACTGTTACGTCCTGCTCTTCAGGTGAATACTTGATTGCATTGTCCAGAATATTGCGGATTGCATTCTGTACCAAAATTGAATCAACGGCGACCAACACCGGTTCTGCATGCTCGACGTTCAATTCGATATCCTTGAGCTCTGCCACTGCACGCAGGCGTTCAACAATGTCTTCTACCAAAGCCACGATCGAAACCGGAGCTCGGTCCAGTTGGTCTGCACGGAAAGTTACCATGGCATGGTCCAGCATTTGTCCGGCAGCGCGAGAGCTTTCGTCAATGGCGCGGATCATATCCTTGAGCGATGCCCGATCTTCCGGTTGCTTGGCCCGTCGTAGGGCAATCTCGGCTTGTGTGCGGACGGTTGCTAGTGGCGTCCGCACCCGATGGGCAGCCTCAGCAATGAAGTCCTCGGATCGCGTAAGAGTTGTGCTGAGCCTTTCTATGAACCTGTTCAGCGAGGTGACCAGTGAAATCATTTCACTGGGAACAGGGGCCACAACCGGGCGCAGGTCGTTTGGCCCACGGCGCGACACAGACGCAGCAAGGTTCTGAATCGGACGAATTGTGCCCTGGGCGGTCAGGATGGCTAGTAAAACCGCCACCGTAAAGAACCCTAAACCGATCAAGATCGCGCTTTGCAGGATCGCGGCAAGGGTCGCTGTATAGCCGGTGCGGGTCTGCGCAAGCGATCCCCTTACTTCGACCGGTTGCCCATCTACGGAAAGCAATCGGCTGGCGGACACAATCCGCACGTCTTCACCTTTGTAAGGTGCTGTAAGTGAGCCGCGACCGTCGGAATCAACGTTGGATGCATTTGGCAAGTCTTGGTATCCTGTCAGAAATGCCCCATCGACGGTCACGCGGTAAAAAACCCGCTCATCTCCAACCGTGCCCAGCATGGAAAATGCCGCATAGGGAATGTCAATCGAGACATCGGCATCCTGAACCGACACTGACTCAAGAATTGCCGTCAGCGAAGCGCTGAGTGTGTTGTCCTGGGTTTGTGTCGCAACGGTGCGGGCAATGCCCAGAACGGTGAGAAACAGGATTGTGGCAAGCACGGCTGCGCTGCCGACCAGTTGCAGCGTCAGCCGGCGACGCAGTGATCCATTGGTCGGAACAACAACGCTCATTGTTCAGTGATCCGGTAACCCAGGCCGCGTACAGTCGCGATTTCAACCGTCGATCCCTTTAGGTGTTTACGCAACCGACCTACATAAACTTCGATGGCGTTCTCGGACACGTCTTCGTCATAAGAAAACAGCCGATCGACCAATTTTGGCTTGGAAAAAATCTTGCCGGGGGAGGCAAGCAGGACCTCAAGCAATCGCAATTCCTTGTTGCGCAGGCTGATCCGGTTGTTGCCGACTTCTAGGGTTCCGGCCAATCTGTCGAATACCAGGTCGCCGAATCGGTTCTGGTTTTGCCCGGCGCCTGAGCGGCGTCGCAGAACGGCACGTACGCGGGCCTCTAGCTCCGCGAAGTCAAAGGGCTTTGTGATGTAATCGTCTGCCCCCAGGTCGAGCACGCCAACCCGGTCAGAGATTTCGGAGCGGGCGGTCAGAACGATGACCGGTGTGTCGTCCTGCTGGCGGCGGTGCGTGTTCAGAAAATCCCGGCCATCGCCGTCCGGCAGCATAATATCGAGCAAGATCAGATCATATTCGCCCGAAGATGCGAAATCTTCGGCGCGTTCAAGGTCTTCTGCGTGATCGACAACATGTCCGTCCATGTTCAACCGGTCCGAAATGGCAGATGCAAGCCCCGGATTATCCTCGACCAGCAAAAACCGCATGGGGCAACATTCCTCGCAACTTGGACGTGACAGGTTTGTGTCAGCATAACATGTTATTGTTTCTGTCATGGGCGACAACGATCGCTTTTGTCAAATGGGAGGACACCATGACTAAACTGAACCTGACCCGCCGGGTCATGTTGGCGGCAGCTGTTTCGACGCTGTCTTTTGGCGCACCTGCGTTCGCGGATGGGCATCAAGTGCTCGACAGCGTTCACTTTCTGATTCCCGGCGGTGCCGGTGGCGGATGGGATGGCACTGCGCGCGGCACGGGCGAAGCTCTGACGGGCGCCGGGCTGGTTGGCACCGCGTCTTATGAAAACATGTCAGGTGGTGGCGGCGGCAAGGCCATCGGTTTCCTGATCGAGAATGCTGACAGCAACCATGGCACGCTTATGGTTAACTCGACGCCGATCGTCATCCGGTCGTTGACCGGTGTATTCCCGCATAATTTCCGTGACCTGACACTGGTTTCAGGGACAATCGGTGACTACGCAGCAATTGTTGTTGGAAAAGACAGCCCGATCAACTCTATGGCAGACCTGCTCGCAGCCTATGACTCTGACCCGTCGGCGACGGCCATTGGCGGTGGTTCTGTTCCGGGCGGAATGGACCATCTGGTTGCTGCAATGGTGATGGAAGCGGCTGGCAAAGATGCGCTTGGCGTCAAATACATACCGTATGACGCCGGTGGTAAAGCCATGGCGGCCCTCCTTTCGGGCGAAATTGCCGCGCTTTCGACAGGATTTTCCGAAGCCGTTGACCTTGCCAACGCTGGTGAAGTCAAAATCATCGGTGTCACATCCGAAGAACGGGTAGATGCCGCCCCTGACGCTCAAACGATGATGGAACAAGGGATCGACACAACCTTTGTCAACTGGCGCGGCTTTTTTGGTGCGCCCGGATTGCCAGCCGAAAAGGTGGCGATGTATCAGGATGCCCTCACCAAGATGTACGAAACGCCAGAGTGGGAAGAAGTACGCGCCCGCAACGGTTGGGTGAACATTCACAATTCCGGTGATGACTTCCAGACCTTCCTCGAGGCTCAGGAAAAGGCTATCGGCGATCTTATGAAAAAGCTCGGCTTTTTATAAAGACGACTTGGCAAAGCGGGTGACCGCTTTGCCTCCTTTTGGGGGAGGGGACTATGGCGCTGGATCGCTGGATCGCTTTGATCTTACTGGGTGTTTGTATGGCCTACGGCTATACCGCCTGGTTCACCATGGACGCGCAACTGGCGCCATTCATGCAGCGCAATCCCATCTGGCCCAGCACTTTCCCAAAAGTTCTGTCGATCATGGGCATGGTAGCGTCGTTGATAATTTTGTTTGGTCTGGAAAAGGGCGAGCAAAAGATCGGTGAGATCGATTATCGGCGACTGGGGGACTACCATATTGGACAAGCCCTGCTCTTGCTCGGACTGATGGTTGTTTATGCGCTGGCACTGCGTCCCATCGGATTTCTCATCGCAACCTCCGGCTTTCTGATCCTCGGATCCTTCATTCTTGGCGAGCGCAAGTGGCACATCATGGTGCCAATTGCTGCCGTCGCCACTCTTTTCGTGTGGTACCTCGTGCAGCAAGTGCTTGGTATCTACATGCGTCCACTTCCCGGTATATTTGGAGGCTGATATGTTAGAAGGACTAATCACCGGCCTGCAAACGGCACTTTCATTGCAAAACCTGCTGATGGTGATCGGCGGGTGTCTGATCGGCACATTCATCGGCATGCTGCCGGGGTTAGGTCCAATGTCGATCATCGCGATCATGATTCCCGTGGCAATTTCCATCGGTGACCCGTCAGCGGCGCTGATCCTGCTGGCAGGGGTGTACTATGGCGCGATCTTTGGCGGCTCCACATCCTCGATTTTGCTCAACGCACCGGGGGTTGCGGGTACCGTTGCCAGCAGCTTCGACGGCTTTCCCATGGCCCGGCAGGGAAAAGCGGGTAAGGCACTTACAATCGCTGCGATCTCAAGCTTTGCCGGTGGTTCTATTGGTGCACTTCTCCTTTTGGTATTTGCGCCCGCATTGTCCTCGGTCGCGCTTCTTTTCCATTCAGCCGAATATTTCGCACTGATGGTTGTCGGCCTGTCAGCCATCGCTGCATTTGCCGGGACCGGTCAGGTAACCAAGGCGTTGTTGATGACATTGCTGGGTCTGATCATGGCCACTGTTGGCGAAGGGGCCCTGTTTAACCTGCCGCGCTTTACTATGGGAATCATGGACCTTCAGTCAGGGTTCGGCTTCATTACTCTTGCGATGGCGATGTTCGCGTTGCCCGAGGCAATGTTTCTGGTCCTGAAGCCGAAAAATTTGGGGAGTGGCAGCGATGGCGAGATCAAGGATTTGCGGATCAGTGTATCAGAAGCAAAATCCATTGCGCCGGTGATCGGACGCCAATCAATACAAGGTTTTTTCATTGGCGTTCTGCCGGGCGCTGGTGCGACGATCGCCAGTTTTTTGGGTTATGCCGTTGAGCGAAACATCGCGACCAAGGAAGAACAGGAAGAGTTCGGAAATGGGTCAATCAAGGGATTGGCGGCGCCGGAAACAGCCAACAACGCGGCATGCACCGGCTCTTTTGTGCCGTTGCTGACACTGGGTATCCCGGGTAGCGGAACCACCGCGATCTTGCTGGGCGCTTTGCTGGCGCTCAACGTGACACCCGGGCCCCGTCTGATGATTGATGAGCCGCAGATATTCTGGGCCGTCATCATGTCCATGTTCATTGGCAATTTGGTTTTGTTGATCCTGAACCTGCCACTGATCCCCTATATTGCAAAAGTACTTTCGGTGCCACGCAACTACCTGATACCTTTTATTCTGTTTTTCACGCTGATGGGGGCCTACATCGGGCAGAATAACGCGACTGAACTGTTGATGCTGGTTGGTTTTGGGATTGCTGCAACGGCGTTGAAGTTCGCGGATTATCCGCTGGCGCCATTGCTGATTGGCTTTATTCTGGGCGGTATGCTCGAGGATAATTTCTCACGCTCCATGCAGCTTTATGATGGCATCGGCTTCATTCTGGAACGCCCGATGACACTTGGCCTGCTGGTTATTGCCGTTATCCTGGTCATCCTACCAAGTTACCGGGCACGCCGGGCAAGAGCGCGGGCTGAAGGTGTTGCCGAGGGTGATTGAACCTTTTCACAATTAATTCACCAGTCTCGCGGATACTTAGGTATTCGGCTGGCGAAGCCGTTATTCGGGCGCGTTGCCGACCCACAAGCCGTCAACGTTTACTGTAACTGGCTTGCCGCAATGAAAGAGGTAATAGGTAAAACCGGAATGCGGCATACGCGAAACTTGCGGCCGTGATGTCAGTGACAATGCGGAATGGAGTTTGTCACTGCCAATCATCCCGGACACCTTCACGGGTTGGGCGGGTGACAGCAACATGTTCTGGTTAGGCATCGATTTGCCGAAGGTATTCTTGGGTACGAATATCGGGTGTGCTTCGGGGTGGAGCTCCAGGAAAGCAACATCCAGCTTGATTTGGTCAATCCATTTAACTTCTACAAAGGTTCCGTTTACGGTTCTAACCTGATCGCGCCGTCGCAGTGCTTCGATCGGCAAGTTGCCAAACGACGTCTGGATTTTTGATTTCGCAAAGAAACCCGGCAATATCCATTTTTCTTGAGATGGGGCGGGGGATTCTGTTTCCTGCTTTGGCGCGGGAAGTTCTGTCTTAACTAGCTGCCTGGCAACAGCCGACAGGATTGCCGTGTCGTCATTCATCACACTCATTACAAACTCGCACTACTAATAACTAACGCAATCAGAGCTACCACACACACGTAGCTCCTAAAGAAAACGCCGGGACGAAGTATCCTTCGCCCCGACGCCAGAAAAATACCATATTGGCTAAATGTTGCAAGAAATCTCTTTTATCAAATAGGCCAAATGGTCACTCGCTACGGCACTACATCTTTCTTTCACACCAAAAAAGCGTTCTATATATGGCGTTTGTGGGTAGTTTTCCGGTTGAATATAGGCGTTCGACATCGCGTTCACGATCAAGTTGTCTCTTAACGGGAAACAAACGCGTTCGATATTTCTATTTGTTTCAGAACATTTGTAAAAAATATCGTGCACTGTTTCCCAACAATTAAAAATAACCGAAATCATCTCGAGCAAATTCAGGAGAGTTTGCAAAATTTCGAATCAATTTCTTTGAAATAGGTGTGCTCCAGGAACCTTCCTGAGATCAGGCTTGTTGCTGGTGCGGGGTAGGGGCGGGCCACCCACTGGATGGCCCGAACAAAGGTCTTAGGGTTTTACTGGGACCCGATTTGCGAGAAGATTTTTTCTTTGGCGTCACCGATCGTGAAGCTTCCGGGCTTTTGAGTTGGCGGAAATTCCTCGAAAGTGGCAAGGAACTCACCTACATACGTTGCCGCCGGCAACAGCAAGAACACGTGATCCAGATACCAATCCCAATAGGTATTGGATGTGATGGTAGAACGCTCATAAGGGTCGCGACGCAGATTGAAGAGCAGTGGCATCCGCAATTCTGTCCAGGGTTCGGCCCAGGCGCGCATTGTTTGAGGGAAACGATGCTCGAGGAAAATGACTTTCCAGTCGTTGTAGCGCAGTGCTGTCAGATCACCGCCGTCCGAGAAGTAGAATATCTCATTTCTGGGGGAGGTCTCTTCTTCTCCCTTAAGATAGGCAAGAGAGTTGTAGCCATCCAGATGAACCTTGTAGTCGCGGCCAATGGCCTGAACACCTCCTTCTTTCAATTGCTCCTTGATGTCGGCAACGCCGGCCATGGCAAGGAAGGTTGGCAGCCAGTCCATATGGTGCATGATCTCGTTCGAGATTGAGTGCGGTTCGATATTTCCAGGCCACCGGACCATTGCAGGCACACGCCAACCGCCTTCCCAGTTGGTATTCTTTTCGCCGCGAAATGGTGTCATTGCCGCATCTGGCCAGCTATTCATATGCGGGCCGTTGTCGGTGGAATAAAACACAAACGTATTGTCTGCGATATCCAGTTCATCCAGCTTGTCGAGGAACAAGCCAATATGACGGTCATGTTCGACCATCCCGTCTGCATATTCGTCCTGACCTGAAATACCGCGCAGCTCGTCTTTTACGTGGGTACGAAAGTGCATGCGGGTTCCGGACCACCAGACAAACCAAGGTTTACCTTCTGCTGTTTTGCGATCAATAAAGTCCAGCGCCGCAGCGGTGGTTTCGTCATCGACGGTTTCCATGCGCTTTTTTGTCAGCGGACCGGTGTCTTCGATCGTGCCGTCGGCAGAGGATTTCAGGACACCACGCGGACCATATTCCTCCCGGAAAGCCGGATCCTTTGGGTAGTCTTCAAGTTCGGGCTCTTCCTCAGCATTCAAGTGGTAGAGATTGCCGAAGAATTCGTCGAAACCATGGTTGGTTGGCAACATTTCGTCCCGGTCACCTAGGTGGTTTTTACCAAACTGTCCGGTGTCATAACCCTGCGCTTTTAACAGACCCGCAATGGTCGGGTCCACTTCTTGCATACCTTCTTTCGCACCTGGCAAGCCAACTTTGGACAACCCGGTTCTAAAGACCGATTGACCAGTAATGAAAGACGAACGGCCCGCAGTGCAGGACTGCTCGCCATAATAATCGGTGAAAATCATTCCTTCATTTGCAATGCGATCTATGTTGGGGGTGCGATACCCCATCATCCCCATTGTATAGGCAGAGATATTGGACTGGCCAATATCATCGCCCCATATCACGAGAATATTGGGTTTGGCGTCGTTTTGTGCCAGCGCGAGCCCGGAGGAAAGCCCTAAGAGGACGGCCCCCAATGCCAGCTTTCTCAACGATTGGTATTTATCCATTATTGTCATCCTCCTTAGTTGAATTTATCATTGTAGCGCTAGAGCTTAGGTTGACTAGCAATATTTCGTATTTGCCGGACGGGTTTAGGGAAAACAGTTGGTCAACATTGACTAGAACGTTCTCGAGTTCGGATTGCCTGCAGCGCATCTTAAATAGGTCAGGCGTGCCTAAATCGGGACGCCCATCGCAGAAGTGCGCTATTTCTTTGTGTTCTTGAGCACGGCGCCAACTACAGCGCTGATCAGTCCGGGTGCTATCATGCCCAGTGGATCCCGCGCCATTTTATGCACACTTTGAGCAAGCCCCTTGATCTCTTCGGTTGCATCGTGAATTTCCGTTTCTAGATCTTCCATCGCAAGATCACGCACTTCTGCAACTGCGGACAAATCGGATTCTGCGCTTTGGCGGTTTGCTGCAGTGACCAGAATTGCAGCAAGCGCAATGTTGGCGAGCGCGACGATCAATGCGGAAACCGGTTGCGAAATGTGTTCTACAAGAGCGAAATAAGCCGCGACATTCAGCATGATCAGGGCAAGCCCGGCAGCGATTCCGGCTGCGGCCATCATACCGGTCTGCCGTCTCAGAACAGCCATGCGCCGCTGCGCCATCAGACGCTCGGAGCGGAATATGATCGATATGTTTCTACTTATCCGGTTCATTCAGTTATCCCTTGTTTCCAGTTCGCCCGATCAGATAACCGACGACAAAAGCCCCCAGAGCAGTCAACAACGGCTTGCGATTGGGCAACCCTTCAAGTTCTTCGGTCAGTTGATGAAGCACTGCTTCAAAGTTCCCATTCTGCAAGGATTGAAGAATATCTGCAGACTCTGTTCCCGGTTCGGGGGCTGGGTCCGCCTCATCAGCATTGTCCGAAGTCGTTGGCGAACTGGCCGTTTGCGTATCCCGGGCTTTTTTCAATTCCGACCGAAGTTTTGTGAGTTCGGCCTCTAGCTGCGCTTTTGTCGCCACGGGGTATGCTCTCCAACTTCACTTTACCGGCCCGTTATCTGCAGCCGGCAACAGGACTTGATGCTATCACAGGCATCGTACCGCTTTGGGTGGCACGCGCAATTGGCATTTCTGTTGTCGGGAAAACCCGCCAAAACCGCAATAATACGCCAGATGTTCTTGCAAATAATAGTAGCCCCAGGGCGACATAAGTATAGTGTAAAATACTAAAGTTGTTGCGCTTTGGGCTTAAAAGGGACCAGTTTTCGGCATGACGAAAGAGCCAGAAAAAGCAGAGTTCCCAAACTCGGCGGTATTGCTTAGGTGGCTGGCCCTGATTGCGCTGACTGTCATTGTAACACTGTTGTTCCTGTATGTGGCGTTGCCTTTCCTGAGCGCCATGATCATGGCCGCAATAGTTGCCGGTTTAGCAAGCCCGCTCTACAAGACATTATTGCGTTGGCTGTGGAACAGCGGCTCGCTCGCATCTCTTGCCACATTGCTGGTTTTGTTGACATCTGTCGTCGCCCCGTTGATCGGAATTGCCTATCTTGCTGCAGGCGAGGCCGCAGCCCTTACTGAGAAAACCGTCCAGATATACGAACAGATTTCGGATGGCGTAGATCATTTCAAGTTGCCGGACTGGGTTCCATTCAAAGAGGAACTGGTCGATGCTTGGCCGCGGATTTCGTCCAAGATCGAACAGCTTGTAGGAACGATAGCAACGTTTCTTGCTTCTTCTCTGTCTCATCTTACCAAAGGGACCGCGGTCTTCTTTCTGCATTTGTTTGTGTTTTTCTACGCGATGTTTTTCTTTTTGCAGATGAAGCGCCCCGTCATCGAATTACTCCTTTCCTATACCGCTCTTCCGGCGGAACTTCAGGTAACGCTGCATGAGCGCATTGTTTCAGTGAGCCGTGCGACAATAAAGGGCACTTTGCTGATCGGCGTGGTTCAGGGTTCGCTGGGTGGATTCGGCTTTTGGGTGGCCGGCATAGAGGGGGCGATCTTTTGGGCGGTCATTATGGCCATTGCATCGTTCATTCCCGGCGTCGGCGCACCAACTGTTCTTGTGGGCGGCGCAATTTTTCTGGGTATTGAAGGTGAAATTCCTACCGCCATAGGTTTGGCGCTGTGGGCAACGGTTGTTGTGGGAACAATAGACAATGTACTGCGCCCCACGCTCGTTGGCCGTGATGCACAATTGCACGATCTTTATATTCTGGTTGGCACATTGGGTGGGCTGGCGGCATTCGGTCCTGTGGGACTGGTGCTTGGTCCGGTGCTGGCTGGCCTATTCCAGTCGGTTTGGACAACGTTGAAAGAGTTGTCAGAGACACGACATCGTGAGAGCCCGATAGAACAGTCCGCGCAAGATGCCAAACTGCAACAAAAGTGAGGGCTGGATTTATGCGGTGGCCCGGCGCAGTGATGCCAGTCTGCCATTGAACTCTGCCCCAAAGACAAAAATTACCGCCATCAAATACATGAACAGCTGGGCTGCGAGCACACCTGCGAGACCCGCATAAGTCACGCTGTATGTTGCATAATTGACAAGGTAGAACTCAAATAGTCTTGCAACTGTGCCCCACAGAACAAGCGTCAGAATGACTCCGGGCATGACATCACGCAGCGGTCTGTGGATGCCCGGCAACCACTTGTGACAGGCAATGACAGCAAAAACCAGGGCGGCCACAGCAACCAATAGAGAGGTCTTCCCAGCAACTAGTCTGAGATAAAGATCAGGTGGGGCGATTTCGAAAAGCTTAAAGTAGAGTGGGAGCGCAACCAGTAATGCGGCCGAGGTAACCAGCAGCGCGCCCCCGAAAATGACAAACGCGATACACAGCAGACGAGTCTTCCACATCGGGCGGATGTCCTTTTCGCGGTAAGCCTCCGTTATCGATATCCGTATGGCGTCAACGCCGTTTGATGCAAAAAACACCGCTAGAAGGGCGCTGAAAGTCAGAGTTGTCCCGCTGCTTTGTGCCAAAACCGCCTCAAGCTCGCTGATTATGGGTTGGGCAACGACGTCCGGCCACGTGCCAAAGACAAATTCGATCAATTCGTCTGTTTTCAGATGCACGCTGACAAATCCTGCAAGCGACAGGCAAAAAATGCAAAACGGAAAAAGGGCGAACATCATCGACAATGCAATATGGCTGCTGCGCTGCCAGCCATTTTCTTCATCAAACCTGCGCAACGCATTTCGCAATGCCGCGATATAAACTCCCAATTTGTTTGCCTTTCGAGCGCTAAAAATCAAGCTGTGGCCAGCATACCGATTTTTATCAGGAGTCCTCGTCAATTCGCATCTTGCCGGAATATCTGGATGACGTGGTGTCGGCCATGTTAGGCGCGGGCTCTTCTGCGGCGCGTTGAGCGGGCGGCGGGTTCGTTATCGCCTGTACCGTCAGTTGCAGAGGAAAATGCGCCAAGCGCCAGTGTAATGGCTTCCAGTGTGGGAGGAGTCGCGCGTGGGCGGCTGTCAAGCGCGTCGCGCATATGACGCAGATGATCCGGCATCGTGCCACAGCACCCGCCAATGATCGTTGCACCACAGTTTCGCGCCATTTCCGCATAATCGGCCATCAATTCCGGCGTGCCGTCGTAGTGAATGTGTCCATCAACGTATTTTGGGATGCCGGCATTGCCCTTGGCAATGACGGGACGTTCGGTGCCTTGTGCTTTAAACCCAAGCACGGTGCGCAATAGGTCCGAGGCACCGGTGCCGCAGTTTGCCCCAAATCCCAACGGAGCGTTTGGTAGCTTTTCGACCATTTTAACCATGTCTGCAGATGTCATACCCATCATGGTGCGCCCAGCAGTGTCAAAACTCATAGTGCCACACCAGTCGATGTCGGCCAGCGCAAATCCTTCTGCGGCTGCGCGATATTCTTCCGGCGCTGAAATGGTTTCAAGCCACAGCACGTCCGCACCGCCTGATTTGAGACCATCGGCCTGTTCATGAAACATCTCGACCGCGTCTGAATGACTAAGTGTGCCGACGGGTTCCATGATATCGCCCGTAGGGCCGACAGATCCGGCTACAATCACTTTGCGGTCGGACTTGTCTGAGACTTCACGACCGATCTCTGCAGCGATACGAGATAGCTCGTGCGCGCGCTTTTCTGCGCCATGCAGCTTGAGCCGCGAGGCATTGCCACCAAAGCTGTTGGTCAGGAACAGATCGCTGCCCGCATCCACTGCGCCTTGATAGAGTTTACGGATTCGGTCAGGGTGTTCGTCGTTCCACAATTCCGGCGCATCCCCCGCCATGAGCCCCATGTTAAATAAATTTGTACCGGTTGCGCCGTCCGCCAACAGGACGTCATGAGTGGTCAACATCTGAGTCAGAAGGTTTGTCATCGATATGTCCTGCGCTTTGAGTACGTCGGCATCAGGCCGCGCTTACGCGCGGTGTTTCATGATTTACTGAGTGAATCAAATTCATAATATTCATCATTATCATGAGTCCTGTGGAGGCATTGCGATTGGCGATTCTCACAATCTCAGTACGTAGGAACACCACCCGCCGTCCCCAAGCGCAGATGGGCCAGCGATTTGGAGCTGGCAATCTCTCGAGGCCAAACGCCTTGACACTTTGCCTCGATGAGCCGTTCGAACTGGCTGCAACAGCTTGCAAGCACAGACAGGAAAGAACATTAATTACAATTCGTAACTGGTTGTAATCAAGTCTCTTAACTGTTTTCTGACATGAGTTGGGATTTTGCTTCAACCATCAGTTCGGCCATTTTTGCCCTGATGGTTGCTTCATCAGCCTTGGCGCCCAGGTCCCCGGAAACTTTGCGGTACACGTCTTCGTCGCCAGCCTCTTCAAAGTCCGATTTGATGACCTCTTTGGCGTAATCCGCTGCAGCCTCACCGCTGACACCCATCAGGTCGGCAGCCCACAGACCCAGAAGTTTGTTCCGGCGGGCCTCGGCTTTGAATTGCATATCGGCGTCATGGGCGAATTTTGCTTCAAAGGCGTTTTCGCGGTCATCAAATGTGCTCATAGATCAGGTTCCAGCGTTTTATTTACGTTGCCTTAGATATGTAGATGCTTAGCCAATCATGCAAGAGGGCGCGGCATCCTTGCGACGGTGCAACCCTTAGACTATGACACGCGTAAATGGTGCCGGGACTCGGCCCGCGCTATGTATAGGAAGACTCTGATGTCCCGCCGCAAGAAGATTTACGAAGGCAAAGCCAAAATTCTTTATGAAGGTCCGGAACCGGGCACCATTGTGCAATATTTCAAGGATGATGCCACAGCATTTAACGCCGAAAAGAAAGACGTCTTTGATGGCAAGGGTGTGCTGAACAATCGGCTGTCGGAATACTTTATGACCGGCCTTAATAACATCGGTATCCCGACCCATTTCATCAAACGGCTGAATATGCGCGAGCAATTGGTCCGCAATTGCGAAATTATCCCGCTTGAAGTGATCGTGCGTAATTTTGCGGCAGGCACTTTGTCTAAACGGCTGGGAATTGAAGAGGGTACAGCCCTGCCGCGTCCGATCGTCGAGTATTCCTACAAGGATGATTCTCTGGGCGACCCACTAGTCACCGAAGAACATATCGCCGCGTTTGGCTGGGCCAGTCAGCAGGACATGGACGATATCTTAAGCCTTGCGCTGCGGGTAAATGATTTCATGTCGGGCGTTATGATGGCCGTAGGGATCAAACTGGTCGATTTCAAAATCGAAATTGGTCGGGTCTACGATGGTGATTTTCAGCGTTTGATTATTGCCGACGAGATCAGCCCAGACAGTTGCCGCCTTTGGGATATCGAAACCGGTCAGAAGCTGGATAAAGACGTCTTCAGACGCGATCTGGGCAATCTGACGGACGCATACACCGAAGTCGCCCGTCGTCTGGGCGTGCTGCCCAAGACGTCGACACCGATTTCAAAGCCGACGCTGATCAACTAGCTGGCGATCTTGGCAGGTTTTTGCAGATGAAAATTCGGATCATGCGAGGGAACAGATGAAAGCAAGAGTTCACGTGATGCTAAAGACCGGGGTTCTTGACCCTCAGGGCGAGGCGGTGCGGCACGCATTGGGTGCGATGGGATTTGATGGCGTAAATGCAGTTCGTCAGGGCAAAGTAATCGAGCTTGACCTGGCCGATGGCAGCACCGAAGAAACCGTGGCGCAGATGTGCGAAAAGCTTTTGGCCAATACGGTCATCGAATCCTATCGCGTGGAAATGCTCTGATGCATGTTGCAGTTGTCGTGTTCCCCGGATCAAACTGTGATCGCGATCTTGCGGTGGCTTTCGAAAAGGCCGGGGCCAGGGTCACTATGGTCTGGCACAAGGAATCCGCGTTACCGGCCGGCGTGGATATTGTCGGGGTTCCGGGGGGGTTTTCCTATGGAGATTATTTGCGGTGCGGAGCAATCGCGGCCAAGTCTCCCGTATGCCAGTCGGTTGCCGACCATGCAGCGCGGGGCGGTTACGTTTTTGGCGTGTGCAACGGATTTCAGGTTCTGACGGAAACCGGCTTACTTCCCGGCGCATTACTGCGTAACGCCGGATTGAAATATATCTGCAAGACCATTGGTTTACGGGTGGAGACATCGGATTCTGCATTTAGCCAGGGGTATAATGCAGGAGATGTAATCAATGTCCCGATCGCCCATCATGATGGCAACTATTTCGCGGATGACGAAACCCTATTGCGCCTCACATCCGAGGGCAGGATCGCATTTACCTATACTGACAACCCCAATGGTTCGCTGGCCGATATTGCGGGTATTCTTTCTGAAAACCGTCGGGTTCTGGGCATGATGCCACATCCTGAGCGGGCGGCAGATCCGGGCCACGGTGGAACAGACGGAGCAGCATTGTTTCGCGCATTGGTCGGGCAGTTGACTACAGCGTGACTTGAGCCGGCGGGAAGGGCAGCGTAGTTTGTCGTATGGTGACTCTGCAGTCCATCCTGCCGAAACGGCGCAGCGCAGCCATCAACTGGCGCATTCGTCTGGCGCTTGTGATTTTGCTTGTGGCCGCCGTCGGGACTGTCTGGGTCACAAACCAACTGCTGACAAGACGGTTCACGGAAAGCACCAGAAACCGGGCGGAACTGCGCCTTGCACTCTACAGTGGCAATCTAATCAGTGAACTACGTCGGAACTCGATCGTACCGCAACTTCTTGCCCGCGACCCAACACTGATATTAGCATTGGATTCTGATGACTTTAGCCGATCAACGCAGCGGCTGATTTCGTTTGTTGATGAAATTGGCGCGGAATCGCTGATGTTGCTTGATGCTGACGGGCGCACCGTTGCGGCAACCGATCGCAATCGTCTGGGTTCGCAACACCGATCAGAACCCTATTTCGTTGACGCAGTCCGGTCGAATACAACGGTTTTCTCGGTCATCGAACGGGAAAGCGGAGGCTATCGTTTCACGTATTCACGCCGCATCGACTCCGGCCCGAAGGCGTTGGGTGTCATCGTCGTCGAAGTTGACCTGATGAAATTTGAACGGGCCTGGAAGGGTATTTCAGATGCGGTATTGGTGACGAACAGCGAGGGCACGATCATTTTGGCAACAGAACCGCGTTGGCGAGGCCGTACTGAAGAAGAGGCGCTTGCGAGACAGACGCCACAAGGGGCTGTCCGGCGTGCCATACAGGCAACCTCGGACTGGACAACTCTGCCCAGCGACACCTATTTGCAGGGTCAGGCTGTCATGCGGCTGGACTCGAGAATTCAATTTCGGGGCTGGCAAATGGCGTCCTTTACAACCTATGCGTCAGTGCGCGAACGGGTAAATGGCGTGCTTGCCTTAGAGATCATGGGATTCGCAATTTTTCTCGCGTTGGCATTCTATTTGCTAAGCCGAAAATCGGCCGTGCGCATGGCGCTGTTCCAGCGAGAGTCGGCGGAGCTTCGCGCATTGAACGCGAGGCTGCAGCGAGAAATTGCCGAACGTGAAAGGGTACAGGAGACGTTAGCCGTGGCCGAACAGACACTGGCGCAATCGTCCAAGCTTGCGGCTCTCGGCGAGATGTCGGCGGCCGTTTCTCACGAACTCAATCAACCACTGGCGGCAATGAAGACGTACCTTGCCGGATCGCGGTTGTTGCTTGACCGGAACCGCCCCGAAGAGGCGATGTCATCATTTGGCCGCATCAATGATCTGATCGAAAGGATGGGAGGAATCACGCGGCAACTGAAATCCTATGCGCGCAAGGGATCAGAGACGTTTACGCCAGTAGAAATGGGCGCTGCGCTCAATTCTTCACTATCGATGATGGAACCCCAATTGAAACAACGGCAGGTCGAAATCAATCGGGTTTTGCCTGACTCTCCGGTCTTTGTGATGGGAGACCACATTCGGATTGAGCAGGTCATGGTGAACCTGTTGCGCAATGCGTTGGACGCGACCAAGCTTGTCAAGAATCCACGCGTGGATATTATTCTGGCCGCTGGCGAAATTGTAAGCCTCACGGTGCGTGACAACGGGCCCGGAATCGAGGATCTGGATGCACTGTTTGAACCGTTCTACACGACGAAGCAGCCCGGTGATGGAGTCGGACTAGGTCTTGCCATCTCGTCGGGGATCGTAAACGACCTTGGTGGGCGCCTGACGGCGCGCAACGGTCGGAATGGTGGGGCCGTATTTGAAATGCAACTTCCAATGTTGGAAGAAGAAGTGGAAGCAGCGGAGTAGATCACATGGCGCAAGCAATGAAGATAGCGATTGTTGATGATGAACAGGACATGCGCCAGTCTATCAGCCAGTGGCTGGCATTGTCGGGATATGACACCGAAACCTTTGCCAGCGCTGAAGATGCGCTTAAGGTCTTGGGACCTGAATATCCCGGCATTGTCATTTCTGACATCAAAATGCCGGGTATGGACGGCATGCAGTTTCTAAAGAAGCTCATGGGCAATGACAGTGCTCTGCCAGTGATCATGATCACTGGCCATGGGGACGTGCCGATGGCGGTCGAGGCGATGCGCGTCGGGGCGTTTGATTTTCTGGAAAAGCCATTCAATCCCGACCGGATGTCGGCGCTGGCAAAGAAAGCGACCGGAGCGCGCCGTCTGGTGATGGACAATCGCGCGCTACGACGCGAACTGAGTGATGGCAACCAGTTGATGAAAAAACTGATTGGCTCGGCACCTGTGATGGACCGCCTGAAGGAAGACATTCTGGATCTGGGGCAGGCGGATGGTCATGTGCTGATCGACGGTGAAACCGGCACTGGCAAGACTTTGGTGGCTCATGCCCTGCATGCCGTCGGAAGCCGGGCTGGCAAGAAATTTGTATTAGTCAGCTGTGCTGCATTTGAACCCGACGCGCTGTCAAAACGGCTTTTTGGCCCGATGCTGCCCGAAGATGCCAACCTGCCGGCGATTGAAGAAGCACGCGGAGGTACCCTGGTTCTAGAGGATATCGAAGCGCTGCCGGAAGTATTACAGGGCAAGTTGTTGAGCGTGATCAACGAGCAGGGTACCCCGGCTGAAACCAGGATCGTCGCAATCAGCAACATGCAGGAACAGGATCGGACCTGTGAAGATGCTCTGCGATCAGATCTGTTTTACCGCTTGGGAGCCTTACGCATCACGGTGCCGCCTTTGCGCCAACGCGGAGAAGATATCCTAACTCTGTTTACCCGCCTGAGCGAACAATTCTCGGATGAGTATGGTTGCGAAACACCCGTCGTTAGCGCGCAGGAGGCGGCGCAATTGTTGCAGGCCCCATGGCCAGGAAATGTACGACAGTTGATAAATGTTGCGGAACGCACGGTGCTGCAATCGCGTCGGGGCAGCGGATCAATAGCGTCACTATTGATGTCAGATCACGAGGAAATGCAGCCGGTTATGACCACAGAGGGCAAACCGCTCAAGGAATATGTGGAAGCGTTCGAACGCATGCTGATCGACAATACGATGCGGCGCCATAAGGGGTCAATTGCGTCGGTGATGGACGAACTATGCCTGCCGCGCCGTACACTAAATGAAAAGATGGCGAAGTATGGATTGCAACGCTCTGATTACATTTCCTAAAGGTCTGACCGGCCAAAACCCGTACAAGGATCTTCGGTAAGATACGCAGTAACTTTAGACACACAGTTTGAATATTCCCCATTGTCATTCTTTGCGGGCTGGTCTTATGGTGTCCTTATGACCGGCGGCGCGCACGAGCGTCAGTCCCGGACTATGAGTTTCGCTGTTTTGATTGATTGAAGGCATAAGGCCTCACAAGACCAAAGCAGACCGATTGGGCCCTTAACGGGGCCAGAAAAACCCCTGAACGTCCAATGTGGCGGGCGGGAAATGAATGGACGCAGGCCAATTGTGGTAAAGCGTCGGAGAAGAAACGCGATGAAGCGCGCGGACGCATTGAGCAACAGAGCAGGGGCCGTATCCGGCGCCGCCTGCCGTGCGCCCTTATTCGCCCGAACAAGACACCTTCCGCACTTCGTTGATCCGCCAGGATCAGGGGAACTGCCGATGTGCAATTGGACAACATGGCTAAGAAAATGCTTATCGACGCCACCCACGCCGAGGAAACGCGCGTGGTTGTGGTGGATGGAAACAAAGTTGAGGAGTTTGACTTTGAATCCGAAAACAAGCGCCAGCTTGCTGGCAACATATACCTAGCAAAAGTTACCCGAGTCGAGCCGTCGCTTCAGGCGGCCTTTGTAGATTATGGCGGAAACCGGCATGGTTTTCTGGCGTTTTCAGAGGTTCATCCGGATTACTACCAGATTCCGGTCGCTGACCGTGAGGCGCTCATGGCCGAAGAACAGGCCTATGCGGAATCGCTGAAAGCTCGTGACGAGGAAGAGGACAAACCCAAGGGACGCGGTCGCGGTCGTGGAAGAAGCAAATCCGAAAAAGTAAAATCCGACGACGCGGTCGAAACCAAAGATGTCGAAGGCGGCATTCAGGGAATGGAAACCATCGATCTGAACGATGGATCACCCGATGAGGCGCCCGAGGGTTCTTCTCCTATGGAGCTGGTTGCAGAAACTCCGGTCGAAACGCCGGCCGCCGATGAGGACCTTTCGGACGAGACGATACCAGTCGATGAGGCCAATCCTACCCCGGGAGACGAAACCAACGACAATGGAGCCGAGAAAGACACTGAAGAAGAACTAGTGGTGTCCGGCGAAGACGATGAAGAAGAACCCCCGGTAAAAGGTGCGAAGGCGACCGCCAAGGACGCATCTATTGAATCAGTGGCTGACGAGGATGACGCGGAAGATATTCGTCCTGTTCGCAAACCGCGGCCGCGTCGTTACAAAATTCAAGAAGTCATCAAGGTGCGGCAGATTCTTCTGGTGCAGGTCGTCAAGGAGGAGCGCGGCAACAAGGGCGCAGCGCTGACAACCTATCTATCGCTGGCCGGTCGCTATTGCGTTCTTATGCCCAACACCGCGCGGGGTGGAGGTATTTCGCGCAAGATCACCAATGCTGCCGATCGCAAAAAGCTCAAGGAAATTGCCAACGAGATCGAAGTGCCCAAGGGCGCGGGTCTGATTGTGCGGACCGCAGGGGCCCAACGGACCAAACCGGAAATCAAACGCGACTACGAGTACCTTCAACGCCTTTGGGAGCAAATCCGCTCTTTGACGCTGAAATCCACCGCTCCTGCAAAGATTTATGAAGAAGGCGACCTGATCAAACGGTCGATCCGCGACCTCTACAACCGCGATATTGATGAAGTGTTTGTCGAGGGCGAGCGCGGTTACCGCATTGCCAAAGACTTCATGAAGATGATCATGCCGTCCCATGCGGTGAACGTCAAAAATTATCGCGAAAGCCTGCCGCTTTTTGCCCGATTCCAAGTCGAATCCTATCTGGCGGGCATGTTCAATCCGACAGTTCAGCTGAAATCAGGCGGTTACATCGTGATTGGCGTGACCGAAGCGCTGGTCGCTATCGACGTGAACTCTGGCCGGGCCACCAAGGAAGGCAGTATCGAAGAAACAGCAACAAAGACCAATCTGGAGGCCGCCGATGAAGTCGCACGCCAATTGCGTCTGCGTGATCTTGCAGGTCTGATCGTGATTGACTTCATTGACATGGACGAGCGCAAGAATAATTCAGCCGTCGAAAAGCGAATGAAGGACAGGCTCAAAACCGACCGCGCCCGCATTCAGGTTGGTCGCATCTCCGGTTTTGGTCTGATGGAAATGTCGCGCCAGCGGCTGCGCCCTGGCATGATCGAGGCGACAACTCAACCCTGCACGGCGTGTCACGGGACCGGTTTGATCCGTTCTGACGATAATCTGGCACTGTCGATTCTGCGACAGATCGAAGAAGAGGGCACGCGTCGCCGGTCACGCGAGGTGCTGGTCAAGGCACCCGTCGGCATTGCCAACTTCCTGATGAACCAGAAACGGGAGCACATTGCGCAGATCGAGGCGCGGTACGGTCTTTCAGTCCGCGTAGAAGGGGATGGCCATCTGGTCAGCCCGGATTTCGCGCTGGAAAAGTTCAAGACAGCGACGCGGACTGTTCCGACTGCTTTGACGCCCGTGGTGTCTGGCGACAATTCAATCATGGAGCAGATAGACGAAGGCGAAGTGGCAGTGACACCGAATGCGGCCGAGGTCCCGGGACCGGAACAGGACGCAGAAGGCGAAGGCAAACCCAAGCGCCGCCGCCGCCGCCGCCGCCGCCGGGGTGGCAAGGGCAACAACAATGGCGAAGGGCAGGGCGAAAATCTGGATCAAAACACGGCCGAGAATACGGCAGCTCCAGAGTCATCCGAAACACCCGAGACGGACAAACCGGCAGCGGAAAACACGGTTGAAGCGGCCCCCGATACTGCGCCATCCAGTCCAAACGGCGAAGATGATGCGCCATCCGCCAAGAAAAAAACGTCGCGCAGCCGTACCGCCAAGCCACGTGGAAGGTCAAAGGCAGCCAAAACTGCGGTGGAGGCGGATGATGCGCCCGATGCCAGCAGTGATGCAGGTGCAGAACCTGCAACTGAACAGGCGGCGGAACCGGCAACAGAGCAAGAGGTGGAGCCAACCCCCGCACCCAAACCCAAGCGGACCCGCAAACCTGCAGCTTCGCGTGCCAAGAAGCCCAAAGCAAAAGTCGACTCCGACGCGCCGGTTGACCCGGCCCCAGTCGCCGAAGTTGTCGCGGCGGAACCTGTTGTTGTTGCAGCCGAAACTGCTGCGCCACCACCGGAACCCACGCCCGAATCGCCCGCACCCGCTGTGGCAGAGGCCGCTGCGGCCGAACCCGCTAAGCCAAAGCGCCGTGGTTGGTGGTCATTGGGCAAGTAGGCCGCCAGAACGAATTTGAAAAAGGCAGGCATTTGACCTGCCTTTTTTTATGCGGGGCGTTTCTGGATTAGATAGATCTGAATGCCCGAATCCTCATGCGAACTGAGCAGGGTGTGGCCTGCTTCAGAGCAAAAATGCGGCACGTCAATAATCGCTGCAGGATCATCTGCCAGAACTTTGAGGACCCCGCCCTCAGGCAGAGATTTCAACCGCTTGCGCGCTTTTAACACAGGCAAAGGGCACAGCAGGCCAATGGCGTCCAGAGTTTCAGGAGAGTCAGTCATTAGCTCTGAGATAAGGGGGATGTTACATGCTGTCCACAGAGTTGTGACTGCCTGTGTCGCAACAGCCCCGTGACGTCGTGCACAGGGTGGCGTAAGGGAGAGAGATGTTTGGGATAGATATCATTGACGCAGGGCTTATACCGGCGATGACAATTGCGCTGGCGGCCGGGATTATCAGCTTTCTGTCACCCTGCGTACTACCAATCGTGCCGCCTTACCTCGCTTATATGAGCGGCGTTAGTCTGAACGAGATCGAAGGAAGTCAGGCGGCCCGGCGCAAGGCGACACTTGCGGCGCTTTGCTTTGTGATGGGACTGTCGACTGTTTTTCTGTTCCTGGGCTTCACGGCCTCTGCGTTCGGAATGTTTTTCCTTCAAAATCAAGAGCTTTTCGCGCAAATCTCAGGTGTCGTGGTGATTGCGTTCGGTGCCCATTTTCTGGGTATTTTCCGCATTCCTTTTTTAGACCGCGAAGCGCGTCTGGAGGCTGGAGATCAGGGCGGATCGTCCTTTGGTGCCTATGTGCTTGGTCTTGCCTTTGCTTTTGGGTGGACTCCCTGCATTGGCCCGCAACTGGGGGCAATCCTGTCATTGGCGGCGTCGGAGGCGTCGGTAACGCGGGGCACCCTGTTGCTAGGCATCTATGCGATGGGCATGGGGTTGCCGTTCCTGCTGGCGGCGATGTTTCTGACTCGCGCGATGGGTGTGATGAATCGGCTAAAACCTCACATGCGTCTGATCGAGCGGATGATGGGCGCATTGCTGGTGCTGGTTGGTCTCGCATTGGTCACAGGCGCATTCAGTACGTTTTCCTATTGGTTGCTAGAACAATTTCCAGCGCTCGCAACCCTTGGTTAGCGCCTTACGCTTGCCAAAAATGCAGTGTAGCCTGCCCCCATCATGAGGAGCAGGATGAGCAGTGATTGCCCCACACAGGTTCGCCGACGCCGGGTGTTTTACATACCCGGCTATGATCCTGTGCACCCGCGTCGATATCGCGAGCTCTATCGCAAAGAGGGTGCGGCGCAGGCAGAGATATCTGGATATGAAATTGATCTGAAACCAAAAACTGCCGAAGGGCCGTATGGATGGCATGTTCAAAGTGCCATTGCTGGTACAGTGAGTGACGCCGACTTCGATGTGCTGGTCTGGTCCGATATTGTGCGTGACAGCATGGCAACCGGGATACTGGCAACCTATCTGCAATTGCTGCGCACAGCTTGGATTTACATATCGTCGGGAACGTTGCGCAGGTTGATGTGGCTGCGCAAGGGGCCGGTGATCGCAGCGCTTTACCCGGTCGGCATGCTGATACTGCAATTGGTGCTCGCGGGTCTGGTTTTCTGGGTCGTTTGGTCCGCGACGCGTTGGAGCCTCGGCGCGGTGGCACAATTCTTTTCTGCCGCTCCATTCTCTGTGCTGACCCTAGCGTTGTCGATTGCGGCCGGTGGCGTCGCCGCTTTTGGTGTGCTCCGGTGGTTCAAATCGAAAGACAACAAGTTTTTCGCCTATTACCTGATGCATGACTACGCCTATTCTGCGCAATTAAGCGGGGCAAACCCCAAAGAGCTGGAGCAACGATTGGCCGAATTTACGGCTACGATCGCAAGCGCGATGCAGAGCGATGTCGATGAGGTGCTTGTGGTGGGCCATTCGTCGGGCGCTCATCTTGCAGTCTCGGTTCTGGCGGATCTGATCCGCGCTGGCGAAGTGCCCGAAGACGGTCCTGTTCTGGCATTCCTGTCACTGGGTCAGGTGGTGCCGATGGTGTCGTTTCTGCCGCGTGCCCACCGGTTGCGCGCCGATCTGAACTACTTGTCAACCCGAGACGAATTGGTGTGGGTCGATGTCACGGCTCCGGGCGACGGATGCGCCTTTGCGCTGTGCGATCCGGTGGCGGTGTCTGGTGTCGCCGGCACGGGAAAACGCTGGCCGCTGGTGTTTTCGGCGGCCTTTACCCAATCGCTTAGTCCGGCGCGCTGGAAAGAGCTGCGCTGGCGCTTTTTTCGCCTGCATTTTCAATATCTTTGTGCTTTTGATCAACCAAAGGACTACGATTACTTCCAAATTACGGCCGGACCGCTGACGCTGGCAGAGCGCTATGGCGATCGCGCGCCGTCCAAATCCCGGATTGAACGCGCGGCGTCCAAACATACGTCGGTGGCCGCATGAACCCGCCAAAACCCGAGGCGCGGCCTGACAAGGTATCGCTTTGGCAGTACATGCGTCTGTTCCGTCGGGATATTCTGTCGGCGCAACCAGCACGGCTTTATCGCGCCTGGATGGCCGAGTTTCGCACACCGTTTTTTCGTTCATATCTGATCAACCAGCCCGAGCTTGTGAAGACGTTGCTAAAGCAGCGCCCCGATGATTTCCCAAAGTCCGACCGGATCAGCGAAGGGTTGCGTCCGTTGTTGGGAAATTCGGTGTTTCTGACCAACGGGGAAACCTGGAAAAAGCAACGACGGATCATTGATCCGGCGTTTGAGGGAGGGCGGCTCAAAGATATTTTCCCGGCCATGTCGGAGGCCGCAGATGCTGCTGTCGAGCGTTTGGGTGAAAGGACCGGTGACAGGGTCGAGATTGAACAGGAGACTAGTCATGTCGCTGCAGATGTAATCTTTCGCACGCTGTTCTCTATTCCGATTGAACACCGGATCGCTCAGCAGGTGTTCGCCGAGTTTCGTGCCTTTCAGCGGACCCAGCCAATCCTGAACCTCGCAGCACTCGTGCCCTTGCCACGCTGGCTGCCCCGGCCTTTTAGCCGCAAGACCACGCGGGCTGCGCGGGCAATCCGTGCGCTCATCACTCAAATGGTGGCAGAGCGGGCGGACCTGATCGATAAAGGCACTGCACCAGATGACCTTGCCACGAAGATCATGACGACACGAGATCCTGAAACAGGCGAACTGTTCTCTGTCGACGAGATGGTCGATCAGGTGGCGATATTCTTTCTTGCGGGGCATGAAACCAGCGCATCGGCAATTGCATGGTCGTTATATCTGTTGGCGCTTTATCCTGAGTGGCAGGATCGACTGGCACAGGAAGCATCTCAGTCGGAGGTGCGCGACTTTGCGGCGTTGTCGAAATTGCAGCTTACCCGAGATGTATTCCGCGAAGCACTGCGACTTTACCCGCCGGTTCCGATGATGGTGCGCGAAAGTGCATGCCGCGAAAAGTTTAGGGATCGCGACATTAAGAAGGGCGCGCAACTGGTTATAAGTCCTTGGCATTTGCACCGCCAAGAGCGGCTTTGGGATGATCCGCATGGGTTTGATCCGACACGCTGGAAAACCGAGAATGGCAAGCAGTGTCAACGGGATGCGTACATCCCGTTTTCCAGTGGTTCGCGCGCGTGTCCGGGATCGGGGTTTGCCATGGTTGAAGGGGTATTGATCCTGTCAAAACTACTGCGTGCATTCCGGCTTGAGCGGGTCGAGGGGCGCGATCCGGTGCCGGTCGCACATCTGACGGTGCGTGCAAAGGACGGTATCTGGTTGAAAGTTACGCCTCGGTGAGAGGGTTATCCTGAAGCCGCCAAAATTTCTGCCAGAACAAATACGCGTATGGCCGATGCCAGCCCGGTTTCCATGCCCCTGTTTGCATCAATTTCAGCCGCCAACGCGTTGATCGGCGTGTCGCGGTCCCGGGCGATGCGGCGGAATTCGGTCCAAAATTCATCCTCTAACGTGACACTGGTCCGGTGGCCTTTCAGCGTCAGCGATCTTTTGACCGGACGGCTGCTCATGTCTCGCGTTTGTGAGCGTCCAGGTTGCGCGCAATCTGCTCGGCGCGCGCCTTGATCAACTCTTTTGCGGATTTGGATTGACCAAAGCGAACGGAATTCTCGTCTGCGCGCGCTTTTCTGGAAGACCGGTCGCGTTCTTTCTTTGCCTTATTGAGATTGATCGGCGTGCTCATTTTGGCCCAATCATGTTTTCTGGGCGCACAACCCGCTCAAAGGTTTCTTCGTCGACAAATCCAAGTGCGATGGCTTCTTCTTTCAATGTCGTGCCGTTTTTGTGCGCCGTTTTTGCGACCTTTGTGGCGTTGTCATAGCCGATTTCGGGGGCCAGTGCTGTAACCAGCATCAGGGATTCACGCATCAGTTTTTCGATGCGCACAGGGTCGGCCTTTAGCCCGTCAACCAGATTGTCGGTAAACGCTGAGCAGGCATCGCCAATCAACTGCATGCTTTGAAGCACGTTATAGGCCATCATCGGTTTATAGACATTCAATTCAAAGTGGCCCTGCGATCCGGCAAAACCAACAGCGGCGTCATTGCCCATGACATGGGCACAGACCTGCGTGAGGGCCTCGCATTGCGTGGGGTTCACTTTGCCCGGCATGATGGAGCTTCCCGGCTCATTTTCGGGCAGGACCAGTTCACCCAATCCACAACGAGGGCCAGATCCTAGAAAGCGGATGTCGTTTGCGATTTTGAACAGCGACGCCGCGACGGTCTTCAGCGCGCCGGACATTTCCACCATGGCATCATGAGCGGCCAGCGCCTCAAATTTGTTGGGGGCGGTGACAAAGGGCAGGCCGGTAATCTGGGCCATATTGGCCGCTACTTGCGCGTCCCAACCCACCGTGGTGTTCAATCCTGTGCCGACGGCTGTGCCGCCCTGCGCCAGCTCATAAATGCGGCCCAATGCGTCCTTGATCCGCTGAATGCCCATCGCCACCTGATGGGTGTAGCCCGAGAATTCCTGGCTCAGCGTCAGCGGTGTTGCGTCCTGAGTATGGGTCCGCCCGATCTTGATGATGCCGTCAAACTCTTTCACCTTTGCATCAAGGGCAAAGTGCAGCTTGGCAAGGCCGGGCAGGGTGACGTTATGGGCGGTCGTCGCCGTCGCGATGTGCATCGCCGTAGGAAAAGTGTCGTTTGAGGACTGACCCATGTTGCAATGATCATTGGGATGCACCGGGTCTTTTGATCCGACGACACCGCCGAGAATTTCGAGGGCTCGGTTTGCAATCACTTCGTTTGCGTTCATGTTAGATTGCGTTCCGGAACCGGTTTGCCAGACCACCAGCGGGAAATTGTCATCTAACGCGCCATCAACAACCTCTCCAGCAGCTTGCGTTATCGCGTCGCCCAGTTTTGGGTCCAGTTTGCCAAGGCTGACATTTGCCTGTGCGCAGGCCTTTTTGATGACACCCAAAGCGCGGACAATCGCGACTGGCTGTTTTTCCCAACCGATTGGAAAATTCTGGATCGAACGCTGGGTTTGGGCACCCCAGTATTTGTTGGCAGGCACCTCTAGGGGACCAAAGCTGTCAGTTTCGGTACGGGTCTGGGCCATTTTACTCTCCAAAATTCAAGGTCCAGTGCGGTTTACCCATACCCGCCGGGCAACGCAATCGGCCATCCGTCGCAGCCAACCCGGTGCTCAAACCGGCAAGTAGGTCAAAAAGGGAGTGTTAGCCTTGCCTTGAGGCCCAATTAGGCACACATATTAACAGAGATGTATCATCTACGGCACATGGCAACGAAGGGAGTCGCTCTTATGCGGTCTAGAAAGAGAATCGCGACAAGCCATCAAGGGCAGTACCTTGCAAGGTTCTTATCGATAGCTGTATTTGTAATGGCTGCGGCCCTAGCAGGGCAGGTCAATGCCGATCCGATTGACCGTTTTGTAGGCGTCTATTCTGGTGCGGTGGAAGTAGAAATCGACGGCAAGATGATACAGCGCGACGCAAGCGTTGAAATCGAGGCAGATTCGCCCGGTTTCATCGTGAACTGGACGACCGCTACCCGCCGAAGTGATGGCAGTATTAAAGAAAAATCCTACACCGTTGTTTTTCGTCCTTCAGAGCGAAAAGGTGTTTTTGGCGCGGCAATGCGCAAAAATGTCTTTGGCAAGGAAGTTCCGCTCGATCCCATGAAGGGGGAACCTTATGTATGGAGTCGCATCGTTGGGGACACGTTGAGCGTCTTTTCGATATATGTTTACGATGATGGAAGTTACGAAATTCAGCAATTTGACCGTACATTGGTTGAGGGCGGGCTAAATCTGGAATTCAGCAGTGCCAAGAACGGCGAAGTGCGACGCCAGTTGTCGGCGTTTCTGGCGCGCGAGTCATAAGAACCGACTAGGGTTTGCGAAAACTGTCCAGTGATACCACGTCAGCTTCCTTGGCGTCGTCATCTTCGACAGGCGCAGGCTTGGCATGGTCAATGTTATGCGGAGCCATCTCTATCGGCTTGTCTTCATCCTCATCTTCGTCGTCTTCCTGATTTTCGAACCGAAGCCCAAATTCTACTGAAGGATCGACAAACGTCTTGATTGCGTCATATGGGATGTAAAGAGGTTCGGGAGAATCCCCGAAGTTAAGCGAGACCGAAAACCCATCGTCGGTGACATTCAGATTGTCGTACCAATGCTGCATTACCACAGTCATTTCGCCGGGATAACGGTCTGACAGCCAATCAGCCAACTCAACATCCGGGTGGCCCGTATCAAACGTGATAAAAAAATGATGATCGCCGGGCAGGCCATGTTCCACCACATCATTCAGCACATTCTGGATTAGGCCACGCATGGCGCGGTGCATCAGATTTCCGTAGTCAATGACGCGGGTCATGGCGTGTCCCTGTGGGTGCATTCAGGCCCAGCATAAGGGATTCGATTTGAAACAAAAGGGTGCTTGGCGTACTGTTTCAATCAGACAAATGAAATTGCGCCAGCGAGCATTCCCATGATCGCCAAAACCCGTCCCAGCCCCCACCGCAATCGCAACAAAAGCACTGCTGCAAAGGCCATCAACCCGGCCGCGATGGGTTGAAACGTGGCGATGTCAGGGACGGGCATGGAAAACGGGCCAAACTTGGCTGGATGCACCGTCTCGAACAACACATGCAGGGCAAACCATACGGACAGGTTCAGGATAACGCCGACAACTGCTGCGGTGATTGATTGCAGTGCTGCTGACAGCCGCGGGCGAGCGGCGATCTGATCAAGGTAAGGCCCGGCCAGAAAAATCCAAAGGAAACACGGCATGAATGTGGCCCACAGGGCTACAGCACCTGCTGCAAGGGCGAGGCCGGTGCCCCCCTGATTGAAGCCAGCCAAAAGGGCCACAAACTCCGTGACAAGGATCAGCGGCCCTGGCGTGGTTTCCGCCAATCCAAGCGCATCGATCATCTCTGATGTGCTGATCCAGCCAAAATCAGCGACGACCGTCTGAGTCATGTACGCCAGCACGGCGTAGGCGCCGCCAAAGGTAACGACCGCGAGCTTGGCAAAAAACAGTCCGATCTGAGTCAAAAAGGTCTGATCAAACACAGCAAGCAAGGCAAGCGGGACGAGCCATAAAGAGCCCCAGATGACGATTGTCAGCAGGTTTTTTAGTACGGATTGTTGCTCAGGTTGCGCGGCAACGGATTGCGATTTTGTGGAGAAATATCCCCAAAATGCTGCCGCGGCGATGATCAGCGGGAAAGGGAGCGAAAACGCGAAAATGCCCAGAAATGCCAGCCCTGCGATGACCCATGCAGCACGCGATGTCAGCGCCTTGCGCGATACCTTCAAAAGCGCTTGCAGGACGATGACAATCACAGTCGCCTTGATGCCGACAAAGACACCCTGCACCAAAGGCAATTGTCCATAAGCCGCATAACCCAGTGCCAGCGCAAGAATAATCGCTGCACCAGGCAGCACAAACAGCAATCCGGCAATCAGCCCGCCAATGACACCGTGCAACCGCCACCCGGCATAGGTGGCCAGCTGCATCGCCTCCGGCCCCGGCAGCAACATGCACAAGGACAGGGCACGCAAGAAGCTCTGCTCGTCCAGCCAGTCTCGGTCCTCAACCAGTTCCTTGTGCATCAGCGCGATTTGCGCCGCCGGTCCGCCAAACGACAGAATGCCTATGCGTGCCGAGACCCGGGTAAGCTCTGCTAATGAAGGGGTGCTCATGGTTTGCGGTCCGCGGGCCAGTCGTGCCCCTCGTTCGCGCCATCTCGCGCCCAACGATACAAAGCATCATAGAGCGTTAGCCCCGCGTCCAATTGGGTCTGATCATCCCGAAATTGCCGCGACAGGCCGACAGAGATCGCCAACAAACCAGCGGCTTCGGGTGCGAGGTCGTGCTTGTTTGTGTCTGCCCCCCGAACAACTTTGGACAGGCGGTCAAGCGCGTCCGTGCGTAGTCCAAATTCATCCAGCATGATGTCAAAAGTGCACAAGGGTCCCCGATGGCTCCAGAATACATCTTCGACATCAAAAGGTGTTGCGCCGTATCGATCAGCGACGCCCATTACTTCAGCCGGCGAGACAAAGAGAAACCGGGCCTCCGGATCGACAAAGCGGCGGATCAGCCACGGACAGGCGATCCGGTCGATCTTGGGCCGGTGGCGCGTTACCCAAAGCGTGCTTTGTCCAACGGGTTCCGGGATCGAGGCCGCCGGAACACGTGGTGCATTTTTGAATTCACGCCAAGCGTACATCCCACCCTGTAAATACTCAGCGTCATGGCCATCACTGCGCAGCCACGCCACCAGACCCTGACTAAGTTTGATGCCCCGCTGGCAAGTCACAACGCAAGGACGCCCCTGCAATCGCGCGATCAACCCGGGCAGATCAGTATGCGGATGACGAAAGGACCCCGGGATCAGAAAAGGGTCCTTTGCAAAATCCGGATCAATCGAAATATCAACAATAACAGGCGCTTCGGGGGTGCCGATCAAGCGCAAAAGTTGAGGTACTGTGATTTCATTTGGGGCAGCCATAGCATGCATCCTTTTTAGGCGGAAACATGCGAACCTCTGGCTGTCGCCTCACGGGGCGTTCGCGTTCCTCCCCATCCCCTATTAAGGTCAGATTGGGCGCGGAGGGTCAAGAGGGAGAGAGGAAGTACCCCTATGTGGTGTGTAATGCGAGGTCTGGTTTGAGCCCAAAGGCGACCTCGGTCGATCACGCAGCATCCGTCTAAAAGGGCGGGAAGCGGAAGTTCGCTGCAGGTGCGTCCAAACACATGAGTTTCCCCAAAGGGGACATTCACAACGGAAGGTTCATGTGTAGCGCGCTTTCAGCTCATCCGTCCAAACATTCCACAGTCCGCATTTCGAAAGCGTCAAGAACCTCACAACTTGTTGCGCATTGAAGACCTCATAGGGTCCGAGAAGAGGGGTTGAACTGCTGAACGCATGAGCGGTCATATAGTTCCGCATGTATTCGCAAGCGTTTATAGCATTTGGGAGTGATAACTCGACATCTCTGACCTCTCCCCCGTCGCTATGAACCGCTAGAGTGTCTCGAATTGGGTGTACCTCAACTTCGCTACTTTCGCCTCTAATGACCCAATCAGTTGTTTTGTCTGGGTCCACCCCGGCATCAATCAGCCGTGCATTCAGTTCCTCTAGCACAACCGGATTCCAGACAAACTTCTTGTTGTCTAACCATCTTGGGTTTTTGCTACTCGATCTCACGTCCAAGCCAAGTTCTTGAATCGCAGAATACGCGAGATTGATAGCAATCGAAGTCCCAACATGTGACGAAAAATCAGGGCTGTGCTTCTGAAAAACTTGCCCATGTCTGGGATGCATCGAATGCGGCGAAACGCTCTCTGTCATAATGCTTTGCGCTAACTTGTGGATCGCATAAATTACTGGACTATCTGACCATGCCTTCGCAGCGACCGCGACCGCGACAGGAAGTGTTTGTCGAAACGTGAATTGTTCGAAATAACCGGTTGTGCGGAATACCAGCTCAAATGTTTCTTCGCGTTCAATTGGGTCGTCAGGAATCTCAAATCCGTAACCATTTGGGCTAAACCGATCTGGAAACCCCTCCAAGATCAAATTTGCTGCGCGTATGAGCTCTATGATGTTGTTGGCTTCATCCTGCCCAGCCTCAAAGATAAGCACTTGCCCATACTCTTCTCCTTCACGAAGACCACCAAATGTGGGCAAGGCTGACGCCTGAGAAATTTCACTCATTCCTGTCGCAGAAAACCTGTATCTCATTGAAGGGTCAATTATGCCGTGAACAGACCAACCTGCTTCAGCGCAGACTGATCGAACAAGTTCAAATTCGTCCTGCCTAAAAACAAGAAAACTGCAAAATGAAGTCACCCACGCACCTCGATAATTGATTTAGGTTGAGGTTAGAGGGCTGGCCTATTCAGTGCAATTAAGCATCGTCTGCTTTGTAGCATCAGGTCCAAGAAAGCTTGTGGGGCCTCAATTTCGGCTCTGGGCCGAAAACGCCAGTTGACCTGACCAACGCGAAGGTCTGAAAAGTCCCGCAAAGCAAACCCTGGTAACATTAGCGTAGATTTGGAATCCGTTGATATGTAAAAGTATTATTACAATGAAAATTGATCAACTGAATGACGTCAGTGTTCTAAAGAGAGGAAGTGCAGGCTTCTGTTGCCAGGTGCCTGCGAACCCCGCCTTACACTGCTAGGCGCAAGGGCTTAAAGTTCGGTTTAGGTAACTGCTTACGCAGCGACTGCTACCGGAGCACGATTGTCATTTGCAATTGTACTTTGCGGGCCGATACGGTGGCACCCAGCCGAAACAAAGCTAACCCCTTTAGACGTTCGTCGATCCTATTTCGACCCCATGACCGCCAAATGAGCGGGTGTTGGTGGAGTCGCCGGGTACCGCCCCCGGGTCCGATCCGCTTATTACGAGCGCGTTTATGTTCATAGTCCCGAGGGACCATTCGAATATAAGCGCCCGGAACGATGTTCTCAAGTGGTATAGGAGCGGAACTGCAATTCTGTTTGCAAAAACTTGACGATTCGATTGTGTCTTCAAGGGAACACCCGATAGCCCAAGCACTAATTGTTTACCATTTTCCACGAAAATGCCTAGATTCGAAACTAGGTCGCCGGGGAGAATCTTGTTGATTCATGTTTGTAAAATGAGAGTACTGTAACGATGACTTATGTTAAATTTCTAATGGCGGCGCTGTCCTTGATCCTACTTTCGGGATGCTCGTCAACCTGGGCAACGGACTACGATGCCCCCCTCGACAATCAGACAACCAAAAACTGGCGGATTACTTCTGTTGAAGTTATTGTTCCGGCCGAACTGACTGTTTCCGATGCTAATGTTTATGCGCCAAACGCAGATATTGTCTGGCACGGTGACGTGCCCGGTGACCGCAAACAACAGGTTGCCAAAATTGTGGAAGCCGGTGTTAAGCGTGGTGCTGCGCCGTTGCGTGGTGGACGGGCTGTAACGTTGGTCGTCCAACTTCAGCAATTCCACGCAGTCACTCCAAAATCGGTCGCGCGCGCGCCTGCTGCGGTTCACAATATCAAATATACAATTCAGGCCCGCGATGCCCGCAGCGGCGCAGCTCTGACAAATGCTGTACAAATTGAGGCCAATTTGCCCGCAAATGTTGGCCAGGTGGCGGTGGCAGCATCTACAAATGGGCAAGGACAAAAACAGCGAACAACAAACCACATTGCCAGTGTGACTGCAGGTTGGTTAGGGATCGGGCCAGATCCACGCATGGAGTTTAGAAGTTTGGGTCGCTGACCACGCCGAGACACTTTGTTTTAAAAGAACTGGCGGGTTGGTTTCCGGACGCTGATATCATTCAAGCGACTCAACCGGCCAACCCGTCGGAGGGCGCAAGAAACATTGCTTTTCGTGATCCCACAGTTCCGTGATATGTTCAGTAGCGTTCATCGCGAACAGGAAGCGAAGGCCCAGATATGAAAATGAGTTTGGCGCGGCGGTCAGCGCGCCGATTATGCAGGCGGATCGTCTTTTGGTTGTCCATCTGTTGCGCTGCTGTCAGTGCTGCCGCGGGAACAGATGGCGCGCAAGGGCAGCCGCTAGGTGCCGGGCTCTTGTGGAATCGCACTGGTTTACCAGCGGTCTTCCCGCTTCAGGTCAAGACAAAAGCCGGACAGGACTATTTTCTCAAGCTGATCGATGACGAAACACGGCAGGATGCGCTGGCGGCTTACATAACCGGCGGAGCGTTTTTCAAAGTGCTTGTCCCTCCGGGGACTTATGTGTTGCGATTTGCTACAGGCAAGTTCTGGGAGGGAGAGGAGGGTCTAATTGGACCGGCGGGCAACCCGTTAACCTTTGACCTGCCTGTGCCGCTAACTTTCGGGATCAGGGATTTCGGTACCAAAGCCGGGCACGTTGTTGATATCCGACAGACCGGGCCGGGTCAGTTTGCACAAGCAACTGTGCGGCACCAGTTTATCTGTCAGACCACCAGAACCCGGTTCTGGCCGCCGAGAAGTTCATTCCTGCGGAGCATGCAAATTGATAGACGTGAATTCGAAGGGGTTATCAGAAAGGAACCGTGGGGATGGGGACCGTTTGACTGGCCCGCGTTTGGCGAAATGCCCTATCCAAATCGCGGCTACAAATATTTCTCTTATCCAAGATCAGTCGTCAGGGCGCGCATTTGTTGATCAAATGGGGTGTAGCCTAGCGTCGACCTGCCCGGGCGGCAAATACGCTTTTTGCCAATTCCTGTGTTTCTTTTTCAAGCGATGACAGGCCAGCGCTGAGCGCATCGCCTTTTCGCGCCTCTGCGGCGTTGGCAATCCCGGTGTGCAGAGTGACGATGGCTTCGCGAGAGCGCGCCGTGAACGTAATCATGTTCATCAACGGCTGCATCGCTTCCACCGCGCCCGCCAATTGATAACTGAGTACCGGATTGCTCGCGCCATCAACCAATGCACGATGAAAGGCAACATCTGAGGCGCAAAATGCCTCATCGGTCAGGCCGGGCTGCGATTGGCGATGAATTTCAGCACGCATTGTGGCAAGGTGGTCAGCGCTTCGGCGGTTGGCAGACAGGTGCGCACAGGCACGTTCAAGGGCAAATCGCGCTTCGCACGCCGTTTCAAAGCTGACCGCATTCATCGACAAAAGAAGGGTTGAGGTGGTGATTTGCTGGCTATAGGCATCCTCAAAACTGATGCGATTGACAAACGCGCCACCGGTCGCGCCGCGTTGGGTCCGGATAAGGGATTGAGCTGCCAACCGCTTGAGCGCTTCACGCACCGTAGGGCGCGAAACTTTGAAATGATCGACCAGTTCAGCCTCGGACGGAAGCCGAGCGTCAACGATCAGGTCGCCGGAAATGATGGCCTCCCGGATGGCATCCGCGATTTGGGCAGAGAGGTCCGCCGCGCTTTCTGGGTCAATTTTCATTTGTCAGACATTTAAAAGTCTGACATTTAAAACACAAGGGCTGAGTCGGGAGGTTTTGGTGATTCAGACGTCGTTACGCAACATTCTTTGGCTAGGGTTCTTTGCCTCCATTCTGGCGGCGTGGTGGTTCATGTATGCCATGAGCACGGGCATGGATATTGATTGGATTGGGCGGCCAGGCCCTATGGCGCAGAAAATGCGCGATATGAATCCGAATATGAGCATGGGTATGTCAATGCCAATGGCCGAATTCGCGCCTTTGTTTATGATGTGGGCGGTCATGATGGCTGCGATGATGTTACCGACTTTGGTGCCGACGTTGCGTAGCTACGAAGACTTGATGAACAGCGCAGATGGTACCCGCGCGGGGTGGTTGGGTGTCGTATTGGGATACTTTGCCGTCTGGGTCGCATTTGCAGCACTCATAACGGCTGTGCAGCTTGGATTGTTGTTTTCGGGCGTGATCGACATGCTGGGCATCGCAACCTCCTATTGGGTATCGGGCGGGTTGTTGATCGCTGTCGGGGCATTTCAGTTCAGCCGCACAAAGGAAATTTGCCATGGGGTTTGCCATTCCCCAATGATGTATTTCCTGGGGCATTGGCGTGTTGGCTTTGCGGGTGGTGTGCGCATGGGCGTCGGGCTGGGCGCGTTTTGCGTCGGCTGTTGCTGGGGCTTTATGGCGCTGGGATTTGTCGGCGGCGTGATGAGCCTGCTTTGGATGGGTCTTGCGACATTCTTCATGGTGCTCGAAAAACTGCCACAAGTCGGACATTACGTAACAAAACCAATGGGTTTCGCATTGATCCTGGCCGGAGTGGCTGTGATCGCGTCACCTTTCACACCGTGGATTTAAGGGGAGAAGACGATGGCGACCAAAAGACCTGACGCAGATCGACTGCCAATTTCGCAACGCATCGACCAACGCATGCCCAATCCAAAGCGGCGTAAATCCACGCCAACCGAATGGGCCATCAAAGGTGAGTTGTTCCTAAACTGTTCATGCACCGTTTTCTGCCCCTGCGTGGTATCACTAGGTGCGCATCCACCAACTGAAGGGCATTGTCATGCCTGGATGGCGATTGCCATTGATGAGGGTCACTACGAAGGCGAAGACCTTGGCGGACTCAACATCGGCCTGCTGGTCGACATCCCCGGCCGCATGGGTGAGGGCAACTGGAAAGTTGCGGCTTATGTAGACGAAAGGGCAACCCAAAAAGCCTACAATGGCATCTTGCAAATATTCTCGGGCGCGGCTGGCGGAACAACCGGTCTGTTCACCATGCTGGTGTCAGAGATCATCGGTGCAGAGAAAGCCCCGGTCGAGATTGTACGCTACGGCAACCGCCGCTCGATCATGATCGGTCGAAAGATTCAGGGCGAGATCGAGATGTTGACGGGCAAAGACCCGGAACATCCGGTGATGGTCAGTAATTCCAAATACTGGATGGGGCCGGATATCATTACTGCAAAAGGTCTGAAAAGCCGTGTTCGGGACTATGGCCGCGTATGGGACTTTAGCGGTATGTCCGCCGAGATATGCCCTATTGACTGGAAAGGTCCCAAACCGTGATTGCCGCCGATTACTGTGCGATGATGGCACGTTATAATATGTGGCAAAACAACCAGTTGATGGATATTCTTGATGTCGTTGAAGAGGTGGAGCTGACCAAAAACCACGGCGCCTTTTTTGGATCTATCTTTAGCACACTGAACCATCTGATGTGGGGTGACATGTTCTGGATGTCGAACTTTGGGCAGGGGTCAGGACCGACATGTAGCGGCAAGGATAGTGTCATTCTTCATCCAAATTACGCGGCATGGCGTGCTGAGCGCATAAAACTGGATGCTCAGATCGTCCAATGGGCCGAAAATCTGACCGATGAAGATCTGAAAGGCGATGTGACCTGGCCTTCATTTTCGTTGGGTCGTGATGTGAGCAAACCGACGGGCCCCTGTGTGGCGGGATTCTTTAACCATCAGACCCATCATCGGGGTCAAGTGCATGCGATGCTGACGGCCTCTGACCTGAAGGCACCGGTAACTGACCTCGTATTCATGCCCGGACTGCAATAATGGCCGAAATCTCGCCCTCGCGCCGCCTGCGTCGCACGCCGTTTTCCGAGGGAGTCGAGGCGGCAGGCGTGAAAGCCTATACCGTTTACAACCGAATGTTGTTGCCAACAATCTTCGAAAGTGTCGAGGCTGACTACCGTCATCTGAAAGACCATGTGCAAATATGGGATGTTGCGGTAGAGCGGCAAGTGGAATTGCGCGGGCCCGATGCTGCGCGGCTGATGCAGATGCTGACCCCACGGGACCTGCGCGGCATGACGGCCGGCCAGTGCTACTACGTGCCGATTGTTGACGAAACCGGTGGCATGCTGAATGACCCGGTTGCTGTTAAGCTGGCCGAAGATCGTTGGTGGATTTCCATTGCCGACAGCGATCTCTTGCTCTGGGTCAAAGGTATTGCCAACGGATACCGCCTGGACGTGCTGGTGGATGAACCTGACGTTTCTCCGCTGGCTGTGCAGGGGCCAAAGGCCGACGATCTGATGGCGCGTGTCTTTGGCGAGAGCGTTCGCAGCATTCGGTTTTTCCGCTATGGGATGTACCAGTTTGAGGGTCGTGATCTTGTCGTGGCGCGGTCAGGTTACTCCAAGCAGGGTGGGTTTGAGATTTACGTGGAGGGTAGCGATGTCGCCATGCCGCTATGGACATCACTGTTTGCGGCGGGTGAGGACCTGAACGTCCGTGCAGGGTGCCCAAATGGCATTGAACGTATCGAGGGCGGATTGCTGTCTTATGGCAATGACATGACCGACGACAATACGCCACACGAATGTGGTCTTGCCAGGTTTTGCGACACGCAGACCGCAATTGGCTGCATCGGTCGCGATGCGCTGTTGCGGGTTGCCAAGGAAGGTCCGGTGCAACAAATCAGCCCGATTGCGATTCATGGGGATGCAGTACCCGGCATTGACCGGGCGTGGAGCGTCTTTGCCGGGGGTAAACGGGTAGGGCAGGTGACTTCAGCCGCGTGGTCACCGGATTTTGGAACAAACGTTGCGATCGGTATGGTGCGAATGACCCATTGGGACGCAGGCACAACTGTCGAGGTTGAAACACCGGACGGAATGCGTCAGGCGACGGTTCAGGACAGGTTCTGGATTTGATGAGGGGATTGGACGGATATTTGTCCGACAGATCAACCTTGAAATAATAACAAAGACGGTTGTGCATAGCGTTTCGCCGTCAGGATCAGGAGAAAGATATGTTTAACGCATTGGTCGTGAACAAGGACGAAGACGGGAAAACCAGCGCAGCGGTGCAACAGCTTGGTCTGGATGACCTGCCTCATGCGGATGTGACTGTGGCAGTCGAATATTCGACCGTAAATTATAAGGACGGCCTCTGCATCGGTCCGGGAGGCGGATTGGTGCGTAATTATCCGCATATTCCGGGCATTGATTTTGCCGGCACGGTCGAGGCCTCGGACGATGAACGTTACAAACCCGGCGACAAGGTGGTCCTGACTGGCTGGCGCGTGGGCGAAGCGCATTGGGGCGGTTATTCCCAAAAAGCGCGGGTCAAAGCTGATTGGCTGGTTCCGCTGCCCGACGGGATCGATGCCCGAGCAGCAATGGCTGTGGGCACAGCCGGGTTCACCGCCATGCTTGCGGTGATGGCGCTCGAAGATCACGGGCTGGAACCGGGGCATGGACCGGTTCTGGTAACCGGTGCCGCCGGGGGTGTGGGGTCCGTTGCGACGGCTATTCTGGCAAACCTTGGCTACGAAGTCGCGGGCGTTACTGGTCGGCCGGAAACAGCAGATTATCTTACCTCGCTGGGTGCAAGTCAGATTGTTGCGCGCGAGGAGCTAAATGAAACGGTCAAACGTCCCCTTGAGGGCGAGACGTGGGCGGGTTGTATTGACGCGGTTGGTGGAGAGATGCTGGCAAGGGTTCTCGGACAGATGAAATACGGCGCGTCCGTCGCTGCGGTTGGTCTTGCCGGCGGCGCTGTATTGCCAGCTACCGTTATACCGTTCTTGCTCCGTGGTGTGAACTTGCTTGGCATCGATTCAGTGATGCAGCCTTACGACAATCGCATTCGGGCCTGGGCGCGCATCGCCAAAGACCTGCCAATGGACAAGCTAGAAGCCATGGTACATCCCGCTACGCTCAGTGATTTACCGCAGCTTGGCAAAGACATTCTCAAAGGCCAGGTCAAAGGGCGTGTTGTCGTGGATGTGAACGCCTAAGTACGCTTGTCTATGTATGCTGCAAACTGTTTCCAATCTTTGTAGGGGTTCTGGCAGATTCAGTTTGAGGTAGGATGCTGGGATTCCTTAAATAGTAAGGGCGCTGCGATCTCTCGCAACGCCCTTTTTTGTGGTGTTTTTTACCTTATTCGGCTGGCTGCCCGGCGGTTCCATGCTTGTCACGCAGGCCATCGCGGTAGAGCGCCTTGCCCAGTGCGATGCACATCAACAGCATCACCATGGTAAACGGCAGGGCCCCGATGATCATTGCATTGCGCAGTGCATCCATCGGGTTGTTGTCACCGGCTGCCAGGATCAGCGTACCGATCACCAGCGTGAGTATGATCCCCCAGATGATCCGGTGCTTGATGCCGGTTTCCTGACTGCCGCCTGACATGATGGTGTTCATCACCAGAATGCCTGAGTCCGCAGATGTTACCAGGAATGTCATGATCAGAATAACACACATGATGGTAAGACCCGAAAGCAGGCCGCCTTCAATCATGTAGCTAAGCGTCACGAACAGCTTGTTGGTATTGGTCGCCGCCGAAATGGCACCATCTGCTCCACCTGTGAGTTCCAGATCAATGGCCGTGCCTCCCAGAATGGTCATCCAGGCAAAACAGACCAGCGCCGGGGCTATTACGCACCCGATGATGAATTCACGTACTGTGCGACCTTTCGAAATGCGGGCGAGGAAAAGGCCGACAAAAGGCGAGAACGCGATCCACCAAGCCCAATAGAAAGTGGTCCAGGCTGACTGCCACGCGAACTGACGACCATCATTGCCAGCCTCATAAGCTGCTGCCAGTGTTGCATCGTCAAGATCAGCGGCGGCGCCCTCAAGTCCGCCCTTGAAACCATCCAGGCTACCCCATGGATTGGTTGCACCCGCCATCAGATCACTGGCAAGCGGTTTGGCGGCATCTGGCAAAGCAGCGGCATAAGACGCCGCATCCTGAGGACCAAATCCGTTAAAGCTGAGCGCGACGAAATGCAGGATGTAGTCCACCATTGCAGTCGCGTATGTGGTCATTGCAAATAGAAACGATCCATAGATGACAAACGTCATCAGCAGGATGAGCGACAAAACTAGGTTGAGGTTAGAGAGGTACTTTACGCCACGTCCCACACCTGAAACTGCCGAAATGATCGACATCGACATAATGACAAGCAAGCCCGCAATGAGACCAACTTTGCCCGGTGCCGGCGCATCCCCGTCAAGGTTCATCATCCAGTCCATACCCGTGATGGCATAGACTCCGTCAATGAACTGGCTGACGCCAAACCCGATTGTAACCGACACGCCCAGAATCGTGGCGACCACACCTAAGACATCAACAATGTGACCCAGAATTCCGTTCATTGCACCACCAAAAAGCGGCGTTAATGCTGACCGGATCGTAAGCGGCATGTCTCGTGTGTAAGCGTAGTAGGCAAGACTAAGACCAGTAACAACATAGATCGACCAGGCGTGAAAACCATAGTGGGCAAATGTGTATCGGTATGCGGACTCAACGGCCTCCGACGAATTTCCGGCAACTTCACCTGCCACGGTAACCGGGTTAGACCCCCAAAGACCAAGAGGCTCAGCTGTCGCGAAAACCATCAGTCCAACACCCAGACCAGCGCCAAACATCATCGAAAACCACGAGAAGTTGGAAAATTCAGGTGCTTCGCCGGGCGTCCCCATGATGCGGCGGCCCGTCGACGGTATCACCGCGACGACCAGCAGGAAGAAAGCAAAGAAACCAACTACGATGATGTAGAACTGGTTGAAGATTTCCAGAAGAGCGCCGTTGAGGCTGCCCAGCGTGCCGTTAGCGTTTGCTGGGAAAACAAGCGCCCAAAGCACAAGCGCGACCATGATTGATTTGGATATCAGAGCGATGGGAAGGCTGTTATTCTGGTAAAAGCCGTCCTCCTGCTTCTTGATATCAATGTCCGTGAATGGTGGTTTGATTGACATTCTGTCCCTGTCCTTTTTTTGATTTTCCCCAGTCATTTTTTTGCGACTGGCTATCGTTCACGCTGGTGTAACTGCGTATCATGATACAACACCGACTTACACCACGGCAGTTTTTTTGCATTCGTGGATTTTTTGTGGGTCTTCTGACCTGCGTAGCGTAGTCGAGCGGATGTCGTGCACTTACACGTTTTTCCGACAAGCCGTTGCTCATAAGCGACCTTATCGAATTGAATTTTCGCTGGGAGAAGGAATCAACGCCGTTTTTCGCAATTGGCTGGTAGAGACCTAAGTGGGTAGAATATATGGAATGTTAACTGAACTCTTGCGCTGACGCCCCTGAAAGTGCCAACTGTGCGGAACTCCGGATCACAATGTCACGGCCTGAATAATGCAGTTAACACTCAATGCCTAGTGCAGCCCGCCTTGTCGCCGCTTTGGGGCTTACGCTTGTTGCCTTTATTGCCTCCGGCATGATCATCCCTCTGCTTCCTGAAGATACCGATGTCGGGTATTTTCCGTTCGTAAACATGGCACTGGGCTGGCTATGCGGGTGGTTTGTAATGGGCAAGCGGGCAGGGCGCGGTGTTACAGCAGCCATCAACAACGGCTTTACCGGTGTGGTGAGCCTGGTTTTCTGGGGTTTGTTTGTGCAGGGCTGTAACGAGATGATCCGGTTGGCTATGCGAAATCGATACAGTGATGCATTCGAATCAATCATTGCAATCTTCGATATCATGATAGAATACGGCAAAATTCTAATGGACCCGCAGCTTATCGTGACCTTCATTATTGGCGGGGTGATCACCGGATTGATAACCGAAAATGCCTGGCGGCGCTGGCCCTGAGGTGACGACAGCTTTTTTCTTTTATGGGTCGCTGCGGCATCAGCCCTTGCTTGAGTTTGTACTTGGTCGCGCCGTTTCCGATGGTGACAATGTCCCCGCAACCTTGGAGAACCACGCCGTGTATTGGGCGCAAGATCAATCCTTTCCAATGATCAGGTCTGAGCAGGGTGCTTCGGCAAAGGGTGTATTGGTTGTTAATTTGAGCGAAACGGAAATCGAGCGTCTGTCGTTCTATGAGTCGGGGTTTGAATATCACCTGAACCCATTGCCGGTTTTGTCTGACTCTGGGGTAGCCAAGCGTGCACTGGTGTTTTTTCCTGATGCCGATTTGTGGTCGCCGGGCGATGCATGGTCGCTAACGGATTGGGAACGCGACTTTGGTGCGCTTAGCTTGGAATCTGCAAAAGACGTGATGAGCTATTTTGGCAGCAAAACCAAAACAGAGATCGCTGGCATGTTTGGCATGATCAAGGCGCGCGCAACAGCCAGGCTGACGGCGCAGGCAGAGGCAAAGCTACGCAGCCCGAGCGGGATGAGCGATACCAATGTGCGCATAGCCGAACAAAAACGCGCTTACGCAGACTTTTATGCGTTGGATGAATACCAACTTTCCTTTGATCGCTTTGACGGCACAAGTTCTGACGAGGTCAAGCGAGCTGTGTTTTTGGGCGGAGATGCCGTGATTGTTCTGCCCTATGATCCTGTGCGAGATCGGGTGTTGCTGGTCGAGCAATTCAGAATGGGCCCGCTTGGTCGTGGCGATCCCGATTTGTGGCAGCTTGAACCCATTGCCGGCCTTATAGATGCAGGTGAAACTCCGGAGGACTCGGCGCAACGTGAAACGATGGAAGAGGCCGGGTTGACGTTAAGATCACTCGAGAAGATCACGGAAAGTTATTCTTCCCCGGGGGCGTCTACTTCATTTTTCTATATGTATTTGGGCATTACGGATTTGCCGGACATGCATGGCGGGTCGGAAGGCGGGCTAGCCAGTGAATCTGAGAATATTAGATCGCATCTGTTCGATTTCGACGGCCTGATGGAAATGACGGATACATTGGAGATTAGAAGCACGCCATTAGTTCTGGCAGCACTTTGGCTGGCACGGCACAGGGATCGGTTGCGCAGCTCAGCATAAGGTGCGCTTTGGCTTGAGGTCGCCGCACGGCCCGTCTACACCTGTTTCACGCTGTATCCATACTGAAATACTGGGGAAACCTTAATGCACGTTGCAACCGATCTGGCAGAAGCCGTTGGAAATACACCGCTGATCCGTCTGCACCGCGCCAGCGAACTGACGGGATGCGAAATCCTGGGTAAAGCTGAGTTTATGAATCCCGGCCAATCGGTGAAAGATCGCGCCGCGCTGTACATCATTCGGGACGCAGTTGCGCGCGGAGAATTAAGGTCTGGCGGCACCATTGTAGAAGGCACAGCCGGTAACACAGGCATCGGTCTGGCACTAGTCGGGGCCTCGATGGGTTTCAAAACTGTGATTGTCATGCCCGAAACGCAAAGTCAGGAAAAAAAAGACATGTTGCGTCTGGCGGGGGCAGAGCTGGTGCTGGTGCCTGCCGCGCCTTACCGCAATCCAAACAACTTTGTGCATTACTCAGAGCGGTTGGCCAAGGAACTCGGACGCAATTCAAACGAGGGCGTAATCTGGGCCAATCAGTTTGACAATGTCGCCAACCGACAAGCCCATGTCGAGACCACGGGACCAGAGATATGGCAGCAAACCGAAGGCAAAGTGGATGGTTTCATTTGCGCTGTTGGATCGGGCGGTACTCTTGCCGGCGTGGCCGAGGCGCTGCAATCGAAGGGCGTAAAAATCGGCCTCGCTGATCCCGATGGCGCCTCACTTCATAACTACTACACCTCCGGCGAGCTTGTGATGTCAGAAGGCAGTTCGATCAACGAAGGCATTGGTCAGGTCCGCATCACCAAGAATCTGGAGGGATTCACTCCCGATTATAGCTACAACATCCATGATTCCGAAGCTTTACCTGTGGTCTTTGATTTGTTGCAGCACGAAGGGCTTTGTCTGGGCGGGTCCTCCGGCATTAATGTCGCGGGCGCGATCCGTATGGCGGGCGACATGGGACCGGGTCATACGCTGGTGACAGTTCTCTGCGACTTTGGGACACGATATCAGTCCAAACTTTTCAATCCAGAGTTCTTGCGCAGTAAGGATTTGCCGGTACCGGAATGGCTCAGCCAGGCTCCGGCCAGCATCCCGGGGGTTTTCGAAGACGTATGATAATCCTGCGTGCAGTTGTTCTCGGATTGACTCTGACCCTATGGGCCGGGTTTGCCGGTGCGCAGGAAGAGCCGGATTTTGATGCGTGGCAGGCCACCGCCGCGCGAGCAGAGCAGGCAATCGACGCCAACCGTGCATCTGTCAGGGCGTTTGAAGATCTGCGTGCCGAAATAGCGGACCATCGCAAGTCTTTTCTGGCAGCTCAAGATGCCAACAAGGCGCGAATTAACACGCTGCAGTCACAGCTAGCCGCATTGGGGCCCGTACCAGAAGGTGGTGAAGACGAGATAGTTGAGGCGCGGCGTTCTGCTGTAACAGAGCAATTGTCACTGGCCCAGGCACCGGTGATCGTCGCTGAGGAGGCTTACAGGCAAGCCGATGTTCTCATCCGTGAAATTGATCATCTGATACGAGAACGGGATCGAGAAGAATTGTTGTCGCGGGGGCCGACGCCCCTGAATTTGACCAAGTGGCCTTCCGCTGCTGAGCATGTCAGCAAGGCCATCTTGTCAATTGGCTCAGAGGCAAGGCTGTCAATGAACACGCCCCGTAGACGAGGTGAGTTCATAGACAATTTGCCAGTTGTGTTGCTCTTGGCAGCGATTGGCGTTCTGCTGATCGCACGCGGTGGCGTCTGGTCGGAACGCGCAGTAGAACGATTAAGATCCTTTGGTGGGCGCGGTGCAGGCGTCTGGAGTTTCCTGCTTTCGTTATTTCGTATTGCAACGCCATTGTTGGGGTTGCTGGCGCTGATGCAAGCGATGAGCGCGACCGAATTGGTGGGGCGGCGCGGCACGCAAGTGCTTGACGTCATTCCAATCTGGGGTGCCATCTTGCTGGGACTGCGTTGGATTTGCGAACGTGTTTTCCCAAAACACGATGATGATGCGCTGATTCCGCTGCCTTCCGGCCAACGCGCGGAAGCTCGCCTTTACGGATCGCTGCTGGCGATACTATTTATTGTTCACAATTTCTTGGTTGTACTAGCGAGTTACGAGGGATTTTCGCCACAAACAGAAGCGATCGCCCTGTTTCCGCAAGTGGTGTTCGCGGGTCTGATCTTTTTCCGCTTTGGGCAAATCCTGCGTAGAATGCCAAACAGCGTACCTGAAACCGAGGAGAAAGTTGTAAGGCGCTCGTCAGAGCGTGTTGCGCGCGCGGTTGGCGTCGGCATGATGTTAAGCGGTCTCGGGGCGCCTCTGCTGGCTGTGTTTGGCTATGCCACTTTGAGTTATGAAATCATCTACCCGATGATTGGCACAGCGGCCATCTTTGCTCTTGTTCTCATCCTCCAGAATTTTGCGGCCGATGTTTACCTTTTGATTGCGGGGAAAGGGCAGGAAAGCAGGGATTCCCTTATCCCCGTTTTGGTCAATTTTGCAGTGATGCTGGCCGCTATTCCATCGCTCGCGCTGTTTTGGGGCGCGCGCGTATCAGACTTGCAAGAGGCCTGGTTCAAATTCATGAGCGGTGTGAGCGTGGGTGGAGTGGTCATATCTCCAACCGTATTTCTGACATTTGCTTTGGTGTTTTGTGTAGGTTATGGGATTACCCGCGTACTCCAGGGCACCTTACGCTCGACTCTGTTGCCAAAGACATCAATTGATACCGGTGGGCAAAATGCGATTGTTGCTGGTTTAGGGTATGTCGGGATTTTTCTGGCGTCGGTTGTTGCCATAACGGCAGCGGGTATCGATCTGTCGTCGATTGCGCTGGTTGCAGGCGCGCTCTCAGTCGGGATCGGTTTTGGCCTTCAGACTATCGTATCCAATTTCGTCAGCGGCATCATCCTGCTGATAGAGCGCCCCATTTCAGAAGGCGACTGGATCGAGGTTGGCGGCCAAATGGGCTATGTGCGCGCGATTTCAGTGCGATCCACCCGCATCGAAACTTTTGACCGGACTGATCTTATCGTGCCAAACGCTGATTTGATCAGCGGCACAGTCACGAACTTCACCCGAGGCAATACAATTGGCCGCGTGATCGTCAGTGTTGGTGTTGCCTATGGCACTGAAACGAAACGGATCGAAACAATCCTGAAAGAGATTGCCAATGCGCACCCCATGGTTGTCGCGCATCCTGCCCCTAATATCGTATTTCAGGGCTTTGGTGCGGATGCGCTTGAATTTGAAATTCGCGCTATTCTGCGCGATGTAAATTGGGTGTTAAATGTCAAATCAGATTTGAACCACGAGATTGCCAAACGTTTTGCCGAGGAAGGTATCGAGATTCCGTTTGCACAACGGGACATCTGGCTGCGCAACCCCGAGGCTTTGAAGGCGTCCGACGCTTAGCCACGTGGCTAGTTTTACGACGTTTTTTGCGTGAAGGCCCTTGCAAGGACGTGCCTCAATTGACGCTTGCAAAGATGGAATGCTTGCGGCACAAGCACGCAGCACGGAGAGGTGGCCGAGTGGTCGAAGGCGCACGCCTGGAAAGTGTGTAGGCGGGAGACCGTCTCCAGGGTTCGAATCCCTGTCTCTCCGCCACTAATTTTTTCCATACCTTGCCATGATATTGTTTTTTAAGTTAATTAATTGATGTTAAGTCCCATGAGCATTCATGTATACTCATCACGTACCGGGTATCGGGTGGGTTTCAGGTGGGTTGGGCATGCGGACGTTGGCACTAAACAAACTAACTGCAAAAGCTGTCGCATCTGCCGGCGATGGGATGCATTCGGACGGCGGTGGGTTGTTTTTGCGGGTCAAAGGAAACTCCAGAGCCTGGGTTTTTCGATTTACTGTTGAAAAGAAGAAACGTGAAATGGGTCTTGGGTCCGTTTCTTCCGTTTCGCTGGCCACCGCCCGAGAAAAAGCTGCAGAGGCGCGTAGGGTCGTAGGGCAGGGCTTAGATCCTATCATGTCCAGATTGAAACTACCTACCGGGCTCCGTGTGCGGGCAGAAGTAACCTTTCGTGCAGCCATGCGACGGTATCTAGATGCACACCACCAGACTTGGAGCAATGCCAAGCACAGCGCGCAATGGGAAAGCAGCCTCGAACGCTATGCTGCCAGCATAATGCATATGAACATCGCTGATATTGAGCCTGCTGATATTGAACTGTTGCTTTCGCCAATCTGGTTAACAAAAATCGAGACGGCTGGCCGCGTGCGTCAGCGTATTGAACGCATTCTTGGCGCCTGCATTGCTCGCAAAGATTGCCCCGGGCCTAACCCGGCTGCTTTGCGCGACAACTTGGAACACATACTTCCCAAACAATCGAAAGTGAAAGTGGTCAAGCATCACGCTGCTGTGCCGTGGAGGGAAGCACCGGAAGCCTTTGCGGCTATCCGTGCGAAGCAGGAAGCGGGTATCGGATACGCCGCGCTAATTACCCTGATTTTGTCGGGACTGCGTTCGGGAGAGGTGAGACACCTAAATTGGGACGATGTGAAAGAAGGCCGAGTTGAGGTGCCCGCCGAGAGGATGAAGGCAAGAACTTTGCACCGCGTGGCCATGTCGTATGCTTTGTCGGAACATCTGGCAAACCTGCCACGGTTTGCGGAAACCGATCTGATGCACCCAGGCACGGGCGGCCGGCCAATGTCGGACATGACGATTGCCAAGGCACTCAAAGGGGCAGGATGGGGCGATTACACGCCGCATGGATGGCGTAGCACGTTCAGTGATTGGGCAAACGCCCAAGGTTGGGGGCGGGAACTTATTGAAGATGCGCTGGCCCACAAAATCGGCAATGCAGTTGAACGAGCCTATCGCCGAGAAGACTTCCTCGAACGCAGACGCGGTCTGATGGAAGCTTGGGCTGATTATTTGAAGGGGACACCATGAAGCGCGACAAGATTGACGAGTTTCGAGTGAATGCTGTGCTCGCCCATTTGGAACACCTAGCTAGACGGATTCCACTTGGCACGACTGACTACACTCCCTGGCAGGATGAGCTAGACTTCATAGTCCGAGTATTCAAAAACTCAGAGCCAGCCAAAAAGAAGGGACGGCCAAATTCCGATATTCGTGACAAGTTCCTTTATGATAAAGCCATGGAGTTGATAAGTGTCGACGACTCGATCTCATTCGAAACGGCGTGCCGCAATATTATCGAGACCACTCCGGGCGCTGACAAACACTTCGGACCGAACCTGACTTACGACGCTTTCCGAAAAATACGAAAAAAGCAGCAAGGCAAGCAAGCTTGACCGGAAAAAAACGCAGCTGACTTTTGTCCGGTAGGCATCTCGACTGATCTCGGTCTCTCTTGGTTCAAATCAAATGAGCCAAGGAGGCTAAGAGAGATGGCAGGAAAGCAACAAACCCTGGATCCGTTAATGCGCCGCCAATCCGTCGAGCAGGTCACCGGACTGACGACGTCCACATTGTACCGCCTTGTCAAACTGGGCGGTTTCCCGGCGCCCCTCCAGTTGACCAAGGGCGTTGTCGCCTGGAAGCAGCAAGAAGTTACTCAGTGGATTGGCAGCCGCCCGCGGGTGGCGTTGTGATGGGTCCGGCTAGCCCAGATCTGCCGCCAACAGCCAAGGTCGAGACCAAATGGGGTTCTGAGAAGAGGACGTACGTCCTTACTGAGCCGCTGCGCGACGCTGTCGACCTCGAGATACTCATGCACAACACGATAGATGCCGGCATGAACAACATCGTGCGGTGGGCACTGTCTGAAGAGGATCAGGCGCACCTGAGCTGCGAGCTGGCGCAGATGTTCATGCAGGAGGTGCGGACACGAAGATGTTTGGACACGATACACTGAAGTGCAGCCTCGTAAGCCTGCAGTCTGACTTTGGTTCGCTGACGGGATCGCTGGTGCTACTTAACGGCGAGGCCCCCGACATGGACGGCACCATAGAGGCGTTCCGATCCATCAGCGGGTTTGTTATGCAGATCAACGTACTGAATGAGTCTGGTGGCTTTGTGGTGGGCTACCAGCGCGGTCCCGGTGGCTGGGATGCATTCAAATGCACACCTTCCGCTGCACAGACGGATCGATTGTGACCACTCACTGGATGGAGGCGGCCCGCGCTTGGGGCCGCCCCGTCTTCCCCATAGCGATCGCGTGGGATGGACGGAAACACCAGAAACGGCCGCTGACGGAGCACGGCCACCACGACGCCACAATGGATGTGGACGGCATAGATTGGACGGGCGCCAATGGTTTTGGGCTCCCGATGGGCGACGGCCTCTATGCGCTGGATGTGGACACCTACAAGTCGGTCAGGGAACCGATGGCGTGGATGACCCAGTTCAACATTGATCCCAAGTTTACCCGCGCCCACAAAACCGTGTCGGGTGGTGCGCACCTGATCTTCAAGCTGCCGATCGGGTTCGAGAACCTGCTAGGGCGCCAGAACATCGTGCCAGGGTTGGACGCGCGGGGCGCGGGTGGCTGGATCGCCTTTGGGGAGGGGTACTCAGTCCACAACGACTGCGAACCCGTCACGCTGGGCACACGCGTCTGCGAGGACATCAGAGACAACCACAGTGGCAAAGGCGTCGTGCGAGGTGGGTGTGACCCCATCAGTATCGGAGGGCGCCCAGACAAGGCGCTTATCGCGAAGGTTCAGAATTTGGTGGACCGGCGGCGCAAGTTCGGCGACCGGCTACCGGCGAAGGACGGCGACCGCAGCGCGCATTTGTTCGCCATCGCCTACTGGATGCGCCGCTACAACTTCACGCCAGAGGAGTTCGCATCAACAGTGGCCTACCTGTCGCCCTCTGGCGGCCACGTCCTCGATATGAAGCACGACTGGCAGGCCGAACGCGCACTGGGGCGTGCGTGGAATTATAACAGCGGGGTCGGCAACGCCGAACTAACCCGCAAGATGCAGGGCTTCGCAAAATGGATGAAATAACACAACTGCCCACGATAGTGCTGGGCGACCCTATCGGCGACATCAGATGCCTGGTGCCGGAGGTCGCGCAGATGATCGCTGACGGCCACAAGGCCTTTAACCACGGCGGGGTGGCGGCAACGATGAGCAACGGCGTCCTGACGGTGCTGAACAAGGCGGAGCTGGTCGCCCTGATCGTGGATGTGGCAGACATCGTTAAACCAGACAAAAACGGTCTGACCATCCCGGCGATACCAAACCCGCACTTTCTGGGCGCACTGTTCGAAAGGCTGCCCGGACATCTGCCAGAGATCAAGGGGTTCGCGCCGCACCCAGTGTGGAGGGACGGCGATATCCTGCAGGCGGGCTGGCACGACGGCCTGCTGGTGTCCAGCGAACCCATCGACGTCGAGGCGTGGACGGACCCAGCTGCGGCGTACAACTGGCTGCTGGACGAGTGGCTGTTGGACTTCCCGTTCCACGAGGAAGTGGACAAGGCCAACGCCATCGCACTGGCCTGCACGATGCTGGTCTCGCCGACCCATCTGGCGGGGGAGGAAGGGCCGCCGGCGTTCAGCATTACGGCGACCCGTCACAATGCGGGCAAGACGTTCCTGCCCACAATTATCATGGAGGCTATCGCCGGGCGCTGCTCGACCACGACATACCCCAAGGGCGAGGAGCTGATCAAAGTGCTCACGACTCTGGTGCTGGCTGGCAAGCCCTACGTCATCTTCGACAACCTGCCGCGCGGGTGGCGGGTCGGCGACGCCCGGCTGGAGCACTTCGTGACGGCGACAGACTACGAGAACCGGATACTTGGCGCGAATAAGGAGATCAACGCACCCGCCAACGTGGTGGTGATCGTGACGGGCAACCAGATTGAGGTCACCAAGGACATGCGGTCGCGGACACTGGTCGTGAACCTGCAGCCCAAGGCCGACATCAACCTCGCGCGGCGCACGTATCACCACACCGACCTGCGCGCCTTCACCAGGACCAACAGGGGCAAGATACTCGGCGCCCTGAGTGCCGTCCTGTCGGCCAAGGCCAAGGGTGGCCTGTCAGGCCGTTTCACTGCGTGGAACCAGGTCGTGGCGGGGCCGATCGTGACCCTCGCCCAGACCGACATAACGGAGTGGTGGAAAGACGTCGGCGACGACGGCGAACAATCCGAATACGCGGAGGCAATGCCCGGCATTCTCGCGGCCATCCACGCCATGCCCACGCCAGAGACCGTGGCGGACATCAACGGCAACTGGTTCACGGCGGCGGAAATACTGGAAGGGAAAGTGATCGGCGACGCTCGGAAGCATAGCGTGCATGTCTATTCTGCGCAGTCAATGACCTCGTTTTTGCGCAAGGAAGTTGGGATCAACTACGACGGTTTCGCCCTCCAAACTACGTTTCGGAGCCTCGGAAACAGGACAAACCACAAGAAACGGAACTTGTTTAAGGTCGAGAAGCTGAAGGTCAAAACCTCCGCCCAGAAATGAGAACAGGAAACCCACCCAAAATTTGGGTGGGTTTTTGGACATTGGCGGTAGGTTTGGCGGTGCCCAAGTCGTTGTTTTTGTTACTCTAGGTTCCAAACTGCCAAACTTTTCTTAAAATATGAAGATAAAACAAATAGATGAAAGAAAATATATACCCACTGAGTGGGCCTGGAGGACTCCAAATAGCTTGGCAAGGATGGCAGGTTTAGCGGTTGGGCGGACAACGCGCTCTTGGGCGCCGTATTACATAGCCCTTTAAAAATGCAGGTGTATTTTGTATATGGGTATATAGATACCACCCTGACTATATGCAGCCGTAGGTGGTATCTTCCCTTGACGAGACTGCAAGTCAAGGCAACGAAGCACGCCCGCGCAACAGCCGCGCTGCAACAGCAGCTCACGGCTGATGTACTGTTCCTCGACATGGCTACCGAATACCGCAAGCTGAAGGGCAGCGCCCGCGTACAGCTGGGCATCGCCCTGGCACCGTGTTTTAGACCAGAATTAAAATCGTCGGAGATCACTGCTCGATCGACAACAACATCAGGATTGTGATTGGCGGTGATTGACGTCGAGATCAACCTGTGACCGCACCAGAAGCGCATCCGCGCGGCCAAGGCCGAGAACCGGTGGTCCTGCGTCGTAAATCCTTCACTGTGTCGTAGACCTGCCGGAAGAGGCGCTGATGACCACTACGAGTGATTGGCGTGGTTACTAATGCCCACCCGCGCTGGCCGCCAACTCCGCGACGTGCCAAGATAGTGCGCCTGTATTACGCAAGCTGTTGATTTAACTTTGCTCTGTAGGAGTTATATTATAACATAAACACCATCCATAACGTACGGTGGCGATGTACCTGCCGCCAAGCGAACTAGACCCGACAGGCGATCATGGGGGGCAGCTGAACCGGGATCGAGGTAGGGTAATAGACGTGCAGAGCACGCCCTCACGCACGTAGGGGGCTCGCATCGCTAACAGGGGCGAAACAGGAGTAAGCAATGCGGTTCAAGAAAGGCCAATCCGGTAATCCTCGAGGGCGCCGGGTCATGCCGCCGGAGGTTCGGGAGGCCATCCGGTCAAACGGTGAGGTAGCCGTGCGACGAATGGCTGGCCTGCTCAACGATGATGCTGCCTGGGGAGCTGACGGCTGGCTCGCGCCCATAGAACAAATCAAATTGCTGGCGGTGGCTCACGAACGGGCGTTCGGGCGGGCCGGGGCGTTGTCTTTGGGAGCCCAATGTGTGGCGGTGGTGCCGTTGGCCGTAGACCAGCAGCGCCGGCTTGCTGCTCTCATTCCTAAGCCGTAACAGCATATATGGGCCCAGGGATTGAATCCAAAAACCGCTGAATGCCAGCTTAGCGGCCATCGGTTCGGGCCGCAGCTAAGGTTATACTACCTGCAGGGGACTGATTAATCGCGAGGACTAAGCCACTAGAACCCGCTTCGCGTCAATCGAGTACCGATCCCGGAATAGGAAAGCGAGCAAGAAAACTAGCCCAAATTGGCCGGACCCGTAGCGCCAGCGATAAAACATTCCCGTTGGCGCTTTAAACCGCCGTCATTTGGCGGCTGTCTAGAGACCCCAACGAGCCAATGCCGCTTCTGCTGCTTCCGGGTTCGCCCTAATGCGAATTACCGTTTGCCGAGAAAGCCCCAATTCCTTCGAAACCGCCGTTGTACCATGTCCTTCGCTGATCAATTCACTCACCCGCAGCAATTTCTCCCGGTCGTACGTCGGTTTTTTGCCACGGTATTTGGTTGGGTCTTGCACTCGCTGAAACTGGATGCCAGCCTTCTGGGCTTCTTTGGTTGCCTCTGCCTGGGCCTCAGCTGTTGCCGCCATAAAGGCGACCACAGCATCTCTAACGGCCTTTTGCATGGGGTCTGACGTGGCGCCATCGAAGACCATACCGTTAATCGCGGTTTTGATGATCACGCCCTCATTCATAAAGTGTCTGATAGTCTCGGTCACATCTTTGTAGTTTCGCCCGAGACGGTCCACCCAGCGGACGACCAATGTGTCCCCTCGCCGTAGCTTGTCAAAAAGCCGGCTGCCTTCTGGCCTCTCTCGAAGAGTCGTGCTGACGCCAGACACTCCCACGTCCGTTATCACCTCATCGATCTGAAACCCAGCGGCCGTTGCTTGATCGAACTGGTGGGCGGCGTTTTGGTCTGTCGTCGAGACGCGGGCATAGAGAATAGTGGTCATGGTTGGCCTCTGGATGTGTCCTTTAGGGTTGCGTCCCTAGATAATGGTGACCGTTAATAGGTTCAACACTTACGGACACCTTTTCGCGCCCTCGCGGAGATGTCCACTAGGGTATACCCCAACGGACAAAGTTTTAGCACTAGCGTGCGACGTGCAGCGGGTAGTGACTAACCAACAAGCCAGGCGATTGTATTGAGCCCTAGAAAGTTGCTAGCCGAAGCCCCCCACCCTCCATTAAAACAGGGGTGCCTGTGTGCAAGGCACCCCCGCAGCCCGATTTTTTTCTGGTACTAAAGCCAGGACCATTGAACTGACTTAAAGCGGGCCTTCTCTACAGGATGCACGAATGACTGCTGTGCGGGACGAAGCCGCCTTTTGCAGATGCAGCTTTCGCTGACGTAGAAAAGGTTCGCATTCACGGTGGTGAATTTTCGGCAGTGCAGCGGATTCCAACAAACCAGCCGTTCAGCCGTATCGATCCGGCCAAATTTCAAACCGCCCTTTAGCCGCGGCCAGTATTACCAGTCGCGGATCGGGCGAAGCCGCCTGATGCGTCTGTGGCGAAATCTGATATCCGATACGTCATGGCCAATATCGGATGTCCTGCAACAGACCGGATGAAGCCGCAATTTCAACCACTTGACTAGGTTCTAATAGAGAAGTGGTTGAAGGCTCGCAATTAGGGCGTATTTCCTGCCAAGTTGACACTATGAGGCGAGACCCGCCTTGCGAAGCCCCTCGATGAACAGATCGAGGGCATCTTCATGCATGCGGAATGCGGCAAACCACTCGCGCGCGCGACTGTCGAAATCCGGTTCCAGGTCTCGGCACAAGTCAAGTGAATGCTGTGCTTGTTCCAGCATCCCCAACTGTCCATAGGTCATGGCACGGAGCCCTTCGACGAAAATGAGGGATGGCGTACCCATCCGTTCGGCATATTCGAGCGCTCGATCATAGTTTCCCAAGCGATATTGCTCTGCCGCAGGCATCCAATAGAACCAATTAGGTACCGTCGGGCTTCCTGCGATGGCGCTTTGGCTGATCCTGGCACCCTCTTCGTAGTTCCCTGACAACCATTCGCGAAAGCCAAGCTGCCAAAGCGCCTCCATATTATGCGGATTGAGCTCTATTGCCTGCCGCGCCGCAGCCAGACCGGCCGCAGTCGAGCCGAACGTGAATTCCGTCATTGAGAGAGCCTGAAAGCTTATCGGATCTTTTGGATCCAATTCGACCGCCTTTCGCGCTGCCGAAAGGGAACGCTCGGATGCGTTCGGTTTGGGGTTGTGAAACATCCGGACTTCGTCAGTAACGAGTAACGCGAGAAGTGACCATGCTCTCGCGTATTCAGGTTCCGTCCGGGTGGCGCGTTCGAGACATTCCCTCGCTCTAAGGTGCAAATCCTTTGTGAACGACGTGCGGTATTCATAGCCGAGGAGAACGCATCGGTATTGTTCAAGACCGAGATCGTAGTGGGTGCGCAGCTCGTTTCGAACGCTTTCCCTCAGAATTCCAAACGGCTCTGCCAACTTTCGCGAAACCGAGCGCGCGATGCTGTCCTGCACTTGGAACACCGCCTGCGGGGCATATTTGACTTCGAATTTCTCCGACCAGATTTGCCGTCCGTCGCCGCTGTTTCTCATGTAGGCAAGGACCTGCAGTTCATCACCGACGATGCGGGCGCTGCCAGAAAGTAGATACTCAGCCGGTCTGGGGGCCTCATCCACGCCCTCTGATTTAAACCGATGAGCAAACCCGTCAGACACCGGATAGACGGCGACCTCGGGAAACTGAGCCGTGATCGCGGCGATCTCCAGCGTGAGGCCGTGGGCAAGCGCTTCAGTTTCATCGTCGGGCGAGATCGAAGCGAACGGAGCCACGTACAGAGTGGCTTGCGTTATTACAGGGCTTGTTTCGTCTTCAGAAGCGACCACCGGCGTCGCATCCAAGGCGCGGACGCTTAACCGTTCCAGAGGATAAGACCACAGTGCGAGCAAGACCGTACCCACAACGATTCCGGCAGCAAATACGCTGCTGAGCAACAACAAGCCGTGCGTCTGCAGGGCGCGCCGGCCATTGCCATTTGAATCACTCGCCTCCGGGTGCGCCATCTTTGGTTCGGATTGCGTAACTTCGCGGCGCTTTATCTCTGGGATGTACGTGCCTTTCGGGATCGCAAAGACGATCTTGTCGTCTCGCCCGGCGGTCAGATAATAGTGCTCGAGATCGCGCCGCAGACGTCCGGCTTCCACACGCACGACCGGATCGGACTGGGGATCGAAATCCTCGCCGCGGCCAAATATATCGATACCGATGTTGTAGGCTTTAATGGTTTCAGTTTCGTCCGAGAGCGCCTTTTGCACCACGTATTCCAGGAAAGCCGTCCGTTTTTCGGAGGCGCGGAACTCCGCACTGCCAATGACCTGCGACAGCGCTGTGCGCACGCTTTCTGGCTCGTTTTGATCTATCGACATTAGCAATGTTTTAGCATCTACGAGCATGGCGCTGCAACCATAGGCGTACGACTCATGTAACGTACCAAATCGTAACCGTACCGCACTTCCATCCGCGTTCCTGCCCCAACAAACTCAAATCTCAATGAGGTTGTTCAGACGCAGGGGGAGATCATGCGCAATGCGCGGCATCGTGAGCGGAGTTCATATCTGCTTTCTTGCGCAAATTTGAGACGAGCATGCAATGCGCACATCTGTCTCGGGCGTCAATGCGGCGCTGGTGAACACCGTAAAAGTTCGAAACCGTCAGAAAAAGGAGTTTGAAAAATGGATAGGTACCGACATCTGAGACGATGCTTTTCCGCCGGCATTTTGCTCGCGGCGACAAGCGTAGCCGTGACCGCTCAGGAGAGTGAAAAACCCAATATACTGGTGTTATGGGGCGATGATATTGGCCGGTCCAACATCAGCGCCTACAGCATGGGCATGATGGGCTACCAGACGCCGGGTATCGACCGGATCGCCGACGAAGGCATCATCTTCACGGACTACTACGGCGAGCAATCCTGCACTGCGGGCCGGTCGACCTTCATCACAGGGCAGACGGCGTTCCGCACCGGATTGTCCAAGGTCGGCTTGCCCGGTGCCGCGCAGGGCATGAAGACAGAGGACATCACCATCGCCGCAGTGCTGAAAGAGCAGGGCTATGCGACAGGGCAGTTCGGCAAGAACCACCTGGGCGACCTCGACGAGATGTTGCCCACGAACCATGGCTTCGACCAGTTTTTCGGCAATCTCTATCACCTCAATGCCGAGGAAGAACCCGAGAACGAGGACTATCCCGCCGACTTTGACATGGGAGATGGGAAGACGTTCCTCGAAACCTTTGGCCCCCGCGGGGTGGTCCGCTCTTCCGCCGTCTATGACGACACTGGCGCGGTCGTCGATCAGAAGATCGAGGATACCGGCCCGCTGAACAAGAAGCGTATGGAAACCGTCGATGACGAAACCGTCGCTGTGGCATTTGATTTCATCCGCGAAATGGAAGCGGAAGGCACACCCTGGTTCGTCTGGTGGAACGGCACGCGGATGCACTTCAGAGTCCATGTCAGTGACGAGCGCCGCGACATGGCCGATGAGACTGTCGGTAAACATGTCGATGAGTACTCCGCCGGAATGATCGAGCATGACATGCACGTGGGCCAGTTCCTCGACCTGCTCGACGAGCTTGGCATCGCCGACGACACGCTGGTGATCTATTCCACCGACAACGGGCCGCACATGAACACCTGGCCCGATGGGGCTATGACCCCGTTCCGGGGAGAAAAGAACACCAACTGGGAAGGCTCGTTCCGCGTTCCCGCTATGGTGCGCTGGCCCGGCAAGATCGAGGCGGGCCAGATCTCGAACGAGATCATGCACCATATGGACTGGCTGCCGACCTTTGCGGCCATGGCTGGCAACCCTGATGTCGTGGAACAGCTGAAGGGAGACGGCGTAAAAGCCATCGGACGTGATTACAGGGTTCACCTCGATGGGTACAACACACTGGATTACCTGCTGGGCGAAGAGGAAACGACGCCGCGAGAGGAGATCTTCTATTTCTCCGACACCGGCGATATGACTGCGCTGCGCTATGGCGACTGGAAGATCATCTTCCTGGAGCACCGCTTCCCGCAGACCTTGCGCGCCTGGGCAGAGCCGTGGACCGTGCTGCGCATGCCGCTTCTGTTCAACCTGCGGCGTGACCCATTCGAGCGCGCCCAGATTACCTCGAACACCTACTATGACTGGATGGTGGACCGTATTTACCTACTTACACCAGCGTCCAAGTACGTGAACGAGTTCCTGGCGACGTTCGAGGAGTTCCCGCCGTCGCAGAAACCCGGCAGCTTCACAATCGGCGATGCGAAGGACAAGATCCTGGAAGCCGTCGGCGGACAGTAAAGCCCTCCGCAAGAAATCTGGAGGGTCGCCCAAGTCGGGCGACCCCCTTCTGGCCGCAACAGACTGTCTGTAACAAAAGGATATCGCAATGCGTTCCATTATTTATACTGTGGCTTTTTCTCTGGCCGCCTTTCCAGGTTTTGCCGACCCGCTGCCCTCTTGGGCAGCGTCTGAAAACAAAACCGCCATCATCGATTTTGTCGAGAGCGTCACCGACCCCGCGTCGCCTGACTACGTCACGCCCGATGCCCGCATCGCGACCTTCGACAACGATGGCACTCTTTGGTCCGAACAACCCTTGTATTTCCAGTTCCTGTTTTCTTTCGATCAGCTGCGCATGATGGGCGCTGCCGACCCGTCGATCCTGACATCCGATACGCTGAAAGCGGCCGCCAAGGGTGATGTCGAGACCGTGGTGGCCGGGGGGAAGGATGCCCTGGTCGAGGTGCTGGTAGCTGCACATTCCGGCATGTCGGCGGAGACGTACCGCAGTAGCGTGTCGGAGTGGCTGACCAGCGCAACGCACCCGGAGACCAACCTGCCGTATGACCAGATGTTGTACCAGCCGATGTTGGAATTGCTGCGCTATCTGCGCGATGAGGGCTTTGAAACCTATATCGTTTCAGGCGGCGGTATTGATTTCATGCGTGTCTTTGCAGAACGGGTCTATGGTATTCCACCCGAAAATATCGTCGGCAGTTCATTTCAGGCCAGTTATCAAGTGATCGACGGCGTTCCAACACTCATGAAGGAAGGCGAGTTGTTTTTTTATGATGACAAAGAGGGGAAGCCGGTTGGGATCTATCGCCATATTGGCAGGCGCCCGATCCTTGCGGCTGGCAATTCGGACGGCGATTTTCAAATGCTGGAATACACCACCGCGGGCGACGGTGCGCGTCTGGGCATTCTGGTGCGCCATACCGATTCAGATCGCGAGTTCGCTTATGACCGTGAGGGTCATATCGGTGTGCTGGACCGCGGCCTTGATGAAGGACCTGAACGCGGCTGGGCCATTGTCGACATGGCGCGGGACTGGTCGCAGGTTTGGGTCAGCCAATAGATTGGCAGTCAATCATCCGACCGGGCAACTGCGCCCGGGTCATGGTGCTTTCGGAACTGCGGGATGTGACGATCAACTCGTTCAGCGGATTGATATCGGCGGGAGAGAAATAGTGCAGACCCATCACGCGTGATGGGTCGCTGGGCGTCAGCCGCCACTGAGTGCGCGAGGTTCCGGGCTTGTGGATTGGTAACAACGAGGGGGCCAAATTTTGGCAGTCGGCAATGCCCTAGCTGCTTGCTAGTGACAAAGCCCCGCGTCGATGACTATTTCGTCCCGCAACTCGGTAATTGCCCTTCAAGACCTTGCTGCGACCACAACGAACGGCCGCTTTCTTGGCTGCGTCGCAGCGTGACGCTTGGATCAGTCAGGGCGGCTAGTTTGCTGCGTGAGCGAAAAACGCGATTTCAGTCTGGCCACTCTGGGCTCTGACCGGTTATTCGCCGCAGATTGAATGAAGATCCGTGTTGGGCCGTCCCTGGAGGTTGAATCAATCCCTCGACTTTGTGGTAACATCCGCTCCTACGGCGGCAACGAGCTCAAGTTTTATTCGCATCGTTCACTGCATGCGTCTGGATTTGGAGTGGCAACTTTGAACACCAGTGAGAAAGAGTTTGCTGAAGTGACTTTTTTCATGGCCCGAATTTACCTAAGCTACCTATAATTTGGTGCTTATTTTGGAGTGATTGATGAAGAGTTTTTTCCAAACTGTTGTTTGTTCCATGCTGTTCGCAAGTTTTGCCAACGCTGACACGTACAGAGATGATCTTTCAGGCGGCAAGTTAGATGCATCGCGTTGGTGTGAATGCCAAATCGATCCTCAGTATCCAGTTCGCGGGGGAAACACATCTGTGGGCGCTGCTGGAACAATCCTCATCGACGTGAACTCGCGCGACGTTGGAGGAAATGTCTGCCGGTTCAAACCGACAGTAGAGTGTGCCCAACCGGGGGCGTCGGCTTTGGCGTCGGATGAAGACGATCGGGATGTTCTGACAGCGAGCGTTTTCGCAAATTTCACGCGGCTGAGTTCGGACCCGACCTTAAGGAAAATACTCAGCCCGAATGGAACCTCCTATTGCAGCGACCTCGTGCAAGAGGCCGCAAATGCGGCGCACGACGCCGAAGAAAAAACAGAAGGCAAGCCGCTACCAAAACTCTGTATTCAACGCCAAGAACTTAGATTATTTAGCAGTTTCAGAGCCCGTGCGACCCGGACAAGCAGGTACACCATGAAATTTCGGATGCCTGGAAAACATGAAATCCAGGATCGCGTGAATTCGATGCGCTGGGTTCTTGCGCAGTGGAAGCACTCAGAATTGAGCGAGAGCTATGAAAACAATCCCCAGTATACGTTCAATGGACAAAGCCCATTTGTCGCCGTTCGGTTTGACGATGCGGTTTTGCACGTAACCGTACAAGACGAATTCTGGCGCTGCATGATTGCGGCGGCCAAACACGACATTTGGCCAGACATGGAAACCATCAGCGGACGTATCCCGGACAAGTACTGTTTTTGGACAGGTCCAGACAAATACAGCGGCCCAAAGCCAACGCATTCGCTAAACTTGATCCATCACACCAGTCCGGTTTTGGAAAATGCTGCGGGCCAGTTTACAACACTCCGCCTCGATATCGAGGCGGGCCCGTCCGGCGAAGTCGTTCTCTGGCAGGATGACACCAAGGTGGCGACAGTCAACGGACGTCTCGGATACAACATGGACAATGCCTGGAAGTCAAAGGTCAAGTTTAAATTCGGACAGTACCGAGACTATCTGCCAGACAATCATTCGATGGAACTCGACTTCGTCGAGATCAAAGACTGATTCCGACCAACCTTATGATTGCTCGTCAAGTACTTGATGATCTAAACGAAAATCAACTTCAGACTTCAGGCCGATTGAACCGAAAGGCAGTTTAGCCTCGCCCATTGTTAGTTCGGGCAGAATCAGAGTTCGCGGATGCAGCGAATGGGGCGGCTCCTCTCATAAGCAGATATCGACACCTGCATTATGGCGCATTGCGACGCCGGTTGATGCAGGAGCCATCCACCCCATCAGCAATGCGGGCTGCGACTGCAGCATCGCCATCAGCTGTCGGATGACCGCAATGGGCCGT
>JBDVOA010000041.1:0-42755 GCA_039969355.1 Paracoccaceae bacterium
GCCTGCGCCGCGCACGCGCCGTAATCCTCGCTGAAAACGGGTGGACGCCTCACCAAATCGGTGCATGGACGGGGCATGAATCCTTGGCCGAGGTCAGCCATTACACCCGCGATGCGAACAAAAGGAGCATGGTTGTTGGCAACCACGTTGGAAACTCCGGCAATGTGAAGCGGTTTCCGTCATAAAAATAAGGGGTTTGAAGGCGTTTATGGCGGACCCTAGAGGAGTGCGCGAAACCTGCGCCCGCCATGCACTTACGGGGAAACCGGATGCAGGGCGGGACTATGGGGATCAATGGGTTGCGGGGGGAGTGGAAACGGTTAGGGCTACATCCCGCGCCTTTTATCCGCAACGCAAGACACAATCCACGCCGCGAGACCGAAGGCCAGCATAGCGACCGCACCCCAATCGCCAACTGTCGCTTGATGAACGATTGCACCGCCGGTCACTGCCGACAGAATTGAATTGAAGATATCAGATTTCACGTCTCTCTCCTTTGATATGGTCAGGGTTCGCGGCGGGCGGGCGTGCCGCTGAGTTTCGCGTCCAGTTCGTTCAACTCAACGATGATAGCCGCAGCCATTGAACGCCCAATATCACGCATCGCCGTGTCCGCTTTGCGCCTGCGCTCTGCCGCGCATTCGGGGCAAGGGTCCGGCGCTGAACTGGTCAGGCATCGGCAGTCGGGGCAAGGTTCTCTCACGGGGTGTTCTCCTTATTGCTTAGAAGGGGGTGGCGTCTTGCGCGTGATCGTCTGGAATCTCCGAACGTTATGCTGCACAGACCCGACGGGTAAGCAGCAAAGGAGACGACTTAACATCCTCCCTGACACGCGGTCATAGGATTTGACGAGGCTATCGGCCCCGATATAGTTGACACTTCAATGGCCGGACAACTACCAGCCTCCATGTCCATAGACGCCGTGTTCCGACGCAAAATATTTATAGCAGCGTTGTGGTCTGCATTAATTTTATGCCCGCAGTGCTGACAGCTAAAGCTAGATTGGCTTTCTCGGCTTTTGCGATCAACGACGCCACATTGGCTACACGTTTGCGAAGTGTATTGGGCTGGAACCTTAAGCAGAACACCGCCCCTTTCCTCCAATTTATACTGCAATAGGGTCTCGAAGATATACCACCCTTGGTTCAAAATGGCCTTATTCAGACCTGACTTTTGCTTAACCATTCGACCGGGCTGAGATATAGTGCCCTTTGAGCTTGCGGTCATGCCTTTAGTATTGAGCGCCTCAATGATTACGACCCCAAACCGATTAGCCAGATCCGACGAAATTTTGTGATGCCAGTCCCTCCGTATGCGGGCCTTGCGTGAATGGAATTGTGCTATTTTCCGCTTCTGACGGGCATACCTAGCCGAACCCTTTGACTTTCGGCTAAGTGAGCGCTGCGCCCCTGCTATCTGCCTGTCAACTTTAGCGAGACTTGGTGGCACAGATTTCATCTCCCCCGTGGAAAGCGCAATCGTTTGAGCCACCCCTCGATCGATGCCTACATGGCGTGGAAGCGCTGCATCTGGCACCTCGTGTTCGATAGAAAGGCTAAACACGATAATCCATCTACCTGACACCTGCTTGATCGTTGCGTTGTTGACCTTGCCGATAATCTCCCGTGTGCTCCGATACCTAACCCACCCGATCTTGGGTAAGCGCACCTCTGCCCATTTCCCATTCAGCTTTCGCGTCACAATCTCCCGGCCTTGAAAACGAAAAGTTTCATTCGCCCCCTTTTTCCGAGGCCTTGGGAATTTGGCTACCCCACCGAAGAACCTTTTGAAAGCAACATCAAGATCACGCAATGCTTGCTGCTGCGGCGTGACATGAACGGCTCGAACCCAGTCAACCTGCGCCCTCATTTCAGTTAATTCAGACGCTTGAGTTACATATGATATAGATTTTCCACGCGCCCTACGGAACTGCGCGTTGTGGTTTTTACGTTGTTCAAGCGCGACATTATATACCAAGCGGCAAACGCCCGAGAACTGTGCAAATTCGCCTTCTTGGGATGCGGTTGGGGACAACTTGAACTGGAAGCTGCGATTAATCATCTTGGCGACCGCTCGACAACGCTTTTTCAACAAGCCTTCTGATAGCCTGAGCACGCGAAGGCAAGTCAGGTTCAGCCCTCCGAAACGTATCAATCCTATCTAAGAACGACACGCTCACGCGCATCTCAAAACGTTTGGTTTCATTTTCCATGCAATCATACTAACGGCATCGGGATTGTACGTCAAGTACGTACAACATCACGATGGGACTAGAACGAAAAAACAGCCGCGCCCCCAATCAAGAGAGCGCGGCTAATACCAGCGATCAAACGACCGCCTGCAATGATCTGGCTCCCGCCGATGCAGGATAGCGTCTAGCACCCACACCACGCGCCGCCTGCCCGCCCAATGCGCCAAGCCGCACCACGATATCCGCAGGCCGGTCACGAGGTAGCAGGTGCGCCACGACAGCCCGTCTATGCTGGCAACGATCCGGTCACGCATGGGGGATGCCCTCTAGGTTAGAACCTGACTGTCATGTCGTGCTTTAGGCCGCTGCGTTCGCAAAACATCATCGCCCGCATGGCCGCGTCGTCTGAGTAGTTCGCATCTGCGCTGTGCTGGTCTGGGGAACATACCGACGGAAGCTGCCACCAGTTGATTGACCCATGCACGCCAGACCTTGGCCCGTGATAGTGGCCCGTGAAGCCATACCAGAAGCGGGACTTGCCGAATTGTTCGGGAAATAGGCCGGGCAGTTCTGAGCAAACGGCCTCTGGTTTCCGCTTGTCGCCGTGCCATGCTGAGAGGAACACCAAGCCGCGCTGATAAACCCATACCTCGCGCTCCGACGTGTCGATTGTGACGCGGGGTTCGTTGGCGTAGCGAAGCTGTAGGGCGATGGTCAGGGTGTCGGGCGTGTTCGGGTCATGATTGCCCCTGTTCGGCCTGTAGATCACCCGTTCGCTGCGCTGTAGCGCCATGTCGATCTGCCAGACCGTCGCCATCACTGCCAGACGCAGGTTCGACCGATGCGACCCCTTCACCTTGAGCCGGTGCTGGCTTTTCACTGTCACGTCGCGGTCATCATTTGAATGCGTTAAATCACCGTTGTTCAGGATGATTGCAGTCTCGCACGCGGGGATAGAGGCGTGAAGCTGCGAAAACCCGTCCTTCATCCGCTCGACGGCAATATCTGGCGTGTAGTCCCTGCCCGCTCTGTCCGCGTCCACATCCACGCCGATATGCACATCGCTGTGGGGGAAAAAGCCAATCTTGCCCGTCTGACTATGCTCTGACCGGATGATAGGCGGCGCGGCAAGGATGTCGGAAAAGGCGTCTTTGATCTTGCCGAGAAATGTTTCGCTGTCCTGTTCGGGCATCTTCCAGCGCGTAGAGACGCGAGAACCCGTCTCAGGGTCCACGTTCACGATCCAGCCGCCCTGCGCCTCGCCTTGCGTGATGCGGGCGTTCTGCATGGCCCCGCGTATGCCTTCGGAGAGGTGCAAGCCGCGTGTCTGCGCCGTCTTTACTCTCGAGCGAAACGTGTCGCGGTTCAGACCCAAGGCCATCGCCGCCGCTGACTGCGTTTCATGCTCAGAGAGGGCTTGCAGCGCCTCCCTTGCGAGTTCGTCGCTTAGTGGAGGCGTGGGCATAGGCAAGCCTCCCACGCTGCGCCATTCGTATCCAAGGGATGCGGCATAGGTTTTCCGATCAGATTGTTAGCGGGGGATGCGATCTGTGAGAATGTCGATCTTGCCTTCGATGCGCTGCAACGTGCTTTCGATGCGCTGCGCTCTATCGTCAGGCCGTGCCGGGGGTGTCGGCTCTTTCTTTTCGCGCCAGACCGCCAGACCGCCGATTGCAATAATCAAGGCGGCAACCGATCCTAGAATAGCGGCGTAATCATTTGCGCTCATTTAGCCATGCCCTCCAAACGCGGGACACGTCCTTTACAGCGCCGTAGATGCAGACAAGCGCCTGCGTGCTGGCCCATGAATACATGAAGACCGCAGTTGACGAGGCGTCCATAAGCCAGAAGCCCGTTGCAAAGCTGGCGTACACCAGCGCGTTGACCGCCGTGACGCCGGAGCGGATGAACGGCGTCCACCATGCCCGCCCGTTGATACCAAGCGCCACCATGTGCAGCGCCCCCGTGATCAGGAACAGCAGCGCCCAATCGCTTTCATACAGCCAGGAGCGCAGCACCAGATAGGCCTCGCTGTCCATCGACCGCGACCCATCCGCAAGCCAGATGCCGAGGCCGAACGTGCCCGCTGCTAGGGACCATTCAAGCCGCCTGTCCTTGTGGTAGATCCGCCCATCCATCCTAAGCGCACCCCGCGTCATGTCCACGAACAACCGCTGTGCCTGCCTTTCCCACGTCGTCGGGCGTCTGGGGGTTTGGTAGCGCTTCGGCTAGACGTTCGATTGCGCCGGTGAAGTCGGGGCCGCAAAAGGCTGTATCACTTGTTGCGCTCATGCAGCTCGTCACGCCAAGAAGGGGCAGCATAGCTATCCTTAATTGCATCTCCGATATCCTTTTCGCGGGTGATTGTGGTTTCGCGGGCGGATTGCCGCGTGTCTTTTCCGCCCTGCCAGTAGAGGAACACGCCCAAGGCGCAGATGATTGCGACTGCGATGATGATGCGTTTCATTTGCGCTGATCCACGAGACGGCCCACGACAACGCAGACGCCAACCGCGCCGACGATCCACGGCAACCAGCTTTCTGGGATGATTGCTTTTGTCTCATCCGGCAGCGTGGCCCATGCCACAGGCAGCAGCACGACCAACGCGCCAAACTGCACAGACAGCCACCGCCAAGCGGCTTTCCAGTCTTCGACAAGTTTCATGCCTTATCCTTTCCAAAGAAGCCTGCCAGCAGGGACGCCAGAGCGGCCCACAGGGAGCGTTGCGGGGGTGTTGCGGGGGTTGGTGGCGCTACGTGGTCCACAGGCGCTTGTGCGGCCCATGACAGGGAGACTGCGCGAACGTCGTCAACACGGCGCTGCCAACCTCGGCCAAAGGTCTGCCACAGCTTGCCGCCCTGAATCCGTTTCATGAATGCCAGCCGGTCGTCGCAGAGGCGTTCGATCACTACACGCGGGGGCATTGCCTTGGTGGCCGCGATAGTTGCGGGGCCAATCTGCCCGTCCTGTGTCACGCCGACCACCGCTTGCAGATACTTCGCCGCTCGCGATGGCCCGCTGTTGACCGCGAAGTCTGCAACGGCATAATCAACGCCAGACGGCAGAAGGTCAGCGCTCACCGCGTCCCAATATTGCCGCTTGTAGACCGCCACCGCCTGTGCAGTCGTCAGCGCTTTCAGATCCGCAACGGTTCCGTTGGGCTTGATGTAGCGGCGAAACGTGGCAAGGGTGATGCCCTTATTGGTCGCGCCGCCCGGGTCGGACGGGTGATTTACGTACCCCCCCTCATGCTCTAGGATTTTGGGGATCGCTTTGCTGGAATTATCCATGATTGCTCCTTGTCGAACGGTCTTTCAGGCTTGCGAAGAATTCAGCGTTCATGCGTTCTTCCTCGCAATCCGGTAGTTGGAGACAGCAACGCCCAACACCAGCACCGCCAGCGCCACGATCATCCAGCGCTCACCGGACAGCCAGATTGCATATGCGCCGCCAAGGCTCACCGCCAGCTTGACCGCAATCCAGCCCTTGCCCAGCTTCGCCATGAGCCACGCGATAAAGCCGTTGGCCTCTTGCGCCCCCGGCGTCTTGAGCGCGTGAATGGTCGTGTAAATGTCCGCCATCTGGGCGAACACAAACAGCCCCCAGATCAGGGCATCAGTTTCGGAAAGGTTGCCCATCATGGCGACCTCCTTTCAGGTTTCAGAATTTCCGGGGTGTTAGATCAGGTCGTCAGTCACAACAGCCGACAGGCCCATTGCGTGAACCGCATCCAAGCCGTCCATGCCGGGGATTGCCGTGATCTGCGCAGGGGTCGCGATTGAGGGCACGCCTTCACCATCCCACAGCACCACAAGCGCTTGCGCCTGCGACGCCTTGGCTAGGTCAATGACGCTTTCAGTGTCCCACGCAGGGCGAGGCAGCGCAGATGTTGCGTTCTCAATGAACCCCGCGCCAGTCAGGACGCTGGCAACCGCATACAGGTTCCCCGCCGCATCCTCCCAATTTGCCGCCCCGTAGGTCAGCCCGTCCGCTTCGGAATACCCCAGCGACATCGCGTAGTGGTTTGCGTTCTCAATGTGCGCTTCCGGCACAGCAATGGTCACTCTCATAGCGTCACTCCTGATTTATCGGCCAGGTGGGTTTCGGTCTGGCCTATTTCATCGTTGGTCGCGGACCTTCCAACAACTAAGAGTCCGTAGACGCGGCCATTAAAGAAATGGGAAGACCCGGCCCTCGTGCCGAGGTATAGCGGATAATTGCCGTAGTTGCCGGTTCCGAGGTCTAAGGATGAGGACGCCTCTTGGGAGCCATTGATCCTAAGTACGGTCATATCGGTTGATATTCGGAAAAGAGCCGATAGCACGGCGGGTTCAGGCGCAAAACCGCCTTTGAAAGCTGACGCTTGATCTGTACCCTTATTGTTCGCCCTGTATTCGCCATCACTAACCGAGCCGGGGGCCTGGATGTTGAAGGAGCCACTGTTTTGCTGGATGTTCCCGCTGAATTCCAGTACGTTTTGCGATGAAGAATCACGCAGCTTTTGCACCCCGGCAAAAATCGAAATTTGTTCTGTATTGGCGAAGTCGATAGCGGCAGTCTGCATGGCATCATCCACACCGTCAAATTCAACCCAACGATTAACACCGTCGGTCTGGTAAGTGCCGCGCTTGGATGCCGTTACCTGCGTTAGGTGGTTCCCGTTTCCACTTTTGTCGCTAATTCTAGCCACGCTCTGTCCTGCCGACGTAACAGGAACCGTACCGGCGGTGTCTTGCCATAGGGTGCCAAGGTCGCTGGGGTCATACCACGCGCCGACTTCGCCATCGCTGAACATCTCACCCGGGTTGAAACCATTGCCGAGACTCCAAAACACCGCCGCCCCTGTGAAAAGTGTCTGAGGATCTCTGCAAAAAATAAGTGCGGCGGGGTTGCTTTCGCCGTAGGTGACGGACTCAGCGTATGTGTCAAACGTCTTGATGTCTGGAACTGCCGCCGCTGCATCCGATGCCGCCTGCGCCGAATCTGCCGCCGCGATGACATCCTCACCCGTCGCCACACGGTCAGCGGCAGTTGCAGTTGCATCTTCGCCGGTGGCAACGCGGTCAGCGGCGGTTGCGGCCGCGTCGTTGCCCGTCGCAACGCGGTCCGCTGCCGTGGCTGCTGCATCCTCTCCGGTCGCAGTCACAGCCGCCGAAATTGCAGCAACGTCGTAGCTTTCAGCATACCCTTGGGCCTCGACAACCTTGGCATCCATTTCCGCGACAAAGGCGTCGTATTCGTCCTGCGACAGCACGCTGTAAAACGTGTTTGTCGCCTGCGGGATATCCGCGCGCAACAGCGCCGCGAGGTCATACGGACCATCATCTTGAACCTGCACGCGGCCAACTGTCTCAAACGGCGTGCGCTGTCCATCGTGAACCTGTACGACATACGCGCCGCCTACGTTGCCCCGCGTGTTCGGCCAAAGCTCAGCCGCGAACGAACCGTCCGTCGCGATGTCGAACTCAACGTATTTGCCCGCCGCGATAACCTCGTCTTCGTCGGTGTCGGACCGGCCAAGCGTAAAGCGCACCACGCCTTCGGTGAACGGATCGCCGTTCGGGCGAACGATATAGCCTGAAATGATCTGCGTATTTTCGGCCATGCTCAGCCCTTTCTAAAAATGAGGTCAACAACGGCCAGTTTCAGGCCGAAATGCTGCACGATGGATTTGGTGATTGCGTCATTGCGCCCAAGCGGTGCCGGGCTGTCAGGCTCAAACGCGAGGGGATCGGGCGCGGCGTCCACTTCCGCCAGATCGTCAGCCGTGCGTTTCCAGCGCAGCACGTCCAGCGCTGCGGCTTCGGTAAGCCCGTGGTACTTGATCAGGGCGCGTGCGAATGCAGCCCGCGACATTGCTCTACCGGTCATAGCTCACCTTCCCACTGCAAAATAACGGACGGCGAACGTCCCGCCGCCTGCACCGATGCGCAAAGTGGCCCCCGATGTGGTGATGTTGTACACCGCGCAACCAGCATCGCTTGTTACGTCGAATGCAGACCCCAAGCAGGCGAAGGCTTGGAACACAGATGTCGGGAAGGTAAGCGGCCAAGAGACAGCCTGCGTACCGTCGGAGGCAACCGACTGCTGACCCCATTGCACTATCAGCCCGCTCGGCAGCCTATGGTAGCCCGACGTTCCGAAAGAGCTTTCCCCGTCCGCATAGGCTTTCACCGATTGTTGCGACGGCGGGCGCGTTTCGCTTTCTGACGCCATGTCGTCTTCATCGATGACTGTCGCAACACCTAGCGCGGTTCGGCCATCTTCCGGCGTCTCGGCCGCAAACACGGCCCGCCCTGCTGTCCCGCTGCCCAAGTCCTGCACAACCTGCGCGGGCGTTCGGAACTCGGCGGCGGTTCCCGCTTCATTAAGCCGGATCATGTTCGTAGCCTGCCCTGTGATGTCCGGCAGATCCCCGCCAATCGCGGTCGCGGCAACCTCGTTCACACGGTCCTGCATCCAGTCGATCGTAACAGGCAGTTCAGTCGTCATGCTGTCGAACAGGTTCATAAGCCCGTCAACATTGTAATCAAACGCGGCTTGGCTCTGCCCCTTGTCGGGGAATGGCGTTTGCATCGGGGTAATTGTAGGCGTTGCCATTATAGCGTCTCCACTTCGATTGATACGGTACTGCGCCCGAACGCCTCCGAGACGGACTGCACGTTGCTGTGAAAGCCGTAGACTGAGAGTTCAGGGTAATTATCGGGGCCTGCGAATACCGCCGCCACGCCGTCCAGATCGTCCATCAGACGCCAGAACGGGTCAGCCTGATAGCTGAGCAAAGTCACGGGGTATGTGACCTTTGCGGAGGGGGTGCGGCGCAGGAGCGAGGTTAGCGAACCATCCGTCTTTTTGATCGACCGGCTGCGGATAGACCGGACGGGCTTGGTCATTACGATCCCGAATTCATCCGCCACGCCAAGCGCCATACTGCCGACCGCCGCCGTCCCGCCGGTGTTTTCCAGCGTGATTTCGATTGTCGCGCCCGCTGGAATGTTCAGATCAAGGTTCAGGTACTTGCGTTCAAACGACTGCGGCAGGAACAGCCAGCGCCACATGGAGCCGTTGTAGGACGTGGAATCCTTCACGGTGTAGGTCATGTCCATAATATCGCCGGGGGTGGTCTGGCTGGCGCGAATACGGATGCTCTGCGCCACAATGCCAAACATGGCGATGCCTGAAATGCGGCTCAGGCCGGTCAGCTCGTATTCGATGCTGTCCGCGTTGCGGGTGACCGTCTCAACGATCCGGTATTTATCCAGGCCGAACTGCTGGTCAAAGGCCGCGTACCGGTTGGCAGGGCCGATGGAAAACCAGTCTGTGCCGGTGCCGGGTTCCTCCGTCGTCGTCTCGGCGCTGACCTCCCACAGGTATTCTCCAACCCGCGCAGTGTCGCCCAGGCTATACGTGCCTGCGGTCCACTCCGTTTCTAACGCAAGGTTGGTGCTGGCAATGTTTGCCTCGCGGATATCAAGCGGGCGAATGATGCGAAGGGTCAAAGCGCGTTCTCCAATGTGACGGCGAGGGTGTCGTCGGCTGCGTCCGCCGCCCGTCCGGTGTTGGCCGCTGTGATCTGCATGGTGGATTGCAGCAACGTCAGGTCAGCACGGATGCCACGCAGTTCAGCGGTCATGTCCTGTTGCGCCCGTGGAACGGACCCGAAGGCGTTTGAAACGGCTGGCGGTTGATACGCGATGTTGTTCTGCGCCTGCGCAAGGGAGCGGGCGTAATCAAAGCCGGTGGCAAATGCGTCCTCAGTGATCAGCGCGTTAGCCGATGCCGCAAGGGCGTCCGTTGCCGCCGTGATTTCCGCAAAGGCTGGCGAGAGTTTCAGCAGCGATGCCAGCAACTCGTCGTCGCCTAGCGCTTCGGTTTCCTCGACAAGCTCACGGAACGCCCGGCGGGTGGCAGGCAAGCCATCAATGCCAAGATCAAGCAGGCTATCAGTGACTAGCTGCGTGGCCTTGGCGATCCGCTCTGCATCGCTATAGAAGTTTTCGTAATAGCTGCCGGTGATGTTGTTGAAGTCGTCCAGCGTGCCGAACAGGTCAACGAAGCTGCTTGCCGCGCCCGCGCCCGCAAGGCTCAGGTCGTACAGGCTGAACCCCAGCATATCAAAGGAAGCATTGACGCCCGTAAGGCGCGACACCAAGCGCTCAAGCGTTTCGTATGAGCCTTCACCCGCCTTTTTAAGTGCCTCGAACTCCTCGTTAACCTGATCGACGTACCCTGTGCTTTCCTTGATACGCGCCGGGATATTGAGCAGCTTCATGATCGGGGATTGATATTCCTCGAATGTTGTCACCATTCCCGAAAAACTGCCGACCATAGAATCCGCGAACACGTCAGCAAGACGGTTCATTTCTTCGGTGATAGCCTCTTCGATTTCAGCATCCGAAAGGCCCTTGGTCGATATCTTGAGGCTTACGCTTGCACGGTCGATGTTGCTTGCCGCGAAGCCAAACACATCACCCATTTCAATGACGCTATTCGCCAAGCCCTCAATCGTGGAGATAATCGGCGCTGCCGCTTCTTCCTCAAGTTCGGTGTAGCTGGTGCGGACCTTCTTAGACAGGCCCCAGAACCGCTTGGTTTCCGTCTTGCGGAAGGACTCGACCAGCGCGTCCATGCCGTCAACGGTGATCCGCAGACCCGCGTCCAATTCCTTTACGGACTTCTTAAAGAAGCTTACGGCCAATCCAATAGCACCCAGAACCGGCACGGCTGCTCCGAGCGTTGCAGCAAATGATCCAACACCGGTGGCGGCGGCGGTCGCAGCGTTGGCGGTGACGTTGAAAATACCAGCTGACGCGAATCCCCCTGTACCGAGAGCAGCAGACAGACCTGAACCTATGCCCCCAACAAAACCCGAGATGCTCTTCCCGACGCCGCCGAGAATGCCAGAAAAGAGGCCACCGCTACCCAATGGCGAGGAGCTTGCAACGCCAGCCTGCGCAACCCCGCCGACGGCCCCGGACAAGCCGAGACCGATCTTGATTGGGTTGGCAATAGAAAAGGCTACCGCTTGGCTGATCGCGCCTTGAATTGAGTTCAGTATTGCCTTGCCCAAGTCCTCAAAAGACTTGATTTGCCTAGAAACAAAGTCTCCAAATGCGTTGGCCGCGCCATCAATGACGGCAATCAGCGGGCGGTCCATCGCCTCTTTTAGCGCCTCGGCTTCCTTTGTCGCGTCTTTCAAGCCTTTCGCCGCCTTGCCCGCCGATCCCCCAGAGCCACCGACATTTTCGAGTGCGTCATTCAGGTTCTCTGTGGAATCCGCGCTGTGATCAATTTCATCTGCGGTTTCAGATGTCACTTTTGCTAGTTTAGAAGCCGCTTCTCGCGCGCGCTCGAAGCCCCCAGAAGCCAACGCAGACGCTTGCGCTTTTAATGCAGCAGCACTATTCTCCGCGGATTGCGATTTGGCGTCAAATTCAGACATCGCGGCGGCTGCTTTGCCTGATGTTTCAAGAATTGCATCAGCAAATTTGTCTAGACCCGGGACGTCCGCCAAGTCCGCACCAAGACTGCCTAGGAACCTTGACCACGTTTCCTGCATTGAAGACAGCATTCCAAGAAAACTTGCCTTCACCATCTCCCATACCGCAGCAAGCGCAGGCTCAATTGCTTGCGCGCTAATTTTTATGCCTTCCCACACACCAGCCGCAACCTCACCGAGCAGATCAAGCGTCTTGCCCCATCCACCTGTTGCGACCACAAGATCGGAAAACTTTCCAACCAGGTAACCAGCGCCGATGACTAGAGCGCCAAAGCCTGTTGCAAAAATCGCCCCTTTCAACGCAGTCAAGGCACCGACGAGAGAAAAGGTAACGCCACGCGCAGCTACGAACGCAGCGACATACTTTGTGCCCATGACGCCAACCAGCACAGCGGCAGACCCTGCCAGCGTGCTTGCGTTATCAATCAGCCCATCAATTACTGTGCGCAGCGCACCCCCTTCGCGCATGGCATCATTAAAGCTGGTCACCAGAACCGTGAGAGCGGGGGCAAGTTCGCCGCTGATGCGGTAGCCAACGCCCTGAACCGCAGTTCCTGCATCGGCAAGCGCCAGTTTCAACCCGTTGAGAGACGTTACCGTCTCCGCGCTCATGATGCCGCCAAGGCTTCGCGCGTTCTCTCCAAAGCGCTGCATTTCAGCGCCGCCATTCTGCAACAGCGGGATCAAAGCCGTGGCATCCGATGCCATCGCCTCAAGGTAGAAAGTCATCTCTTGCTGAGACAGCCCCGCCTTTTCAAGAGACGAAACATAAAGCTGCATTGCCTGCGGGCCGGATAGGTCGCGGAACGCGTCGGCAGTAATGCCAATTTTAGGCGCTACATTCTCGAAAAAGTCCGCCATAGGACCGCCGCCGGTAGTGATAAAATCACCCACGCGGTCGTTCACATCCTTGAGGATATCCGCGAGTTTTTCTTGTTCGATACCAACCGTTTTCGCGCCAGCGGACCAGCGCTGCAATTCCTCTGGGGCTGCGTTCGCCACCTGTGAAAACTGCTTAATCTCTGCCGCTGTTCTGGACGTTGCGACGGTCAGCGCTGTCAGCCCGCCAACTGCTGCGGTCGCAACACCTGCGACAGCAAGGAACTGTGTGCGGGCAGCGTTTAGGCTGCGTTGAGCGTCCGAGAGGCCCTTGTTGAACTTGGCGCTATCAAGGCCAAGGTTGACACGCAGTGCGCCAATAACAGATTGTGCCATTTTGATTTCCTTGTCTGAACGCCAAGAACCCCGTAGCCTTGCGGCGACAGGGAATTAGGAGAATTAAGATGAAAAATTTTGCCGTTATCGCTGCGTTATTGATGCCAGCTACGCCAATTTATGCCGATATTTCAGACAGAGTTTCTGTGACCAACTGCAAGTTCAACGAAATCATCAATCAATGGATGGATTGCAGCATTACCAATCACACCGACACCGCGATATTGTCCGTCGAGGTAAAACATATTTACACTCAAGAGGGCCGTGCAGTGCCTTGGGTCGATACTACCAATGAACCAAGGCCGTACAGCACGGGGAAAATAGCCGGCGGCGTGGAGCCGGGCGAAACAATAGAGCATCTCGTCAGAACGCCCGGCATATCCAGCCGAGCCGACGTTGAGATAGTTGACTTCCAAGTTACTCCAATTAAGGCAACCTTGGCCAATGGTGAGATATTGGAATAGACACCCCCGAAGGGATGCCCAAGGCGGCTAAGCCGCTGCAAAAAATCCTTTTAGCTTCTGCAGCCCCTTGGGGGTTATTTGGACCTGATATGTATCAAGCTTTCGCCCGTCAGGGAAAATCAACGTGACAGGAACGTTGACCATTAAGCCGCTCGCGACTGCTTCGGGCCTAGCTTTCAGTTCAAAGCCTTCGCCGTTTTCATCAAGGCCATCTTCATCCACTCGTATCAATTTGCGCTTCATGCCGCACCCCCGATCAGCAAGTCATCCGGCAACTTATCCCGAAAGTAGTCCAGCCCCTTGGGCGTGATGTACGTTGTCGGACGAGCCTTATCATCAACGATAGCGGTCTTAACCTCGAACAGGCCGCGTTGCGTGTATTGTACGCGCGGAACCAAAGCCTGACCCTGATAGAACAAGTAACTCTGCTTGAGCCACCGAATAAACAGGTTTGGCCGTGCTGAAAGGGCGCGGGCGGCATTCTGCAAGCCATACAGGCCGTCAGCATTCATCAAAGTGTCGTAACCTGCGGCCTTCGGTGCCAACTCAAGGACCTTTGCCTTTGCTGTCTCACTTTCCAACTTGAGGTTCTCAATCACCCCTAACATGATGGTTGGATTGCTATAGTCGATGCTTGCTGGCGTCCCGTATGACCCAGTTTTTCGGATCGTAGGAAGTATTTCCTCCATCACAAGTATCTCGAACGGTTCCGCCTCTGGTCGATTTGACCGGATGATGAGGCGATACACGTCACCCTCTGGAATGATCTTAGTCTGTGGGTCCAGATCGGAGGGGGTAACGAAACGTGACCCCCCTACATCTAGGGGTCCCTGATTTAGTGACCCCACTGCTTGCGCTTTGCGGCAGTGGTCCTGTACGGCCTTCCGACTATTGGCGTAACCAAGAGCATCGGCCACGTCCTTTGCCACAAACCATGGGTCGTTGTTAATTTCGAGAACGCGGACCGGGTTGCCCTGAAACGCGAACGGCATAATCTGCATACCCATTACGCCACCCCCGCCTTAAGAGCGGCTACGGCTTCTTCCAGCGCGTCCAGCTTGGCTTTGGAAACAACCGTCCAGCGATCCCCTGCCCCAGCGTGGGGAACGCCGCTTTCCAATACGGCTTCTGCTTTGTGCGTGATGTCGCGCCACCATGCAGGCATGTCAGGCATGTCCTGAACCGGTGCGTCAGGCAGTGCGAACGCTGTGGCGGCTGTGGTGGTGACCGCGAGGGCCGGAATTGCCGAGAATAACGAACGGCGGTTGATTTTCTTCGTCTCTGATGCTAAGTTCATTGTCGAACTCCAATTTTGACAGTTTGAGTTTTTCATCGAAGGTCGCCGGAGTTACCGCTCCAGCGGCCTTTATTTTTGGGCGACGGCCTGGACAGCCGACACTGAGCTTTTCAACGTCATGAGAATGTGAGTGTTCATTGACCTACCCATTTCATCAGCTTTTGCTTTCACCTCGTCGCGAAGCTCGGCAGGGAGGCGCAAAGTTACCGGTACAACCCCCTGCCCCACCTTTCCTTGAATGTTCGCCATCTCAACTCCTTTGATACTACTGTAGTAACGACACTACAGTAAATCATTTGACGGTCAATAGAAATTTGCACAGTAGTGTCAGAAAAAGGAGGTTCGACATGGTAGCCGGTAGAATCGGAGACGGTGATACAGTTGGAACGATGGTGCGCATGTCGTCTGAACTGCGTGATCGGGTTAAAGCTGCCGCGATAGAGCACGGCCGCTCCATGAATTCTGAAATCGTTTCAGCCCTAGAAGAAGTTTATCCTGCGCCATTGGACATAGATGAATTAGACATTGCCGCTGCTGCCGCCGTTATGTTTCATCCCCAGCGGGCTAAAGGGAAGTTTGCTGACGCCTACGCAATTGTCTGCGAGTACGTGGAAGAAAACTACTCAATCCCCGACGCTGCTAAGGCGCTTGACGAGCGATGGAATAACCGATCCGAAACGGACCCCATATCTGCTGAGCAGGTATATGAATGGCTGTTCGGCACCCTATACCCTTGGGTGGACTCGCTTAGACAGGCTTACGATGAAGAACGCTCACCATCGCTCGAATTCTAATCACCCTCCAAGCTTGACGTACTTCCTGATTCCCGCAGAGGGTGAAGCTTTTGGGATAGTGCTATGCGTAGAGAGATTGACCGCTTCACCTGTAAAACCGATGAGGGCGAGAAGTTCACGGTTGTGGTTACCGAAGATGTTCTGACTTTTAGGGACAAATCCACCGGGGTTGTTGAACAAATCCCCGGCGGGAAACGTCAGTTTAGGTTGAGTAACGGCTTATGCCTCACTCGTATCAGCGACAAGCCGGACACCTTTGAGATTATCCAAAGCGGGAAGATTATCGTTCGATCCGATATTGCTTAGCTTGTACCCACGGCAGTGCACGTAATTGGCGTGGTTTACTTCGATTTTCAAAACGAGCACATCGCCTTCAAACGATATGGCAAAAATGTGATGCCTAACCCTTCGCCTTGCTTGCCATTGCGATGAAGAACCCGCGAACCTGCGCCTGTGCGAGTTCGTCGGACACCTCTTCGTTCTCGCCTTCGCTCTTAAACGTCGGGATCTTCTTTGGGTCATGAAAGCTGAACGCTATCAAATGCGCCAACTCGAAGTTTCGCTGGCGTGCTAGATCGTGCTCTACTTTCAGCTTGGCAACACCGCCTCGCAAAATCTTAATGACCTCACCGGGGGTTAATTGCCAAAACTGTTCGTAATCTCGGCCATGACCCAGCCAGTCTGAAAGAAGTCTATCGACAGGACACTTGTTTAGCGGGCCTTCTTCCCCGCTTTGCCGTTTCCCGATGTACTGGCCTCGTTAGGTTCTTCCGTCTGGGGGAAAGCGGCCTTAGCCACCAAGCCCAAAACGCGCCCCACTTCGGGGAACCCCATTTCATCCATGATATCGCCAACATCTTCTTGACTGTGATCCCCATCAAGGCACACCCAAAGCAGTGCGCGAAGACGCTTCATATCAGGGCGACCGCTATCCATCGACGCGAACGCGTCCATGATGCTTTCGCCTGTTTCGTCCTGATACCGGACCATTGAGTTGGTGGAAAGACGCGCCGAATGCGACGCGCCTCCCACTTCAAAGCTGATCGAACCGCGTTTAGAGTTCATGCCGCTGTCCCTTTAGTCCAGTCAACATCGCCGGTTGTGCGGATCGAAACAGTCATTTCGATAGGCGCACCAATGTCGCCGCCTTCAAGTTGAGGCGTCGGGAAGCCGGAGAACTCGAAAACGTCGCCGGTCGCTTGCCCAACAGCCGCCTTCAAGGTGGTGCGATACAGAATGGGCGCGGTGCGCGCCTGGTCAGCAATCTGTTGCTCGTAACCGTCTGCCGTGTAACCGCAGGGAACGGAAATAACGCCCGCGTCTTTCAGCCCGCCGATGTATTCACGGAAGCCGTTTGGGCTATCAAGGCTTGTAACGTCTTGGTAGTCCGTTTCGACCATTGGGATGGCAACGCCCTTGCATTCTGGGATAGTTTCCCAAGTTGTGCCGTCGTCGTCGGAGCGCTCAACAGTGGCCCCGTATGCAATAATCTGTTTACTAGCCATCTTTTGGCCTCCTAGATTGTGTAAGTGATGATGAAGTCCAGCGAAACCCTGAACAGGCGCTCAGCCTCGTTCGTTCCACCTTCGCGGCCATCACGCGAACCCGCGTGAAAGACACCTTGAATCTCATAGCCGCTGTGTCCGCTCAGAAGATTGACCACGGCGCGAGAAAGAAGTTTTGCGGCCCCGTAGGTGCCAGCGTAGCAATCGGCTTGTAGCCGTGCGTTGTTCAGGCCGTCAGGCGATGCGATCAAATACCCGCCGTTGTCGCTGATCGTATTGAGGACAATGCCGGGGAAGGGTTCGCCTTGCGGGTGTGAGCCGAAATTAACCCGGTTTCCTGCGTAATGCGCTATCCATTCGTCGTTCAACAACAGGGCGCGGATCACTTCTTCCATGCGTTCTAACCTCCCGCCTGCCGCGCCGCCTTGCGCTCAGCGCGGGCGATGCTTTTGTACAATTCGGACCACATTTCGTTTGCCAAGCGGTCCAGCAGATCCATTCGATCCTGATCCCAGGCAGGGCGAACGAACGGCTGTGGACCGTGGTTCACGTTGCCAAATTCTTGGTTCCAGGCCGCAGGGTCAGGACCGGGGCCGACAAACATCTCCACCGCCGCCCTATCATCTCGAAACATTTTCTTGTGTTGCCCGGCTTGGCGCTTGGATAATTTCGTCCCTACGGAAATGCTTTCCGCGAGATTATCCGTGGCCGTTTCACCACGGGGGGCCATGTCATGCATGAGGTCCGCCATTGGCTGCGCCGATTTTTTCAGCGCCCGCCGCAAAACCCCCTTCCCCGTAGCCTTGGAAAAACGGTCAAGTTCTTTTTCGAGTTCCTTGAACCCCGTGAGTTTAACGGTTGCCATTGCTGACTTCCGCGCCTGCGGTGATTTCGAGACGGTTATTCCGGCCGATTTCCTTAATGCCAAATATTGCGTAGGTGACGCCGCGATAGGTAAGAGCGTCTTTTGCGGTAAGCCCCCGCGTAAACTGTGAGGACCGAACTTCAAAACGCGCTGTCAGCGTTGCGGAAACTTCACCTGCTCGGATTTTCTCGCTGTCACTTACGTCGGTTTTGGCCGCGCTGATTACCTTGCCGTGGTTCGCCCACTGCTTAACCTGGGAGAACCCATCATCAGCGTCACCGTAGCGCCGGAACTGTACCTTCCGGTCTAGCTTCCCCGCGCCCTTCATCCGTGCCACACCCGATAGGGGGCCAAAAGTGACTCATAGGCCATAGAAGGCTTGACGTTTTCCACCATCGTTTCGCGGTATTCATAAAGAGTCCCTGCGAGCAAAAGGATTGCGGCCCGAATGTCTCCGGTCATTGCAATTGCGTCCGTGCCCTCAACGGGGGATTGATCAGCCGCGATGATGTTGCGTTGGATACGGTTCGCCACAGCAGCCTCCGCAGCCGTCAAATACCCCTGAATCGCCGCATCTTCGTCATCGCTATCGACACGAAGGTGCATCTTAAGGTCGGCCAATTCGATCAGGGACATTTAATCGGCTTTCTTTCCGGCCTTCGCGGGCTTTTCGTCGACGACTTCGGCCCAAACCGCTTTATTCATAAGCAACTTTTTGCCCGCGTCTTCGGAAACGGTAACGATATCGCCAGCCTCAACAGCACCAGAAGCTGTCATTTGGGGGCGCAGTGCTTTAATTTTCATGTCATGCTCCGTTGTTGAAATGGGGCGACCAGAGCCGCCCCAAATATTAATTAGGCAATCATGCCAAAGTCGCCGTAGATCAGGGCCGCTGAACGCTTAACGGCGAGCGCAAGACGACGCTCTGCCCGCACGGTGAGCATATTCTTCACAAAGTTATCCCGATCCTCAGACGAGATCAGAACCTCTGTGTCCATGCGGTCATAGACCGTGGCAGCGGTGCGGAATGCACCAACCAAAAACTTGTCCTCGGTCATGGACAGGGTTGGTACCACGCGACGACCCCACAGAACCGGACCAGCCATCGCCAGCGGGTTTGCGAAGATATAGCGGTTGTCCGCGTCTTTCGTGGTCTCAATGACCATCCAGTCAGCGGGGTGAAGCACGATACCATCGGCAGGATACAGCGCCAGCGATGCTTCCAGCATGGCAACCCGCAGTTTGTCGATGATCGTTGGGTTGGTGATATTAGCCTCGCGTGCGCCGCTGTAGGCGGTTGCGTTGGTAATCAGGCCAGACAGGTTCTCGCCTGTGCCATCACCCTTGAGGATTTGCGCGTCCTCAACCAGATCAAGACCGTAGCGCAGTTCGCTGTCGATTTCGGTCTGCAATTGCGCCGCGTCGTCCATTGCCTGACGCGAAACCGCAATCCAGTGCGCCAAAGTACGAACGGGGGCGTCGGCCTTTTCGTAAGCCAGATCGGATTCCGGCTTTTGCGCACCTTCTACGACCATTGCAGCCGAATTGGTCCGAGAGGTCATTTTCAGATATTCGACCAAGTTGGACGAGGTGCGGCCTTGGGTCAGCAAGTCGCGAACATGGAACTCTTGGCGCGGAAGGCCAACAATTTCTTGCTCACGGTCGGAATAGATCAGCGTACCAGCCGATGCAGCGCCGGAAGTAATGGCGTTGTCAACGTCGATGCGGATCGTACCCTTAGCACCGCCAGCAGCAAAGTTTTTCACAGCTTCGCTATTTGCAACGACATTACCCAGAGACTTGCGTTGCTCTGTTTTCCCATCATTGCGATTGGAAATGCGTTGCTCGATAGCAAGGTTTTGAGCCTCAGCAGCTTCCAACCGGCCTTCCAGATTGGCGGCACGTTCGGAAAGAGCGTTTTGCGCGGTCAGCAGCTTGTCAGCCGTGTCCTTGGTTTCCCGCGACATATCGCCGGTTGCCTTCGCCTCTTTCAGCGCATTTTCAGCAGTTCGCTGCACGTCGTCGCCAACGCGTTTAAGTTCAGCCTGCACATCGCGCAGGACGTTTTCTAAATCAGCCATTTTGGGAACCTTTCATGTTCTTGGCTTGGGTCAAAAGGGATTGAAGCCCTTCGCTAACGGCAGCGTCCTGCTTGCCGGTCGGGCCAGCGTCCCGCATGGCCCCCTTAAAGTCGTTGAGAATATCCCGACGCTCAGAGCGGGTTTGCTTTGCTTGCGCCAGAAGGGAATCCATCATTCGCAGGCTGACCTTTTGCCGGTCAGCGCTATTGCGGGACTTCGTTTCGACTTGATCGCTATCCAGCAGTTTATCGGCGAATTTCGCCTCAACAGCACGAGTGCCAGAGAACCATTCTTCGGCATCCAGCATGGCGGAAACATCGGCCCGGTCGATCCCGACACGGTACGCGTAGATATCCGCCAGCACGGAATCCATTGTCTCTTGCCAGTCGGCGATTTCGCGCATTGTGTTGCGGTCGCCTGCGGCCACTACCTGCGTATTGTGAATCATCAGGAAGCCTGCACGGGCGATTTGGATTTCATCACCCGCCATTGCTATGATGGAGGCGGCAGACGCAGCCATTCCCAGAACTTTTACCGTGACCTTGTGCGGGTGATCGCGCAGAAGGTTGTAGATCGCCAGACCTTCAAAGAAGTCGCCGCCTGGGCTATTGATATTCACGACCACATCCTGCGCTCCAATACTGCGCAATGCAGCGGATACGCGCTTCGCAGTGACGCCCTCGCCCCAGAAGTCTTCACCAATCACATCCAGCACCGAAATAGTGTTGTCTGTCGTCGCTGCGTTGGTCACTTCGGGGTTCCACCGCTTGAACGCAGCCGCAGGGGCCTCCGTCCGCACGTCAGGAACCGCCCCGAAAGAGGCGTTGGCAAGTTTTCGCAATGTCATTGGCTTATCCTTCGGGCTGACCCAGCGACCCAAGAGGGGCCATTGCTGTTTGTGCCATGAGTTCATCAGCCGCGCCGCCGCGCCGCTGTCGGTTGACGGTTTCGCGGGCTTCGTCACGGCTATAGATGCCGTTGTTGACCATCTGCGACAGGAATGCCGCCTTGGCTGTGCTGTCCATCTGCAACATCCCTTCGCGATTAAACTCCGCGTAGACATTCGTGAGACCGGACGGCGCAATAAGCTGCTTATTGATCCGCTGTTCAATGCGCTTTAACAGCGGATTAAGTCCGAGATTCAGCCATGAAAGCAGAATTTGCTCGACGCCAGTTCCCCACATCGTTTGTCCTTCGGCGGCGTGCCCAATTACAATTGGAGGGATGCCAAACCAGCGGCAAATATCTTCGACGTTGAAACGCCGGGTCTCCAGCATCTGTGCGTCTTCAGGGTTCATCGTTACAGACTGGTATTTCAGTCCAGCCTCCAAGACCATCAACTTCCCAGCTTTGTCCGACCCGGTATATTGGGCCATCATTTCGCTGATTTGCTTCCGCTGCTCAGCCTTGAGGATTTGGTCAGACTGCAAGATGCCCGACATTTGCATCCCATTGGCAAACAGCCGCGCCGCGCTGTCTTCTGCGGCAATAGAAGCGCCCATCGTTTGCGCCCCGTATCGGATCGCAGACAAGCCTTCGTCGCCGCCGAACCCAAATCCTTTTAGGTGGAATACCTGATCGCGGGAAAGGATACGCCGCTTCCCGCTGACGTGCTGTTCAAATTGCAATACGCCACCTTCGGTCCGAACAGGGCGAACAATACCCTCCATCGGCAGAAGTTCAGAAACCTCGCGCCCCGTGCGGACAATCTCAGAGTATGCATTGCCCTTAGACAGCAACAGGCCGACATTGCCTTCCCAAAACTCCAGCGGCGTTTGGTCTTGGTTCGGCGTCTTAGAAAGGATGCTGGATAGGCGACCGTCATACGGCGACCGCGAACCATCTTTTTCTTTGACGTAGAGCTTCAAGGGTAGAGAACTTACGGTCTGCGATGTACGGTTAATGCACGCCCAGACAGCAGATAGCTGCAACGAGTTTTCAAGGTTCACCGTTTTGCCGGATGCGGTATTGCGACCGAATGCCTCAGCCCAGCCGGACGCTTCCGTCAGGCGCAGGTCTTTTGCCCCGCCCTCCGTCAGGTTTGCCACCCGCCGAGCAAGTCGGTTGATTGGTGATAAGATACCCATCAAATTGCCATCACCGGGTTATTAAGGAAATCATCCATATTGCCCGCGCCCCCATCGTCCCGCGCCGTTGCAGCACCGACCGCCATTGCCAACGCAACCGCCATGTCAATCCTGCCCGTCGCCTTGTGTTTCGTGAAACGCCGCAGATCCGCAGGCGATGTGTCGAAGGTTGCCGAAGATACCGCAGACCGAAGCGCGGGGTTCACATGAACCCGCAACCGGCCTTCCATAATCAGCGTCTCAAGCTCGTCTACCGATCCAGGCATCCAGAGCGTTATTTCGTTCCCGTCCGGCGCTTCGCGTTTGCGCTTGAACCAACTTTGCGGGTGGTCCAGCATGGGGAAAGTGGCCCCCATATCGCCGCAAACCGCCTCAAAATCAGCGATTAGGAAGTTGTCATAGGCGACAAAATCCAGATCGAACGCCTCGGAATCGTCAATCAAATCCTGCGCGACGTAATCAAGCCGCGTCTTTTTGCCCGGTGTTGCGGTCAGGAACCCCGCGTCAACCCACAGATCGTAGGGTGCGCCGTCGCGTTCTGCCCGCGCTTTGATGGTATCGGCTGGCGTGTAGCCATGAACAAACGCCGCGAAGCATGGCTTGCCATCTTCTGCGGTGCCATCCTCGAAAACCAGCGCCTTGGCCGTGAGGTCGGTTTTCGCTGAAAGGTCCAATCCGGCAAAAGCACGTTTCCCCTTGAACTGTTCAATCTCCATCGTGTGATCTTCGATGCTTTCCCACATTTTGCGGCTGATCCACGCGCTTTCCGCGTCGGTCCATTCGCAGAAGTGCAAGCGCCGAATCCCGTTGGCCTTCGCAGCAATGTCTTTCGCCTGCTTGACCTGAATTGCGAGGTAATCCGCTGTGATCGTGACGCCCAAGAGCGGGTTGGCCTTGATCCAGCAAAACGGGTCTTCGAAAGGATCGTCTTCGGGGTCCAGCGCACAAACGTAGCTGAACGTCGTATCGTCTTCGACCTCCTGCGCCGCGACTTTCACCGCGTGCTTGCGCTCGGCCCAGCAGATGCTTTTGCGGTCTGACCCGCTGTTCGTAATCATGATCAACAAAGGCTGCTCACGGAACTTGAAACCACGCTCAAGAATCTCGATCACGCCCCCGTCTGGGTGTTCGTGCACCTCGTCGCAAAGCGCGAAGTGTGGGCGCGGGCCGGAACCCGTCTTTTTCGTCTCACGCGATACAGGCCGGAAGAATGACCCGCTTTTCATGTGGGCGAGGTTGTACTCACGCCCTGGCCCGCCGCTGCGCCGGATCACCTTGTCCAGTGATGGTGCCTTGTCCACCATGCCAACCGCATCGCGGAACAGAATGCCCGCTTGTTCCTTCGTCGCGCCCGCCGCGTATATCTGCGCACCGGCCTCACCATCGGAAACCATGCCATAGAGGCCGATTGCCCCGACCATTGGCGACTTGCCGTTGCCCTTGCCCTGCTCGATATATGCCCGACGAAAGCGGCGCTTGCCCGTGGCCTCAATCTTCCAGCCGAACAGCGAACCGCAGATAAACTTCTGCGAAGGCTGCAACTCAAACGGCACCCCGTCAAACTGGCCTTCACTCAGGCGAAGAACCGTTGAGCAAAAGCGGTAGAACCGATCCGCCGCGTCAAAGTCGAACACCAAGCCCCGCTCAGCGCCAGTCACCAGATCGTCCAAGTGCCGCTTGGCTGCGTCCCTGACGTGTGGACCCGCTACAATTTCCCCGCGCTCGACAGCCTTGGCGTATGCCGTGACTGGATCGTCAGTTGAGGAATTCGTCGGTTGGGTCAATTTCGTCCTCCTCGGGCGCGTTCACCTTGGAACGGTCAACAGGCGTGCCGCCCATCTGCCCCAGCGTCATGCGCATCTGCGCGTAAACCGCGACCGGCGTTTCAGACCCGTGCGTCCGCATCAAATCCGTGAGCCGAGTAGCAACCTCGACAATCCCGCGATCAGAACGGCCCAGCCAAGGATAGTCTGCATTGAACTCGTCCCAGATAGCCTTCTGCTCTTTCGTGAACCGCTTAGGCGCAGGCCCCAGGCTCTTAACCTTCGGGCTTGAACGCCCCTCAAAGCGCCCTGCATTTTTGGCAACCGCGCCAGTGACTTTCGCCACCTGTTGCGGCAACCTTGGTCGGGACATATTCAAATACTCTGATTTGTGGATGTGATAATTTACCTCCCCACGCCGGTCAGGAGGTCTAAAACCCTAGAGTTCTGATAGCCCCCCGGCCTTTGTGTGACCCATACAGAGCCATCTTGAGCATCAGCCTACCGGCCACCCATCAGCGCCTATCGTCGGCCTGTGGCCTGCGTCTGCGCGGGTCTTCGCCTTATGGCAGTCGGTGCATATTGCTTGGAGGTTGTCTTCGTCGTCGTCGCCGTCCTTATGGCGCGGGATGATGTGATCCACCTCGGTCGCCTCAGTCGGTCGGCCTGCCTTCCAGCATGGCTGGCACAGGTAGTCGTCGCGGCGCAGTATACGGAGGCGTAGCTTCTGCCATTGCCACCCTAGCCCGCGCTCTGTCGTGGTCAGCGTGTGTTCACCCATTGCCTACCGTCTTGCGTCTGTGCTGGCCCGGTGCCGCTGGCATTAACTGCACCTCGCTGTGTGGGGTGCGTATCGCCGCCGCGTTGTGTCTCATGTGCTGAGAAAATGGGTGGGGCCTGCAAAAGGATGTGTGCACTAAGCACACCCTTAGGTGTCGCGCCTTAGCATCCATGCTTAGAAGGGTGCCATCCATGTTAACGCGGTCGGGATACCGACCTCGAAACCATTAGGCCCGTGTGTTGGCAAAGGTGCGAAGAATCGAACCTCGGACGCGCAGAATGTAAACCTGCTGCTCTACCGCTGAGCTACTAGGGTGCTGAATCGAAAAGGGTCAGGTGCAATTTGCCCCAACCCTTCGCAATTATGTCAAACTACCACCGCTGGCGTTTATGGTCAAGCCCGACGCTCCATCTTGTCAGCAAATCTTTCGAACGCTGCCTTCATGTGATCGACGCCTTTTGCGTGGTTCAGCCCTCGATACTGGCTTAGGTGCGACACCGGGCGCTCCTCACAGGCAAGGGCCATGATAATCTCCCGATCCGTTGCTGGGATTAGCCGTGTGATCGACGCCAGCTTAGAAATGCGGTCAACGTGGATATCAATGGTCGCGTCCGGCTTTGACGTGCTGTCTACGCGGTCGCCTGCCATCCCTGCCCCCTTAGAGCGCAAGGTAGCCTCCCACGCGTTGCGCAGCGCCTCTCCGGCGGTGTAGTGGCGATCTGATAGCAGGCCGCGCTTGTGGTACACCTTGAGCATGTCATAGCGCGATACGCCTGTGACGCCGTTGGGGTTGCGCACCTTGCCCGTGTCGGGGTCTACGTCGCCGCGTTCCTCAACCACCAGCCCGATACGGTTTGCGGGGCCGGTCGCGCCGTGGTCCCAGCGGGGTGTTGCAAGGGATACGTCACTACGGGCCTGGACCTTCGTGTTGGGCGGCAGCTTCTTCCGCTTTGCTCGTTTAGTCTTGCTCATTGAATAGCCTCTCTGCGATTGCCTGCGGTGTTGTCTGCGCCTCTAGCTCGGCTATGCGGTTGCGCTGCCATGTCACCATGCGTTGAAGTGTGTCGATCCTCGCCGCCTGCGTTTGCGTCTTCACGCGAAGCTCCCCGCGCTCTAGGCGGATGCGGTCGATTGTCTCGGCTTGGGTGGCGTTGCGGGCGTTAATGTCCATGAAATATCTCACGCGCGTAGATGTATTCCAGCGGCAGGCGCGGCTCCCATTCGATGCCAGTCGCCCCCGCCCAGATCCCAAGTCCCATGTCGATGAGGCAGAGAACAAACATCAAAACCCCGTAGATCGCCCAATACTTCACGGCGTCTCTCCCTTGGGGGTTTCTGAGATAAGGGCGCGTTGGCGCTCAAGGTCGTCAATCACCGCCTGCAATCGTGGGCACCTAAAACCGTGTCCAAGGTTGGCGGTCTGGCGGCGAACGGCAAACGCAAGAACATCAGCGTTCAACATGTTCCAGTGCCAAAGCCGGAACCTGCGGTACAGGCGGGCTGGTAGCGCCTCTCTGCGGTTATCGCTCATCTGCTCGCCTCCATCGCCGCCATGATAGCGGCCTCTGCGTATCCAAGGTCTCGGAGTGCCTGTGCCGTGTAGCCTACTGCTATGAGACGGGTGCAGGCGGTTATCTCGTGGGTCTGGGTGGGGGTCATGGCTTCACTTCGATCAATGCCAAGATGGCGGGGGCAGCTATCTTGTACTCGGTTTGTGAAATAGCCTCCGCCGCCTCGCGCAGCGCGGATTCTCTCGCCCTAATCCGCGCCATAGCAACGTCCTCACCTGCAATCTCCAGCCAACCCTCCAAGGCCACAATTCTGGAAGCCAAGGCAAGAAGTGTGTCGGCTGCGATAAACTCATCGTTTTCGCGCAGTTCTTCGACCGGCTCTTTGTGGTTCTGTCTTAGGCGCAAGGCCAACCGCTCAATCGCTTCTGGTGTGATATCTACCTCGCTCATACCCCGCCCTCCGCTTCTGCAATCGCCATCGCTAGGCGGTCGGATGTGGTCAGGCGTCCGCGACGGTTGAGGCACGGCGGGCACTGGCAAAGCTCGTTATGCGCGTGTGATTGGCAGACGCCCATCTTGTTCTTGGGGTCTAGCGCTTTGCCGCACGTTCCTACGGCGCAATGACGAACGGGCTTGGTGGGTTTGCTCACGCGGCGCTTGGTGCTTTTCTTCGCCGTCGCCACGTTCACCGTGCTGGACGCGCTGCGGGGGATATTCCGCATGATGCGTTCCCCGCGCCAGTCGTCGTCTACTGCGTCGATCTGCGGCTGCTTGGGAATAAAGCGCATCACGGGCGGACGGCCTAAAATGTCGGTGTGTTCAATCATTCTGCGGCTCCTTTGAACATGTTTTGGGTGTTGCCTACGCTGCGCCGAGGCAGGCCAGCCGATGCAGCAACGCGGCGAATTGTGCTGCCCGACACGTTTAGGGCGTCGGCCATCTTTTCCGTTGGCACGCAACCAAGCCATGCGGCGCGGAAGGCGGGACCGGCCTCAATCGTTCGGATGGTCGGGCCGATCTTGCGTTTTGGCAGACCAGCGTTTCGCGCCCACCTCGCAACGGTAATATTCGAGACGCCCAACTCTGCGGCCATCTCAACCGCTGGCACGCCCGCAGCCCAATCACGGCGGAACTTGGCACCCACGGGATATTCCAAGCTGTCACCGTCGATCTGGATCAGGTCAAACCCCAGCAGCTTGTAGATCTGCACGATATTGACCAGGTGCGTGTCGTCGGCGTTCACGCGGGCCGTGATGTCCGCCACCATGCGGGCGCGGGCGTCTTGCTCGTTCATTGGGAACCCCCCAAGATTGATTTAACGTCAGGGACCGTGCGGCCCGTCATGCGGGCGATGCGAGACAGGTTGAAGCCGTACACGTCAAAGGCGTGGGCAATGTCAGGGCGGGTCCAGTGGGCGAATTGACCGATCATGCTGCGGCCTCCGATGCGAGGATGGCATTGCCGATCAGTTCAGGGATTTGCGGGACAACGGCATTGCCTAGCCCTCCAAGTCGGTCCACCCGCTTGGGAACCCCATTAGCCACTCGACCCACGTCGGGTTCAGAGCGCCAGATTGATCCGATACCACCTGAGATAGCCCCAACTGCTTGCCGATCCGCTTGCGCCGCTGCACAGAGGGCGAGGACAGATTCCCGCGATCGCGGTTGTCTGATTTCTGAGGGGTCGGCCATAACTTGCGGGTTTCCATCTGAACCGTTTCCGGCAGGTTCAGCCCCCACCCGCTTTGATGCCGTCGCAATAAGGTTTCGTCCTTCGTGCCAGGCCCCGCGCTGCGTCCGTCCATCTTCTTTGGCGTCGGCCACATCTGGCGTGCGACGGCTTCGGACAGAGGGACGCCGCGTTTCATATGCCGGCGAAGCTCCAGCGCCTCTCCGGTTGGCGGGTTCAGAAACGACTTTTTCGGGGTAGGCCACAATCCACACTCGTTCGCGGCGATGGGGAGCGCCCAAGGCTGACGCTGGTATGTTTTCCCATTCCGCATCATACCCGCACTCGGCCAGGTCTCCGAGAACTCGGCCAAACCATCCCCCCACGTTGTTCGCTAGGGCCACTAAGCAGGTTTGCGACGTTCTCCACGATGACGTATCGGGGTGATAACTCGCCAATAAGGCGGACGATTTCAGACCATAGGCCGCTGCGGGTTCCTTCCCCGATGCCAGCTTGATTGCCTGCGGTGCTAATGTCTTGGCACGGGAAGCCGCCTGTGATGACATCAACGGCAATTCCGTCTCGTTCCAGAATGTCGCCTGTGAGTTTTGTAACGTCATGGTAGCAAGGCACCTCCGGCCAGTGTTTCGCCAATACGCGGCGGGGAAATTCTTCGATTTCGCAGAACGCCACGGTTTCAAATCCACCCGTGCGCTCTAGGCCAAGGCTGAATCCGCCTATGCCGCTGAAAAGATCGAGGACACGTAATTTAGTCATGCTGCGATACCTCGCTCTTTGAGTTTTTCGGGGGTGACTAGGCCAGCGGCTAAAAGCTCGTTCGCTAGGCCAACGTTGATTGCGCTCGGCGAAACGGGCTTGGCGCTGTTGATTATTTTTGCGTAGAAATTCAGGCGCTCGTCGTTGGTGAAAACCTTCTTGGCCTCGCTGGCCTTGTGGTTCTTCCACTTTTCCTCGCGCAGCCAATTGTCTGAGAATTTCAGATAGCGGGGGCTGTTGCCCTTGTTCTCGGCCTCATAGGCCACGGCAGCGGCAACGATGTGCGCGGGGTCTGCACCTGCCTCAACGGCCTCGTCAAAAATCTGCTTAGAAACAGCCTCATTGTTCGGCTTCGGGTATGCCTCCCAAAATTCATCGAAATGTTCTGTGTGCGTGGCGTCAGCCTCGCAAGGTTCACTTACTGGTTCTCTTACAGAGTTAGTCGGCAAATTTTGCCCACGGTTCTTACGTGAATTTGCCGACGGTTTGCGCGAGGTTTTGCCGTCGGCAGATTTTGCCGATGGTTTGACCTCTGCTGGTGTAAAGTCAGCCTCGAACCCCAAGATGTAGCGATTGCTCTTAAACTTGCCGCTTGCCGCTTTGTGGGTGTTTTCGACCACCCGCACCAACCCCGCAGCCTCCAAAATGGCGACTTGGTCATACACTGAACGGACAGACATTTCGCAGTCCTCTGCCAGCGTTTCTTTGCTTGGGAAACACCCATTGTCGGGGTGGTAGCGATCGCAGAGTTGCCACAGGACCAGCTTGGCGGCTGGCTTGATTCCGCGCTGCTTGATAGCCCAATTGGTAGCGTCGTGGCTCATTCTGCGGCCTCAATTCTCACCACGACTGCGGACGCGCTCTGCTGCTCCCTGTAGGCACGACGGCGGGCCACAACGTCTTTCCACCGCTGCATAGCGGGTTCAAGTTCCTCGGGCGTTAAGTATGCAATCGCCGATGATACCTCGGCAGAATGATAACCCGAGCGCTCCGCCAGTAGCCCCGTATCCTCTTCGGGCACGATGAAGTCAGGGTTATTTATTGTCATATCTCCGAGGTATTCCCCTACGAACTCCTCAATCTGGGACTTAAGGACGCAATCCAATTCATCAGGCAAGCTTTCAACATCATCCTTTGTGATCTTGAAAAATTCGCGGCTCCCATGAACCCTGCAACCCGCAAAAAGCTTATGCATGCATGCTTCCAACTCTTCGCAGTCGGGAGTTAGAACAGCGTGATCCACCACAAACGGCGTCGGAACGCCCGTCTGCCAAAGCTCAGCGGCCCGCTGCTCAACGTTGCGAGTTGTGCGACCGATCTTGACGAGACCAGGCATTGAGGGGTTGCTGAGGACGTAAACGTAACCACGGCTCATGACTGAACCCCGCACGCTTCGTTATATGTCTTGATTTCCGGCGCACAAACGCCATATTGACTGCAATCAGTCATCGCTCGATCCTCCTTCACAGGGTCGCTATGATTAGAAGCCGTTAGACGTTGGCGCGTCTGGCGGCTTCGCTCGTTAAATATCCCATATAAATAAGGGCTTTGCAAGGTTTCTGTCACGAAATTACACCCCGCAAAGGCACGTATTTCCGATCCTCGACCACCTCGACCACGACGCAGCCGCCCTTCACGACGGGACCGCGAATGAGGGTCAAATCCCATAGGCTATCATCCACGCCAATCACGTCTGCGATGCCGTCAAGCCCGGATTTTATTGCGGACAACATTCCGTCAATGTCTCGAACTCTTCTATCTGGCGGGTGAAACGTAATGCGAAGGTGTAGGCCCAAATCCCTCATGTGCGGGAAATAAGCTTTTGCCTCTCGGGCAAGCCATGCGCAGTCTGATCTATACTTCTTGCGGATGGGAGCCACCGCCAGCCTGTGTTTTCGGCTATTCGGGTGCATGGATTTGTCGGGCCAGGGCATCTTAATCATTCCAGACCTACCGATCTTGGAAATGACCATCCCGTATTTAACCTACGCCACGCCTTTTTGTATGGGACGCCGGTCTCCCTGCACCACTGCCCCAGTGTCATGGAGCGGCCCAAGTGGGTGTAAATCGTGGTGGTGGTCTTGCTTGCCACTTGCTGGGCTGCAGTTGCCCACCGCACGTTGCCAGCCTCGTAGTGACCGTTTGTGTCGATCCTATCCAGCGAATACTTTCTGTTAGGTCGAAGCCCGACACAGCAGAAAAACTCTTCGAACGTGTCAAATCGCATTTCGATGCCGCGACCGCCGTATGAACCAAATCTAGGGTCACTCTCTCTGCGGCAGCGATTTAGAGCGTTTCTGTATGCCCTATATTCAGGCGTGCCAAACATGCCGTGTGTCACTCCACCCATGCCTGCGCCTCCATCGAATAGGACGCCACGAAAGCGCCGGAGGGCGTCTCTACGCGGGCGGTGTGGATCTGGTGGCCCGCCTGTTTCAGATCAAACACTCGCGCCCCAAGACGCAGACAGCCGAAGCGGTTCAGCGCGTCGATAGGCGTGATGTGCTGGCCTGCCTTGAGGGCGGCGAGGATTTGGGTGGTCTGGGTCATAGGTCAAAGCCCTCCTGCTCTGCATCGGAACGGCTCAACATCAAAAGGCGGGTGTCTTCGGGGCGGGTCTTGCCATCCCAGACATACCAAGCGTTGAGCATTGGCGGCGCACCGGCTCCGGTGAAGTCGATACGCCAGCGCATGAGGTAGACACGGGCGGGGGGATTCCGCGCCCACAGGCCAGCCCGCGATTCAGCGCCCGGCCAGTTGAATGGCAGCAACAGGGCCATGTAATCAACGCCGAGAACGTCAAGCGCGTGGCGGTTCCATGCGCCTGTGTTGCACTCGCAAAACGGCGGATTGGTAACGATTGCGTTTGCTGGTGCTGCTGAAAAGTCGTAGAATGAGCGCAGTTCAGCGCCCGCGCCACGGTCAACAAGGTCCGAGCATCTGACGCTGTATCCTGCCGCCTCGATTTCGCGCGCCATAGCGCCGTCACCGCAGGCTGGCTCCCAGATGGTCGGGAACCGCTCAAGATACGCTTTCTCAGCCCTTAGAATGGCTCTCGTTGGCTCTGGCGGTGTTGGGTAGAAATCGTCTTTCTCGCGCGGCACTTCGTCCACATAGACAGGAACGCCGTCGATAAGGTCCGCCATCACCGGATGCGCCGTTTTGCCAGTCGCTTTAAAAAGTCCGCGTGCGCTGCTCATGCGTCACCTCGTGAGAAGAAAAGCGCAGAGGGAGCCGTGGGAAGCTCAACCTCTGCTAGTTGATCCGCGCTAGGGGATGAGGAGGCAGGCGCGGATACCCAGCCGGTGGAGAGGCGGCTGAATGGGGGAAAGGAGGTCATGCTCGGTACGCCTTTTGCGCAAAGGTCACACCGCCAAGCGCCTCCTCCGAGTTGCCCTCGATGATATCAAGCGTGAGACGCGGAGCGCGGTCGCGGTACGTGTCCACCTTGCCTGTCAGGCTCAACGGGTTCCGATTGGCGCAATTCGCGCAGTTGGAAGCGTCGGTGACCAGTTCGCGGCACTTCTTGCAGCGCTGGTATCCCTTGGGGTTGCGGAACTTCATTGGCTTGCCTCAAGCGCTTCACGCAGACGGCGCATGGCGTCTTCGGCCTCAAGTGCCTCGCGGATGGCCTCGGCGCGTTCGCCTTCGTCCGCAGAGGTGGCAGCACGCAGCGCAGCGGCTACGGCCTCGCCTACTTCTTTCGATGCGATGCCGGATGCTGCATAGAGACATGCCGATGCAGTTGGCCCTTCGGCGTTCATACGGCGGGCCATCATGCGGCTGACAGGGTAGCGGGCGGCTGCGTCCTCAAGGGCTGCTACGTCCTCAACAGGCCAGCCCAGATGCCCAGAGAGGCGCTTGGACAGCGTGCCTTTGCTGACCGAACCGCCCGTGCGTGCGTTGATCGTCTCGGCAGCGGCATCAAGGCACCCAAAGGTTCCGTCGATCAGCGCGGCCATTTGAGCGTTTACCAGCTTGCGTAGGTCAGTCATTGGCAACCTCGTTTCCTTGGGGTTGGTGGGGTTCGCGCCCATCTTTTAGGTATGGAAAAGACAGACAAAAAATCAGCGAGTGGGGTTAGGCGGCAGTCGCTATTGGACCGACGCGGCGTTTGGTTTGATGATCTCGCCGTATGCGGCGGCGACCTTTTCCCAAGCGCTAAAAGAGGGGTTGAACTTTTCACCCTTCCAGCGCCCCCACGTGGTCTCCGCAATCTGTGCGCGACGACAAAGCTCCGCCACCGGCACACCGGCGTCGTTGAGCTTTCGCTCCATCTCTGGAATATCCTTGGGGTGAACCATTAGTCCCTCGCTGTGCATGTGTGCATTAAATATGCAGGAATGCACAACTATGTCAATGCAGGAATGCTTGATGACTATGCATTCGTGCAAAAGTAAGGTTCACCCATGAGTGAAGATTGGAAAAAGCGGTATATCCGTCATGTGGTGTCGAAGACGGGAACGTCCCTTTCGGCGATAGCGGCCAAGGCCGGGGTTTCGTCTACAACCCTCACACGGCCCATGAATAACCGAGACCATAAGTCATCGATTAAGATCGAAACCCTAGACGCGATTAGAAAAAGCTCTCAGATCGATTACACCCCGTTCATGGAGAATGCCGGTATTGCCCCCATAGTTGATGCCCCAGAGGGTCAGTTGGTCCCGGTCTATGACGTGCAGGCCAGCGCTGGTTTTGGGGCTCTGGTCGACTATGAAGAGCAGACCCATAGCCTTGCCTTCCCGCCGGACTACCTGAAAAAGTTGACCGCAGGTTCAGCGAAGGACTTGGTGATAATCAGCACCAAGGGCGACTCTATGGAGCCTACCCTGCTGGATGACGATATCGTGCTGGTGGACATGTCAAAGACCCACATGGGCTATGAAGGGATGTTTGTGCTTCGCCACAATGACACCCTGCTAGTCAAGCGGGCGGGCATGGCGGCGCAGGACGGCTTTGTGAACCTAATTTCAGACAACAAGGCGTATCCGCCGATACTTGCACAACTCAAAGACCTGACCGTCGTGGGCAAGGTTCTGTGGTATGGGCGCAAGGTATGATATCTAGGCCCCCAACCACTCGACACTCTGAAATTTACTCAGGCATAGATCAGGGGAGATGAAGGTTGTCATCTTGGGAATCATTTATTGCTTGGGTTGAGGCCCCTGAAGCTTATAATTGGCTAACTTTACTTGGGGTAGCAGTTGGCGGCATGACAGCAATTTTCACTGGATACACAGCGGGAACGCAATGGGTCGACCGGCGCAGAAAAGTAACAGCCGAATGGTCGCACATATTCAATAACGACCATATCGTTATTTCATGTAAAATACAGAATGACACAAAAGGCACCATCATAGGAGATCGTGCTGTCGTTAAGGGCGATCTCTCGTACATAAAAGAAGGGAGCCAACGGGAAAAGCACAAGAGTTGGGCAAAAAACGAGGCCCCGGCTTCTATCGAAATTGCGCCTGGAGGCACGGGCAAACTAGTGTTTGATGTATTCCCAGACCCAGTTAGTTTGCGGAGGCAGGCGACGCGCTACTCGTCCAAGATTGGTTTCTCGCTATCTAAGTTACTTTGGCAACGACTGCACTGGCAGCTTCCTGTCGGCGCTAGTGTTTCGATGCTGATAAGGCTCCGTCGAAGATCTTCTCCAATGCGCCCAATACGTATCACGCATCGCATCAGGATATACGAGCCTATGGCGATGAATATCGCTGATAAAGTCGATGTAGCCGCCCATACAAAATAGGGTTCAATCCCAAACATAATACCTCCAACCCGCTCTGGCGGGTTTTTCTTTGCGCCGACCCTGCGTCGACATGTGCAGTGTAGCATAGCGATTCTCGCACCTCAGCAAGAAATATGCACGTCATGCACATTATATGCATTTCTGCATTGACTGGTGCTGTGCATTAATGCATATTCATTCTCAACAGCAACATGAGGATGAACAAATGACTACCGCTACTCACGCAACGAATGACCACGCCAAGGCGATCATAAGCCTGCGCAAACAAGCGGGTGTCTTGGTCAACACAATGCCCGCCTGCCCTGCCCCTTCTTCTAAGCTGATCACGCCCTCATGGGTGATTGAGCCGCATGTTATCGACGCGGTGATTGGCGGTGTGTCGTGACCGATTACAACGATCGCTGCTGGCACGGGTGGGCAAAAAGAGAAAAGCCCCCGCTGCATGACCTGACGCGGATCGAGCGCGTGTATATCAACGGCGCTGGTCAAATCATGGACGACAGCAAGTCCGGCAGTAGCGCGTCGGTCGGGTCAACCTGCTGGGATAACGACCTATACCCCAATTCCGTTATCTTAGCCTTCCGCGTCGCCAAAGAACACAAAGAGCCGCGTGAGTTTTGGCTCATTAAAGATGCTGGCGAACTGGCCAAAGTCCTACCGATGAAGCCGATAGGGGTTTGGGATGAAGTGGTCCACGTTCGGGAGGTTTTAGAATGAGCTTCCAAACGCAAATATCCCCGCCGCTCTCTCGGCCCCCTCGCCTACGCCTCGACAAATTTCCCGCAGAGGACAGCACCGCTGATATCTCCGATGTCTGGGCTGACGAGGTTGAGAACGAGGAAGGCGCGATTGTGACCGCGTACTTCCGGCACACCAGCGACGACCACGGCGGCTTTTACGCTGACCTTATCGGGGTTGGCGTCCTGACCAACACATCGGCGCTGATCTACAGCTACGACGGCGCGGTTGCGTGGTTTGGCTGGGAGACGGTGAACCGGATTGAGAACGTACAGACTCAGGCAATCGCAGACGGGGTGGCGACATGAGCATGATCGACGATATCAAGCGCGACCGTGATGCAGGCGGTGACGACATGCCGACGAATATCATGAAGGTTCCCGTCAGGGTCGCCAGCACCAACCTACGGCGCAAGTCAGTTGACCGCGTTTTAGCGATGGAAGCCGCGCTGATTACTGCGGAGAGGCTGGAGAAATTCGTTGATCTAGTTGACGGGTCTTTTGGTGGCGGTCGCGTAATCACGTTTTCAGACGCAGACATTGCCGAGTGCAAGGAAGCCCTCGCCGCCTACCGCGCCGCGACAGGTGCAGCATGATCCGCCGCATCCTCGCCAGCCTTCGCAGCATCAAGTCCGATGCCCAATACATGAACGACCTGAAATACGAGTGCGACCGGATAGAGCGAAAGGCCATCCGAGACGCCGAACACAGCGCAGAGTTCCACGAGGAGAATGTGACATGAACCGCTTTATTGAATTCATTGCCGATGCCGTAGGTCTGTTGTGCCTTATCGCGCTTCTCTGGATGGCCTTGGTTATCGGCTACGGGATGGGCTGGTGATGGATTTTCAAACCGCGCTCCGCAAGCTGAATGAAGCCGCATACGAGGCATTCAAAGCTGCCCGCCCCGACACCGCAGATGCCAACGACCGCAACACGCTGTTGCAGATCCGGCAGGCGACAGACCGCCTCTGCGACAAGCCACGCCCCGCACAACAACAGGAGGACGCAGCATGAACGCCGTCACCAAAACCGAAGCCCAAGGGCATGTCATGCCCGCTGACCCAATGGTCAATATGCTCGAACGTATCGCAATGGACCCCGGCAGCGACTTGGACAAGCTCGAACGTATGCTTGCAATGAAAGAGCGCATCGACGGCCAGAACGCGATGCGCCAATTTGCAGACGCCCTTTCTGAGGCGCGGTCAACAATCCCGCCGATCATAAAGGACGCCACGGTTGATTTTACCTCCAGCAAGGGCCGGACCAACTACAAGCACGAAACGCTTGCGGGCATTGCCAAGGTGATTGACCCGATCCTGTCCAAGAACGGCCTGTCTTATCGCTTCCGCACAGATCAAGGGCAAGGCGGCGTCAAGGTAACCTGCATTATTCAGCACCGCGCCGGGCACTTCGAGGAAACGACCCTTATGGGGGGGGCCGACCAGTCGGGCAACAAGAACGGGTTTCAGGCAATCGGCAGCGCCGTGACGTACCTGCAACGCTACACGCTCAAGGCCGCTCTAGGTCTTTCGGCAGAGGTGGACGACGACGCTCAGAGCGTAACGGAAAGCGCCCCCGCTCAACGCCAGCCCAAGCCTGAGCAGCCTGCCGCGCCAAACCCCGAAGCGGTAGCAGACGGGATGATTGCCGCGCTGCGTGGCGCTGACAGCGAAGAACGCCTGAAAAGCATTTGGACCAGCGAGAAATTCAAGACTGATCTGTCTTGGCTTCGCAAGCAGGACGCCGAGCGGGCCGCGCACGTAGAAGCCGCGAAGGACAGCCGCAAAGAAAGCCTCAAGCCAAGCATCAGTCACGATCTAGGCGATGAAATACCAGAGTTTGAAGGGAACCTGAAATGAACGATATGAACCCACGCGCAATCGTTGGGGGGAACAATCCCCCTGACCCGATTGACGAAATCAGCGCCGCCTATGATGCCGAGCGCGAGGAAGCCGCAAACTGGACTGACGGCACAGCGGTAGAGAATGAAGCTCAGATGAAATCGGTCGATGCCCTGCGCAAGTCTATGCGCGAATGGCGTCTATCCCTTGAGAAGGGGCAGAAGGAAGCGACCGCCCCGCTTCGCGCCGTTTATCAGGCCGAGCTTGATCGCTGGAAGCCGACCATTGAGGACGCCAAGCGGATCGAGGGTTGCCTTGTCGCCACCGTCGACGTGTTCAAGCGCAAGCTGAAAGCCGAGAAAGACGCAGCCGAGAAAGCCGCTTGGGAAGCCGCGAACAAAGCCCGCCGCGAAGCCGAGGAAAAGGCCCGCGCTGCCGATGCGTCCGACCTTGAGGCACAGCGTGAAGCGCAGGAGGCGAAGGACGCCGCTATTGCGTCCGAGAAAGCCGCGCAAGCCGCCAAGCGGGATCAGGTCAAGGGTATGCGCACAGTCACGCGCTACACCATCGACAGCCACAAGTCGGCGCTGGCCGATATCTACAAAACCGACCCCGACGCAATCGTTGCCTTTGTCGATGAATACGTGCGCCGGAACCACAAGACCCGCGCCATTGACGGCGTGAAGGTTACCCAAAGCCAGGAGGCATATTGAGCATGACCGACGAAACAGACACCGAAGAAAACCCCGCATACCGCGTGACCGCGAATGAGCTGCGCCAGTTCGTAGAACGGGCGGAACGGCTTGAATCTGACCGCAAGGACATCGCCGATCAGGTGAAGGACGTAATGGCCGAAGCCAAAGGGCGCGGGTACGAGCCAAAAATCATCCGCAAGTGCCTGGCGCTTCGGAAACGCAGCAAAGACGAAATCGCAGAAGAAGACGCGGTGACGCAAATGTATATGGAGGCCTTGGGCTGATGCAAGTTTTGATGATCGCAGGCAACGTGGGCAAAGATGCCGTATTGCGCCGAACACAGGCTGGTGACGCCGTGCTGGGGTTCTCTCTGGCCGTGGACAACGGCAAGGACAAGAACGGAAACAAGCGCGACAGCACTTGGTACGATTGCAGCGTGTGGGGCAAGCGGGCGGAAAGCCTGGAGCGCTTCATCACGAAAGGCACAAAGCTGACACTGACCGGACGCCCGACCGTGGACGCCTACGAGGGCAAAGGCAAACTCGGCATTTCGGTGAATGAATTGACGTTTCAAGGGGGCGGCTCCGATAGCGGCGGCGGTCAGTCTGGCGGGGGCTATGACAGCGGCGCGTCAGGTGGCGGGTACGGCGGGGGCGGGCGTCCAGGCGGTCGCGACCTAGACGACGAGATCCCGTTTCTCGCTGAGTGGCGCATCTGACCCCTCACGGGAAAGCGCGGCTTATCGCCCGCATTAACGCCTTCACCAGCCTGAGCGACCTTGCAGGCTGGTGGACCAACAGCATCGCGTATCCGTATCAGCGCGACCCCGACATCATTGCAGCGAAAGACAAGCGGAAAGGACAGCTAGATGGCACCTAGAGTAATCATTCTGACCGGCGACATGCAACGCACCCAAGCGAAATGCGTAGTCGATCAAGCGCCAGCGGGCGCGGTCCTCACGGTCACGCAGAAAGCCGAGATGCGCACCAACGCGCAGAACCGCCTTGTGCATCGCTGGTTCGCGGACATCGCCCGCCACCATTCGTTTGGCGAGAGCGAGGCGGATATCAAGGCAGAGTGCAACCTGATGTTTGGCCGTCCTATCCTGAGCCGCGACGATCCCGAATGGGAAAGCGTGTTCGGCTACATCTTCGACGCGCTGAACAAGCCATCCAAGCTGAAAGCGATCCGCGTGCTGGACGTGCCGTTTACCCGCAAGATGGGCGTGCGCCAGCTCACAGAATACATGAACGAGATGCAGCGCTTCTATGCAGAGCAAGGCGTGATCCTGACGGACCCCGACGCCCGCCGATATGAGCAGGATATGCAGCAAGAGGGGGCGCGGGCATGAACGCCTTTTTCAAAACGCCCATGTTTGTTTCTAAGAAGCTGCGCGACTTCGCCAAGGGCCAAGACTGCCAGATGCGGAGCGAATGGTGCAACGGCAACAGCGAAACGACCGTGCTTTGCCACAGCCGCCGCCGGACAGGCACGGGCATGGCCCAGAAGCCGCATGACTTCTGGGGGTACCACGGCTGTTCAAGCTGCCACGCGCACGAAGACAAGATTGAGGACCGCGAACTATTCGACGCGGTTCGCCGGACCCAATGGGCCGTTTACCAGCATTTCGGCACCCTCACGCCGTAACGACATTCCCGCTCTGGGGATAACGCGGCCACAGCGAACTAGTGGCGACAAGAAGCCCGATGGGCGTTTGTTGTAACCAAACTGACGCGCTACGTCACCCGCCCGTCGATCCGCGCCACCTCCACATGAGGGGATCGGCGGGCAACATAGGAGAGAGCATGAAAGAACTGACCAAAGCCGAGAAGCTGGCCCGCGCAACGGATAACGTGCGCAGTGGTGGCCGTGACTTCAACAGCCAACTTGCGGCGCAGGTATCGCAGGAGTTACGCGCCCAAGCCGAGCGGATCAAGGGGTTGGAGGGCGAGCGTGATCGCCAGTATCAACAGAATGCAGAACAGATCGTTCGCATTGCCGAACTAGAGTCGGTGAACGGCATTCTGCGCACCGAGAAGCACGCGGATGCAGAGGCTATCGGGCCGCTGCTTTCTGCCCTCACTGAGATACGTGACTGGCGAAAATCCTGCCACGAGTACGACAAGGAGAACGGCCACGACCTGCGCGAATTTGACGTTGAGGATTTGAAGATGATGGAAATTTGCGCCCGTGCTGCAATCGAAGGAGCCAGCCATGACTGAGCAAGTAGAGCGCCGAGCAATACGCGATAAAGTGGCACGGCTGATAATGCTGGATCACTTGCAGCTTCTAAGCGACTTCGACGTTGACGGGGACATTTACCGCAAAGACCCCGAATGCGCCGCGTCTGCATATTCTACGGCTGATGCGATTATCGCCGCCCTTACCGTGACACCGCAGGAGGCGGCGAAGGTGTCCGCCGAAGACCGCGAAAAAATCGTGGATGAAATCGAGAGCATCATCTGTGAGACGCACGAAATGGATGTGCGCGATATAGATTACGCCGAAAACATCGTTTCATGGCTAGAGCGGCACCACCCCGCCGCCCTACGCGCTATCTCGGAGGACAGCCAATGACCACATGGACCGAAGCCCAGATCGACCGCCACTTGCACCTGTGGGAGCATAGGCACGGGCCAGACAGCCCGGAGGCGGGGATTGTGCGGCAGTTGCGGGCGGAACGGGATAGGCAATACGATCAGAATGCTGATTTTATAGTGCGGGTGGCTAAACTTGAGGCCGTGACGCCAAAAACCCTACCTAACCGCGTAATGGTTTGGCACAGCAACCCTGCGCTCGACCACACAGGCACATGGGCCACCACCCGATACCCGGACAACGCTGTCGTTTACGTTCCAGAAGATATGGAAATGAAGCCAACAGTATTGGACGAAACATCACCAAGGGCGGCTATCGGTGAAATCGGAAACCAAATTCATAATTTGGCTTGTGAATTTCAGCATAACGAAGATTTAGCCGAAAAACTAGAACGCCTAGCCTGTGAACTATGGCGTGTTGCACAGACCCTACCCACCACACAGGAGACACCCCATGAGTGATCGACGGAGACTTTCTAATGCAATAAGAAGGGCAGCCCAGTCAGCGGGCGAATACCGAGAGGCCCAAAAAGAAATGCACGAGGCGTTCGAGGCAGTATACGGTTTCGACCTCTGCATTGAAGAGCTTAACGACGACTGGACTGATCCGCTGGTTTATGGCGACGGGCCTTACCCATCGCTGGCCCAATTTGATCAAGCCGTCAATAAGATGAGGACACCCCATGAGTGATATGCGCGACACGCTAACGGGGATCATTGCCCGCGAGGTCATGGACGCGGAAGCAACCGCAGACGCAATCATTGCCGCGCTGCCGGGGCGGGTTCTGCCGTTGGAGTGGTTAGGTGGTGGAAAGCGCCATCACGCTGGGAATTACGTGATTGAGGATATTAGCACCCCACGGCGGGAAATCCGACGCTTGCTACACGCCTCATTCGGCACAACCTACTTGGCAGACTTTGGAGGTGATCGCCCCCTAAAAGCCGCCAAAGCCGCTGCACAAGCCCACCACACCGCCGCCATCCTATCGGCCTTCGGGGTACAGGGAGGGGAGGCATGAGCCAGCCGACAGCCTGCACGCGCTGCAAATGGTGGCAGCAGGGCCGGTCAGTTCTGATTGGCGAGTGCCGCCGGATGCCGCCCGTATTCATCGACAACCCCACCGAAGCCCGCGCTTGGCCTCATACGAAGCGCGGCGATTGGTGCGGAGAGTTTAAGGAGCGTGAAGAATGAGCAAAGTTCACAACAAACGAGCCGGAACCGCACCTCGTGACGCCGTTTACATTGGCCGGGGTAGCCCTTGGGGTAATCCGTTTGTCATTGGCAAAGACGGAACCCGCGATGAAGTCTGCGACAAGTTTGAACGCGAAACATTGCCGACGCTAGATATTGAGCCGCTACGGGGCAAGCATCTTGTCTGCTATTGCAAACCTGCACGATGCCACGGCGACGCGATCTTAGCTGCCCTGTCATTGCCAAAGGAGGGCGCAGAATGAGCCAAGCACGACTAATGAAGATCCACGACGCAGCCACCTATCTTGGCATGAGCGTGACCAAGCTGAAATCCAAGGGCCTGCCCGTCCGGCGCGACGGCGGCAACGTCCTCTATGACCGCCTGGACCTTGACGACTACGCGGACAACCTGCCGTATGACGGTAAACAGCAATCGGAGGGCGTAGAGGAATGGCAAAAGGCGTTCGACTAAAAGGCATCAAGGTCGTCACGAAGCCCAACGGCAAGCGGTATGTTTACCGCCGCGTAAGGGGGCAATTCGTATCGCTGCCGGACCTGCCGGAGAACCACCCCGACTTTCTGCGGGCCTATGTCGATGCCGAGCATTACGCCCCGACAGACGGGACGCTTGCCAGCACGATCAAGCTATTCATTGCCTCGAATGACTTTAAACAGCGCAAGGAAAGCACCCGCAAGGTATGGAGGCGCAGGCTTGAGAAGATCGCAATGCAGTACGGCAGTTCGCCTATCGACAAGCTGACGACCGATCTAGTGAACAAGGCTATTCGCAAGGTATCCCCCGGCGCACAGCGGGGAGAGCGCACTATCTGGCGGGCTATCTTTGCCTTTGCGCAGTCCGAGTTCCTACGCAGTGACAACCCGGCCAAAGACGCCATGATAGGCAAGACAAAGGCCGTACCGCATGGCACATGGACGCCGGAGGACGTTGCCACCTTCCGCGCCCGCTGGCCTGTAGGGTCACCAGAGCGCCAAGCCTTCGAGGTGATATACTGGACCGCTGCGCGATGCGTAGATGCGGCTGTGATAGGCTGGCAGCACGTTTCAGACGGGGTGCTGGAGTTCGTACAGGAGAAAACAGGGGGCACAGCCGTTGTGCCGATCACCGCGCCCGTCGCGTCGTATTTAGAGGCTGACCGCCGCTTGTTCCTGGAAGCCGCGTCACCTGATCTGCTTTTCATCCTCACGACCACGGGAAAGGGCCGATCTGTCAAAGCCCTAAGTCAGTTCGTAAGCCGCGCCGCCCGTGATGCTGGACTAGAGAGCCGGACAGCTCACGGCCTGCGCCGCGCACGCGCCGTAATCCTCGCTGAAAACGGGTGGACGCCTCACCAAATCGGTGCATGGACGGGGCATGAATCCTTGGCCGAGGTCAGCCATTACACCCGCGATGCGAACAAAAGGAGCATGGTTGTTGGCA
>JBDVOA010000042.1:0-16666 GCA_039969355.1 Paracoccaceae bacterium
GCGAAATACTGCAACTTGCTTAGAAGGCCGGGTTCTGCTTGCAACGGGCATGCCAATCTCAAAATTCGCCATCAAAACAGCGGTCATTCGCCGCGCGAGTCCTCAACCGTAAGTTTGGGCTCAATGCGGTCATTCGCTGCGTGATGCATGAACGACCGCTTTCAGCATAGGGTACAGCGTTTTTCCCTCGCATCGCTTAAGATCGATTTTGGAATACGTAGAACCGGTGTTTTTTAGGAGTATCGCGTTTACGTTGTGGCAACGTGAATGAGACGATTTAGTTATTCAATACTTGGATGGACTGAAAATCCTCGTGTCGGTGGTTCAAATCCGCCCCCGGGCACCATTTAGACCTTCATCAATAATAGCATAAGCGATAGCTCAATTAGAGATATTAGCTGAAAATGGCCTTTCACCTACCTTACACAATATGACACGTGATTTGGTTGGGTGGGCGGAAATCTAGTCGAACTCAGTATGGCATGTTGCCACGTGAGATTGCCGGGTGAAAATCCCAAGTAATGTCGCTGGCCCGAAGGTTCGACATTCGGAAGGTCATACACAGGTGAAGGGCGCATAATAATGGGTGCATATGGCCTCCAAATCTTGTGGCTTGCGGAAAAAAGGACCTTAATGACATCATCATTGTCAACAAATCACCGTAGTAGTCTGGCCACTGGCGCTCAAAAGTCGCATTCTTTTTTGGCGCAATCAAATTTGGTAGAGGTGACATGTGGAGACGGAAGTAGGCTCGGTTCACGCCCACATTCAAAAAGCGATAATTGCAGTCGAGCAATCTTGGGAAGATTTGAACAAAGGTTCAATGGTCTGGTCATTGATCGGAGTCGCTCTGGTTTTCACGCTGCGCAAACAGTTATCCGCGATAGGCCTGATTGGCATCAAAGCGCTCCTGGCTCGCTTCGCCGTAACTCTTACAGACGAAGTCGATGCGCAATTGAAAACTGCTGCAGAAATATTGGCCGTGACCTTCGCAGTTTATGTTGCGGTCAATATGGCGTTCCCTGACGGTGCGTCCGAGGTCTTTCTGCGCAAGGTGTTAAGCTCCATCGCCATCGTGACAGTCTTTGGTGCATGGTATCAATTGAGCGGCCCGTTTGCATCTCTTTTGCGCGCTGATACCTCTAATCTGGTTTCCAGCGAAACGGATTGGATTCAGAGAGTTACTCAGTTTTCCGTCCTGCTGTTCGGTCTGACATCGCTTTTGAAAGTTTGGCAAATAGATATCACCGGTGCGCTCACCGGGGTTGGCGTTCTAGGAGCAGGGCTTGCCATTGCAACACAGGATTTGCTTCGAAACCTCGTCGCTGGCATGACGAACATCAGCGAAAAACGTTTTGAAACGGGTGACGCTATTCAGGTCGAAGGACAGTTTGTTGGCACCGTCAAAAGAATTGATCTGCGCTCTACTATGGTTGTCGGCTTTGACCAAATCCCGCGACATATCCCTAACTCGGATTTGTCGAACTCTGTGGTTCTAAATTATTCTTCGCGAAAACACCGACGCATCGTATTGAAGGTGCCTCTTGAGTTATCTGCAACGCAATCGCAGATCGAGGCCGTCCGCGACGGGATACGAAATCACCACGCGAGGTCTGGGGATTTCGAACTTGGGGATGAGGCGCCCAAGCACATATATGTCAGCGATCTCGGGCCCAGTTCGATTGATATCCTGATTTACGTCTGGACCCGGGGTCCCGACTATCAAGACTATCTTCAAGTCACCGAACGATTGACGTTAGCTATTCTCAACATAACACGCGGCGCAGGCACCGCTCTCGCGTATCCTACCCAAACATTGAAATTGGACGCCAAAACAGAAATTCAGGGACTGCTGGAAGCCGAATTCAATCAAAATTCCTGATGCCGCCGACTTTGTTCAAGGACTCGGAAAAGTAGACCAATTGAGATTGAAATCAAGTTGCTTTCATTTTGTCATATGCGGCTTTCATTTTTAACCCCAACTGACGGGCAGCCTCGCCCACTTCATCCGCTGATTTGTCGAACTCTGACCGGGATAGGAATTTGTCCCACTCTGCTTGAAGCTCTTCCCATTCATCTTCAGCCTCTTTCGATGCGAGATGAAGCTGAAGTTTCAACTCATCACGACGTTGCTTAAGCTCTTTCATGATTTCGGTCAGATCAATCATTTTTGAAGTCTTTCGTTTTGTTTCATTCATACGCGAACCTGTCTGGAGAAACGTATAAGGTCAAGCATCTGGAATCGCGGGTCGAGAGGTTTCTGAGCCGTTGTGAACTGTCTCCCGAAATTCTGACACTGACGAAAGTTACAATTCTTAGTCTGCTGATCTTCAACACCAAGGAGATCAGATATCTCGAATGGGGTCAGAGCAGTACAATCCTACTATGCGGTGCTTGTAGGCGGTATGGCACCTCTTGCCATTATGTATCTCATAGCAGCAGCTTAATTTTAGGTGTCGAATTCAATAGACGACTTTCAAAGTTGCCGGATTTGCCTCGGTGTCCGAACAGTGGTGCGAGCGGTTCGAATACCTCAGAGCAAGGGACTGAACAATCGGGCGAGCGGCGCACCATTTCTTTGGCGAAAATTTCGCTCTTTGAGAGTCTGGATCAGCCGGAAGGATCTGGCGAAATCAGCCTCGAACATCGCAGCTGTTTCATCGGCTGTCTCTTTGCCAAAGACAATCGCCGTTTCTTCAAAATTCAGCCGGCATGACCTGTTGTCCAGGTTTGTCGTGCCAATCGAGGAAATCTTGTCATCTACGAGAACGACCTTCTGATGCATGAAGCCTTCGTTGTAACGCCACACCTCAACACCAGACTCCATGATTTCATCAAAATATGCCAACGCTGCAAGCCAAGGTATTTTGTGATCGACGACTTCCGGGGTCAGCACCTTTACATCAACACCCCGCATGGCCGCGAGCTTCAGAGCCGTCAGAATATCGTTCTCTGGCACAAAGTATGGGGACGCGATCCACAGACGCTCGGTTGCTGAATTGATCAGGGCGCAAAAATAGAGGCTACCCGTATCAAAAGCATCACCCGGCCCGGTCGCTAAGACAACGGCATCCTTGTTGGCTTTGGCTTTCGTGATTTCCCAATCCAGAGCCTCAATCAAGTTTTCATGTGTCGCCCAATGCCAGTCTTCTGCAAAAACCAACTGAAGCTGTAAAACGATGGGGCCAGTAACTTTTGCGTGGGTATCCCGCCAGAGGCCGAATTTCGGGTTCTTGCCCATGTATTCGTCGCCCATGTTCAAACCACCGGTAAATCCGATGGTACCGTCCACCACGACCGTTTTCCTGTGGTTCCGAAAATTGATCTGAAACCGGCTTTTTGGGCCCCCCTTCGCATGTGCATTCACAACCTCGACGCCGCCTTGAGAGAGTGAAGAAAGATAGCTCTTTGGAAGTTTAGCACATCCCACGGCATCATAGATCAAGCGGACCTTGACTCCGTTTTGTGCACGTTCGATTAGCGCATCACGTAAACGGCCACCGACATCATCGTCGTTGATAATATAGGATTGAACTAACACGTAGCTATGCGCAGCAGCAATTGCACCAAAAATCGCACCAAACGTCTCTTCGCCATCAATTAGCAAGTTCAGATCACTGCCCGATCCGACCGGGATATCGCCGATCTTTTCCAGCGCTTCATAGATGCGACGGTTATTCGAAAGCTTCGGCGCAAATTGTACTTTGAATTCCTTCAAACTGCTGATGACTTCGTCACTATCACGCCGCCCTGTCAGATATCCCTCAAAGTTAAAGTTCCCGAGAAACAGAAATACGGGGACGGCCAAGTAAGGTGCCGCAATCAGGAATACGACCCAAGCGACTGACCCTTGCGGGGTGCGGGCATGGCGTACCGCCAGAACGGAACAGTAAAACGCAGCCACTTCCAATAGGAGAAATATGATAAGGCCAACTTGAAAATTCATTTCGGTATCCAGTTAAATCTTACGATGTCGGCGAGTTATCTGGGTTGCGCGACCCGCTTGCTTCCAAGCTAAGTGAGCGGCGGGTTGTTGTCGAGTTTTGGGGTCAAATACCTATCGAGCCCATTCGAAGTTTTGAGGTTCGCCAACAAAGCGCCGCCGAACTTGCTCTTACTTAGACGAATGTCATCGGGATAAGATAGAAAAGAAAACCTACGGCTGGATAATGCCACGTTAAGTCAGCCATTTTCCGTTGGTCCCCGATGACATGCCTTGTATAGTGCCTCGGAGCGCAAACCAAATTCAGGCGATGCGATAAAAACCGATTTGGATGACGAGAAATGTCCTATGACGCAAGAAAAACCTGAGGATCAAAAGGCCCCGGGTATATCGGGTGTACCCACTTGGTTTCTAGCGACAGTGTCGCTTCCTATCATCGTCGGATTACTTTGGTTCGGGCGTGATTTCCTGATCCCTCTTGCGTTGGCCACATTGCTGTTCATTCTCAACATGGCGCTGATTGACCGTTTGAATTCTGCAACAATTGCAGGGCGCGCTGTTCCACGCTGGTTGGCCTACATCGGGGTGACGGCACTTTTGTTCGTTTTGCTTGCGGCATTCGGATACAGCGTATCAAATCAGGCTGCAGCGATCGCAGAAGCCGGGCCCAGATATGCCGCGCGCCTTGCATCGTTGGAAGCCCAATTTGAAACATTCATTGGAGCGGGCAGAGCCGCCGCGGTCGAAAACTCGATCCAGTCTTTGGACGTCGAAAATTGGCTGGCAGGATTCGCGGTGTCCACTGCTGGTGTGATTGGGAACATTGGACTGATCCTGCTTTACGTGGCTTTCATGCTGGGAGAGCGAGGCGCGTTCATTGAGAAATTACCGAGGCTCTGTAACACTCCAGATAGCGCTCAACAGGTCGAGGATATCCTGAGGTCGATTTCAACCGGCGTCAGGCAGTACATGTGGATCAATACAGCAACCAGCGCCATGAGCGGCACGCTGGCCTTCATCGTTTTGACTATATTGGGTGTCGATTTTGCGCTTCCACTGGCACTGATGGTGTTCTTGTTAAACTTCATTCCAAGCATTGGTTCATTTCTTGCGGTATTATTCCCAACCGCTCTGGCACTACTTCAGTTCGAAACTATCATACCGGCTTTGATAGTTGTCGTGGTGTACGGAGGCGGCGACGCGATTATCGGAAACGTCATACAGCCGAGGCTGCAGGGTAAGTCGCTGAATCTGAGTACCTTTGTGGTTATGGTAGCTCTGACATTTTGGAGCATGATGTGGGGTGGGATTGGTGCCTTCATCGCGGTACCGCTCACAGTCGTGATTATGATTGTTTGTTCTGAAATTCCAGGTCTCCAACCCTTTGCGAGACTGCTCTCCAGCGACGGAATCTTGCAGAAGGAACAGAATACGGAAGTTGAAGCGAGAACACTGACGGCCCGACGTTTTTCTGGGAAGTCTTCGGCCCGCAGTAGCGGCAGCGCTGACGTGCCCCTCAAGCCGGCACATCTTGTGACTGAGACAGAGGCGGAGCTTGCGATTATGAAACAAGAACTTCTCGAACGGAAAGAGGCTAGGCAACGCGGATCGGAAACGTCCAGTGGTAAGAGAAATAAGCCAAAAAGTGTTTGATTTAAATTCGTTAGATGACGAAAATCCAACTTGGGGACGCCCCCAATTCAAAACCTACTCAACGTGCCCTGGCCGACGCCCTTCGAATAAATGTCGCCAAAAGCTGGTAGCAAAGATAGGCATCGCCCAACTCTTCGCCGCAACCAAGCTCAGATTGGATAAGCGAATGGGTGTATTGAACTTTAGATAGTTCAACAAACGAGGGCCGCGGCTTTGCTATTGTTTTGGTGCCTTACCTTGAGAGCTCAGATCACCCGCGGTGTTGAAGTTTAATCATGTCAGCTTTTCTTCTTCAAAGCGGCGGTTAGGACAGGCACCAGCAGCGCCGAAATGGACCCAAGCGGATTGGAACCCAGCCCCTTAATAGCGTTGATCGTTTGGCGTGCCTCAACAGTCATGCCTTCGAGCTCAACCTCGAGATCCGAAATGGCCATATCCCGCACTTCGACGGCCGGCGCGATCTCGTCTTCCACGCTCATGCGCCCGGCGACAGTTGCGAGCAACCCAGCAAGAACAAGATTGATGAAAGCAAGGATACCAGCAGCAACTGCTGGAGAAAACCACTTGGTAAGAACAAAATAGAAGGCGATGTTTAATAAGATCAACCCGGCTAATGCCGCCAACCCGGCGAGAGCCATTAAGGCCGTTTGTTGTTGAACCACGGCTATGCGACGTCGCGTTATCAACCGCTCTGTGCGATAGATTGTGCTCAGGTTTCTGCTAATTCTATTCATGCGCTTTCCCTTACTTAAACGTCCGACCGACAATACATCCAAGAACAAAGACACTCAGGAGGATTGCCATTGGGTACTGCTTATGAAGACTTACGACTTCATCCGTTAACTGCGCCCGCAAGACTTCAACATTCGTGCCATCGATTCCGTTTTCCTCCAGAATTTGATTAAAACTGACCGTCACATCAGTTTCGGCCTGAGGTTCATCTGGCATGGTGGTTTCAGAAGTCTCGTCAGCGTGAGAACGCAGCAATTCGCTTTGCGCACGTAGCCGCTCGACCTCTGATTCGAGTTCCTTTTTTGTTGCCATGATGACGGCCTCCTACGATTATTTTCGGGCCAGTTTGCGCGGTCTTGCGTTGCTGACCTCACCGAAAAGAAATGCTTCCCTTCAACTGATCGCGTCTTTTGCCATCGCCATCGACGCATCCAACTTAGCTTTGCGTACTTTGTAGTCCGCTTTGATCTCAGCTTTACGCTTTTCGAACTTTTCGCGGGTGTTTTCCTTGGCTGCTGCGATTTGCTCGTCAATCGCAGCGATGCGTGCCTTTGTTTGGCGGTCCAGTTCGTGAAGGCGTTGCGAGATTTTGTCCTTGGCCTCATCTGCCTTGGTCTTGGCTGCATCAATCTTAGCGTGGATCGCCTGCTTGGCATCTTCAGTCGACTGCTTCCATTCTTCCTTGAGCTCTGTGATTTCGCGATCAAGCTCAGCCATATCGGCTTGGTATTGTTCGTCAATCGCATCGACGCGGGGTTTGCGGAATACAGTACCACCAGCACCCCCCATTTTCACATCTAGCGGCGAGGTCCATACTTCGTCCACGGACGCAACCAAACAGGATTTTCCGGGAAGGAGCTCAAGGCTGACTTCGTCAAGCATTGCAGAGTCGATACCGGCCACCCAGAGGTCGCGGTAAATACCAAATGCGCCACCAGTCAGCGATCCAGCTGCCATACCAGTAGCCGCCGCTGAAGCCGCTGCGGCAGACCCCGCAATTGCCGCCCCGGATGCCACGGCCACGGGTCCGGCCAAAACACCGACCATACCACCGAGGATCAGGCCCAGAACTGTGCCCATCGGGCCTTCTTCATCGAATTTTTTGACTTCGACTTTTCCCTCAAGGTCCTTTCCGATTACGGCCGCAGAATAAACTGCAAGCTCTCCTGCTATGTGCAGATCCTGAAGGGCTATTTCGCCCTTGAAGGCTGCGTCGTCATTGTCGAAAACAACGGCGATAAATTTTTCCATTTTTGATATCCATTTGTTTTGTTTAGGTGGTTGGTTGACGGATGAACACATCAGAATTGACTTGAAACTGTTCACCGGAATTGCATGTTGAGGGCGAAATATATCTGCCATTTTGGCAAACCGGCTCCGTCATCAAGAACTGAATATTGTGGTTCTACAAAGTAGTTGTAGACAGTGTTCCCTCGCTTGGTGACCTTGCCAAGGCGTAACCCTAGCGGCACCGAGTAGGCATCGTTCTCAAAGTTGTAGGACCAAATCGGCGCCATACCGGTATAAAGCCCATTTCCCAATTGGTAGAAAAAGAATGGTTGAAAAGCACCCAGATTGGCGCGGTCGCGCCCGTTAGTATCACCAACCCCTGAGCGCCAGGTCAGCAGGTATCCGTATTGGTATTTGGCTGATTCAGCGTTGAAGTAGACATTCGCTAGTCCCAATTGCCATTGATCTGCGCCAAGCCGGTCATCTGTCGCGGTCGGCGCAACTACTTGTGGTCCAATCGCAAAACTCACTGCCGGATTACCGGTATCAATTTGATAGGCGGCAAAAATATCGAAGTCGCCAACACCATCTACCGTGCTACTACCAGTCCCAACTGGAAATGAGTTATATGGCAACGACGCTCGGATCAGCCAGTTCGAGTTGCCGATCTGGATCGGTTTGGCATAGCGCAGCACAAACTGGTTGGCAGTTTCGTCTCCGAGGCCGGTGAGATCACCGATGTAATAGTTCTGGATGTTGAAGGCCGTGATGTCAGCCAGCGGGTTGTTTGCCTGCGCCGCATCAGATGCGGCCTCAGACTGCGCGAAGGCCGATGTCGCCGCAAGCATCACGGCCAAAGCTACGGATTGAGTATATCTGGTTAGTTCGGTCATTGTGTCATCGCTTCTGATAGGGGCGCACCGCTTGCACCAGAAGGGAGCTTCGTCCCTAAATATATCGCGATGGTCGGGGCAACATCGACTGTTTCAACGCGTCGGGATACGGATTGCGGCTTGATCCCCGGGCCTGCGAATATCAGCGGCACATGGGTGTCGTAGGTCCATGGTGACCCGTGCGCTGATGCGACAGTCAAGCCGTCAAAGTCAGCTACGAACCAATGCGGCTCAAATACGACATAGATGTCGCCCGATCGGTCCGGATTAAAATTTGCAAGAACTGCATTGCTAATTTTTGTTGGGGGAAACGAACCCGATCGAAGCGCGGAACTACCGATGGCATACGCGATACCCGGTAGCTTTTGCAGCTCTTCTGCGACAGTCTCTTCCACCAACACAGGGTCAAGGCCGCGTTCCGCAATCAATTGCTGGTCCAGATATAAATACGGATTTGAAAAATTCTGAATCAATTCCTGAGACAATCCAAAGTCAGCCTGAAGCCTGACAAAACCGGGTTCTGTATCGACCCGGTCAAAGTCAAACAATCCCGCTTTTATGCCCAACGTGGCCAAATATTCGGGATGCTCTGGCGCACCATGATCTGCAGACAAAACAATCAGGGTTTGATCAAGCCCAACAGTCTCGTCTACATATTTCAAAAGATCGGCAATACGACGATCCAGATGTCTGAGGTTGTCCTCCGCCTCAAGGCTGGAAGGGCCAAAGATATGCCCGACATAGTCGGTAGATGAAAGGCTAATAGACAGATAATCTGTCACATCATCCTGCCCAATGTCCTCAGCGGTTAACAAGGTCTTTGCGAAGTCCAATGTAATCTCGTCACCTGCAGGGCTGAGGGTCAGAAACGTGGTGAAATACTTGCTGTCAGCGGGCCCCCAATTGTGCGGAAATACTCGACCGAACCCAGGCATTTCAGTTTCCCATGGCTGATCATCTCGGTCCGAAAAAGAATAAGTCTCGGGAGGGTCCAGCAATGTCCATTGTTTGTTGCTGTAGGACGCAACAATTTCCTGCGCATCCCAGTCTTTGATCCAATCAGGGTAGGTCTCGCGGTAAAACGTACTTGTGACGAAACGACCTTCAGTTTTCGAAAACCAATAGGCCTGCCCGGCATGTCCGGCCATCGCTATTGCGCCGCGATCTTTGACAGACACACCAAATACCTTGGAAGACGGTCCGAAATGCAGTGCAATCTCGTCGGAAAGCGTTGATGAGATAATATTCAGCGGCGACCTGCCATCTGTCGTTGCTGCGCGTTGGGTCGGGTCGATTTCGTTGTCCGCATCAATGCCAGCAGCTCCGACCAGCGGATAATCTGGGTCCTGGACATTGTAGAACTGAGTACCAGTCTTGCGATCAAACCAAAGGTTGGCGACCATTCCATGAATGGCCGGATCGGTTCCTGTCGAAAGCGTCGTATGCCCCACGACAGTCTCGGTGTTGGCATGCCGATGGTGTGCGTTTTTGAAGACTGCGCCGTTCTCGAGCAGATACTTGAACCCGCCGTCCCCAAATCCATCTCCGTACCGATCAAGGAGATCACCACGGAGTTGATCTACAGTGATCTGCAAAACAAGCTTGGGGGCCTCTTGCGCAGCCAGACATGTAGCTGCCAAGGAAACAGCTAGTGACGGAAGAGTTGAAGCTATTGACGAACAGAGTCTCATTTGCCTTTACCTCTTTGCTGAAAGTGTCCCAACCAGCCACGGCGGCAAGAACCGCCGGAAGCGAATATTTTCTCTAAGAGACAACGTCTGCATTTTTCAGACCATACGCAAACCTTGCGTATCCGGCGCCTTCGCTCAGCAGGCTGACTGCCGCCACGATCCCAAGCAGCGCAACGCTGATTTCTGGGTAGCGCGTCATCAAAAAGGCCGACGCCAACACAGACACCACGCCGCCAAATATTACCCAACCCGAACCTTCCTCGGGGCGCGCCATCACACCAAGCGCAATGCGTATCAATCCGTTAACAAAGAACGCAACGATCATGACAAGGGTCAGGGCCATCAGCCCCTCCAGAGGGCGAAATAACAACAGCGCACCAGCAACTGTGTTGAACAACCCGAGGATCAGATAGATCATTCGAGCGTTCCATCCATCGTCCGTCGCAAAGACCTGAACCAGCGCGAGTACACCGCCTACGATCATTGAAATTCCAACGACAACTTCCACCACTAAAGACGCGGCAATCGGCGAAAACAGGGCAAGAGCACCGCCAGCCATCAACAAAGCACCCAGAGCGAGAAACCAGCCCCAGCTTTTTTGTACATCTCCGGATGCGCTAATCTGTATATTACTCATTTTCTTGGTCCCTTTGATTTCAGTGCGCTTGGCTTTTTAGAGGAGCGGCGCTTTTTTGTTTTGATTTGGCCGCTGGCGACGTGGTCCCTTCCAGTCGACCGCCCGGCATAATCAGACATGCCGGGCAATGATGCTCTCGCGGAAGCCGCGCTTTGAGCCCTAGTTTCTCGCGTAATAGAACCTCGGCAGCGATTTCAACGCCTCTTTATTGGCATTTGGCAAAAGAAGATCGCCGTTTTTGTCGACTTCAAATGCAAATGTAGGCAAGGCAACTAGTTTTTCGCCGATGTTCAGGAACCCTGCTACATTGACGATCACAAATGTGGATACACCGTCTGGTGCAACAATGGCGTCGTGCACATAACCAACGAAATCGCCACTCTCATTGTGCACGTTGCCGCGCAGAAGCTTGACCACACTCCAGCCGGAAGCGACCACAGCGATATCCAAGTCGTTGTACTCCACAACTACTCCACCAGCTACGTGGGGTGCGGACTGTGCGGATGCGGGCATTGGGGCCCCAAATGCGAATGCACATAAGATGGCCGCGGTCGTCAGAAGCTTTTTCATTTTACTTTTTCCGGTCTAGATTATGTGAACATTGCTTTTCCGGCGGCCAGATACTCTGGCCGCCGGACACTCAATTGACTTGGTCAGTTTCCGGACAGAGCTGCGCGAAGCTCTTTTTCATCGCTGACAGACAAAGACGTCTCGATGACCTCGCCCTTCATGCCTTCCAGTTCGCTCAACAACTTCGTCGGACGGTTGGACCACCCGATCACGGCCAGTGCCGAAGAGTCAGGGCCCATCTTCGAACCGACTCGGGCCGCCAAAGCGTCTTCTTCGTCTTCCTGGTCCAGCATTCCTGCCAGTGTCCCGGATCCGGCACCTACAGCCGAGCCCGCAACAAAACCAGCAGCCGGGTTACCGGCCATCGCGCCGATCAAAGTTCCGGTCAAAGCCCCCAGCGACGTCCCACCCAGAAAGCCTGCTGCCGTCAGCGTATCGGAGTTGCGGGTCCGGACTACCCCGTTTTTGTCACGGGTCATCACTACGACCTCGTCGAGATCGACTTCCCAGTTCATGCTCATTTTTTGCAGGCGCAATAGCGCTTCGTCTGCTGTATGACGGCCTTCAAATACGATGACGACTAAATCACTCATGGTCTTTCTCTCCTTGTTTGCGGTTTTGTGAATTTTTAGGGCGACACCGCGCGATCAATTACGCGGTGCCGCCCATCTTTCTTGCAGATACCCCGGGAGTTACTTGCTGCCGTTGTTTGCCGTCATCAACTCCATCACCTGATCGATAGAGAAGCTGGCCGGTTTCTGACGAGGTGGGAACTCCCGGAATGTTGCCAGGAACTGACCCACATATTTCTGTGCAGGCACCAGAAAATATATCCGGTCAATCATCCAGTCGTAGTAAGTATTGGATGTCAGATGTGCCTGCTCATAAGGGTCACGCCGCAGGTTGGTGATCAAAGGAACCCGAAGGGGAGTCCAAGGTTCGATCCATGCCCGCAGGGTGGAAACAGCTTTTTGCTCAAGGAAAATCAGCTTCCAGTCGTCATAGCGCAGAGCTGTCAGTTCTCCGGTGTCCGCGAAATAGAAAATCTCGTGGCGCGGGCCGTCTTTTGTTTCACCGGTCAGAATGGGCAGGAAGTTGTAGCCGTCCAGATGAACCTTATACTCACGACCAAGAGCCTGAACACCACCTGCTTTCAGATCTTCCTTGATGGTCTCATTCCCTGCGGCAGCCAAGAAAGTCGGCAACCAGTCCATGTGGTGCATGATTTCGTTTGAGACTGAGTCAGGCTCAATTTTTCCAGGCCAACGCACGAGCGAAGGCACGCGCCATCCGCCTTCCCAGTTGGTGTTCTTTTCGCTGTAAAAGGGGTTGGAACCGGCATCTGGCCACGTGTTCTTATGGGGGCCATTGTCTGTCGAGTAATGCACAATGGTGTTGTCCGCGATGCCCAACTCATCGAGCACATCCAAGAGTTGCCCCACGTGCATGTCGTGTTCGACCATGCCATCACCGTATTCGTCTTGTCCGGAAATCCCGGTAAGAGAGGCTTTGACGTGTGTGCGGAAGTGCATCCTTGTGCCATTCCACCAAACATAGAATGGTTTGCCTTGCTCATTGGCGCGTTTGATAAAGTCTATGGCGGCAGCAACGGTCTCATCGTCAACTGTTTCCATCCTCTTTTTGGTCAGAGGGCCAGTGTCTTTTACACTACCGTCAGCCGAAGATTTGATCACGCCACGAGGGCCAAATGCTTCTCGGAATGTCTGGCCATCCGCTAATATAGCCTCGCCGGGATAGTCGCGATTTTCCGGCTCTTCCTCAGCATTCAGGTGGTACAGGTTTCCAAAAAACTCATCAAATCCATGGTTGGTCGGAAGCATGCTGTCTTGATCACCAAGGTGGTTCTTACCGAACTGACCGGTCATGTATCCCAAGGGCTTCAGAAGACCTGCGATCGTAGGATCTTCTTCCTTCATGCCCAAGTCTGCGCCGGGTAGGCCGACTTTGGACAGGCCCGATCTATAGACAGATTGGCCCATGATGTAAGACGAGCGTCCAGCAGTACACGACTGCTCGCCATAGTAGTCGGTGAACATCATGCCTTCGTCAGCAACCCGGTCAATATTGGGCGTTTCGTAGCCCATCAGACCTCGTGTATAGGCCGAGATATTGGATTGCCCGATGTCGTCACCCCAGATCACCAGAATGTTCGGCTTGTCCTGCGCCATTGATGGCGCGGCGGAAAATACTGCAACAGCGGTCAGGGCACCCAACACCACCGTCTTTGCAGGCCAAAGGTTACGTTTCATATTACCTCCCTAAAAACATCGTGAGTGTCTGAGACCATTGCGTCGGCGTTAGCCGCGCAATCACTCCCTGAATCCCACACAGATCATATTGTTAATGTGGATTCGCCGCTGATCTGTCGGCAAATGCGAATCTGGAATGAATTTTTGCAAGGCCACATTTCTGGCTCGACAAAAGCTACCGGGATGCGTCAGGTTGAGGAACGGAATGTGTCACCTTGTCCTGCAACACCAACATTAGGAGCTTCAATGGCAACGTCGCACGGGAACAGGGTTCCGCATCGATCATGCAAACAATTTGAGCACGAAAGTGTGTTTTTGCTCTGAAGACGGCAAAATAATCGCTCGTTCGGGTGGAAAGTAAAGTATCGTGAACTACCGTATCAAAACTAATAATGACCTGAGAGCGACTGATGATCCGACAGAATAATGATTTCTCGATCAGGGCAGGTGCATTTCATGGGCCAGCGATGCTGGCTACCGGCAATGTCGGCAGATTTGAACGTACGCTTAGATCGCTCAACTTGCCAACTGATGCAGAAGAGATCCTCGATGCTTCATCCTACTTGAAGGGCATAAATGAAATCGAACGGATCGCTGGTGAGAGCAGCTTCTTCGCCCGTTCGGGCATTCAACAGAATGTTGAAGACTTGGGTGTTTTTGGACGGGCCATAGTCTCGGCCGAAACGCTGTGGGAGGCTTTGCAAATCACGAAAAATGCCCTTCAATACTATCAGAACAATTCGGAATTGGTGGTCAGGGTGTATCGCGGCCGGTGCCGTATTTGGTATTTTGGCCCATTTCGCAAACGCGACGCAGTACAAGACATTCAGTACACGATAACATTGCTTGCCAATATTGTGAATCTGGCACGCGCAAAAGTCGACCCGGAACTATCAATTTCCTATCCAGCTGGGTCTGGCGCTCACTTCCAGAACAATCCCTCGGTCAAATGCGTCCGGGATTCGCCACAGGGTTACATCGAGTTCAACGAAGACCTGCTCAGATCCAAGATGCGACGCACAGACAGCATGCGGGCTGAGGTGTTGAGCAGGTTTCTGAACAGCGAAAACATCGAAACTGCGTCGCGCGCGAGTGCTTCGGAAATGGTCTCCGGCCTTGTGCGGGCATCTTTTGGGGTCGCACCCTGGTCCTTTTCCGACACCGCCAAAGCACTCCAGGTCGGCGAACGTACACTGCAAATCCGCCTTAAGGATGAAGGATTGACGTTCCGTAAGATTGTTCAGGCCGAGAGGCATAAAAAGGCACGACACCTTCTTGGATCAGGAACGAGCATTGAAGCTGCGGCGGAGGAATTGGGATTTGAGCATCGACAGAGTTTTTCCGAAGCGTTTTCAAATTGGGAAGGCCGCTCTCCTTCGGCTTTCACAAAAAACCGGGTGCCGCGTCGAGTTAATACGTCGCGCCTGTAAGTGAAACCCTAACTTGGTTTTCGACAGTCGACCAATTCACATGGCCCGCTGCCCGAAAACTAGGCCTTTTTTGGCTACAATTTCCCATTTGTGATCCCCCTGCGGGACAAGGTGAGTTTCATGAAGAAGAGCAATTTCGCAGAAGCGCAGGTCGCGTTTACGAGCCACGCGCAGAGATTTTTAATAGCAGCTAGCTGTTTATGACTATCTCAGTATATTTTTTTAATGTTGTCAGAGAACTTCCTTTGGAGCAGAGAAAGCGTTTAACCGAATTCTTTGAATTGTGAGATGGCAGAGGCAAGATGCCGTCTGGCCTCATATAGACTGCGCTGGGCAGACATTAGGTTGGGAGGCAGTGCGCCAATCTTCTCGGAATGCCGAATTGAGACGGTCAATCGGGCTTGAGCCTCGTGCGCGGCTTTAAGCGAGGCAAGGATAGCGGAATAGTCTGGCATAGAGTTTCGCATGGCTAATCGCTCCCGCCCAGTCGACCCCATTTCGGTAACAGGGAATTGTCGATCATGGCGGATTTACTGGAAGACTGATGCAGAGCTTCGATCTCTGCTCGCAGCTTGGCCAACTCTTCAAATCCCTTTAACCGAGCGTGGCGGCCTACAATTTCCTGAAGCAGCTTTGCCTGATGTAAGCTGATGTCGCCCCGTGATGCTGCGGTGGTAATGCGCTCCGAAGAAACGATGACATCTTCAATTGTTTCTAGTTTTTGGTTGTCGCCCAACTGCACGAAATCTGAACGACCGGGTGGTCGGACACGGTCGATGAGCCACTGCGCTACAGTTGGGTTACCAGCATCCAGCTCATCGGAAATTATGTCTGAGGCGCGTTCCAGCATTGCTTCCAGTTGCTCATTTGCGAGACGTGCGGCGCGGGCCTTGATGCCATTTGCGCCCAGCGGACGGCCGGGCGATTTTGGAGGCTTGTGCCCGGGGAGGAACTTTCCGTCAGGACCTCGTTTCGAAGATTTCTCATCATGAGGCATTGGATCGCCATTTTCGTCATTTTTACGTCAATAATACTGACCTTATATCTTTTTTTCAGTTGCCTGTCATCGGTCAAGATGGTGAATTTAGGCGTTTGATGCTTGTGCACAAACGGAAGAAATTTAATGTGAAGATGGGCCTATAGATGGGCTTAAAGTAGTCGATAAATATAAAATCATTAAATTTCAATGCTATAAGTCTGAGGGCTGGCGGATCCTCGGTCCGCCACAAAAAACCCCTAATTCGTTGATAAAATTGATTTATTTGGTTTAACTTTTAACTATCCCACCAATTTTCCCACCATCTAGCTTTAGCGATTACGTTTCCTTCTTCTTTCTTGCTGGATGCACGGCAAACAACATCGATGGGAAGAAGAAACGACATGAAAACCGACCTAAAATCAACCACCGCGTTGTGTTGAGCGCCCTATCCGTCGCGCCAATGGTAGCTTTGCCAGCAAAAGGGGCAACTGTACCGAAACCACCCGTCGACTGGTTAGGGCAAAGGAAGGCTGCTCGCGACGAATGGTGCATTGGCCATCACACGGCACACAGTTAACCTGACACCAAGGTAAAGATGCCCCACCCCCCGGGTCACCTCGAACATTGTCCCTTTTGCT
>JBDVOA010000043.1:0-161295 GCA_039969355.1 Paracoccaceae bacterium
ACGGCCCATTGCGGTCATCCGACAGCTGATGGCGATGCTGCAGTCGCAGCCCGCATTGCTGATGGGGTGGATGGCTCCTGCATCAACCGGCGTCGCAATGCGCCATAATGCAGGTGTCGATATCTGCTTATGAGAGGAGCCACCCCATTCGCTGCATCCGCGAACTCTGATTCTGCCCGAACTAACAATGGGCGAGGCTAAACTGCCTTTCGGTTCAATCGGCCTGAAGTCTGAAGTTGATTTTCGTTCAGATCATCAGGTACTTGACGAGCAATCATAAGGTTGGTCGGAATCAGTCTTTGATCTCGACGAAGTCGAGTTCCATCGAATGATTGTCTGGCAGATAATCTCGGTACTGTCCGAATTTAAACTTGATCTTTGACTTCCAGGCATTGTCCATCTTGGGGTATCGGTCTTCGGTACATTGCCGCTCTCGGCCCTTGAATACCTCGCAAATGAATGGAGTATCCTCCTCGATCCGTCTTGGATCGCAATTAAAAAGGATATTCAGGCAAGAGCTGAAGAGGGACGTGGTGTGGCCGATTACATAGACATCAACGGGGTCATGTCCTTCTTTCTCTCGCAATCGGCCAGAGAAATCGAGCAAGCGCACAATAAAATGCTCGAGGTCGTCGAGTTCATCCAAGATCTGACAGGAGGGCTGGATACGACTATCCAGGATCGGGTGGCTGTTGTCTTCCAATCTTTTGCAAAAGCCGCTTGAGTATTACCTAGGGTCTGGATCTATAAACGGGGCGCGGCTTCAGCGGCAGCTTTGACCCAGAGCGGACACTGGCGAAAAATGCGGCTATGACCGAGTTGCGGAACTTTACTGCCGTTCGTATTGAAAAGTTGAACTACCGCTTCCGGCCCATAGCTGCCGTCCAGCCGCCACCGGCGATGCTGCTGTGCGGCCCGTCGAACCTGCCATTCGCTGCAATCAGTTTAAACAATCGAGACGCTAGGAGAGGTGGATCGCTCCCTCGGGCATTTAGCGCAGCATCCGGGCCCATCGCTCGCCTGGTGTAAGGGTGAGTCCAAGACCCCGTATTCCGATGGGCGCGGTCGCTCTTGGAAGACTAGCGGCGCGTTTCTCCAGCTATTGATCGTATCGCGCCTGAATGTGAGGCCACTTAGAATCTCTGAAAGCGTGGCGCAGAACCGGGTGAAAGTTATTCAAGCTGTAGCGTGTCGGATCACGTGTTGTCGCAACGCCCTGTTTCGCCACTGTTTGGGGGATTGTCCGGTCCATTTCCTAAAGGCGCGTCCGAAGTTGCTGGGATCGCTATATCCAAGCCTCTGTGCAACTTCAGTAATGCTGAGATCGTGCCGGACCAGCAGTTGGAAGGCCGATTGACGCCGGGAGCTTTCGACGATCCGGGAAAAGGTCGTTCCCTGCTCCAAAAGCAGACGCTGAAGCGATCTGGGGCTGACCTCCAGCTTGCGGGCGACCTCACATAAGCTAGGACAGCCGTCTTGAGACGCGCACTGGACGACACCTTCGACGGTCGGAACTTCTGTATTGCTCTTGTTCTGGATCAAGGACGTACCATTGGAAGTCTGTTAGCTACGCTGGATATTTTAAAGAATTGAACAGGCTTTTTTGGTCCTAAGACGCCACTTGAACCGATGGCGCGAAATGACCAAAAACGGCCAAGGCGGCTTGGTAAGCTTGGAATTATTGATACCGAGGTTCAGGCGCATCGACACAGTCGGGGAAAGATGGAAAACATTTCAACGTGCCGCGCGGCCTACCTGATCCCCTTCATCGACGTTCTGCGTGACATCGGAACGCCGGTCGAGCGTGAGTTGGAACGCGGGCATTTACCTACGGAGGTAGAGGAGTCTCCGGAAGATTTTGTCAGTAACAACTTGGCTATGGAGTTTCTCGCCAGAAACGAGCGGCGCGAAGGCATCGGCGATCTTGGCTGGCTTTGGGCCCAGCGCTTTTCGGCGTCGAACATGAGTGCTGATCTAATGGGTGCTCTGTCAAACTTGCCCACCATCCATGCCCGTCTCCACGGCTTGTCCAAACTGATCAAACTGGAAGATTCCACTGCACGTGTCGGAATCATCAAAACCGATGACAGTGCCGAGATCTTTTGTGACGGCGCACCGCCCGATGGAATTGACGGGATTCCCATCTCGGAATGGACCCAGGTCACTGTACTGATCGAGGTCATACGCACTATCCTGGGCCAGACTTGGACTCCGGACGAGATCAGGTTCAAATCCGATTTCAAGGTCTGCGACGCAGCGCGCATGGCAAATCCAAACACACGTTTCATCAACAGAGCGAACCACACCTCAATCGTTGTGCCATCGTCAATGTTGGCGACCGCCAAGACGACCTGCGTATTGTCCGAAGCAAACGAATTCAACTGTCTCTCGGATCACGACACAATCGATAAGATCAAACGCCTGCTACGGCCCTATTTGCGCGCCGCGGCACCCAATATCAACCTATTCGCCGAAGTAGCCGGTACGAGCCCGAGAACACTGCAACGCAAGCTCAGCCAGTACGGCACCAGCTATTCAGAGTTGATCGACACCACACGCTTCGAAATGGCAACCGAGATGCTGGAAGATCCCAACACCCACCTGATCGACGTGGCGATGACGCTTGGCTATGAAAACCAGTCCAATTTCGGGCGCAGTTTCCGGCGCATCGCGGGGACGAGCCCCGGAAAATACCGCCGAGATCTGCTCTCTCAGGAAAATGCCGCCTGATTTGGCGTGATCTGACCAAAATCCATCTTTTCAGTCGCTAATCTCCGGGTCGGAAGCGCGCTGTCTTCAGGTGCGCATCGATTATTGGAGAAGACCAATGACCTTGACGAGGGTGAAAAACGCGCTTTATGGAACCGGCATTCTGGCGATGGCCTGCACGGGCGTATCCGGTGAGACAACGACATATAAAATGACCACGGACATTCCGTCGTCTCTCACCGCACCGGATCGCGTTGAAACGTCGATTGGTACGCTGAACTACTTTGACGGTGTGCCGGATGCCGCAACCGTCAAGACGGCCTATGACTATCTTGACCAGTCCCGCGCCGTGAACGCCTACATCAACTCGATCCCGATGCTGTCCGTCTCCATGCTCAGAAAAGGGCAAGCCGACATTGGGGCCGACGCCAGCAACAAGATTGCCATCTGGGACAACCTGATGGACTCAACCTCGCTGTTGCTGACCGGGAATACATCGACAATGTACGCGGTCGGATTCCTGGATCTGGTCAAAGACGGTCCGACCGTTATTGATCTGCCGCCGGGGATGCTGGGTGTGCTCGACGACATGGCGTTTCGTTACATGGTCGATCTGGGGGTTGCCGGGCCAGACAAGGGCAAGGGCGGAAAGTATCTGGTTCTGCCGCCGGATTACGATGGCGACGTGCCCAAGGGGTACTTTGTTGTGAATTCCAAAACCAACGGCGTGTGGGTGTTTACGCGCGGTTATCTCGACAAAAGCCTGCCTGTCGACAAGGCGATCCCTGCCGCGTCCAAGAACATCCGCGACAGCATGAAGGTTTATCCGTTGGCCAGTGCCGACAATCCGCCGAAGACCGAGTTCATCGACGTCTCGGGCAAGGAGATGAACACGATCCTGCCAAACGACTTCAGCGCCTTTGAAATGATGCATGATCTCATCCAGGGCGAGCCCGATGACTACCTTGGTCCCGAAGCCAAAGGGATGCTTGCGGCCATTGGCATCGAGAAAGGCAAGCCATTTGCGCCCGATGCACGGATGAAGAAAATCCTCACCGAGGCGGCGGCCATCGGCAATGCGGCTGCGCGTGCCATCAGCTATTATCCGCGTAATCCGGCAAACAAGATCTACGGCGACGACAGTGCCTGGATCATGGCCTACGCCGGTAAGAATACCACCTTTGAAAATGGTGGTGCCTATGATCTTGAAGCGCGCGCGCTGTTTCACTTCGGCTACATTGTCGTGTCGCCCGCCATGGCTGTGACAGTAGCGGGGAAAGGATCGGACTATGCTCTGATAGCGCTGGATTCCAAAAAGACCGCACTGGATGGATCGAAAACCTACAAGCTGAACATGCCGCCAAATGTGCCGGCCAAGGATTTCTGGGCGTTGACAATGTATGACACCCAGACCCGGTCCCAGTTGCAGACCGATCAGCAGTTCCCGACTCTGGGTAGTCAGACCGAGGGTATCGAAACCAACGAAGACGGCTCGTTTGACATCTATTTCTCGCCGGAGGCACCCAAAGGCAAGGAGGGCAACTGGCTGCAAACCATCCCCGGCAAAAGCTGGTGGCTGGCCCTGCGCATCTACGGACCGGAAAAGCCCTGGATCGACCAGAGCTGGCGCCCGGGCGAAATCGAACTGGTGGAGTGATCCGACCGGTCGCGCCGTCCCTCGGCGCGCCCGACCTGCACTGATGAAGTGGACATGAAATGACACGCACTTTTTTTCTTACCCTTACGGCCGCCGTAGCCCTCGCACACACCGCTCTCGCGCAAGACGCAGGGCTCTCCACCTCGCTCTTCAACAATCCGGACGGCGCACAGACCAAGGCTGACTTCATCTCGGCCCCCGCCAAGATGGAAACGCGCTTTGGCACGCTGGACTTCGATGGCGGCGGGTTCCCGACACCCGAAACCGCGCAACGCATCTATGACGAGATGGACCTGCAGCGGGCGACACAGGCCTTCATGGATTTCTTTCCGCACATGTCGCTCTATACCATCATCCGTTCACAGGCGCGGGACCTTGGCTTCAAGACCGCTTCGGATATCGGCGTGATGGCCGATTTCATGAACACCAAACAGCCCTACCTGACCGGCAACAATTCAACCATCTACGCCGTCGCCTCGATTGATCTGAAAGAGGACGGACCAACGGTGGTCGAGATCCCGCCGGGCATGTACGGCACGGCCAACGACGCGGCCTTCAAGTATCTGACGGATTTTGGCGCGACCGGCCCGGACAAGGGCAAGGGCGGCAAATACCTTTTCCTGCCGCCACGCTATGACGGCGATGTCCCCGACGGATATTTCGTGCTGCACTCCAACAGTTACCGTATCTGGGCGATGATGCGCGGCTTCGGCGCGGTCGGCACCGGCAAGAAGGCACTCAACTGGTTCGGCCAGCGCCTGAAGGTCTACCCGCTTGACGCCCCCGATCGGACCGGAAGATACATCAATGCCAGCACGGTTGGCATGAACCCGCTGCCGCCGGAGGACGGGTCATTCTTTGCGATGCTCGACCAGATCATCCAGCACGAACCGACATCGCTCTTTGACGTGGAACTGCTGGGCCAATTGGCCACGCTCGGGATCGAGAAAGGCAAGGTGTTCGCGCCCGATGCGCGGATGCAGGGCATCTTGGACAAGGCCGCACAGCAGGGCACGGCGATGTCGCGCGCAATCGTGTATGCCTCGCGCGATCCGGAAATCCACTACTGGCCCAATAGAAAATGGGAGAAAATGTTCGTCCGCAATACCGAGTTTGTCCGGAAAAGCGGCGCGGCGGATATCGATGCCCGCACGCTTTGGCACTACCAGGCCATCGTTGTGTCGCCCAACCTGCTCAGCACGACGCCAGGTGTCGGCACGTCCTACCTGACCGCGTTCCGCGACGCCAACAACAGCGTGCTGATGGGTGACGCGTCCTACAAGCTGACCGTTCCCGCGAACCCGCCTGTCAAACGCTTCTGGGCGGTGACAGCCTATAACCCTGCCACCCGCGGCCTGCTTGCCTCTGATGGCGCGATCACGGTGGGCAGCGAAACCGACCCGGTGGTCAACGCCGACGGCTCCGTCGATCTTTATTTTGGTCAATCGGCGCCGAAAGGCTTCGAACAGAACCTGATCACCACGGACTCCGACAAGGGCTTTTTCGTCGTCTTCCGCTTCTACGGCCCGACCGAGGGGTACATCGAAAAGACCTGGGTACTGGGTGACTTCGAAAAGATCGACGACTGAGGTCGAACCTATCGGGCGACCGAAAGGACGGGCCGAAACAGGCGTTCCGGCCCGTTCTCATCTGGCGCGATCGGACCAAAATCGATCCGCAATCGAGCCTATGGTTGCGCGACGTTCAACTGCAATTCGCAATTTTTGATCTCAAAGGAGGAAAGACATGAAAGCGAAACAGCTATCCACTTCAGTTCTGGCTTTGTTAATCTCTGCCAGCCCGATATCCACCGCTTGGGCGCAACAAACGGCCGCCGACATACCATCAGGGATCGCGATCCCTGATGAAATGGATACGCGGTTGGGCAAGCTCACCTTCACCGATGGCGCGCCCTCGGATGAGACCGTGAAAACGATCTTCGACCACCTTGATTTTACGAATGCGCTCAACGCGTACATGAACGGCTATCAGCTGGCCTCACTGGGTGCGATGCGCAATGGACTCGAAAGTGTGGGCGTCGAGGACAACGGCGGAGTGATTTTGTTCTCTGAGCTGATGGATTCGCAGTCCCTGTTTCTGACCGCGAACGCCGACACCATCTACTACATATTCTTCATCAACGTGAAGGACGGGCCAATGGTCATCGAGACGCCGCCGGATGCGCTCGGCCTGTTCGACGATTTCTGGTTCCAGCACGTGATCGACTTCGGCAGGCCGGGTCCGGATCGCGGCCAGGGTGGGAAATTCCTGCTGCTGCCGCCGGGCTACGACGGTCCGCTGCCCGATAGCGGCTATCACGTGGCGCAGAGCAGCACCTACCAGATCGCCGGCTTCGGTCGCAGTTTCATGAAGGACAACGATCCCAAGTCCACGGTCGAGACGATCCGCAAGACGATGAAGATCTACCCTTATACACCTGGCGGCTATGGCACCAGTATCGCCACGCTGCTGGAAGGCAAGACGCCGTTCGGTCTGAAGGCACCGCCCATCAAGCCGATCAAGTTCGTCGAGGGGACGGGGCTGGCGGTCAACACGCTTCCTCCGAGCGACCACACCTACTTCGATCTGATCTACGACATTGTGCAGTCCGAACCGGGCGGTACCTTGTCGCCCGAGATCATGGGTTCGTTCGCCGCGATCGGTATCGTCAAGGGCAAGCCTTTCAAGCCGGATGCGCGGATGAAGAAAATTCTTGCCGACGCGGCCGACGTGGGTGCCGCAACGGGGCGTTCGCTGAACTGGCGTTTCCGCAACAAGGACGGCTGGGCGTACTATCCGGATTCGGCCTGGTACAACATGCTGTGGCAGGGCGGCTCCACCTTTGAAACGCCACCGGCGGCCGTGACCAAGGACGGGATCAAGCCCTATCCGCCGACCGGCTACCGCACCCTCGATTCCCGTTTCGGATTCTTCGCGGTCGCGACAGGGATCACCCCGGCGATGGCCATGCGACTGACCGACGTCGGATCGCAGTACCTGGTTGCGGGGATGGACAAGAAAAAGGAGTATTTTGACGGCGCGAAGACCTACAAGGTCAACCTGCCGAAGAACATCCCCGAGAATAACTTTTGGTCGTTCACCGTGTATGACAACCAGACCCGCTCCATGCTGCGCACCCCGCAGCGCTATCCGCGGGCAGGCAGCCAGTCGTATCCGTCGCCGGCTGCGGTTCCGAACGCAGACGGTTCCTACGATATCTATTTCGGCCCCGAGGCTCCCAAGGGCAAAGAGGCCAACTGGATTCAGACCCTGCCCGGCAAAGGGTGGTTCACGATACTGCGCCTCTACAGCCCACTGCAGCCGTATTTCGACAAGAGCTGGCGGATTGGCGAGATCGAAGAGGTCAAGTAGGAGACGCAATGAAGTACGACCAGCGCCGGTGGTGGCGATTCAACCCCCGGCGCTGGTCACAGACAAGAAACACATGATGTAGCGCAAGGTATATGCAATATAAAAGTCTCAAATTGGTCGCGATACTAAATCTGCAAATCATGTGCGCAAGACTTAGACCTGAGGTGTCTTTGCCGCCTAGAACGGGGCCACTATTTTGGCTGAGAAAGGGAGCTGGATATGGCTCGGAAGCGATACTCGGACGAAGACATTCTGAAGCTGGGGCGTGAGATCGAGTTGAAGCTGGCGGATGGCGGTGATCAGCGCATGACATGTCGTGGTGTGAATGAACGACCGCTTCTCCCGCTGCGGAGCAGCGTCCTTTTTCGCCGCTTTGCCGCGCTACGAGCTCTTCCAGCGCACGCAGCAATACTCGGAAGGGTCCGCATCGGGCTCACTGCCGTCATTAGATCGATTGCAGCATGTTCGCCTGCCAGGCAGCACCGCCCCGGCAAGGACGGCCCAAACCTGCCGTTCACGAGCAGGCCGACGCTGCGCTGCAGTTTCCCCGAAGCAGACCTACATCAAATGCGCAGCATCTTAGGGGACCAGGGGACTGCTCTGCGGACAAACCGGACCTTGGCCATCTTTGGGATAGAGGGACTAGGCCGCCTTCAAAGCGTGCGTATCCATTGTCACCTTGTAGGATCGGTTTTCATTCACTGCCTGGCAGAGCTTGGATAGCTTCGGCCGCGCCGCGAATAGGATGTCCTTGTTCAGATGCCATTCGGTCAGCATCGTGATGTAGTAGTCGAGCGCAGTCAGACCGCGATCCATGAAAAAGGGATCGCCCGCAATAGCCGTTTCTATGAGATCAAAGAAGTCGTCATAGTCGGCATGCGCTTTTTCCGCGACCTGGGCAGTTGCACTGTTGTCCCGCGCGTATCGTTCCGGGTGCCCGACCCTACCTGCGGTCATGTAGCCGGAGGTGGCCATCACGTTTAGCCAGAAGAGGAATGCAGCGCGATCTTTGTCACCGGGTGGAGTGGCGAGTTGGCTGTCGGGATACATCTCACTCAGAAGCGTTATTATCGCGCCTGTCTCTCCGATTGTTTTGCCGTCCGGGCTTCTGAGCGCTGGCACTCTGCCCGCCGGATTATGGCGTTTGAAATCCTCTGAAAGGTGTTCACCGGCTCCCATATCCACATAGCGGAGTTGATAATTGGCACCGATTTCTTCAAGCATGGCTTGCACAACAATCGAGCCGGCCAAGTATTCCCAGTAGAGCGTGAAGGTTGGCTCTTTGATGCTTTGCATTTCGGTTCCATTTGTTTGAACATGGATTCTCGCCCCTGATTATTGAGTCCTGCCCTAAATTTGCACGCGTCATTTCGTTTGCCGCCACTAAAGAAAATCTTTAACGTTTTCCAATGCGACTTTCTCACCTGAATGCTTTGCGAGCGTTGGACGCAACGTTGCGCCACGGAAGTTTTTCAGAAGCTGCGGTTGAACTCGCCATAACCCCTGCGGCAGTCGGCCAACGCGTCAGGTCGCTGGAGCAGTATTTGGGAAGGGATTTATTCATACGGTCAAGCACCGGCATCGAGCCAACAAGCGAAGCTCAGAGTGTCGCTGATCAACTTACCCAAGGATTCTCGAAGGTGGCTGGTGCTCTGGAAACCCTGACGCCCAAAAAGAGGGATGGTGCTCTGCGGGTTACACTGCCGGAGTCGTTCTCTGAGAACTGGCTGGCTCCCTCGCTCTCAGATTTTCATCTTCAGAACCCAGAGGTCGAATTGCATCTCGATGCGTCAAATCGTGATATGGACCTGATGACTGATGAGTTTGATCTGGCAATTCGGTATGGCCCAACCAGCGGAGAGCAGTTTGAGGAACGCGTGCTGTTTGGCGACTATGTATTGCCCGTTTGCTCTCCGGAATTCGCCAATCGCTTTAAGCTGGTTCCGCAACGGCGTTCACTAGACGGTGTCCCGTTGGTCCACATTACGCACCGGACAAAAGACCCAGGTTGGGTGGGCTTCCAGGCTTGGGGCGAAGCATTCAATTTCGACCCGTCGCACCTGACTCAAGGCATCCGTTTTTCGAGAACCGGTTCGGGGCTGCAGGCAGCAATCGCTGGCCAGGGATTGGTGCTTTGTGGGGTCGTCGAAGCCTCCAATGCGCTTCGGTCCGGATCATTAATTCTACCTTTTGGTCCCCAGCTTAAGTTTCAGACTCGATACAAATACCGGCTAATTTGGACGCGGTCTCGGGCGATGTCTGCCGCTCTGAACAAATTTGTCACCTGGATGGTGGAACGGTCGACCGAATTCCGCGACGAACTCTCAGCTCTTTTGCGTTAGGCCGGGTCGATTTCCGGTGGAAGACTAATGACCGCACTGGGCTCACAGCAGCCATTAGCAAGGCGAGACACACACTTGCCGCTGGCAACTCCATTTTCATAATAACTAAGGCTCGACAGGTCAGCATTTCTTGCAGCGGGACTAGTTCCCGAAGCGCTGAATTTGTTCAAAAGAGAGAAAAGTGTTAACCAAAGTGCTGTATGAACAGAACTCTGGAGTAACGAATATGGACAGACGAAATTTCGTCGCTGGTTCACTGGTAACTGGGCTCGCCACACCTGCACTTGTCCTGCCAGAATCTGCCTGGGCCAAGAAAAAAGCAGAAGGTGGTGACAGTGAGTCAGATGTTGAATCACTTCAACGAGTCTCGCTTTTCCTAACACCCGCAGGCCAAACGATATTCCTGACATCGCTCATCATCATTATTGGCGGGGTGATGCTGTACTTGGATATGCAGCGGCGGTGGCAGCGTTTTGCGACCTCTCGAGTCGATGTCAGCAAGGTCCCGCTTCTAGGTGGATTGACACGGCCAACAGTCGAGAAGCGTTTGGCCAACATGAACTCCGTCGGCAAGATACTCTTGGCGCAGACTACGCTCTTCATTGTGATCAACGCCTTGGCCTCGCGCAAACCCAAACGTGTGAGTATCGTCAATGCTGGCAACGATTTTACATCCACTTCGAACCCCCGTGTCGTCAGGAATTCGCAGACAAAAAGCAATGTGGACGCACTACTGAAAAGGGCCTTGGTGGTATCTGCAACAGGTGCGCATTTCGATGAGAATACCGGTGAACTTCTGGCGCTGATTCCGCCCGAGTTCCGCAAACGTTGAGCTTGATCTAGCTTTTATTAGTCGTGGTGCGTATCCGTGCAGGCGGAATAGACAATGGAACGCCAGGTCTTCGTCCGCACTATCACACAGATTACTACGCTGCTTTTGTTCTTGATCCCGACGGGCAGAACATTGAAGCAGTTTGTCACACGCCAATACTCTGAATATCGCGCACTTTCGCCGCTCGGCTTAGAAGCCAATATTCAAGCCAGCGCGGCAAAGGTTCAATACCTCCCGCAACTTGTGAATTCGCATTCTGACCCCTGCTGCGGCATATACGAACGCCCGGTCTTTCTGCTGCAAAGCGACAAGAAAAACAGCACGGTTACGGCATTTTTTGCGCTGCGAGCGCACGTAGCACGAAATTGATATGTCAGCTGTGGGCTCGGAGCTGCCATTCTTCGCTTTACAGCATCATGGCGCTTCGACCCAGATCGCGACGCCGCTCACGGCCCACAGCTGCCGCTCGCCGGACATGTTGTATGCTGCGATGCGGCCCGTCGAACCTGCCGTTCGCTGCATCTGCAAAATCAGGAGTGGGGCGAATTCACACAGGGCGGGACAAACCCGCCGGTCGCACAATCGTCAGAATCCGTACAGGAATTTGCAAACACAGTCGGAACCGGATGCAATCGGAATTCCGATTGCCAATTCAGGCAGCCGCAATTTCCTCGATGTCTGCGTAGACGCTTGAGGGCAACCATTTCGAAAAATTCTTGACCAGACGGGTATCCCCACTTAGAAATATTTTCCCGTCGTCAATATCCCGCACCAAGCTCCGGCGGCCCATATATATGCCCGTCAAGACGCCGACCTCGCACTCTACATACAAGTCAGGATCCAACCTGGGGTCATGTATACATAGATCCACGCCGATTCCGCGCTCGACAACAATCCAATATATGTCGTGTTGACCTGTCGTGTCGGGGAACCGAAATCGGACGACGTTGCGACCGTCCAACATCTCTTCGGTGTCGATCCGACGTCGAAGTTTCCACATCAGCATTCCTGCGTCCCGGTCCGCCAACGCGATTTCTGCATCGACATGACGTTGAGCCCAACGGGCCATTTCGTCAAATATCGGCTCAAGCTCAATGGCCTTCTGAGTACGGAAATAGTCCACAGTACCTTTTGCGGGATTTTCGATGCGCTCGACCATGCCACCTGCTTCCAATTCTTTGAGGCGCTTAGACAAAAGGCCAGGTGACAATGCCGGGAGAGCCCGCCGGATATCATTGAAACGTGTGTTGCCGTCCCAAAGCTCGCAAAGAATTTGAATGGTCCAGCGCGGCTCCAAAACCTCGCATGCTTTCGACGTCGGACAGTAGATGCCGTACCCCTTGCGTGCCATTAGAAACTCCTCCTGCTTCCTGCATAGCGCCCCGGGAGGGGGTCACACTAGTTCACAAACTGTATCAGGTTCGGTTCAGTTACTGCACTAGCTCTTTCGCCGGGTCGTCTGTCAGTCTGATCTCACAACTGAAAAGGATATTCAGAATGACACGTCCACATACACAACTCGGCCTCTCAGAATTTGACTTGATGGTAATTCGCGCGGGCGGTCGCCCCGCCGCGGAAGTCGAGTCCATGGCAATGGACAGCTTTGGCTTTCGTTGCAAAACTTGTGCTGTTCTCGCGGACGCACTCTACCGGATCGTGCTAACTCTTGAAGCCAGTAGCAATCGACCTGATGCGACATCCCACTGCCGACTGTCCACCAATTTGACTTCCAGACTGAAGCCGTGAAAAGACCTGATAGGAGGGGCGGAACTCAGTGTTTTCGTCATAACTGTCATGTCTGCTTTGGGCACTGCCGACATCGGAGGCGCCGCAGCGTCCACCGTGCTCGGCGGCTGGGCCGGCGTCATTGTCGGCCCATACCTGCCGTTCATCCTGGGGCTCTCATACTGCGGTGCGGCCCGTCGAACCGGCCATTCGCTGCGCATGCAAAATCCCGTTGCAAGCGAACTCACAGTCTGCGGACTTTCTTGCCGTTCGAACAAGGCACACGAACGACCGGTGTACGTCCATTGTGACTGCTGCTCTTCTCCTGAAATTTGAGAACGGAGGTGGGCAGCAAGACAACGCCGCAGATGAACTAAAACTGACCTATCTCCAAAGGTGAGCCTTCGGTGCGTTGAGGTGTTGTTGCTTTGGATGTGAACTGAGGGTCAAAAAGCAGGGTGCCGTCCAGGCTCCCTGCTTTTTTCCGAACCATTGGTTGGTTCAGGTTGTCGCGGCAACTTCGAAGTAGTCGTGCTCTCCGACACCCTGCACAATAGTGAATTTGCAGCCTTCACGGCCAATTGTGGATACTTCATGCTCTGTATTCGGCATCACCACGCAATGTTGTCCCGGCGCAAGCTCATGCCGTGCCGAGGGGCCTCTGGTCTTCACGATGGTCGTGCCGGCAATGCAGACAAAGATATCGTGGACCGCGCTGTGATAGTGCCATGGCACCGTGTCGCCACTTGCCAGCGTCAGCACCTGAACGCGCATACCGTCGATCTTGGCCACAAGTTCGCGCCCCGTGATCGTGTAGGGAAGGTCTTTTGGCTCTGTCATTTTGGGGTTCCTTCTTGATATGGTGGTATGGTCTTGGTCACAGCATCTGTGTCCTGAACCTGTGTTCCGCCTAAGCAGGTACTGGTCTTGGCGAAGTGAAAGGCAAATTGGTGATCAGGCCCTAATGTTCAGCCGCTACCTTGCCTATTCTATTGAACGTTAATTACGACAATTCCAGTCTTTTGCCCCGTTTCCACATATCGAAATGCCTCGACTATATTTTCCAAGGGATAGCTGCGGTCAAAGACGCCCCTGAACCGGCCTTCCGCCATCAGGTTTGCGAGGTGCCGGACGAACCCCGGCGGGTCCTCTGGGTATGGGACGCGCACGCGGCGGCTACTGGTGATCCCGAACCACATACCCAGAAGGATATTTGACCAATAGGGGCCAAGATCGGTCGCAGTGAAAATACCGTTCGGTTTCAGAAGCTTGCGACACGCGAACCAGGACGTCTTCCCCACGGCGTCGAAAACCAGATCGAAGGTTTCGCCGATCTCGGTGAAATTTTCATCTTCGTAGTTGATAATCTTGTCCGCACCGAGCCGTTCCGCAAGGGCAAGGTGTCGCTGTCCAACGACGGCCGTCACCTCCGCGCCCCGTGATTTTGCGAGTTGCACTGCAGCGGTTCCAATGGCGCCTGATGCCCCGTAAATCAGACACCGTTGGCCCTCTGAAAGCAGTCCGGTCGTGGAACTGGCGTACCATGCGCCTTCGCCGACAACCGCCTCGTCAAAGCGAAAATCTCCGGGAATGCGGGCGACCGGCCCGTCGGCTGACAGGCAAACGTATTCAGCATGGGCCCCGAAAACATCTGGCGAGATTCCAAAGATCCGGTCGCCCAGTTGGAAAGCAGTCACGCCGACGCCCAGCCCATCGACTATCCCGGCAAAATCCATACCGAGCGTCTGCATCTTCGGGCGCAGAAGCCCTGTCATCGCCCGGGCAAAGAACGGGTGGGCCCGAAGTGTGGCGGTGTCGGTGCGGTTGACCGTCGTCGCGCGAATTCGCACCAGTATCTCACCCTGTACCGGGCGCGGGACAGGTACTTCCCGAAGTGAAAGCCTTTCCGGTGGGCCGTACCGGTGGAAGACTACCGCCTTCATCATCGCTGCGTCGGTCATACGATCAGCTTATCGGATTCGTTTCGCTTAGTGGAAATTTTGACGGACTGGTATTCACAGTATCAAATTCTGGGAAGCCGAGGCCGCGAAAGCAAACTCATGGCCCATGGCTTCCATCGACTATGAGCAAATGACCGCGCCACTAGAAACCGAGCAGGAGCAGGATCAAGCCAACAGCGCCCCATAAGGCGATAATTGGAAGGACCACCCAGTATTGTGCCTCCTTTGGCAAATCCCAGCCTTTGACTCCGCGGGCGGCTTTGACGGTCCACAGGCACGCGATAGGCCAGTAGACCGTGACACCGAGTGCTGCAGCAAGAGACAGGTCCGCCCAAGATGTCCGCAGTAAATGTCCGACAAGCGCGATGCCCAGAAGTGGCGTGTAAAAGACCAGATCGGCACCGGCGTAACCCTTCCAGAAGGCAACGCCTACTTCCGTAACACGCCGAGCCGGTTCCTGCGTTCCCATCTTTACGCCCAACGAGTAGCTAATAGCAGCCGTACATTGAGCCACCAGCAGGTAGGCAAACAGCGTCCACCCAGGAAGCTGAATGGTCCAAAATGCGATGCCGGACACGGTCGTCTCCAATATTGCTTTACCGTGATGTTATCTTCCCATCGCCTCCGGAAACACCCTGATGACTGCTAAGGACCAGAATTGCGCGAATTGCAGGTGTCGCCTAAATCTTAACGTCATCTTTGTGCGCTACGCAGCCCTTAGATAATTGCGCAGCATTGGTGGGTTTGGGCTCACAGCCGACATCAGATGCGGCGCAGCATCCGCAAAATCACGGCGCCGACCCTTGTCATTCACGGCCCATAGCTGCCGTCCAGCCGCCACCGGCGATGCTGCGGTGCGGCCCGTCGAACTTGCCATTCGCTGCGCGAGCAAAATCTGGCGTCGCTTGAACTCACACATCGCGGGACTTTTCGGCCGTTTGTCGCCTCATATATAATGTCCGGTTTCAATGTTTTGCTACATCGACATTTGATCTCTTTGATTGATCAGCGAAACTGACGCTGGGAGGTGTGTTTCGTCGCACCGAATGAACAGAGCGCGACTGATCCAAGTACCGGACTTCCGAATTTGAGGATGCCTCATTCGCGATCTGATGCGCTGCTTTGGTACCTGTCGAGTTCTTTGATCAAATCCTGACCATTTGGAACACCCTCACGAGCGGAGAACTCATCCCAAACCGCGCCGAACGGCATGTCCTTAAATTCCTCGGTGACCGCCAGTCGTGTGGTGAAATCGAGTGAGCGTTCTGCGGATTTCAACATATCAAGCGGCATCAACAGCGCGCGAAGCAAAGCCTTTTGCATATTGCGCGTTCCAATGACCCACGCCGCGGTTCGGCTGATCGTGGCGTCGAAAAAGTCGAGCCCGATATGGGTGCGGCCCAGCAAATCTGCGCTTACGAGCTCTTGGGCCATTTGCAGAATGTCGTCGCTGAGCAGGATCACGTGATCACTGTCCCACCGCATCGGACGTGAAACATGGAGCAGGATTTCGTCCAGGGACAAGGCAACCGCGCTGAGCTTATCGGCGATGTTTTCAGTCGGATGAAAATGTCCCATGTCAAGGCAAAGGAGCGTGCCCTTGCGGATTGCGTAGCCCATGTAAAATTCGTGACTGCCAACGGTGCAGGCCTCTACCCCGATCCCGAAGAGTTTGCTTTCGACGGCATCCAGCATCTGCGCCTTGTCTTGCGGTGGTGCCAACATCGTATCGAGGGAGTCTTCGAGACGCGCTCTTGCCGACATGCGATCAACGGGCGTGTCCTTGTACCCGTCCGGCACCCAGATGTTGTTAACACAGGGCGAACCCAGCGCCGCTCCCATCTGCGCTGCAATATCGCGGGACCGCTGCCCATGCTCGATCCAGAAGTCACGTATACCCTGATCGGGGTGGCTCAGTGTCAGATTGTCGTCCGCTTTGGCGTGGGCAAAGAAGGTCGGGTTGAAATCCAGCCCGATGCCTTGTTCCTTGGCCCAGTCGACCCAAGGCGCGAAATGCTGAAACTCAATCTCATCCCGGTCCGGTGATGCATCGGTATCCAGATACATCGCATGCAGATTCAACCGGTGCTTGCCCGGGATCATCGAGTAGGCATAATCCAGATCGGCGCGCAACTCGTCCGGCGTTCGCGCGCGACCGGGATGATTTCCTGTCGCCTGAATACCACCCCCGGAAGACCCGGTCTTCTTTTCAAATCCGACGACGTCGTCGCCCTGCCAGCAATGCATCGAAATCGGAATTTTCTTTAGTCGATCCAGTGCCGCTTCAGTGTCCACACCCCAGTTGGCAAAGGCGGCCTTCGCTGTCTCATAATTCATGATCATCCCCTATCGCGTGAACGCTTGGACGTTGCCCGCATCCACATTGATGATGTTGCCGGTGGACTTGGCTGAGGTGTCGGCGGCAAAGAAATAGCAGGCCTCGGCTATGTCTTCGGGAAAGACCGACCGTTTGAGCATGGAGCGCTGGCGATACATTTCTTCCAGCCCGTCCTTGTCGGTGCCGTAGGTGCCTGCGCGTTGTTCCAGCCAATCGCCCTCCCAGATTTTGGATCCACGCAAAACCGCGTCCGGATTGACGACATTGACGCGAATGCCAGCCTCTGCTCCCTCAAGTGCAAGGCAGCGTGCCAGATGGATTTCAGAGGCTTTCGCGGTGCAATAGGCGGCGGCGTTGGGTGAGGCAGCCAAACCGTTCTTGGAGGCCACGAAGACAACAGAACCGCCCATGTCCTGTACCCGCATCAGCTTGAAGGCTTCGCGACTGACGAGAAAATAGCCGGTGGACAGGATGTCCATGTTTTTGTTCCAAAGCGCGAGCGAGGTTTCTTCGATCGAAGCAGAGGATGCGATGCCTGCATTGGACACCAGAATGTCGACTCCGCCTAATTCGACCGAGGCATCGGCAAAGGCTGCCGCGACAGCTTCTTCACTGGTCACATTCATGAATACACTGCGCACCACGTCATTGCCGTAGCGGTTCGACAGATTTTCCCGGGTTGATTTCAGCGCGTCTTTGTCGATGTCCGCAAGCACCACACAGGCTCCTTCGGCCAGATAGCGTTCTGCGGTAGCCGCGCCGATACCTCCTGCTCCGCCCGTGACAAGGGCCACGCGCCCTGCAAGCGACTTCGGTTTCGGCATGCGCTGCAATTTGGCTTCTTCCAGCAACCAATATTCGATATCAAAGGCTTCTTGTTCGGGCAAACCCTGATACTCACTGACCGCAGAGGCACCGCGCATCACGTTGATGGCGTTAACGTAGAATTCACCTGAAATGCGTGCCGTCGCCTTGTCTTTGGCAAATGTAATCATGCCAACTCCGGGAATGAGATAGACAACCGCGTTTGGATCGCGCAGAGCGGGGCTGTCGTTATGTTTGCAGCGCTCATAATAGGCCGCATAGTCATTGCGGTAAGCCTCCACCTGATCGGGCAGGCCTGTGAGCACGTCGTCAATGTTCCCTTTTGCCGGGTCAAATTGGACGACCAATGGGCGGATCTTCGTGCGCAGAAAATGGTCCGGGCAGGATGTACCCAAGGCAGCCAACGGTTCCATGTCTCTCGCGTTTACAAATTCCAAAACAGTTTCACTGTCGTTGAAATGGCCGACCATGTGCTGGTTGCCAGACACGAAACCACGGATTGCCGGCATCAGCCGGGCGGCGACTCCGCGCCGTTGCTCGGAAGACAGGCTGTCGCGGATCGGACCGCCAAACGGAGCGACGCCATCGCTGCGTTCGGCCAGCCATTTTGTTGCGACGTTGATGACATCAATGGTCTGGTCATAGCATTCCCTGGCGGTGTCGCCCCAAGTGAACAACCCGTGGCTTTCCAAAACGACGCCATCGGCTCCTGGGTTCTCGAGACAGAATTTTTCCAGCCATAAGCCTAGTTCATAACCCGGCTTCTTCCAGGGCAGCCAGCCGATCCGATTTCCGAAGATCTCTTGCGTCAACTGCTTAGAGTTTTTCGATGCCGCAATTGCGATGATGGCGTCGGCGTGGACATGATCCACGTGTGTGCGCGGGACATAGGCGTGCAATGGGGTATCGATGGAGGCCGCGCGCGGATTAAGTTTGAACGTGCAATGCGGCAGGTAGGCGACCATCTCATCTTCGAATTCGACGCCGCGATAAAGCGACTTAAGCGCTTGCAGCTTCTCCATATAGAGCGTTGCAAAGCCGTCCATTTTGATCGAGCCAATATCGCCGCCCGATCCTTTGACCCAGAGCACTTCGATCTTATTACCTGTCAAAGGGTCGGTTTCCATCACCTTCGCCGAAGTGTTTCCTCCGCCGTAATTGGTCACCCGCTTGTCGGAACCCAGGATATTTGAGCGATATAACAGCAGCTCCGATTCGCACATTCCTCGTACAGCCGTGTCGTCCCAGCGGCTATCAAGGAGTTGAGTTTCCAATGATTTCAACATGTTTCCTCCCGGTCGGCGCAGCGCGCCCGTCAATTGCTTTCGGAGCAACGCTGAGCGCAGAGCGGCGATTTGTCAATCATAATCGATCAAAAACAAGCATTATTTGCTGAAGTTTGATTGATGATGATCATTTTTGATTGACAGCTGCGCCGAATCTGGACACCTTCCATTACCAAGGGAGGACAAAATGCACGAAAAAGAGCGCCAAAGACTTATTCTGTCAGCTGTTGAAGAGCGGCCAGTGGCCACAGTGGCAGAGCTCTGCAGTCTGACCGGTGCTTCGGAAGCAACCATTCGCCGCGACATCGCCACACTCGATCAGCTAGAGCAATTGCGCCGCGTGCGAGGCGGGGCAGAGGCGCTGAGCCCGCCTCAGTTCGTGGGACTTGCAGGTCGTCCGTTTTCGGTCAATGAAACCATGCGGATCGAGGAAAAGCAGTCCATCGCTGCAGCCGCTGTCGATTTGTGTGAGGATGGCGATGCAATCATCATCAATGGTGGCACGACGACATTTCAAATGGTCCACCCACTGGCCAGCCGTCGCATGCAGGTGTTCACCAATTCATTCCCGATCGCCGAACATCTTCTCAAGCATTCCAAGAACACCATCATGCTGTCGGGCGGCACCATATACCGCGAACAGAATATTATCCTGTCACCCTTCGAAAACGACGTGACCCGCAACTTCTGCGCCCGACGCATGTTCATGGGGGCACAGGGTCTGGGGCCGTTGGGTCTGATGGAGGCTGATCCTTTGCTGATCCAGGCGGAACAAAAACTCATCGGTCAAGCGGATGAACTCGTCGTCCTGGTCGACAACACGAAATTCGAACAACGCTCGAGCCTCGTTCTGTGCCCGTTGCGCCGCATCAACACAGTCATCACCGATGACCAGATTTCAGACAAAGCGGCCTCAATGCTTGAGGCCGCCGAAGTGACCCTGATCGTCACCCAAACGGGGGGCTCTCAGAAAGCAGCCGCCTCGTAGGGGGCTGTCAAAGCGAACGTATTTTAGGGAGGAAACCAATGAAACGTCGCACTTTTACCAAACTCACCGCGGGCCTCAGCCTTGCAGCAAGCCTGTTCGGCACATCCGCACTGGCGCAGGACAATATGCGTATCGCGCTGGTGGTCAAAGCACTCGGCATCGGCTTTTTTGAGGCAGCCGCGGAAGGCGCTGAAGAGGCAGCAGCCGAATTGGGCGGTGTCGAAATCATCTATACCGGCCCGACCGACACGACCGCCGAAGGCCAGATTGAGGTCATCAATTCGCTGATCGCACAAGGCGTCGATGCGATAGCCGTTTCGGCGAATGACACCGACGCGCTTGTTCCAACGCTCAAAAAGGCGATGCAGCGGGGGATCACTGTGATCTCGTGGGACTCAGGTGTGGCCGAAGACGGTCGCCAGATGCACCTGAACCCATCCTCTAACGCCCTGATCGGCAATATGATTATCAAGCTCGCAGCTGATCATCTGCCCGATGGCGGTGATGTTGCTGTATTGTCGGCCACCACGACTTCGACGAACCAGAACATCTGGATCGAAGAGATGAACAAAGTGATGGGCAATTACCCCGGCATCAACGTGGTCGCGACCGTTTATGGCGACGACCTCGCCGACAAATCTTATCGGGAAGCCACCGGCCTGATGCAATCCAACCCTGATCTTGATGCAATCATTGCGCCGACATCGGTTGGTATCGTGGCTGCGGCCCAAGCCGTCGTCGACGCCGGCAAGGTTGGTAAGGTCAATGTGACCGGCCTTGGTCTTCCGTCCGAAATGGCCGGTGCCATCGAAAGCGGCGCGTCGCAGTCCTTTGCGATCTGGAACCCCATTGATCTGGGTTACTCGGCAACCATGATTGCCCATGCATTGGCCTCTGGTGCCGCAACGGCCGAGCCGGGTGCCGAGATCTCGATTGGCCGTGTCGGCACCATCACACTAGATGACACAACCTCTGCCGCAATGGCAGACCCGTTTGTCTACGATGCCTCCAACATCGAACAATTCAAATCGATCTTCTAAGCGATCCAAACTGTTTTCCGGCGCGGCCTGTAGAGCCGCGCCGGATGACCCTGTTCCAGAATAATCGAGGCCGTCGATGCTGCAACAATCGGACAATATCCTGCCGTCTGACGGCCTGACCGACGAACCCGCGGTCTTGGCGCTCGACGGTGTCACAAAGACCTTCCCAGGCGTCAAAGCCCTTTCCGAGGTCTCCCTCAGTCTGGTTCCGGGAAAGGTCACGGCGCTGGTCGGGGAAAATGGTGCCGGCAAATCTACGGTCGTCAAGATACTGACCGGCATCTACCAGCCCGACGGCGGCAAGATACTCGTGAATGGGCAACCGACCAGCTTTCCCGTTCCGCAGGCGGCAGCCAATAATGGCGTCACCGCAATCCACCAGGAAACAGTCCTGTTCGACGAACTGTCAGTCGCCGAGAACATCTTTCTTGGGCATGCGCCGCGCGGTGCCTTGGGGTTGATTGACCTGAAGGTGATGGCCGAAAGGTCGCGCGAAATTCTTGAAGGGATCGGCGCAAGCATTGACCCCGATCACAAACTCAAAGACCTCGGCATCGCCAACAAGCACCTCGTGGCCATCGCGCGGGCCCTGTCGATTGACGCACGCGTCGTCATCATGGACGAACCAACCGCCGCTCTTTCGCACAAGGAAATTGAAGAGCTCTACGAACTGGTCGAAAACCTGAAGGCACAGGGCAAAGCGATCCTTTTCATCAGCCACAAGTTCGACGAAATCTTTCGCATTGCGGACAATTACACCGTCTTTCGCGACGGACAGTTGATTGGCGACGGTGCGATTGTCGACGTCACCGAAGCGGATCTTGTGAAAATGATGGTGGGCCGCGATGTCAGCCAGATTTTCCCCCCGCGCACGTCTGATCCGGGCGATGTCGTTCTGAAAGTACAGGGCTATGCCCATCCGACTGAATTCGAAGATATCGGGTTCACCCTACGAAAGGGCGAGCTTCTTGGCTTCTATGGTCTCGTTGGCGCAGGTCGGTCCGAGTTCATGCAATCTCTGTTTGGGATTACCCGATCCTCTGCCGGTACGGTCGAGATTGATGGCGCGCCCGTGCACATCAAATCCCCGGCTGACGCCGTCGAAAATGGTATCGTCTATGTGCCCGAAGACCGTGGCAAGCAGGGGGCCATCCTTGATTTGCCAATCTTTCAGAACATAACGCTGCCCTCGCTTGGGCGTATTTCCGGCAAGGGGTTTCTGAAACTCGCCGAGGAATTCAAACTGGCCCGCGAATACACGGAACGGCTCGACCTGCGGGCGGCATCACTGGATACCCATGTTGGCAACCTGTCCGGAGGCAACCAGCAGAAGGTCGTCATCGCCAAATGGCTGGCAACCCAGCCCAAGGTCATCATTCTCGATGAGCCCACCAAAGGCGTCGACATCGGATCCAAGGCCGCCGTTCATGAATTCATGGCAGAATTGGCCGCACAAGGTCTCGCGATCATCATGGTGAGTTCCGAGATTCCCGAAGTGCTGGGCATGTCCGACCGCGTCATCGTGATGCGCGAGGGACGCATGGTCGCCGAATTGGCAGAAGGCGACCTGCAACCTGAAACACTTGTCCGCCACGCTGCCGGTATCTGAGGGGAACACGTCATGCTGAAACGACTCATCACGTCGCGCGAGGCCCTTCTAGTCGGAGCGATTGTCCTGTTGCTGGCCCTGATCTCCTCGCGGTTCCCGGGTTTCATCACGCCGACAAACCTCGCCAACGTTTTCAACGACACATCGCCGTTGATCCTTTTGGCGATTGGTCAGATGATCGTCATCCTGACCAAGTGCATCGACCTGAGCGTTGCGGCAAATCTGGCACTCACGGGCATGGTGGTTTCGATGGTCAATGTCGCGGCACCCGGCCTGCCGATTGTCGTGATCCTGATCATTGCCGTCGGTCTGGGCACGCTTCTGGGCATGTTCAACGGCATCCTTGTATGGAAACTCGCCATTCCCCCGATCGTTGTGACGCTTGGCACAATGACCATATTCCGCGGCATCATTTTTGTGATTTCCGACGGGAAATGGGTCAACAGCCACGAGATGAGCCCGGCCTTCAAGGCCTTCCCGCGAACCGAACTCCTTGGTCTGCCGATCCTCGGCTGGATTGCTATCGTTGCTGTTATTGTGTTCTCGATCGTCATGACCCGCACGACACTGGGTCGGGCATTCTATGCCGCCGGAGGCAACCCCCATGCGGCGACCTATGCCGGCATCAACGTGGGCAAGACCCAATTCTGGGCCTTCACGATCTCGGGCGCATTGGCGGGGCTGACGGGCTATCTCTGGGTCTCGCGTTTTGCTGTATCCTACGTCGATATCGCCGGCGGGTTCGAGCTCGACGTGGTCGCGGCTTGTGTGATCGGTGGCGTGTCGATCATGGGTGGCATCGGCACGGTCGCAGGGGCTTTGCTGGGGGCTCTGTTCCTCGGCATCATCAAGAATGCCCTACCCGTTGTCGACATATCCCCTTTCTGGCAATTGGCGATCTCGGGCGGTGCGATCATTATCGCCGTCGCCCTCAATGCACAGGCCAATCGCGAAAAGGGACGCATTATCCTCAAACGCGCGGAGCAGGCAAAATGAGCACCACCGACCGTCTTGTCCCCGACCGCCTGCAGTCGCCACTCGAACAGCGGCTAAAAAGCTGGGAAACCCTGCTTCTGCTTGTGGCGATCGGAATCTTTATCGCCAACAGCTTTGCGTCGCCTTACTTCCTCAACGCCTGGAACCTGAGCGATGCGACTTTCAATTTCACCGAAAAGGCGATGATTGCCTTCGCGATGGCACTGCTCATCATTTCAGGCGAGATTGATCTGTCGGTGGCCTCCATCATTGCGCTGGCCTCCACCGCGATGGGGGCGGCAGTTCAAATGGGCGTCGGCACAGCCGGCCTTGTCATGATCGGCCTCGGTGTTGGCTTGCTGTGCGGGGCCTTCAATGGCGTGCTTGTGACGCGCCTGGGGCTGCCCTCAATCGTTGTCACCATCGGCACCATGAGTCTTTTCCGCGGTATCAGTTTCATCGTGTTGGGCGACCAGGCGTTCCGCGGTTATCCAGCGAGCTTTTCATGGTTCGGACAGGGCTATGTCTGGTGGGTGATTTCTTTCGAATTTGTGCTCTTTGCGATCATCGCGGTGATCTATGCCGTCCTGCTCCACAAAACCAATTTCGGTCGTGCGGTCTATGCGATTGGGAACAACGCCACCGGGGCGATGTTTTCCGGCATTCGGGTGCAGCGGGTGAAATTCATCCTGTTTCTACTGACAGGTCTGATGTCTGGGGTCGCGGCAATCTGTCTGACGGCACGGCTTGGCTCGACCCGTCCCTCTATCGCGACGGGGTGGGAGCTTGAAATCGTCACGATGGTCGTACTCGGGGGCGTCAGCATTCTGGGCGGGTCGGGCACGATTGTCGGGGTCGTGATTGCGGCATTCGTCATGGGGTTGGTGACGTTCGGGTTGGGCCTTCTGAACGTGCCGGGCATCGTGATGTCCATCGTCATCGGCGCCCTTCTGATCGGTGTCATCGCCCTCCCGCGATTGTGGTCAATGTGGCGGGCGCGCTGATGGAGAAATATGCCTTCAAGATGCAGCTGAACCCCGGTTGTCGCGCAGAATACATCAAACGCCACGATGAGATTTGGCCAGAGATTTCCAGGTTACTGAAAGCGGCGAGCGTCAGCGATTATTCGATCCATCTGGACGCTGAGACAAACATTCTGTTTGGCGTCCTGCGGCGCGATGACGGGCACAGCATGGACGATCTTCCCACCCATCCCATTATGCAAAAGTGGTGGGCCCATATGGCCGACATCATGGAAACACATCCAGACAACGAACCGGTCGCCACCCCGCTTGAAACTGTCTTTCACATGCCATGACTCAGCACGTTGCCGTCATCGACATCGGAAAAACCAACGCAAAACTCGTGCTGGTCGACAGGGAAAGCCTGACCGAGATCGCGGTGATTACCCGTCCCAACACGGTCCTGCCTGGCCCGCCCTGGCCGCATTTCGACGTGGACGGGCATTGGGCATTTCTGTTGGATGGCTTGCGCGACTTTCATGCGACGCATGGCATTAACGCAATATCGGTCACGACCCACGGTGCCTGTGCAGCCCTTCTTGATGCCGGGGGCAACCTCGCGGCACCGATCCTTGACTATGAATTTGCCGGACCGGATGACCTGACCCACGACTACAATGCCATCCGGCCACCTTTCGCGGAAACCGGATCACCGAGATTGGCAGGGGGGCTGAACATCGGCGCGCAATTGTTCTGGCAGTTCCAGCGCGATCCGGAGTTGAAGATCAGAACGCATCAGATCGTCACCTATCCGCAATACTGGGGCGCGAAGCTGACCGGTGTTACGGCCATGGATGTCACGTCGCTTGGTTGTCACACCGACCTCTGGAACCCGCATGAGGGTGAGTTCTCATCACTCGTCGCATCGCTCGAAATCTCTGACAAACTTGCCCCGGTTCGCAAACCTTCGGACGTCTTGGGGACAATTCTGCCGCATATCGCGGAGCAGGCAGGCCTGCCGCTCGATACCCCGGTTCATTGCGGCATTCACGATTCTAATGCCTCTCTTCTTCCCTATGTCCTTGAGCAAACGCCCCCCTTCAGCGTTATTTCAACCGGGACTTGGGTGATTGCGATGTCAATGAACGGCAAGCCCGTTCAGCTTGATCCCGATCTCGACTCCTTAATCAACGTGACGGCCCTCGGTCATCCGGCCCCGTCGGCGCGGTTCATGGGGGGGAGGGAACATGACGTTGCAACCGGTGGCTCCTACCCGGAGCCAACCCCGCAGGACCTGAACCACGTTTTAACAAATCAGATCATGCTGATGCCGGCTGTGGCCCCTGAAACCGGACCCTTCAAGGGACGTCTATCCAGTTGGGTTGGTAACGAGCCCAAGGTTGGGACAGGTCAGCGTGGCGCCGCGGTTGCGCTCTATCTGGCGTTGGTCACTGCCGAGTGCTTGTCCAACATCGGCCATGCCGGGTCGATCATTGTCGAAGGTCCGTTCGCAGGCAATCTGCTCTACCTTGAAATGTTGGCCGCGGCGGCCGATTCTGACGTCTACGGCGCAACTGGTACCACAGGAACCAGCGCGGGTGCTGCGATGCTCGTCAGTGGAACGGCAATGACTTCGATCATCCAGAAGAAACCAGTACCCATCCACGCAGAAAAGTTGACGTCTCTAGTGCAATACTGGTCTCGCTGGCGGCAAATCATGCAGAGTCATTCAACATAACGATCTGAAGAGACATCGAATTGTCGGAATGGGTTTGCTGCGGCTACGGGGCGCTCCACGGCCCCGAACATCATGAGATAAAGCTGCTTCTGTCCGGCACATGATATTGCCACAACAAATGCTACCAAACCAATGGCGGCTTATGCGTGGAATAACAGTCTTAAATTCACTGTGCAGCATCAGTAACTTTGGGCTCGGAGCCGCCTTGCGGCGGTGCGGAGATTATCCTGTTTCGAGGTTGCCTGAATGTCGGCTTGCGATGTCCACGCGCGATAGTCTCGCACTTGCAGAGAACTTCCGCTTTCCGCCCTATGCGACGGGGATTTAACACGCAGGCAACGCAGGCCGAGAAGATGTTGGCCGAAGATCCGTTCTCGGGCCATCTATTTTTATTCCGTGGGCGGCGTGGGGTTTTGCTGAAGGTCATTTGGTGGGATAGCGTGCGCAGGACGCTTACATGCGAACAGAGGGTCGGGATAGAACATGCGTGGCAGAAAACCAAAACCAACTCAGCTGAAGCTTATCACCGGAACACTTCGGAAATCCCGTACAAATAAGAACGAGATCAGGCCTGACGTGGTTAGGCCTGATCCGCCTGATCATCTCAGCCATCAAGCAAAGATCGAGTGGGATCGCATCGTCGGAAATCTGTTTTCGTTGGGCATAATGACTGCGCTGGATCGCGGCGCGCTCGCGGCCTATTGTCAAGCTTACGGTCGTTGGGTTCAGGCGGAGAGGGCGCTGGCGCGGTTCTCGAAGAACGACGCTGCAACGTTCGGGATTATGCTGAAAACCTCGCACGGTAACGCTATCGTCAACCCGCTCGTTTCGGCGGCGAACAAAGCTCAGGCTGACATGGTTCGATACGCAGCCGAGTTTGGAATGACGCCTTCTTCCCGGTCGAGGGTATCGGCAGCTACGGATAAATGCGCCTCCGAGGCGCGTTTCTTCGATGATTGATTTTCCACCTATTGGAGATAAATCACCGGATTCCCGTCGGTTCGCTTCAGCGAAGGTCAGTTTTAGTGAAGTTACGACGACTTAAATGCTCGAAAGTTGGGTGGCACAACCAAATTCCAAAATCTCCTTACTTAATAGCCGACAAAAGACTGGCCGATGTAGTCGCTGCCCTACAAGCATTGGCGACCTACAAATTCCATAAGTTGGATTTCTCACAGTGGGCAGACAGGATTGATGCCGCTCCTGTGTTAGCATTTATCCGTGTCAAGAATCGGTGGGTCAGCTCCGCTGCGGGGGATTTAGCACATCATTTGTGCCTGGCTTCAAAACTGAACGCCAAGGCGGCGTCTCGGGTTCCGCCGGACGGACACATTTAAACGCTAATAGGCCGGAATCGAATCGAGGAGGTCACTAATTGGTGACTCCACGAACAACGAAGATGCTAAAAACTTTCTTAGGAGTTTAACTTGTTGAAATTACGAGTAAATTGGCTCCGGCGGTAGGGATCGAACCTACGACCAATTGATTAACAGTCAATTATCGCACTTGGGCTCGTAGCCGATCCTTGATGTGATAACGCTAGCGATTTCTTTCGGTGTCATCCCAGCCTCCCCATACACCGTAGAATTGCTGGTAAGATACAAACTTTTGAACAGGTGGCCATTGAACCGTTCCACAAGAAAATTTGTTACCCCATGCGTTACCCCAACTCAAGTCGCCGCAAGTGCGGCAGTGGGAAAAATCTCTTAAGTCTTTGATTTAAATGGTGAGCCCGTCCGGGTTCGAACCGGAGACCTACTGATTAAAAGTCAGTTGCTCTACCAACTGAGCTACAGGCCCACTAAGGCGCCTACTTAGAAAGCGCGTGAAGACGGGTCAAGCCCGAAATGCATCACAAACGTACAGTCCGTCTGGAATAGTCCGTTATGCATCGCTATACGCGCGCCATGAGCAGTGCAGATATCTCCGGATTGCCCTTCATGAAAATGCATGGGCTGGGCAACGACTTTGTCGTGCTGGATGGCCGAATGCGTGAGGTTGAGATGACGTCAGGCCTCGCGCGAGCCTTGGGTGACAGGCACAGAGGCGTGGGATTCGACCAACTGGCTGTCCTGACGCAGGGTGATAGCGACGTCCACTTGACGTTCTATAACGCGGATGGCTCGAATTCGGCGGCGTGCGGGAATGCAACACGCTGTATTGCTCGTCACATCATGAATGAAACAGGCAAGGCAGAGCTTTGTCTGACGACAGACCGAGGAAAATTGAGTGCCCGAGACATGGGCGACGGCCTTACATCGGTGAACATGGGCCCGCCGCAACTGGATTGGGCCGACATTCCCCTCGCTGAGGCAATGGACACGCTGGAATTGCCGATTGAGGGCGCGCCTACGGCGACGGGCATGGGTAACCCGCATTGCAGCTTTTTTGTCGCCAATGTGGATACCGTCAACCTGAATCACCTCGGGCCCAAGATTGAAAACGATCCACTGTATCCGCAACGTACAAATGTGCAGGTGGCTCACCTTGTTGGTAAGGACCATCTCCGTATGCGAGTTTGGGAGCGTGGGGTTGGAATCACTCTGGCCTCCGGATCATCTTCTTGTGCTGTGGCGGTGGCTGCGGCTCGGCGCGGATTGACCGGGCGTTCGGTCCGCATTGATTTGGATGGCGGAACGTTAGAGGTTGACTGGCGTGAAGACGGTGTCTGGATGACAGGCCCGACGACCCATGTATATTCGGGAACATTGTCACAAGGCTTTTTGGAGTCAGTGACATGACGGCGCCCATTTTTACCACTTTAGGGTGCCGCCTGAATGCCTATGAGACCGAAGCGATGAAAGAGCTTTCTGCCAATGCCGGTCTCGAAAACGCGGTCATCGTAAACACGTGCGCGGTCACGTCAGAGGCTGTGCGCAAGGCCCGGCAGGAGATTCGCAAACTTCGGCGGAACAATCCGAACGCACGGCTGATCGTAACCGGTTGCGCAGCTCAGACCGAGCCACAGACCTTTGCGGCAATGGACGAAGTGGACGCGGTCATCGGCAATACTGAAAAGATGCTGGCCAACACATGGTCTGGACTTGCCGGTGATTTTGGCACCGAACCGATACAGGTTGACGACATCATGTCTGCAACAGAGACCGCCGAACATCTGATCGATGGTTTCGGGACGCGCAGCCGTGCCTATGTCCAGGTGCAGAATGGGTGTGATCACCGCTGTACATTTTGCATTATCCCCTATGGTCGGGGAAATTCCCGGTCAGTTCCCGCTGGCGTGGTGGTGGAACAGATCAAGCGGTTGGTGGACCGCGGTTACAAAGAAGTTGTGCTGACTGGAGTTGATCTGACGAGTTGGGGGGCGGATCTACCGTCGAGACCGCAACTTGGCAATCTGGTCATGCGTATATTGAAACTGGTCCCGGACCTTCCACGTCTGAGGATCAGTTCAATTGATTCGATTGAGGTAGATGAAAATCTCATGCAGGCGATCGCGACAGAGACGCGATTAATGCCACATCTGCATTTGTCGCTTCAACACGGTGACAATATGATCCTGAAGCGGATGAAACGGCGGCATTCGCGCGATGACGCCATCCAATTTGCGCAAGAAGCCCGAAAGTTTCGCCCAGACATGACCTTTGGCGCGGATATTATTGCGGGCTTCCCAACTGAGACAGAGGCAATGTTTGAAAACTCGCTGCGATTGGTAACCGAGTGCGATCTTACCTGGCTACATGTCTTCCCCTATTCCGCCCGGCAAGGCACGCCAGCAGCGCGAATGCCGGCTGTGAACGGAAAAGACATCAAAGCGCGAGCGGCGCGATTACGAACCGCCGGAGTTGCGCAAGTTGCCCGACACTTGAAGGCGCAACTTGGAAAAACCCATCGAGTACTGATAGAAAGTGCGCATATGGGCCGCACAGAACAGTTCACCGAGGTGCGCTTCGATCATGCTCAGACGGAAGGTCAAATCGTGACCGCTACCATCTGCGGCAACAACAGAACCCAACTTTGCGCCTAAAAATGCAGCTTTACGAAAACCAATGACTGGTGCCGCCCTTCAGTTTCGCTATGCTAGCGTTGGGAACTAAGGGCACTGAATGAACAATCGGTACATTCACAGTCATGGCTTTCTTTCGAACGCCTCGACTGAATTGACGAATATGCTCGAATCTGTGGCGACCAAGGTCGACTTGCAGGTAAATGAGGTATTGTTTGAGCAAGGCGATGACGGTGACGCACTTTACGCGGTTGTCGACGGTGCAGTGGAGATCAGCGTCTTGTCGCGGGACGGCCGCAAGTTGACTCTGGACGTTTTGCGTGACGGTTCTCTTTTTGGTGAAATCGCTCTTTTTGATCCCGGCCCGCGCACCGCGACTGTGACGGCGCAGCAACGAACCCAGTTGCTGAAAGTCAAGAATTCAGATCTTACCGATGCAATTCGATCAAAGCCGGAACTCGCGGTTGATATGGTGAGCATGACCGGACAGCGAATGCGGTGGATGGGCGACCAGATTAGCGAGCAAGTTTTTCTTCCTATGCCGATTCGTCTCGCGCGCAGAATTCTATATCTGACGCACAATACTTCTGATACATTATCTCTGTCTCAGTCGGAATTGGCAGAACATGTCGGGGCTACCCGCGAAGCGGTTTCAAAAACTCTTGCGCGGTGGAAAAAAGAGGGCGCCATCGCGCTTGAGCGCGGCGGTCTGAAGGTACTGAATCGCAGCTATCTTCAAAATACCGCCGATTTTGATCAAGATTAATTTTCCCCTTTCTTAGCTATGTGACCTAGTTCACAGACTCCGAATCGCTTCTCGGGGCAATGTGTAGCTATTGAAACGAAACGTTAATGATCGACCATTTAGCCAGTAACCAACCGAGAAGGGAACGAGCGATGACATCCCCAGTAAGCAGCAGCACACCCCGCGCATTTTGCTCGGCACCTGTTTCTTTCGCTCGTTCGCTAATCGGATGGGTTTTTAATGACACCATTCGATTTCGCGAAACGCAAAGAAAGATTAACCGGATTTACGATCATAACGAGTGACCCTTAGTAGTGGGCAGCGGAGTGTTCCCCGACAACAGTGTCCCCTGTTATCCGCTGCCCTAAAAAGAAGCCCCCACGCAATTGTTCTGCGTGGGGGCTTTCTTATTGCGCGCTTCCAAATTCCGCACCACAAACCTGGAAGTGACAAAAGGCGGTTCGACCCGTCTCTTGTAAGATTGTAGATTCCGCGATCCAGTTAGCGGTTCAGGAATTCCAGATCGTACTTGTCTGCCACGTCAGGCAACGGATGCTCTTCGTGCAGCGAAGTGACGATACCATAAATCATGAACAACAAAATTACCGCAATCGGTAAACCAGCGACAATCGACGCAGTTTGTAGCGCGCTAAGGCCTCCCGCCAGCATGAGAACCCCTGCCACGATACCAGCGGTCAAACCCCAGAATATACGGAACTTTACTGGTGGGTGTTCATCTCCCATCGACAACATTGTGCACATCACAAGAGTACCCGAATCCGACGAGGTCACAAACCAAGAGATCAGCAGGACCGTGATCAAAACGGTAATCGGATACGTCAGCCAAGTGTAACCAAACCCTGCAACGGTTTGAAACACACCAGCCGCATAGTCATTGTTGACTGCTTCGGCGACACCAGCGTCGTAAAAAAGGTCGACTCCGGCGGCTGCACCGCCGAACACTCCCATCCAGAGCATCACAACCGACGTTGGAATGAGCAGGACGCAGTAGCAGAACTGGCGTATTGTACGCCCTTTTGAGACACGTGCGATGAACAGTCCAACAAAGGGGCACCATGCGATCCACCAGCCCCAGTAGAAGATGGTCCACCAGCTTTGCCATTGGTTTTCAGGCTCACCGTTGATCCAGAAACCCATCGGAATAACGCTCCAAAGATAGTCGCCAAAGCCTGAAATGGTGATCCCCAACAAAAAGGCCGTTGGGCCTAGGACGATGAACAATACCAGCAATCCTAGGCTGGCCATGACATTGGCTTCTGAAAGAATTCGCACGCCTTTTCCGACACCTGACGCAGCAGATGCAGTCCCAAGACAGGTGATAATCGCCACCAGAATAAGCTGATTGGTTTGTGTATTCGACATCCAGCCAAGGTTTTCCAGACCAGCTGCAATCGGGGTCACGCCCAAGCCCAGCGAAGTTGCCAAGCCAAATATCGTACCGAAAACACCGACCAGATCGATCAGGTGCCCCCATGGGCCATAAATCTTTTCTTTCAACACGGGGTAGAGCGCCGTGCGCAATGTCAGCGGCAAATCGTGGCGATAGGAGAAATAGGCCAGACTAAGCCCAACAAGCACATAAAGCGCCCAGCCATGGAACCCCCAATGGAAGTTGGTGATCGTGACAGCGTTGACAGCGGCACCAACTGTATTGGGTTCAAGCCCTTCACGGGTCAGGAAAGGGTTGCCCTGAATGTGAAACATGGGCTCGGCAACGCCCCAATAGATCAATCCTGATCCCAGACCGGCGCTGAAAAGCATACATATCCAAGAAAACGTCGAAAAATCGGGTTCGTCGTCGTCCTTACCAAGCTTAACATCACCAAACCGGCTGACCATCAGCCAAAACACAAAGAAAAGGGCGACGTTGACCACCAGCACGTAAAACCAGTCCAGACTACCAATGATAAAGTCTTTGCCGGAAGAAAATATTGCGCTGGACGCCTCTACGTCACGGATCGTGAAGGCGACAAAGCCAAGAATCATCACCATCGATGCGATGCCCATTAGGGGATTCATACCCTTGAACAAGCCAGAACTTGCAACAAGATTGTCGGGTCTTTTAGTTGAAATATCGCTCATTTTTTATACCTTTTCATCCTGATGTCTGGCTTATCGCGTCGACCCTGCGGCACCCTGGCGCGCAGAAGCTGACAGCCACGATCTAAAGGCCTCCTCAAGACGGGCGTGATTGGCGGCCCACCATTTGGCGTCCGACAAAATATGCAGTTTATCCTCGTAGGCTGGTCCGTTTGGTATTTGAGCCAGAGTCTCGTCCGACAGCAACGCCAGTGATGACGTTCTGGTTGGTCCATTCGGCAAATAGCCAACCATATCGGCCAACGCATCTGAACTGCTTGCGTAGCGAATAAAGTCGATCGCGGCGTCTTTGTTCTGGCTGCCTTTTGGTATTCCAAAAAGATCAAGCTCAATGACGCGGCCATCCATGTTGACCGTAAAGTCTGCACCTTCTTCCTTGGAAGCGCTGGCCCCTGTTGTAGCCCAGATTGAGGACATTGCGACCTCGCCCGCATTCAGCATCCGCACGGGTTGAAGGCCGGCGTCCCAGATTTGCAATCCGGCTTTGATTGAATCCATCTTTTTGAGAGCGCGTTCAACACCCTCGTCAGTTTCAAGCGTCGGGTAAACTTCGTCTCGTGCAACGCCATCCGCCATCAACGCCCATTCCATGATCACAGTAGGGTCGTTTCGGATCGCTCGTGGCCCGGGATAAGCGTCGGTGTCAAAGAAATCGGCGATGCTTGCCGGGGGGGTGTCAGCGAACTGCGTATTGCTGTAGGCAAATGCTGTGCCCCATACGATCACGCCAACACCACAATCGTTCAGCGCGCCTTCTACAAAATCCTCCTGAAACGGCGTGCCATCTGCACCATCTGGCAATTCAATATCCGAAAGGTCTTCCAACAGACCCTCTTCACAAGCCCGTAATGAATCTGCTTGAGTAAGGTCAACGACGTCCCAGATAACATTCGCGCTTTCTACCTGATCGCGAATTTCCGATATGCCGCCATTATAGTGCGCTACATTTACCTTGCTTTCGTTTTGCGCTTCGTAAGGGCGTACAAAACCCAACATTTGGCTACGCATATATGGGCCCGTCCATGACGTGAAAGTTATAGTTGGTTTTGGCTTGGCCATGGCCGTTTCTGTCGTTTGGGTCTCCTGCGCTTGGACTAGGCCCAGCGGCAGCGCTAGAAGTAGCCCGGCCAATCCGGCAAGACGCCAATTAATAATTCCATCTCGGCAATAATTCATCAAATGTCCCCCTCCCAGGCATTCAGGCCTGTGCTCCGTCGGACAATCAAATTTCGGTCACCAATTTCACAGATTGCACTGCATGGCAAAAAGCGTACCCAGGACTATCCAACCTCATCATCAGCGAAACGGTCGTCGATCATCAAGCAAATTCGACATTTTCAGCCCTGAATACGACACTTATCCTGACCTTTCCCACACAGATGCTGCCCAATGGTAGTGTCTCAGCCATTCGCCCGAATACGATTGCCATGATTGAATCTGACCTGCGGCACGCTAGTTCCGGCGGCTCAGGTGTCTGAGAAAACGGCAAAGTGGCGTGATTGGTCTAGCTACTAGTTGAGGAGTGAGCAGTTTCCAGGCAGTCTAGAAAAGACTGCAAACGCCGGCCGGTAGACGAGCTTTTTCGTACGATGGCCGACATAGTCGAAGTGTAAGTCACTGAGCCATTGCGAATTTCGCGCATCAACTTTGAATCGACGAATGGTTTTGCGGTGTGTGTTGGTAGGAATCCAAGATAGCGACCGGACAATATGAGGAGAGTTAAGGCCTCTTCGTTTTGCACAAAGGCTGATTTGCGCAATTTGAGATTCTGATGAATTGCCATGTTAGGAGAATTGAAACTCAACCCAGCGTAAGAGAACTCTCTGAGATCATCCAGATCGTGTTTCTTCTGCGTCGCCTCGAAAAGGGGATGTTCCTGTCCGCAATAAAGCCGCATGTCTTCGGTATACAACTCATGATAGCTCAGCATTGGTGAACGTCGGTGCAACGGAACAATCCCTAGATTAAACTTCCCGTTGATGACACCTTCTTCTATGATGTTCGGCGGTTCCATTGAGATATCAAGCGTGACGCCGGGCGCGGAATCTCGAAACAGCTGAATCGCTTTGAAAACGCGCGCGGCCGGATTTGAAGACGAATGATCAAGGCACGCAATCCGCAGCTTGCCGGTCAGGTCGCTATGGGCCTCATCCAGTTTTTCCTGAAATCTGTCTATCGCTTCAAACAGTCCGTTGATGGCGTCCAAAACATGCTCTCCGTCAGACGTAAGCGAGAATCCGGACGGCCCGCGATGGCAGAGCTTACGCCCCAATCGCGTCTCGAGGTCCGAGATATGTTTGCTGATCGTGGACCGCCCAATATTTAGCTCAAACTCAGCAACGCTGAACCCGCCACAGGCCGCCACGGTTTTGAAAATGTCGAGCAATCTGATATCTACATCGGTGACGCGACTGAGAGCCAGTTTCTTTGCCAAAGACAATGTTTCCTGTTTAGCAAACTTTAGGTCACTAAGCTTGTATTAACTGTCCAGCGGCTGCAACCTATAAGCCGAGCATTGGTCAAATTTTGTCGGATGCGGGCCTTGTGCCGACAGTCGCCAAATGTCCACAAACGGAGGAACCTTCATGAAAATCACCAAGATACTAACAACCGCCGCTGCCGCTGCTTCGGTCGCCGCGCTGACGCTTGCTGCGCCAGCTTATGCAAAGAACTTCAAAATTGCTGTCGGGGACAGTGGTGGCAGCAGCCAGGAAGCAACCGGTCTTGGCTTTGTTAAAGCACTGGAAGAACTGTCGGGTGGCAATCACACTGCGACTTTATTCCTGAATGGCCAGCTAGGGTCTGAGCAAGACACAGTCAACGATGCGGCCATCGGCACCTTGGATATGTCTCTACTCGCGATCAACAACATCACACCTTTCTCACCATCCGTTGGTGTTTTCACGCTGCCTTACGTGATTTTGAGCCTGGAAGATGCAGAAACGCTGACGCAAGGCCCAATCGGTCAGGAACTTACCGAGAATACCATCAATGACGCCGGCGTGCGCATCATTGCATGGACATACACAGGTTTCCGGGTTCTGACGAACTCGAAAAAGCCAGTTAAATCTGTTGCTGACCTTCAAGGGCTGGTTATTCGTGTTCCCAAAAACGAAATCATGATCGACACCTACAAATCATGGGGCATCAGCCCGACGCCAATGGCGTGGTCAGAAACCTTTGCTGGTCTTCAAACCAAAGTTGTTGATGGTCAGGACAATCCCTACACCACAATCAACGCGATGAAGTTCTACGAAGTACAGAAGTATGTGACCAACATTCGTTACATCTTCTCGATCGAACCTCTGGTTATCTCTGAGCAGGTTTTCCAGGAACTTTCGGCCGAAGATCAAGGAATTGTTCTTGAGGCGGGTAAAGCGGCGACGGCAGCTTCAGCTCAGTTTCTGCGCGACAAAGAAGCTGAAATCAAACAGATCCTCCTAGATGAAGGCATGGAAATCTCGGACCCAGAAAACAATGAGCAAGAATTCATTGATCTGGCGACAGCAGCTGTTTGGCCGAAGTTCTACGAAAGCATCGGTGGCGTAGAGAAGCTGAACGAAGTGTTGGCGGCCATCGGTCGTGACCCAGTTTCTCAGTAACTAAAAAAAAGAAATAACGAAAAGCGCCTTCGGGCGCTTTTTACAACGACAGTGAGGGGCCAATGACAAAATTCTGGGGAATACTCGATAACATCGAAAGCTACATATGCCGCACCCTGCTTGCGATATTTGTATGTCTGCTCATGTTGCAGGTTGTCGTACGAACCTTGTTCGACTTCTCTTTTTCTTGGGTAGAAGAACTTTCGATTTATATGTTCGTGTGGTTTGTGTTTTTCGGCGCCAGCTATGCCGCCAAAATGGGTGCTCATAACCGCGTTACCTTTCAGTTTAAATTTCTGCCACCGGGTGCCATCAAGTACATTGAGGCCTTTGCAGATATTTTCTGGGTCTTCTTCAACGTCTACTTTGTGTATCTGGCGATCGACTTCATCTTCAACAAGATGAACAAGTTCCAGTCCTCTCAGACTTTGGGTTTCCACCTTAGTTGGGTCTATATCGTTCTACCCATTGCCTTCTCACTGATGACTTTCCGAGTCCTGCAAGTGAACTACAAGAAAATCATTTTGGGCGAAGATTTACGCGATCCGGACAAAATCGATCTTGAAGAAGTTCGCGCCGAGATTGTCGATACTGAGCAGGAGAAAAAATAATGGAATCCCAAATCGTACTAATTCTCTTCGGGGGATTTCTGCTACTGCTTTTCATCGGGGCACCGATCACGGTTGCCTTGGGTGTTTCGACCCTGATCTCGTTTATCTATCTTGACGAGAACCCGATCAAATTCGTTCAGATTGCCTTTACTTCAGTAGGGTCTTTCCCGCTCATGGCGCTGCCCGCGTTTATCCTTGCAGGTGCGCTGATGGAAGCTGCGGGGTTGTCGCGAAGGCTTATCAACGTGGCGGAAAGCTTCGCGGGGCCGTTTACAGGTGGCATGTCGGCGGCAACAGTTTTTGCCTGCCTCTTCTTTGGCGCGATCTCGGGCTCTGGTCCCGCGACAACTGCCGCGGTTGGGATGTTGATGATCCCGGCCATGATCGAACGGGGTTACGGACGCAGTTTTTCTTCGGCCATCACGGCGTCATCCGGCGGTCTGGGTATTGTTATTCCACCTTCGATCCCACTGATCATTTTTGGCATCGCAGCACTTGGCATGCCGCCGCCCCCCGCAGCGGTAGAAGAATTCGGACAGTTCCAGACGGTTTCGATACCCAAACTGTTCATTGCCGGATTCATGCCTGCGTTCCTGATTGCCGGTAGTCTGCTGATCATGAACTACATCCTTGCCAAAAAACACGGCTACAAGGGATCATCCGAAGGCTGGTCCGCGCGTGAGATCTGGTGCGAAATGTACCGCGGCTTCTGGGCGTTGATGGCGCCGGTCGTGATCCTTGGCGGTATCTACTCGGGTTTCTTTACTCCGACCGAAGCGGCGATTGTCGCAATCTTCTATACGCTGATTGTGGGTGCGTTCATTTACCGAGAACTCACTTGGGAAAAGCTTTTTGGCGCTCTTGAGACTACAACCTGGCTTACGGGTCGGGTTCTGCTGATCATGTTCACCGCAACGGTGTTTGGCCGCCTTCTGGTGGAAAACCAGATTCCGGCTGTGATAGCGAACGGGATGCTATCGATTACAGACAACATTTATATTATCTGGACGCTGGTGATCTTCTTCCTGCTGTTCGTGGGCATGTTTATGGAAACGCTTGCAACGATCCTAATCCTGGTACCGGTGATGTTGCCTGTGGCCTATTCGGTTGGCATTGATCCGATCCACTTTGGTGTGGTGATGGTGTGTTGCCTCGGTATCGGTTTCCAAACGCCACCACTCGGTGAGAACCTGTTTATCGCGTCGGGCATATCGAATATCTCGATAGAGAAGATTTCGGTGGCAGCCTTGCCATTTGCCTTTATCAATACCGTGGCAATCTTCATCATCGCTTTCGTTCCAGATATATCTCTCTGGTTACCAAGGTTCTTTGGATATTGATCGGCGAACGATAGAAAAGGAGCTAAGTCATGCTACCAAAAATCAAAAATATCCTGTTCGCATCCGATCTGTCCAAGAATGCAGACAATGCGCTGCGCCAAGCACTAAGCATGGCGCAGGCTTATGGGGCAAAAGTACAGGTGCTGCATGTGACCGAACCGTTGTCGCAAGACGCTATAGTCACAATGCGCATGTTCCTTCAGGACGACGCATCTCGCAAAGCAGCAATTAAAGACCGTCACGATTCGATCAAAAAAATGCTCAAGGTCAATCAACAAGAATTTGTTGGTTCGCTCACACCGGAAGAAAAAGACGCCTATGCGGCTGTAAGTTCGGTTGAGCTTGATGAAGGCAACCCTGCTGAAACGATATTGAAGCGCGCAAAGGAGCTTGACTGCCAATTGATCGTTATGGGTACGCATGAACACAGCACCGGGGGGCATACCTTCATAGGGACAGTTGTGAAAAGAGTACTGAGGCGCTCGACGATACCAACTCTTGTCGTTCCCCACGCTGCGTGATCTCAGTCATTTAGATCCATTTTAACTTATGGCGGCCAGTTTTGGCCGCCATTTTCTTGTCCAAGCCGGGATCGCACACATCCCGCAATTACCTTAGAAAGTAACAGGTCGAATAGTGCTGCTTTGGAATGCCCAAACGCGCCGCTTGCCCAATTGGACCACTCCTGTTTGCCGTTAAGCTTACCGTCAGGATGAGGACTGTCGCCAACTGTCAGTCTTGAATGCGTTGATTAGGAGTGGCAATCCAACAAAAACGATCAACCCACCGGCGACAAGTGCCACATACGTTGCTGGACTGCCAACCTTCAATTGAGTTGGGGGAAAGAATCCGACGACAAACGCAAAAAACACGGCCAGAAAACCGACACCGGCCACTGAAAGCATGCCCGGCATGCCACCTGGTATTTTGTAAGTCCGGGGCAGGTCAGGTTGCGTTATGCGCAATCTGATCGCGGCGCCGTACATCAGCATATACATGACCAGATATAGAGCGATCGTCATCGCCGAAAGGACGAAGAACGCCACGCTGACGTCCTTGAACACCAGGTAAATCATCGCCTGTGCGCTGACGATGACGCCTTGGACGATCAGGATTGCAACTTGCACGCCGTGTTTGTTGGTCTTGGCCAATAGCGGTGGAATTTCACCTTCTTGAGCGGTCTGCAACAGGCCACGGCTTGGCCCACCAATCCATGCCATTACGCCGCCAATGGCCCCAAAGGCCACCAGAAGTCCTATGATCGGGGTCATGAATTGCAGGCCGAATTTTGATAGGAGATTCTGAAACGCCTGCATTAAACCCGCGTTCAGGCTGATGTCTTTGGCCGGCACCACCGCCGCCACCGCCAAGGACCCGAGTGTAAACAGAACAAATATGATGGTCGCCGCGAGGAACATGGATTTTGGGTAGTCTCGACAGGGATTTTTCATATCGTTGGCGTGTACGGCTTGGGCTTCCACACCTGCAAACAACAAGAGTATCCCGGCAAGAAAGGCAATGCTGCTCAGCCCGGTAATGTGCGGAAAAAGACGAGCATGTGCGAGCTCATCAGCGATGCTGCTACTGCTGGGGTCGGCTAGCCCTTAGAAATTCGACAGGGTTTCCGAGAACGACCCACAGGAAGCCCAATCCGATAATTAAGATACCTGGCAGAACTGTTCCCAAAAGCACAAACCATTTGGTCATCTTAGCCGCAAAGCCAGCCCCTTGCAGAGACATGAATGTTGCGCCCCAATAAATTATTAGGATGGCAGCAGTGTTAAACCAGCCGAACTCGGCCAGGTCAGGCTTTAGGAAAAGATAGGCCAACGCACCGGCTGCAAATGCAAGGACGGTTGGGTACCACACAACATTCTGAACCATTGCAACCAGATCGCGACGAAACCCCAACGCGAACCAAAAGCGGCGGATACCCACGAATAAACACCGCGAATGATGCACATAGTCACAACTATTATTCCAAGGTGCGCTTTAAGGTAATGATATTCGGCCTTTCCTGCAAAAGCCAACAGACTCATCCGCGCGCTCCGAAATTCATAACAAACTCCAAAGACGATGGTGTTTATTACGATTGTTTCGCAAGGATTTCATTCAATCTCGATGATAAAGGATCGGCCTGTGCGACCAAGGTTGATATCGTTCCATTGATTTCCCGAGAAAACATCGGAGTCCTTGGTCCCAAACCACTGATAGAAAACAACGTATTCGCTGTCATAGTTCACTCCGTTGTTAGGCTGCCCACCCGCCCAGTTCGTGAAGGAAACCGGTTCGCCGTTCACCCAGGCCCATCCGCCATCTGGTTCCCTGCCTTCCTTTTTTTCATAGAAACCGAATGTAGGACCATATACCTGTCGCCCATGTCCGGCCTCATTCATGGTCCAGAACCGGTCGTCGCGGCTGACCAGTTGATAGGCGAAATCATTCTCTTCCTGCGTAGCGAAAACGGCAAGATATCCTCCAGCCTGTTCGGCCAGTGCCTGTGCCTTTGGCCAGTGCATTTGCCAACCCAGAACACCGACATAAAGATGATCGTTATACCAGCCATAAAGGATTTCCCATTCCTTGAGGATCTCTGCAGCGCGGATCAGTCGAGAGTCTGTTTCGATTTGTGCAAGGGCCTTGGGGCTCCATTTTCGTGCATCCAGTGAGGAAAAGATTGGTACGGTGGTGACTTCCATTCCCGAAAGCTCGATCCCCATCGCACGCGCGGTAAAGGGGGTCATGACCCCCGTTGAGGGCAACTGATTGGCCAGTTGAAAGTCTGCGATCGCTTTGCGCGATTTGGTCCCCATGACGCCGTCGGCGATGCCAGCATCATAGCCAAGCGTACCGAGCTTTGTCTGGATCAGACGCACGTCCCTGACGGTGAGGCCCAGCGTGGATTCTTGCTCATTTGCATCGTTACGCGTGGCCGAAAGATTCGCGACAACAATGTTTTCCTGGCGCGCAAGGGCATCGCGCTGCTGGAGCGCGAGATCGGCGAACTGACTTTCCGGAAAACGCTGCAAAAAGAATGACCAGGCGCGCAGGGAATTCATCTCGCTAGCTGCGTGATAGAGCGCCTTCTCCTGTTGAAAAGCGAGACTTTCGCCTGCTTCTCCGCCCCCGAGTCTCAGGTAGATTTCGGTCGCAAGGTCATTATTGATGATCGGGGTCTGCTTGTCTTCGGTCTCAAGCTTCACATCACCGATGACCCGTTTCATTACGCTCAGAATTTCGGCGTTTGGCGTACCCAGATGGCGCGCAAGCGATGCCGCGAAAGGTGAATTTGATCCGTCACCGTCATATGCAACTTGACTGGGGGACGCTGAAAACACGACCATCGCGCCTTTGGCGGGCGAGGTCAGCGGCACCAATCCGCGGGTTTGAAGGGCGCGGGACTCTGAATAGTTGTTTTCATAGAACGCTGTGGCAAGGGGATTGTCCCGGCAAGCATCAATAAATACCAGCGACGCACGTGATTTTTCCTGTACGGCTTTGATCATCGCGTCGATTGGAATGGTTTCAGAGGGAATGTCGAACTCTGTCGCGAGCTTTGCCTCCGTACCAAGGAAGTAGTTACGGTTCTCGTACTGCATGCCGTGTCCGGCGAGATAGACAAACGTGACATCCGCCTCGGAATTTGCGTTCAGAAACTTTGATAGCCGCTGGCCGATCTCTGCGCGGGTAAGGTCGCGATGCAGATCGACGCTAAAATCGAGATTCTCCAACACCTGTCCGATCAGCGTTATATCGGCTACGGGATTTTTTAGATCGCTCGCATGGGCGTAAGTACCGTTGCCCACAAGAAATGCGGCACGGGTTTCGGCCAGGAGCGCGGTTGCGCTCGAAAAGACGGCCAAAAGTGCAAAACAAATGCGAGTGCTCATTCGAAACATAATAAATTCTCCGAGACTTAAATTATGGGGAGTTTTAGCACGACTGGCCAGTCTTGGAACGCGGCAATTCATGTACGGACTGCGGTGACGCAATTTGGTGAATTATGTCCACCGCTCAGAAATTGGAGCGAAGTCCTAACCGTGCCGTGATCTCTTCGGTTGAAAACCGTGTGACGTTGGACTTTGTCTTTGTCGCGAAAATCGACCAGCTAGGCGAAAACCCAAAATAAGATATCTGCTCAAAGACGGCCGTCGCCCCAAGAGATACATACCGGTCTCGGCGACCATCCAACGAAAGCGAAAATTCATCATAGTTTTTCATCCCGATACCGAACGAGACGCTTAAACGACTACCAAGCACCGGCTTGGCCAGTTCATAGCTCAGAGCCGCGCCTTGCTCGGTAAAGGTGTTGGTTTCAAACGCCGCCTTATTGTAACGGGACAAGAGCGATAGTCGCAGAATGTCCTGGTTTGGAAGGCCTTGGGCGTAGTTCCCCCGCAATTCATAGACTGTCGTGTCAGGATAGATATTGATGAGGCTGGTCTGATCCTCCACCGAAGCCAGCACCGTGGCCGTAGCGATCTGCCCGACAGGAAAATTCTGGGAGAGGGTCAGCTTGTTGTATCGCCAATAGGGTTCGCGCCCGTATCGGACCTGCCCGGTTCGCAGCGAAATGCCGGAGGGCCCTAACCCATCAAAGAGCAATTGGCGGTGGGATAGCGAAGCTTCAACCTGATCCTGTCCGAAATCGCTGCCTGAGAGGTTTGGAACAGTAGCTTGAGAGGCCGACGAGAGCGTATAGGTGCGCCCATACAAGTATAATCCGGCCTGCGTAATGTGATTTGGGCTTTGAGAAAGCCAGTATGACAATTCCAATTCACCGGAATATTCGATACCCGACAGTGCGAGGCTGCTAGGGTTAAAAACGAATTCAAAATCCCCGAGTGAGAACGTTCTGTCCGTCGCGCCACCGTTAATGTTGTTTGAAGGAGCGATTGAAAAACCGAGGCGCACAGACAGCGGATTGCGTTGGCGGATGGCCCGGAATTCTCTCTCAACAATTGCTTCCTCCTCCGGTGTTTTGGCGTGGTTTACGCCCTTGCGCAGCCACCATTCAGCCCGAGTGTGGTGTCCGGCGTTAAACCGTACCGACGCCGCGATCCGAGCTGCCTGGAGCTTCTCACCGCTGGTTGTGCCTGCCTCATAAGCCCGGCGAGCAGCAGATGCAGCCGCTTCGGTTTGATCCAATTGCAAATGGGCGAGCGACAATAGAACGAGGGTTTGAAAATCGTTGGGGCTTTCAACCAAAATGCCTTCGGCAAGGGCAATACCAAGCGCGGCATCGCCGTTCGATAGTGCTTGACCAGCGCGCGTGCGAAGTTGCTCCAGTGTCAGCGCGTTGGGTTGGGCAGCAAGCGCGGCAGCGCCCGCGAGAAACCAGATGGCCGAGAAGAAAACCCGCGCCAAAGTTGTCATGACAAACCCAAAAGACACAAGTCTTCGTCCATTGATCTGGTCAAGTACAACAATACCGGTTCACTCCTGCTACTTGTTGGATTGGCGGAACCTCATCTAAGGCTAGTTTCTTGGCAACGCGCTGGGCGCAGCACCGGAACTTTTGCGCGGCGCATTGCCGGGGCTGGCACGCCGATCAGCACCTTATCGCTCTTCAAGCCAGTGAAACAAATCAATCATTTACGCAGACGCGCGTCTGGATTTTGTTCTGCTTGGCGGCAAAGAAAAACAAGAGGCACCCAGATGAAACTTCCACTCTCAATCTTGTTCGTTTGCGTTGTGGCTGCTTGCGGCAGCTCCGGTGGTTCACAAGGACCTGGCGGAGGCGGCCCGGCCAACACTGTACCGCTGAGCAATGCGCCACAATCGCCCACTCCGGCGGGTTCTACCAACAACGTGGCCTTTGGTGGTTTGCTGAACAACGTCCGATTGGCCAACAGTGCTGCACCTGTGGTTTTTGACGCCCGATTGGCCAATGCAGCGCAAGGTCACGCAGACGACATGTTGGCGCAGGACTATTTCAGCCACACAGGTCGCAATGGATCCTCTCCCGGAGATCGCATTACAGCCGCCGGATACAATTGGCGGACTTACGGTGAGAATATTGCACAGGGCCAATCTTCGCAGGCGCAGGTATTGCAAGCGTGGACGAACTCTCCCGGCCATCATGCGAATAACATCAATCCGGCCTTTGAAGATTTTGGACTGGCCAAGGCGGGGTCCGGTTCTGACGCCAGGTGGGTTTTGGTATTGGCGGCAGAGCAATAATGCGATGAAGTGGTTCGTCAGGCGTTCTTAAACGATACGTCGTCGCGCTGCTGATTTACTGAAGAGACAATGGCGTTTGACAGAGACTACCAAAATTCGGAATCCCCTCCGTCACTCCCGCCAGATGCAGCATATGCCAGCCAAGAGCCAGATTGCTGGAGATCACGGGCACACCAATTCGGTCTTCCGCTTTCTTGATGATGCGCAGACAACGAAGGTTGGTGCATGAAACCACGACGGCATCACATGGGGACTCTGCGGCGACACGTTCGATTGCCGCAGTAATCGCGCTCTCTGTAATCCGAGCAACAACACTGTCGTCGCCTTCCTCGAAGGATCCGAACCCGGCGATTTCAAAACCTGCTTCTTCAAGCCGCTGGCGCATCCGCATTGAAACTTCGGGAACGTAGGGTGTGATAAACCCAAGCCGGCGTGCCCCAAGCGAGCGTCCCGCAGCAATAATTGCAGCTATTGGATCACTCACCTTTGCATTCGGAAACACAGTCTGTATGGCGCGGGAAACGTTTTCCGAACCGATCACTGTCGACGCTGATGTGCACCCATAGCCGATCACGTCAAAATCGAGCGACGATGGCAGCAATCGGGCCGATTCCGGAAGATCCTGCTCCATACGAGCCAGCGTATCAGAGCGAATTTCGCGCACCATCGGAATACGGCTGTGATAAAGGGCGACGCCGTCCAGTGCCATCAATTGGGTAAATTCCGGCTCCAGCGTTTCGTCGGTTTCCAGAACGATAATGCCCAATTTGGCCTGGGCGCCAAGACCACTGTCCGTCTCAAAATCGAGCTTCATCTTTATTCCTCATATGATCAGAAGTTCCGGGGACGCACGTCGTGACAAAAGCTGCGAACCCTCTGCACGCACCACAATGTTCTCCTCATGTACCATAATGCGGCCATCTCCATAGTTCAGTGACGGTTCCAACGTCAGAACCATATTTTCCTGGATCACGGTTGTGTCAAAGGCGGCGTGCGACGGCCATTCAGTCAACTGCATGCCCAGGCCGTGCCCCAGACGTCCAACGTCGCCGCCATCTCCGTCCAGTTCCGCGATCACAGTTTGCATCGCGTGAAATAGTTCCTTGCATGTAGTGCCGGGGCGGGCAGCGGCGATCCCGACCTCAGTTGCGCGCCAAAGAACATCATAGGCGCGACGCGATGCATCATCAGCTTCTCCTATGGCGAAATTCCTGTCGAAATCGCAGAAGTATCCATCCCATGTTGCACCGGTGTCCAACATCAGTATGTCGCCGCGCGCCAATGGGCGGCGGGACGGCGGCGATATAACGTCCCGATAGCCACCTTGATCCGCACCCCCGACGAGGTATGAAACATCATCAGCCCCCTGATCCAGAGCTTCGCGCCTGAACGAGCGAAACAGATCTTCCAAAGGTTGGCCTTCATGGGCAAGGTCAGGCACTCTGGAAAATGTGCGTGACCCGATTGCGCAGATATGTGCGATCTTTTCGATCTCTGGTTCGGTTTTCACCATCCGCAAAGAACGGATCAGTGCTGTTGAATCCGCGACCTTTAATCCCGCAAGTCCGCTCATAAGTCGCTCATAGTCGCCAAGCGGCATACGCAATGAGGTCTCATGGCCCTTCATTACTCCGATGGTCGCGCCAGAATTGGCGAGCGGCGTCAGTAAGTCAGTCAGCAAACTCAGCCCGTCATCCTGAGGCGCCGGAGCGCTCCAGGTTCGGATATCATCCACCCATGTACTTCGCATCAGTTCGGCGCCAATTTCAGGGATGATCGCGATGGGCTTTCCTGCCGCAGGCACAAACAGAAACCACGGTCGTGTCGGGCTTTGCCAGAACAATGTGTGAAAGCCGCTGAAATAGCGGACTTCCGGCTCGGTCATCAGCAGCAGGCCGGCCATACCAGTTACTGCCATTCCAGCTTGCGCACGCTTCGTACGGGCTGCAAATTCGTTTTCCTCAAATCCTCTGGTTGGTTTGTCAGACACAATTAGTCCTTTCGGGCAGGCAGCCGGTCACGCACCAACTGGGCCCAGAACTCTGCGCCAATCGGCAGCAAAGCGTCGTTGAAGTCATAGTCTGAAGCATGCAGCGGTTGGCCGTGCGGGCCTGTTTCACCGTTCCCAAGCAACAGGAAACAGCCCGGAACAGCCGCACAGAAATGAGCAAAGTCCTCCGAGAAGCTCATCGGCGGGCGTTCTTGGATAATCTCGCATCCTGCCGCAGCCGCAGCACGATAAACAGCTTCTGTTGGTATGTCTGCGTTGATTGTTTCAACAAACTGAGTGTCAAAGCCGACGATAGCCTGAACGCCATGCGCCGTCGCGACACCCTTCGCGATTTGGCACATGAACTTTTGAATGTCAGCGCGGTCGCATGGCGATCTGGCACGATAATCACCCTTCAGGGTGGCGTGGCCGGGCAAAACATTGCGCTGACCATCCGTCAGAAATTCTGTCACTGAGATCACGGCGCCCGCACCCGGGGCCAGCTTGCGGGCTACAATAGTTTGTAAGGAAGTCACAATTTCGGCCCCTACAGTGATGGCGTCCACCCCTACCTGAGGCATTGAGGCATGCCCACCACGACCCTGAATGTCGATCTCGAACAGAGTTTCGCTATTGCAGATGATGCCCTTTCGGGTCGAAATCTGTCCAACCGGCGCGCCCGGCAGATTGTGAATGGCGAAGATTTCATCGACTGGAAACCGTTCAAGCACCCCTTCGTCGATCATGGCCTGCGCGCCGAGCCCGTGTTCTTCATTGGGTTGAAAGATCAACACGACCGTGCCGTCAAAATCCGGGGACAGCGCCAAACGCTCGGCTGCACCGAGAAGCATCGCCGAGTGCCCATCATGCCCGCAGGCGTGCATAACACCCGGCTTGCCGGAGACGTAGTCATGCGCCGATGTCTCGGTGATAGGCAGCGCGTCCATGTCAGCGCGCAATCCAATGGCCTTGTTGCCACCTCCGGAGCGCAGCACCCCGACAACACCCGCACCCTGATGAACGTCGAATCCAAGCGTCTGCAAGCGCTCGGCGACCAAAGCCTTCGTGCGTACCTCCTGAAATCCCAGTTCTGGATTCCGATGTAAGTCATGCCGAAGCAAAGCCAACCGGGCTTCAAAGTCTGCCATCACAGGTATCTTTCTCATTGACTAAGCCAAAAACTACACCATTACTGCGCGTGATTTGCATCGCGTTTTGCTTTGGCTTGCATTATTTTTTGCATTCAGCCGCCAATGGGTGAAAAGACCTACATATCTGGTAACGCGTCATGACGGCAGTGTGCCGTAAACCAGACCCAAACCAATGGTTATTCTGTAAATTATTTTCAGATCGGCAAGCCAAGGCCGACTTTTGCTCGATCCATCGCCACAGACGTCCGGAACCGGCGAACATTGGAGTTTTCAAAGAACAAGCGCTGTGTGAGCATCTCGAAATCCTGCATGTCTTTCGCGGTACAAATCAGAATGAAATCAGCTTCTCCCGTGACGTAATAACATTGCTGTACCTGTGGTTCGGCCTTCGCCCGTTTACGGAACAAATCAAGTTGCTGAAGCGATTCACGATCAAGCTCGACCAAAACGATGAACGTCATCTTGTAGTCGAAGCCTGCAGGGTCAAGCACGGCAATCTCTTTTTCGATGAGCTTGCCGTCTCGCAGGCGTTTTAGCCTGCGTTGCACTGATGGAACCGAAAGGCCGCACACATGTGCAAGTTGCTCCAACCCAATTCGGCAATCATTTTGAAGCGTGCGAAGAATCGTAAGGTCGGTCTCGTCACTAATCTGATTCATGTTTCCCTCAATCGACTTTGGCCATGATCGTGCAAAATATTATCGATTCTGAAAGGAAAAACGAGAAAAACCATCACAGGTGATCTTTATATTCTTAGCCATGACAAGCACTGACGATCTCACGTTTTCCCCCGACTTCGAACGCGCCTTACGGTTTTTCCGAACACAGGACGACTATACGCCCTCCCCTTTGCGCGAGATCGCAGGCCCGGACGGTATTACTGTTTTGGCCAAAGACGAAACTGGTCGTCTGGGTCTTGGCGCCTTTAAGGCACTTGGTGCGCCCTACGCTGTCGCACGGATCATCGAAAGGGCATGGGAGCGTAAAACCGGCGAAGCTCTGACACCGGACCGCTTGACCGATTCGGATGTCCGTGACTTTGCAACAAGCTTGACTTTTGTCTGCGCAAGCGCGGGAAATCACGGCATGGGCGTTGCTGCAGGCGCGCTTGCCGCTGGCGCCCAATCTCGTATCCACCTTGCCCGAACCGTACCGGCAAGTTTTGCCGACAGGCTCCGAAGTCTTGGTGCAGAGGTGGAGTGGTCGGGGGTTGTATACGAAGAAAGCGTGGCCGAAGCCATTGCAGATGCAGACCGAAATGGCGGCATTCTTTTGGCAGACGGTACCTGGCCTGGGTACACCGATATCCCAAAGTGGGTCATGGAAGGATATTGTGTCATCGCCGAAGAATTGCGTGCCTCTTTTGAAGCTGACGGGCGTTGGCCGACGCACGTTTATTTGCAAGCCGGTGTCGGGGGACTCGCTGCTGCCATGGCGCATATGATCCGCCTGAATTGGGCTGAACAACCGCTGTTGATCGTTGTCGAACCCGAGGCCGCAGCATGCCTGCAGGCTAGCCATAAAGCGGGCAAAGCGACGCGTGCGGACGGACCAGAATCTAGTATGGGGCGGCTCGACTGTAAGGAACCATCGATCGTGGCATGGGACGTATTGGAACGCTGCGACGTGTCTTATGAAACCCTCTCAGAAGACCAAGGTCTGATTGCCGCCGTCACCGTAACCGATCTTGGCATTGCAACCACGCCTTCTGGTGCAGCCGGATATGGCGCGCTTTTCAAGGTTTGCAAAAACAGTCCACCTGACACGGGCTATCGCCCTCTTGTCATTATTTCAGAAGGTCCCGCATAGGAGCGAGGCATGAGATTTCGGCACTGCGATGCGCAATAATAGGATTTTCGTTTTTACTTTGTTAGCGTCGGTCCAGTGCGCCATGGCGAGCGGGAAAACACGGAAAATGGGCCCCGAAAAAGACGGAGCAACCTCATCGGCGTGATGTGGCAATACCCCCATCAAAATTGACCAGCGGCCTTATTGTGCTGCCAAGGCAACGGTTTGCGGCAATCTAACCCTGAAACCGGCACCTTCTAAATTGGCCATGTAAGAAATGTCTCCGTTCAGCCGGTTCATGATCTGGCGGCAAATCGCCAGACCCAAACCTGCGCCTTTGACTTTTTGGTCGCTGACGCGGGAAAATTTTTCAAAGATAAGCGCTTGCGCGTCAGTTGGTATGCCAGAGCCGTTGTCAACAAAATCAATGTCAACAAAACCAGGCTCGAGCCTTACAGAAATGGTAAGTTGGGGCTGCTTGGCATCGCAATATTTTTGCGCATTGGCGATCAGATTGATAAAAACCTGACAAAGCCGATCAAGGTCTGTCTTGAGTTGGATGTCTGCATTCGCCTGCGGCAGTTTGATCGTCAGGCTTGTCTCTTCACCTGCCAGTGCTGCCGCAATTGCTTGATCCAACGTGTCCGCTAATGAACCCTGCTTAATATTCAGACTAACCTGCCCGTGCTCCAGAACGCTCAGGTCCAACAAATCGTCCAGTAGTCGCGTCAGGCGAATGGCTTCGCCATGAATAACCGTGGCGTATTTTATCTTTTCTTCGGCCCCGATTGCCTCGGTATCACGAAGGATTTCCGAAAACGCTCGAATAGACGTCATGGGCGTGCGCAATTCATGGCTGATCTGGGAAAGAAACGCGTCTTTTTGAACACTGAGCTGAGTTAGTTTTTTGTTTGCTTCGCGCAGTTGTCGCGCCGTTCGGCTAAGCTCGCTGGATTTTGCCTCAAGCTGACTTGAATATTCCATCATCTGCGCGGATTCGTCCGCAACAGCCATCAGATCATGAACGGACACGCGCGCCCCACCTACGATCTGACCCACCATTGCATGGGCCGTGGCAGCACCCACGGAACCCGCAAGTTCACGTTCAAGACGCTGCAAAAAGTCTGGCGATGGTTCAGGTAAATGTTCAGGGAGACCCTGCCTGACAGATTCCGCATGGAAAAAGGCTCGGGCTTCAGCCGAGCCGACTAGACGTTGCGCCATGATTAACAAATCTTCGCTTTGGGCCACCGTACCCGTCCAACTTTGCGGGTTTGCGGAATGCGCGAACACATTCACAAATTGTGCGCCCTGCAATCGCTCTAACGGATTTGGAAAACTCACCAATGAAATCAGGCAAAAGAATGCCGTGTTCAGGGAAAGGCTCCAGAAAACAGCGTGTACCATCGGATCGAGACCTTCAATTCCGAACAACGCGTGAGGGCGCGTCCAGTTTAGACCCAGTAGCCCTTGTTCAAACACTTGATTTGATAACACTGCGCCCGGCCCAAAGCTTGGCATCAGCATAGTATAAAACCACATTGCGAATCCAACACACAGGCCTGCAACTGCGCCGGTACGCGTGGCTCCGCGCCAAAAAATTCCTCCCAGCAACGCCGGCAAAAATTGGGCAACGCCAGCGAACGAAATCAGGCCAATTGCGGCCAGTGCAGAGCTGCCACCAGAAAACAGATAGTACGCATACCCCAACGCCAGAATTCCACAGATTGACAACCGCCTCGCGAGGATGACAACGTTTCTAACGTCACCCGACACCGACGCCCCAGCGCCGCGCTGGCTAAACCAAATGGGCATCACAATGTGATTTGATACCATGGTTGATAATGCCAGCGTTGCTACGATCACCATGGATGTAGCAGACGAAAAACCTCCTAAAAATGACAACAAAGCCAACCCACCCTGACCTTCGGCAAGTGGTACCGTCAAAACGAATAAATCCGGGTTGGACCCCGCGGGAAGTAAATCGAGACCAATGACTGCTATCGGAACGACAAACAGGCTCATCAACATAAGGTAGATCGGAAATGCCCAAGCTGCGGTCTGTAGGTGCCGTTCGTCGTCATTCTCAACCACCAGCACCTGAAACATCCGCGGCAAACAAACAAACGCGGCGGCGGAAAGAACAGTCAATGTCGCCCAGCGGCTGCGATCCATTTGCCATTCACCCAAAGCGGATGCGTCCACACGTGCCAGCATTTCCCCCATGCCGTCAGCCACGCCCCAAACCACAAATACGCCAACCGCCAACAGCGCAATTAGCTTAACAACAGCTTCTACGGCGATGGCGAGTACAACGCCATGATGGCGTTCATTGGCATTCAAATTTCGGGTGCCAAACAAAATGGCGAAGAGCGCCAGACCGGTAGCAACCCAAAGCCCTGAGTATTCGCGATCAAGTGCAAGTGCATTCGGATCCTGTGGTGGCGCAAAGGCGGAAATCGACAGCGTTACAGATTGAAGTTGTAGCGCGATGTAGGGCGTCACCCCGACAACGGCCATGACGGTGACGATGATCGCCAGAAGGTTCGATTTTCCGTAGCGCGACGAAATGAGGTCGGCAATGGACGTGGCCCGTTGTGCGCGACCAATTCGCACTAGTTTACGCAACAGCCACCACCAGCCAAGCATGACAAGCGAAGGGCCCAGATAGATAGTCACATATTCCAACCCTGACCGAGCTGCGTATCCAACAGCGCCGTAGAACGTCCATCCCGTGCAATAGATCGAAAGAGACAAAGTGTAGACCAAAGGAGAGCGAAGCCATCCCCCTTTCCCACGAGCGGCGGCCCGGTCGGCAGCAAATGCCACGGCAAACAGAAATGCAACGTAGCCCAGACACGCAGCAACGAGCAGATTCAGCGTCGCCATCAGTCCAATCCATCTGGCCCGTTTTGGGCGAGGTCGTTTGAGTTTTCCGACGAGTTTGAACGCGTCTTGAGCCATATGCAAATGGCAACGAGGATCATACCAAGCCAAACGAGGAAAATGTAAAGGATCGCCGAAGACATGGCGACAGGCTGCGCGGATGTCGAATTTCCGGTCGGCCAGAGCAATGGAATCATCCACAGGATCACACCAAGAACCGGAAGAACACGTGCGGCATCAATCAGACGACGGCGGCGATAGGATTGCGGTTCAAGAAATATTGGTCGAGTTGGAGCGCCACGCTCCAACGCCTTTTCCTCTTCAGCCATACTCCCTCTCAAGCTCTCACGAACGGGGCAATTTGAAAGTGCCCGTCACTCATGGCCTGACCAGTTCGCGTACAGCGTCCAAAACTTCGGCATTTGAAAATGGTTTGGTCATGAATCTACTCGCACCGGCCTTTTCTGCCATTTCGCGATCTCGTGACTGACCGCGCGCTGTTAACATCAAGACCGGCAAAGTTTTGGTTTGCGGGTTGGCGCGCAGTTCTGTCAGAATTTCGAAGCCGCTTTTGCCGGGCAACATCACGTCGAGGATTACCAGGTCCGGACAAGACGAGTGTACAGTCTCAACTGCATCGTGCCCATTGGAATGCGTGTCCACCTGCCATCCATCACGTGATAACAAAAAACGGATAGCTTCGCTGATGTTAGGTTCATCTTCTATCAAGAGGACATGGCGTCCCATCTTAGCCCCCTCCAATAGGACCGCATAGCGCAATGCCGGGATCATGGCACCGTCATTGCAAAATGCTGGGCTGACTATCTCCAGTTTCAATACCCATGTCAAAACTCTTCGCTCAGCATGGAACGCTCGCGCCGCCCACTACAGTTTTCCCGCGGGCAAATGCGACAGGTGCTTCCAACCGGACGAACCTCTGCCTGAGGCGCTCGATTGAATTGTCCAGCCGGCGTAATTAGCATCGTCGCGTGATATAACGGATCCACATTGAGCGCGGGCGGCACTACAGGATGCGCGACAGCAAAACAATCGAACAGCAGCGCGTCGCGTCCAACTTGCTCCACCCTCTGGAATATGGGGGTCATTGGGCGGCTAAGTGCGGCATATAATGGCCAAAGTGGGCAGGTTGATCCAAATCGAGGGACTGCAAACCCCTGAATTGCTTTGTGAAACAACAGCGACCCCGAATTGTCGCAGACGATCAATCCAAAATCAGATCCCAAAGTGCCCTCGGGCATGGCGGCCAAACGTGACAAAACGGATTGTACTGGAACTGATAACCGCTGCGCCAAAGCTGTAGGGTCAAGACCAATCCTTGACAAAGCGTCCTGAAATTTTTGGAGTGGCATCGCCAATGCGTCCAGGGCATACTTCTCCATAAAAACGCGGGCATTGAGACGCGCAGAGTCTGTTGTCAATCGCGGTTCTTTTGCGATGATCTGTGCTAGATCAGGATTTCCAGTTTCCAGCATTTCAAGGTGGTAAGCATGATCTGCCAACATTGCCTCGACTTCTTCTTGCGGCGAAGCGAGTTGTTCTTCCTTGGCTTCTGCGTGATCCAAATAGCTGACAAGTGCTTTACTACTTTCGGCCAATCGTGCGCTGTCTTCGTTAATGTTGCGATGAAATCGATTGCGCCATTCCGGTTCAATTTCTTGTGTCTCGGCCAAGATTGAAGCTGTTGAGCGTATGGATGCAGCAGTCGAAAGCACCTCATGCAAAGATGCCGCCAGTTGAGGATCATGCGCGACCCTGTCTGTGAGTGCTTCAACAGAGCGCTCCAACGAAGCAATACGGCGGTGCGCGTTAACAAGGACCTCGGCCCACCCCGGAAATCGCCCTGCAAATTCATCCGCCCGATCGGTTTCGGCCCGTACTGTGGTGCTATCTGCTGCTGCTTCTCTCAAGACGGCGATCAGCGCTGCTTCGGCACCCTCTGACAACATGGAAGGCTCAACGCCAATCACCTTGGCAATGTCGAGCAGTAGTTTTCCTCCTATCCGGCGACGGTTGTGCTCGATCAAATTCAAATATGAGGCAGAAATGCCGATCTGACGGGCCAAGTCTGCCTGACGCAGTCCAAGCATCATACGTCTTTCACGAATACGGCTACCAGTTAACGTTCCCCGATGCATTCTGCCATCCAATGTCAGAAGTTTAATTGTGGCGCTATTTCAAGAGCTTTCTGCACTGCCACATAAGCAAATTTACAAATGCGCTGCTTATCTTGTGCATTAATTTACAAAATAATTCAAGTTCTCAAAGGACTTGTTGCGATGTTTTCATTGCCAGAGCGATAATAGATTTGCACGACATGTGCCGCGCCGCGCGGATAGGGAGCCCGCAGCGCACTTCACGAAATGGGAGGACTCTATGTCTAAATCAAAATTTACGCGTCGCGGTTTGTTGAAAACCAGCGCGTTGGCCGGCGCAGGTCTGGCTATGCCAACAATCTTTACAGCGTCTTCGGCTGCCGCGTTCACCAATGAACCAACTGGTGCAAGCGTTACGCTGGGCTTTAACGTACCACAAACTGGTCCGTACGCCGAAGAGGGTCTTGATGAGCTGCGCGCCCAAGAACTGGCTGTCGAACACCTGAACGGTGAAGGCGACGGCGGAATGATGAACACATTCAGCTCAAAAGCGCTGAAAGGTAACGGTATCCTGGGTAAGAAGGTCGCTTTTGTAACCGGTGATACTCAAACCAAGTCTGACGCTGCTCGTGCATCTGCCAAATCGATGATCGAAAAAGACGGCGCGATCATGGTGAATGGCGGATCATCTTCGGGTGTTGCGATTGCTGTCCAGGGACTCTGCCAGGAGGCTGGCGTGATCTTTATGGCGGGTCTGACCCACTCTAACGACACTACCGGCAAAGATAAGAAGGCCAACGGTTTCCGTCATTTCTTTAACGGGTACATGTCAGGTGCTGCATTGGCACCGGTGCTGGAGAAGGAATATGGCAAGGATCGCCGTGCCTATCACCTGACGGCTGACTACACATGGGGTTGGACGCAACAGGAATCGATCGCAGCCGCAACCGAAGCCGTAGGTTGGGAAACCGTAGAGAACGTATTGACGCCACTGGCGGAAACCGACTTCTCTGCATACGTCAACGCGGTCGTGAATTCTGGCGCCGACGTACTGGTGCTGAACCACTATGGCGGCAACATGGTCAATTCGCTGCGCTATGCAGCAGGCGAACTAGACTTGCTCAGCAAGCAGGCAAACGGCAAAGACTTCCAGATTGTTGTACCGCTCTATTCAGAGTTGATGGCCGCTGGTGCTGGTGAGCAGGTGCGTGGCGTGATCGGTTCGATGAACTGGAACTGGCAATTGACCGATGAAGGATCGAAAACCTTTACCAAGTCGTTCGGTGAAAAATACGGCCGTCCGCCATCAAATTCGGCGCACACATGCTATGTGCAAACACTTCTTTATGCGGATGCCTGCGAACGTGCCGGTACTTTCAACCCTTGCGGTGTGGCCGAAGCGCTGGAAGGTTTTGAATTCGACGGATTGGGCAATGGCCCAACGCTCTACCGCGCAGATGATCACCAGTGCTTCAAAGATGTGCTCGTTATGAAAGGCAAAGATAGCCCGCAGAATGAGTACGACACGCTGGAAATCGTTGAAGTGACACCGCGTGCGCAAGTTGAGTATGCGCCTGATCATCCAATGTTCGCCGGTGGCGATCTGGGTGAATGTAACCCGGGGGCCTAATCCCTCCAGTATCCGGCCGCGCTCTTACGCGCGGCCGGTCGAGTTCCGCTCTGGTCCGGAACATCAGCAGCATTTCTAAGCCCACGGGTGGGAAAAATGGACGCAATCATTCTTCAATTCCTCAATGGCCTCGATAAAGGCTCGGCTTACGCGTTGATCGCGCTCGGGCTCACGCTGATTTTCGGCACATTGGGCGTTGTAAACTTCGCCCATGGGGCGCTTTTTATGCTGGGCGCCTTTTGCGCGGTTACCATGTCGAAGATATTCAGCATCAGCTATACGGTCATAGACGAAACCCAGACGGATTTTCTGGGCAACCCGCTCAAGGTTCAAACGCCATATGTAGAAGCATGGTTCGGACCCGAAACGGGTGCGGCTTTGATAAACTGGTCCGTTCCACTTGCGATCTTCTTCGCTATTCCGATCATGGTTGCCGTCGGTTACATCATGGAACGAGGACTGATTAAACATTTCTACAAACGACCTCATGCGGATCAGATTCTGGTGACCTTTGGCCTTGCCATCGTCATGCAGGAGATCATAAAATACTACTTCGGGGCCAATCCGATCCCGACTCCCTCTCCGGACCTTTTGAGCGGTAGCTATGACTTAAGCCACCTCATCGGGTTCGAGCCGAACTCAGTGATCTACCCTATCTGGCGCATGGTCTATTTCGGTTTTTCAATATTAATCATTGGTGCAGTTTTCGCCTTTCTGCAATTCACCACCTTTGGCATGGTCGTACGCGCTGGCATGGCGGATCGCGAGACCGTTGGATTGCTGGGCATTGATATCGACAGGCGCTTTACAATCATGTTCGGCATAGCCGCCGCTGTAGCTGGGTTGGCTGGAGTAATGTACGCACCCATCAACGCACCCAATTATCATATGGGCATGGATTTTCTGGTTCTCAGCTTTGTGGTTGTAGTGGTGGGCGGCATGGGCTCCCTTCCGGGTGCTGTTTTAGCCGGTTTTTTGCTGGGCATTCTCCAAAGCTTTGCGTCGACCACATGGGCCACAACTACCATTCCCGGCATCAACCAGATCATTATTTATCTAGTTGCCATCATCATCCTGCTGACACGTCCGCGGGGCCTTATGGGCAAAAAAGGCGTGATGGAGGAATAAGCAATGCTCAGACTGACCAAGAAAGACCTCAATTTGTTGCTCATCGTCGCTGTACTGGCGCTGTTTGCACCCTTCATTCTTAATCCGTTCCCTGAGGGTTCTGGACTGGCTCAATTTAACGCGGGTTATCCAGATCTGATGCAGAAATTCGTCATTTTTGGCATCTTTGCCATTGGTTTCAATATTCTGTTTGGCCTGACGGGATACCTAAGCTTTGGCCACGCGGCCTTCTTGGGCATAGGCTCTTACTCTTGCGTTTGGATGTTTAAACTCCTTGGATACAGCGTCGTTCCCGGCATTTTATTATCCGTTTTGACATCGGGTATTTTCGCCTGGCTCATCGGTATAATCTGCCTGCGACGCTCTGGGATTTACTTTTCAATTCTGACGCTGGCCTTTGCGCAAATGTCATTTGCACTTTGCTATTCGGTCCTTTCCAATCCCAAGTTCAATCTGACAAACGGTGAAACTGGACTTCAGGTCTACAACAACGATCCGCAATACTTTCGTGGTGAAAGCAGCCCAAGTGTGCCGCACTTTTTTGGGTTAGAGATGAATTCGACTTACAAAATGGAAGTGGGCAGCTGGCTGTTTCAATTCAACGTCGGCTATTATCTCTGCGCGGTGATCATGGTGCTGGCATTTTACCTGTCGATCCGCATCTTCCGTTCACCTTTTGGAATGATGCTGCGCGCAGTCAAGTCAAACCAGCAGCGGATGAATTATACCGGGCTGAATACGAAGCCTTACATGCTTGCAGCCTTTATCATTTCGGGAATGTACGCCGGCTTGGCCGGGGGGCTTCTGTCGGCAGTTGATCCCCTCGCAGGAGCTGAGCGCATGCAATGGACTGCAAGTGGTGAGGTTGTCCTCATGACGATCCTTGGTGGCGCTGGCACGCTGATTGGTCCGGTTCTGGGCTCAGGTCTGATCAAATACTTCGAAAACATCTTCTCGAAGATCAACGACAACGTACTGCACGGCTGGTTCTCGTTCATGCCGGATGGGATTGAGGATCTGATGGTCACGCTGATTCACCCCTTCGTCGGCAAAGGGTGGCACCTGACCCTCGGTGTTCTTTTCATGCTGATCGTGATTTTTCTACCGGGTGGATTGGTACAGGGTGGGCAAAAAATCATGAACATGCTCCGCCGAAACAAAACGACAAAGACTGATGACCCCGCTGCTAAGCAGCCTGCGGAATAGGGAGACACAGAAATGGGAATCCTTGAGATCAAAGATGTGAACAAACGCTTCGGCGGCTTGCAGGCGCTGGGCGATGTCAACCTCAGTGTTGCCGAAAACTCGGTTCACGCAATCATCGGCCCAAATGGGGCAGGCAAATCTACTTTGCTAAATTGTCTGGTGGGTAAACTAATCCCCGATACTGGTTCAGTCATGTTTGACGGTCAATCAGTACTAGGGCGCGCGCCTTTTGAAATAAACCAGATGGGGATTTCTAGGGTGTTTCAGACACCAGAAATCTTTGGCGATCTAACGGTGATTGAAAACATGATGATCCCGTGTTTCGCCAAACGAGATGGCTCTTTTGAACTGAACGCCCTGTCGCAGGTGTCTAGTCAGTTGGACGTCCAAGAAAAGGCTGAGGCGATGCTGGTCGACATGAATATGTCTGACAAATTACACATGCATGCCGCTGCACTGTCTCGAGGCGACAAACGGCGATTAGAAATTGGAATGTGCCTTAGTCAGGAACCCCGTCTTCTGCTGCTGGATGAACCGACAGCCGGAATGGCGCGCGCCGACACGAACAACACCATCGATCTGCTCAAACAGATCAAGGAAGAGCGTGATATCACAATCGCCATTATCGAACACGACATGCACGTTGTGTTTTCGCTGGCTGAACGGATTACGGTGCTGGCGCAGGGAACACCGCTGGTCGAGGATACCCCCGACAACATCAAAGGTCACCCAAAGGTGCGCGAAGCCTATCTGGGTGAAAGCGTTTAAGCCTCCAAAAGGAACAATGTCATGAACGCCAAGGCGAATTTTGAAAGAAGCGCAAACAAGGCTGCAACGGCGCCGGCGTTTTTGTCTGTATGGGACATTCATGCCTATTATGGCGAAAGTTATATTGTGCAGGGCATCAGCTTTAATGTTCACGAAGGAGAGATTTTAGCTCTTTTGGGCCGCAATGGTGCCGGCAAAACATCAACACTCCGTGCGCTTGCGCGGCTGGACGACCCCCAGATTGCGCACGGCGAAATCTGGTTGGATCACCAACCTCTACACAACATGAAGAGTCATCAGGCATCAGCCGCGGGACTAGCGCTTGTTCCGGAAGATCGGCGCATCATTTCCGGATTGACGGTCGAAGAGAACTTAAAACTCGCGCAAATAGCACCGCCTGTGGGTTGGTCGCTTGAGCGGTTGTATGATCTGTTTCCCCGCCTCGGCGAACGTCGCCAACAAGAAGGCACAACGCTGTCCGGCGGAGAACAGCAAATGCTGGCAATAGCGCGCGCGCTTGCGCGGGATATCAAGGTTCTTCTTTTGGACGAACCCTATGAAGGTCTGGCGCCGGTTATCGTGGACGAAATCGAAAAGACTCTGATAATAATCAAGGAGCAAGGGATAACGACCATTATTGTCGAACAGAATGCGGTACGTGCGCTTCAATTGGCAGACCGGGCGGTTATTCTGGACACCGGCGGCATTGTTTTCGATGGAACTGCCGGCGATGTGCTCGAGAATGAACAATTGCGAGCAGAATATCTGGCGATCTGACAGCTGGATTGCGCTAGCGGATCAGAGTTATGCGTAAGTTATCTACCTCTGATATTGCGTCAGTGTGTCGACAACTTTGAAATCCAGCCGCCTCGTTTCTGACATTCTTTCGACCGTAAGGCGAAAGAGCTACGGTCGAAAAATCGCTCAGATTGTACGTGGTCCGGCGCCAAAGAGACAATCAACGTTTTGAGGCATAACTGTTCAGATATTCTTTGAATATCTCCGCTCAATATTGGCGAAACTATGTCGTTTGTTTATAATAGACGCGTCGCGTGTGTTATATGGCGCGAACTACCCGAGTGAGTAACGATTATCTGTAAAAGGAATGTTAAGTGTTAAAAAATCTCGTATTGGGCGTTGGATTGTTTCTGGCGTCATTGTCGGCCGCAAATGCCGCGACTTACCGCATTGATGGATTTCAAAACCTGGTCGCAAATGGCTTTGGATCTACACTGTTTCATGAAGCAACAGGTTGCGGCGGCATGTGCGGCACGCATGCAGATCGGGCAACCGGTACTGGCTCTGGAAGCTGGGATTCTGCGTCTGGGAATATCAGTTTCATGATGGGCCTTGTAGGTGGAGGAACGGCAACTGCACGGGGTGTTCTGAACACCACGGCCAGAACATCAGGGACCGCGACCGGTATTGCCGGTCTCATCAACATCGTCATTTCCGGTTCGGCACATGGCAAAAACGGAAGCTACGATTTCACGTTCCTGGATGCGTCTCACAATTCAGTCGCCAACTGGTTCGACAATGGAACCATTGGCCTTTGGGGCGCAGCACCTGCAAGCGCACAAAACGCGGGCGCGCTTGGTGTTGATTTCAGGATCAATGTAACGCCTGTGCCGCTTCCTGCCGGCGTTGTTCTTCTTCTGAGCGGTATTGGCGGCTTCACAATATTTGGTCGCCGCCGTTTCCGGACCTGAGAACGGGCGGGCCTGTCTGCAAGCGAATGCGAAAAACCGGACCCACTAAAATACGAAATGCTCCAATGTTTCCAGAAGGGGATGTTGGAGCTTTTCAATCGAAATATGGCAAGCGGATGATTCCGTTGGCGATGGCAAGACAGTTGTTTTCGACAACTCGCATTCTGCCTGAACATCCCAAACCGATAACGTCGTCTCACCATCCCTAAGCACTCGTAAGCCTTCACTGCGTCAAAAGATGTGGTCGTCGAAGGCGTTAATTTGTTGAGTCTCGGTTTACAATTGGTCAGGAATTTTCCAATTTATTGTAAATATTTCTTACGATTGGATCCGATCCATGTCGATCAAAATGCTCAGAACCCTGATTGCCATTGAACAGAACATTACGTTCAGCGCCGCAGCGGAATCCGTCTTTGTTACACACGCCGCTGTCAGTCAGCAGATGAAGGCGCTCGAAGCTGAATGGGGCGTTGCAATCTTTGACCGTTCACGCCGCACGCCGGAGTTTACCCCAATTGGTCGCGCTTTGGTCGCCAAGGCCCGCGAAGTGGTCGCAGATTACGACAATCTGGTGCCGTCAGTCCTCGGCAGTGACGGGCTCATCGGAGAGTTGATGCTGGGCGTTGTCCCAACGACGTTGACAGGATTGATCCCGCTGTCTGTCGCATCTCTCAAAGCTGCCTGCCCCAGCCTTCATGTCCATCTTCAGCCGGGTCTGACGAACGACTTAATCCTACAGCTGGAGCGCGGGAAAATTGACGCGGCGATCATAACCCGCCCGTCGCACGTGCCACTGGGGCAGATCTGGCACGACCTCGCCAAAGAGGAGATGCAATTATTGGCGTCCCATGAAACAAACTCAGACGATCCTGTCGAATTGCTTCGTAACAACCCTTTCATCCGTTTCAGTCGCGATGCCATTGTTGGGTCCATGATCGAATCCTGGTTGCAGGAACAACAAATTGCCGTTGTAGATGCAATGGAACTGGAAGGTCTCGAAGCGATTTCGAGCATGGTGCTGTGCAATATGGGAGTTGCAATAGCACCTCGGCGTTGTGTTCAGGCTCCCAACCCACTTCCTCTGAGGCGATTGTCGCTGGGGCCCAGCGCGCCAGTCAGGCGGCTTGGCCTTGTTCACCGAAAAGACAGTGCAAAAACACGCGCGATTGATGAGGTGGTCGCCCATCTTAAGCGGGCGGTCGAGATTGGCGTCGTTACTTCGGAGAACATCGAGCGGGGTGTCATTGGTGGCGCCTGAAGCCTACGTCCTCCTGTTGCTCGGCGCTGCATCGGGCGGTTTGATCAACGGGCTTTCCGGATTCGGCACTGCATTGTTTGCTCTTGGCTTCTGGCTGCAGATCATGCCGCCATTACAGGCCGTTTCGATGGTTGTGGTTGTCTCTGTTTGCAGTGGCATGCAAGGCCTTTGGCTGGTGAGAAGCACGATCACCGCCCGGCCAAAACGACTGGCTCGATTTCTGATCCCTGCTCTCCCAGGGATACCTCTTGGCGTTCTCAGTTTGTCATTTGTGTCTGCAGATATTCTCAAGCTGGGGATTGCAGGATTCATGCTGCTTTATGGCGGATTCTTTTCGTGTCGGCGTGGACTGCCTAAACTAGAACGCCCGACACCTTATATCGATTGCATCGTCGGGTTTCTTGGTGGCCTGTTTGGAGGTGCGGCGTCGTTATCAGGCGCGCTGCCAACGATGTGGTGCGCTCTGAGGCCCTGGTCAAAGGCCGAGACACGTGCCGTCCTTCAACCCTATAACGTTGCCGTTTTGAGCCTTGCTCTAGTCATATTTCTGATCAAAGGAGCTTACACTTTTGAAAGTCTTAAACTCATCGCAATTGCCTTGCCCGTGACAATGATTTTCGCCCAGATTGGGATTTCGATTTTCAAACGGTTAAGTGACGACCAATTCCGGAGGCTCATTATTGGATTATTGCTTTTGTCCGGGTTTGCATTGATGTTGCGCGAAACGGTGTCTTAAGATCAGGTTTAGCGAGTCTTAAGTTAAGAGTCAGCCTGTACGCCGTAGCCTGCAAACATGCGAAAGGTGTCGTCAATCTCGGCTTTTGTAAGCAACACCGGGTCACCGATCTGGAGTGCCTGATAATATTGGCGCGCAATTGCTTCTAGTTCGACGGCGCGCCACATCGCCTGCTCCATTCCATCCCCCATTGCCACCATGCCATGGTTGGCCATCAGGCACGCTGTTCGGCCCTCCAGTGCCTCCTCGACATTCTGCGCAAGCTCTTGCGAACCAAACGTTGCGTAGCGTGCACAACGTACATCCATGCCGCCGAATGCGGCGATCATGTAATGACATGACGGGATGGTTTTATTGAGCACTGCCAACGTGGTGCAATAGGTTGGGTGCGCATGGACAACAGCGGTTATATTCAGACCGCTTTTTCAATGATAACCAGTGAAACCGCCATTCAGTCGACGGCTTCAACGGGCCATCCCAACTGTCAGGCATTTCACCAGACAGATCGATTGAGGCAATCATTTCCGGTGCAATTTGCACATATGGCATCGCGGAAGACGAGATCAGCATGCGATCTTTGTGGCGGACCGAAATATTGCCAGATGTTCCTTGATTTATTCCCGCTGCATTCATGGCAAGGCATGCTTCAATAATTTCGCGGCGGCGATCATCTTCTGTTGCCATTGGGGTGTTCCCGTCTTTGTTCTGCCTGCAACGCGAGCGTATTCTCGTTTGCAAAGAGAATAAAGCGCGCACTAAACAGCTGCAAATAGCTAGTAGACATTTGCAATTTTTGATCGTGAAACGCAGGCATCCAAAACCAGGGACACGGCAGCGGACATAACGACCTCAATGCTCAGTTCTATCCCATGCAGTTCTTGCAGATCGCCATATTTCTTGGCACATATTAATTGTTACTGATGCCATCGCAGTCGCGCCTTTTCTCATAATCTCATTGTTGTTTACACCGCATGTGCTGCCAATAATTTCTCCCCGATTTCGACAAAGCCTTCACCCCCGCGAGACGGCGCCACAAATGCTGGCAACGCCTCCATATTTCCGACGATGTCAGCGACATTTGCTACGCCACAGGCATTTGGGAAAAACCCAAACGTCGGTGCGTCTGTTCGGGCTGTCGCCACAAAAGATGAATTTGTCTTTATGCGCGTCAAGATCAATGCCGAAATCCGTTGCAAGAAACTGTTTTGACATGGTCAGCTTGTCCCAGTCGCCGAACCATCCGTTGACATGGATTGACGAAACCATTGCGACGGCGCCGGCAGCGTGGAAATGCGCAACAATCCGATCCACTTGATCCTCAGGCAATGCTGGAACATCTTCGCAAAAGTCGATCGCGAGGTCGGCTTCGCGGTAGCTTTGATCTGAGGCCAACGCAGTGCCGGATACATCGTCCAGTATAACGTTTGCCAGCGCATCCAGTTTGCGGCGGCTTTCAATCCTTGTGGTGTCATTCGCGTGGAACATTCGCCGCATCTTGCGCATGTCATGATCGTATCGCATGGCAAAGACGCCGTTTTCTCCAACGATCCCGGCGACAGGCCAAAAACGTGCGATCATATCGCACCATCCCGCAGGCCTCCCGGTTATGGGGATCACAATAAGACCAGCGTTAGTTAACCGTTCCAGCATCGCATAGGCGCTAGCACGAAGACGCCCTTCGGTGGTGATCGTGTCATCGATGTCTGCCAGCACGCCAATGACATCCCGGCAGGTTTCCTGCGATAGGTCTTCTAACGATTTCAGTATCTTTACACTTTCCAACTTCATTTGCAAAAGCCCAAAGGTGACCATTCCAGTCTGACAGCGTGGGCCACAGGTCGTCGTAGATTGCCCACAACGTCATAAACCGCGCAACATTGACTGGCACCGGTCGCGTAGTCGACGATTTCGTTGGACTCATTTCGGCGACGGCATCTTTTACTGTCTGGAACCATGCCGCTTCTTTGGCAGCGTACATCGCAGCGCCAAATGCCGAGGCTTCAACAACGTCAACGCGCCTGACAAATAAATTCGTTGCGCTCGCCACAATCTGAAACATCAGGTTCGAAGCGGATCCGCCTCCAATTGCAGCGGTGCCCGTAGTTTTGCCGCTCGGTGAGGACATAGCCTTGTTTAGGGCAAATGCCTGGGCAAGCGCTAGATCTTCCAGCAAAGCGCGACAGAGATTACCGCGATTGGTGAATCCCAACAAATCTGCTATCACACTGCGAGCCTTTGAGTCCCAATGGGGTGTCATTGATCTCTGCCAAAATGGTAAGATGGCCATGCCGCCCGCCCCGATGGGAGAGCTTGCTGCCTCTCGTTCATTCTGTTGTTAAAAATCTGTGGGGCCTGCGTCAAAAACACCGATCATTTCGCCGGCAAACCAATCGATCAAAAATCTTCCCACTTTCAGCAATGGCTGTTCTTGCTAGAAAAGCCAGATCGTGTTGGTACTCGGGCGCGTCGGCAACCGATACGACTGCCGTCCCAAGGTTCACATAAGCAAGTGGCGGTTCGACGACACCGGGAAAAGCACAACTACACGCACATCATAGTCCGACAGCTACTCACGAAGGCTTTCGGAGACGGCGTGGACGAAATACTTAGTTCCGCAATAAGCGGTGTGGTCGGGGTAGAGCTCGCGCCCCGCAATTGAACTCATCACGAACAGCATGCCTCGACGGCGCTCCATCATACTGGCCATTGCCGCGTGAACCGTGTTCATCACGCCCTTGGCGATGATGTCCCCAGTACTATCACTTGCAGATATTCACTTTACATATGCCAATTCTCAAGGCGAAAAATAAAGTGTGTACGCGTGAAGTATGAAAACCCAATGTCAGGTGTTACTCCGTTGGCATAAAGTTACCTGGAATGTTCCAGGCTGATGCAAAACCAAAAAATGGGATGCCCAGAGCGGGCAGGGCCGTGGTGCCAAGTGAATTCCCAGACGCGCTGACCTGGGCTGCTTGGCTCTATTTCGTTGACGAGATGACCCAAAGCGAAGTTGCCCAAAAAGTCTGGCGTTTCACGTGTTACGGTCATCAAGCTATTGAACGAAGCCAAGGCAAAGGGGATCGTCAGCGTTCGGATCAACCCCAGCGTTGCGTCCATGACAAATACGTCAAAGCATCTCGCGCGGAAATTTGGTTGAATTCTGTCATGATCATCCCCGACAATGATGAGCTGCCCCTGACAGAGCGCATCGGAAAAGCAGGTGGGTTCGCTATCAGCGAGGCGCTTTGCAACGGCGATATTATTGGCATTGCCTGGGGGCGCACTGTTCTTTCCGCGGCGCGAAACGTCGCATTGGAAAGTCCCTTTGCAGATTTGACTGTCGTACAGTTCTGCTCCAGCCCAAACGGGCTGTCAGCCGATTTTTCGCCCGAACTCTGCGCGTCTCTCCTTGCCAACAACCTGGGTGCGCGCAGCGCAAGCCTTATGGTGCCGGCAATCGTGGCGAGCCCTGAGCTGCGCTCATTGTTGCTGCAGGAACCTACAATCAGAAAGCAGTTCAACGTGATCAAATCCGCAAACAAGGTTGTATTTGGGGTGGTCGAATTGGGCGAGGGCGCGACGCTACGAAGCAGTGAACTTTATAGTGAAACGACTTTCGACAAGTTGGCAAAGAAGGGGGAAGTGGCGGTAATTCTGGGGGAGCTCCTCGATCAGGATGGCAATGGCATGACGAATTCAACTCAGGACCGCACAATCGGGATTTCATTGGCCAAGTTTAAGGAAATTTCCAACAGGCTTTGCGTCGCGGGCGGCCTGTCGAAAGTGCAGGCGATCCATGCAGCACTAATAGGAGGATTTGCCACCGATTTGATTACGGACTTTTCAACCGCCAGGGCGTTGCTGGGAAAGTAAGCTGTCGATGGCGCGCGCTCTCTTTCGTATCTCGACAAGCCGCGATATAGAACGATCATGACAAATCATACATACAAAAAAGATCTCCCGACCGGGCTTGATCTTGGGTCGATCGTAGCCATTGATTGCGAAACCATGGGGCTGAATCCGCATCGCGACCGGCTTTGCGTCGTGCAATTGTCAGGCGGTGATGGCGACGCACATATCGTGCAGATCGCGCAGGGTCAGACTGAGGCGCCAAATCTATGTGCCCTGATGGAAAACACTAATGTTTTGAAGCTGTTCCACTTTGGCCGCTTTGATATTGCGGCCATATTCCACGCTTTTGGAGCGATTACAGCGCCAGTTTACTGCACCAAAATCGCGAGCCGACTAGTACGGACGTATACTGACCGTCATGGGTTGAAAAACCTTACGCAGGAATTAATTGGGGTTGATCTGTCAAAACAGCAGCAATCAAGCGACTGGGGGGCAGCGGCACTAAGCAAGGCGCAAATCGAGTATGCAGCATCAGACGTGTTGTACTTACACAAGTTACGCGACGCTTTGAACGATATGTTGGTCCGTGAGGGCCGTATGGAAATGGCGCAGGCCTGTTTTGACTTCCTGCCGACGCGCGCACAACTTGATTTGGCCGGGTGGCCGGAAACTGACATCTTTGCGCATTCTTAAAGGATACAGCACATGAGCGGGCCTGACACATTTCTGAACACGGCACGCCGCGTGATCGACACAGAGGCAAAAGCACTGGAACAGCTTTCGTCGGAGTTGGATGGTAGTTTTGCCAAAGCCGTTCAGCTTCTCCTCGATAGCACCGGGCGTGTGATCGTCCTTGGCATGGGTAAATCCGGACATATCGCCCGAAAAATCGCCGCAACCTTTTCGAGTACTGGAACGCCTGCGCATTTTGTGCACCCAGCCGAAGCAAGTCATGGTGACCTGGGGATGATGGCGCAAGGAGATGTGGCGCTGGTTCTGTCAAACTCTGGTGAGACACCCGAGCTGGCTGACGTAATTGCCTACACCAGACGTTTTAGCATTCCAATGATCGGCGTTGCCAGTCGGATGGAGTCTACGCTGATCAGGCAATCCGACGTTGGCTTAATCCTGCCCCGGGCAGCTGAGGCCTGTGGAACTGGGGTAGTTCCAACTTCTTCTACGACCATGACGCTTGCCTTGGGTGACGCGCTGGCCGTTGCAATTATGGAGCACCGTGAATTCACTCCAGAACACTTCCGAGAGTTTCATCCGGGCGGAAAGCTCGGCTCCCAGCTTAGCCGTGTTCGCGATCTGATGCACGACGGTGATGCGGTGCCAATGGTGACGTGCGACACCTTGATGAGTGACGCCCTGATCGAGATTAGTCAAAAAGGCTTCGGTGTCGTCGGTGTTTGCGATTCTGAAAAGGCACTGGTTGGAATTATCACCGATGGCGATTTGCGGCGGCATATGGAGGGCTTGTTGTCTCTTACAGCTGCAGATGTGATGACAAGGGAACCGACGACAATCGCGCCAGGCTCGCTCGCCGAAGTTGCGGTTGCCGTAATGAATGAACGCAAGATCACTTGCCTATTTGTCGTCGATCCGGACGGTCGTCCAGAAGCACAAGGACTGCTGCATATTCACGACTGCTTGCGCGTCGGGCTGGGATGACATGGCGGCACGGATCGACCGGTATTCGCGCATGGTGGCATGGTTAAAGGTCATTCTGCCGCTGACCGCGCTTGGTCTTTTGTCTACCACTTTCTTGCTATCGCGGAGCGTCAACCCAAACAGTACGATTCCCTTCGCGGAAACTGAAATTGAAGATCGGCTGCGGTCTCAGCGGGTTTCCGGGCCGATTTATTCGGGGATCACCGATTCTGGTGACCAGATCAGCGTAATGGCAAGTGTCGTGCGCCCTGCATTGGGCAAAAACGGGCAGTCAAAAGCGGATGACGTCGACGCCCAAATCGATCTTTTGCAAGGCGGGCAGATCAACCTTACGGCGAACACTGCTGTGATGGAATCCGACCAGGACACAGTCGTTTTTCGCGGCGACGTGGTGATTACGAACAGTCAGGGTTACGAGGTAAGGACCGAACATTTGCGGACTCTTATTTCCAGGATCGAAGCAGAAACCGAAGGAACGCTGGACGCTGATGGTCCGTTAGGAGTTATCAAAGCAGGAAAAATGCGGCTGCAGTCGGATGAGGCTAGCGGCAACGTCCAAATGGTTTTCACAAACGGGGTAAAGCTGATATATGATCCCAAACCAGCGAAAGTTAGTCCGTGACGTATCTGCGTAATATTGCATTGGTCCTATGTTCCGCCGTTCTGAGTGTTGGACTCTTGACAGGCAGCGCCAAGGGGCAAACGTCGCAGGTCGCATTCGGAAGCTTGAAGCAGGATCCCGATCTACCGGTTGAAGTAACTGCGGAGACGCTCAATGTTAATCAGCTGGACGGCACTGCAGTGTTCAGTGGTAATGTTGTAGTAATCCAGGGTGAAATGCGATTGGCTGCTGCCGAAGTGTTGGTGATCTACAGTGAAGAAGAATCTGCGATCAAAAGATTGATCGCGACGGGCGATGTAGTGCTGGTCAGCGGTCCTGATGAGGCCGAAGCAGAGCGCGCGGACTACGAAATTGAGTCGGGCACCGTTGTTATGACGGAGAATGTGCTATTGACGCAGGGACCGACTGCAGTGAGCGGTGACAAGATGACCGTGAACCTGAATACAGGCACCGCTGAGATGATTGGTCGGGTCAAAACAGTTTTTCAAAGTGACAAGAAATAATGGACGCAACAAAATTCACTCTTACCAAGGGAAATGCGGGGCTGCGCATTGAGCAGTTGCGCAAAAGTTATCGCAAGAAAGTTGTGATTCGGAATTTCAGCATGCATCTTGACCGAGGCGAGGTCGTCGCGTTGCTGGGACCTAATGGATCAGGAAAGACCACGACTTTTTACGCCGTCGCCGGTCTGGTGATGCCCGAAGGCGGCAGCGTAACAATCGATGGGCAAGACGTAACAAATCTTCCGATGTACCGCCGCGCGCAACTTGGAATCGGTTATCTACCTCAAGAAATGAGTATTTTTCGCGGCCTCAATGTAGAAGACAACATTTCAGCAATCCTTGATATCGCCGAAAGTGACCGACACAAAAGACGCGAGCGACTGGAAGAACTGTTGTCCGAGTTCTCAATCGAACACCTCAGACGTGCACCGGCGCTCGCCCTGTCCGGAGGGGAACGCCGACGTGTCGAAATTGCCCGTTGTTTGGCCGCAAATCCCAAATACCTGTTGCTGGATGAACCCTTTGCCGGTGTTGATCCGATTTCGGTAGGCGATATCCGACATCTTGTTGCCGATTTGAAAATGCGCGGAATTGGAGTTCTGATTACCGACCACAATGTGCGTGAGACATTAGAGATTGTGGATCGGGCCTATATCCTCCACGATGGGCAGGTTTTGATGTCCGGAACACCCGAAGAGGTCGTGCAAAACGAGAATGTACGTCGTGTATATTTGGGCGATAATTTCAAGATTTCTTGACAATGACTGTTTGATGCAATTCGTATTTTTCGGTGTCAAATGCCGTGGTTTTGGTTGACTCACACCCCAATCCTCGCCTCAAATGGTCGCATGGAGCTTTTGCTTTTTGACTCGCGGATTTGCTCGACCCTTTCGAGGGGAAGTTACTGTAGAATGTCGAAGCGGCTGACACTATCCAGCATTTGGACTTGATTTTCACTTTGCTGACCATTGGCAGGGTGCGTCCGGGTGTCAACTTAAGAAGGAGACGGAATGCGCTATCAAATCACTGGAAAACAGATCGACATCGGGGATGCCTTACAGACTCACGTGAAGGACGAGTTGAATGACGCCGTCAACAAATACGCCGAACGGCCAACCGACGCGAATGTGGTGTTTTCAAGATCTGCCAGCGAATTCGTATGCGAATCAACTGTCCATCTTTCAACAGGCCTGACCGCGCAGGCTAAAGGACATGCTCATGAAATTTATGCAGCCTTCGATGCTTGTCGCGAAAAAATGGAAAAACAGTTGCGCCGTTACAAGAGGCGGTTGAAAGACCACCATCGTGACCGTGCGGTACCGGTTGAATTGTCTGGCGCGTCGTCTTATATCCTCGCATCTGAAAAGGATGTTGACGAGGCTGAGCCTGAATCTCTTCAACCTATGATTGTGGCAGAGATGGAAATGCAGATCCCTTCACTTTCGGTAGGTGAGGCTGTAATGCAGATGGAATTGGCCGGGGCACCCGTGTTGGTGTTCCGAAACGAAAACAAAAATGGGGTAAACGTGGTCTATCGCCGCGACGACGGAAATATCGGGTGGATTGATCCCTGATAACGACGATCGTGTGGTTAGCACGCTATTGGAGCACCTGAATGGAATTGTCGAATATCCTCGCCACTACGGCGGTTAAGGTTGTGGCATCAACGTCGAGCAAAAAACGGCTTTTGCACGATCTCGCCGAATTGGCCTATTCGGCATACGGCTTGCCGCAAGGCGCGACGGTTGAAGCACTGATGGAACGCGAAACTCTTGGTCCGACGGGTGTGGGGCACGGCGTAGCGCTACCGCATGCACGCATATCCGGCGCAGATCGTGTAATGGGCGCGTTCATATTCCTTGAAAGACCCATTGATTTCAATTCAATAGACCGTCAGCCAGTAGATCTTGCTTTTGCTCTTTTTGCGCCTGAGGATGCAGGTGTTGAGCACCTTAAGGCTTTGGCTTTGGTTTCACGCACGCTGCGAGACCCCGCAATTTGTACCAAGCTGAGGTCCAATCCAGTTCCCTCAACGCTTCATACCATACTTACGGAAGCGCAGTCAGTTCAGGCGGCCTGACTTTCAGACCACGGCGCAAACCCGAACATCATGTAGTCGCGCTGATATATTTCTGCGACCTGAGCCTCAAGTGCTTTATCGTAGATCTCAGAAAGAGCAAATGGCTTATCCGGTGCGGCGCGTGACGGTAACTTGGATTGCGTATATCCGACTTGCTTTGCAAGAATGGACAGTTGTTTGCCTAACTCGTGTTCTCTAAAAATGAAATCCGGCAACACGAATTCGCCAAAGCCTTGTAACGCCTGCGCCTGCGTGCACCACTCCGCATCAACCCGAATCCCCGTCTGACCTGCAAGATTCGCGCGCACAAATTCCAGAAACCCACTGAAGGCATGGCGATGCGTTGTTTTGTCGTAGCCGGGGTTCGTAACGTCCTGCGGCAATGGAACTTTAAAGTGTTTTTTCAACGCCTGACGAATTCGGGGATAGCTGCCCTCGCCCGTATTCAATATCCGGTGGCAAAAAACCGAGTGAAGGCGTGCAGCAGGATGGCGCAAAACCGTGAAACTGCGATGGCCGGGTCGCTTTCTTTTCCACTGTCGCAATTCTTTCTGGTTCATTTTCGTGTGCAATTCGTCGGGTTCTGCGCCGTCCAGGTCCATAAGCCATTGGCGCACGGCAGCCTGCGGCCCGCCACGAATTGGCAGATACAGCAGCGGTGCTGTTGCGGCTGCAATGTAACTGGGAACCGTCGCGCCGCGCCGCGTTTCAAAGCTGGGAACATGATCCAGATTGTGTAGATCCAGTCGCGACAATTCATCTTCCATTTCGGAAAAGTTGGACACTTTTGACGAAAGCGGGCTCGGGTTTTGTTTCTTTAGCTTTTTGTCGAGGACCTTCAATTTGTCGCGCTGCCCCAGGAACCGGGCCAAACCATTTAGGACATCGACATCCAAAAGGTCATCGTACGTCAGATGAAAGGCGGATTGGCCGCTGACCTGCAAGGCGTGTGCTAATTGCAATTGAAAACTCTGAATCCTGTCCCTATGAGTCGCGAACTCAACCGCGTCAAATTCCACTGTCGCGTCACGGCGGCGCTTTACATTTGTTAGTTTCCACTGACCAGTTTCTTGCGCAATTTTCCATGATACGTAACTTTCAAGCGGGTTCCGGGTCAGGATGATTTTTGCACACCGTGGATCAGGCAAGCATATCTTGAGAATGCGTGCGTCGTGATCATGAAAGTAGCGAAACCCTCCCAGCCCGACCGAGATAGTTTTTACTGCGTTAATAAGGCTGGCCGGATCATGATCCCGGATCTGCTTGGTGATACCCAGAATTTCGGTTTTGTTAGGGTACCCGATGAAGCTGGGATTAAACGCCTCTCCATGACAAGTCAGCGATTCAAAAGCATTCAGGTTGCTTTCCAAAAGGTTTGATCCGGTGCGCATCTCGGCAAACACCACGAAATAGTCAAATGGATCGGACATTATGCTTCACTGAACCAAATAGGGTTTACGGATCGGATTCTGTGTGGTGGTCAATTCGTTTTCGACCGGGAAGTCGCCCATAAGATAGGGATGCATGCCCTGATTCTTTAAATTCTGCAGAAACTGGCCGAATCCACTCAAATCCACCATCTTGGGAACTTCCGAGACCCGGCGCTGGGGAATTTGACCTATCTCGTCCAGAATACTTTGAAGCGGCTCCATCGGCGCCTCGACAAACTCAGCCATGCTCCAGATACGCACCCGAGCCCGAGTGGAAGGCAATCGCAATAGCTTCAGGTGCTTGTTTTCTATCTTTTGCAACTTCGCCGCTTCCGTCCGGATATCCGCAAAATCGCGGTTTGACCTGAACAATGGAACGGCCCAGGCCCCGCTAATTACTGACACTTGCGCATTTGTGTCCTTGGATATTCTCGAGTTGATTGCCTGATGATCGCTGGGGCCAAACTGAAAACACTGCCTTTCCCCGCGCGTGTTCCAGATCAGGCTGGTCAAGAAAGAGGTCGGGTTTGTGTCACGAATGGCAGCATTGTCGCACAACGCGCCGTTCATCACCGTCTGATCGTCCGCAAATTCGACACGTTCGTTTGAAAACAGATGACCATGGACGCGCGCTCCGGTCGTCTTGGCGAGCCAAGGTTCAAAATCTTCAAACAGTTCGGCGAAACCCTGAAATACCGAATACTGACTCGACGTGGTACCATTTGCCCATCGGTCATTTGGAAACCGACTTTGCATATAAAGACCAGTTCGCCCGCGTAACCGACGCTCAACAGCCTTGGCGAATATGCGATCAATCTTGCGCGGGTTCGGCTCGGTTCGTTTCAACGCCCCTGCGGCGTCCGTCAGGAATGCTCGATAAAGTCGGTTAGCACGGGGCCAGATTTTGCGTGCAACAAAACAATCTGATCGTCGCAAAAGCTGCAGGTGATCATCATAAAAGATGTGGGGTTTTCCCTGAAAATCGAACTTGGACAACGTCAGAGATCGGCTTTCGATCTTGGTTGAGTATTGTCGAGCCAGTGTCTGGAAATAGCTCTCGTCCGGAATCCAGACTTGTCGAAAAAACCGATCAATCTCGGCGCGTTTGGGGTCCTGAAGTATGGCGGAAAGGGTTTGCCGGGTCAGGCACCACCACTGTGACCCCATATGAGGGGTCAGACCATGTGGCAACTTTCGTCCAATACCAAGAAAACGTTGCAGTTTGACAGAAGCGTCAAACAATACCCGGTTTCGCTTCCATGCGAATGGGAACCGTAAAGTGAATCGTTCATTATCAAACCCTCCAACGGTCCACGGCACATCTGACGTCGTCGCGGATTCTATGAAATCTGTTCTTGGGCGGGCCTCAAGGTATTCCACAAGTTCAACAACGGGACGCAGAGGCAGGCATGACCCCGACATCAGGTACACGTGCCGCACGTCCGGAAATTCAGTCAGCATTTTTTCGGATGCTGCCTGAGATGCCGCGACGATACCCCATGTTCCCCACTCGCATCGGAAGCGCGTGCAAAATTGGATATGCGAATAGTCCGAAAGCGCCCCAACAAAGCGTGTGTATGCTTTGTCCGAAACATTCTTGTCGACATGGATCACGACGGGGCACCCGGCGGCGGCCCAGTGTTGGGCAACCTGCTCGGCGCGGCCAAGTGCGGTGTGCACCAGCATGACGATCCCGACGCTCACATCAGTTCCCCTGATATCATGCCCAGTTCCCCTTGGACATCAGACCCAGTATTTCTAACTGCCTCCAGTTTATATACTTTTCCGACCATTTGCACCAAAGCTGTGGATCGTCTTTGCACTGTTTGGCATAGGCTTTGTATTCCGCACTATCTTTATAATGCTGATTGCGATCCGTTTCTTCAGATAGACCTTGCGAGAATGTGTCTAGAAATTTGGCGTGCAAAAGCGCACCAGATGCTTTTTCCCCCCCGCTTTCATCATAGACGAGGTTCAGGCCGCGCGGTAAAAGCATGTGGGTTGAACTAACATAAACATAACGTTTATCCCATTTGACCAGTGGAACCTTGTTTAGCGCCGGGGCCTTTTCTGGCGCATCGGAAAAAAACACGCGACGTCGCGGTCCACCTTGAATCCAGAGGTTGCCAAACATTGGGTTTTTCTTGATCGAGTAGTTGCCGCTGTCAAACCAGCACGCGATTTCGATTGGATCTTGCCCTTCTTGATAAGGCTGTTCATTGAAACGGCCCTTTGGGTACATATCGATCATCATTGAGCCGAATGACCTTATGGAGGATGAATCTAGCCAGTCGGTTAAGGCTTGCAGTGGGCGGGTGTCGCAGAAAGGATAAACCAGAAATTCATCTGCATCGACAACGAGGCTCCAGTGATTGTGGGCGTATTTTCTTAGCAACCAGTTTTGCCAATCGAGACCGTAACGAGCCTTCTTGTAACTGCTCTGACTTACCCAAAGTGAGACGTCCGGCTGCTCAAGTAGATACTCTGTTGAGCCGTCGGTACTGTTATTATCAATGATCAGAAAATGGTTGACCCCCAGTTTTCGGTAGTAGTCAAGAAAATAGGCAAGGCGGACACGTTCGTTGCGAATCGTCGATACTGCCAGAATGTCGCTAGGTCTGATCGCGTTGGTTCGATCGCGCTGCACCAGCAATTCGCGCCGTTTGAGGCGGGCCCGGGCCTGATATCGCCTGCGCCGAACCCGAAGTCGATATGCTTCGAACACTCCCAATTCTAGATCGCGCGATTATTGGAAGCAGCGCCAGTGCGTTTGCAAAGCTTGCGCTGAAGAGGCCGTCCGTTGTGGTGATTGGGCTCTGGTGTCAACTGTCGCTCGTTTTTTGTACTTTTAGGTACTTATTGATAATGGTTTGCTCGAAATTGGTAAACAATTCTACTTAAACCGTCGAGTTCCGGTCACTTTATGCGCACCAGTCGCCTTCAGACATCAGTCCAAGCTCAACCATCTGCTGCCATCCACGATACTGAATTGCCTGTGGGTACCACAAATCAGGGCTTTGGCTTAGCTGCTCATAGTACTCATCATACAGCGCGCCGTTGTGGAAATGTTGGGCCCGCCTCTGTTCGTCAATCGATTCAGCAGCGATTGTGTGGATGAATTTTGTATGCAGCAAAACTCCGCTTAGCTGTTTTTCCTGCAGGCCGTCATAAAAGAAATTCAGCTTTCGTGGCAGCATTGAATGTGTGGAATTTACACAGGCATATCGTCGATTCCACTTTACGAGTGGTAACTTGTTCAGGGTCGGAGCCCGTTGTCGGCCGCCTGCAAAAAACACCCGGGCTCTTACACCGCCCTGCAACCACAGATTCCCAAGAGGCCACTGTCGCTCTGCCCAATAACCAACCGCGTCGAACCAGTTCAGCACTTCAGTTGGATCCTGACCTGAAACATATGGCGTTTGGTCCGTCCTGCCCTTGGGATAAAGCTCCAGCATCATCGCTCCGAATGCCGGAATACACTGATCGTCAAGCCAGTTGGTCAGCGTGTCGAGAGGTTTCGTATCCCAATGTGGGTAGATCAGAATTTCGTCGGCATCTACTGTCAGGCACCAATGCCCATGCGCATATTTGATTCGTAACCACGCCAACCAGTCGACGCCAAAGCGTGCGTTCTTATAGCTTTCTTTCGTGCTCCACAATGAAACATCCGACTGATCTTTTAGGTAAGTGTTGGTGCCATCGTCGCTGCCGTTGTCCACGATCAGGAAATGAGTCACCCCCAGATCACGGTAGTGCTGCAGAAAGAACGGGAGGCGAAGCGCCTCATTGCGCACCGTGGAAAATAGTAGAATATCCGAGGTTGATATCTGACCAGTCCGATCGATGATCGAGGTCAGTTCGCGACGCTTTAGCATTGCGCGCAGCAACAATCGGCGCCGTTTCCATCTGAGACGATAGGCGTTCCATCCCCTCAAAAAGACATTTGTACTCTCATCGTGTGTTGGGGGCGGGCCAGTCATTATAAAAACTGCTTTTCAGCGATCATAGTGGCCGGATTGGTGCCACTTCCAGGCATCGGTGATCATGGTCTTTAAATCAGACCGATGCGGAGTCCAACCCAATTCATTTTCCGCGCGTGTCGATCCGGAAACCAATTTAGTGCAGTCACCTGCTCGACGTGGCCCTTCGGTGTATGGAACTGGGCGGTTCGTGACCGCGCGTGACTGATCCATAACTTCGCGCACAGAAAATCCGCTTCCGGTGCCAAGATTGAAAATCCGGCTCGCTTTGCCATCTTCCAACCATTTCAAACCCAAAACATGGGCATCGACGAGGTCGCAAACATGAACGTAGTCTCGAATACAGGTACCATCCGGTGTGTCGTAATCTGTTCCATAAACTGTAAGGGCGTCGCGCTTGCCGTCGATGGCATCCAGCATCAATGGTATCAAATGAGTTTCGGGTTGGTGGAATTCCCCGACTTCGCCCTCGGGGTCTGCACCAGCCACATTGAAATAACGGAAAACTACTTTTCTTAGGCCATAAGCAGCCTCAAAATTCGACAGAATGTCTTCGATCGCACGCTTTGAGGCACCGTAGGCGTTTATCGGATACTGATCGCAGTCTTCATTTAACAGGACATTGTCCTGCTCGCCGTAGGTGGCACAGGTTGAAGAAAAAACCATCTTCAGACATCCGGCCGCCACCGCAGATTCGATTAGGTTCAGTGATCCCGTCACGTTGTTTGACCAATAGGGCCCCGGATCTTTCATGCTGTCGCCCACCTGCGAAAGGGCGGCGAAATGCATGACAGCTATGGGAGAGTATTGTCTGAAAACCTCGTCAAGACGAGCGCGATCCATCAAATCGCCTTGCTCAAATGGCCCGAACTTGACCGAATCCCGCCACCCGGTGACCAAATTGTCGAAGGCAACAGGCGTATATCCGGCGGCCCGCAGAGCTTTGCATGCGTGCGAGCCGATGTAGCCCGCTCCGCCAGTTACTAACACACAGGCCAAGCAATCCCCCTTTTCAAAGAGACCTATTCGGCCGCTTTGTCCACTAATACCATCTCTCGCAGGAACTGGGCCAGATCATCGCGCAGTTCCTCACGTGCCAGTCCAAATGCCACGGTCGCTTGTAAGAATCCAGCCTTGGAACCACAATCATAACGCTGACCTCGGAATCGATAGCCATACACGCCATTTTCGGTACCAATCTCGGCAGCTATAGCGTCGGTCAACTGAATCTCGCCACCGGCCCCACCTTTCAAATTGTTCAGGTTGTTTAGAACCGATGGGCTCAGAATATATCGCCCGATCACCGCAAGATTGGAAGGCGCTTCGTTGGCGGCTGGCTTTTCGACCATGCCCTTAACCGACACAATCGACCCAAGATCTTTCTGCACATCAAGAACACCATAGGACGAGGCTTTTTCCGGAGGCACTTCCATGGCAGCAACCATGTTTCCACCTGTCTCTTCGTAGGCTTCAACCATTTGCTGCAAACAGGGTTTTTCGGCAGCGATAACATCATCCGGCAGGATGACGGCAAACGGCTCGTCCGCAATCAGGCGACGTGCGCACCAAACCGCGTGCCCCAGGCCCAATGCTCTGTGTTGGCGCAAGTAGGCAATGGCACCGCTGTCCATGTTGGTGTTTTGAAGAATCTCCAAAAGCTCGTCTTTGCCCTTGTTCTTAAGCTCTTGCTCTAGTTGGGGGGCGTGATCGAAATAGTCTTCCAACGCGCCTTTGCCCCGGGAAGTCACAAAAATGAACTCCTTGATACCAGCCGCACGCGCTTCGTCGATCGCGTATTGAATCAGGGGGCGATCCACCAAGGTCATGATCTCTTTTGGAACCGATTTGGTTGCTGGCAGAAACCGCGTTCCCATACCGGCCACGGGAAAAATAGCTTTTGTAACTTTTTTGGTCATCCACAATTCCTCAAATTCGTCCTGCCCGGTTCTTGGGTGGGCATTACAGCACGTGTTAATGTTGGTAGTCTCGTGTAATCATTTTATTTAGGCAAAAAAGCGGCAGAATGCCGATCATTGTTCACAATTCCTTGTCCATCTCGCTATTTATGCAACTTTTAACAGACTTGCACCCGGTATTCCAGATTCCCACCAGTTGCGGATAATATGCCAGGTCCAAAGCGGGGGTACCTCATGCGGAGGCGATTCCATCAATCAGCGACCGCGAACTTGAACCAACCGATTTCCTCATCCCAGGATATGGAAATGGTATAGAGTAACTCTTTGTTTTTTTTCTTGAGCACTCCAGTCCACAGACACTCGGTCACTCGAGTCCCATTTCTTGCATCATGGTCTCTATTTTCTCAACGTCGCCAGGATTGTTCAACTCCCAGAACTGCCGACCCCTGGCTTCAACTTCAACACATAGCACTGGTCGGTTGTTTTCCATAAAACGAAGCTGTTCAAGGCCTTCAAGTTTTTCCAAAGGGCCAGTTGGCCAGCCCGGATAAGAGTGTAGGGCATTCGGGCGATAGGCGTAAACACCAACATGGTGAAACACCGGTGTCGGATCGCTACCCTCGAAACTTTCATTCACAAAAGGAATCACTTCCTTCGAGAAATAGAGAGCGGTTTTGTCCTCTCCGAATACAGCTGTTGTCCCGCCTACGCGACCTTCCTTGCGATCATTTAGAAGACCGTTTAATCCATCTCCGTCGCACCGGAGTACCGGCGTCGCGACGTCGGCTTCGGGCGCATTACGCAATCCGCTTATCAACGATTCGACAAACCAATGCGGAGTCAGCGGTGCATCTCCCTGCAGGTTGACGATGATGTCACAATCACCTCCCAGCGCATCATGGGCTTCGGCACATCGTTCTGTGCCATTGCGGCAGTCCGACGACGTCATCACTACCTCAGCGCCGAAAGCTTCGGCTGCGTCTCTTATCCGTGAATCATCAGTTGCGACGACAACACGGTCCACACCTTGCACCGTGATCGCCGCCTCCCAGGATCTTTGAATCAGGCTTTTGGAAATGCCACTAGAGCCCCTTAGGGAAACCAAGGGTTTGCCCGGATATCTGGACGACTCGAATCGTGCAGGGATGACAATCAGAACGGACATTACGGAACCTTTAGTTCGACGCCCGGCGCGTAGGCAATGAAAAACGGATTGGCAAAGGTCTCTTTTCCGTAGGTTAGCGGCGTGTGATCATCAAACCGAACGACTGCGCCACCTGCGCCATTCAGAACGGCATGTCCAGCGGCCGTATCCCACTCCATCGTCCGCCCGACCCTTGGATATATATCTGCCTCACCCGTGGCGATCAGGCAAAACTTGAGCGAGGACCCCGCGCTTTTCATATCTTTGACGGCATACTTGCCGATGTAGTTGTCCGTTGCCTGATCTCGATGCGACTTGGATGCCACAACCATCAAATCCGAATTGTCGGGGTTGGAAACAGATATCGGTTTGCATTCACCAATTTCGTCTTTGGCGAACGCACCGCTTTCCTCGACCGACTGACCGTTAGCCAATGTAAAGAACATGCGGTCTTTGGCTGGCGCATAGACAACTCCGCGTGTCGGGATGCCTTCTTCGACAAGCGCGATGTTCACTGTGAAATCGCCGCGTCGATTGATGAACTCCTTGGTACCATCCAAAGGGTCGACGATCAGAAAAGTATGCCCTTTGGCCGCGTGCGACGCCGCTTGTTCTTCGGTTACCAGCATCACTTCGGGAAATATATCCCTCAGACCGGCCGCTATAATGGCATCTGCAGCTTCGTCCGCAGCAGTAACCGGGCTGTCGTCTGATTTAATTTTCACATCAAATTCATCAGAGTTGTAAATCTCCATGATGGCGTCGCCTGCCTCCAGTGCAAGTTTGCGCATCACAGGCACCAGGTCCGAGTAGTCCAATAGAATTCTCCTGAAGTGAGACGAGTTGAAAATCACAATTTGCGCCTTTATGGTATCAGGATAAGGGAACATCAAGAATTCCCTGTATAAGGTACCCACGAAAACAAAGGGCCCGTCAGGCATGTTCCAATCTTCGCGCAGGAAATCCGGTTTGGGTTCAGCTTTGGCGCTGTCTGAGTTGATTTATCATTCAATTGTACGCAGCGTGAGAAAATCGCACGGCAATGCACTGATGGCCATTGCGACGAACGTGTTGCAATCCATCATAATGGTTATGGTTTTCTACTTAATGTTCAGTATTCTCGGACTAAGAGGATCTGCTCTGCGTGGCGACTTTCTGCTCTATATTATGACCGGCATATTTCTCTTTATGACTCATACCAAAGTTGTTGGCGCTGTAGTCGGGGCCGAGGGACCTGCCAGCCCGATGATGAACCACGCGCCAATGAATACGGTGGTAGCGATTTCCGCCGCTGCGCTCGGGTCACTTTACATTCAACTCGTATCCCTCTTTGTCATTCTGTTTGTCTATCATGTCGCGGTGACACCGGTGGTGATTGATCAACCCATCGGCGCCTTTGGAATGCTGCTTTTGTCGTGGTTCACCGGCGTGGCCATAGGGCTCGTATTCTTGGCGGCAAAACCTTGGTTTCCCGGGTTTGTCGCTATCGCTGTGATCATATTTCAGCGCGCTAATATGCTCGCCTCTGGTAAGATGTTTGTGGTCAATAGCATGCCGAGTTTCATGCTGGCCATGTTTGACTGGAACCCGTTGTTTCATACTATCGACCAGGCACGGGGGTTCACATTTATCAATTACTATCCGCGACACACGTCAACCGAATACCCGCTTTACGTAGGGCTGGCGCTGCTCATGATTGGTCTTATGGGAGAGTACTATACGCGTCATCGCGCCTCTTTGAGCTGGAGTGCCAGACTATAAAACCGAACGCGTTTGCTCGTCGATGGCCGCGTCAGGTAACGATCCGAAGTGTCAAATTGATGCGCCCGTGCTTGCGTAATAGAGCGGACGACCCGAACCTTATCCGGTCTACGCCGTGATAGGTCATTCGCGCAGTGCCGCCCATGACAACCACATCCCCTGATGCCAGCCAAACAGACTCCGTTTTGCCGCCACGGGTCTGCTGACCGATACGAAAAAGTGCGTCATCCCCCAATGAAATTGACACGACAGGCCAATGAAAATCGGCTTCGTCCTTGTCCTGATGCATTCCCAGCCTCGCATCCGCTCCATAGAAATTGATAAGGCAGCACTCCGGCAAACGTTCCACCCCCGATACGGATCGCCAAATGTCCAAAATTTGATCGGAAATGGGTGGCCAAGGCACCCCTGATGGATGTTTTTTGACATAGCGATACCCTTGGCGATCTGCGTACCAGCCGACCGATCCTGCTGATGTCATGCGAACGCTCATTTCTTTGCCGTAGGGAGTCTGTGGTGAAAACAATGGCGCGTCCCGAATTATGTCGCGCGCCTGCTGAACAAGGGCATCCTGAACGTCGGGCCCCAAAAGTCCTTTATGGATTTCAAAGCCGCGTAATGTCAGCTTTTGCATGATGTCTTAACCAATCCTTACGCTAACAGCGAAAAATCCGCACAGATTCCTCAATTTCACCCGGAATGGGCGGTTGCAGGGTTCAAACCCGCTCCCTATATACGGCTGGAAGCGTGGAGAAGACAGTGTCTGACCCACACAAACAGATCGAGGCAAGGATGCCATAACGGGTCCGCGCCTCGTGTCATCGCCTTGAAGAGAAAAGGGATCGAACATGGCTAAAGTAATCGGAATTGACCTAGGAACTACAAACAGCTGCGTTGCAATCATGGACGGCTCGCAGCCTCGCGTGATCGAAAACGCAGAAGGCGCGCGCACAACACCGTCGATCGTGGCCTTTACAGACAACGAACGACTGGTTGGACAACCTGCAAAGCGGCAGGCCGTGACCAACCCTGACAATACAATCTTTGGCGTCAAACGCCTGATCGGTCGGCGCAATGACGACCCGGATCTGGCCAAGGACAAGAAGAACCTGCCTTTCAACGTGATTGATGGCGGCAATGGCGACGCTTGGGTTGAAGCCAAGAGCGAGAAGTACTCTCCGAGCCAGATTTCTGCGTTCATTCTCGGCAAGATGAAAGAAACCGCAGAAAGTTATATCGGCGAAGAGGTGACGCAGGCTGTTATCACTGTCCCAGCCTACTTTAACGACGCGCAGCGTCAGGCGACTAAAGACGCGGGCAAGATTGCCGGTCTCGAAGTGCTGCGGATCATCAACGAACCGACAGCCGCCGCGCTTGCCTATGGTCTGGACAAAGAGAACACGCACACCATCGCGGTCTATGACCTTGGCGGCGGTACGTTCGACGTCACCATTCTGGAAATTGATGACGGATTATTCGAAGTAAAATCTACCAACGGCGATACGTTCCTGGGTGGTGAAGATTTTGACATGCGCATCGTCAATTACCTTGCCGAGCAGTTCAAAAAAGAAAACGGCGTTGACCTGACCAAAGACAAGATGGCGCTGCAGCGTTTGAAAGAAGCTGCTGAAAAAGCCAAGATTGAATTATCTTCGGCCAATCAGACCGAAATCAACCAGCCGTTCATCTCAATGGACCCCAACGGTGGTCAGCCGCTGCACATGGTTATGAAACTGACCCGTGCCAAGCTGGAATCGCTGGTCTCTGACCTGATCAAGGCGTCAATGAAACCCTGTCAGGCTGCATTGAAAGATGCCGGTCTCAGCACGAGCGATATCGACGAAATTGTTCTGGTTGGCGGTATGACTCGCATGCCGCGCGTCGTTGAAGAAGTCAGCAAGTTCTTCGGCAAAGAACCGCACAAAGGTGTTAACCCGGACGAAGTAGTTGCGCTGGGTGCGGCCATTCAGGCCGGCGTTCTGCAAGGTGACGTGAAAGACGTTGTTCTGCTGGATGTTACGCCACTGTCACTGGGTATCGAAACGCTGGGCGGTGTGTTCACGCGTCTGATCGACCGCAATACCACGATCCCGACTAAGAAATCGCAAATCTTCTCGACAGCAGAAGACAGCCAAAGCGCTGTTACCATCCGCGTTTTCCAGGGTGAACGTGAGATGGCTGCAGACAACAAAATCCTTGGCGCATTTAACTTGGAAGAGATTCCACCTGCACCACGCGGTATGCCTCAGATCGAAGTGACTTTCGACATTGATGCCAACGGTATTGTTGCGGTTGGTGCGATGGACAAGGGCACCGGCAAAGAACAGAAGATCACCATTCAGGCCTCTGGTGGGTTGTCCGATGACGACATCGAGAAAATGGTTAAGGACGCCGAAGAAAACGCGGAAGCCGATAAGGAACGCCGCGAGTTGATCGAAGCGAAAAACCAGGCAGAGAGCCTGATCCATTCGACTGAAAAGTCGATGGAGGAGCACTCTGATAAGGTTGATCCGACTACGATTGAGGCAATCGAACTTGCCATTGTCGCGTTGAAAGATGAACTGGAAACTGAAGACGCCGGCAAGATCAAGTCGGGCATTCAGAATGTGACCGAAGCCGCAATGAAACTTGGTGAGGCGATCTACAAAGCCGGCCAGGAAGAAGGCGGTGACGAACCTTCGGCAGCAGACGAGGCGCATGACGATGACATCGTTGACGCCGAATTCGAAGATCTGGATGACGACAAACGTGCCTAAGCACGGACTGGGATGACTTGTGGGCCGGTCTAATAGAGACCGGCCCGCATGCGTTCCGAAGTAAGGGAAATATCCCATGGCAAAACGTGATTTTTATGATGTGCTTGGCGTAAAGAACGGCGCTTCGCCTGACGAGATCAAAAAGGCCTATCGAACCAAAGCAAAAGAACTGCATCCGGACCGAAACGCTGACAACCCAAGCGCTGAAGCCAAGTTCAAAGAGGCGAACGAGGCTTACGAGATCCTTAAGGACGCTGACAAAAAGGCTGCTTATGATCGCTTTGGTCATGCCGCGTTTGAGGGCGGCATGGGCGGCGGCGGACGACCAGGTGGTGGTTTCGGCGGTGGTCAGCAAGGTGACTTCTCTAGTGCATTTTCGGATGTTTTCGATGATCTCTTCGGTGATTTCATGGGAGGTCAACGGGGTGGCGGTGGTCGACGCGCTGCGCGCGGCTCCGATCTACGCTACAACCTGCGTGTCTCGCTGGAAGAAGCATACTCTGGCTTGCAAAAAACGATCAATGTCCCAACTGCCATCGGCTGTACATCCTGTGATGGATCAGGGGCAGAAGGCGGTGTCGAACCCACATCCTGTCCAACTTGTTCCGGTATGGGAAAAGTGCGTGCACAACAGGGCTTTTTTACAGTTGAACGCACCTGTCCGACTTGTTCGGGAATGGGCCAGATCATCAAGAATCCCTGTAAGGGGTGTGGCGGCGCGGGTCGCGTCGAAAAAGACCGGGCGCTCAGCGTCAATATTCCTGCCGGTGTAGAAACCGGCACCCGCATCAGACTGGCTGGCGAGGGCGAGGCCGGGATGCGCGGTGGCCCCTCAGGTGATCTTTATATTTTTGTCGAGGTGAACAAACACGATCTTTTTGAGCGTGACGGCACAAACCTTTATTGTCGTGTTCCCGTTTCGATGTCGACTGCTGCTCTTGGCGGCAACATTGAGGTCCCAACGATTGACGGCGGTCGCGGGCGTGTACAGATACCATCGGGCAGCCAATCGGGTAGGCAAATGCGCCTGCGTAGCAAAGGTATGCCTGCGTTGCGCGGAGGTGGGTCGGGCGATATGTTCATCGAACTGGCTGTCGAAACGCCCGTGAATCTGACCAGCCGCCAAAAAGAACTGCTGAGGGAATTCGAGGAGTTGTCAGAGAACAACAACCCCGAATCCAGCACGTTTTTCTCGTCGGTGAAATCGTTCTGGGATTCGATGAAGGGCTGAAGCGCGGAGTTCTGATCCAAGTTGTTCACTGATTTGGGCTACCGGTATTGCTGGTGGTCTAGTCGCGCGGATGAGTTGTTCTGCAAAGAGCAGATTCGGCGCCCAACATAGCCAGACCACGAATTGAACTGCCGTTTCAAAAGGTACACCCAAAAAGATCTGGGCGGGCAACAGAATTCTGAGGGTTACGCCCGCAAACGTCAGCGACATTGATCGAATTATCCACTCTCTGAGCAGGTCTATCTGCCCCCCGCTGATTTGGTGCAGGGCTTCAAACGTGATGGTGACCCAAGTAATCGCCAATAAGATGAACCCCGATTGAGCAATGGGGCCATGCGTTGCGCTGAACCTTATAACGAAACCGCTACTCCCTCCCAAAAAGACCGCCAAGCAATAAATGCCGCCCATTAAGCGGTGACGGCGGGCAGATTTCGCCCGGAATGCTTTGGGCAATTGAAATGGCGCAATGGCTAGCGCTATAGGGGCTGCAATGACGTGCAGATAAAACATGGCGCTTGAGTACACGAACTGGTGCGCCATGTCCGGAAATCTGGGCGGCTTTGCACGGATACTGCGGGCTATCCAAAAAGTCTCGCTAGGGCCGCGCCGGACATCCTGCCAGAGGCATACCATTTAGCCAGTTATTTGATCGGATTTTGCCACCGGCAAGTGACTAGGGTTTTGTACTCGATGCCGGGCGCATAGTTGCGATCAGTTCGGCGACCTTGATCCCGAATTTACGCATCTCGGACTTGTTCAGGATTGTGCCATCTTCGGTGAGGTATAACCAATCTGTAACAGATAGCGTATGACCTCCGGCTTCGGGTGGCAGCACGATCTTGTATTTCATCGACACAGTTGACCCCGAAACGACGCCAGTTGCCTCGCCAACAATATCTTCTGCGGTTGCGGTAAAAGTGTTTCCAGCTCCCAATTTCAGGTACCATTTGCGGTCATGAATCTTGCCATTGGAATAGGTGAAGTGCTCGGACAGTGTGCCGGTATTTCCTTCCCATTCGCCCACCATTTCTGCAACAAAGCTGTTGGTCATTTTCCCATTCGGGCCATAAACCAACCCTTCGGACATGATGCGACCAGACAGAACTTCCTTAAGGGAAAAAGCTGGCCTTGTGCCTGCATAATCAGCCGGATTTTGGGCATGGAAGCTAAAGAACATCGCCCTAGCCGCGGTTATCAAAACGATCAGCAAAAGCAGGATGGTTAAGATTTTCATTTGGGCGGTTCCTTTGTTGGCAACGTCAGAACAAATCCGAGGGCGCCGAGTTTCAAAATGCAGGGAATTACTGCGTAGGCAATGTTCAGGGTGGTTAGCGCCCGCGCGCCATTGACCTGACCGGGTATGAATCCGTTGTATTCAAGGAGGGGGAGCGTCGCAAAAGCAGCAATAGCCAACCCGAGCTTCCCGGCAAATGACCAGATGCCAAACGCGGACGAGGCATTTAGCCCAGCGCGTGACAGAGCGACAGAAAACATGACGGGCAAAACCACCATATCGGCACCCAGGGCAGCACCAGAAGCAACGCAAATCACAGCGAAGCCAAGTATGTTGCCTGGCGCCAGAAATGCCGCGCCACAAAAGCCCGCTATCGCTAGAGGCATCGCAATCAGCAGAGTTTTCTTGGCCCCAAACCTCTGGCTGACTCGCGTCCAAAACGGAACGCTGATACCTGCGCTTAGGAAAAACAGAACAAGCAATGGCCCGGCCTTGCCTTGCAATTGCAGTCGATCCTCAACAAAAAACAGGAATAATGTCGACGTGATCGCGACGGGCAAACTATTGATGAGTGCCAGGCCCAACAATCGAATCGCGCCTGCATCAGCAAGACCGCCAAATGAAAGCTGATCGCCAACAATTGCTGGTCGTCGCCAGACAGGCAGGGTGACAAAAGCTATAAGGGTCGCCAAAGCACCTAAGAAAAGACCAAACGCGGGATATCCTTGCGATCCAGCCCCCATGGCAAAAAAGATCCCGGGTGCGATCGCGGCAATGATGACCCCTGCCAACATGCCGGTTTCACGATATGCTGCGAGCGTCATCAGCTCGCGCGGGCCGGATCGCATGGCCAGCGTGGTACTGCGACCATAAAGCAGAATCATGCCAAGACTGTAGGCCGAGAAAAGCAGGACAAGAATGGCGACAAGTTCAGCCACCAGATTTGGGCCGGACTGCAATCCGAACAACAGCGGAAATCCAATCGCCAGCCCAGCCGCCGCAGCCATTGCAAACAGAGTTTGCGCGCGCGGCCAGCGGTCGATGGCCCAACCAATGAGCGGATCCTGGATCAGGTCAACCAACCGAATGGCAAGCAGGATCGTTCCGATCACGCCCAGGCCGATGCCAAGGTTGACTGAGGCAAAGCGCGGCAGGTGAATATACAGCGGTATACCAGCCGCGGCCAGCATCAATGCATACAGGCTGACGCGTGGATAGACCACTACTGGTTCTTCAATTTTCGGGTAAAGGATTTTGATTGCGTGTCGTCACCCACGAATATCGCCATGAACCGTTCTTTGATCTGTGGGTGTGACAGCGTGCACATTTTCTGCCCATTGCGCCAAAAACCGATCCTGTCTGGCCCATCCGAAATCGCTAGATAGCTATCGCCTTTACCAACGTCATCAAAGCAAACCGACAGTTGTTCCTTTATGGGTACGGGGGCACCAATACGTTCCATTTCGCGCAAGGTAGAGGTCACCAAATCGTTTTCTGACAGTTTGCGCTGGTACTTGAGTTCTATGCCGAAATCCTGTTGCCAGTTCAGCGGCGCGCCACCGGGCGTATAAAGACGTGCCCGATAGATCGAAAACCCCAAATACCGAAAGGTTGCCGTCCCACGCAGCTCGGCATTCGGCAGTACGGTCGTCACCGGAGACGCAACTACAGCATGTGATCCAAGCAACAGACCAAAAGCGAGGAGCATTCTAAGCATGAGCAAGCTCTACCTGCACCACATTGGTGTGGCCGATTGCAAAAGACGCAGCACAGATTTCAAGGTAGTACTGCCAGTTGCGAAAAAAAGCTTCGCCATACCCCAATTCGGCGATCTTGCCCTTTTGGGCGCAATACCGTTCAGCCCAAATACGGCATGTCTTGGCGTAATCCTGCCCAAAGGCAAAGTTGTTGCGCACTTCAAATCCGGCCTGCTTTGCCTGCACTGCGATAACACTGTCGGAAAGAAGCATTCCCCCCGGAAATACATATTGACGGATATAATCCGTTGAGGCCTGGTAAGTTTTGAAGAAACTATCTTTCACCGTAATCGCCTGCAGCAGAACGCGACCGCCGTCAGCCAGATTACGTTTCAAAACGGAGAAATAACTCGGCCAGTATTTTTCCCCCACCGCTTCGATCATCTCGATTGAAACGATATTGTCAAAGCGCCCGTTGATATCACGGTAGTCGCGCAATTGAATATCGGCGCGACCGTCCAAACGGCAATCGGCGTAACTGTGCTGGTTGCGAGAGATAGTCACTCCGGTGACATTGCGACCCTCATCTGCGGCGTGTTCAGCAAAACCGCCCCATCCACAACCAACTTCAAGGACACGCTCGCCAGACCCAAGTCGCGAGAGCACTCGTGCATTCTTACGACTTTGTGCCTGTTCCAGGTCGTTTGCGTCGCCCTCAAATATTCCCGACGAATAGGTCATTCCTTCATCAAGCCACAGCTGATAAAATTCGTTGCCTACGTCGTAATGAGACCGGATATTCTTGCGCGCGCCTGACCGGGTGTTAGCCCGCAGCACGGTATCGACAATCCGGAACTTTGCCCGATTGAAAACGCTGGCCTGATCGTAGCTTCCAAGGTGGTCGCGGTTGCGCATTGCCACGCTCATTAGTGCCTCAATCGATGGCGTATCCCACATGCCTTGCACATAGGTCTCGCCCAGCCCGACTTGTCCGTGCGCGGCCATTGCAGATACCGCCGCCCAGTCGCGAATAACCATCTCGACCTCTTGGCCGGTTGTGCCGAAATGATAGCTGTCACCCTCGGGTGTGCGCAGGGTCAACTGACCCTCACGCAGGCGTTCGCACGTCGACAGGAATTCCGATTTCAGAGCTTTGTCCGTGAGGCGCAATATCTATTCCTTTCGTAGTCATGTTCCGATCTATCGATCGAACCACTCGCATCGCGCTGGCAATGCCATCTTCATGAAATCCGTGGCGGTTGTAGGCCCCGGCAAACCAAGTTCGGTTACGCCCTTGCATGTCCCGAATGCGGCTCTGAGCTTGTAGCGCGGCCTTGTCGAACACAGGGTGGGCAAATTCCACAGAGTCGTAAATCTTGTTCGCGGGTATGTTTGAGGACGGATTGAGCGTGACAAAGAGAGGATCATCCTCAGGCAGGTTCTGCAGCCGGTTCATCCAATAAGTGACGCCAACGGCTCCGTCTTGCGACCTGTAGGCCCAGCTGGACCAACAAGCCCTCCGCTTGGGCATCTGACTGGGGTCACAATGCAAAACGGCCTTGTTTTTCTGATATCGAATACTGCCCAGCGCCGAGGCCTCCTCTGTTGATGCGTCGCCGCCCAAAATTGCAAGCGCCTGATCTGCGTGGCAGGCCAAGATAACCTCATCAAAGTCCTGGGGTTTCTCTTCTGCAACCCACAACACCGGTCCAAAGCTCTTTCTGACTAGGCGTCGAACCGGAGCATTGGTCCTGATGATGCAGCCGCGCGCCTGCAGCGCCGCTTCAAGTCGGCGAACGTATTCAATGCTGCCTCCTTTTACGGTCCACCACTGATGTTTGCCGGAGCCAGCCAAAAGTGCATGATTGCGAAAGAATCGGACCAGAGATTTTGCCGGAAACTGATCAACATCTGCAACCGGTGTCGACCAGATCGCACCGCACATAGGCAAAAGGTAATTCCGGCGAAACCAGTCCCCCAGACCTAGTTCATCCACCAGTTCCCCGATTGTTTTGTCATCATCTGTTGCTGCGGCTTCCGCGTGTTTTCCGAAACGCAGGATATCGGCGATCATTCCATAGTACTTAGGACGCAAAAGGTTGCGTTTCTGGGCGGCGATGCAGCGCAGGCTGCTTAGACCGTATTCGATCCGGCCGTCATCAATGCTGGCACCAAAGCTCATTTCGCTTTGCGTGACGGGTACATCAAGTTCTTTGAAAAGGCGGGTCAAGTTGGGGTATGTGACGTAGTTGAATACGATGAAACCAGTATCCACCGGCTGATCCCCATTCTTTCCCGCCACAACTGTGCGGGCATGACCACCAACGCGCGGCGCCGCTTCATACACGGTAACGTCGTTGTTGGATGACAAATAATAGGCTGCTGACAGGCCGGAAATGCCTCCACCCACAATAGCAATCTTTTTTCGGGGGCTAGGCTGTTGATCGAGCATTCAGTCCTCATCACGCGATTTATTGGTTCAATTACGCGGAGAGCTTAGTGTTAGATCAAAAAAATGTAGCTGGAAAATAATGTTGGCCGATTTTGATCATCTTGCTGCGTTACTTTGGGTACACATGAGGGTAGGAGTTTTGCGGATAGATTTGATCCGACGCAGCGACTGGGACGTATGTAAGGTAATATGATGGAACACATCCAAGGTCATACCTATCACGCCCGGCGGGGGAAGGTGAAGAACGCTTTTCGGTATGGCGTGGATTTTGTTTTTTCCGATCTTGAAGATTTGGAAAGCCCCATGCTTTTGTCGCGTAACCGCTTTAATCTCTGGTCCCTCTGGGATCACAAACACGGTGGCCTGCGTGGTGATGGGCAGGGGACAGAATGGTTCAGGAACGTTCTGGCAGAGCGCGGCTTTCCCCACGAAGATGCCCAATTGCTTCTTCTGGCCCAGCCCAGTTTTCTATGGTTTCATTTCAACCCGGTGAGTTTCTGGGTCGCACTGCTTAATGGCCAACCCTGTGCCATTGTGGCCGAAGTAAATAATACTTTCGGGCACCGGCACTGCTATTTTTGTGCGCATGATAATTTTCGCCCGATCGAAAAAACAGACACGATCATGGCGGAAAAATTGATGCATGTGTCGCCATTCCAGAAAGTCGAGGGGCAGTACAGTTTTAATTTCGACATTTCTGACAGCTTCATTGGCATCCGAATATCCTACCGGAACGGCGGTGAGGGTGTGCTAGCCACGCTGAATGGTCGTCGTCGTCGCGCGACAAGCCGGTCTCTTTTTTGGGCAGCACTACGAAGGCCCCTTGGCGCGGTTCGCGTTGTAGCACTGATCTACTGGCAGGCGTTGATCCTGTGGATCAAACGCGCACCGTTTCTGAAAACCCCAGCTCCACCAAATGTGCTGACATCCGACAGCAACAGCTTTCAAGGCAAGTCGCAGTGATATCCACGGCAGGAAAAACCTACTGGTTGATCGGCGCTAGCGAGGGATTGGGCCGTGCCCTAGCCAAAGAGCTGAGCGCAACGGGCGCCCGCGTTGTTTTGTCTGCGCGCAATGGTGAGCGTCTGGAAAGCCTGAAGGCAGAGTTGACAAATGCCCGCGTTCTAACCCTTGATGTAACGGACGCGGAATCTGTTCGCCGGGCAGCTTTGGTCATCGGACCGGTGGATGGTATTATTTACAACGCAGGTGCCTACCAGCCGATGCGCACCACAAATTGGAACACCGATGCTGCGCTTAGCATATGCGAAGTTAATTTTACCGGTGCATTACGTGTACTTGGTGAAATCGTGCCGAAATTCGTAAAGGCGGATCAAGGTGACGTGACGCTAATCGGGTCGTTGGCAGGTTATCGCGGCCTGCCCGCAGCAATCGGGTATGGCGCCAGCAAGGCAGCGATGATCAGTCTCGCGGAAACCATGCGTCATGATCTGAAAGACACCGGTGTTGTGGTGCGTATCGTCAATCCCGGTTTCATAGAAACCCGCCTCACCCAGAAGAACGATTTCAAGATGCCGATGCTCATGTCGCCCGAAAATGCAGCAAAGCGTGTTCTGAAGGCGATGCAATCTCGCAGGTTTAGAACAGACTTCCCTGCACCTTTCTCTTGGCTGATCAAAGCGCTGCAGTTCGTGCCAGATTTTTTGGTGTATCGCGGGAAGTGATGCCTTTCATTTAGATGAACGGATCATATGACCATTGCAGCAGGGCTTGACGTTGGCGTGGCCTGCAAAACACATCGCCTGGGTAGCAATTTGCGCGTATTTGTCCGGCGTGGCGGGCGAACCCCCGCCACCGTGCGATTTGGGTCCGGTCAATTTCCGGTAAGCGGCGGCCCAGGTAGTATCGGCAGTACCATTGGAACCAACCGCGCGGGTCCGGTCCATAGATCCACCCTTTGTCCCGCCACACGCTAAGCGGTTGACGGCTTTTCACGCCGAAATGGTTGAGTGTGATGTCAGGTTTTTGGCTAAGCTGGGCATTCAGAAGCCAGCTTTCAGGCAACTCCTGCCCGCAATCGTTCAAATACTTACCCTCAAAAACGCCCATTTCCAACATTTCTTGCGGCGTAAAATGAGGACTAAAGTTCGGTGAAAAATCTGCCCCGACCGCGGCGGTCAATTCATAGCTGTAATTCCGCTGCATTTTATCTGATACGGTGACTAACTTCGGCGCATTCATGGCCTTACCTAAGGTTTTTGTTGATGATCTAAGACTAATGGAAAACCTATGCCGCAGTGATATCAACGGCATAGGGCAATCAGAGCGGTCTGGTCAATGCATTCGCGCGCTTCAGTGACAGGCAGGGCGTTTACCGGGCAAAAGCACTTTGTCGACTACGTGGATGACGCCATTGTCCGCAACAATGTCAGCAATCACGACGTTTGCAGTCTCGCCGGTACCATCGGCGATCGTAACGCCATCGCTTCCCGAGGTGATGCACAAGCGCTCACTTGCCAGCATGGGCTTAAAATAATTCGATCCGGCCGGGATCATGTCCGCTGATAATTTCCGATCATCCACATGATAGAGCAAGATATTGGTCAGTTGATCTTTGTTTTCTGGCTTGAGCAGCGTTTCAACAGTGCCCTCTGGCAGTGCGGCAAAGGCGTCGTTCACGGGAGCATAAACAGTAAAAGGGCCCGGACCGGACAAGGCGTCTGCCAAACCGGCCGCACCTACGGTTGCGACGAGGGTAGAAAAGCGTTCATCAGCAGCAGCAATCTCAACAATATTTGCGGCAGGTGCGGCGCTGGCTGATACTGCAATGGCAATTGCTGTAGAAGCGGCTTTGAAATTGGTCATCGTTTTGAAGTCTCCGTTTTTGCTGGGCGCAGCGCCCGTCCCGTTCTTGTTGTCGTACCAAGGATACGGAACTGGACTGACTTCGGTTCACTTTTTTATGAAAAAAATTCCTCTTAACTAATTGTATTAATTGCAATTAATTCCCTCGAAGACCGGAAAAAACGCATATCCGATTATATCCGAAATACCCGTTGCAAAAGCCGCGGCATAAGCGAATTAAAGCGCAACGGCGCATCCGTTGCCGCAAGGCAAATACAGGGATCGCCTGCATCTGCCACGGGCGTGTGATGCAGATCTTCATCTGCCATTTCCAGATCACCGACGCCAAATTGACCAGTCTCATCGGAAAAACTGCCTTGCAGTACCAATGTCAGTTCCATGCCATTGTGTCCGTGATCAGGTACTGCCTGACCCGGCGGGATAAAGAGTAATCTCACCGAACCCTCTTCATTTGCCGATAGAATGCTCTGACGAACACCCATTCCCAGAGTTTTCCAACGTGGAGGGCGGCCTTTCATTGCCTGCATCACAGGTCCGGGATAGATTCCCGACCGCTGATAAGTGCGCGCTGGCCTAACTGGAGTGTCCAATTGGTCAAGAATGCTAGCTTTGAGTGTACTCGACAGTGCAACCGCATCAGATGCGTCCAACACTGCGCCGCCCACGGCATGATGCGCCTCAAGTGCAGCCCGACACTGTACACAAAGCGACACATGGCTGGCCACTACAATTGCAAAATGATGAGGCAAATTACCTGCGGCATAAGCAGCAAGCAGTGCATCCGGAGTATGGTGATTAATCATGCTCATTTCTTATCGCATTCCCTTAAGCTCGTGCCGCAACCGCTCTAGTCCCAGTCGAATGCGCGATTTTATGGTGCCCAACGGCAATCCTGTCTGCGTACTGATTTCCTGATGAGTCATTTCACCAATGTAAGCTTTTTCGATCATGTCCCTCTGATCGTCCTTGAGCCGCATAAGCGCCAGCTTCAGCTTTCCAGCTTCTTGTTCGACGGCCAGTATTTGGCCAGCATCGGGCTCTGTGCCTGGCTCCTCTGCCAGTTCTTCAGGCACTGGGCGATTTTCACGACGCAGGATATCGATTTGCCTGTTTCGGGCGATCTGATAAATCCAAGCTGAAACCTGTGCGCGGTGTGGGTCAAACAGTGCAGCCTTGCGCCAGATCGTCAGCATAACGTCCTGTACAATCTCTTCGGCCTGATGGGCGGGGGTGCCAGACCGCATGATGAAACCTTTTAGACGTGGCGCAAAGTGATCAAACAGGGAAGCAAAGGCAGCGCGATCACAATCATCGCGAACCGCCAACATCCACTTTGTCTGCTGTGAAACTTCACTCTTATCTGTCGACAACGGCTTTCTTTCACGTCGGTGCACAGGCATAGCAGGGGGCGATGTGCGCGGAATATCTTGGGTCAGTGTCAACATAACCTCATTACGACGCCATATGTAAGTTGGATCATTTTCCAAAATAATTTTTGTTTTAACGCCGATGAGCGTGATCTTGTTATTATCTCTTTGCAACAGCGGACCAATTCCCTTATACGCGCGCATCGGTTGCAGATTCTCTTTTGTAGCTGACCTCTCCACGGGCCTGTGCTGGACGACATCCCGGCCTGCGCCATTCACCCTTAACCTTTAAAGGAGACCCCGATGTCGATTACTGCTGAAGAAAAAGCACGTGTGATGAAGGAATTTGGCACCAAAGAAGGCGACACAGGTTCGCCCGAAGTACAGGTCGCTATTTTGTCGTCACGCATTGCAACGCTGACCGAACACTTCAAAACCCACAAAAAAGACAACCACGGTCGTCGAGGTCTTTTGAAGATGGTTGCGCTGCGTCGCAAACTTCTGGACTACACCAAAGCAAAAGACGAAGCGCGATATCAGGATCTGATCAAACGCCTTGGTCTGCGCCGCTAACGTTTAAAATCGCGCCCTGTCAAACGGGCGCGGTTTTCACTTAAGTTTGTCCCATAGGATTTGCGGCCGGGCCTTGCCACAAATTCTGGATGTTAATCAGAGGTCGCGGGCATGGGGCCCGCACGCAAACGGCCCATAGGGGATACGCCCCGGATCGGCCAAATTAGGAAACGAAATGTTTAACGAAATCAAGAAATCGATGGAGTGGGGGGAAGAGACCCTCACATTGGAAACGGGCAAAGTGGCGCGTCAGGCAGATGGTTCTGTCATCGCAACGCTGGGCGAAACCAGTGTCATGGCGAACGTGACGTACGCTCGCTCACAAAAGCCAGGTCAGGATTTTTTCCCGCTGACCGTGCATTACAACGAAAAATACTATGCAGCCGGTAAAGTGCCTGGCGGTTTTTTCAAACGCGAGGCGCGCCCGTCGGAAAAAGAGACGCTGACAAGCCGCCTGATCGACCGGCCCATCCGCCCGCTGTTTGTCCCCGGCTTCAAAAACGAAGTTCTGGTGATGTGTACGGTTCTGTCCCACGATCTGGTCAATGACCCTGACATGGTTGCAATGATCGCCGCATCCGCAGCGCTGACCATTTCTGGCGCGCCGTTCATGGGCCCAATCGCGGCTTGCCGTGTCGGGTTTACCGAGGGCGAATACGTTCTGAACCCAACCGTTGATGACATGCACCAATTGCGCATGAACCCTGATCAACGTCTGGATCTGGTTGTTGCTGGCACCAAAGACGCCGTGATGATGGTTGAATCCGAAGCCTACGAACTGACAGAAGCTGAAATGTTGGGCGCGGTAAAATTCGCTCACGACGCCATTCAGCCCGTCATCGACCTGATCATCGATCTGGCCGAAGATGCCGCGAAAGAGCCGTTTGACTTCCAGCCGGTTGATTATTCTGAGCTGTTCGAGGCCGTCAAAGGCGCAGGCGAAGAAGCCATGCGTGCGGCATTCGCGATTCAGGACAAGCAAGAGCGCACAACCGCAGTTTCCGATGCTCGTGCAACGATACTTGCGGCGCTGAGCGAAGAGCAGCAAGGTGATGCGAACCTCGGTTCGGCGTTAAAAAAACTCGAAGCCAGCATTCTGCGCGGTGACGTTGTTAAGACCGGCAAACGCATCGACGGTCGTGACACGTCAACAGTGCGTCCAATTGTCTGTGAAACCGGCTTTTTGCCCCGGACCCACGGTTCGGCCCTGTTCACTCGTGGTGAAACCCAAGGTCTGGTTGTGACTACATTGGGCACCGGTGATGATGAGCAATTCATCGACGCCTTGCACGGTAACTTCAAATCGAACTTCCTGCTGCACTATAACTTCCCGCCCTACTCGGTAGGTGAAGTGGGTCGCGTTGGCCCTCCCGGTCGTCGTGAAATCGGCCACGGCAAACTTGCATGGCGTGCGTTGCAGGCGGTTCTGCCAGCGCCTACGGATTTTCCCTACACTGTTCGCGTGGTGTCAGAGATCACTGAATCCAACGGCTCGTCGTCTATGGCGTCTGTCTGTGGTGGTTCATTATCGATGATGGACGCGGGCGTTCCGCTGAAATCACCAGTTGCCGGTGTCGCAATGGGTCTGATCCTTGAAGACGATGGTTCCTATGCGATCCTGACCGACATTCTGGGTGACGAAGATCATCTGGGCGACATGGATTTCAAAGTGGCCGGGACAGAAGCAGGCATCACGTCTTTGCAAATGGACATCAAGGTAGCAGGCATCACACCTGAGATTATGGAAAAAGCGCTGGCGCAAGCCAAAGAGGGCCGTATCCACATTCTGGGCGAGATGAACAAAGCAATCTCTGGTGCGCAGGACTTCAGCATCCACGCGCCGCGCATTGAGACCATGCAGGTTGCGACCGACAAGATTCGTGAAGTGATCGGATCGGGCGGTAAAGTGATCCGCGAGATCGTCGAAGTCTCTGGTGCCAAAGTGGACATCAACGATGACGGCGTGATCAAGATTGCCTCGCCAAACGGGGATTCCATCAAAAAGGCTTACGACATGATTTGGTCGATCGTGGCAGAACCGGAAGAAGGGCAGGTTTACACTGGTACAGTTGTGAAAATTGTCGACTTCGGCGCGTTCGTGAACTTCTTTGGCAAACGCGATGGTCTGGTGCACGTTTCCCAGATCGAAAATCGCCGTCTGAACCATCCGTCAGATGTTCTGAAGGAAGGTCAGGAAGTTAAAGTTAAGCTCTTGGGTTTTGATGATCGCGGTAAGGTTCGACTGTCGATGAAAGTCGTTGATCAGGAATCTGGCGAAGAGATCAAAAAAGAAGAAGAAGCGGCCGGATAAGTCCCGCTCATTCTCGGGGCACGGCCCCCTAAAAAGATCGAAAGGCCCCGATAGTAGCATCGGGGCTTTTTCTTTTGCGGCCCCGGATTCCCCATTTTTGGCGCCGAGGTCAAATTGCAGAAAAGCCTGAGGGCAAAGATATTTTTTTCCCCTCCTAAAAATCATTCTTATCTGCCAAGATATTCATAGAAATCAATACGTCCGAGTTAGGGCGATAGGAGGGAACAATGAAAAAACCACTAGCCGAGTTTATCGGCACGTTTACACTGGTTCTGTTGGGTTGTGGGTCTGCAGTAATTGCTGGTGATTTGATCGGCTTTGCCGGGATCAGTTTTGCCTTTGGTTTGGCCTTGATCGGGATGGCGTATGGCATCGGAGCGGTGTCGGGATGTCACATCAATCCAGCCGTCACACTTGGCGTCGTCGCCGCCGGGCGCATGAGCTTTTCCGAAGCTATCCCTTACATGATTGCTCAGGTTGCTGGTGCCATTGTTGCCGCTCTGATTTTGATGATGATCGTGAAGGGCCAGGCAGGCGGGTATGACGTGGCCGCTGCCGGTTTGGGGCAAAACGGCTGGGGAACTGGTTATAACGGCGAATACTCAATGGGCGCCGCCTTCATTTTTGAAGCCGTCGCAACGTTCTTGTTTCTGGTTGTCATCCTTGGCGCAACGGGTGCGGGCGCGCCTGCCGCCATGGCAGGATTGGCAATTGGCTTGGCACTGGTCGTGATCCATTTGGTTGGCATCAATGTGACGGGCGTTTCGGTAAATCCTGCGCGCTCAATCGGTCCCGCGCTATTTGTTGGCGGTGCCGCGCTCTCGCAGCTGTGGTTGTTTATCGTGGCCCCGATTGTCGGCGCTGTGGCCGCCGGCCTGTTGTTTGCCAGTGGCCTGCTGGACGCCGAATAAAACTTCAATAAGAAACCCGCGCCAGTATATTTGGCGCGGGTAAATTGCCGGATAGACGAAGGTTAAGTTGGCGCTTTGGTCTTGCGCAGATACGGCAGAACCGTTTCGAATTCACCAAACTTGGCTTTTGCGTCTTCGTTGCTGACAGTCGGCGGGATAATCACATCCTCGCCTGGCACCCAGTTCGCGGGTGTCGCCACTCCGTTACCGATCGACATTTGCAAACCGTCCAGCGCGCGCAGAACTTCGGCGAAGTTTCGACCTACAGTCATTGGATACGTCATGCTGAGTTTTAGCTGTTTATCTGGCCCGATGATAAAGACCGAACGTACCGTTGCGCTATCAGCTGGTGTGCGGCCGTCGGGCATATAAGCCTCTGCTGGCAACATGTCGAATGCTTTGGACACGGCAAGACCATCATCCGCGATGATCGGAAACCCAGCCTTGGCACCACCAACCATTTCGATATCTTCTTTCCATTTTTTGTGGTCCTCGACTCCATCAACCGAAACGCCGATCACCTTGGTGCCGCGTTTGGCCCATTCATCCGCCAATTGTGCAACAGCACCGAATTCAGTTGTACAAACCGGTGTGAAATCCTTGGGATGAGAAAACAAGATTGCCCAGCTGTCACCGATCCAATCGTGAAACTGAATGGTGCCGTGATCTGTTTCTGCTGTAAAATTCGGGACCGTGTCGTTAATGCGCAAACCCATAATACCCTCCATTTGCATTCGTTTTGGACTAATCCGACTCGTAATCTAACCATTAAGGGTCGGGGTTACATCCCCTCTCAAGCTTTGATGAGGGTTTCGTGGAATAAACTTCGAAGTATTGGTGTTAATGCTAAAATGGCGCAGAGGCGTGGAATTTAATCGGCTCACCAGTACTAGGGTGTGTCAGCGACAGTGTTTCGGAATGCAGCATCATCCTGTCATAGTCTGCATCAGCGCCGCTGGCATAAAACGGGTCACCCAGAATAGGATGCTTCAAGGCCATCATATGCAGGCGCAGCTGGTGGGTTCGTCCGGTTTTGGGGGTCAACAAAACTCGTGTCTCGCCAGCAGATCGATTAACGACCCGCCATTCCGTCAGCGCAGGTTTTCCCGTTTCATGGCAAACCATATGTTTGGGTCGATTGGGCCAATCGACGATCACCGGCAGGTCAACAGTGCCTGAGTCAGCCTTTAACTGTCCTGAAACGCGGGCAACGTAGGTTTTTTGTGTCTGTTTGCGTTCAAACTGCTGTCCCAGCGCCTTTTGCGCGTCGCGGGTCAAGGCAAAGACCATCACGCCAGATGTGTCGCGATCCAGCCGATGAACCAGCAGCACATTTGGATAGGCATCAGCGATCCGGCTGATCAGGCAATCGGCCAGATGCGGGCCGCGTCCGGGAACGGATAGCAGACCGGCGGGTTTGTCGACAACGATGATCGAACCATCCTCATAAAGAACAGAAAGTGGGTCTTTCGGTGGCATATATTCAGATAGAACGGCCATGGGTCTCTCTACGCTGTGCGTGATCGGTCAGCAACCACACGTCTTGTTTGCGTTAATCCACCGTTCGAGAAAATGCTTACTGAGATAGCGAGAGTGCGAGTCGGAACTGACCCGCGCTTTCTTATGTTTTGCGCAGCTTTGATTTATGGCGCTCTATGCTTTGACGCGCTCGGATTTGGGATCATACATTGGCTTAATCGACGCTTCCGCGACAACACGGGTCCCTGCGACGTCAATCTCGTAAGTCGAAGCGAGCACATCAGCGGCGCTTTCACCCTTGCAGGGGACATACCCCAAACCCATTGCAGCCCCCAGGTGGTGACCGTACGAACCAGAGGACAGGTATCCGACCAGTTCACCATCGCGCAATACCGGCTCATTATGATACAACAGGGGTTCTGGATCAGTCAGTTTGAACTGCAGCATGCGGTTATCCAGCCCGGTTTCTTTCTTGCGCAACACAGCGGCGCGTCCGATAAAGTCGGGTTTGTCTGTCTTCACCGCAAACCCCAGCCCCGCTTCTAGCACGTGATCTTCGCAAGTGATGTCGTGGCCGAAATGGCGAAATCCTTTTTCGATCCGCGCACAATCCATCATATGCATGCCGCAGAGTTTCAGGTTCATGTTCTGCCCCGCCGCATGCAACGTTTCAAACGCGTGCGCCGCCATGTCAGTCGAAACATAAACCTCCCAGCCAAGCTCGCCCACATAAGTTACCCTGTGCACCCGGGCAAGGCCCATCCCAAGCTCAATCTCCTGTGCCGTACCAAAGGGGTTGGCGTCATTCGAAAAGTCGCCGGACGAAACCGCCTGAAGCAGTTTGCGCGCGTTTGGCCCCATGACGGCCAGCACCCCTTCACCCGCCGTCACATCTGTCAGAACAACGTTGTGATCCCCTTTGTGCCGCATCATCCACGTCTGATCGGCTAAGCGCGTTGCGGCAGGCGTTACCACCAGATAGGCGGTTTCAGACAGGCGTGTGACAGTTACGTCCGACTCAATGCCGCCCCGGTTGTTGAGGAATTGTGTATAGACGATCTTGCCGACAGGTACGTCGTACTGGCCACCGCCAATGCAATTCAAAAACGCCGTTGCATCAGGTCCCTCAACACGGATCTTGCCGAATGACGACATATCGTACATGCCCACATTCGAGCGAATGGCGTGGTGCTCGGCCGCGACGTTTTCAAAAAAGTTCTGTCGCTTCCAACTATATGCATACTCAGGAGTTTGACCCTGAGTTGAAAACCAGTTGGCCCGTTCCCACCCGGCGATTTCGCCCATGACTCCGCCCTGATCGACCAAGTGCTGATGAAACGGAGTCCGCCGTACGCCGCGCGCTGTTGCCTTTTGCCGATAAGGGTAGTGATCCGCATAGAGCAGGCCCAGCGTTTCCTTTGAGCGCTCAAACAGGTAAGTCTTGTTACCCTGAAAGGGCTGCATCCTGCTGACGTCAACGTCACCCAGATCAAAGGGTTTTTCACCCGCATCCATCCACTGTGCCAACGCCATACCGGCCCCACCAGCGGACTGAATACCAATTGAGTTGAACCCGGCAGCGACCCAGACGTTGTCCATCTCAGGCGCAAGGCCAAGGTGGTAGGCATCGTCAGGCGTAAAGCTTTCGGGGCCGTTAAAAAACGTGTGAATGCCCGCCTCGGCAAGCATAGGCAGCCGCTCGACGGCTGCTTCGAGAATGGGTTCGAAGTGGTCAAAATCTTCGGGAAGCTGATCAAATTCAAAGTCTGCCGGAATGCCATCCATCGCCCAAGGTTTTGCGTTGGGTTCAAACGCCCCAAGTAACATTTTGCCTGCATCTTCCTTGTAATAGGCACATTCATCAGGCACCCGCAGAACCGGCAATTGCGAAAGTCCCTGAATAGCCTCGGTCACTATGTAGAAATGTTCGCAAGCGTGTAGCGGTACGTTTACGCCCGCCATCCGGCCGACTTCATGCCCCCACATGCCGGCACAGTTAACCACCATGTCAGCGGCGATGTGACCTGTTTCTCCATTTGCATCCCAGTTCACACCTGTGACGCGGCGACCGTCTTTGGACATGCCAGTCACGCGCACCCGTTCCTTGACCAGTGCGCCGTTTTGACGTGCGCCTTTTGCCAGCGCCAGGGCGATGTTGGCAGGATCACCTTGCCCGTCTTTGTCAAGGTAGACCGCCCCTGTCACGCCATCGATATTCAGATGCTCATATTTGGATTTTACTTCTTCGGGCGAAATTTCTTCTACGTCGACACCAAATGCACGCGCCATCGCTGCTTGTCGGTAAATCTCTTCTCGACGTTCCTCGGTCAATGCCACGGTAATAGAACCACATCTTTTGAAGCCGGTGGCCACACCCGTTTCATTTTCTAGGTTGCCGTAAAGTTCCTGAGAGTATTTGGCGAGTTTTGTCATGTTTGCGGATGCACGCAGCTGTGCAATCAGACCTGCTGCGTGCCAGGTCGTTCCACTGGTCAGTTGCTTACGTTCAAGCAAAACGACATCTTTCCAGCCTTGTTTGGCCAGATGATAAGCGACGGAACAGCCGATGACGCCACCCCCGATGATGACAGCGCGGGCTGATGCTGGAAGAGTGCTCATATCTAATTCCTAAACTATTGAGTAACCGGCAGCTTGCAGCCGCCGTGCGATTTCAGCGATATGCTCGGGGCTGACTTCGCAGCAACCGCCGACGACGGTAGCCCCAAGGCCTACCCATTCCATGACATACCCGGCATAGGCGCGTGGTCCCATGTCGCGGCGCGCTTTGAGCGCATCCACGGTGGGTTTTTCTTTCAGGAAGTCCTCGGTGATCATCTCGAAAGCGTTGGCGTATCCGCCAAAGGGTTTGCCCAATTCGGCAATGATGGGTAGCGCCAGCGTGACCGCTTCCGGGGCAGAGCAATTGACCAACACCGCGTCAGCCCCTGTTGCGACGTCCAGAACGTCGCTTATCGGTTCGCCTGACCGCAATGTCGTCCCATCGCTGTCTGAAACCGTTAAGGACAGCCAAACTGGCAGGCTGGTTTCGCGCGCCGCCGCTAGAGCATCCCGCGCATGGGCGACTGAAGCGACCGTTTCGAGTATGAGCAGGTCGCAATCCTCGGCGAGCAAATTTGCGATTTCTGAAAACAACGGCACCGCGACTTCTGAAGGCGGGTGCAGGTCAGGCCGGTAACTCGCGCGAAGCGGTCCAATGGCCCCTGCGATCTGGCCAGATCCATGTGCGACCTGTGCCGCCTTTGCCTCAGCCACTGCAGCAGCGTGCAAAGCCTCAAATTGCCCATCCGCTTCGGTACCTTCCAGACGATCACGGTGAATCGCATAACTGTTGGCTGTCGCGATGGTGGCACCAGCAGAAAAGAAATCCCTGTGTACACCTTCGACCATACCGGGGTGGTCGATCATTACTTGTGTGGACCAAAGGGGCGTCGGCTGATCCGCCGCGCGTCGGATCAGCTCTTGCCCCATGCCGCCATCCAGAAGTGTGACCTGTGTCACGCCCGAATCCTTTCGTTGTCTGGATCCCACAGGGGTTGATCTGGCTGAACAACCGCCTTGCAGCGGCTACCGTAGATCTCGACCTCGACTTCAGTGCCCGGTGCTGTCAGGTCCTTGCGCAGCATTCCCAGCGCGACGGATTTGTTGATGCGGTATCCCCAGTCGCCCGATGTTGTTTCGCCTACCACTTCGCCATCATAAAAAAGCGGCGACATGTAAGGCGCATCCTGATCCGGTGCATCAACGAGCAATGTAACAAACTGCTTTTTGGAACCCTGTTGCTTTTCATTGAGCAAGGGTGATTTGCCTGGGAATTCCTGTGGTTTGTCAAAGCGAATGAAACGCTCAATACCACCTTCGAGCAGCGAATAATCTGTCGACAGATCGCCCTTCCATGTTCGATAACCCTTTTCGATCCGCATCGAGTTCAGCGCATACATGCCAAACGGCACTGCCCCTGCGGCGCGAATGGCGGCGTAAACTTCGGGGCTGTCATCAAACTCGGTGTGTATCTCCCAGCCAAGTTCCCCGGCGAAGCTTATACGCATAAGCTTTGCGGGCTTGCCTGCAACGGTCGCGTCCTGAAGGGTCAACCAACCCAGCGAAAGGTCCGCATCCGGGGCGATGCGTGCCAACATCTCGCGAGATTTGGGCCCGGTCAGCAATTTGGTGCTCCACAGTTTGGTAACGTCGGTCAATACCAGCGATCCGTCCGAGGGGAGCGCCTTTTTGAGGAACTCAAAATCGTGCCACTGCGCAACGGCCGCCGTCATCAACCAGAAATCATCTTCTCCCCAACGAATAATTGTTACCTCGGTAACGATCTTTCCCCGACTGTCGGCAAAGTATCCCAAGTTCATACGACCCGCTTTGGGCAAGGCACCCGCGATCTGGCAGCGCAGCCACTCTGCTGCACCTTCGCCGGACAATGTGTAGCGAGAGAACCCAACCATATCCAGAACGCCCGCATTGTCACGAACGGCTTCGACCTCTTCTTTTATACGCACGGTCCAGGGCCCTTGGCGGTCCCACGTATGCGTCGCCTCTTCTGATGTGTCATCACCTGGATGGGCAAACCAATTCGCGCGCTCCCAGCCGTTGTATGACCCCATCTGGGCACCTGCCTCGATCAATGCCTCGTGGTTTGGTGAATGCTTTTTATCACGACCCGCTGGCCATTCGTGATGCGGGAAATGCATCGCATACTCGTGCCCATAGGTTTCCAGTGCTTTGCTGAGGCAATAATCCTGATCGGCGTAGTCAGTGTAACGGCGTGGGTCTACGGCCCACATATCCAACTCAGTTTCGCCGTGCATGATCCATTCGGACAGGCATTTGCCTGCTCCTCCGCCCTGCGCGATGCCAAAGGTGAAGGAATGCGCCTCAAACGCGTTTTTGACACCCGGCATCGGGCCAATCATCGGCAGCCCGTCGGGCGCATATGGAATGGGGCCGTTGATGTTGCGTCCTACACCTGCTGTACCCAGAAGCGGCATCCGCTCCATTGCGTCTTCAATGTAGAATTCCAAACGTTCCAGATCATCCGGATAAAGCTGAAAGGAAAAATCTTCTGGCATAGGGTCATCCGGCGTGACCCAATGCGCCTTGCAGTTTCGCTCGTAAGGTCCAAGGTTCAGGCCGGTTTTTTCCTGACGTAGATAGTAACTGATATCAACATCTCGGATCATCGGCACTTTGCGTCCGTTTTCTTTGGTCCACGCTTCCAGTTCGGCTATCGGTTCGGTCAGAAAGTATTGGTGCGACATGACCACCATTGGCACAGTGCGCCCACCGTAGGGTTTGAACATTTCACCGACGCGCTGGGCGTAATAACCAGCACAGTTAGCAACATATTCACAGCGGATATCGCCTTTTTCGGTTTTTACTATCCACTCGTCGCCGTCCCGCTCAATACCCACAACTGGGCAGAAACGTTCGATCCGGCCCCCGGCCTGCCGGGCACCTTTGGCCAATGCCTGGGTCAACTGCGCCGGATCGATGTCGCCGTCGAGCGGGTCCCAAAGACCGCCCGCCAAATCGTGGGTTTCAATGAAAGGGTTGTGCTCTTTCAGTTCGTCAGGCGTGCAGATGTCCATCGTCAGACCCTGATAGCGACCCATCGAGGCGACTTTTTCGAACTCCTGCATACGTTCCTTGTTGTGTGCCAGCCGAATGGCGCCGGTGACATGGTAGTTCATCGGATAATCAACGTCGTCACCCAATGTCCGGTACATTGAGGCTGAATACCGCTGCATGTTCATGACGGCCCATGACCCGGCAAAGTTGGGCACATTGCCAGCCGCGTGCCAGGTGGATCCTGCAGTCAGTTCATTCTTTTCCAGAAGGACGCAGTCTTTCCAGCCGGCTTTTGCCAGATGGTACAGCGAAGAAGTACCTACGACCCCGCCCCCGATGATAACCACCCGTGCTGTTTTTGGAAATTCAGCCATTTTCTTGCTCCTCCTGCGGTACTTGATCCGCGATGTCGTAATAGTCGCCTTTGTCGGCGGTGAAGATATGCCGTTCCAGTTTCAGTCCTGTCGGGCCATCCAATACCCCGAGCGCCACGCCAATTTCGTCCTCGTCATGAGCTTTCCAGAACAGAAATGAGCCGCATGTCGGGCAAAACCCGCGCTTTGCGGTCGTGCTTGCGTTGAACCAGCGTACTTCTCCGGTTGAGGTAAAGGCCGACATTGGTACGTTAGCAGATGCCCAGTAGTGGCCGGATTGTTTGCGGCATTGGCTGCAATGACAGGCCGCCGGGTCGCGTGATGTCTCAGAGGCTTGAAACTGAACCCCACCACAAAGACAGCTTCCTTTGATCATCAGGTTCTCCCCTGCGGAACCGATGCGCTGCCCAGCAGCACACCATAAAGGACGAAACACCCTGCCATGACACGGCGGACCCAGACGTTGAAGACCGCACCCAGCGCTGCACGGCCAATTATCGCGCCCAGGGCAGAAAAGCCTGTATAGCTTAGCGCAGTCAGCGTAAGCGCCGTGGGCACGATAACGCCCATTTGCTCCCAAATTGGCACATTGGGCTGCACAAATTGCGAAAACGCCGCGAGGTAACCTGCAACGCTTTTGGGATTGATCGTAGCAACGGTCAATGCGCGCAGATAGACAGATCTGGCTGGCCGCCGTGCCTCAACCTTGATGGGAAGTGCTGCTGTCATCCAGCCGCGCACACCGAGGTAAACTAGGAAACCTGCGCCGATCATCTTGGCGACCAGGAATGCCGCTGGTGACGCCGCGATCAGCGCAGTGACGCCCAAGGCAGACAGGATCAGGAAAATCGTAGCTTGGGTCAGGATCGCCACCACGCCAATCATCGAACGCCGCAAGCCCAGCGTCATTCCGTTTGATATACAATTGACGGCATTCGGCCCAGGTGTTGTGACGAAGACCACCCAGAACAATGCAAAGACAATCCAGCTCTCAAAGCTCATCGCGCACTCCGGCTAATACACTGGCGGCGCGATCACCCAGATCGCAACAGCAGGTGAATCGTATGGATTGGACCATCGGTGTGGTTCACCCCGGATGCGAAAGCTGTCACCGGGATGAATGGTGAACTGGTGCGGGCCTATCTCAATGTCCAACTGCCCTGAAATCAGATATCCGACTTCCTGGGTGGGGCGCGTTACGACACAGGCAACTTCGCTATGAGGTTCAAAGGTTGAATGCACCATCTCAAAGTCATCCGTAAGATCAGGTGACAACAACTCTTCAATCAATCCGGCTGCACCCGATCCGATAGAGCGGCGCGCGCTATTACGAACAACGTATCCTGTTTCTTTTTCTGATGCTGCCTCGTGACTGAAGAGCATGGAAATCGAAACATCCAGCGCCGCCGCGACCACCCTCAATTCATTCACAGAAATCTCAGACAAATCCCGCTCGACCTGGCTAAGCCAGCCGACGGACCGGCCCAGAACCGCCGCGAGTTCACTCAGCGTGATCCCACGCGCCTTTCTGAGGGCCCTGAGGTCGGCACCCAGCGTATCAGGCCTGGTCATTTCATTTTGCAGCATTAGGGTTTTCATGAAAAATAGAGCACAATTTTCACGATGCTGCGAGTCGGTGAAAAACACAAGACTTTTTTCATGGGCGCCCCCTTGCATGCTGGTGGACACTGGTCAATGAACCCGCATGAAGTTGTTGACGCACCCATCCATGACAGAGCTGACAGTACTTGTCCTCCTCAGTTACGTGCTATTGATCAACGCCTTCACCTGGCTTCTGTTTTGGTACGATAAACGTCTGGCTAAACAGCGGCGACGCCGAATATCGGAACATAATTTACTTTTTCTCTGCCTCGTAGGTGGGACAATTGGTGCGTTTTTTGCGCGACGCAAGTTTCGCCATAAGACGCGTAAGCAACCGTTTGTCTTCTTGATGAAACTGATTTTGGCTGGGCAATTTCTGATCATCGGCCTATTGGTTTTCGCCTTTTTGCATGGATATCTGAGTTAGCCTTTGCCTCATGCCGACTGTGGCCGGTGCGGGGCGGCGGCTGGATGGTGGTCTCAGTCATTCTCGGCAGACCCCAGCACTGACGCATTCAGGACCATGAATACTTTTTTGACGAGTGGTGAGAATTCATACAATTGCGCTGATCACAGATCGGAGATCGAGGTCGCGCGTATTCTGCATGCATTAGAAACACGCCTTGCAGAGTTAGCTAAGTGACTAAGAGAACATGCAAAACAAATATGATCGTCGGTCTTCTTTGATTTCGGCAACAGTAGGTACATCTTAGCAAGATGTACCCGTTGTCATCACTTCGTTTGGTACAATCAAGTGGCAAACCTGTTCATGTTTACCAATTTGCAAGCAAATCGCAGAACCAATCAGCAATCGTCAATCTACGATTCCCAACCGTCCGGCCGAGATTAACGAACCACAAACTCAGCATGGAGAGCACCGGCGGCCTTTATGCTCTTAAGTATATCAATCATATCACGCGGTGACACTCCAAGGGCGTTGAGCCCCGCGATGACCTCTGAAAGAGACGTGCCGGAAGGCACTTCGGCAAGCCCAATGCCCTCTTCCTCAACAATTTCGGCCTCTGTTCTTGGTAAAACCACGGTATCTCCTTCAGAGAAGGGATTGGGCTGAACAGCATCGGGTCGTTCCTGAATACGCAAGGTCAAATTACCCTGCGACACCGCGACCCTCGAAATCCTGACATCTTCGCCCATCACAATCGTGCCAGAACTCTGATCCACAACAACCCGAGCTTTGCGTTCTGGCTCGACCAAGATGTTCTCAATCCGCCCGATGGCGTGCGCAGGCGATGACATCTGAGTGGCGTTAATACTCAATTGAACTGTTCCTGAGTCCAGCATAACCGCGACCGCGCGGCCAAAATCATTGTTGATTGCGCGTTCAATTCTGGCCGCCGTTGTAAAATCCGCCTCCCTCAGAGCCAATCGCATAGTGCTGAGAGCCGAAAGCTCAAACGCTATCTCTCGTTCAACGCGTGCTCCGGATGGAATCATGCCAGATGTCGGAACACCTTGGGTGACTTCCGCAGCGTCGCCTTCAACAGTTGCGCCTCCTGCAATGACTGTGCCTTGTGCAACAGCGTAAATGTCCCCGTCGGCCGCGTTCAATGGTGTCATGATGAGCGTGCCACCCAGCAGGCTTTTGGCATCACCGATTGCAGAAACTGTGACGTCAACCTGGCTCCCGGCTCGCGAGAAAGGGGGTAATGTCGCCGTAACAAAAACCGCTGCGACATTCTTGGGGCGTAGTTGCTCACCGTTTACATTCACGCCCAGTCGTTCAAGAATGTTCGTCATAATTTCTTCGGTGAAAGGCGCATTTCTGAGACCGTCGCCAGTGCCGTTTAGCCCTACGACCAAGCCATAGCCAATGAGGTCGTTGCCGCGCACGCCGTCAAATTCGACCAGATCTTTGATGCGAACCGGACCGGCTTGCGCAGAGAACGGAGTAATCGAAAGAACCATAAGGCAGAGTATAGCTTTTATCATTGCATGTAATTCAGCAGTGAAAGGCGCGACAGGCGTACGGTGACGGAATATAGGCTTTCCAGCTGGAACTGGACTTCTTCCAGCCGAGTTGCGGCTTCGTATTGATCGATCCCCAACAACGCGCCCTTTGCATATTCAGAACTGGTACGCTCTGCAGCAATTCGTGTGGCGCGCTGGTCAATTTGGGCCTCAACAGCCCCGACGTTGGCGCGCAATCCTGTGATGTCACGACCGGCTTCAAAGATGCCTATCCCGGAACTGTTCATCAGTGCCGACTGGTCCTGAAGGCTTAACCCCAGCGAGGAGTCAGTGCTGAGCGCCGCCAATACGGTATGACGCAACAAGTCACGAATTGCCGGATCGTTTGCTTTGATATCGAGCGAAACCTGTTCGCCCTGGCCCAATTGGAAAGGTGATAAAGCTATGTTTGACCCCTGATAGGCGATTGCATCGAAACCGGCAGGATTGTTGAACCAATTTGCCACCGCAGTCTGAATATCTCCAAATGTTACGGCGCCCGCGGCTGTGATGGCATTTCGAGCCTCATTCAACAATGTGGAAGAATCTATCATTGGCGCGCGGTCGGTGCTGATCCCGCCAAACAAGCTGCGGCCTGCGACCTGGCCGTTCAAGGAAGAAATCATGGCGTCAAGTTGATTGGCGGCCTGCTTGGCAGAGGTGTCGACAACCTGGGGAATGTTGGACGCACCACTGGCGAGCAGTTCGCTACTAAAAGCCGAACTGTTTGCTTGCATGTGATCAAGTGTTTTCTGCATCGCATCGGCATATGCAGATGCCTCGTTGACTGCAGTCTTGAAGCCATCAAGTGTTCTCATCGTTCGTTCAATGTCGATAAGCTGACTGTAATCGCCGGACAATTTCCTGGCGACATCAGCAGTTCGACCGCTGCTCAATTCCTCTGTCAACTGAGACATCTGTTGTTTCAGATACGAATTCCGGCGGCTTAGCATCTGAGATTGGGCCATATCACCCATGGAGTATGAACTCATGTCTTATAGCCTCAAAATTGATTGCATCATTTCGTCTACCGCTTCAATGACGCGGGCATTGGCCGCGTAGGCTTGTTCCAGAACCATAAGATGCTGCAACTCCGCGTCGGTATCGACACCGGACTCCAGCTCGATCTGAGTCAGGGCTTGCAGACTGTTTGCCGAAAAGCTCATTGATCGATCCATGGCGAAGCGATCCGCGCCAATCTGCGAATGAATGTGGGCAGAGAGATCGAATGCTGACTGGGGAGATGTACCAAAGCTCCCCGACGCGGGTGTTCGTCCGGCAGAAAGGGCATCCCGCAATGCCGTAAGCAACGTCGCATCGCCAACTTCTCCGGGGACAGCCGCTCCGATTCCGGCACGCAACCGCCAGGCTTCCCCTCCTTGTGCCGGATCGACCGCAGTGTTGATCGCCAGGCGGCCGGAAAGGCCGATTTCGTTCATAGCTGCAAATGCGAGTCCCCCATCAGTGAACAGACCTGCATCCCCGGGTAGCAGAGTCGGGTCAACTGCCGGATCCTGAAACCGTTCCACAAGATCCCGCGCCACGGCGTCAATCTGGGCCTGAGCGGCGACCGCAGTTTCGTCACGGATTGCAAATTGGGCACCTATGGAGCCGCCGCGCAAAACGCCATCATCGCTGCCAGTGCGTACTGGCAAACCGTTTATGGTCAAGCCTGACAGCAGTGTATTTTGCACGGTCATATGCGGTACGATCACGCGGGTCGGAGAGAATTCCAGCGTAGCTGCAGAACCGTCCAGAAGGATCGCTCCGCCGGTGGTGTAGAGTGCGATGGCACCATAGTCGCGCGATACTTCTCGAACCGGGACCATTTCGCTGATTTCATCAACAACTTGTTGACGGAGATCAAGCAATGCTGCGTGCTGTGTATCCCGTCCCCGTGACGTCGCTATTATCTGGGTGTTGAGCTTTTCGACTTGTTGCAGTGCTTCGTTTAGCCGAGTTACCTGGGCATTAATGGAACTGTCTGCGTCGCTTCGCAATTTCTGCAACCCGTCTGAAATTCCCTTGAGATTGGCGGAAAGGTCTTTGGCGCTGTCGATCGCTAAATCATGGCGCTGCGGGAGATCAGGTCGGCTGGCAGCAGAAATCAAACTGACTTCGAACTGGGAGAGCCGACCCGAAAGAGAAGCATCGCTTTCCGGGTCACCGACGAGTGTTTCGAGGTCCGCCAGAAATCTGGAATTGGCGAGCACATTCCCGAACTCTGCGTCCGCAAGGCGTCTGTCAGCGATCAGGACGGGATCTACAAATCGCGTAATGCCGTTGATTTGAACACCGCCTGCGCCGCCAATTTGGCTCGGCGACAGCGACAGGCCGCGCTGGGCGAATCCTTCGGTCAGGGCGTTTGAAATATTGGACGCCACGACTTCCGAACCGCGCCCGGCCGCTCGCAAGCCAGACAACGCATTGTTCAGAGATCCTGATATTGACATGACACTGCCTTCTCTTTGATATCTTAGCTGTCCTTAGGGACCGGATCACCGCTTAATATTTGTGGTTTCCTGCAGCATTTCGTCGACCGTCTGGATGACTTTGGCGTTTGAGGAGTATGCTCTTTGGGTCTGAATCATGTCCGTCAATTCGCCAGCAACATCTGTGGCGGATTCTTCTCTTGCAAATGAAACAATGTCTCCTGTGGGACCATCACCTGCATCCCAGAGAAAATAGGTGCCACTTTCGGGAGAGGGCAAATAAGTTTGGTGATCTAGCGCCACCATTCCGTTGGGATTTGGCAGATCGACCAAGGGCACCTGATAAATCGTTCTGGTTATGCCCGTGTCAAAGAAAGCATGGACCAGCCCGTTGGCATCGACTTCTACGCTGGTCATATTGCCCACAGGTGTACCGTCCTTTGAGATAGCAACCGGCGCAAACTTGTCAGAGAGTTGAGTTAATCCGTCACTCTGACCAAGCTGTCCAATGTTAATCTCCATCGGGCCGCCGGCCACGTTGACGATCAGGCTACCGGTTGCGGGGTCGTATGCCCCTCCTGTCGTGGTTGCGACGGCTGCAAGTGTCCCCCCGGAAGCGCGGGTATCATCAAATGTCAGGACATATTCACCGATGGTGACCCCGGGCTGGGCCGTATCGGTAATCGTCATGGTCCATTCATTGCTGGAGCCAGCCGCCGGGACCGTTGGTAAAAAGTTGACCTGGATGCTTTCAGATGTGCCCAGGTTATCAAAATATTCAACACCCAATGTCTGGGTGTTTCCTGCTGCCCCCATCTCTGTCTCGGTCGCTGGCAGGTTCACCCCAAGTGACATCATCGTGGTAGGTTCCCCGGAGAACTGATTGACGTTAATCCTGACCGGTTCCAGACCACCTGCCGTGTCTCGAGGATATGGCGGAACTGTTCCGTCTGGATTTGCAGGCCAGCCCAGCAATATCAAACCGGATTCAGACCGCAGATACCCGTCTGCGTCGGTCCGGAAAGAGCCGGTTGTGGTCAGATACATCTGGGCTTCGCCATTACCGGCCTCAACCTCAGACGCCTGTGCAACGGGAAGCATCCCACGGCCCCGTACCGCGAGATCCGTCGCGTTCGACGTAGATACAAGAGAACCGCGTTCGTCTATCAGGCGCTGTGTGGTAGAACGTACACCCCCCGCCGAATAGGTGCCACCGGATGACGAAATAACCATAGAGTGAAAATCTGTCTCGACGCGTTTGTAACCAAACGTCGAGGAATTTGCGATGTTATCCGAAATTGATGCGAGGCGCGTTGCATTGGAAGACAACCCCGCCACGCCGGCATTCAAAGCTGAGGAAATAGTCATAGATACGCCTTTCTGCTGCACCACCAATCGTGGGGACAACAGATAGCGGACGCCCTGTTAACAGCGGGCTAACAGATAAAATGCGATCTACTCCACTTTAGTTCTTAACAGGATCACCTCTATACGGTTATTTCGGACGGCCATGGGGTCAGGCACCGCAGGTTTGCGGCTGGCAAATCCCGTCACGCGGTGAATGCGTGCAGCCGGCATACCAGCGTCTTCCAGCAAAACCCGCATGCGCGCGGCACGCGAACTCGATAGTTGCCACACTGGACTTTGTGTCAAAACAACGGGTTCAGCCCGCACATAGCCACCAACGCCAACAGGATTGGTCACCAATCTGGAAACATCAGCGATCATACTTGCCAGATCGTTCAACAAAAATGTGGGTTCATCTGTCCCTTCCTCGAACAATGGGGCATCCTTCAAAGCGAATAATTCAATAATCAAGCCTTCGTCTGTGACCCGCGTTATGACATGGCGCAGCGCATTTTCCCTGACCATTGACTGCCCGCCACGACCCTCAAACTCGGACTGGAGCATGGCCAGTGCTTTATCCAATTCACTTGAGGATTTTTTATCGTCCAACCCTACATCGCCTCGTGCCTGCGCTTCTGTCGTCGGACGGCTATTGCTGGCACCCGTGCCATTTTGAGGCAGCGCATCTTCTGAAAATACACTGTCTCCGCCAAATGCGCCTTCTCCGCCGCCAGAGACACGCGCAACGGCAATGGTCGGCGAAAAATAATCCGCCAGCCCCTTACGTTGTTTTTCAGTCGTCGCATTCAACAGCCACATCAACATGAAAAATGCCATCATTGCGGTCACGAAATCCGCATAGGCGACTTTCCAGGCACCACCGTGATGCCCGCCGCCTTTGACAACCTTCTTCTTCTTGATGATGACCGGCGCGACATTTGTCTGCGCACTCATCTCCACCACCTTCTATTCACCCAAGGCCAGAGGTAGCAGACGAGGCATTACCGTCCGATTAACAGTTATAAATGTCTTTATTATCTAAACTGAACGGACGCCCGATTTCTTGATTTCTTCGGCGACCGCCTCGATGGGGTCATCCGCAGTTTCTGCTTCTGACGCATCAATATTGACAGTTTCAGGCGAACCATCGGCAGTTGCGCCTTCTTCTTTTTCGTCGAGGGCTCCAACGATCAACGGTAACATTTCCAGCCCCGAAGGTGAGACAATCTCTGTTACGGGCGGTACGGTCCAACTGAGCGTGTCAAAACCTTTACAATTCTCGCAAGTGGGCACCCAAGCGCCGTGAATATGCTGACAATTCTCGCAAACCCAGTGTGGTCCGCGCGGAACGCTTAGTGCGCGGGCCAGCCAACCGCGCACGACAGCGTCGGATGCGCCTTCTCCTCTTTCAATCGTCGCCATGATTGTTATTGAACGCGCATCTGGTGCGGTCTCTGGCAAATCACCCAGTGCCCGGCGCGCCGCAGGAAAATCCTCAGCCGCGATATTGAGTTCAGCCAAAAGCATACGGGATTCCGGATGATCAGGATTCTGTTTGATCAACGGCGCAAAACGTTTAATCCGGGCGTCAGGAGTTTCGTCTGGCACAATCGCGGCAAACGCCGCGGCGAGATCAGGATGCGGTTGCGTGCCCCATGCCTTCTTCAAAATCCGCGTTGCAAATCGCAATTTGCCTTGTTCGATATAGCTGTGCGCCGCCATAACAACGGCTGGAATAAGATCGGGCGACAGGCGGTACGCGGCTATGGCTGCCTCACGCGTCTCAATCGAGCTGCCCTCTGCCAATATTTCCTTGGCTTCAGACAAGGCGAGCACGGCATCGCGCCGCTTGTGAACGTCGCGCGGCAAGCTACCGTGTTTCATCTTGGCGTTCAGTGTTTTACGAGCCCCGGCCCAATCTTCCTTTCCAGCCTGAAGTTTAAGCAATATGTCCTGCGTCTCTTCATGGCGGGGTTTCAGGGCAAAGGCCGTCTCGGCCAGCTTTAGGGCGGTCTCGGTCTCACCATTCTCCAGTTTTTGCTTCATGATACCGCGTACACCAACAAATCGTGTGGCATCATTCACGACAAGCTTCTTATAAACCTGCTCAGCCTTTCTCGTATCTCCGGCCATCTCTGCTGCCTGAGCGGTCAACAAGTTTGTGAGTTCTGGTTTGGCAAGATATTTCGCCGCTTTGTCCGCCTTTGACATTGCTAACCGCGCCTCGCCCGAGGCCAGAGCCATCATGCCATCTGACAGGGCTTGGTAACCTTTACGTTCGCGGTTTCGGTCGAAATAACGCGAGATAGCTGTCTCGTCGCCATTCAGGAAACGCCAGACGGCGACCAGCAAGGACATCAGTTTAAGGAATACCCAAATGGCAATTAGCAGCAATATCGCTGCGATCACCGACTGGAGCGGACCCAATGTGTATTCGGTTCCTGCGACAGTGATCTGAACACCGCCGTCGGTTTGCAGCAAGAAACCGGCACCAAGGGTCAGAGCCGCCACAACAACTACAAAAAGAACAATCTTGATCAATGACCAAAGCATAATGGGACCCTTACTTACTGTTCAAACTTTGCGCCAGTTTTTCTGCGGCAGCCTGAGCTGCCCGGCGCGCCTCGGCGAGTGCGACCCAATCGGACATGGCGGGCATCGCGGTCGGAGGTAGCGTCTCGATCTCTGCAAGCGTATCATTCAACCGGCCCTCTTTCAGCGACGCCTCAGCACGTGACAGCACCGCGTCTGCATCGGACCCCTCACGAGGAGCCACGGATCGCGCGCCCAATTGGCGGCTCAAAAAAGCGACTACGCCGTTTTCCGCATCCGGATCGTCCATCCGGGCTGCCGACAAAGCGGCGCGGGCAGCGCCCGGAAACCGGTCCTGCAATTGAATCAGCGGTGATACGCCGCGCGCGGCAACCGCGCTCAAAGCCTCTGGGGCCGCCGTACCGGTGACGGAAACCAGATCAGCCAGCGCTGAATCAAAAGGCTGACCGCTGTCGATTGCTGATAGAACACGGGTCAAAGCGGCACGGGCCAGTGCATCCTGAGCAGTGAGCTCTGCGTTTTGCTCCATGGCCCTGGCATCTGACAATAACGATTCGATTTCTCCACGTTGGTCTGCAACCGCAGTTTGCAGGTTTTTTAGTTCACGTTCGTAGGCGTCAATGGCCGCTTGGGAAACGCCTTGCGAAATGGGTTGTTTTTCCAGAGTGGTCAGCCGAACATCCAGATCGGTAAGATCCTTGGAAAGCGAGGCCAAAGTTGTCTGGAGTTTGGCAATGGCGGCAGTGTTTCCCGCAATTCCTGTTTCAAGCGGTGTCGTGTCAGGCACCGCCATACTCGAAACTTGGCTTGTCAGGTTTGCGAGGTTCTGAGTCTGGTCGTCGACCCGGGCGGACAGGGCACTTACCTCCGTGCCTTTTGCCAATTGCCAGTTTTCCGGCAACATCGATTCGACAACGTTTGTTCTGGCAGCAGTAAAGCCCAATGCCGCCGCCACAACGCCCCCCAGAAAGACTGGCATGAACCCGATCTTTTTTTCAGGAGCTTCGTCCGACGTCTGCATTGCAGGTGCGGACAATTCATCAGTTCCGGACTCGTCGGCTGATTCTTCGAAACTGTTCTCTTCTGGCACGGTGGGGCTTTTTTTCGCCGTGTCATCCATCTTCTTGGCGTCGTTCTTGGCAGTTGGATCAGACTTTTCGTCCCGCGCGGTTCCTAAGGCATCCGCCAACACATCCGTGGTCTGGTCTTGCACATCGTCAGCTTTGGGATCGATATCTTTTGTTGATTTTCTCGCCTTGGCCACCACCACCCACCTTTTCGATTCTGGTAAAACTGCCGCTGCAGTATGTACAACCTTACTGCGCTGTCTGATCTCCCTCAACCCGACAGACCTGATTAACCAGCAATTCTATCGATTCAGCCATCGCATGCGCATCGGGCCGTGCAGAAATCAGACATTCTTCATTAATTTCAGCGGCAACGGTATCGCTGATCGCGACAAGATAAAGAGGTGCCTTTCCTGGATTTTGCTTTACAAACTGCACGGCACTCCGTCGCGAAAACAACGGAACAATCACGGGATCCTGCCCTGAAAGTAAATCTCTGGCTTTCTCGTTGAAGTCGACCAATTCCTGATCATAAACAACACAATCCGTCGTCGGTAAGCCCGCAGCAGATAGCCGCTCAGCAATGTCACCAGAGCTATGACATCCCCGAAGATGCAGCAAGGGACCCTTGGGTGAGCGGGCAAGAATACCTTCGATCAGGCTTTCTGAATTATGCCCTGCAACTACTGCATTCCACCCAAAGTTCAAGGCGGCCTGACAGGTTGCTTCGCCAACGCAATAGGCAATCCCGTGACGGTCCTGAGACGTTGGCGCCGCCGAAATTACGCCATAAATTGAGGTAAATATCAGTCCGGTTGCTTTAGCAAAGTCGATCGTTTCTGTGGTTGCGCTAATTACCATCAACGGGGACACACAAATCGCCACGCGATCCTTTAATCTGTTCTCGATCAACGTGGCAAAACGCTCTGACGCGAGCTGGGGTCGGATCAAAAGCAATGTGGGAACTGGCGCCTGCATGATTCAGCCCGGGATTGTTTGCCAACGACGACAGTGTTACCTGCGCACCCAGTGGCTTGCAACGCATCTGGACGGATCATCTTGATGGCAAATGTACTGACTATTCTGGGTATTGAAAGCAGCTGCGACGATACGGCAGCCGCCGTGGTTCGCCAGAACCGAGACAGCGCGCCGTCTATTCTGTCGTCGGTTGTGTATGGCCAGACTGATCTGCACGAATCCTTTGGTGGCGTCGTGCCGGAAATTGCGGCCCGCGCGCATGCCGAAAAGCTGGACGTCTGCATCGCCGAAGCCCTGTCAAAGGCGTCGCTGACACTGGTTGATTTGGATGGAATTGCTGTAACTGCCGGACCGGGACTCATCGGAGGTGTTTTGTCTGGTGTTATGTGTGCCAAAGGTTTGAGCGCGGCAACCGGACTTCCTCTGATCGGCGTCAATCACCTTGCGGGCCACGCCCTGACGCCCCGGCTGACGGACCAGATACCATACCCTTATATGATGCTTCTTGTCTCGGGCGGCCACTGTCAGTTCCTGATTGTGCAAGGACCCGACCAATATCACCGGCTTGGTGGCACGATTGATGATGCGCCCGGCGAAGCGTTTGACAAAACCGCGCGTCTCCTTGGATTGTCACAACCGGGTGGTCCTTCGGTCGAAGCCGAGGCGCGCGCCGGAGATCCGAGGCGTTTCACCTTTCCCCGCCCTTTGTTGGACCGCCCGGACTGTAACCTGTCTTTTTCTGGCCTCAAAACCGCATTGCTGCGCGCCCGAGACCAAGTCATTGCCGAGAAAGGTGGATTAATGCGGAAGGACCGAACCGACCTTTGCGCAGGCTTTCAAGCGGCTGTTTCAGATGTGCTGGCCGTTAAAACGACGCGGGCGCTTGGGCACTATCTTGATCTGGATTCTAAATCCCCAACATTTGCCGTAGCCGGCGGTGTCGCTGCAAATACAGAAATTCGATCAGCGCTAAGGGCAGTCACAGACAAAATGAATGTCCAGTTCATTGCACCACCCCTTGAACTCTGTACCGATAATGCAGCGATGATCGCTTACGCAGGGTTAGAGCTTTTTCAGAATGGACACTGCGATGATTTGACAGTGTCCGCGCGCCCCCGCTGGCCATTGGATACAGACAGCCCCGCAATTTTGGGCAGCGGTAAAAAGGGGGCTAAGGCATGACGATCAGTGTAATAGGATCAGGCGCGTTTGGTACTGCGCTTGCGATATCCTTGGCGCGAAAAGGACCGGTCTTTCTATGGGCGCGCAACGCAAAACATGCGATCGAAATGAAATCCGCGCACGAGAATACACGGCGTTTGCCCGGGGCCGCGTTCCCGGATTTAATTCACGTGACCGCAGATATTGCTGCTGCTTTGGACAATGACGTGATTCTGTTGGCCGTGCCGTTGCAGCAACTGCGCAATGTCCTGAAAACCTGCGGCAAGGCACTCGCCGGCAAAATGCTTGTCGCCTGCTGTAAAGGGATTGAACTCAACACCGGCAAAGGCCCGGTTCAGATCATTCAGGAAGAGATTACAACGGCACAGGGCGCAATTCTGACAGGTCCGAGCTTTGCCCACGACATCGCGAAGGGCCTGCCAACCGCCCTCACGCTGGCCTGCGCGGATGCGTGGGCTGGCAAGGCATTACAAAAAATGCTTACCACGCCGAATATTCGGATTTATCGCACAACTGATACCATTGGGGCCGAATTGGGTGGTGCGCTCAAAAACGTGGTAGCCATCGCCTGTGGCGCAACAATAGGCGCCGGACTCGGTGATAGTGCGCGGGCTGCGCTGATGACGCGCGGATATGCCGAGATGCAGCGTATGGCGCATTCTCTGGGGGCCGATCCGAACACGCTGTCAGGCTTGTCTGGCTTTGGTGATCTTGCGCTGACCTGTTCATCAGAACAATCACGCAACTATCAATTGGGTCTGTCCCTTGGGCGCCAGATCGCCTTTGACCCATCGATAACGGTAGAGGGCGCTGCAACTGCCCGTGCTGTGATCGAGCAGTCCAAAATTTTAAAGATCGAATTGCCAATCACGGATATGGTTGTGCAGTTGCTAGATCAGAAGATATTAATTCAGGACGCAATGGCCAGTTTGCTGGCGCGCCCCCTAAAGGAGGAATGACATGCTGATTGCCCTGATTGCCCGTGACAAAGACGGTGCCTTGCAGGTGCGCAAAGACAATCGTGCTGCACATTTGGACTATATCAAGGAAACTGGCGTCGTCGCACATGCAGGCCCGCTTCTGGACGCCGAGGGCGACATGATCGGATCGCTTATTGCGTTGGACTTGCCGGATATCGCTGCTGCAGAGTATTGGGCCGAAAACGATCCCTATGCCAAAGCCGGATTGTTTGAGGACGTTGAATTGATTCGCTGGAACAAGGTGATTGGGTGATGCCCTACTGGTTATTCAAATCCGAACCTAGCACCTGGAGTTGGGATGATCAGGTTGCCAAAGGCGATGTAGGCGAAGAATGGGACGGGGTGCGCAACTATCAGGCCCGAAACTTCATGCGGCAAATGGCTGTAGGCGATCGTGGGTTCTTTTACCATTCACAGACCGAGAAAGCGGTTGTCGGCATTGTCGAAGTGATTGCCGAGGCCCATCCCGACAGCACGACCGACGATGAGCGTTGGGAGTGCGTGGATATCAAGGCGATCGCGCCATTCGACGCGCACGTGACGCTTGAGAAAATCAAGACCGACGGTCGGCTAGATGAGATGGCGCTGGTGCGCAATTCGCGACTGTCCGTTCAACCCGTCACAGAGTCCGAATGGGAAATTGTCTGCGCATTGGGCAATGTCACCCCGTAGGAACGTGATCTGAAAGCAAGCAAATATCGGTTTGAGAGGAGAAGTCTTTCATGGAACTTGTCAAGATCGTGGCTGCAGGTGTTGCATCTTTTGCTTTTGGAGCCGTGTGGTACATGAGCCTGGCCAAGCCTTGGATGGCGGCATCAGGCGTCAAACTGGATGCCAGCGGCGAAGCACCGGCTAACCGCTCCGACCCGATTCCCTACATCACCAGCCTGCTGGCTTCGATCATTGTTGCCGGGATGATGCGCCACGTCTTCGCATTAAGCGGTATCGACACTGTCGCAAAGGGGATCGTTGCCGGCTTTGGGATTGGATTGTTTCTGGTGACGCCATGGATCGCTACGTTTTACGGATTCACCGGAAAACCGCGCAATCTACTGTTTATAGATGGCGGATATGCCACATTTGGATGTACCGTAATCGGGTTGGTTTTGACGCTTTTCTAAGGTTAAAAACGCAACGAAGGGTCCCGGCAGAACCGCCAGAACCCTTCGTACCCCACGTGCTCCCAAAGCCACCACACGTGTATCGAAATTTGGTCCTGGCCTTACTGGCCCGATACCTATGACTATCAAAACTGTAGCTCCGGCGCAATTTCCAAGTGCTTTAAATGCCAGCCAATAAAGAAACGCCCGCTTAACCAAATAAACGAGCGTTTCTTCGTGAGTGGCGTTCTTAGCTGTACGCCGATTCCTTGCCGAAATGTTTGGTCAGCATGTAATAGACAACTGCCCGATACTTGTTGCGTTCGGATTGGCCATAAGTCTGGAGCGCCTTATTGATACCCTCCATCAATTCCGGGCCATCGCTCAGGCCCAGCTTCTTCATCAGGAAATTCTTTTTGACTGTTTCAAGTTCGCTTGCTTGCGATCCAGCCACGGTAGACGCATCCGCGTTATAGATTGCAGGGCCGCAGCCGATGGTCACTTTTGTTAAAAGGCCCATGTCCGGCGTCATGCCACACTTGTTCTTCAAATCATCTGCATATTGCGCAATCAAATCGTCGCGTTTGCCCATTTGGTATCTCCCTATGTTTAATCTGGCCAAGCCCCGTTGGCAGTGAGCGCGAGGATACTTGCTCGATCAGCGACCACAAAGGGAAAAGTTAACAAGCGTTCCCCTTATTGGCTCAGCAAACTGCATTGCCCGTGATCATTCCGTTCAAACGGGAACACACCGGGAACTTTACAACCGCTTGGTGGTGTCAAATAGGTCCTAGATGGGCAAAAAGCCGCGCAATTGTCTTGCACGGCTTCTTTTTTGTATGATCGCACTTCTGATTAGTAGCGATAATGCTCTGGCTTAAACGGACCCTCGGGCTTCACGCCAATATATGCTGCCTGATCTGCGTCTAACTCTGTCAGCCTGACCCCGATCCGGGCAAGGTGGAGTCGGGCGACTTTTTCGTCCAGATGCTTGGGTAGGATATAGACGTCGTTTTCGTAGTTGTCGCCTTTGGTCCATAGTTCGATCTGAGCCAAAACCTGGTTAGTAAACGATGCAGACATCACGAATGACGGGTGACCGGTGGCATTACCAAGGTTCAGCAGACGCCCCTCGGACAACAGAATGAGGCGATGCCCATTTGGCATCTCAATCATGTCCACTTGCTCTTTGATGTTGGTCCACTTGTGGTTCTTGAGCGCCGCGACCTGAATTTCGTTGTCAAAGTGACCGATGTTGCCGACAATCGCCATGTCTTTCATTTCGCGCATATGCTCGATGCGAATGACGTCTTTGTTGCCAGTTGTCGTGATGAAAACATCTGCAGAATCGACCACATCTTCCAGCCGGACAACTTCAAACCCGTCCATCGCAGCCTGCAGCGCACAGATCGGGTCAACTTCCGTCACCTTCACCCGTGCACCTGCGCCTGAAAGCGATGCGGCAGAGCCTTTGCCAACGTCTCCATAGCCCATGACAACCGCAACCTTTCCAGCCATCATGGTGTCCGTGGCGCGACGGATGCCATCGACCAGCGATTCCTTGCAGCCGTATTTATTGTCGAATTTCGACTTGGTAACCGAGTCATTGACGTTGATTGCCGGGAACGGCAGTTGCCCCTGCTTCTTCAATTCATACAGACGATGGACGCCAGTTGTAGTTTCCTCAGAGACGCCTTGAATGGCGTCGCGTTGTTTGGCGAACCAACCGGGGCTTTGTGCAATGCGTTTGCGGATCTGCGCGAACAGCGCCACTTCCTCTTCGGATTTTGGCACTGCAATCAGATCTTCTTCGCCCGCCTCGACGCGCGCACCGATCAGTATGTACAACGTGGCGTCGCCACCATCATCCAGAATCATGTTGCATGTGCCAGCCGGAAAATCGAAAATCTTGTCGGCATAGTCCCAGTATTCTTCCAGTGTTTCGCCTTTGATCGCGAAAACTGGCGTGCCGGTTTCGGCAATTGCCGCCGCCGCATGATCCTGTGTCGAAAAAATATTACACGACGCCCAGCGCACGTCGGCACCAAGTTCGACCAGAGTTTCAATCAGAACTGCCGTCTGAATCGTCATATGCAGGCTGCCTGCAATCCGCGCACCTTTCAGAGGCTTGGATTTACCATATTCCTCGCGCAGGGACATCAGGCCCGGCATTTCAGTCTCAGCGATATTCAGTTCTTTGCGACCATATGCGGCCAATCCAATATCTTTAACGATGTAGTCGTTGCTCATCTCTTAATTCCTTACAGCTTATTTGCCGGTCAGATAGCACTCGTGTTGCCAAGGAACAATGCTCTATCGAAAGGCAAGGCTAACGACAGCTTCACTGGTATCGTCGCGCCACATCATTGCTGTTTTTTCGGGCCATCTTTCCACGCAACAAGCACGGACCAAGGCGGTCGGCGGTCTGCTGACATCCGGAGGGGCGCGGTCTACTGCGAGCTTTTCCGTTCCGACACCAACCCAAGCACGTTTTCATTATCAAATGGCACACCGCTGACATAGGCACCGCCATACCCTGCCGCGTCGCCTTTTCGTCGCGTGATCATTTGTGCGTCATGTACGTGCTGCACCTCCAAGACCGAGTATGGTCGCTGGTATGTCCAACTGCGATTGGCGATTGCCGTTAGGTCGGGGTCTGGCGGCAATTCGTCGGTGAACGCAAAGAAGTACAGGGTGAAGCCAAACGGATCGACCGGCTGCACACAAAGCGGGCGCATCCCAAGACGTTCGGTGCAAAAGCTGATCACTGGAGCCGCATCGTGACACCGCAGTGTCAAAAGGTTCAGCGTGGGGCCACCACCCAAACGCAAGCTGTCGATCGGCCTGGGTGGTGTTTCACCCTTAAATACGTGTTGAATTAGCTCGATAGTGAACCCGTCCGGCGCCAAGACCTTTGTCAGGTATCCGACGTCGCGGAACTGTCGCGGGGTCGCGGCATCAATGCCTTTCGCAGACAATTGCGCGCAGGCCAGATCAAGATCTGGCACGGCAATGGCAATTTTCCAATAGAGGTCTGTCTGACCATACACATAGGGCGCTTTGGCCGGGATGAACCGAATACCCATTTGCTCTGGGGCATATCCGACACAGCCATTGCCAAGGTCTTTCATCTCCATGACGCCACAATAAAAGTCGCGATGCTCAATGGGGTCACTTACACCCAGTTCCAGTTTTTCTATCTTTGGCATCAAACTTTGCTTTCAGGTTCCGGTTTTATGCTCTTGTTGACGCAAACCAAGTGGATTCATGCAAGTGTTTACCTCGGAAAGAAATTGACGGTCCAAGCAATTTTCGGAACAAACAACTTATGCGCGACGAACAATCGACGGCTGAACAACGAAACTTACCAATCATGACCGGCCAGAGCACGATGTCTCAGGCCGCGTGGTTGATGGCAAGCCCGGCGATTGTACTAACGTTTCTTGCCGTTTCGCTTGATTTGCCCGTTTTACTGATCGGTGCGTTTGTTTCCATCCGGCAGTTTGGCGCCGCATTGGGCCACATATTCCTTTACGGATACCTCTCCCGCGTACAGAGGCGCAAATTTTTCCTGTCTATGACGGACCTTGCCCTCGCTATGAGCTTTGTCCTGGCAATCGCTGCGTCTCTCTACGGTTCGCTCACCGTGACAATTGTGGCTTTTGTGATTGTGACCTTCATGATCGGCTTGATCGGCTTGATCGGCGAAGTGCAGACCTTGATCCTGATAGATTTCATCAGTGATAACCTGCTGTCAAAATCCCGCATGCGCATGAGGTATTCGCAAATGGCCTTTGGCGGCCTCATTGCGATCGCCCTGACCTGGGTTGCACACGAACTTACGCTTATTCTTGAACCGCTGCATCGCCATGCAATTGTCATAACGATTGGAATCGTTTGTTTTTTGCTGGCCGCCTTTTTCATTCTGGCAGTTCGAGATATCGGAAAGAACGTAGTTTCGGATGTTGCGCCAACGCGGTCGCCGGTAAAGAGCCTTTCCACCTACTGGCACAATGTGCAGAGCATGTGGGCATAACCATGGTTCAGAAAACTCATGGTGCTCAGGCTGTTGTTTGCCATCGTTATGTTGTCAGTGCCGTTTTTTGCGTTGATCGCTGCTCAAACCCACCATGGATCGCACAAGGGTTTGGCCGCGCTGATTATGTCTGCTGCCGCGGGGGCTATTGTTGCGGGGCCGCTTTGGCGCATGCTGAACGGGCTTTCGCATCGAACCGTGATGGTTGTTAGTTGCCTCATCGTAAGCTGTAGCGGTGCTGGCCTGAGCATTGCCTACCTGATGAAGCTGGATCAAAATGTTCACATTCATGCAGTCGCTCTGTTTGCCGCCACCGTTGCCGCCAGCGGACTGCAAACGGTCCGGGGTTTGTATTTCATGGATGTTGCGCCAAAGGAGCAAAGAGTGCGCGCCATGACAGTTGCCCGAAGTCTGGGACGTACCATCTTGGTTCTGGTATCGGCAGCGCTTGCTGCTATCGCTCATATGCACGAAACCGTATGGGTCATCGTGTTCATTGTATGTGTATGTCTTGTTACCTCTGTGCTGAGTTACAAGCTGGCCGGACCACAATAGCCAGCCAAATTCGGAAACCTGTGCCACGCCACCGCTGAAAGGCAAACGGCACTGGTACCCTCAGCCCGCCTTCAGTTTCTCAGGATAAGCCGGTGCATGCAGACCCATTTTGCGCGCGGTTCTGATATCGCCCAGCAGATCGCGGTCGGCAGCCTCAAACAGTTGATCGACGTTTTCCAGCACGAAATAGATCGGCTGATTGATGTCAATCCGATAGGGCGTTCGCAGGATGTCGATCACATCAAATGGTTTTCTGACAACTGAAGTATCGCGGACAGAATAAGCCAATTCTGTGGGAGATGACGCCAGACCGGACCCAAGCGCCTTGATGTCAGGCCCCTGTCGTATCAGGCCAAACTCGATCGTGAACCAATAAAGCCGGATCAACCAGGAATAATCTGCTTTCTCACATGCCAACCCGACCTTTCCGATGGCTTGCGAAAACCTGGCAAAGCGTGAATCTGACAACAGGGGCGTGTGCCCATAGATTTCGTGAAAGATGTCGGGCTCTTCAATATAGTCGAAATCTTCCCGGCTTCGAATGAACGATGCGGCCGGAAAAGTCCGCTCCGACAGCATTCTAAAAAATTGCTCAAATCCGATTAGAGCAGGCACGGGATGTACCTGCCAGCCCGTCAGTTCCATCAGTTTTTCGGACACTTCTTTACATTGCGGAACCCGATCCGGCGGCAGGTTCAGTCTGGTCTGACCAGTGAGATAAGGTTGCGCCGCAAACCTCATGACGTTTGGTTGCTGCTGCAGCACAAGATCGCGCCAAACGTCATCCTCTTCCGCTGAATAGTCGATCCGTCCGTCTTTGTCCGGAATCTTGGCGAAGTATTTTGTTGTCTTGGTCATTTTGACCTCATAAGGCTGATGAGGTATTATATCCTCAATCATGGAAAAAAAATTCTTGCTAGTGTGGCATCGCGCAAATTCCCGCAAAATTTTGCCTCATATCTGATAAATTGAGGTAAATAATGCTCGATGCCTTCGAAAAACTCATTCTCAAAACGCTCCAATCGAACGGTCGGGCCAGCACGCAGGAACTGTCCGACGCCGTTGGTCTTTCAGCTTCGCCTTGTTGGCGGCGTGTCAAACGGCTGGAAGAGGATGGGTATATCACGCGATACGCGGCGATCCTGGATGGCAAGAAACTTGGCCTCAGAGCTTTTGCACATGTACAGGTCTCGCTGATCGATCACAGCGAGACGTCGGTCGAGACCTTTCAGAGCTTTGTGGCAAGCAGCGAACAAGTGCTTGAATGCGCATCCATCACGGGTGATTTCGATTTCATCCTGAAAGTCGCCGCAACGGACCCGGAAGCTCTGGAGCAGTTCATAATGCACCGCATTCTTCGACTTGGCGTCGTCAGAACCACAACCACTAATTTCATCCTACGACAAATCAAGGTTTCCGGGGCGTTGCCGATAGATGTTTGACCCTAGCCACTAGCGTCGCCCTTTATAATCGCCAAGAGTCCATCCTGATAGGTTGGGTAAAGCAGGCTGACACCCAGTTCACTCTTGATCCGATCATTTCTGACGCGTTTGCTCTCTGCGTAAAAACTGCGTGCCATCGCCGTCATCTCGGCATCCTCAAAGGCAACGGCAGGCGGCACCGGCAGCCCGAGCAATTCAGCCGCGTAACCGATAACATCCTGTGGCGGGGCTGGGTCGTCATCACAAAGATTGTAGATCGCGCCAGGGTTGGGCTGGGCAATGGATGCCTCCAGAACCTGCGCGATGTCGTCAACATGAATACGGGAAAATACCTGACCGTCTTTGATGATCCGACGCGCAGTTCCGTTTCGTACTTTGGCAAACGGCCCGCGTTCGGGGCCATAAATGCCGGCAAGGCGAAAGATGTGCAGCGGCAAATCTGGAATTGCCTGCCATGCCGCTTCAGCAGCGACCCGCGCCTGTCCGCGTTTAGTGCTTGGTGCTAGGGCGGTCTCCTCATCAACCCAACCGCCTTGGTGGTCGCCGTAAACGCCAGTCGTCGACAAATATCCCACCCAAGTCAAATTTGGGGCGGCGACGGTGATTTCTTTTTGTAAATGGCTCAGGACGGGGTCGCCCTCTTTCCCCGGCCCGGCAGAGACAAGCAGGTGACTGGCCTGTTCCAACGCAGGTCGCACATCCGACCCCGGCCAGATCAGGGGCGATACGCCTGTATCGTGCAAGACCTCGGCCTTGTCTGCGCTACGCGTCGTTCCTGTGATGTGCCATCCTTGCGGCAGCAAACGGGCCGTTAGCGCGCGCGCCGAATACCCGTGACCAAATGAAAGCAATATCCCCGCCATAACGCAATTGATGGGCAATGGCACGGTTCGATGCAAGGGCTTGATCTCATCTCTCAATAATGTGCCTACTTCAGGCATGACCCGCAAAACTCCGGACCTTTCGCAGGCCTACAATCTACAAACACCCGATGACTCCAAACGGCTCTACGCCGAATGGGCCGCGAGCTATGACGGCGACTTTGTGCGCGAGAAGGGATATTTGTTGCACCTTCACGTCGCGCAGCTTTTTGTTCAGGCGGGCGGGTCCGGGCCGGTGCTGGACGTGGGCGCGGGTACCGGCATTTGCGGTGCGTCACTGCGTGACCTTGGTGTCGGGCCGCTTGATGCCACGGACATCTCGGCTGAGATGTTGGTCGTTGCGCAGCAAAAAGACATTTACCGCGATTTGTTTGTCGCCGATCTTCTTGCAGGGTTGACAGTGCCTGATGATACATATGCAGGGGTTGTAAGTTCAGGAACTTTCACGACAGGTCATGTGGGACCGGATGGTCTTGACGAATTGTTGCGGGTATCAATGCCGGGCGGATTGATCACGATCTCGATCAATAGCAAACATTTCACAAGTGCGGGTTTCGGCGAGAAAATAGAGACTATTAAAGGTAAAAATTTTGATGTCACGATGACAGAAGTGCGCATTTATGACGATGCAGCGACAGGTAGCCACAAGGACGACACTGCCTTTGTGACGCATCTTCGGAAGTATTAACGGCCCTTCCAGACGGGGTCGCGCTTTTCTGCAAAGGCTTGTGCGCCCTCCATCTGATCTTCTGAGGCGTATAGCCTGTCAATCGTGGGCAACTGCCGTTTTGTAATCCGGTTCATCGAATCCTGAAATTTGGCGTCCTCGGCATCCCGCACAACTTCCTTGATCGCGGCATAAACCAATGGCGGACCCGAGGCGAGCAAGCGGGCAAGATCCCACGCACGGTCCATCAGATCTGTTGCCGGGATGATCTCGTTCACAAGACCCCAGCGGTGTGCCTCGGGCGCATCAAACCAGCGACCGGTCAGCAAAAGTTCCATCGCAATGTGATAGGGTATGCGCTTGGGCAGTTTGACCGATGCAGCATCCGCCACGGTTCCGGACCGAATTTCCGGTAAGGCAAAGGTCGCATGGTCCGCTGCCAGAATTAAGTCAGCACTCAGCGCCAGTTCCAGACCCCCACCACAGGCAATGCCGTTCACCGCAGCAATCACTGGCTTGTTCATGTCGCGCAGTTCCTGCAGGCCCCCGAATCCGCCCACGCCATAGTCACCATCGACGGCATCACCATCGGCGGCCGCCTTCAGGTCCCAGCCTGGGCAAAAGAACTTGTCACCGCCCCCGGTCAGTATTGCCACCCGCAGGTCGGGATCATCTCGAAAACTGGCAAAGACATCCCCCATCTCGCGGGACGTCATCAGATCAATCGCGTTGGCTTTGGGACGATCGAGTGTCACCAACAATATCGGTCCGTCTATGTGGGTCTTGATTGGGGACATCTGTCAGGCCTTTCGGATCAGCGCGTCCGCAGCGACGGCGCGAGCTGGGGTACATATCAGCGGGTTCACCTCAACCTCGCAAACGGTATCGGCATTTTCAATCACGTATGACTGGATCGCTTGAACTGCCGCGCAGATTGCATTGATGTTCGCCGGCGGGTTTCCGCGAAAACCAGTCAAGAGAGGATAGATTTTTAGCTTTGTTAGAGCCTGTTTTATCGCCAGATCGTCTGTTGGCACCATCAACGAAACGGCGTCCGCCAGAATTTCGGTCATTGTTCCGCCCGCAGCAAGTGTCAGCACAAACCCATGTGCCGGATCGCGGTTGATCCCGACCAGCAGCTCCGCCACGCCCCCGTTGATCATTTCCTCGATTAAAAACGTATCCGTTGGCATATCCGTGGCAGCTGCTTCAACTTCAGCGGCTGTCAAACCAATGCGCACCGCACCAACGTCGGACTTATGGGCGACGCCCATGCCTTTCAAAACCAATGGCTCTGGCATGACCGAAGCAAGACGCCCCACCGCGACGGCACTTTCGGCAATGTCACTGACAGGGACATTAAGACCAAATCGCGCTAGTTCGGACTTGGCTTCTGCCTCTGTCAGAACATTGCCCTCACGATCAGCGCCTGCTGCCAGAAGCGGCTCAGCGACAGGCGCGCTTCGGCGTACAGCGACTTCGGCAGCGGCGATGGTTTCCGTCAGGCCCATCATCGGTGTCACGCCATTCGCGAGCAATTCCTTAGCGACCTCGTGCGGCATCAGTTCTGACAGTGTAGCAACAACTGCAAACGGGCGGCCGGATCTTTCTCTGGCTTCAATGGCGGCTTGCGTCGCACAGGCCCAATCGCTGGCGTCCGTATGCGGATAGTCAACGATACTGAGCGTCATTGCGATATCCGCATCCGTCATGGCAGACCATACATCACTCATCGCAGCCGCATCCCGCCAAACGTAAGTATGGTAGTCCAGTGGGTTTGCGAGAGCGACCATAGGTCCAAGCGCCTTTGTTAGAGCCTGTTCTTGCGAATTTTTGAGGGACGGAAACACGATGTCTCGCCCATGGGCTGTGTCCGCTGCCAGACTGGCCTCACCGCCAGAGCAACTAATGGAGGACAGGCGGTTGGACTCCAGCGCCCCATTGCAGTGCAACAATTTTAGCGTTTCAAGGAACGTCGGCAGATCTTGCACGCGCGCGATCCCAAGACGGCCCAGAACCGCCTGAGCGCCGGCATGACTGCCTGCAAGCGACGCGGTATGGGAAATGGCAGCCTTTTGCGCGTGGTCTGACATGCCGACTTTCAGTGCAATCACCGGTATTCCGCGTTCGTGCGCCTTTTGTGCAAAGGTCTCCCACGCGGGAAGCTTACCAAAGCCTTCGATGTGCACACCGATCGCCGTCACGCGGGTATCTTCCAGCAACCCCTCTGCTATTTCAGCTTGCGTGGTCTGCGCCATGTTTCCGCAGGTTACCATGTATGCAATGGGCAGAGCGCGTTGCTGCATGGTCAGGTTGATCGCAATATTCGACGATTGAGTCAGAATGGCCACGCCACGGTCGACAGGTGTGCAACCATGCTGATCGGGCCACAACAACGCCCCATCCAACGCATTGATGAAGCCATAGCAGTTCGGCCCCAAAATCGGCATGTCCCCAGCAGCCTTTACAAGCGCACTTTGAAGATCGCCACCGGTCGCGTCTTCGGCATGAGCCTCGGCAAATCCGGATGCGAAACAAACGGCGCCACCTGCCCCCATGGCGTTAAGCGCTTTTACAGCCTCGATTGTGGCGTGGCGGTTAATGCCGATGAAAGCCGCGTCGGGTGCACCCGGCAGGTCGTCGAGCGACTTGTAAACAGCGACCCCGGACATATCGTTCACTTTGGGATGAACCGGCCAAATCGCGCCTGTGAACCCGAGGCGGCGAGATTGCCCAACCACCTGAGCACACCAGGCTCCACCACCGACGACCGCAATCGACTTTGGTCTGAACAGTCTCGAAAGATCACGCATTTGGAGTACCTTTGACGCAGAATTTTTTGCAGGAGTTCAGGCCCCAAGTGCACGTAATAGTTCACGGCTGATGATATGGCGCTGGATTTCAGATGTGCCGTCCCAAATTCGCTCGACCCGCGCGTCTCGCCAAAACCGCTCAAGCGGATAGTCATCCATCAACCCCATACCGCCATGTACCTGAATCGCAGCGTCAGTCACGCGCGCCAGCATTTCAGAGGCATATAGCTTGGCCGAGGCGATTTCACGATTTGCGGGCAGGTTTTTATCCAGGCGGTCGGCGGCGGCAAGAGTCAGCAGGTCAGCCGCGTCAATTTCAGTGATCATGTCGGCGATCTGAAACGATACGCCCTGGAATTTACCAATCTTCTGCCCGAATTGCTCACGTGTCGCCGCATAATCGAGTGCATAATCAAATACACGCCGTGCTCGCCCCACCGACATCGTCGCCACGGTGATCCGCGTCGCATAAAGCCAGGTGTTCATCACCTCAAAGCCACCATCAACATCGCCAAGAACCTGCGCATCCGGCAGCCGACAATCGTCAAATTCCAGAATCATGTTTTTGTAGCCGCGGTGAGAAACCGATTTATACCCGTCCCGAATAATGAATCCCGGCGTGTCGCGATCCACCAGAAAGGCTGTGATGCGCTTTTTTGGCCCTTTTGGGGTCTGATCTTCACCAGTTGCCAGAAACACGATGATGAAATCGGCGTGTTCAGCGCCCGAGATGAAATGCTTGGTGCCATTGACCACCCAATCACCGCCATCTCGTACTGCATTGCATTTCATGCCGCGCACATCCGATCCGGCGCCCGGCTCGGTCATCGCCAGGGCGTCCATCCGTTCACCTCGCACTGCGGGCATCAGATAGCGATCAATTTGCTCACCTTCGCAAGCCATCAGAATGTTTTGGGGGCGGCCAAAAAAATGGTTAAGCGCCATCGATCCACGCCCCAATTCACGCTCTACCAGCGCAAATTCGACGTGGTTCAGGCCAGCACATCCGACGCTTTCCGGAAAGTTACACGCATAAAACCCCAGCTCAATGGTCTTGCGTTTGATCTCGTCCGCAATTTCCTGCGGGACATCGCCCGTGCGTTCGACCAGTTCTTCGTGAGGGTAAATCTCATTCTCGACGAATGACCGGACGGTGTCTGCAATCATGTGGTGTTCTTCAGTTAGCCCGTAATTCATTGCCGTCTCTTTCTTGATTTTGTCTCTTGATGATCCCTCGTTGCCGGGATGTGTCGGAGTCTCAAGAGCCTCTTATGCATACATCCGCTTCTTGCGCGCTCGTGTTTCAGCTGTGCCCTCGTCCGATCCATCGTGAAATGTGCCAAACCAGCGATCCCAGGGCATTTCCTGATTGCCGTAGTTACACTCAAAATAGCGATGATGGAGTTGGTGGTAAAACGTCCCCAAAGCCAGACTGCGTTTATCTTTGATCAGCAGATCTTCGTACCCGGTATGCGTCATCGCAGCACCCGGTCCCTGCCACATCACGTGAAAGATCAGGTGGATCGGGTGTGAAGCAACAACCCAGTGCACACATAACGTTGTCAAGTAGATGAAGTGTTCAACCGGATGCATCGACAGGCCAGACCATGGGCCAATATTGATATTTCGATGATGCAGGGAATGGATCCGCGTGTACAAGAACGGCATGTGCAGCAGGCGATGAACCCAATAGAAATGAAACGCGGACCATACCGGTAACAGAATGATCCAGGCCACAAACCATATCGGGTTGGTCTCAAACGTGATCACGGGCGCATAGCCATTTGCCATCAGCCACATTGTAACTACCTGAAAAGCAGTCAGTTGCGCTACACCGCTGGTCAACGTCCAGAACATGTTGTCCTTGACCTGATCGCTGAATTTGAAGCTGCGGTTCTTTCGCGTCTGATCCCGGTGGTCGAACTTCAGCCGCTTGCCTTGCCCTTTCCGCATGTAGAAATACCAGTGCAAGCCGCCAGCGCAGGAAAATATGATGCCCAGGTTGATCAGATAGGTTTGCGCCACCCAGCTAAAAGCAAAATCCTTGGCCTGTTCAAGCGAAGGATACAGAAAATAATACACCGCAATCGCGCAGATAAGCAAAAGCACGCGCTCACTCAGGCCTAACCAGTTTCGGCGAATCCAACGGGCAAGGAAAGTAACGTCGGTCGGACGCGAAAAGACAGACGAATCCCTGAGCGGCAGGTCAGGGTAATAGTTCCAGTCTGTGCTGGAGTTTTCGCCAGGGTTCGCACTCTCAGTTGGTTTCTGAATGCTCATGGTCTGAACCTAAGAAAACGGATCACGCAGCATAGTTCGATCCTTCGTCATCCAGAATGGCCTTCAATTCGGCGAGGTGCCGAGTGTCCTGCTCTGGGTAGTCCTCAATATCCTGCGCCGTCTTTTCCGCAACGTCGTCCGGAATCACGCGAAGCGGTTGTCCGGTTTGAAGCGCGCGAATGTAGGTTTCGGCTGCTCGTTCGAAAAAATAGAGCCTATTAAAGGTTTCTGAGACTGTTCCGCCAAGGATCATGATACCATGATTACCCATTATCATGACCTTTTTCTTTGGATCCGACAGCTGTTTGGCGCAACGTTCGCCCTCTTCTTCGAACGCCAGCCCGCCATAACCCTCGTCGATCACATAGCGATTGAAAAACATTGCGCAATTCTGATCGACCGGCAAAAGGCGACTATCTGCTAATGACGCCAAAACCGTGGCATGGATTGAATGCACATGCATCGCACAACGCGCATGTGGGCAATGCCGGTGAATCGCCCCATGAAGGCCCCATGCGGTCGGGTCCGGGGCATTTGGGCCGGTCAGAGTGCTTGGATCATTGGCATCAATTTCGATCATGTCGCTGGCCTTGACCCGAGAGAAATGGCACTGGTTCGGGTTCATCAAGAAACGGGTGCCGTCATCGTTCACCGCGAGGCTAAAGTGATTTGAAACCCCTTCGTGCATATTCAGGCGGGCGGTCCAGCGAAACGCAGCTGCTAGGTCCACGCGCTCCTGCCAATGATCCATGTTCGGTCGGATTTGAGTAACTGTCATCTTTGCCCCCTGATAAGTTTTGGAACTGGTGCGAGTATCTGATGTGAAATATCCACTGGCTTGCTCGTTTGCGTTTTAAAACTGTCGTTTTTTGACCTGATAATTCTACTTGCCCAGCGACGTTGGGCCGGCTCGCTACCCAAGCATAACCGTTTTCACATAAGATATATGTTTCGCGCAATCCGTGCGGTTTGTCTGTTGGTGCCTGCAGTACGACGCCACCGGCTGCGTCGGCCCTTGACGCGGCCGCGTCGGGATCAGTGTCATAAAGTCGTATCTCAATACCCGGACCACGGGGCGGATTTTCCGGCAATAGCGCCAATAGCGGATTTTCACTGTAGCTACCGTCTGAATGCAACTGAAAAACCTCACTACCATAGGTGATAATTGCGAAATCAGCCGACACACGATGCGATTTCATTTCAAAAACAGTCTCTAAGAATTCACATTCTGCCTTTACGTCCCGCACGAGCAGGTTCAGCCCTAGTCCCCGCAAGGACGCCCCGAATACCTCGGCCGATACAGTCTCATAGTCCATTTACCGCCTCCCATTTCAGATGAGCTTGATCCCGCCATTGGCGCATGTCAACGTACGCCATGACTGATATAACTCCCCCTACCTGGGCCGAAACAGCCCCCCGTCTCATCGCTGTCGCTGCCGGGCGAGAGGCCGCAGATAGCGTTATCCGCCAAGGCATCTGGGTCAATGTGCACACGCGTGAATGCCTTCCAGGTCATGACATCGCGATAGCCGCAGGGCGCATTGCATTTGTCGGGCTCGACGCGTCCCATTGCGTCGATGAAACGACCGAAATCATCGAGGCACATGGCCGCTATATGATACCCGGTCTTTGCGATGCCCATATGCACATCGAAAGCGGGATGCTGACGCCCGCCGAATTCGCTCGCGCCGTCATTCCTCACGGCACGACATCGATGTTCACCGATCCCCACGAAATCGCCAATGTGCTGGGCCTAAAGGGCGTGCGTATGATGCATGATGAGGCGCTTATGCAGCCGATTAACATCTTTACGCAAATGCCATCCTGCGCGCCGTCTGCACCCGGGCTTGAAACCACTGGTTACGAAATCACGCCAGAGGACGTGTCCGAGGCAATGAGCTGGCCTGGTATCATCGGTCTCGGTGAAATGATGAATTTTCCCGGTGTCAGCAACGCCGACCCCAAAATGCTGGCTGAGATTGCCGCGACACAAATCGCCGGTAAGACCGTGGGCGGGCACTATGCGTCACCAGATCTTGGACCGAGTTTTGCGGCTTATGTAGCAGGTGGCCCCGCGGATGATCACGAAGGGACGTGTGAGGCAGATGCGATTGCACGAGTTCGGCAGGGCATGCGGTCCATGATGCGGCTGGGGTCTGCATGGTACGACATCGAAACGCAAATCACCGCCGTGACCCAAAAGGGTTTGGACCCGCGCAATTTTATTCTGTGCACTGACGACTGCCATTCGGGCACACTGGTCAACGAAGGCCACATGAATCGTGTGGTCCGCCACGCGATTAATTGCGGCTGTGATCCGGTGATCGCCTTGCAAATGGCAACGATCAATACGGCCAGCCATTTTGGGCTGGAACGTGAAATCGGATCACTGACCCCGGGGCGGCGTGCGGACGTCATTCTAACGCCTGATCTGAAGACACTCCCGATTGATCAGGTCATTGCGCGTGGAAAAACAGTCTCTATAAAGGGGGAATGTCTAGTTAATTGCCCGCATTATGATTGGCCGGATACGGCCCGCGGAACTGTCCATCTGGGTCATTCACTCTCATCAGCGGATTTTGAAATTGCGGCACCGGCGGGTGCAAATCGCGCTAGTGTGAACGTGATCGGTGTCGTTGAAAATCAAGCCCCCACCAAGGCCCTTACTGCTGAATTGCCAGTGCGTGATGGTCTTGTTGTGACAGATGAAGACAGCGGAGATGTCTGCCAGATCGCCTTGGTTGAACGCCATCGCGGTACTGGTGGCGTCGTCAATGGCTTTGTCTCCGGGTTTGGTTATTCCGGTCCCATGGCGATGGCCTCGACCGTGGCGCATGACAGCCATCATATGATTGTCGTTGGCACGGATCGCGCCCAAATGGCGTTAGCCGCCAATCGATTGGCTGAGGTTGGCGGTGGCATAACTGTTTTCAAGGACGGCGCTGAACGGGCGTTGGTCAAGCTGCCCATCGCTGGACTGATGTCAGACAGTCCGGCAAAAGAAGTCGCCGCTAGTGCGGAAAAAATGATGCAAGTCATGCGGGACTGTGGTTGCGACTTGAACAACGCATATATGCAGCATTCGTTGCTGGCACTTGTCGTCATTCCCGAAATACGCATATCCGATCTGGGATTGGTGGATGTGACGAAATTTGAACGCATTGAATTGATCAGGACTGAGCCATGACCGAAAACTGCCTAATCCAGTCGCCAGATGCCCCGGAACCGACTTCGTTCAGGGATGCAGTTGCCGCAGTTGACCGATTGGAAGAGCTTTATGAGATCGCAACGACGTTTCTGCGGGCGTCATTTCAGGCGGCGATGCGTGATAGCGACCCTACAGCCCGGTTTCGCGCATTTTATCCCGAGATCCGGTTTAGCACGACCAGCTATGCCCAAGTTGATACTCGACTTAGCTTTGGCCACGTTTCAGCACCCGGCACCTATGCCTCGACCATCACCAGACCGAAACTGTTTCGACACTACTTGGTCCAGCAAATCGGATTGCTGATCGAAAATCACGACATGCCGGTGCAAATAGGAGTGTCTGACACGCCGATTCCTGTACATTTTGCCGTCGCAGGCGATGACTCGATCAGCATCCCGCAAGAGGGGGCCGCCGAATTTACCTTCCGTGACTTCTTTGACGTACCTGATCTGGCGACCACGAACGATGACATTGTGAATGGCACCTTCAGCGCCCCCGATGGCGTGGGTGTGCTGGCACCGTTTACTGCACAGCGCGTGGATTATTCGCTGGCCCGGCTGTCGCATTACACCGCAACCGACCCCTCGCATTTTCAGAATCACATACTGTTCACCAACTATCAGTTCTATGTCGCAGAGTTCGAGGCTTACGCGCGCAGCCAGCTGGCTGATGCGGACAGCGGCTACACCAGTTTCGTCAGTACCGGAAATGCTATGATCTCGGACCCCGTGGCGCCGCTCCCAGAAGTCATGAAGCTACCGCAGATGCCGACTTACCACCTGAAACGCGAGGATGGGTCCGGCATAACGCTGGTTAACATCGGCGTTGGTCCCTCCAATGCCAAAACGGCCACAGATCACATCGCAGTGTTGCGTCCGCATGCCTGGCTGATGGTTGGGCATTGCGCGGGGCTACGTAACACCCAGGCTCTGGGCGATTTCGTCCTAGCACATGGGTATCTGCGCGATGACCACGTCTTGGATGACGATTTACCGGTGTGGACACCGATCCCTGCGCTGGCGGAAATCCAGATTGCGCTGGAACAAGCTGTTGCTTCGGTCACGATGCTTGAAGGATATGACCTGAAGCGCATCATGCGCACAGGCACAGTGGCCACGATCGACAATCGCAACTGGGAGTTACGGGACCAGTCCGGACCGGTACAGCGATTGTCACAATCGCGCGCCATCGCGCTTGATATGGAGAGCGCCACCATTGCGGCGAATGGCTATCGGTTCAGGGTGCCGTATGGCACCTTGTTGTGTGTCTCTGACAAGCCGCTGCATGGGGAATTGAAACTTCCCGGCATGGCATCAGACTTCTATAAAACCCAGGTTGAACGGCACTTGATGATCGGAATTCGGGCAATGGAAGCACTGCGCGGCATGCCGCTGGAACGCCTTCACAGTCGGAAATTGCGATCATTTGACGAGACTGCGTTCCTCTGAGCACTGGTATTGGGCCGAAATTACGCAAAAAACCGCTAAAATATGGTGTTTTTCGCTTGCACACCACCACTAATCGTTGTGTTGATACACCATATTCCGTTACGTTGCGGGAATGAGGCCCTAAATTTCGGGCGGTAGAAGGAGACCATAAAATGGCGAAACCAATGACTAAAACCCAACTCGTCGCCGCACTGGCCGAAGAAATGGGTACAGACAAGAAATCAGCAGGCGGCGCATTGGAAGCAGTTTGCGCGTTGATCACCCGCGAAGTATCGGGCGGCGGCGCAGTAACTCTTCCCGGTGTTGGCAAGATCTATTGCCGCGAACGGCCTGAGCGTATGGTGCGTAACCCGGCCACCGGCGAACAGTTCAAGAAAGACGCCGACAAAGTGGTCAAGATGACGATCGCAAAAGCACTGAAGGACAGTGTTAACGGCTGATCTTGACCTGAGTTCAGATTAGAGAAAGGGTCGCCCCAACAGGCGGCCCTTTTTGCTATGAGGCGAAAGAGACATGGACATGCGTGCAATTGGCATGGGGCTGGCCTTCGCCTTTATGTGGTCATCGGCCTTTACCTCTGCGCGCTTCATTGTAGCGGATGCCTCGCCGCTCCTGGCGTTATCTCTGCGTTACTTGATTTCGGGACTGCTGGGCGTGATCATCGCGCGCGCATTGGGGCAAAGCTGGCACCTAACTCCGTCACAATGGCGCGCGACTATTTTGTTCGGGATTTGTCAAAACGCCCTGTATCTGGGTTTGTTTTTTGTCGCCATGCAAACCATTGAGGCCTCGCTCGCTGCGATCATCGCGTCCACTATGCCATTGCTTGTAGCAATCGCCAGCTGGATCTTTCTGGGAGAGAAACTGCGACTTCCAGCCATAGTCGGGCTGATCGCCGGGGTGATTGGCGTTATGCTGATCATGGGCGCACGTATTCAGGGTGGTGTAGATATGTTTGGCCTGCTGTTGTGCGGTATCGGAGTGCTGGCGCTGACGTTTGCAACAATGGCCGTGCGCGGTGCGACGTCAGGTGGCAACTTCCTGATGATTGTCGGCCTTCAAATGCTGGTTGGGTGTGTCGCGTTGGCTGCCGCCGCGCTATTGTTCGAAACACCAAGACTCAATCCAAGTTGGCCGCTGCTTATTGCCTTCGTGTACACCACATTGCTGCCCGGACTTGCCGCAACCTTGGTCTGGTTCACTTTGGTCAATAGGATCGGGGCTACTAGGGCGGCGACTTTTCACTTCTTGAACCCGTTTTTCGGTGTCGCGATCGCGGCGTTTTTTCTGTCCGAATCCATCGGGGCGCGTGACATATTAGGCGTCGCGATCATCGCGGGCGGTATCCTTGCCGTACAACTGTCACGTCAATCAGACGGCAACAGGATCAACCCGAAATAGCCGCTGGCCTCATCCTCAAAGCAACGGAACTGATCGGTCAAAAGAAAATCTCAGCTTGACATGACCTTGGTGGCGACCTCAGCCTTTGTCGCATCACAGTACGAGACCGTCTTTGCAATGACCCAGCAATCCGAAACCACCTTTGGCACGCATGCTGCGCTCAAGCGATATGTTTTTGTACTGCTTCCGGGGTTTTCACAACTGGGTTTTACGTGCGCACTTGAAACGTTGTCTCTGGCCAATCGGCAGTTGGATGACGGGCGCTATTATTCTTGGCGATTGCTCAGCGAAACCGGGGAGTCCGTATCTGCCTGGAATGGCGTCACGGTGCAGGTGGATGGCGCACTTGTCCCGCTCGAAAGAGATGAAACACTGATCATCTGTGCCGGAGAGAATGTTGGTCGGGTTAGCACCAAGCCGTTGTTGAACTGGTTGCGCCGCGAAACACGCAAAGGCATGGATTTCGGCGCATTATCCAGCGGCACATATACGCTGGCTCTTGCGGGACTGATTGGTGGAAAACGTGTGACGACCCATTGGGAATACAAAAGCGCACTGGAAGAAATGCTGCCCAACGTGATCATGGAGGACAGCATTTATTCGGTCGACGGTCGCGTTTTCACCACTGCAGGGGGTGCGGCCTCGATGGACCTGATGCTGCACCGGATCAGCGAAGATTTTGGCGTCGAGCTGGCGCGGTGGGTCGCAGATCAAATGGTCTACACCGCGCCTCGGGGCCACTCCCACGCGCAACGCATGTCGATGAAGGTTGGGGGAGAGCATCGACACTCAAAACTGTCGCTTGCCTTGCAGATCATGCAAAATAATATTGAGGATCCATTAACGCCCGAGGAAATCGCCGACCTTGTGGGCCTTTCAACACGTCATCTTGAGCGGCTGTTTGCAAAGAATCTTAATCAATCGCCCAAGCGTTTCTATGTGGGTCTTAGACTGGAACGTGCCCGGGAATTATTGCGACAGACCCAGATGCCAATTTCCGAAATCTCGGTCGCATGTGGATTCAGCTCTCCGTCACATTTTTCCAAAAGCTATCGTAAACGATTTCGCATTAACCCGAGCCGCGATGCCGCGGGGACCGGTTTGTTCTGGCCTGGGACAGAATAGTGCGCATCACAGCAATGTTTCAATCATTGACCACCACACAACGTCGCGAGCGCAATGAAATAACTCTTTGAATCCGCCGCAAATGCGCCATCTAATGGCCAAGACGCTCAGAATTGGAGGCTACATGACTAAATACACCAAAGACCCGGATGTCATTACAACGCTTTCTCCTGAAGAGTACCGGGTTACGCAGCAAAGTGGAACTGAACGGCCTGGCACCGGAAAACTACTCGGCAACAAGGACCCCGGTATTTATGTGGATATCGTATCGGGCGAACCGCTTTTTGCTTCGGCTGACAAATATGAAAGCGGGTGTGGCTGGCCAAGTTTTACCAAACCAATCGAACCCGCAAATATTGCTGAATTGCGGGATGCGTCGCTGGGAATGGTTCGCACCGAGGTTCGAAGCACCCATGGAGACAGCCATTTAGGGCATGTATTCAATGACGGGCCGCGTGACCGTGGTGGTCTGCGCTATTGTATCAATTCGGCCTCGCTCCGGTTTGTCCATCGCGATGATATGGATGGTGAGGGTTATGCAGAGTATCTTGATCAGGTGGAGGACATCGCATAATGGCACAGGAACGCGCAGTTTTGGCAGGTGGATGCTTTTGGGGCATGCAGGATTTGATCCGCAAGCGGCCCGGCGTGGTCAGCACACGCGTTGGTTACACCGGCGGTGACGTGCCAAATGCAACCTATCGGAACCACGGCACGCATGCCGAAGGGATTGAGGTCATTTTCGACCCTAACGTGCAGAGTTTCCGGGATTTGCTGGAACTTTTCTTTCAAATTCATGACCCCTCAACACTCAATCGTCAGGGCAATGATCGCGGGCTCAGCTATCGGTCCGCGATTTATTATGTGGACGAGGCGCAAAAGCGCGTCGCCCATGATACGATCGCAGACGTAGACGCGAGCGGTCTTTGGCCTGGCAAGGTCGTCACCGAAGTCGAACCTGTTGGCGATTTCTGGGAAGCGGAGGCAGAGCATCAGGATTACCTTGAGCGCATTCCACATGGTTACACCTGCCATTTCCCCCGCGCGGATTGGGTTTTGCCTAAGGTTTCTCGCCAAGCATCCTGAGTGGCAAAGGCCGGACGATGCTAGCCAACCGCGATGCGCGGACGTCCTGATGCCTCGACAGTGACCGTTGCCTCGACAAACACTTCGCGTGCTTCGGCTTCGGCTTTTTTGACGTCACGCGATACGGTGATCTGAATGTCGCTTGCACCGGCGGCGCGCGCATCCGCGTTCGCCGCGTCGCGTAGGCAGGCCTCAAGCATTTGGATCGCGTCATCGGCGTGACCAAAATCTACTGGCCCGGCATCCAGATGAACCCGGTATCTACCTTCTGATGGCGAGGTCACAGTGCCGACCTTGCGCATCGTGACACGACCAACAACGGCACCGATGGCATTCGCGACGTCCGCGTTCTCGGGCAAGATCATATCGCAACTCAACCGTTTGCCGACCGCAGGATAATACGTGTGTGCGGAGGCTCCCAGACCCACTACAGGCAAATTCAGGCCAGCTTGCAGACGGACCAGCCCTTGATGCTGGTCCAACCCGCGTTGGGTCAATACGTGCCGTGCAAGCAGTTCAGGTGGCAGGCCAAAATCATGATTTTCCTCTGCAAAACCAGTCTCTAAAAGGGCCAATGTGGTCTGATCTGTCAACTGATCCGTAATGATGCGCGCCATGTCCTTGGCGATCGGGGCCAACATCTCACCTGCACCGGTGCGGCGGCGTCCGAACAGCATCAGCGCCATCGCTGCAGCCTGTACATTCCATGCCTTCGCAACACCTAAGACATGACTCGCATCCGATGGCGTAACGCCAGAAATCTGGACTAGGCCCCGCTCGACCAGCCTTTTGAGCGCCCCCAATTCAATCCGATTGCGCAAAACATTCCCCAACGGGTGAATGTCGCCGCAAATGCGCGCAAGCAAGGCTTGTTCCCGTGCCGCCAGCCCCTCGGTAGTCTGACCCGAAATGGCGCGAACAAAACGCCCATCGTGATCTCCCGGAACAGTTGCTCGCAACTGCGCCTCAAGCGTTGGCAGCACCACACCCGGGGCTTCCATGGCCAACAAAGACACGGGCATCAACCGGCGCGGACCAAGCTGAACGCCGCCCTTTAGACCCTCTCCAACAAAATGCACCTCACTGTCGCCGCCCAGCCCGGTCGTGCGCATGGCCACCGCCTCGACCATCGTGCGGTATGGACCAACGCGCGCGCCGCCGGGGTCAATGGCAGGCCGCCCCTCTTTCAGAACCGCCACGTCCGTTGTTGTACCGCCGATGTCCGACACCAGTGCATGATCGACCCCCGTAAGCCAGCGTGCGCCGACAATTGAAGCCGCCGGGCCACTCAATATGGTTTCAATCGGTCGCTCACGTGCCATTGCTGACGAAATCAAGGCGCCGTCGCCGCGAACGACCATGAGTGGCGCTTGGATTCCCATGTGCCGCAACTTGTCCTCGGCTCGACCGATCAGCCGGTCAATCATGCCGATCAGACGCGCGTTGAGAACCGCTGTCATGGCGCGTTTTGGCCCGTTTAGCTTGGCCGACAGTTGATGCGAGGATGACACAGGTCGTCCCATCACATCCGCAATGATCTGGGCCGCCCGTAGTTCGTGTGCAGGGTTGCGGGTGGCGAATTGCGCCGCCACTGCGAATCCTGATACATCCGATTTATGGGTGTCTAGGAAGGCTACTAGCGCAGTTTCATCCAATTCTGCTGCTTGCCCGCCCGCATGGTTATGGCCGCCATCCAACACCAGATAGGGATCGCCCTTTAGCGCATCGAGTAGTCCGTGCGTTGTCAGATCGCGTTCCTTGAACCCGATATAGATCAGCGCAACCCGCCCGCCTTGCCCTTCGACCAGAGCATTGGTCGCCAGTGTCGTCGACAAAGAGGCCATGGCGACCTCGGATGCATCCACTCTGGACTCCGCCAATACTGCTTCGACGGCAGCGCCGATCCCGATTGCCAGATCATGTCTGGTGGTCAGTGACTTGGCGGTCGCAATAACTTCTGCTTCATCCCGGATCAGAACAGCGTCCGTATAGGTTCCACCGGTGTCTACACCCAATAACAACGCCATGTCCGCCTCCTTGTTCGTTCAAGATGGTGTAGAGAATTGCGAGGCTTGTTCCAGTCTGCAAACGGCATTTTGTAGTCTAAAATCAGGTTTCTGGCCCAGATAGATTGCCAACCGCCCAGCGTGCTGCATCTGCGACCGTTGCGTCATCATCTTCTGATAGGTCTCGCGCGACCACAATCAATGAGCTATCCGCCGAATTGCCGATCGCATAAAGCACATTGCGCACAAAACGGTTACGCCCGATGCGTTTGATCGGAGACCCCGAGAATCGCTGGCGAAAGGCTGTATCATCAAGCTGTGCAAGATCTGCTAGGGCAGGCGCTTTTAAGTCTTCGCGCGCGGCATATCTGACGTCGGATGCTGCAACAGCAAATTTGTTCCACGGGCACGCGGCCAGGCAATCATCGCACCCGTAGATCCGATTCCCCATAAGGCCACGCAATTCTTCGTCTACCGGCCCCTTATGTTCGATTGTGAGATACGAAATGCAGCGCCGTGCATCGAGCTGATAAGGCGCGGGAAAAGCATTGGTGGGGCAGACATCAATGCACGACCGGCAGTTTCCGCAGTGATCAACCTCTGCCGCATCCGCAGGCAAATCTATCGTTGTAAAAACAGAGCCTATGAAGGCCCAATTGCCCCATTCGCGACTGACTAGGTTGGTGTGCTTGCCTTGCCATCCTAACCCTGCGGCCTGTCCAAGAGGTTTTTCAGGCACAGGTGCAGTATCCACAAACACCTTCACTTCACAGCTTTGTTGTTCGATCAACCATCGGGCCAGACGTTTCAGACGCTTCTTGACCATGTCGTGATAATCGCGATTCTGAGCGTAGACCGAAATTGCGCCTCTGTCGCGGTGTTCCAATACGGCTAGCGGATCGTGCTCTGGCGTATAACTTTCGGCCAGCATGATGACTGACTTTGCTTCTGGCCAAAGTTCTGCGGGATTGCTGCGCCAAGCCATCCGTTCAGCTATCCACTCCATTTGACCGTGGTAATCCGCCTTGACGAACGCTTCCAAACGCGCGGGCACCTCGGGCACATCCCACGGGCGGCAGACTCTGCATGCGACAAACCCCATCTCGAGGGCCTGCGACACCAGCCGTTCTTTTAGATCGTCACCCATGGGTTACATGCCAAGAAGCACATTTGCCGGCGTAGGATTTAACCGCAATTCGCGCCGTCAGGCTAGAAATCAAGATCATTGTAGTGCCGCGGTGGTGGGAATCCAGACACCTGATCCGCCAGAATAGACCTGAATGCGGGCCGGGACTTGATCTTGGCATACCAATCCTTGACGACATCCGATCGGTTCCAGTCCACATCGGAAATATAGTCAAGCGCGCTTAGATGGGCGGCGGCGGCAAAATCGGCCAGCGTCATATTGTCCCCGGCCAGCCAACGCCGGTGATCCAGCAGCCACGCCATATAATCAAGGTGGTACTTGATGGCCTTCGCCCCGTCTTTAACATTGCGGCTGTCGGGAAAGCCCTGGCCCATAACTTTCTTGTTTACACGTTCGTATAGCAGCTTGGATGTGACTTCGGCATGAAACTTGTCGTCAAACCAGTTGACCAATCGGCGCACCTCAAGCCGGGCAACGGCATCTTTGGGCATCAATGACGGATCGGGCCGGGTTTCTTCAATATATTCGCAAATCGGTCCGCTTTCGGCCATCATAATCCCGTCGAGTTTGAGAACCGGTACCTTGGCGGCTGGATTACGACGCAGGAAGTCTGCGTCGGCTTCCCAATAGCGCTCTTCGACCAGTTCAACCTCAATCTTCTTTTCAGCGAGGCTCAGCCTAACTTTGCGGCAGAAGGGGGAGAGGGGGACATGAAAAAGGCGGGCCATTCAATCGATCCAGACGACAAGAACATCAGTCATTATTCAATGCCTGTTACGGCGGGGATTTTCAACTCTCGAAACACGCTGACCGCCCATCCGCGCGGATCGTGGCCGCCCCATCCAGGATTGCTGCGGCGCGTTTGCGTACCCCAGCACTGGGTTTTGAAGCCGACCGCGTTTTGGGCGACGGCAGCACCGCAGCAAGCCGTGCAGCCTGAACGTTGCTAAGCTTGTCCGGGCTGACGCCAAAATAGTGTTTTGCCGCCGCGTGGACTCCGAACACCCCTTCGTCGAATTCGGCGATATTGAGATAGACTTCGATGATCCGCCGCTTTGTCCAAACCGCCTCGACCATGGGCGTCATCCCGGCTTCGATTACCTTGCGCACCCAGCTTCTACCATGCCAGAGGTAGACATTCTTGACCGTTTGCTGGCTGATGGTGGATGCACCGCGCTTGCTGCCCGCATCCAGAGCAGCACGGATGGCCGCCAAATCAAATCCCCAGTGATTGCAGAAATTTGCGTCTTCTCCAGCGACGACGGCGCGGGCCATGATTGGGTCCACACCTTCCAGATCAACCCAGTTCTGTTGCACGCCACCAAGACGCCAGGATTCGGAAGCCATGAACATAGTGGTCGGCGGGTTGATAACGGAAAACAAAACTACCAGAAACAGTGCAACGGCGATGCTCGCCAGTGCAATTCGTGATCCCCAACGTACCACCCAGCGCATCGGGCGCATCGAAATCCACGCGTGCGCACGTGACTTTGATGTTTTGCCGGATTTCTTCGCTTTGGTCTTTTTTGCCGTGGCCATGTGCAGTTCTATAGGGGGCGCAGCGGCCATAGAAAAGCAGAAGATTATGCCACGAGCAGCATCGCTTCAGGTCGCCGCAAAACGGGTCGGGCGGCTTTCCAAGTATTGCCTGTTACGCAAGGAGCACGGGGGAACAATGCCTCTATCTCGTGCCGGGCCCCGAAATCATCGTTGGTAAGGGCATGAACGGGATAATAGCTCTCTGACGGAACGCCATCGGCAAGAATAACTTCGTGTTGTTCAAAGAGCAGATGGATATATTCGACTGTGCCGCCGGGGCATAACCGAATGGCCTCACCATCAACCAGATGTTTGGCTGTGACAAACACTTCAGGCAGACCATAGTACAATTCGGCTTGCCAACCTGAAATCATCATTCGGTGTTGCTGAGAGACAGTGATCGGCGTCGTGTTTCCGATTGCGCCCACTTCGAAACGTACCGGGGCAAAGACCCCGACTGCGCGCGCCTTTTGCCACCCAATCCACAACAGCGGCTGCGGTCCGTGGTCGAGCGTGTTAACCATGTCCCCCTGTTTTAGCGTTTCGATCAGGCGCTGTCCCTGCGGAGTTTCAACCAATGCACCGGGTGTGAAACAGGGTGGGCCGAAATTGCCAACCGGGGTTTGTGTACTAGACGTTACGAAAGTCGAACTGACAAAAGTCGAGTTTTGCAGAACAGCGCCATCGGTTGGTGTAAACACTGCCGGCCCTGATGCCAGATAGAACGTAACACCAGTTATCTGGACGTTGCCCACACCCGCAACGTTCACAGTGATCGTATCGTTGACCCAGACGCTTGTAATCGACACTCCATTGAACGTGTCACCGGCACCTGTTCCAATCTGGCCATCGTCGTTGTTGTCAACAAACGTTACAGCCTGAGGGGTCAAAGTTGTACCAACTGCTGGGGGCACACCTGGATCGATTGTATAGAATTGGTCGGTATAGGATGTGGGCATGACTCTTCAATTCGCTTGTTACTGGTTACCGGATACTAGTTGTTCGTTACTTAAGCCTTGAAAATGGGATTACACCGCAATTCTGCTCGAATTTTGGACCCATATTGATTAGGAAAGGCCGCTATTAACGGTTCTCCAAGCCAGATGCCCAAAACGGTTGCTTATTCGGCTGGCACTGCCGCCTCCTCAAGCAGAATCGGATGTGGGAGGTGTACCAGCATCTCTTTGGGACATATCTGAATGAAATGCCCTACTTCTGTATCCCAGTGTTGCAGCAGATCGATCGCTTTTTGGCTACCGGTTTCCGCCGCGTGCCGTTCTACCAGTTCTTCCAATTCAGACAGCCAATGTGACACTGTTACAGGGCAAGTTACAACTGTTTCCATGTTCATCAGTGTTTGTGAATGGCCAGTGGGATCGTAAAGGTACGCCATGCCCCCGGTCATGCCGGCGGCAAAATTTGCTCCGATCTCCCCCAGAATGACAGCGACACCACCTGTCATGTATTCACAGCCATTGCTTCCGCATCCCTCTATGACGGCTTTAGCACCCGAGTTGCGCACTGCAAACCGCTCGCCCGCGCGCCCGGCAGCAAAGAGGAAACCGTCCGTTGCGCCATATAGGACCGTATTTCCTATAATAGTATTATTGGCCGCTACCAGCGGGCTGGACATTGTCGGGCGCACAACAATCGTACCACCGGAAAGCCCTTTACCCACATAATCATTGGCATCACCGCTCACCTCTAACTTAAGGCCAGGTGCTGCAAAAGCACCCAGGGATTGCCCTGCTGATCCGCCTAGTTTGACGGTCAGGTGATTGGGCTGCAGCTGATTGCGCATGCCAAAGCGCTGCACGATGTGGCTGCTGGTGCGCGTTCCCACCGTCCGATGGGTGTTTTGCACCGCATAGGACAACTGCATCTTTTCGCCGTCTTTCAGGAACCGCTCAGCATCGCGCACGATTTCTGCATCCAACGTTTCCGGCACTTCATTGCGAACCTTGTCCCGATTGTAGACGATTTCCGACGCGCCATCGACAGTGATCAACATCGGGTTGAGGTCCAGATCATCAAGATGCGCTGAACCGCGACTCACCTGCGTGAGAAGGTCCGCCCGCCCGATCACCTCATCCAGCGACCGCGCACCAATACTGGCCAGCAACTCGCGCACCTCGGTCGCATAAAACGTGATCAGGTTGACCACCTTGTCGGCATTACCGGTGAATTTTGCGCGCAATTCATCATCTTGTGTGCAGACCCCAACGGGGCAGGTGTTGCTTTGACACTGACGCACCATGATACAACCCATTGCGATCAACGCTGCGGTGCCGATGCCGTATTCCTCGGCCCCCATCATCGCGGCCATCACGATGTCACGCCCCGTGCGCAGGCCGCCGTCTGTGCGTAGTGTGATCCGATCGCGAAGTTTGTTCATCGACAACACCTGATGCGCCTCAGTCAGCCCCATTTCCCATGGTAGACCCGCATATTTGATCGAAGTCGCCGGAGATGCACCGGTTCCACCATTGTGGCCCGAGATCAGAATGATGTCTGCCTTGGCCTTTGCGACCCCAGCCGCAATTGTCCCGACGCCGGAACTTGCAACAAGTTTGACCGTTACTTTGCAGCGCGGATTGATCTGCTTGAGGTCGTAGATCAGTTGCGCCAGATCTTCGATTGAATAGATATCGTGATGCGGCGGCGGTGAGATCAACATGACACCCGGTGTCGAATGCCGAAGCCGCGCGATCAGTTCAGTCACTTTCATGCCCGGTAGCTGGCCGCCCTCGCCAGGTTTTGCGCCTTGTGCGACCTTGATCTCAAGCTCCTCGCAATTGTTCAGATACTCTGCCGTCACGCCGAACCGACCCGAAGCCACTTGTTTGATCTTGGCGGACGGATTGTCTCCATTGGGTTCAGGGACAAAATGGGCAGGGTCTTCGCCGCCTTCACCGGAATCGGATTTGGCCCCGATCCGGTTCATCGCCACGTTCAGGGTTTTGTGCGCCTCTGGCGACAACGCGCCTAGCGACATTCCCGGTGTGACAAAGCGTTTGCGGATGCCGGTTATGCTCTCCACTTCTTCAATCGGAACAGGTTCGCCAAGGGGTTTGATCTCTAACAAATCACGCAAATGAATGGGCGGATTGCTCTTCATCTTGGCGCTGTATTGCTTCCACATCTCGTATGAGGCTTTGTTGCAGGCCATCTGCATCATGTGCATGGAAGTGGCCTCCCACGCGTGGGTCTCGCCGCTGGCTCGGGCTTTGTAGAAACCGCCGATTGGCATGATATCTGTTCCGTTTTCCCAACCGCGCGCGTGCACTTCTTCCGCTTTTCGTTGGATACCACTGACACCAATACCCGAAATCCGGCTGGTCATGCCAGGGAAATATTCAGCCACCATGGCGCGGCTAAGTCCGACTGCCTCAAAGTTCAGGCCGCCGCGGTAGCTGGAAATCACCGATATCCCCATCTTTGCCATGATTTTGAGCAAACCTTGGTTGATGGCTTCACGATATCGCGCAACAGCTTCTGTCAGAGGCCCGTCCAGCAGGCCACGATCAATGCGATCTGCAAGTGAATCTTCGGCCAGATAGGCGTTAACAATCGTCGCGCCGCAACCGATCAGAACCGCAAAATAATGCGGGTCAATGCATTCGGCTGACCGCACTGTCAATGAACAGAATGTGCGAAGCCCCTTGCGGATCAAATGGCTATGAACAGCGCTGGTGGCGAGGATCATCGGCATCGCAACACGACCGTCGCCGGACAGATGATCGGTAAGGATGATATGACCTGCGCCCGAGCGCACGGCATCCTCGGCCTCTGATCGTACGCGAGACAGGTTTTCGCTCAACGCGTTTGTCCCGGGCGCAAAACTGCAATCGATTTCGACCAGATCAGCATTGAAGTGCTTGCGCAAATCCTTGAACTGCTCGTTCGCGATAAACGGGCTGTCCATCACCAGAATTTCAGTTTGATTGCCGTCTTCATCGAGAACGTTCTTGAGATTACCAAACCGGGTTTTCAAACTCATCACGCGATATTCGCGCAAACTGTCTATCGGCGGGTTGGTGACCTGAGAAAAATTCTGCCTGAAAAAGTGACTTAGCGGGCGATATTGCTTTGATAACACGGCAGAGGGGGTGTCATCCCCCATCGAAGCCAGAGATTCCTTGGCATCTTCCGCCATCGGCGCAAGAATTTGTTCCAGTTCCTCAATCGAATAGCCCGCAGCAATCTGGCGTTTGCGCAGTTCGGCACCGTTGAACATCGGCGCCTCTGTCACCGGGTCCAAAAGCGCGTCCAGCTCTTTGATCTTGCCGACCCATTCGCCAAAGGGGAGCGCTGCCGCGAGTTTGTCTTTTATTTTCTTGTCGCGATATAGCCGCCCCTTCTTCATGTCGACGGCAATCAACTGACCGGGGCCAAGCGCGCCTTTTTCAACAACGCCAGCCTCGTTGATCGGGACCATCCCGGCCTCGGAACCGGCAATGAGCAATCCACTGCCCGTAACGATGTAGCGCATGGGGCGAAGCCCGTTGCGATCCAGCCCGGCGCAGACCCAGCGCCCATCTGTCATCGCAAGTGCGGCCGGGCCGTCCCAGGGTTCCATGACCGAGTTGCAATATGAATACATGTCGCGCCAGGCCTGTGGCAATTCGATGGCCTGTTTGCTCCAGCTTTCAGGGACCAGCATGGTCTTGGCCATTGGGGCACTGCGTCCCGCCCGCACCAACACTTCGAACACCGCATCAAGTGCTGCAGAATCCGAGGAGCCGGCAGCAACAATCGGTTTGATGTCTTCCGCCATGTCACCGAACGTTGCCGACGCCATGCGGATCTCGTGACTTTTCATCCAGTTGAGGTTTCCCTTGAGTGTGTTGATTTCCCCGTTATGGGCCAACATGCGAAAGGGTTGCGCCAACCACCACTGTGGGAACGTATTGGTGGAATAACGCTGATGATAGATCGCGAACGCGCTTTCGAAACGTTCGTCCATCAAATCAGGGTAAAAGACTGCAACCTGCTCGGCCAGCATCATGCCTTTGTAGATAATGGACCGGCACGAAAGGGAGGCGACATAAAGCCCCTGCACCTGCGCGGCGGCGGCGGCTTTCTCTACTCGGCGGCGAATGACGTAGAGTTCCCTTTCAAAGGTATCTTCGTCTACGCCTTTGGAATTCCTGATAATAATCTGCTCAATCTCAGGGCGCGTCGCATTGGCCTTTTCGCCCAGACAAGTGATGTCGACAGGAACATGGCGCCAGCCATAGATATGGTACCCCATGCGCAGTACTTCGGTTTCCATTATGGTGCGGCAGGTTTCCTGCGCCCCAAAGTCGGTTCTGGGCAGGAATACCTGACCGACTGCAATCAGCTGATCCATGTGCGGTGTGTGGCCTGTGCGTTCAATCTGGTCATAGAAGAAGCCGACCGGGATCTGGACGTGAATGCCTGCGCCATCACCGGTTTTGCCGTCCGCATCCACGGCCCCGCGGTGCCAGATCGCCTTGAGCGCCTGAATGCCCTTTTCGACAACAGCGCGGCTTGGTCTGCCGTTCAGTGACACCACCAGACCAACGCCACATGAGGAATGTTCTTCAGATTCAGAATACATACCGTTTTCGGCCAACCATGCGCGTTTCGTTTCTTCGGCCCGCACCCAAGTGTCATCATAACCGGTCATTCTGTTTCTCCTCTTGGTGGGGTCGTGTAAGTAGTGGATGTTCTGAGTTTACTCAGCCGCGATGGTTTGGGTGTCATTTAGCTGATCAAGAATGGCTTGCGCCGTGTCGCGCCCATCCTTGATCGCCCAAACAACAAGCGATGCGCCACGTACAATATCGCCAACCGCATAGACACCCGGCATTGCTGTTGCGCCAGTGGTGAACTCGGCTTTCACCGTTCCCCATCGCGTCACTTCCAAGGCAGGCTCGCCCCACAGCACCGGCAAATCCTCGGGTTCAAATCCAAGGGCCTTGATCACTAATCCAGCTTCTTCAAAATAGTCAGAGTCCTCGATCAATTCCGGTGACTGACGACCCGAAGCGTCTGGTGCCCCCAGGCGCATCTTTTGCACCGTGACACCGCGCACATCGTTCAGCTGTGAGTCTTTTGCTTTCGGGTCCATAGCGCGGCGATCGGAAACAAATTCTTTTGGCGCGGTCTGCCATTCAAAGATGACGCCTTCTTCCTCGGCATTCTGAACTTCGCGCTGGGAGCCGGGCATATTGGCACGGTCCCGCCGGTAAAGGCATTTTACTGACGTGGCCCCCTGACGAACAGAGGTGCGGACGCAATCCATTGCTGTGTCACCACCCCCGATAACGACAACACGCTTGCCTTGGGCATTCAGCACGCCTGAGTCAAACTCGGGTACTGCATCGCCAAAACTCTTGCGGTTGCTGGCTGTCAGGAAATCAATTGCGTCGACAATACCACCCGCGGTGCTGCCTGGAATGTCTAAGTCTCGAGTCTTGTAGACGCCAGTGGCAATCACAACGGCATCGTGACGGGCGCGGATGTCTTTGAATCCGATATCTTTGCCGACCGTGCAGTTAAGTTGAAAATCTACGCCGCCTTGCGCCAATTGATCACTGCGGCGCATGACGACGTCTTTCTCAAGTTTGAAACCGGGTATGCCGTAGGTTAACAGCCCTCCGGCGCGGTCGTAACTGTCATAGACAGTCACCTGAACGCCGGCACGACGCAGCACATCAGCGGCCGCCAGACCACCCGGACCCGCGCCAATGATTCCAACCGATTCGGAACGTTCCTGCGTGGGCTCGATGGGCTGCACCCAACCCTGTTCCCAAGCGGTATCCGTGATGTATTTTTCGACAGATCCAATCGTGACCGTGCCATGGCCGGACTGTTCGATGACGCAATTGCCTTCGCACAGTCGGTCCTGCGGGCAGATACGGCCGCAAATTTCGGGGAAAGTGTTTGTTGCCTGACTCAGGTCGTAGGCCTCGCGCAAACGCCCTTGCGCTGTGAGGCGCAGCCAATCAGGGATGTTATTGTGCAGCGGGCAATGCGTCTGGCAATAAGGCACCCCGCACTGGCTGCACCGGCTGGATTGTTCCTTGGCCTTTGCGTCAGCGTATTCCGCATAGATTTCATTGAAATCCTCACGGCGCGCATTGGCATCACGCTTGGTTGGCATATCCCGCCCGATCTGCACAAACTTCAACATCGGTTGCTTGGCCACGATCTCGACTCCCCCAATCGGTCCTTCCCGCTGTCTTTAGATCACAGTGAAAAGGAAATAAAGTCATATATTCTGTCCTAAATTCCTTTTAATGACGCTCGTATGACTGCAAGCGGTGATAATTCGCTCATTTTAAGTAAGTTGTGCTTACCTATTTACGAGCTTTTCATTTAACCAAAAGAATTTATACGAACGCTGACAGGCTGACGCAGCGGGACCGCCGACCTATGACATCGTTTCATCTGATCCTAATCGCCATAATTCAGGGCGTGACCGAATTCCTGCCGGTCTCGTCCTCGGGTCATCTGATCCTCTTGCCCCAACTCACCGGAATGCAGGATCAGGGTCAGGTTATTGATGTCGCGGTGCACGTTGGGTCGCTGGTAGCCGTCATCCTCTATTTTTGGGCCGATGTTAAGGAAGCGTGCCTAGGCATGACCCGGCTCATACGAGGCAAAGTTGACACACCCGCGGCATCACTGGCCCTTGGTTTATGTATCGCAACCGTGCCTGTCGTGTTGGCCGGTTTGGTACTAAAGCTGACAGGGTGGAATGAGATGTTGCGATCTGTCGCGCTGATCGGATGGACCATGTTGATTTTCGGGGTCGTGCTTTATTGGGCAGACCGCACCGGTGGCACAACCAAAGATATCGGGCGCTGGACCTTAAAAGATGCAGTTATAATGGGTTGCTGGCAGGCAGTTGCTTTGCTGCCCGGAACTTCGCGTTCCGGAATTGTAATCACCGGAGCGCGGCGTCTGGGGTATAATCGCCAGGACTCCGCACGCATTTCGATGCTGATGTCGATCCCCACGATCATCGCCTCTGGCCTTCTGATCGGTGCAGAAGTCCTGACGACGGCGGATGCCACGGCCGCCCGGAACGGCGCAATCGCAGCGGTTTTCTCGTGCATTGCGGCTTTGATTGCTCTTTCTTTAATGATGCGGTTGTTACGCAGCATCAGTTTCACGCCTTACGTGATCTACCGGGTAGCATTGGGTCTTGTTTTACTTGTTTTAGCATACAGCTAGACCCGAAGGTTTTTTGCCGAGTCCTTGATCGCGTCATACTGACCCGAGGGCCGGAAACGCCAGAGATAGTCTGGCAATACCGTCTCTAGCGCGGTTGGTCTTATCCCTAAATCGGCAAATCCCCTCGCATCAGCCGAAACCACATTGTCGACACGCAAATTGTTTACCTGATCTTTTGTCAGTGGCGCGGATATTAGGCCACCCGACATTTTCTGCATGATATCGAAACTGGACCCCATAATCGACGCGACCCAGAACGGAATGTTCAACACCATCTTGCGTCGGTGGATCACCGTTAACATCTCACCCATTAGCGCCCTAAAGCTGCGAACATCGGGGCCGCCAAGTTCATATATGCCTGCAGAAGCGCCACCAGTAACGCCCAAAGCGGCCGCTTTCGCTACATCATCGACAAAGACAGGCTGAAATTTTGTCTCTGCACCCACAACCGGCAAAACCGGCCCCATTCGTGACATGCCGGCAAATCGGTTGAAAAATTGATCTTCCGCACCAAAAATGACAGAAGGGCGCAGGATCACGGCATCAGGCATATGTTCCAGAACACCTGCCTCGCCTTCAGCCTTGGTGCAGGCATACTCGCTTTCTGACTCCTCATCCGCTCCAATGGCCGAGACATGTACCAGAGTACTAATACCTTGTTCCGACGCGAGCCGCGCCACACGGGTTGCCCCCTCGGCCTGAACCGTTTCAAAGCGATTCTTGCCACTCTCGGCAAGGATGCCTACGCAGTTCACAACTGCATCCGCCCCCTGCATCGCAGAGGCAACCGACGCATCGTCGCGAATGTTGCACAACACCGGCTCTACCTGACCGACAACACCGTAAGGTCTCACAAAAATGGCCTCGTTGGGGCGGCGCACCGCAACTCGCACACGCCAGCCCTCCTTTGCCATGCGCCGTGCGATGTATCGCCCGACAAATCCGGACCCGCCGTAGATGGTGACCAGTTTGGACATGAGAGCCTCCTGCAAATTAAGCTCTTTTGGATGTACAGGTGGAGCGCCCGTCAAACAAGGCGCATTTGAAGCAACAGAACTCTGTGTAGTTTTGGGAGGGGTCATGGTCCATTCTGGGCGCTGTTGTCTGTGCTTGCCCTTACTGCATGAGTTCATGCCCAGAAATACCGTTTGACACCTTGACCTGCGCGGCGTAATTGCACGGCTCACGACACCTGCCCAGGTGGCGGAATGGTAGACGCGCTAGCTTCAGGTGCTAGTACTCGCAAGGGTGTGGAGGTTCGAGTCCTCTCCTGGGCACCAAGTCTCCATACAAAACTTTGATAAATAACGATAAATTATAACGCTTGTTAATTATCCCCTGATTTATCCCCCGATTGTGTTTTCCAACAACCCAATGCAACTCGATTCAGGATTTCGCCATGATCCGCCCCAATTCAGCCACCATAAACGCCAGATGCTTTGCGTCGGCCTGCCTGACTTGTTCGCGTTTTCGCAGATAACCAAATCCGTCGGAAAAAGAGCGCTGCCAGAGGTTTGAACGCTTTGAACTAGCTTTCTTACAAGTGCTATGCATCCAACCTCTCGGCCAATCCCAAACGCGAATTGCAGAACCAAACCTAACGCCCGATGGGGCAGTGAAGGAAATTCGAAGCAAGACAAAAAAAGGCCCGCCGCGATACTATTGAGCACGCGACGGGTCATTTGTGTCTGCCACCCCATTGATATGTTCAGATTGCCTTGGAAACCGGCTAACAATACCCGGCCTGTCTAAGCCGCGACCGCGCGCCAGCGGGTTCTAACTTTCGATAACGCCCGCCAGAATAGCGACGGCAATCCAGAGCATATCCATCTGCAATCATGACCGCCCCAATGTCATTTCCGTCTTCTGTGAAGCACACACCAACCCAGCGGTCATGAGTTCGCTCGCCATTTAGTTCACATGTTAGGGTTTTGCCGCGTACATAGTGCTTCATTGCTGCGTTGGCTTGGTTGCCTGCCTGAGTACCATTCTCGGGAGCATCAACTCCGTTAAGGCGGATCGGGACGCCATTGACAACAATCGTATCAGCGTCGCGAACCTCGGTCACTTTGCCGGAGACCGTTTGAGCAGCGTCAGCACTGGATGCCAGGCGGATCATTGCGGCTGTTTAGTTTGTCAACAATCGTTTCATAGAAAAAATCCCAAGGCGCTTTAGAAGCAATGACAAGGTTTCGCATCCACGAGCTAGCATTGCCCAAAGCGACTGACCAGCACATTACAAGCTGACTAATTGTATGTCGGTCCACCTCAACTTTAGGAGGTATTCGTGCTCTCAGCAGCGCAATCCAAGGATGTTTTTCTACTCACAAACCCATATTATGCTCACTCAGACCCGACTTTTAACACTCTGTTAAGGGAACGAGATGCATTTATATTAACGTTGTAAAAGTAGAGAGTATGTCATGAGTATTGAATTTATCGCACGGGCGAATGCCATCGTTCAGAATCTTGAAGAACAGGGACTGACTGGCACCGCCACCGCAATGGGTCAGGTCGTAGCTGACTATGAACGTAGTGCAAGAGAGTCACAGTCCGCCATCCCGTTGAACGAACAATTCCGTTTGGTGTCCCGTAGTTAACATTCCGTTAACTCTCCGCCAGCAGATTCCTACTGAGCAACAATGGAGTATTTTGATGGTGCAGGGCACTTGGTTCGTGGACGCTCTCAAGGACTTATCGGAATTTGCTCGGGAAGAAGGGCTTGAAGACGTCTTGGTAGGTCTGTCTCATGTCTTGGAAACCTATGCCGCTGAAGTGGGCCTAAACGAGCACCAGCAAGACGAAGCCTTTGAGAGTCTAGCCCATGCTATGCGAGTGAGGAGCTAGTTCAGCGACAGGCGGCGTGCAAAGTCTGCAGAGCTTCTGTTGGGAGAAGGATCCATCGTTCCAGTTTCGGCTGGCTAGGGTTGGACCTTTTGAGTTGCCTTGAGTACTGATCGCAGCGTGTGGCGGAATTTGGCCTATTTCTATTTCGTGTTAAGGCTTCATTAAGGGAATCGACCCCTATTGTTTCAAAGCCTGAAACAATTGAGGTGAAATGCATGAACCAAGAATTTATTTCGCGATCAAACGCCATCGTCCTCGAATTGGAAAGACGTGGGCAAAATGCGACCGCAGATGCCATGCGGGCTGTGATAACTGACTATGAGAATAGCCAAAAGCGGAATGAAGAAACCCGTATGACCAATTGCAAACTTGTTGCTACACCGAGCACTTAACCCGTCCTTAACCCCCTTTTAACCCGCGTAATCCAACTTCTCGACTCGGGACAATTGGAGACGTGATAAATGGTACAAAACACTTGGTTCCTCAACGCACTTAAAGACCTTTCAGAATTCGCAGAAGAAGAGAAAATCGAAGGTGTCTTAGAAGGGCTTTCCGTCGCGCTGGAGACTTATGCAAACGAAGCAGGCGTCGATGTTGATCAACACAATGAAATTCTCAAGCTATTGGGCGGTGACAGGTCGTTGACAACGCAAGTTTGGGAAACCAGTCCCCAAGGTGATGTGGCCAGTAGCCAGCTTTTGCAGATGCCGGGTAAAGGCTTGAACGGATCTGTCAAAAACCAATGAGCTTAGGCTGTTCTTAAGATGTGCCTGCCATCATATGCTTGGCGCAGGCAGTCGCCCACTAAACTTATCAAGCCAAAAAAACTGAAAAAATCCACCCTAGAAGCATGAATGCTTCTAGGGCTTTTCGGATTGAAGAGAGCAGGCTAGTTCGCCATCTACCATTCCCGCAAAGGCACCGCCCAGTCGGGTCATTCGTCATGGTACGTCACCCTTCTGCCCCATCAGGATCGGCCCGCTCGCCGCGCGCCGCTATAACCAATCCGTTGTCCGCCAACGGCTGTTGTAAGGCTAAGGCTTCGTCGCTCGGTGCATTCAGCCACACATCCAACTGATCCGACTTGGTCAGTATCACGGGCATGGCCTTTGGATGTATCGGTGCGACAACCGAATTCGCCTCTGTTGTCAGGAAGCCAAACAGGTTGTTGGTGGTTTCCCCTTTTTTCAGCTTTCTCACTGACGTCCATTCGGTCCAGACGCCTGCAAAGAAGGCGAGCGGGCGGTTTTCATTCAGAGCAAACCAGACCGGTTCCTTGTTCTTACCTGCGCGGGTGTCGTATTCGCAAAAGCTGGTGAAAGGGACGACACAGCGGTTCTCAACGCCCAGCCAGCGCCGCCAGTGGGGCGATGACGTGTTGCGCACGTTTGTGATGCCGGTATCTGTCTTGCGGTTCTTGAGCGCAAACGACGGCGACGGCATGCCCCATCGCATCATTGTCAGTTCCCGGCCATCAGGTGTATTGCGAACAACCGGCGCGGCTTGATCCGGAAAAATGCCCGGCAGCGATGGCAGGTTGCCTGTGCTATCCGTCATGGCTTCCGCCAACTCGGTAACTGCTGTTTGGGCACGGGTCATTGAATAGAGATTACACACGCCTAGCAGGTCTCCCGAATCCCACGCTGTTTCGCGGGTCATCCATGAGTATGAGCGCCTGGAGACACCGTCGGCAAGCTCAAGGTCGGAGAAGTGCGTCAAAAACTGTTGAGCAGGTTCTACGCCCCGCAAATGCACTGCCATGGCATTACCACCAAGTCCCGGAGCCGGGTGAACCGCATATTCCCCATGCCCGGCCATTTCCTGCAACCAGCGGTGAACATCGTTCAGGCGCATCCCGAAACCGCGTTCTGGAATTTTCAGCTTGATCCGCACTGGAAAAGCAGCGTCGTCAATCTTGTGAGAAGGTGGAGAGCGTCTGGCCATCGTAAGAACATTGCAGGAACATTTGCGCGGAACAAGGTGCAATTTGTAAAATCCTGGGGGGCGTCCAGACGTCTTTTTTGATCACCAACATTAGGGCAATCTTAGGGTAGCTGGCGATGCGCGCGTCGCGCCCGCGCTGCCATCTTACGGCAACTCTCACCGCAGTATTCCGCATCGAGCCTTTTCCAAACCGGCATGAGTTCGCTGCAATAACGACAATGCCAGCCTCTAGAATATTTAGTGGACAAATGCTGCACCCGGCGCCTTATCAGCGTCGCATTCTGCCAGGGATATGACGAAAACGTCAGGCGGACATGAGGCGGGCTACAATCCTCTAACCAGATTAGGGTATCGTCAACATTCGGCATTTGATTTCCTTGTATGATAGACGGGAAC